>OZ250162.1:2565000-4042260 GCA_965238025.1 Aggregatimonas sp. | reverse complement strand
CTTCTAACGATGGTACCGCAACAGTCAACGTAACCAACTCAGGTGCAGGCATTTCCGGTATCCTTTGGAGTGATGGTCAAACAACAGCTACAGCCATAGGACTCGCAGCAGGCACTTACTCCGTTACGGTTACCGATACCAACGGATGTACCGCTTCGTGTGAAGCTACAGTAGCTCCAGCTACTCCACTTACTGTGGAATGCCCAACCTATGAGCCAGTATGCTTAGATGCAGGGCTTATAGCACTAACAGGAGCAACACTAGGTGGTGTTTATTCTGGAACAGGAGTGGTAGACAACATGGATGGGACCTATGATTTTGATCCAAGCATAGCAGGTATTGCAAGCCACTTAATTACCTACACCTTTACAGATGTAAATGGATGTAGTGATAATTGTACTTTCGAAATTGTAGTTGAAGATTGTGGCTGTGAAGAAGTTTGTGTAGAAGAATGTGACACGTCTTATGCAAAAGGAGACAATGGGGAGTGTTTCAGCGATTACGGATTTAGCAGATGGGGGTGGACCAATCAGATTTCAGAAGGTGATAACCTAACCTTCGATGTTTGGGCCGGTGCGGGACAATGCGATACTTCCAAAGGAGACCTGGCTGGAACGCTGTCCGTTTCATATTATAACAGTGAAGTAACGGTTACTTATAACATGAACGATGGATTTACAATCAGCGATACCCATTTATATATAGGTTGTGGACCAATTCCAACCGCCAAGAATGGAAAACCCACGGTAGCACCGGGACAGTATCCTTATAGCGGACTGGAAGATGGGGTACCTTATGTGGTTGATGTTTCTGGATTAGGTTGCGAAGATCTATACATTATAGCCCATGCGGGTAATACATGCCATGAGGATTGTACCTCGGATTGTGACCCAAAAGCAGATTGTGAAGAAGTTTGTGTAGAAGAATGTGACACGTCTTATGTAAAAGGAGACGATGGGGAGTGTTTCAGCGACTACGGATTTAGTAGATGGGGCTGGACCAATCAGATTTCAGGGGGTGATAACCTAACCTTCGATGTTTGGGCCGGTGCTGGACAATGCGATACTTCCAAAGGAGACTTGGCCGGAAAGCTGTCCGTTTCTTATCATAACAATGAAGTAACGGTTACTTATGACATGAACGATGGATTTACAATCAGCGATACCCATTTATATATAGGTTGCGGACCAATTCCAACCACCAAGAAAGGAAAACCGACGGTAGCACCGGGACGGTATCCTTATAGCGGACTGGAAGATGGGGTACCTTATGTGGTTGATGTTTCTGGATTCGGTTGCGAAGATCTATACATTATAGCCCATGCGGGTAATACATGCCGTGAGAATTGTATCGAAGACTGTGATCCAGGACCTACTGATACCGTAAAAGGAAATGTTTCTTCTACCCCAACGAATGGGAATGTGGTTGAGACTAATTATGAGGTCTCTCGGACAACTGTTGAGGCTTATCCACTACCCTTTAGAAATGATTTGAATCTAAGGGTGGAGATTGGATACGAGGCCAAGGTGAAAATTGAACTTTGGGATCTTAACGGTAGGTTGGTTAAAACCTTTAAGAAGGAAGACGTAATACCTGGTTTTAACTCGATCCGATTACCGATAGATGACGGATTGGAATCAGCACTTTATATACTTAGAGTACATACCGGTAAGGAGATAATTACCAAAAATGTGTTATCGATCAAGTAAACGGTTTTATTGAGCAATAAAAAACCCCGGCCATTTGGCTGGGGTTTTTAGCATTAATTAGGTTTAGTCTGGTAAGATTTGCGACGGTAAAAATGTGATTTATTTCCTACGAAAAAAAAACTTAGTTGTAAAGTCGTCTATTTTGTATGCTAAAACATCTTATGATGTTGTTTGCAGTTTTCGAGTGCTTTAAAAATCAAAAGAACTTTGGAATTTAGTATTTGCAAAATCTGGATGAAGGACGGTGAGGTTTTGAATGTTGTGTTTTGTATTTTTGCATGCTGTTAATGGTATGAAATGAAAAAAGTGGTTGTAGGACTTTCTGGAGGAGTAGATTCTAGCGTTGCCGCATACTTGCTGAAAGAACAGGGGTATGATGTAATAGGCCTTTTTATGAAAAATTGGCATGATGATTCAGTTACGATTTCCGAAGAATGTCCATGGCTGGAAGATAGCAATGACGCCCTTATCGTAGCGGAAAAACTTGGTATTCCATTTCAAACGGTTGATTTGAGTGTGGAGTACAAAGAACGTATCGTTGACTATATGTTCAATGAATATGAAAAAGGACGTACGCCCAATCCTGATGTGCTGTGCAACCGGGAAATCAAGTTCGATGTATTTATGAAGATTGCCCTACAGCTTGGGGCCGACTATGTTGCGACAGGGCATTACTGCCGAAAAGGCATATTGGTCAATGCAGATGGGAGTGAGACCTTTCAATTGCTAGCGGGCGCTGATGGTAATAAAGACCAGTCCTATTTTTTATGCCAACTGTCCCAAGAACAGTTGGCAAAAACCCTGTTCCCTATTGGGGAATTGGAAAAACCGGAGGTACGTAATATAGCTGCTGAAAACCGATTGATAACTGCGGATAAGAAGGATTCACAAGGGCTTTGTTTTATTGGAAAAGTAAGACTACCAGAATTTCTTCAACAAAAATTGCAACCTAAGAAAGGTATCATTGTTGAAGTGCCCATAGGCATTCCCCAGTATAATAAGGCCGTCCCAACCTTTGATAGTAAAGAAAGGGAATTGGCCTTTCATGCCGAAAAACCAGAATATCAAATAGCGGATGGCAAAGTAGTTGGCGAGCATCAAGGAGCTCATTATTTTACAAAAGGACAGCGAAAAGGCCTTAATGTAGGAGGAACCAAAGAACCCTTATTTGTTATAGAAACGGATGTCGAGGAAAATATAATTTATACGGGACAAGGTAAATCGCATCCAGGTTTGTATCGAAGAACACTTTTTGTTAAGAACGATGAACTGCATTGGGTACGCCCAGATTTGGCGTTAAAGGTTGACGAAACGATGCAAGTAATAGCCCGGATTAGATATCGTCAAGCATTGGAGCGGGCTACCTTATATAAGGTTGATTCAGGATTGTATGTTGACTTTGAAAATATGCAGTCCGCCATTATGGAAGGACAATTTGTTGCTTGGTATCTGGGTGATGAGTTAATCGGATCCGGAGTAATATCTTAAAATGATTCGAAATCCCCTCGAGCGCAGTCGAGGGATTATTCATCTTAAATTTTGTTCTCGACTGCGCTCGAACAGACAGACTGCAGAATGAAAAATAAAATCACTGAACTTTTCAAAATCAAATACCCGATCATACAGGCGGGAATGATCTGGGCCAGTGGCTGGCGGTTGGCATCAGCGGTCTCTAATGCTGGTGGATTGGGATTGCTTGGTGCTGGAAGTATGTATCCCGAAGTGCTTAGGGAGCACATTGAAAAATGCCAACAGGCCACCGACGAACCGTTCGGAGTAAATATTCCAATGCTATACCCGGATATTGATAAATTGATGGAGATAATTGTGGAGATGGGTGTTAAGGTAGTGTTCACCTCTGCAGGAAACCCCAAGACGTGGACCTCTTTTTTAAAGGAAAAGGGAATTACTGTCGTTCATGTAGTAAGTAGCCTGAAGTTTGCATTAAAAGCTCAAGACGCCGGTGTTGATGCCGTGGTGGCTGAAGGTTTTGAAGCGGGTGGGCATAATGGTCGTAACGAGACGACGACCATGACCTTGATTCCTGCTGTAAAAGAAAAAATTGCTGTTCCCTTAATCGCTGCTGGAGGAATTGCCAATGGTGAATCTATGTTGGCGGCAATGGTTTTGGGCGCCGATGGGGTACAAATTGGAAGCAGATTTGTCGCAAGTCACGAGGCTTCTTCGCATCAATTATTTAAAGATAGGGTAGTTGCTGCTGGCGAGGGCGATACCCAATTAACCCTAAAGGAATTGGCACCTGTTCGCATGATTAAGAATAAGTTTTATCAAGATGTGGAAGATGCCTACGCAAATGGGGCCGGTCCGGAACAATTAAAAAAACTATTGGGTCGCGCCAGAGCCAAAAGAGGAATGTTCGAGGGCGATATGGAAGAGGGTGAATTGGAAATCGGTCAAGTATCGGCGCTGATAAACAAAATAATGCCGGCAAAGGACATAGTGGATGAAATCATGGTCGACTTTCGTAGGGCGAAGGAAAAAGTGAACACATTCAATTTTTAAGGCTAGCCGATATCATGTAAAATTGCCTTTGCCCGATCTAAATCAGAGACGGTAACGAATACTTCCGTCTCACCCGGAAGCGCAGAAGCAAAACCGGCAAGAAGCGCAGACTCCCCATGATTTTTCACTAAAGTTTTTATCCCAGCTGTCTCCAATCTGCTGGCGATTCCTTGAGCTTCTATTGAACCGCCAACAAATATACTTCTATGATTATATTCCATTGTTCTTTTTTTTAACCATTAGTTAAGACGAAAAGACTCCAAATCTTGATTATTTTTAAACGATTCTTTAATATAGGGTTTTTTTGGCTGCAACTGGTTAAACCAATCTTATATTCGACTTTTCATATGATTTCCCGCTTGGGGAATCATCCTTTTTGAAATATAGTTGTGATACTCTTGTGATTTATTTGAGATTATTGAAACTTATCTTTGTCGGAACATTACGGGGCGCGTTAAACCCCTTGAAGTATAAAATCTTATAGTATTAGGCCATGAAAAAACTATTTTCGCTTGCGATTCTTATTCTGCTAGGTTGTTCTAGTGATGACGATCAATTCGAGGAACCTGTTTTTCCAAAAGCTGTTTTTTCAGCTTCTAAAACAACATTGGTTGCTGGAGAGACCATTAGTTTTATAGAGGAATCGGAGCACGCATTGAGTTACGAATGGGAATTCCTGGGTGGTGACCCGGCAATTAGTTCTGAACAGAACCCATCGGTGTCCTATCCCAACGCAGGAACATATTCCGTTACCTTAACGGTGACCAACGAGGATGGAGAGGATACTGAGACAAAGACAGACTATATTTCGGTTTCAAGAATAGAAACGCCCCCCTTAGCGGCTTTTTCCAGTTCGGAGACCGCTATCGAAGCTGGGGAGGACCTTTCCTTTACCGATGAAAGTACGAATGCACCTACCTCATGGGCCTGGGAATTCCCGGGTGGCGATCCGGCAACGAGTTCTGAACAGAACCCATCGGTGACCTATACGGATGCGGGAACATATTCTGTTACCTTAACGGTGACCAATGCAGATGGGGAGGATACCGAGATAAAGACAGACTATATTTCGGTTTCAAGAATAGAAACGCCCCCCTTGGCGGCTTTTTCCGGTTCGGAGACGGATATTGAAGCTGGGGAGGACCTTTCCTTTACCGATGAAAGTACGAATGCACCTACCTCATGGGCCTGGGAATTCCCGGGTGGCGATCCGGCAACGAGTTCGGAACAGAACCCATCGGTGACCTATCCCAATGCTGGAACATATTCTGTTACCTTAACGGTGACCAATGAAGATGGGGAGAATACTGAGACAAAGACAGACTATATTTCGGTTTCAAGAATAGAAACGCCCCCCTTGGCAGCTTTTTCCGGTTCGGAGACCGCTATCGAAGCTGGGGAGGACCTTTCCTTTACCGATGAAAGTACAAATTCACCTACCTCATGGGCCTGGGAATTCCCGGGTGGTGACCCGGCTACGAGTTCTGAACAGAACCCATCAGTGTCCTATCCCAATGCGGGAACATATTCTGTTACCCTAACTGTTGCCAATGAAGATGGGGAAGACACTGAGACAAAGACGGATTATATCTCTGTTTCTGAACCAGTACTCGAGCCAGTTGCAGATTTTACAGCTTCGGAAACCACGATTACAAGTGGACGGAGTATTGTATTTACAGATACCAGTGGCAATATACCCGACTCTTGGGAGTGGTCTTTTGAAGGAGGTAGTCCCGCAAATAGTACGGAACGGAATCCGATGGTGCGCTACAATAATTTTGGTGTTTATAGCGTAACGCTAAGTGTTACCAATGCTGCAGGAACGGATACGGAAACGAAAACGGGATATATTACCGTGAATCAACAAACTGCCTCCTATACAGTGACATTTACAAGCAATTGGAATAGAACAAACCATCCGATTGATTTTCCTTCGAACAACCATTTTTCAAATATGGTTGGAATGACGCATAAGCCGGGAATTCGGTTTTTTGAAGACGGACAATTGGCCAGTTTAGGAATAAAAGATGTTGCCGAAAGAGGTCAGAATGCTGCCATTTCCAATGAAATTCAGGACATAGTCAACTCGGGGGGAGCGCTTAGCTTTATCGATTCCCGTGGTGGGCTGGCTACTGGCACAACAGAAACTTCGTTTATTATAAATGTTACCGAAGAGTTTCCCCTTATATCTTTAGTTAGCATGATCGCTCCCAGTCCCGATTGGTTTGTGGCAATTGAAGATATTCGGCTATTTAGTGAAGGTGCCTTTTTGAATACATTTACGGTTGCTAGTATATCATACGATTCGGGAACCGATAGTGGGCTATCGTTTAACTCTGCGGATAATGTGACCTCACCTCCAGAACCAATTTTTGAAATTACGGAGGCTCCCCTGGGCAATGGTACCGAAGTTGATCCGCCCGTGGCCTTTTTTACCTTCGTTAAGAATTAGCAATGTTTTTGCTTATTCCATTCTAATAGGCCAAATTGTATTATCCCTGTAGTTGGGATAATATAAAGATAATTGACATAGCGGACACCCCTAAAACCAAGGTGCCGAGGGTAAGGGTTTGATTGCCTTGTTTAACATTCATACCTGTAAGTTGGGTATACACCCAGAAAAAACTATCGTTGGCATGCGACACGACGACCGAGCCTGCACCTATAGCCAATACCGTTAAGGTCCTGATAAAAGGATCGTCCAACCCTAGCACTAACATTATGGGTGCCATTATGGAGGCAGTCGTGATTAAGGCTACTGTTGATGAACCTTGGGCTATTTTAAGGCTTGACGCTAGCAAAAAAGGAAATAACAATCCAATATTAAGATCAGCGAAGTTTTCGGTAATTGCATTAGCTATACCCGAATTTTGGAGCATTTTTCCAAATATGCCCCCAGCCCCTGTAATCAGCATGATTGGTGCTGCTATTTTTAGGGCCTCCCCAAACCAACCATTTGCCGAAAATACCTTGTGGTCTAATTTTTTAGGGAGGAGCAGGGTTAATATAACACCTATTAACAAGGCAATTACCGGAGTTCCGACAAAGGAAACGAAGGGATAAAGCCCATGTGTTTTTAAATTAAAGTCTGGATAATCAAACAATGATTTAATAACAATCAGAATAATGGGAATTATGATCGATAACAGTGAAGTTGCTAATTTTGGATGATAGCTCCCCTGGGCTACTTTTTCCAATTGAATTGGCAATGTTACTTTTGAGGCGATACGGGTGGCAAAAAAATAACAGGGTACCAAGGCCAGTAAGCTGGTAACCAGCCCCCATAGAATTAAACTACCGAGGTCTACCTCGAGTAAGGCCGCTGCGACAATTGGCCCCGGGGTGGGCGGTACCATTACATGGGTTGCCATAAGCCCGAGTCCCAAAGCGGTTGCTGTTCCGGCGAAGGAAACCCCGGCCTTGTGGGACAGTACTTTATTTAATGAATTCATCATAATAAATGCGCTATCCACAAAAACGGGAATAGAAAGCATATAACCCGTAAGCATCATAGCGAGGTGAATAAAGCGCTCCCCGACCATTTTTAAGATCCATGAGGCGATGACCATCGCTCCACCTGATTTTTCTAGAACCGTGCCGATGACGACCCCAAAGAAAATGATGAGTCCAATTTTTCCCATAAGACCACCAAAGCCATCATTTATCGAGGCCAAAATATCGCTAACTGTCATACCCGTTATAAAACCATAGCCTATCGCCGCCAACAATAGCACGAAAAAGGGGTGTATTTTAAGTTTAACGATTCCTAGAATAATAAAGGCAAGGGCAAGGAGTAATGCCAAAACATAAATCATAGGTACTAGGTTTGATTATCGTATTTGAAAATACGTAATAAATAAGTATTGGCGCTAAAAATTAAGGTGTAGGTTGTACCGATCTATGAACGCCCACGTAGAAGTATAAGCACAGAGTGCTAGGCGGGAACCCCATAAAGGTCAAAATCTGCAGCTTCTACGATTTTGATGTTAGTGAATTCCCCCTGTTTTAAATAGTGTTGGGTAGCATCGATCAACACTTCATTATCTACATCAGGCGAATCGAATTCCGTTCGCCCCACAAAATGATTTCCTTCTTTTCTATCTATAATACATTTGAAGGTCTGACCAATTTTCTGCTGGTTCAACTCCCATGAAATCTGTGATTGCAATTCCATTATTTCGTTGGCACGTTCCTGTTTTACTTCTTCGGGTACATCATCGACCAATTTATAGGCATGGGTATTTTCTTCATGACTATAGGTAAAACAACCAAGACGTTCAAAACGCATCGCTTCTACCCATTTTTTTAAAGTTTGAAAATCTTCCTCCGTTTCCCCGGGATAACCCACTATTAAAGTTGTTCTAATGGTCATGTTAGGAACCGCCGCCCTGAAGTCTTGTAAGAGTTTTGTTGTTTTAACCTGTGTGGTGCCTCGACGCATACTTTTTAAGATAGAATCCGAAATGTGCTGCAAAGGAATATCCAAATAGTTACAAATTTTGGGTTCCTTGTTCATAATATCCAGAACGTCCAAAGGAAAACCTGTTGGGAACGCATAGTGAAGCCTTATCCACTCGATTCCTTCAACCTTCACCAATTTTGTGAGCAGTTCGGCCAGATTTCTTTTTTTATAAAGATCAAGACCATAATAGGTGAGGTCTTGAGCGATTAAAATCAATTCTTTTACCCCTTTTGCTGCTAACTTTTCTGATTCTGTTACCAGCTCCTCGATAGGCTTGCTACGATGTTTGCCCCGCATTAAAGGTATTGCGCAGAAAGAACAGGGTCGATCACAACCTTCGGCTATTTTTAGATAGGCATAGTTTTTTGGGGTAGTGGTAAGGCGTTCCCCTATAAGTTCGTGCTTATAATCGGCCCCCAAGGCCTTTAGTAAATTGGGTAACTCACTGGTTCCAAAATATTCATCAACGTTCGGAATCTCTTTTTGTAGATCCGGCTTGTAACGTTCACTCAAACACCCTGTTACAAAAACCTTGTCCACGGTTCCAGCTTCTTTCTTTTCAACGAACTCCAAAATGGTATTTACACTTTCTTCCTTGGCATTATTTATAAATCCACAGGTATTGATAACCACAATATTTCCTTCTTCCTCGTGAACAACTTCCTTATCGTTTGCCTGAAGTTGTCCCATAAGTACTTCTGAGTCATAAACATTCTTAGAGCAGCCAAGAGTGACTACATTAATCTTGTTTTTCTTGACGGATTTTGTGCGCATAATTTTTTCTGAAGGGCAAAAATACGATTTGAAGTACGAAGAATGCGATTTTCGACTTAATTATTAAAAAGTAGGTAGGGTTTTGTATGAATGGGTTGTTATATATACAAATTGCTATGAATTAGATTATTTTTAATAATAAGAAAGTTCATGTGTTTAGGTTGGTTTTTTGATTTTGATTAAAAGCCTCGACAGAAATGTCGAGGCTTTTGTTTTTTAACTAACTCAAAATTAATTGTCTATTTGATTCGTTCAATGCTAAATTTTGCGTTGACCAGCCCTTTAAAACTTAAATTCCTTTCCAAGGCTGGTGCTCCCAGCTTCACTTCACTCAGAAAAATTTCCTGTGAAGGATTGCCAAAATCATCATCACAATCGAAAGGGCAACCAAAATCAGATTCGGACATTGTACCAGATACTCGAATATAATCTTTGTCATAATCAGGTTTGGAGAATTCAGTTTGAAGGCCTTTATGTATCTCCTTGGTATCACCTTTTGGCAAGGAAAATGTGTTACTTTTGGTATACCTCCACAACGTTCTAGAGTCTATAGGCTGACCAGCATGGTACATTACTCCACTTATGGTGCCATATAATGCTGCGGCACCCCCATCGCCATCTTCGCACCCTGTGCACGTAAGTTCGACCAATGTAACTTTGTACACAGGGTAGGCTACATCACATTCCCGAACGGCATATTCTGAAGCCAAAACAACTCGGGCTACCGGAGTCCCCTGTTTTAAATAACGCAATTTATATGACAAAGGAGCTCCTGGGGATTCTTTGGAGTAATTGCCTCCATCAGAGATGTAGTTGTAAACATCGGCCGGGCCATTTACTACTTGGGCAGCATCACTACCTGAACCGCCAATGACCAAGGCCTTCACACTCGATTCATCAATGGTATTTTGGTATTCGGCCTCTACGCTTCCATCACCTGAGGCAAATGAGGCGCTGAATGCCGCATCGATTTCTGTTTTTGTGGAATTCGATTCAATAGTATAGATAATCATTCGTCCATAAGTGACCGTGGCAACATATACCGGATTGGTACCCCCAAAGGCATCTAAATCAGGTGTATCGGTAAACAAATCACTGGGGTTTCGAGGAGGATCCATGTCGATGGTATAATATACTTGAAAGTATTTGAGAACATATTTGTACGTATACGTTGAATTGGTAAAGTTAAAAGAAGCCGAAACCTTTGCGGCTGCAGATCTATAATTTGCTCCAATGGCCAAGTTCAGCTGCTCCTTGGTATAAACCTCAGAAATTTCAAAATTGATTCTTGCCGGAGTGGCTCCTGTGACTTCCTGATCTAATATTGATTTCACCCCTTGTCGAACGGTGGATAATTTTGGGTTTGTAACTTCAACTACAGGACTACCACTTATATTGGTCAGTGAGGCGGAAAGGGTAATCGGTGCCCGATCTGCAACAATGGGAATGTATTCGCCTGTCGGGATGGATTCACCCTTTAGGATAGCTCCTGGAAAAATCACATCGGTCGAGGGGTCTAAAGCTAACATATCATTAAAACCCGGAGCGTGTCTATAATAAGTGGTATAGCATTCTAACGAACTATCTTCATCGTCCCGCTCAGGAGGGTCTTCATCTAAAATTTCGGGTTCACCTATTTCATCAGGTTGATTGAACGAGGGTAAACTCGCCATTAGTGCATTAAAATTTTCGGCCTTTGCCCCACTAATGGGTCGGGTATTGTCTGAGATATCCTCTTTGCTGCATCCTATTGCGATTGAAAGTAAAGTGACCATTAAAAAAGTACTGGGTATTTTGATATAAGTTTTCATAAAATTGGATTTAAAAGATGTATAATTTTAGTATGCTATATTGAATTCTTGACATGCGGATAAGTCAACTATTTTGCTTTCAAGAGTTTCAGTTCGATTAGTGCATACGGTTCCCTCCGGATTGCAAGAAGACAAATCAAGGAGTGCGAAAATGGATATTTGCCCTGAAAGCAAATCCATAGTTCCTGATTCACCAGGTTGTATATTAAGATCCCCAGGAGTATTACCTGACCTGGGTTCTTTGTTAAAAAAGACCTTCAATCTTCCTTTTGATCTCGTATTTGTTACAATAAGGGTCCCTAAGTTGTTTTCCTCGCAGTCCATATTGTCTTTGCTACAAGAAACTGAACTTAAGAGCAGTATTACTGTTGTAAATAGTACAGCGGTTTGTTTGAATAAGCCATAGGCTTTTTTAAATGAAGTTTTCATAATCCGTTTTGTTTTGTGGTTCAACTTAAATGCTGTTTTGTGTGACTTACTCGATTTTTAGACTGCAGTTCTTTATCGAGTAAGACCACAAAACGGTTGTCATTGTTTAGATTGAATTTCAATGACACCACAAACCTAAAGCGTTGATTTCAGGAAGTAAAAAAACAGGGGTGGACAAGAGGTGGACACCTCCAAAATAACTTGAGGACAAAAGGTGGACAGGCTCGAAACTCCTTTATTCTAAAGGCTAAGCACCAAGTCTTGCAAAGAGTCTTCGGTAGACAAGTCTAGCTTTTTGCGAAGTCGATAACGCGCTTTTTTTACCCCTTCAGCGGAAATACTTAGGATGTTGGCAATCTCTTTTGAGGATAAGTTCATCTTTAAAAGTGCCAAAAGACGGAGCTCATTTGAGGTAACATCAGGATATTTAGTTTTCACATTACTATTAAAATCTTTGTGAACCTCTTCAAAATAACGTGAGAAGTTTTTCCAATTATTATCGTCTTGTAGGTCAAAATTGATAGAGCGTATCAATTGGTTGTAACCTGTACCTGTATTTCCCTTTTCTTTGAGTTCTTCAGCTTTGGACTTAAGATTTTCTAAAGTTTCATTCTTACGGGCAAGGTTTAAGGCATGGGTGGTTAATTCTTTCTTCTTAAATTCGAGTTCAGCATCTACCTTTTCTTTTTCAAGTTTGTTACGCTTCATTTTTTGACGAATGGCATAAAAGCCTATGAGTGAAAGCAAAAGACCAATACCCATTAGAAGTTTTTGCAGGTTGCTGATTTCGGCTTTTTGTTCTAAAACCGTGATTTCTTTTTCTTGGTAGGCTATTTGTTGTTCTTTTTTTTCTGTGTCGTAAATAGTACGAAGTTCCTCTATTTGCTGAGATTTTTTGGTATTGAAAATGCTATCATTTATAAATTGATATTTTTTTTGGTCAAGGTATGCATTCTTATATTGTTGAAGTTCGAGATACACTTCCGCTCTATGTAACGATGCTTCAGATAAAATTTCAGCGGCTTTGATTGAATCTGCTAAAGCGATTGATTGGTTGAAATATGTAAGAGCCAAATCTGCATCACCTTTTCTCATATAGGTGTGTCCCAATTGTTTTAGATTAAGGGCGAGGTCATCTTTTGTTCCAAATTCCTTGTTAATGGGCAATCCTTCTCTAAGAATGGATAATGATTTTTCATAATTCCCTTTTTTTTCATAAGCTTTTCCTAGATTGACCAGAACATAACCTCTCATAATAGGAACATCCTTTTCTTTTGCTATATCAAGGGTTTTTAAATAATTTTCGATGGCTGGATCATAGTTTCCAAGTTCTAAATGCACATTGCCAATATCAGAGTAGGTATGACCCATATGGACCACGTCATCTATTTCATTATAAATATGTAGGGCACGTTCAAAATATTCTAGCGCTTTTTCATAATTCTCTAATCCCATTTCTGCATATCCCACCCTAACCGAGGCGGTTGCGGTATGGATTTTAAGCTGCAGTGTATTTGATTTTGAACTTAAACTGTCAAACAGTTTTAAAGATTCAATGGAGTATCGCACCCCAAGGTTATAGTCTCCTTTATTAATATAGGCCAAGGATTTGTTTCCAAGTCTGTTGGCTAGGTTGTCCCAGTGTTTGTTTTTCCTAGAATATTCAATACCAACATTATAAAACTCAATTGCTTTTTGGTAGTTGCCTGAAGTATATTCAACAACGCCTAGCGCATTTGTCATTTTAACAATGTATTCCTCGTGTTTAATTTTTTTAAAAATAGAAAGCGCTTCATTGATATAATACCTTGCAGAATCGTTTTTGCCAATTGTCTGATAATAACCGGCACCCAGATAATAGTTGGCGAACCCTTGGCCATCCGCAAAATCCAATTTTTTAGAAAGTTCAAGGCTTTCTTCAATATATTTTTTCGCTTTTGAAGGATCCGTATAAAACTCTTCTAAGAACAATTCTTCTAGAGTCGCTACTTTTATAGTATCATCCTCTTGTGTTTTGAGAACGTTTAGAAGACTATCCAGTTTTTGATTTTGCTGGGCACAGAGCGGGGGAGATATGACACAAACAAACAAAAACCAAAATACAATTTTGGGCTTCATAGGTGTTTGGTTTGTCTTAAAGATAAACTTTTCCTTTGGACATTTTCAACACTGTGTTAAAAACCTATTGTAAATATCTAGGTAGAAAACTTCCACAAATTTTCCATTTTCCTATTTTTGCGCATGCAAAACAAAGTCCTGATTCTTGACTTCGGTTCCCAGTATACCCAACTTATCGGTAGACGTGTTCGAGAGCTTAATATTTTTTCTGAAATCAAACCTTTTAACAATCCTCCTAAAGACCTTTCTGAATATGATGCGGTCATACTTTCAGGATCGCCCTATTCGGTACGTGCAGATGATGCACCGCATCCAGACTTGTCCGAAATAAAAGGGAAAAAACCATTATTGGGCATTTGTTATGGAGCGCAATATTTAGCTCATTTTAATGGAGGAAACGTTGAAAAATCAAATACACGCGAATACGGTAGGGCGAACTTGACGGCCATTTCAAATTCAGAACCCTTTTTCTACGAAATTTCGGAAGGATCACAGGTTTGGATGAGTCACGCCGACACGATCAAACAACTTCCAGAAAATACAACACTTCTTGCCAGTACCAATGATGTTAAAAATGCTGCTTTTAAGTTTAATGGGGAGGATACCTATTGTATTCAGTTTCACCCAGAAGTGTACCATACCAAACAAGGGAAACAGTTGCTAGAGAATTTTTTGGTGCATATTGCAGGACTCAAACAAACATGGACACCAGATGCATTTGTGGAAAAGACCGTTACGGAACTCAAAGAAAAAATTGGCAATGACAAAGTGATTTTAGGGCTTTCCGGAGGGGTAGATTCCACCGTGGCTGCGGTGCTGCTCCACAAGGCAATCGGATCCCATTTGCATTGTATTTTTGTAAACAACGGACTTCTGCGAAAAAATGAGTTCGAAGAGGTTTTAGAGCAATACAAAGGCATGGGCCTTAATGTTAAGGGCGTAGATGCTTCGGCACGCTTTTTGGATGAATTGGCTGGGGAAAGTGACCCCGAAACAAAAAGAAAGATTATCGGGCGTGTTTTTATCGAAGTTTTTGACGATGAATCACATTTGATAGAAGATGCCAAATGGTTGGCGCAAGGTACCATTTATCCGGATGTTATTGAATCGGTATCGGCAACGGGTGGGCCATCCGCTACCATTAAAAGTCATCATAATGTGGGCGGATTACCCGATTTTATGAAATTAAAAGTAGTGGAGCCTTTAAAAATGTTGTTTAAGGATGAAGTCCGTAGGGTAGGCGCCAGTATGGATGTTGGTGATGAACGTCTGGGAAGGCACCCCTTTCCAGGTCCGGGATTGGCAATTCGTATACTTGGGGACATTACCCGGGAAAAAGTGGCCATTTTACAAGAAGTGGACCATATTTTTATTCAAGGATTGCGAGATTGGGGGCTTTACAATAAGGTCTGGCAGGCCGGAGCCATGCTTTTACCCGTAAATAGTGTAGGGGTAATGGGCGATGAACGCACTTATGAAAAATGCGTAGCTTTACGAGCCGTTGAAAGTACCGATGGTATGACCGCAGATTGGGTAAACCTCCCTTACGAATTTTTACAAAAGACATCTAACGATATCATCAATAAAGTACCGGGTGTAAATAGGGTTGTATATGACATCAGCTCAAAACCACCTGCAACCATAGAATGGGAATAATTATGAAAGGATTATATAAAAATATCATTTTACTGCTATTTTTTGTGCTGTTTAGCTGCAAGGCGACAGCCCAAAAATTCACTACCCATAAGGTAAAAAAAGGGGAAAGCTTAGAGCAGGTAGCAAAACAGTATAACGTATCCCCAGCAGATATCCTCACCTATAATAAGGAAATAAAAGCAGGACAGGGTCTTACGCCGAACACCATTTTGGTAATTCCAAAGGATAAGGCCAAAATACCACCGACCACAAGCCCGCAGACAACTACTACAGCTTCAGAATCGGAAAGTGCCGAGGAGCAAGAAGAGCCTTATGGCTTTACATCGCATAAGGTAAAACGCAAGGAAACGCTCTATGGCATTTCCAAAAGATATAATATTACCGAGGAAGATATAAAAAGGTACAATCGTGATCTTTATTCGGTGCAGTTGAAAAAGAAAATGGTATTACGGATTCCAAAATATAGGAGGGTAGCCCCTAAGGATGTCGTAACAATGGATCCAAACGATTTCGAAACCTATACCGTAGCAGCAAAGGAAACCCGATGGAGCATTGCCCACAAATACGGTATTACTATTGATAGTTTGGTGGACTTGAATCCTACCTTATCAAAGACGAGCAATTACTTGGCTGAAGGTCAAGAATTAAAATTACCCAAGAAAGCTGGAGGTTCCCTAAAAAATCAAGAAACCAAGTTGTTCGTTTCTTATACCGTTCCCCCAAAAATGAACTTTTACCAGCTGGAAAAAAAGTTTGGTGTTAAAGCAGATGAAATCATACGGTTAAATCCTGAAATTACCGAGAAAGGTGGTTTAAAGGAAGGAATGGTAATCCGGGTGCCAGAACGAAAAATAGATGCCGGTACCGTAAATACGGACAATTTCATATTTTATGAGGTTAAGCCCAAGCAAACGGAGTATAACCTAACTAGAAAATTGGGCATTACCTATCGTGAACTTTTGGCATTGAACCCAGCTTTGAAGGACGGTTTAAAAGCAGGGATGGTCTTAAAACTTCCGAAAAAACAAACTGGGGATTTTGAAGTTCGTAACTCCCTGGTATTGGATAAAATTAATTTGTTGGATAGCATTAATCCGAGTGTAAGGCCTAAGGTGCTGTTTATGCTACCTTTTCGTTTGGACAAGATGGACATGACAGATAAGGAATCCTTAGAAAGTACCATTCAACGAAGAAATGATGTTGCGGCTAGCCTAGGTTTATATTCTGGTGCCCTGATTGCCATGGATTCTATTGCCGACATGGGTGTTTCTATTGACGTTAAAACCCTTGATAATGAGCTGAGCATAGCGAAAACAAGGGAACTCCTTGCACGGGAGAATTTGGCCGAATATAGCGCCATTTTTGGTCCTTTGGATGTTCCCTCGGTGCAGGAAGTTGCAGCGAAGGCTTCCAATGTACAAGTCCCGGTCTTGGCTCCGATCCCTGTTCGAAGTGGAGCCAGTATGCCCAATGTGTTCTTTACCTACACGCCGCAACAAGTATTGCGAAACAAAATGTTTACGTATATGGATTCGCTGGCCGTTGACAAGAATATCATCGTAATTGCAGATGCAAAGAACGATACGGTCGCCAAGATGATTATGCATCGTTTTCCCGAGGCCCGAAGAGTGGAGTTGTTGGAGGAAGAAAAGAATATTTCGATGGATTTGGAAAAATTTACGGAGTTGCTCGCTACTGAGCAGGAGAATTGGGTGTTTTTAGAAACAGATAACGAAAGGCTGGTCCCTAGCGTAAGCTCAATTCTGAACTCTAACAATACCAAGGAAACTATCGTACGCATGTTTACAACAAATCGCAATAAGGCATTTGACAACGATGCCGTATCTGTTTCGCATTTATCGAATTTGAATTTTACCTACCCCTCAGTATATCGTGAGGTGGGGAATAATTCCTTTATAAAACGATACGAAAAGCGTTTTGGTAACAAACCGGATCGGTTTGCCATTCGTGGTTTTGATATTACGTATGACCTTTTATTAAAACTGGCCTATAAGAACGATATGTTCGCCATTTCCAAACTCATAGGGGAAACCGAGTATAATGGCAATAAATTTAGTTATGAAAAAGATATAGAATCAGGCTATTTTAATAGATCTGCCTACATTATGTCGTACAAGAATATGCGCATTAAACAAATTAACCCTTAGCCAATGACTTCTAAAGTAACCTATAATGGCGATTTAAGAGCAACTAGTGAACACTTGCGTTCAGGTGATACCTTTATTACAGACGCCCCTGTTGATAATAACGGTTTAGGACAGGCTTTTTCGCCCACTGATACCGTCGCCACAGGTCTGGCAAGTTGCATGTTGACGATGATGGGTATAAAGTCAAGGGTTTTAGATGTTGATTTGACAGGCGCTACGGCAGAGGTTACCAAACATATGGCCGCAAATCCCAGAAGAATTTCTAAAATCGAGGTAAAATTGAGCCTTCCTGCCAATGCGACAGAGAAGGAGCGAAAAATTTTAATCCATACTGCGAATACTTGCCCCGTTCATCACAGTTTGCACCCAGACATTGAAAAAGAAATCTTATTCCATTGGGAGCTCTAAAAATTATATGCCCTATTGTTTTTTTGAGTTGGCTAACTTTTTGTCCAGCGCAGGAATACGATGTCATCCCTTGGTCATCTGATTTGAGACTTTCTTGGGATGATTTTAAAGGATTGCCAACCAATGAAAGAGCGGCTGCAATAACTGCCAGTGGCATTACCTATAAGTTTTCTTCAAGCTCATTAGAAGATGAGGTCGAAATTGATTTTAGCGTAACCGCCCATTTTTATCCCAATAAGTCATGGTATAACCCAACCTTGGTGAATGCAACCATTTTGGAGCATGAACAGCGGCATTTTGATATTTCGGAAATCTTTGCCCGAAAAATGCGAAAGCTTATGGCAACAACCAAGTTTACCAAGGATGTCCGGAAGGAGGTAAAGGCAATTTATAAGGAGATTAATGCTCGAATGAACGAATTTCAGAATGAATATGACAAGGATACCAATTTCTCAAGGGATTTGAGCCGTCAAGAATTCTGGAACAAAAGGATCAATGATCTTCTGGACGAAGATTAATATTTCAATACTAGAAACTCCATTTTTAATGGCTCAAGTGCATTTATAAGCATTGGAATCAGTTTTTCGCCCAGTTCTAAATACAATTCTGAAAAGTTCTGATTACGCTCTTGCAGTGACTGGTTTGGGAATAGTTCATTTTGCAGTTCGGTCATACGTACAACATGATCCTTCAGTTTGCGTTTTTGCGCTCGAAGCAGGCGCTTTTCCAGATTATCAAGTCCTTTTTTCTGTTTTACCTCTTGCGCCTTAACGGCTCCCAAAAATGATTTATCCGTCTGTTCGGCCAATTCATGCAGTGCCGAAAACTGTTCCTCAAGATGTTTTTTCTGTGGCCCTAAGTCAATATTAATATTGGATATTTCCCTTATTTTTCTATTGATAAAACTGTGCTGTTTTAGAAATAGATTTTCAGGGGATACGTTTAGTTTCTCCAATTTAGCACGTTGTTTTTTAGTAACTACCAATGCAGAGTTACGGAGCAATAATATGGGAAAGGGAACTTGCATTGCAGCAAACATGGCTTTCAATTCAAACCAATAGGCGATTTCCCCTCCACCCCCTATATAACAAAGGTTGGGCAGTATTACCTCTTGGTATAATGGGCGGGCAATCACATTGGGCGAAAAGCGTTCGGGGTGGTTTTCGAGTTCGACCAAGAGCTGCGCCCTTGTAAAAACAATATCAGTATCGTTCACAAAAAAACTTCCGTTTTGCTCAATAAGACGTTCCCTGATAGCACCCTTTAAATAAAAATAATTGATTTCCCTTGGGTTCACCTGAATACCATAAGCTTCTTCCAATCCTTTTAATTCGGAAATAGTCTGGGTCACTTCTTTGTGGGCACTATTCTCAAAAATATCTTTCTTGGCATAAGGGATGAGCAGTTTTTTAAGGCTGGCATCATCGCCATCAACAATTACAAGCCCATAAGAACCAAAAAGTTCATTGGCCAAGTAGCGGGTGGCATTGGTCAAATTATCGTGAGCTATATAAGCTTTGGTAAAAAGCGCTTTTATGGTTTCTGCATTCATACTATTGCCCATTTCGCTGCTAAGCGCATCAAAAACTTTGTCCAAACCGCTGGTTTCTAAACGGCCGACAGCTCCGCTAACATCTTTATTCCAGCGTAGTTTCTTTCCCCTGAGGTTAAAGTAATTGATTTCATCAAAATCGTGGTCCTCCGTCGCCATCCAATATACGGGCACAAAATTGTACGCCGGATATGCTGTTTTAAGCTGTGCGGTCAAATTAATGGTGGAAATAATCTTATACAAAAAGTACAACGGCCCTGTAAAGAGATTTAACTGGTGACCTGTGACAACGGTGAAAGTCTTTCGATCAGAAAGAAGCTGAATATTGTGTTTTGTTTTTTTTGAAGTCGTTGTTCCCGAATACTGGTTAACAAGTGAATCACGCAGAACTGCCCTATGGGTATCGGGAAAATGAGCTGCTTTTTCTTCAAGTTGTACTTTAAAGTTCTTAAGATGCGGAAAGCGATTGTAAAACGGTCTTAGTGCTGGGTTTTCATCAATATAATCACATATTAAACTAGAAAAGTAACCGGTATTCTTAAAGGGTATACAATCAATATCCATATAAATCTGAGTGGTAAGAGACTGTTTGGAAATCTCTAGATTATTTTCTTATAGCCTCTTTTTGCGCTTAATTTCGTTAAAATTTTGAACCGTAGCGATGCTATGCTTAAAAATTTTACCTCATTCTGCATCAAAAATAGGCCATAACAATTCTAACGACATATTTCAAAACAGTCTCTAAGGCTAATATAAAACGCTTTGTTTTTTTCCGCTCCTAAAAATACGTTAATTCCTTTAATATGGGTTTAATCTAAGATTTTCAACAGGGTATCGGATCTACCCTGTTTTTTGTTATTTATTCTTTAGATTTGAGAGGCTCGGGAAGCTACTGTTAAGCGCAAAACTTCTTGAAATACCCATCTAGAATTAATCAACTAAAACTTTGTCGTTTGAGAATACTTATACTTTCGTTGACCCTCATATTTTCGTTTGTTATTTCAGGGCAGGACTTGAAATCTCCATCGGAATTTTTAGGTTATGAGTTGGGTACCCGATTCACCCGCCATCATGAGGTAGTGGATTATTATCAGTATGTGGCCACCACGGTTCCTAATCAGGTGCAGTTACACGAATATGGGAAAACCAGCGAACGTCGCCCTTTAATGGTTGCCTATTTGTCATCTGAAGGGAATATGGCTGATTTGGAGAATATCCGCACCGAACATTTGAAAAACACAATTGGGCAGGGTGAACCCTCAAAGGCAATCGTGTGGTTAAGTTATAATGTGCACGGCAATGAGAGTGTAAGTACCGAAGCTTCGATGCAGACCTTGTATGATTTGCTCACTGTTAAAAAGGAATATCTTAAGAATACGATTGTTATAATGGACCCCTGTATCAATCCTGACGGCCGTGACCGTTATGTAAATTGGTATAATCAATACAAGAATAGCCCGAATAATGTAGATCAAAATAGCAAAGAACACCATGAACCATGGCAAAGTGGCCGTGCTAATCATTATATGTTCGATTTGAATCGGGATTGGGCTTGGCTCACACAGGTTGAGAGCCAACAACGGCTGAAATTTTTCAACAAATGGTTACCCCATGTGCATGTAGATTTTCATGAGCAGGGGGTGGATAATCCATATTATTTCGCGCCGGCGGCAGAGCCCTTTCATGAAGTCATAACTAATTTTCAACGCGATTTTCAAGAAACCATGGGCAAGAACCACGCCAAATACTTTGATGCAAATGGGTGGTTTTATTTTACCAAGGAAGTTTTTGATTTGCTATATCCCAGTTATGGAGATACGTATCCTACGTATAATGGTGGTATTGGAATGACCTATGAACAGGGCGGAAGCGGGCGAGCGGGTTTAGGAATCGTAACCAGAATAGGTGATACGCTTACCTTAAAAGATAGAATTGCACACCACCACACCACCGGACTTTCTACCGTTGAAGTGGCTGCGAAGAACGCAAAAAAACTTAATTCAGAGTTTAAAAAATTCTATCGGAATAAGAATTTCAAATACAAGACCTATGTTTTAAATGGAGATGTAGATAAGTTGGATGCACTTACAAAACTGTTGGACCAACACGAGATAACGTATGGTTCTGGGAACAATTCCACCTTGAAAGGCTTCAATTACAAAACGGGAAAAACAGGAAGTGTAAAAACGTCTGAAAAGAGCCTGATTGTTTCCACCGACCAGAAGAAAGGTACTTTGGTGAAAGTATTCTTTGAACCAAAAGCAAAGTTGAGTGATTCTGTTACCTACGACATCACGGCTTGGTCATTGCCCTATGCCTATGGCTTAGAAGCCCTAGCTTCTTCTACAGCTATGCAGGCAAATGATTTTGTCAAAAAAATAAGATCAAAAAATACACTGGATAAAAATGCGTATGCATTTTTAACAGATTGGAGCAGTATGAAGGATGCCCGTTTTTTAGCGGATTTATTAGGGCAAAAAGTCAGGGTACGTTATGCAATGAAACCCTTCGCCATAGATGGTCAAAATTATAAACGGGGCAGTCTTATAATTACCCGCGCCGACAACGTTGCGAATAAAGACTTTTTAAAAATCCTTGATGAAACTGCCGAGAAACACAATAAAAATCTGACAGCCACTACAACCGGCTTTGTAGAAAGCGGGAAAGATTTCGGCTCTAATTATGTACAAATGGTTCCCGACCTTAAGATAGCCGTCCTTACGGGTAAGCCAACTTCGACCTTACGATTTGGCGAAATATGGCACTTTTTTGAACAACAATTGCATTATCCGGTAGCTGTTTTGGATAGTGAGTATGTAAATCAAGTTGATTTATCAGATTATGATGTACTCATACTTCCCGGAGGACGAGGATACAAAAGCTTTTTAAACGAATCAAAATTAAGGGACCTCAAGGAATGGGTCGAAAATGGCGGGAAATTAATTGCAATGGGCGGATCCATAAAAAACCTTACGGGAGAAAACGGATTTGGTTTAAAGCCTAAAGAAAATAAGAAAGACAGTACTATTACCGTTCAGGCGTATGATGAAACAGAACGAGACCAGATTAAAAAGGTCATTACCGGGGCTATTTTTAAAACAAAGGTAGATGCTACCCACCCGCTTGCTTATGGGTACGAAGACAGCTATTTTACCCTAAAACTTGGGGCGGAGGCCTATGATTATTTGGATAATGGTTCCGTTGTATATCTTGAGGAAGACAATACAAATCCCATTTCTGGTTTTGCCGGCAGCGAAGCACAAAAGAGAATAGCGAATAGCCTAGTCTTCGGAGTAGAGAAACATGGTAGTGGCGCTATAGTTTATATGATAGATAATCCCTTGTTTAGAGGCTTCTGGGAAAATGGAAAATTGTTTTTTGCCAATGCGCTATTTATGGTGAATTAAGAAAATGCTTGTAAAGTCTTTGGATAAGATATGGTTGTGTGATTTAGTAACTACTTTACGAGATAAGAACCTCACCTGCCTACCTAGGGCCGCCGGAAAATTCATGAGGGTTTTTAATCCAAGTTTCAAGTACAGCTAAAGACCCTTTTTCAAATTCATAACAAATTCAGCCATTTTTTGTATCTTATAGTCATGGATATACCGAACGAGGCTTTTTATATTATCATTTCAGTTATTGTACTCGGAGTTGCAATGACTTTGGTCAGTTACTTGACAAAAGGTAGTAGGAATTTTAGAAGCAGTAGAAATAAGAGAGCAAGGAAACAGTTTTAAATTCCTGAATTTTCTTTTGGGTTTTTTGAAGAATCATTTTCAATTCCTGCCGGGTAAAAGGCCGGGAGGGGTTGTTACATTTTTATTTTTTTTAAATTAATTACAAGCGTTACCATTATTGGTATAGCTTTTTCTACAAGTGTGAAATAATACATTCCGAACCTTTTTTTATGGCTTCAACTTTCTTTTTCACCCAACCTTTTGCCTCAATGTCCCTATGTCCTCCATTTATATGAGGTGTTCTGATAAATGATATTACTTTATCTGAAAGCATTTCCAATTTTTTCTAGCTTAAATTGAAGGAAAGAAAGTAAGATGTGAAATTTATAACTGTTTTTTAGCTCAGTTCTTTGTTAGGTGCAGTTTTTTACAGGATTCATTTATTCTGTAATAAACCGACGGATTCGAAGGAAGGCTGCATTTGGATCATCTCTCCATACACCATGACCACAATGGGGGAACTGTTCCAATTGCACATACTGCTTAGGTAAGGCCGCAACAATATCTAGAGACGCCTCTATAGGACATACAGGGTCAAGTTGTCCGGCAAGTACAAGTACAGGGCATTGAGCCCTTGCTAAGCCCGGAAGAAGGGACATTTTCGGATATTCTCCATTTATCCATTTGAAAAGTATCTCACCATTAAATGTTGAACGCAATGAACCATTATTATTTACAGGAGGAACAGAAGAGTAAAACGGTCTACATACTTTTTGATAAGTATTATACGAGGATTCATTTGGTTCTGTCAGAAATTCTCAGCGGCACTGCGCGCTTTTAAACCTCCTAGTTGTTCAAACATTGCTAGTTTTTGAGAAAGTCTAAAACTTGGAGATGTACTAGATAATATTACTTTTAAAGGATGTTCTGGGTGTCTTGCAATATACCTTTGAGCAACAAACCCTCCGAAAGATTGCCCAAGTACAATAGGTTTTAAAATGCCAAGAGTATCACAGAGTTTCACTATGTCGTCTGCTAAGTTGTCAAGTGTCAATTCGTCCATCGGGCGTTTGTCACTTCTGCCATGTCCTCGTTGGTCATAATAGATAATTTGAGCTATGTCAGAAAGTTGAGAGAAAGCAGGCTTGAAGCTAGCATGATCATAACCAGGTCCTCCATGAAGAAGAATTAATGTTGGTTTTTCTCTCATTATTGAGGCATCCGGGACTAAACTAACACCTTCGATGTCTACAAAAAGATGAATATTCTCTTCTATTAAAATTCTCATTTAAATTTTATTATGTTGTTAAAATCCTCTAAAAATCGTTTGATTATAATAGTTTGATCTAATTGCACCTAACTATTGGCTATGATTTCGGCATGGAATCGTCTGCCAGGACAGTTCCACAATAAAAATCAGCCGTAGGTATTATTTTTAGTTTCATATTGGTATTTCCGCCACGCTGAATAATGGCCGCTGTTGTACCTCGTTTTTTATTTATGACGTTTATTTTAATAGTTTTTTTAAAACGAATTCCATTACAACATCCCGCTTGTTTATAATATCGTGTATGGTATTTGAAATTTCATAATCTGGCAATACCCCTCTTCTTTTCAGGTGTTTATTTATCGGAATATCGGAATGCATAACTGGTATATATACGACAACTCCAGTTTCTTCCCCTAAAACATGAATTTTGTTGACACCGTTACTAATTCCTGCTGTACCAAATGTTTCATTTCCAACGAAAATAGCATCAGTATATTCCTGTAATATCGCCGGCCCTGAGCCTCCTGCTGATGACGCACCACCGTCAATTAGAACGATAATTTTACCTTTATACTGATATTTATCGATGGGTTCAAAAACTTTCAACCCTGTCAGGTAGTCAAAATCTGTAACTTTATAATCCCCATTTAATTTTTGTTTTAGACCAAATTGCTTATTGAGAAAAAGTGTATCGGCATCATTATAATTCAGATAGTATTTGTCGTTTCCTTTTGTTGTGACTTCATTTACAGGTGTAAAAGATTCTTTTATGAAATACCTCAGTAGATGTGCAGCATTACTATGTTTACCTCCATCATTATCCCTTAAGTCTATAATCAGATTTTCAATGTTTTTTTCTTCGATTTCCCTAAAACATTTTTTATAAAAATCTGGATAGGTAGTTTCCGGTTCTTGGAAACTTTCTTTAAAAAATCGCGTTATCTGTAAATAGGCGTATTTTTCCTTTTCATTTATTTTAAAGTCAAATGCTTTTTCTTTAAATTTATTTGAATTCGCACCATATCTTTCGAGTTCAATTTTTAAGTAATCTTCCTTTGAAATCGATGTGACTGTTTTGGTTTTAATTTCTCTTGTAACATAGTCTTTATATGTTATTTTATACGTCGATTTGGCATCATAAACAATGGGATAAGTTCGGCTAAAGGATAGATAAGATACCCCGAGGTAGTGTTCCACCCCAGAAGTAGTTAACCCATCGGCAGAATAGTGTTGGAGCATTTTAGAAACAATTTCATTGCTTAAAATGTTATCTATGGAGATAATTTCTGAGCCATCAGGAATCGATTGGTCGCTCATGTTTCTAACGATGTAAATTCTTTGGTTTTTAATAAAAACTTGAAAAGGTAAGCGTTTATAATGTTTGAAAGACTCACCTAGTGGACCAATAGAATATACACCGGTATGCCCGTCATGAATTTTGGCAATAAGCTTCAGCACAACGTTATGAAATACTTTACCCTTGAGGGGCTTAGAAGTTTCCAACAATAATTGATTCGTAAATTGCTCAAATTCTTCAGGTGTTTGATATTCGTAAATTCCTGGATGTGTTTTAATTAAGGCGTTCTTAAATTTGGACAAATCCCTATGCATTTGCTCAGGCTGAAAAAGAAGACTGTCTTGCGCAAAAATTGAGGACGAAATTGTTAAAAACAATAAAAAAGACAATTTACGTAGGGTGTTTATCATTTGTTTTAGTTACTGAATTGTGTTGAAATTATTTTCCTTTTTTTATCTATAATATACTAGGCTTAATAATGAGACACAACGGTTCGGCTCTGAGCAATACGGGAGATTTTAAACGCAAGCCTTTCCGTTTGGCAAATAGCAAAAGCCCTATTTTTTGTTTTTAAATTTAACTATAAAAACTCAAAATAAGGCTTTGTGGACTTCGATTTACACAGCTACCTTTCGGCAAGCACCAAGGCCCGTATTGCTTATAGCCATTGTTGTGCGTGCGTTCTTTTTTCCACGTTTAGTTTGGTGAATGCAGACCAATTTTATTCCCTTCCGAATCGAGAAATATTGCGTAATATCCGCTTTCATCTGCGTGAAGTGATTTTGGAACAATTATTTCTCCGCCATTCTTTTCGACCTTATCAAGAATTATTTGAAGATTATCTCCTCCATTTAGATATATGGTCACTCCATCCGCAGATGGTTTGTAACCTTCGGCTTTCATAATAACTCCTGTTACCATCTGCCCTTCGTATGGGAATATTCCCATTTGCATTTCTGGGAATTCCATTTTTTCAATATTAATATCTAAAATTATCTGATAAAAATCGACTGCTCTTGAAATTTCTGTTGCCGGAATTTCAAAAATGGAAATAAAACTTTTCATATCGTTTGTTTTTGGTGTTTCGTTTGATTCGGCTTGTTGGTTCTCGGGATTGGATTTGTCTTGACCTTTACAAACTATAATGCAAAAGGAAAATATAATCGCACTACAAAGTATTGTCTTTTTCATATTTGCTGTTTAAATTCAAGGTATAAATATGAATTATTTGTGAAGCCTAAAATTGTAAAAATGCGACACCTTGTTTATTTGTAGAAGAGTGTTGAAAGAGCCATATTTTCGTTACCTAAGAACTCCTTCGGGTTGATGCCAGTAAACTCCTTAAAGTCTTTTGTGAAATGTGCTTGGTCGAAATATTCACTCTCGTATGCAATGTTCGTTAGGTTGTCCATTTTTTTGTTCAGCAACATTTTTAAAGCAGTTTGAAGTCGGATTACTTTACCTAATTGTTTTGGGCTGACACCAATTTGTTTTTTAAAATTTCTTTCGAGTTGTCTTCTTTTGGACAAATCTTCTTTAAGAATGGTAGTTATAGATTCAGTTCCATTTGATGATAAAAGGGCATCAACGGTTTTTTTTACAATATTGTCAATGGTTGTTTTGTCATTCAGCTTTTCTAAAAGAAAGCTTTCTATGATTTCAATTCGTTCTTCGCTGTCGATTGCTTGAATTATTTTTTGTTCCAATTCTTTAGCGGTGTTTGCTCCGAACAACAATTCTAGAGGTGTTTCTTTATTTGCTAAATCTTTAATAGGCATTGTAACGAAATTTGCAAATCCATAAGGGTAAAATCTAATTGCAAATGTATTTACGTAACCTGTTGGTTCGATATAAAATGGTTCAATAGTTTGTCCAAGTACCATTGCACGAGGTTGTAGTATAAATTCATCTTGCGAAGTATAACGTTTAATGTCGTCTCCAAGAATAAATGCCATTTCTATACAACCATCAGGTATAATCCGCTGTCTTTCCGAATCGTTCTCGGCAGGAACTTCCAAAGTCCAATAACAACTTACAAAAGGTTTTAAATTTGAATGTGGTTGAAATGTTTGATAGTTCATTAATTAATTGATGTTTTTTTTAATGACGCACAACAATTGGATAACATTATTGATGATATCCTACTTATAAAGACCAGGATGACTTTTACCCCAGTTTAATCGCCGATTTAATAAGGTTGGAATGCCCCTTCGCAATCATTTTGCTATAATCTTCATTCCAAACTTCGCACTGTGCATTCATAATCTGATTGCCTTTTTTTACGATGGATGCCTTTGCGAATATTTTGTCGCCCAACTTTGCTCCAGCAAAATAATCTACAGCCAAGTTTACAGTCATATAGGCATGCGAATTACCTAGTGAGAAGACCGCAGCGCCTATGGCATCATCTACAAGGGCAGCCGTTGTACCCCCATGAAGTGCACCTAGCGGGTTAAGCATTTCATCTCGAACAATATAGGAGAGCACAAGTTCGCCCTCCTCGGCGCTCACTACAGTCGGGTTCAACCATCGTGTTAGGGGTGAAGGTGATTCCGAAGCATCTTTGCCAATTATAGATTTAAAATAGTCCAGCGCGAGCATCATAGGTTTCTGTTTTAAGGAATGTTAAAAATAGGATTTTTATGGCAGGTTTCTTTACTCGATAATCGAGATTTAAATGCTCCGAGGCTTGCCTCGAAATTTTAAGTTTACGTTCTTACGAATGCCTCGTGGGCTTGCCCCGAGGTAGTTTACCCCCTGAATGGCGTACTTGTCTTCGGTCTTGCATCTTCTAAATTGATTTTTGATGCAAACCCTTTATCTTCGGAATAATTTAGAAGGAATGGTAAAGCCATTATACAAGCAATTCAAAAACAATTTATTTCTAAATGCCTGAAAAATCTAGAATAAATGAAATCGCGAAATTATTCTTTAAACTAGGATGTATTGCTTTTGGCGGTCCTGCGGCTCATATCGCTATGATGGAAGATGAGGTGGTCACCAAAAGAAAGTGGATGACCCAGGAACATTTTTTGGATTTAATGGGTGCCACCAATTTGATTCCGGGTCCCAATTCCACTGAAATGACCATGCATGTGGGTCATGAACGGGCAGGATGGAAGGGGCTTTTTACAGCAGGGTTTTGTTTTATTTTCCCGGCGGTTGTTATTACCTCCGTTTTTGCATGGTTTTATCAACAATATGGTCAATTACCGGAGGTAGAACCCTTTCTTTATGGGATCAAACCCGCAGTAATTGCCATTATCCTTATGGCCGCCTATCGCTTGGGGAAAAAAGCTGTAAAAACTACGGAGCTTGCTATTTTGGGAGTCATTGCCTTGACGGCTTGTTTATTTGGTGTAAACGAAATTCTTGTCTTGTTCGGAACTGCTCTTTTAGGATTGCTTCTATATTTGATCAAAGGCCAAATGAATAGTTTGGGTAGTTTTATCCCTTTTTTTCTTTTTCAAGGAAGTGACCCGATAAGGGTTGAGACCCTTAAAATATTCCTGACCTTTTTAAAAGTAGGGGCCATTTTATATGGTAGCGGCTATGTTTTGTTTGCTTTTCTGGATTCAGAATTGGTTACTAACGGTTGGCTCACAAGACAAGAATTGTTAGATGCCGTTGCGGTGGGGCAGATGACCCCCGGACCAGTTTTGACGACGGCAACCTTCATTGGCTGGCAAATGAGCGGGATTTGGGGTGCTTTGGCCGCCACAATAGGCATTTTTCTCCCATCCTTTCTTTTTGTTTTGATTTTGAATCCGTTAATTCCCAAAATGCGAAAATCCAAGAGTATTGGAGCAATATTGAATTCGGTTAACGTAGCTGCCGTAGCCTTGATCGTTGCCGTTTGCATAGCGATGGGTATAGAAACCCTAACTGATTGGCGAACAATCTTGATTTTAGTGCTTAGTCTAACGGTCGTTTTTTTCTACAAAAAAGTGAACAGTGCATTTATCGTATTGGGAGGTGCGATCCTTGGGTATGTATTGACCTTCATTTAAGCCTTAAAATAGTACATTGGTAATATCCCAATAAATGCCCTAAATTGGCTCATTAATTCAGATTCTTATTTATGTATACAAAAAAGACATTTACCGCCTATCAGATGGCCTGGTGGACTAGATATGAAACCATTGCCTTTATCATCATTATCGTCGCGTGGGTAGCGGCATTTTATTTTTTGGATCTGACATGGTTTAAAATTCCTTGGACACCCTTGGCACTCATTGGTACGGCCGTAGCTTTTGTTATCGGATTTCAAAATAATTCGGCCTATGGTAGAATATGGGAAGCGCGCAAAATTTGGGGCGGTATTGTAAATACGTCCAGGACCTTTGGTATGTACCTTCAGGATATGCTGACTAATGAACATACCGAATCGCCAGTTTCTGAAGAGCAGTTACGAGCTGAGGTAAAAACATTGACGTATCGCCATATCGCTTGGATGACCGCTCTACGCCATGCCATGCGCATGCCAAAACCTTGGGAAACCACCTCAAGCCATAAAACGAATCAGGAATGGGGGATACGACCACCGGAAATGGATTCTAGTTTAGAGGAAGACCTTAAACCTTATATTTCGGATGCTGACCTGAAAGATGTGATGGGCAAAAATAACAAACAGACAGCCCTGCTGTACCAACAATCGCATCACCTAAAAAAACTTAAAGAACAAGGTGTCATCTGGGAATTCTCATTTTTAGAATTAGAAGCACTCCTTCAGGAACTTTTTACGTTACAAGGAAAAAGTGAACGTATTAAGAACTTCCCTTACCCAAGACAATTTGCCACAATGAACCATCTTTTTATGTGGATTTTTGTATTGCTTTTACCGATGGCCTTGGTGCCCCAATTTGCGGAAATTGGGAATGCCTTTAAGGAGAATCACCCCTTGATCGGTGATTTATTTGTATGGTTTTGTATCCCGTTCTATGTTATTGTAGCTTGGATATTCCATACTATGGAAAGAATCGGCAGGACAGGGGAAAACCCCTTTGAAGGAACAGCAAACGATGTTCCCATTTCTACTATTGCGAGGGGTATCGAGATAGACCTGAGACAAAATATGGGGGAAAACAATGATGAGATTCCGGATCAATTTCCGGTGGAGCTTAATACTCAATTCTAGAAATATGTTGTATTATCTAGATGCTATTATTACAAAATGTTATAGGCCTTTAAAATTTATATTAGCACTTTTAGTGGTAACGGCCTGTACCAAAAATGTGCCTGCGGCCGATTTGATAATTACCGATGCCAATATTTGGACAGGTAATGAGAATCAACCTCGGGCTACTTCCATGGCCATTAGGGCTGATACCATTCTCGCCGTTGGCAACCTTGAGAAAATCAACAAGTTTAAAGTAGATTCCACCAAAATTATAGATATGTCCGGACGTTTTATAGTTCCCGGATTTATAGATTCTCATGTGCACCTTATGATGGGGGGTAACGCTTTGCTCAGTGTTGAACTTCGGGATGCCGACACCAAAGCGGAGTTTATAAATAGAATTGTCGCATACACTAAAACTCTAGCACCAGGTGAATGGGTATTAGAAGGAAATTGGGACCATACACTTTGGGGGGGCGAACTACCACAAAAAGAGTGGATAGATAAATTTACCAGCAAAAACCCCGTGGTTATCTACCGTATTGATGGCCATAGTGTACTAGCAAATTCGAAAGCGCTTTCCCTTGCGGGAATAAATAGTAAGACAGACGATTTGTCACAGGGGGAAATTGTCAAGAATCCGGATGGTAGTCCCACGGGAATCTTAAAAGGCAGTGCAATGAATTTGATGTTGAACGCCATTCCGCCAATGACAGAAGCAAAAAAGAAAGATGCGTTGCAAGTGGCTAACGAATATTTACTTTCCAACGGGGTAACTTCTGTTCATGATGTGGATAGTTTAGGTACGTTTTCCGTAGCCAAAGAACTCTTTGATAAGGGAGAGCTCAATATTCGAATTTATTCGGCCAAGCCTTTAAATAGACATGATGAAGTTGAAATTGTGGATGGCAAATGGTTGAAAACAGGTTTATTAAAAGGATTTGTTGACGGCTCTTTAGGCTCCCATACCGCAGCCTTTACAGAAACATATACAGACCGAGAAAAGGACTTCGGGTTTTTTATAAATAACAAAGTTGATTTATATGATTGGATTTCGGTCGCTGACTCGAATAACAAACAGATTACGGTACATGCTATTGGTGATAAAGCCAATAACATGCTATTAAATACTTATGCGCAGGTAATTCGGGAAAATGGTGATAAAGACCGTAGGTTTAGGGTTGAACATGCGCAGCATCTTAAAAAAAATGATATCTCACGATTTGCTGAGTTAGGGGTTATCGCAAGCGTACAACCATATCATGCCATTGACGATGGTCGTTGGGCTGAGGAACTGATTGGCCCCGAACGAATCCAAACTACCTATGCTTTTAAATCCTTATTGAACGCAGGTACTATTTTGACTTTTGGAAGCGACTGGCCAGTGGCACCTGCATCTCCGATACTGGGTATATATGCTGCAACGACAAGACGTACATTAGATGCTAAAAACCCTGAGGGATGGATACCAAATCAAAAAGTAACCGTTGAACAGGCGTTATTGGCCTATACGAAGAATGCGGCCTACGCATCATTTGAAGAAAATAAAAAGGGAACCTTGGAGGTAGGTAAACTGGCCGATTTTGTAATATTGAGCGAGGATATAACAAAAATAGATGGACCTGAAATTAAGAATATCAAAGTGCTGCAAACATATATAGGGGGAAAAAAGTTGTTTGATAGAAAAGAATAATATTAAATGCCCTCCTTAGAAGGGAGTAAAAAAACATGATTTTTATGAAAAAGATAATAGCCCTTGGCGGGAGTAATAGCAAAAATTCAATAAATAAGGCCTTAGCCACGTATACGGCCAATCAATTGGAAAATTCAGAAATTACGGTTGTAGACCTAAACGATTTTGATTTGCCGCTTTATGGTATCGATTTGGAAAATGAAAAGGGGATTCCCCAAGATGCCACAAGATTAGATGATCTTATTGCCGCTGCAGACGGCCTGGTCGTTTCTTTGGCCGAACACAATGGATCGTATTCGACAGCCTTTAAAAATGCTTATGATTGGATATCCAGAATCAATCAAAAAGTATGGAAGGGCAAACCCATGCTTTTGATGGCAACCTCACCGGGCGGTAGAGGCGGAGCAACAGTTTTACAAACCGCCATGGTAACTTTTCCGCGTATGGGCGCCAATGTAATTGCCAGTTTTTCCCTTCCTTCGTTTCATACTAATTTTTCGGAAGAGGGCATTCAGGACGAAGAGTTGAATGCAGATTTAAATCAAAAAATCCGATTGTTTCAAGAGGCGATCTAGATTTCCGTTATGAAAAATCCTTTCACAATTATAATTAAGAACTATGAACATTCAAATAGAGGAAAGCACATCTAAAGGAGCGGTTTATATTGAAAACGATGGAAAGCGTGTGGCGGAAATGACATACTCCGTTGCTAGCCCGCAACTGGTTATTATAGACCATACCGAGGTAGATGATGCCTTACGCGGTTCTGGTACCGGAAAGAAATTGCTTATGGAAATAATCGCCAAGGCAAGAACTGAAGATTTTAAGATTATTCCGTTATGTCCCTTTGCCAAATCCGTATTTGATAAGGATGAAAGTATACTAGACGTTCTAAGATAATACAAGACCAATTTGTTTTGGTTTTTTTAAGATATTGCCTCAATTCTGTTATTTATCTCTTAAATCTGTATTGCCAAATGCCGAAGTTTACTTTGTTCTAGGTACTTTTCATCAAACAAACCCATTTAAAGATGAAAGTAATAAGCAAATTGACATTGGTTTTAGCGCTCTTAATTTCATTGATCAACTGTTCAAAAACTGAAGTAGAAGAAATAGGACAAGGTTTTGATAAAGAAAAAATGGATCGCTTCTTTTCGATAATCGAAGAAAAAAAATTGGGGATGGGAAGTGTTTCCATTTTTAAAAACGGGCAACAAGAATACAAAACCGCTTTTGGTCAAGCGGATATTGAAAATTCAATTAACGCTACGACGGAGACCAAATACCGAATAGCGTCGCTCACAAAAGCGTTTACCGCCTCCTTGATTATGTTGCTGATCGAGGAAAATAAATTGACCTTGTCCACTCCATTAAGTGACTACTTTCCAGAAATACCCAATGCTGATAAGATTACCGTGGAACTTTTACTGAGGCACCGCAGTGGCCTTTTTAACTATACTGACAGGGAGTTTACAGTTGAAGAAGTGGAGCGCTCAAGGACCAGGGAAGAAATTCTCGACATATTCATAGCAAACGGAACCATTTTCGAGCCAAATGCAAGAGCTGGTTACTCGAGTACCAATTATGTGATATTAACTTTCATAATGGAAGATATTGAGGGGAAGGAATACAACACAATTTTAAACGAGAGGATTATCGGCCCCTTGCAACTCTCAAACACCTATTATGGAGGTATTATAAATACAGCAAACGAAGAGGCCGTATCCTACTTTTGGGAAGATAATGATTGGGTCTTAGCGCCTGAGACACATATTAGTAATGCCAGGGGTACCGGGGGTATTGTAGCAACACCCACCGATGTAAGTATGTTCTATGAGGCCTTATTTGGTGGTAACGTAGTTTCTGAAACTTCTTTAGAGGAAATGAAAAAGCTAGTGGACAATTTTGGTATCGGGATTTTTTCGATACCCTTTTACAATAAAAATGGCTTGGGCCATGATGGACGAATAGATGGATTTCGATCGATGGCCATTTACTTTCCAGGAGATAATGTAACGGTAATCTATAATTCTAATGCTGAAAATGTGCCAATGAATGATATAATGATCGGCATATTGAGTATTTATTCTGGTGTCGAATATGATTTGCCGTAATTTGCTGAAACTAAAACGCAAAAACCATGCAGACCATATTAGGGGCAAATGGAATCATAGGGGAAGAATTGGCCTCGGCATTACGGGAAAAATATACCGATACGATCAAATTAGTGGGTCGAAATCCCCAAAAAGTAAACGCCGATGATATCTTGTGTAAAGGCGACCTACTTAAACAAGAAGATGTTGATCAAGCATTGGAAAATACCAGTATTGCCTATCTCACTGTTGGCCTGCCCTATACTTCTGAAGTGTGGTTGCGCGATTGGGTAAGGATTATGAAAAATGTAATCAAGGGCTGTAAAAAACACGGATGTAAGTTGGTTTATTTTGATAACACTTATGCCTATGCCCAAGACAGTATAATTCAAAAAGAAGATACCCCCTTTGGGGCAACCGGCAAAAAGGGTATAGGAAAAAAATTGGCTGCAGAATTGTTATTAGCGGAAATCGACAAAAAGGAAATTGAAGCCCAAATTTGCAGGGCGCCGGAATTTTATGGTCCCGGTAAAACCAAGGGATTTACAAATGCCTTGGTTTTTGAAAACTTACAAAAAGGAAAAAAACCACAAATGTTTCTGAAAGATAACGTAGTAAGAACCTTGATTTATACACCCGATGCTAGTAAGGCAATGGCTTTATTAGGAAACACTCCCGATACCTATGGACAAACATGGCACTTGCCCTGCGACGATAATCGACTTACCTATAAGGAATTTATTGCGGAAATTTCAAGGCAACTGGGAAGAACGGTAAAATATGAAGTATTAGGCTCCTTTAAATTAAGGATGGCATCTTTTTTCATGCCCATGATCAAAGAAACACAAGAGTTATTCCCACGCTATAAAATTGATAATATATTCGATTCTTCAAAATTCAAAAATAGATTTCCTGATTTCGAAGTAACAACATATCCCCAGGGGATTCAGGAGATTATCGCCGATTACAATATCAAATAAATAGCTACTTCTTCTCGATTTTGATTGCTAGTTTGTAACAAATTGGTCAAGATTCCGTCTTATTGGCATTCCCCCGTCAACTAGAATAACCAAAATCGATCCTAAGGAATAATTGTGCAGATCAATAGGTCCCTAGGGTAACCAATCTAATCATATGAAAGACAAGCTATCCCTAAGACTTCGTATAATAATCACCGCTATAGTAACGCTCTTGGTTTGGGGGCACATTATATGGGACCATTTTCATGGCGGAATACCGACCCATTACCTACTTCACGATAAAGATATGCCGGGAATACCCAATTGGCTGGGTGCTTTGATATTGCCATTTTTTACCTGGTTTTTATTGAGCCGTATTCATAAGCGAATCGATAAAGAAGGTAGTTCTGAAAGTTTGGGAACCGTTCTTTTGCGTTTTGTTGCTGCACTTCTTGTCGGAATTTCGATGTCAGTATTTTTCACCTTGGGCATTGATGTTATAGATTATATCCTGCTTTCCCTTTTTGCCTTGGCATTTGTTATTCCTTTGTACAAGGCTGAGTACCTACTTGGTTATGTCTTGGGGTCAGCATTTAGCTTTGGTGCTATAATTCCCATGGGTTTTGGGAGTTTATTGGCCCTGGTCTTTTTTATATGCTATAAGATTTCGAGGGGAATCATTGGGTTATTTAAAAACCAAAAGGAAACCTAATTACATTAGCTTTTTATTAAACCTGTGGGTATAATCGATAAAAGAAATACCACCTTCTTTTAAAACTACTTTTTAACAAAGATCCCAAATAATTCATTCCCCATTCTCGGGGAAATTGAATTATAGCACGATTCAAGAGTGATAGTTTCGAAAAAAAGCTCCAAATAATTTTGATAGAGGTCTTTATTTCCTCCAAAGGGTCGCTTTTCCATATTTCCCGTCAAGGGAACGTCAAACCAAACCCCTACCAACTTCCCTTTCGGTTTTAAAAGTTTTGCCATGTGTTTGGTGTAGGCATTCCGATTATCATCCGTTGGGACAAATGAACAGAAAAAAGTCTGTTCAAAGATGAGGTCATATTGGCTTTCATGTAGGAAGAAATCGTCTAATAACAATTGCGACTTTGGAAAATTTGGATTCCGATCTTGAAATTGCTGTAACGGATATTCCGAGACATCCAGTATAAAAACATTCTGAAACCCTTTTTGCCAAAGATATTCCGCTTCATAGGCATTGCCTGCCCCCGGTATTAAAATTGATATAGACTTGTCTTTTAATTGATCGATATAGGTAACTAAGGGTGTTGAAGGGTAACCAATATCCCATCCTATTCGGTTTTCTTGATACCGTTTGGTCCAATAATCCTGTTCTCTCGTCTTTGTCATTTAAATATGTTATGAATCCAAGCAAAATTAAGGGATTTTAAAAAAGAATAAGTTCTTAGTATCTTTCCGGTCAATGAAACAAACCGCCACTTGGTACTATCTAACCTTGTTGATCTTAGCAGGAGAGGCAGTTTTTATACTTCCCTTTGTACTTCCCCGGATTTTTAGGTCTACCGTACTGGATGTTTTTAAACTGGATAATACACAGCTTGGGCTTTGTTTTTCTGTCTATGGAATTGTTGCATTGATATCGTATTTATTTGGAGGGCCAATAGCAGATAAATATCCCCCACGAAAATTAATGGCCATTGCACTTTGGATGACCGCTCTAGGCGGATTGATATTTGCAACATTTCCTAGTTTTGGTATGTTGCAGTTTTTGTATGGATATTGGGGCTTTACCACTATTTTTATGTTCTGGGCACCTATGATAAAAGCGGCCCGGGTATGGGGAGGAATCACCTCGCAAGGCAAGGCATTTGGATTGTTGGATGGCGGACGGGGACTTACCGGTGCGCTATTTGGATTGCTTGGTGTCTTTATTTTTTCGCTTTTTATTTCAGAACGTGTTGAATCTGCATCGTTCGAGAACAGGCAGGCCGCCTTCAAATACGTAATCTATTGTTCAACCATCATAATCACGATCATCGGTATTTTGACGTGGTTTTTTATGAAATCCGGTGTGGATGAAAAAGAAATTCAAATAGAACGGATATCCATTAAACAAATTGGCGCCGTTTTAAAACTACCTTCGGTATGGTTGCTGATGGTAATCATTCTTTGCGCCTACGTAGGATATAAAATAACCGATATTTTATCCCAGTATGCCAGAGAGGTAATGCTATATGATGAGGTAAAATCGGCACAGGTGGGTACCTTTATTCAATTTTTACGCCCCATTACCGGGATTCTTGTAGGCCTGGTAGTGGACCGATTTAAAATCACGCTATGGTTGGTGCTAAGTTTTGTAGCGACGATTATTGGTGGCGTCCTGTTTGCTACTGGCAGCATCGAACCTTCTGTTGTATTGTTATATCTACTTTCGGTTGTTATTATATCTATAGGGGTATATGCAGCTAGAGCCCTATATTTTGGTGTCATGCAGGAGGGTTTGATCCCATTGGTACTTACGGGCACAGCGGTAGGAATGATTTCTGTGGTAGGCTATACCCCGGATATTTTTGCCGGTCCGGCTTATGGATATTTATTGGATTCCAATCCAGGGGAACCTGGCTTCCAAAATGTGTTTTGGATGTTAACCGCTTTTGCGTTGGTAGGTGGAATAGCGGCGATGATTTACCATCGGATGTACGGAAAAAATCGGAGCTCCTAGTTGGCCTTTGAATAAGCCTCCTGTAACCACTGCGTAAGTTCGGTATCCACTTCATTGGCATCAGTCAGTTGAACCCGATGGGTACACATGGTACCAAATGGCCCAGAATTTCCCAGTCTGGCAGTCTCTGGCTTATCTTTAAGCTTCAACCCTAGGTCTATTCGGGTTTTTGTGGCGGGTTTTATCAGCGCGAATTGTTTTTTTCGAATAATGCTTACAGTGGTTTTTTTGGGGGTGATGACAACATCGCCACCAAAGGTTTTTACCAGCGCGATTAACGTATCATAAATAGGAATCAATGCCTCTTTCCTTTTATACTGATTTGTAACCAGATCTTCCGAACTTGTTTTCTCTTCTTTTGATAAAAGAATAATAGTATTGGCAAACCCATGGGTAACGCCATGCTCCCCTTTTAAGAATTTCATGGCTTCACCATGTTTAGCGAACCCCTTTTCCCTTAAAATGCTCGTCCATTCCTGTAATGATTTCCCGGTCTTTTCGGGCATATTGTTGATCATCGTTTGTAATGCTTTGTCCATAATACAAGATGTTTTAGTTTTTTTTGGCAAGAGCGCCCCAACCATTGCCCCTTGACTTAATATTCTGTTCACACAATAAAACAATTTCAGCAATGCGTTTTTGTTGGGTTTCTTCCCTTTTTGCTTGATTCAGCCAATAGAGATAGCTTTTTCGTTGTCCCCGTGTGAATTTCTTAAAGTTATAAAAAGCCTCGGGATTTTTGTCAAAAGCCAACTGCAGATTATCTGGGATAACACCATTTTCGACATCGTCCAACGCCGTCCACGAACCATTTTTTTTAGCGGCTTTTATACGGGCAGACCCACTTGCGTGCATCAAGCCATTGGCCTTCAGTTCCTTTATATGGTCTTTGTTTACTTTGCTCCAAACACTTTTTGGTTTTCGCGGACAAAAATACTGACGTCGTTTTCCCGGGCCGATATTTTTTACGGTACTGTCTATCCAACCATAGCACAAGGCGACACGAACCGCCTCTTCCCATCGCATACTTTCCTTTTTGTGGGATACGGCATAGAAAATAACATAGATGCCTTCTTTTAGTTCATGATTTTCATGTAACCAATTACGCCATTCGGTATCATTTTTAAAGTAATGCTCCTTGACTTCTTTCATCTATTTAAATGATTACTGTCATTTTTTCTAAAAATAATAATTTCCGGCCTATAAACTCGGATGGTATGGCTTCGAATCACTATTTTTAAAGCTGATTCAAGACTGATTTTCACTCCATGAAAGAAAAAATACTACTACTATTTTTGATTATTGCAGGTTTTATCTTTTTAGGTTGCGGAAATAAAAGGAAAGGTATTCCCAAGATATTGGTGTTCTCAAAAACAATGGGCTGGAAACACAAATCAATTCCGGCAGGCATTACGGCCATACAAAGGTTAGGTGTTGAAAATGGTTTTGAAGTAGATACTACCAAGAATGCAAGCTTATTTACTGAGCGCAACTTGAAACGGTATAGCGCTATTGTTTTTTTAAGTACGACCTTGAACGTTCTGAATCCTGGGCAAGAGGCGGCTTTTGAGAACTATATCAAATCTGGCGGTGGTTTTGTTGGCATACATGCTGCAGCGGATACCGAGTACGATTGGGGCTGGTATACTAAATTAGTGGGAGCTCAATTCTTAAGCCACCCTGAAGGTACCACAGAGGCCAATTTTATTATAAAAGACAAGAATTTTATTGCCAATAGGCATTTCACGGACTCCATCTGGAAGCGTTCAGACGAGTTGTACAATTTCAAAGAGATAAACCCGGATATAAATGTGATAATGACCTTGGATGAGTCTACCTATGAGGGGGGAGAAAATGGGGAATTTCATCCAATTGCCTGGTATCATGAGTTTGATGGGGGAAGAGCATTTTATACTGGCGTGGGTCATACTGCCGAATGCTTTGATGAAGAAAAACTACTGCAGCACCTATTGGGTGGCATCCAATATGCCATAGGAACAAACTAAAATCCGACGGTACAATCGTGGTATGAGTTTTCCCTAACATAAATCGTTGAATGGTTAAGCAAGGTGGAAGGTCTAATGGGATTTGACATCAACATAATAATCCCGATCTACCTTAATGTTGGGTTTGCCTTCAACATTTTCGTAATTCCATTCCTGTGAAGGATGTAGATGGTGTTCTTCATCATCCAGATATATCTTCAGGGGCATTTTAAACCCTTCAATAACCTTGGAATATCTGTATTTCAGTCTATTATCACTTAGCTCATATTCAAAGACAGGAATGTCTGCCGTACGCAAATATTGATTAAAAACTTTGGATAAATCAATTCCTGATTTTTCCGAAATATAATCTTCAATTTGTTTTGTAGTTACCGTTTGGTGATAGAAATCAGCATTGAGTCCTCGAAGGATTTCACGCCATTTTTCATCATCATTGATCAGTTGTCTAATGGTGTGCAATAAGTTGGCTCCTTTATAGTACATATCGCTAGAACCTTTATGATTTACATCATAGATACCGATTATCGGACGGTCGTTTTGAATGTTTTTACGGGTTCCAATAACATAGTCTGCAGATGCCTCTTTGCCATAGTAATAATCTAAAAACAAATTCTCCGAATATGCGGTAAAGCCCTCATGCACCCACATATCAGCTGCATCTTTGTAAGTAATGTTATTTGCAAACCATTCATGGCCCGCTTCATGGATGATAATAAAATCAAACTTAAGTCCCCAACCGGTACCCGACAGATCGGTACCCAAATAACCTTTTTTAAATTGATTGCCGTACGTTACCGAACTTTGGTGTTCCATACCTAAATAAGGCACTTGAACTAGCTTAAAACTGTCTTCGTAGAAGGGATAAGGACCAAACCAATGTTCAAAGGCTTCCATTGTTTTAGGGGCATCTTTAAAATGCTCTTTTGCCTTTTCTAAATCATCACGTAGCACATAGTAATCCAAATCCAAAACTCCCTTTTCACCTTTGTACTTTTCCCCAAAATGAACATAGTCACCTATGTTGACGTTTACCCCATAATTGTTGATCGGGTTGCCTACAAACCAAACGTATTTTTTAGAATCGGTGTCTTCTTCAATACCACGAAGTCGACCATTTGATACGTTCATTAAATCTTTAGGTACCTTTACGCTTATCAACATGCTATCTACTTCATCATACATATGGTCTTTATTGGGCCACCAAACGCTAGCACCAAGGCCTTGGCACGATGTTGCAACAAAGTGTTTTCCATTAGCATCTTTTTTCCAGGAAAAACCACCATCCCACGGAGCTCGTACTGCTTCTTTAGGATGCCCTGAGTAATACACCACGAGTTCATTATAATCCCCGATTCGTTGTGGTTTTTGCAGCTTTACAAAATGTGCATTTGTTTTAGAGGAGAAATCCAGTTCGGCACCATCCTGGGTCACTTTTTCAATTTTCAAGGGAGGTTGCAGGTCTACCTGAAGTATTTGTTCTTCGTTTAAAACCTTATAACGAATCGTGTTGCTTCCCGAAATAAATTTTTCCTCAGGTTTTACTTCAATATCCAAATGATAATAATTTAGATCCCACCAGGCGCGCTCACCTGTTATACTTCCTCTTAGTGTATCTTGTTCGGTAAATTGTTGTGCAAGCATACAAGTACCGGTTAAAAACAGTGCTGCCAAGGCTATTCTATTTTTCATTGAATTCATTTTTAGTACTATCTGAATATTTTATTTGGAAATACCACTGGGCTTTCAAATCCATCTTTTCCAACTGCGGAAATCCCGAAAAAGAAGTTGTCAATTACTATACCATTTAATGTAAATTCGGTCACATCACCCACAAACCGGCTATAATCCCAAGTAGGGGAGGTGGTATCCCGCCAATAAACCTTATAACCGGCGGCTCCATCGACTTTTGACCATTTGAACTTGGCCGAGGGTTCTACGATTCCACCTATCTCAACTACCGCAGGAGCGGGCGGAGCCCAGGCCAATGCCGCCATATTGATGGCATTTACAGCTGTTAATTTTTTGGCATATTCAAAATTTACATGCTCTAAAACATCTCCGTATTCGATTTCGTCTTCGGTTCTGATATCCTGATGTTGTTGGGTGTAATTTTCATGCGCTTCCATAATACGAATGCCCGCATACCCGGCATCGTTGAACGGTCGGTGGTGCCCACCACGGCCGAAACGGTCCAGCCGATATATCATCAACGGGTTCAATTCGGGCATATAGGTTTTGGTCGTTTTGTATACATACCGTGCTAATTGACGGGAGACGCCATCAACCTCACCACCATAAAACCGCCGCGCTTTTCTCTGCTCTTCGGTTTCAGTAACCGGAACAGGTTCTGAGAATATTCTGAAATCAACATTACTGACAACCCCGTCAACCCCGGTAATATTTCCAATCATATCGTTATTAAATATACCAATAATGTCCCAGCCTTCAGCCTTCATTTGTTTCGCTAGGCCCTGGCCCCCAAAAAGCCCTTGTTCTTCGCCCGAAAGACCTAAATAAACAATGCTACTTTCAAATTTATATTTTGAAAGCACCCGGGCTGCTTCTATGGTTCCTGCCATACCACTTGCATTGTCATTTGCCCCGGGGGAGTCGTCCGTAAAGTTTGTAGGGTCGCTAATACGGGAATCGATATCCCCGCTCATGATGATGTAGCGATTTGGATATTTTGTACCCTTTTGAACCGCAACCACATTAACCACATATACATCGTGAACAATACGCTTGTTGGTTCCTTTTTTGACCAAATCTCTTTGAAAGGAAACATCAAGACAGTTATTACAGTTCCCAGAAATTTTATCAAATTCACTTTTGATCCATCTTCGGGCTGCTCCTATTCCTCGAGTATTTGAAGTCGTATCGCTAAGGGTATGTCTAGTTCCGAAGTTTGTCAGTGTTGTGATATCTTTTTCAATACGTTCCGCTGAAACCGAATTGATAATGTCATACATATGCTGATCGTTTTGGGCGATAACAGTTGTAGCAATCAGCAGGGCCGATAAGAGCAGTAGTTTTTTCATTGGTATTAGTTTTAATTATCTAACAAAGGTCACTTTGGCAATTTTATCATTTTTAATCTCGTAAATAGCCACGGCGCTAAAATTATTTCCGTTCGCAGTAATGTATTCCTCATCAATTACCTTATTTCCGATTACAATACGACTTTTAATTTCGCAATGAAGGTCAGGGGTAGCATCAAAAAATTTGGAATACCGCTCTCGCATTTTATCCCTTCCAATATACCTATTTTCGTTTGGGAAATTAAAAATTTCGACAGCTGCCGAATAGGTTGCTAAAAAAGCTTCAATGTCCTTTAAATTATAGACCTCTAATTGTTTATTTACGATTTCTTCGGCAAGAGGATATAAGGCACTTTGATGTATAAACGTCATGCTTGAGATCAATCCATTTTTTACTTCATAGATGGCAACCTGCTGATGGGTCTTATCACCAATGGTAACCAATTCCTCATCAATAACGGTATTTCCGATACTAATCCTTTTTACAACTTTCACCTGTGCCTTTGGTGTTTTGGAATAAAACCGCTCATAATTGCCTTTTAAGGTTTCATTGCTTTTATATAGGGTATCATTCGGAAAGTTTCTAACCAAAACATCTTCTGAATAACAAGCTGCAAAATCAGTTAAGTTTCTGGCGTTAAAGGCCTCAACTTGTTTTTGTACAATGTGTTCAGGCGAAGTTTCTGCCACAAAAGCCAAACGGGTGGCGTTTTCATTTACGGCCAAACGGGTAATGTTATTGATGTTTTTATCGGAAAAATGCTGTACAATTATCCAATTATCATCTTTATCTGGGTGGAATTGATACAATGCTTTGCCCTTACCCACCAATAAAGTACCATCAGGAATCCAACAGACATCTTCTGTATTTCCCAAATCGGTTATTTTTTTTGTAACCCCAGTAATAGGGTTTAATGATTTTAATTCCCAGTTTTTCGGATTTTCTTTGCAGACGTAGCTGACAAGTTCAGTATTCGGAATATTTTGCAAAGAACGCCCCACATTTTTTTGGGATATTTTGTATTTCCCCGCATCCTCAACATGGCTAATGATTAAATCCATTCGATTTTCAACCAGGATTGAGGCCACCAATATATCTGGAGTGTACCATAGGTGATAGCCTATTTTTGCATCTTTCAATAATTCCTCAGAAGAACCATCGGTAGTGTTGTATGTATAAAGACGCTGTAACCCGTCTATATCCAAACGAATTGCCGATATGTTATTGGTTTCCGGAATTCTCAGTGGAGAATATTCACTTCCGGTTGGTGTATCTGTAATCCATTTTGATGTGCTACCTTCTAAAATGTGGAACTTTAAAATATCAGTTTGTTCCGCTCTTGTCGAAGCAAGCAAGATTGAATTTTCATCATAAAAGAAGGGTTGGTTATCATATCCGGGATTGTTAGTAATATTTCGTGGATTGGATAATTTAATTATTTCGCTATTAGCATCGATATCGGCCAAATAAACTTCGGTGTCGGGTTGGGCCAAAATTTGTATGCCGAAAAGAAGTACTGCTACGAATTGTAATTTTTTCATAATCATCTAGATTGTGGATACTACTTGCCCTACTTTGCCTTGTATCCTTTTTAAGAGTGTTTTAAAATGCGCTTCAGTAGTAAAAGGATTCATTATGGTACACCTTAGATAATGAATTCCCTTCAATTTTGTCTGTACGATGTAAAATTCTCCTTCTTCCAACAACCATTCGCGTAGGATCATATTGAGCTCGTTCAAAGCTCCAGTATTTAGATTTGGGTCTACAAACCTAAAACAAATTATATTGGAGTCCGGGACAACGGCCAATTCAAAATTAGGTTCCTGTTTAATAATAGCTGCGAACAATTTTCCCATATCGTATAAATGGGTAACATATTCCTCAAATATTCCTTCCCCATAGGTCTTTAAAAGTGTAAACCAGTGAATGCTCATCATGGTCTTGGTACACTCAAAAGTACGTTTCGCCATATTATACCAATCTTCATCCTTGGACTGAACCAATAAGTAATCTGCTTTTTGACTGAAGGTAGCATGTGAGTGGCTACGATTTTTAAAAAGTAGGGCAGTGGTAATGGTGGGCATCATCATCATTTTGTGCCCGTCGATAACTACGGAATCAGCATGTTCAATCCCCTCTAAAATATGGCGGTACTTTTCAGAATAAATTGCCGCGCCACCATGGGCACCATCAATATGAAACCAAAGATTGTATTTTTTTGCAAATTTGGCGATTGATCCAAGGTCATCATAAATACCTGTAGCGGTTGATGGGGCACTCCCTATGATTGCAAAAACGGTAATACCATTTTGTGTTGCTCGCTTGTAGGTATCCTCCAATTTGGAAATATCCATTGAAAAACTCTTCGTGGCGGGAATCTTGATAATTCCTTTTTCCCCTAGTCCCATTATTCTTGCAGATCTATCTGCACAGTAATGGGCTTCTTCGCTCACCATAATGCCCAAGCCCTCGTTTGCCATGTTGTTTTTTGCTTTTGCTTTTCTGGCCGATAAGAGCGCGGTTAAGGTGGCAAGAGTGCCTCCGGAAGTTAAAAATCCGCCCGAATCACTTGTATAACCGATTTTTTTACAGATTGAATCGGTAACGATACGCTCCATTGCAGAAGGGGCCATTCCCATTTCATAGACTGCCATACCGTTGTTCAAAAGGGAACTCATCATTCCTGACAAAGCGGTAATCGGTACGGTTGGTGCTACTTGATGTCCGATATATTTGGGGTTATGAACGTTGGTAATTCGGTTTATTATTTGAGCGAATAACTTTTTTTCATCTCCATTGATTAGAAAATCTTTCCAAAACAGATGCTCTTCATCGGGAAAATGCCAGTCCAGCACCTTGGCTTTTGAGTTATTCAACTGCTTATCCAGATGGTCAGCAAGCTCATCTATCAACTGGTGGCCACGCTTTCTGAAATCTTTTGGGGAATAGGCAGATTGAAGTATTGTTTTGGTCATTAAACTAAATTAGGGAATTGGGATATGAGCTGCAAGCAGTACATGATAAAGTAATTGTTTCTACGTATACTGGGCGCACAGGGTTAAAAGTAAATACCTGCCCTAAATTCTAACATTTAAAGGATGTTTTGTTACATTTACAGGTCTAATTTTAACATCCCATCCCATGAAACTAAAAATGTTATTAAGTGGTTTTATTATTGGTGGCCTACTGTGGTCATGTCAAGAGAAAGTAAAAGAACCTGCCCCGGAAGTTTTGGCGGAACCGGAAATTGAATATCTGGTAGATCAGTTTGCCGATATAAAGGTTTTACGCTATCAAATTCCTGGATTTGATGAATTAACTCCAAAGGAAAAACAACTGGTGTATTATATGACGCAGGCTGGGTTGGCAGGCCGGGATATGATGTGGGATCAGAATTATCGTCATAATCTTACCATTAGAAAGGCCCTTGAAAATATATATTCTTCCTTTAATGGGGATAAGACAACAGCAAATTGGATGGCTTTTGAAGAATATTTAAAGCGTGTTTGGTTTTCAAACGGTATTCATCACCACTATTCCAATGATAAGATCAAGCCGGCATTCAATGCAGATTATTTAACCTATTTATTGAAGGAAACGGATACCAAGCTGGAAGGAGAGGCTTTTGAGGTTATTTTTAATGATAAAGACAATAAAAAGGTAAACAAAAAAAAGGGAGTGGATAATGTTCTTGCCTCCGCCGTAAATTTTTACGACCCTACCCTCACCGATGCCGATGTAGATACCTTTTATAGAACGGCGGACAAAGGACCAAAAGATAGGCCAATAGAAGCCGGCCTGAATTCAAAACTTGTGAGGGAAAATGGGAAAATTGTTGAGAAGGTATGGAAATCAGGGGGCATGTATGGCAGCGCCATTGATGAAGTTATCAAATGGCTCGAAAAGGCAAAAGGCGTTGCCGAGAACGAAAAACAAGCCAAAGTCTTGGGGCTTTTAATTGATTATTACAAAACAGGAGACCTCAATACATGGGATGAGTATTGTATTGAATGGGTAGGTTCTACAGAAGGAAACATAGACTGGATCAATGGTTTTATCGAGGTATATAACGATCCAAAAGGGTATAGGGGTTCCTATGAAAATATTGTACAGGTTAAGGATTTTGAGATGTCAAAGCAAATGGCGGTTCTCTCTGAAAATGCACAATGGTTCGAGGATAATGCGCCTTTAATGGATGAGCATAAAAAAAGTAATGTCGTCGGAATATCATATAAAACGATTAATGTTGCCGGAGAGGCCGGAGATGCATCACCAAGTACTCCGATTGGTGTGAATCTTCCGAACAATAACTGGATTCGCCAAGAACATGGCAGTAAATCTGTCTCTTTGGGAAATATAATCAATGCCTATAATAATGCTGGGGGTAGCGGAAGACTAAAGGAATTCGCCAATGATTCAGCGGAAATTGAGCTGGAAGAAAAGTATGGCCAGTTGGCAGATAAATTGCATACCGCTTTGCATGAGGTAATCGGTCATGCTTCAGGTAAATTAAATCCAGGTATCGGGCAACCCAAGGAAACACTAAAAAATTATGCTTCTACCATGGAAGAAGGTCGCGCTGATCTGGTGGGGCTTTATTACTTAATGGATCCTAAATTACAGGAGCTTGGTCTGGTAGACAATTGGCAGGAAATAGGGAAAGCCGCGTATGATGGTTATATTAGAAATGGACTGATTACCCAATTGGTGCGAATAGAACTCGGAAATGATATTGAGGAAGACCATATGGTGAATAGGCAATGGGTTTCTGCCTGGGCTTACGAAAAAGGCAAGGCGGACAATGTAATCGAAAAAATTGAGCGTGACGGCAAGACGTACTATAATATAAATGACTATGCCAGGCTAAGGGAAATTTTTGGTGAGCTATTACGCAAAACACAACGAATTAAATCGGAGGGTGACTTTAAGGCTGCCCAGGACCTGGTAGAAGGATATGGCGTAAAAGTTGATCAGGGGTTGCATGCTGAGGTATTGGATAGGAACCAACAGTTTACATCTGCGCCCTATAGCGGTTTTGTAAACCCTATTCTGGTACCGGAAACAAATGATTCAGGTGAAATATTGGATGTAAAAATTTCACAACCAGAAAGTTTTGAAAACCAGATGATGCACTATGCCAAGGAGTATAGTTTTTTAGATTAGACGGTAACCTTTTCTGAAGGGCCACTATATTTTTTGTCAACATTTATTTTCTTAAACGAACAGCCGCTCTAATCTAAATTGGAGCGGCTGTTTTTGTTGTACTAACATGAATAATAGATATTGCCTTGGATGGCGCATTATTCTTAGGGTGGAAAAACCTCTAAAAACTACCACCATCGAAGAAATTATTGCCTTTTTAAGGCCTGGGAAATATAATTTCCGCACCTAAAAAGACTTATCCATTATGGACATTGAATTGACTATAATCCAAACTATTTCCTACTGATCGGCCTGGCTTGAATAACATACGCAATACCGACTTGTAAGCTCAGAAGTTTATTCTATAAACACCAGCCGTTTCAAGTAAAAACACGGTATAATCATTTTGTGGTAGTTTTTAATTCTTTGTTATAACTACACATAGAATAGCATATATAAAAAAACCGTCGGCCAATTGGCCGACGGTTCTATTTAGAAATCTTAACTTGTTATCCTTATTCCGTTACGGCGCGATACGCATTTACCGCTCCTTTTCCATGGTAAAGGCTTTGACCATTACCGTCTATCTTATCGGCTGTTCCTGTTAACTGCTTTTCTACTTCATGTGGATCCATATCCCCACCATTTTTACCTATAATCAAAGCAGCAACTCCTGATGCATGAGGAGAGGCCATACTAGTTCCAGCACTCCAGCTCCATCCACCAGGAATAGTACTTAGTACCATATCGTAGTGCCAAAAGGGAGCGTCAAAAAAATCAAAATCCCCACCTGGTGCAGAAACCGTTACATGACTTCTTCCGTAATCGGTATAGCTAGAGGGAACATCTGGATCAGTTGTTGGGTCCGCGGCCCAATATTCTGGGGCGGTAGCCGATACTGAGATTACATGGTTCATACTAGCTGGAATAATCACCTTCGAACCATCGCCATCAGCGTTTTGACCACCATTACCGGCAGCAGCTATAATAGTTGTACCATTTCTATAGGCATAGTTAATCGCTCTTTGCTGTGCATGAAGTATCTCGGCAATGACTTTTCCTGTGTATTTAACTATAGAGCCATCTTCTTGAACAAATTTTCCATTTTTGAAAAGTTCAGCACCCAAGCTCATATTGATAACATCAGCATCAATATCAGCAGCATAGATGATTCCGGCATTAATACTGCTAAAAGGACCAGAACCGGTAAATTCAGATAATACTTTAACTGCTACGATTTCAGCGTTCGGTGCTACACCGATTACACCTATTTCGTTATCCGCTGCAGCAATAGTTCCGGCAACGTGGGTTCCGTGGTTAAAATAAAAACCTGGCTGTACTTGCCAATCTTCGCCCGGAATAAATGAGGCACAAAGGGATGTATTTACATTCGGAGCTAAATCTGGGTGCGTTGCATCTATTCCAGAATCTAAAACAGCTACTCTAACACCTTCTCCAGTTTGCCCTGTATTCCAGGCCTCCGGAGCTTCAATAGCATCAAGACCCCACATTAAATCGAAGAAGGGTTCATCGCTTCCGATACTTAACGGGTTTGCCGCTGGTGCAAAATCCGCAGGCTCGATCCATTTAGCCCTTAGGTCTGGTACTACAGAACGAACATTACTTTTTCTAGAAATTTTCTTGCTTACGTTTTCAGTTGTCGATACTACAGCAACACCAATTTCTGGAATTGTTGATTTTACGGTTGCACCTTCACTTTCCATCTGAGCCTGGAAATCTGCCGGGATACTCTCGTCTTGCAGGATGACCATATAATCAATTCGAGCAGAAGATTTCGCGTTTACAGCATTTAGCTCTTCATTCTCGGAAATATCATTTTCCGTTGAACAAGAAGCTAAAAATAGTGTCGCCAGAAAAAACGACAAATAAAATTTAGTGGAGTTCTTACTAATGTTTTTCATTTTTCTTATATGTTTATTTGTTAACTGGCGGAAACTATTAAAAAATTTAACAAATCGCAAGTTTTTTGTGGGATTAGTGCTAAAAAATCAATTGCTCCTAACATGTTTTTAAGACACAAAAAACCCCTACTGATCTGTAGAGGCTTTTCACTTCTGTCCTAATGTTGAGGGACTTTATTTGAATTAGTCAAAGGTGTACCCGTTATCTGCAGCTACCTTATCGGCAATTTGATTACGCAAGGCTACTACATTTGGGTAATTGGTATATTTTGTAAAGCGTTTAAGGCCCATTAGCATCATTCGTTGCTCGTCTCCCTCTGCAAAGGAAATAATCGCTTCCCTTCCTTTTTTGATGGCTAGATCAACAGCATTGTATAAGTACAATTTTGACATTGCTATTTGAGTGGCTTGCGCCTCCTCTCCAAAACGTTTTACATTTTTTTCTGTCCTAAGAATGGTGCTTTCTGCCATATAGATTTCTATTAAGATATCTGATGCGGCCATCATTAGTTGCTGGTGGTTTTCCAATTCTTGGCCAAATTTTTGAACCGCACTGCCGGCCACCATTAAAAAGACCTTTTTTAGTCGCGCAACCAAATCTTTTTCTTCTGCGAACAATACAGAAAAATCGGGAGCATCAAAAGACGGGATTCCCATCAACTCTTCACCAACGGCGGTCGCAGGGCCCAATAAATCAACATGACCCTTCATTGCTTTTTTGACCAACATGCCTACGGCAAGCATTCTATTAATTTCATTGGTGCCTTCATAAATACGGGCGATTCGAGCATCTCTCCAGGCTTTTTCCATGGGAGCATCTGCACTAAAGCCCATCCCACCGAAAATCTGAACACCTTCATCTGAAGTATGTTGCACATCTTCCGAAACCGCAACTTTTAAGATAGAGCATTCGATAGCATACTCTTCAACACCTTTTAATTCAGCTTCCTGATGTGTGTTACCTTCCGCTTCACGAATAGCGATTCTATCCTCTATATTCTTTGCGGCCCTATAACATGCTGATTCACCGGCATAAGCATTGGTAGCCATATCGGCAATTTTACCTTTTATCGCCCCAAAATTAATAATAGGGGTCTTAAATTGAACCCTTTCATTCGCATATTTCACGGCTTCATTGATTACCCTTCGCTGTGCCTCAAGACATGCGGCGGCCAATTTGATCCGGCCAACATTCAATGCATTCATCGCGATTTTGAACCCATTTCCCCTTTCAGAAAGCATATTTTCAACGGGCACCTTGGTATCGCTAAAGAAAACCTGACGGGTAGAGGAGGAGTGGATTCCCAATTTCTTTTCTTCTTCACCCAGGGTGATCCCATTGCTCGGGTCGTTCTCTACGATAAATCCAGTAATGTTCTTATCGTCCTCTATTCGTGCGAAAACTATGAACATATTACAGAACCCGGCATTTGAAATCCACATTTTTTGTCCCGATATGCTATAATGTTTTCCATCGGCTGAAAGAACGGCTTTTGTTTTTCCTGAATTGGCATCTGAACCCGCACCTGGCTCGGTCAAGCAATAGGCTCCAAACCACTCCCCGGAGGCAAGTTTTGGCACATATTTTAACTTTTGTTCTTCGTTGCCATATAAAGTAATCGGCATAGTCCCGATTCCGGTATGGGCACCGAAGGCCGTACTGAACGACCCAGTAGCGCCTGAAATATAATCACATACCAACATTGTGGATACAAATCCCATTCCCATTCCACCATAGGCTTCTGGCACGGCGATTCCTAAAAGACCTAATTGTCCTGCATTACGCATGGTCTGCTCCGTATAGGCGTAATCCTTTTGCTCGAAGCGTTCCCATTCACCCCAAAGTTCGCGGTCAACAAACTCCTTGGTACTATCACGCATCATTTTTTGCTCTTCGGACAAATCTTCCAACGTAAAAACATCCTCGCATTGGGTTTCTTTGACTAAAAATTGTCCTCCTCTTAGTATTTCTTTGTTCATTGTTTCTGTACTCATATTGTTTATCGTTTGAATAGGGAAAATAGAATAGAGAGAAGAGAATTAGATTAGGCTGTTTTGAAAGCCCATGGTCATTCTTTGCCATTCTGCTATTTTATCTTCAATAATTTTTAAGGTTTCGTTATTAATATATTTTCTGTGATGAGCTATCAGTAGTTGCGTTCCCAACTCAAAAGAAGAACCTAAAGAGTAATCAATAAAATTTTTAAAACTTTTATCAGTTCTTCCCGAACCTTCTGCAATATTACTTGGCATTGAAACCGAGCATTTACTCATCTGCGTACTTAAATCAAAACGTTCATGCTTTGGGAATGTCAATAACAAATCTGAAATATCATTTGCTATTTCCAATACCAACTGCCATATTTTTAGATTTTTATAGTTATGCCGTAAAGCCATTGGTCTCTAGTCTCTTCTCTTCATTCTTTTTTCAGTTAATTAAGAAACTCAAAAATTCCGCATGCGCCTTGGCCGGTACCTACGCACATCGTAACAGCTCCGTACTTACCTTTCATATCGCGTTTGCGCATTTCATCAAATAGTTGTACCGATAATTTGGCTCCTGTACACCCAAGTGGATGGCCCAAAGCAATTGCACCACCATTCACGTTGATGATATCGGGATTTAAATCAAGTTCTCGAATTACTGCCAATGATTGGGAGGCAAAAGCTTCGTTTAGCTCGATCAACTCCAAATCATCCTGTTTTAAACCAGCTTGTTTTAATGCCTTTGGAATAGCGGCAACAGGGCCAATACCCATTATTCTTGGTGGTACACCAGCGGCTGCATAATTTACCAAGCGCGCAATAGGTTCTAGATTTAATTCTTTGACCATATCTTCACTCATTATCAAAACAAATGCGGCCCCGTCGCTCATTTGAGATGAATTACCGGCCGTAACACTTCCGCCAGCGGCGAAAACGGGCCTTAATTTATTCAGGACCTCCACTGAAGTTCCTTTTCTTGGTCCTTCGTCCTTAGTCACCGTATATTTTTTCTCTGCCTTTTTACCATTCGCATCTAAATAAGTTTGTTCAACCTCGATAGGGGCAATCTGACTTTGAAAACGATCTTCAGCTTGCGCTTTCAATGCTTTCATGTGCGAATTATAAGCGAATTCATCTTGATCTTGGCGAGACACTTTATATTCATTGGCAACAGCTTCGGCGGTATTACCCATGCCCCAGTAGTAATCTTCATGACCTTGGTTTGCCAAATCGTAGTTCAATTCTGTTTTGTATCCTGTCATGGGTACCGCACTCATGCTTTCAGCGCCCCCAGCAATAATACAATCAGCCATACCGGCTTGGATTTTTGCTACTGCCACACCAATGGTTTCGAGCCCCGACGCACAAAAACGGTTAACCGTTACGCCCGGTACATCTACAATATCCAATCCCATTAAGGAAATCAATCGTGCCATGTTCAAACCTTGCGAGCCCTCTGGCATAGCGTTTCCTACAATGACATCATCAATGCGCTTCTTATCAAAATCAGGCAGCTCCTTCATCATGTATTCGATGGTTTCGGCGGCCAATTCATCGGTTCGCTTAAAACGGAAAACACCTCTTGGGGCTTTTCCAACAGCGGTTCTATATCCTTTAACTATATATGCAGTTTTCATTTTTTGTGCTTTTGGCTATTAGCTTTTAGCTACTAGCATTGATTTATTCTTTTAAAGAAAGCCAATAGCTATAGGCTATAGGCAAATGGCTTCGTAATTTTAATTACGTAAAGGTTTACCTGTTTTAAGCATATGCTGAATTCGCTCTAAGGTTTTCTTTTCCGTACACAATGATAAGAACGCCTCACGCTCAATATCAAGTAAATATTGCTCACTCACGCGCGTTGGCTCTGACAAATCACCACCTGCCATTACATAGGCTAACTTGTTCGCGATTTTCTTGTCATGCTCGCTGATGTAGTGACTTGCCTCCATCGAATCTGTTCCTACCAAGAACATTCCCAAAGCTTGCTTTCCTAGTACTTTGATGTCTTTTCGTGCTGGAGGTTGGGTATACCCCGACTCAGCCATTAATTTGGCATGCGCTTTCGCTGTTGCTATTTGTCGGTCTTTGTTTACCACAACAATATCTTTTCCTTTTTGAAGGAATCCTAAATCATAAGCCTCGTATGCTGAGGTTGACACTTTTGCCATTCCTATAGTCAAGAAATATTCTTGTAATACATTAAGTTCTACATCTCCTTTTCTAAAAGAGTCCTGCGCGCGTAACGCCATCTCTTTAGAACCGCCACCGCCAGGAATCACACCGACGCCAAATTCAACAAGTCCCATATAAGTTTCCGCCGCGGCCACAACTTTATCTGCATGTAACGAGATTTCGCAACCACCACCCAAAGCCATTCCGTGGGGAGCAGCTATTGTTGGTATGGAAGAATATCGCAGACGCATTACCGTATCCTGGAACATTTTTATCGCCATGTTCAGCTCATCATATTCCTGCTCAACAGCCAGCATAAATATCATCCCAATATTGGCACCTACTGAGAAGTTGGCCGCCTGGTTACCAACCACCAAACCTTGGAAGTCCTTCTCCGCTAAATCTATGGCCTTGTTCAATCCTGCTATTACATCACCGCCTATGGTGTTCATTTTAGATTGGAATTCTACATTTAAAATGCCATCACCTAAATCTTCTACCACCACACCAGGGTTCTTGAAGACCTCCGATGATTTGCGAATATTATCCAATATGATAAAGGAATCCTGCCCTGGTATTTTCTCAATCGATTTTTTAGGGATATCATAGAAATAAGTTGCACCTTCTTTTACAGAATAGAACGATTTCTGTCCTGAGGATAGCATCTCTGCAACCCACGGTGCTGCAACCTCACCTTCTGCTTTCATGATTTCCAAACCTTTCTCAACGCCAATGGCATCCCAAATCTGAAACGGACCATGTTCCCAACCAAAACCTGCCTTCATAGCATCGTCTATCTTATATAGTTCATCCGTTATTTCAGGAATACGGTGCGATACATAGGCGAACAATGCTGCGAAGCTCTTTCTATAAAATTCGCCTGCCTTATCCTTTCCATCAATCAACACTTTAAAGCGGTCTACCACTTTATCAATGGTCTTGGTTAACTCTAGAGTAGCAAACTTGGCGCTCTTTTTGGAGCGATAGTCCATGGTATCTAAATCCAAGGTCAGAATCTCGGTCTTACCTTCTTTGTTCTTTGCTTTTTTATAAAAACCTTGTCCAGATTTACTTCCCAACCATTTGTTTTCCATCATGGTATTGATGAAATCCGGGAGTTTGAACAAATCGTGTTTCTCATCCTCTTTGCAGTTTTCGGCAATCCCATTGGCCACGTGTACCAAGGTATCCAACCCTACTACGTCAACTGTTCTAAAAGTTGCTGATTTTGGGCGCCCGATCACAGGACCCGAAAGCTTATCGACTTCCTCAACGGTCATCCCCATTTCCTTGACCATATGAAAAAGGCTTTGGATACTAAAGATGCCAATACGATTCCCGATAAAAGCCGGGGTATCTTTGGCAACAACAGAGGTTTTTCCTAAGAATTGTTCGCCATATCCGTTTAAGAACTCTAATACTTCAGGAGACGTTTTTGGCCCAGGAATGATTTCAAACAACTTTAAATAACGCGCGGGATTAAAGAAATGCGTTCCGCAGAAATGTTCTTGAAAATCTTCGCTGCGGCCTTCGCTCATGAACTTGATAGGAATACCAGAGGTGTTCGAGGTAATTAACGTACCTGGTGTTCTATGCTTTTCAATATTTTCGAATACCATTTTCTTGATATCCAGTCGCTCAACCACCACTTCTATAATCCAATCTACCTTGGAAATTTTGGCGATATCATCTTCTAAATTTCCAGTGGCGATCCGCTGTGCGAATTTTTGATTGTAAATAGGGGAGGGCTTTGATTTTAAAGCTGCCTTCAACGAATCGTTTACCAATCTGTTGCGTACAACTTTATCCTCTAGCGTAAGTCCTTTTGCTTTCTCTTTGTCGTTGAGCTCTCTAGGAACAATATCAAAGAGTAATACTTCAACACCGACATTTGCAAAATGGCATGCAATGCCACTGCCCATGATACCGGAACCGATTACTGCTACTTTTTTAATGTGTTTGTTCATTGGGTAAAATAAGTTATTCGTTATTGGGTTACTCGATTATGGTTTGCTTTTAGTCGTACTAAACGCTTAACCAAGAATCAATTTGTTTCCTTTTCCTTTGTATATATTTTACGTTCAGAAATAAGATTATTAATGGTATCCATTACTTCGAAAAAAGATTTCAATTTTTCTTTTGATACATTTTCTTCTACTACATTGTTAAATTGTAGCACAACATTTTTAGAATCAACTCTTTTCTCAAGACCAAAATCAGTGAGGTGAATCAACACCCCTCTACCATCATTTGGGTTGGGCTTACGCTCTATCAACCCCTTTTCCTCCATGCTTTTTAGGATCCGCGAAAGGCTTGTTGCTTCCATACCCATTTTGGGCCCTAAGGCCGTTGATGGGGTACCTGTTTTCGGATCTATACTTAATAAGGTAAAACCGACCGCCATTGTTGTACCAAATTCTTTGGCCTCTTCATTATACATTCTTGCTACTGCCTGCCATGTGGCGCGAAGGGCATAATCAATGGTCAAATTATCCATATATTCTGTTTGTGGGTTACCAAAGATAGAAAAAATTTATTATGCATGCATAATAAATTTTAATAAAAGTGGTCTTTGGATTTATAAGATCGATGAAGGGTAGGTATTTGCCTTGGGTTGGAATATTGCGTACTAAAAAGACCCTTCAGATGGCAAATCTGGAAGGGTCTTTCGATTTCCTAAGAAAAAAATTAATGTCCGTAAATGTCATTATACAAGCCAACATACATTTCTTTGATAATTTTACGGCGTAACTTCATAGTAGGAGTAAGGTGGCCATCGTCAATATTCCATACATCAGGAGTCAATCTAAATTGTTTTACTTTTTCCCATTTAGCAAAATTTTCATTTGCCAGATTTACCTCTTCCTGATATTTCGCCAATATCTGTTCATTAACGATGATATCGGAGTTTTCACCAATATTGATATCATTCTTCTTCGCCCAATCGAATAGAAAATCAAAATCGGGTTGAATCAAAGCCGCAGGCATTTTTTCACCTTCGCCCACGACCATTATCTGTTCTATAAAACGTGACTGTTTAAACCGATTTTCCAATAATTGTGGAGCTACATATTTACCCCCAGAAGTCTTGAACATTTGCTTCTTTCTATCCGTAATTTTTAAGAAACCATCAGAATCAATAACACCAATATCCCCTGTATGAAAGTATCCGTCGATTATTACTTCTGCCGTTTTCTCTGGGTCTTTGTAATAGCCCATCATTACTTGGGGACCTTTGGCGCAAATTTCGCCGTCTTCAGCTATTTTGATTTCGGTATTTTCCAGCACTTTTCCCACGGTTCCTATTTTGAACCCTTTGTTGCGCATATCATTTACCGTTAAAGTGGGGGAGGTTTCCGTGAGTCCGTAACCCTCCATGATTCCGATACCGGCGGCAGTGAAAACCCGGGCCAGTCTTGGCTGTAAGGCGGCACTTCCCGAGCAGATAATGGATAAATTGCCTCCCAAGGCGTCTTGCCACTTACTGAAAATCAATTTTCGGGCGAGGCCTAATTGCTTTTCATACCACCATCCGTTTTGACCATAGGGTTCATATTTTAGGCCCAGATCTATGGCCCAAAAGAAAAGTTTCTTTTTAAATCCGGTTAATGTACTGCCCTTGGCAATGATACCATCGTAGATTTTTTCAAGCAAGCGTGGTACTGCTGTCATGGTATCGGGCGAGGTTTCTTTTAGGTTGTCGCTGATTTTATCGATTCCTTCAGCATAGTACACCGTAATCCCATTATATTGATATAGATATATCATCATCCGCTCATATACATGGCAAATGGGTAAGAAACTCAAACATGTGGAATTTCCTTTTTCTAAAGGCAACCGCTTTGTGCTGGCCAGTGCATTACTTACCAAGTTGTTATGTGATAGCATTACTCCTTTGGGTCTCCCAGTCGTACCGGAGGTATAAATCAAAGTTGCCAAATCCTCTGGTTTTACTCCTGCCTTTCGATCCTCAACCACATCTTGGTTTGAAGTGTCGGCGCCCAACTCAAGTACTTCGCTCCAATTTTTGCAATTGTCCAATTCATCAAAAGAATACACCTCTTTTAAACTTGGTACCTGGTCTTGTATCGATTTTACTTTGGCATAAACAGCTGCACAGGATACGAAACAATAGGAAGCTTCAGAGTGGTTCAGGACATAGGCATAATCTTCCTCTGAAATTGTGGGGTAGATGGGCACATTTTGTGCACCTGTTTGTAAAACGCCAATATCCATGGCATTCCACTCCGACCTATTGGTCATAGATATCAAGGCAATTTTGTCGTCTTTTTGAACGCCCATCTTTATTAACCCGCGACTTACGGCATTGGCCTTATCTATATGTTCCTGCGTTGAGGTAGCTACCCATTTGCCGTTGTGTTTGTCAACAAAGTAGTTGGGAAGGTTATAGGTTTCTAAGGCATAATAGGGAAAATCAAAAAGGCGTGTGACGTCTTGCATATGAGTGTTGTGTTAAGTCTGATTTAGTTGGCCCAAGTCTTGTTCTTTGTCACTAGTTCTGCGTTAAAAAATGATTCCGTAGTTAGACTATGCAATAATTTTTTGCCTTAATCTAGCAAAAAATAACTGTGACTTAACCAACACATCAAATCTAACGCAACACTAAGTTTCTAATTGGTAACTGCAAAATAGGGAAAGTGAATGGGATATTAAAATGGTATTTGTGAAATTGACACTTGATACTTGAGAATGGTATAAAATTTTAAGGAATTATTTGAAATTAATTTACAACAAGTGCAATTTCATCCCTTCATGACTGGCTTTAAAACCAAGTTTTTCATAAAAACGTAACGCCTCCGGTCTTTTTTTATCAGTAGTCAATTGCACCACATGTGCATCCTTTTCCCTGGCACGTTGGATGGCCCATTCGAATAATTTTTGTCCGATTCCCTTGGCCCGAAAATCTTTATGTACCCTCACCGCTTCAATTTGCGCTCTTATGCCGCCTTGATAGGTCAAGTATTGTATGAAAGATAGTTGTAGTGTGCCGATAATCTGACCTGATGATGTTTCCATAACCATAAGCTCTTGGTTGGGGTCCGAAGCGATATTTTCGAAGGCCTCGTAATACTTTTTCGGAAGAGGTTCTTGATAATCTTCGCGAAGTTTACCCAATTTATCATTGGCAATCATTTGAACGATTGACGAAATATCTTTCTTTTCAGCTGGACGTACTTGCATGATCACAAATTTCACGAATTTTCACAAATCAGTTCGTTTATTTTGGGCTTTCAATCATTAATTGTTTTTCTCGACCCAAACCCTAGCATTTACAAAAGCTTCCAGCCAAGGTGAAACGACATCGTTTCTGTCCCCGGGGTAGTGTGCCCAGTTCCAAGGAAAGATGGAACGTTCAATATGGGGCATGGTAACCAGATGCCTTCCGGTACTATCGCAAAGCATGGCGGTATTGAAATCGCTACCATTCGGATTGGCAGGATATCCTTCATAACCGTATTTGGCAACGATATCGTATTTGTCTTCGGAATGTGGAAGGTTAAATTTCCCTTCGCCATGAGAAATCCATACGCCAAGGGTGGTGCCCTCCAAATTGGATAGCATTACCGAATTGTTTTCCTGAATCTTAACCGAGGTAAAGTTGCTCTCGTGTTTATTGGAGTCATTATAGGTCATTTTACCATGGGTCTCGTGGTCAGGATTTATAAGGTCAAGTTCCATAAACAACTGACAACCATTGCAGATTCCGATAGACAAGGTATCTTGCCTTGCAAAAAAGTCTTTGATGACTTTATTGGCCCTTTCGTTGTATTTGATGGCACCTGCCCATCCTTTGGCACTTCCTAAAACATCGGAATTGGAAAAGCCACCAACGGCACCCAAGAACTGAATATCTTCTAAAGTTTCCCTACCGGTTATCAAGTCGGTCATGTGTACATCCTTCACATCAAAACCTGCTAAGTACATGGCGTTTGCCATTTCACGTTCTGAGTTGCTGCCTTTTTCTCTAAGGATGGCTGCTTTTGGCCTGCCCTTCGACAAGCTCAGGGTGACATGCTTGCCGGAAAATTGGCTTGGGAACTGATATTGCAATGGCTGCTCCTTATAATTGTCAAAGCGATCTTTTGCTAAACCTTTTGCCGTTTGTTTGTTGTCTAATAAATAGGAAGTCTTAAACCATGTATCCCTTAGTGAAACAATATTCAAGCCCATTTCCATACCTCCATTTTTGATGGTAAGGGTGCTTTCTGATGCTACATTCCCTAGCTTTTCGAAATTAATATTTGCGGCTTCGAGTGCTTTTTCCAAGTCTCGATTGCCATCACGTTTAGCTTGAAAAACAATACCCGAATTCTCTGAAAACAACAGTTTTATGGTGTCAGATTCCCCTAAACTGGATAGGTCCAATTCAGCCCCCAAATCCACATCCGCAAAACACAACTCTAATAGGGTCGTAATTAATCCACCCGAAGCAACATCATGACCAGCAATGATTTGACCATTTCTAATCAAAGTTTGAATTGAATTGAAAACCAACTTGAAATAGGCGTCATCTTTTATGGTCGGAGCTTCACTACCGACGGCATTCAACACCTGGCCGAAAGAAGAACCTCCAAGTTTATAATTGTCCCTAGATAGATTAATATAATACATATTTCCACCATTTTTTTGGAGAACGGGTTCAACTACTTTGGTAATATCATCACAGTTTCCGGCAGCAGAAATGATAACAGTTCCTGGGCTAATGACATCCCCATCCTTATATTTCTGTTTCATGGAAAGGGAATCCTTTCCCGTTGGAACATTGATGCCCAAGGCAATCGAAAAATCGCAAATAGCTTGTACGGCTTTGTAGAGTCTGGCATCTTCCCCTTCGTTCTTACAGGGCCACATCCAGTTTGCTGAAAGCGAAACGGATTTTAATCCATTTTTTAAGGGTGCCCAAATGATATTCGTTAAAGCCTCCGCAATACTGTTTTTGCTTCCAGCACCAGAATCGATCAATCCTGAAATAGGGGAGTGGCCAATACTGGTAGCAATACCCTCTTTTCCTTTAAAATCCAAGGCCATTATGCCTACATTGTTCAGGGGTAGCTGCAACGGACCTGCACATTGTTGTTTGGCCACTCGGCCGCCCACGCATCTATCTACTTTATTGGTGAGCCAATCTTTGCAAGCGACGGCTTCCAATTGCAACACTTGTTCCAAGTAGTCATGAAAGAACTCCAACGAATATTCGGGATTTTTATATGTTCTTTGAACCGTTTTATCGGTCATTATGGTTTTTGGGGAACTTCCGAAAATATCCGAAAGATTAACGTCCATAGGTTTTTCACCAGTGGTTTTTGATTCGAAGGTAAAGCGATCATCGCCTGTAACATCACCCACTTCATACATGGGAGAACGTTCCCTTTCGGCAATTCGGCCAAGGAGCGCCGCATCGTCTTTTCCGATAACCAAGCCCATTCGTTCTTGGGATTCATTCCCGATAATTTCTTTGGCGGATAGGGTAGGGTCACCGACTGGGAGTTTATCCAAATCAATTTTTCCACCAGTATCTTCTACGAGTTCTGATAGGCAGTTCAGGTGACCCCCTGCACCATGATCATGTATGGACACAATGGAATTTACATCGCTCTCTACCATACCGCGAACGGCGTTGGCAGCTCTCTTTTGCATTTCAGGATTGGAGCGTTGTACTGCATTTAGTTCTATTGCCGAACTAAATTCACCGGTATCAGCACTCGATACAGCTGCGCCACCCATTCCGATGCGGTAGTTGTCACCACCTAAGATTACAATTTTATCACCAGTTTTTGGGGTATCTTTTAAGGCTTGTTCCGCTTTTCCGTACCCAATACCACCAGCTTGCATAATGACCTTGTCATAGGCTAGTCGTCTAGACATCTCGACTCCACTCGATGTGGCCGTTTGTTCTTGGTGTTCAAAGGTCAAAACAGAACCGGTAATGAGGGGCTGCCCAAACTTATTCCCAAAATCAGACGCGCCGTTGGATGCCTTTATTAAAATATCCATGGGGGTTTGATAGAGCCATTCACGCGCGGGCATTCCCTTTTCCCAAGGTTTATTTTCTTCCAATCTTGAATATGAAGTCATGTATACTGCCGTTCCTGCCAAGGGCAATGAACCTTTGCCACCAGCTAATCGGTCGCGTATCTCACCTCCGGAACCCGTTGCTGCACCATTAAAAGGTTCTACCGTTGTGGGGAAGTTGTGTGTTTCGGCCTTGAGCGAAATAACCGATTCAAATTCTTCTTCCCGATAGAAATCGGGCTTGTCAGCCGTTTTGGGAGCAAATTGTACCACTTTTGGCCCTTTTATAAACGCAACATTGTCCTTATAGGCCGAAACAATATCGTTGGGATTTTCTTGAGAGGTTTTTTTGATAAGCTTAAAAAGAGAGGTGGGCATTTCCGCTCCATCTATGACGAAGGTGCCATTAAATATTTTATGGCGGCAATGTTCCGAATTGACCTGACTAAAACCAAAGACTTCGGAATCGGTCAGTTTTCGGCCTATTTTTTCCGATAGCTTATCTAAATACTCGACTTCTTCATTATTTAAGGCGAGTCCTTCCTGTTTGTTGTATGATGCAATATCCTCAATGGTTAAAATAGATTCCGGCTCTGCATCTATTTTAAAAATATCCTGGTCCAGTCCATCAAATTTTTGAGAAAGCATAGGGTCAAAGTGGGTGAACTCCTTTTGCGCAGCTTGGAACTCTTCAATCCGGGTGATACCTGAAATCCCCATATTCTGGGTAATCTCGGTCGCATTGGTGCTCCAAGGTGTAATCATCGCCGCCCTTGGACCAATAAAAAAGGCGTCAAGAGACGCCAAAGGTGTGTTAGTTGCTCCTGAAACAAGTTCAGGACAGGCGAATAGCCAGATGAGTTTATCAATGTTTTCTTGAGATAGCTTTTGATTGGTCTGTACTGCAAAAACTTTGTTGTTGAGCTCCCCGAAAAAGTGAATCATGAACCTTTGAATTGTTGGGTTTGAGAAAGTGCAAATTTATACCAAAGTTGTATTTAGTGTAAACTAAATGTGGTTGGATTTTATTTAAAAAGTTAACAGATTGTTGATTACTTCGAATATTTGAGTGTAGCCCCCTCTAAGGAATGGTTAGGTATGGTGTTGTTCAAGTTTAGGTGCTGTGCTATAGTTTATTGCTATACACCTCTTAATTCTTCGATCGCCTCATCTCGCTCAGAGCTCATGCTCGGTCATCTTATAATAAGACGTCCCGATGGCTATCGGGGAGGGGAGGTTTTTCTATTGATAGTATTAAAGCCCAATAAAAGTAATGTGATTATTAAGGCAATGAAAAAAGCCATTGTCGACGTACTTTTTATTAGCGAAAAAGTATTCGTTGCGCTTACGGCAGTTTCAGTCAAGTCGGGGTAGCTATTTAACAATGAGATGATTCCGAAATTTTCGAAATAGTCTGCGATTCCCGCTAGTATTGGTAGCAAGCACAAATACGAAAATGGCGCTTTGAACCTATTCAACTTTTTTAGAAAATAGGCCAGGAGCAAACTGTACGACACCCCAAATAGAAACGGATAAAGCATATCTACAGGTATTTGGTTGGTCAGGTAGGTCTGGCGTCCTTCCTCGCCAAGTGCACTGAATAACTCGCTTACATAATTCAAGTCATATCCCGTTGGTATCATATCTAACAAGTCCATTCCGTTCGCGAAATTCTTTGTTCGCGGAATCGTGATGGTTAGCATAAAGACATAAACCATATTGGTCAACACAAAAAGCACTAAAACCTTTTTACCTGATAGGTGTTTCTCTATAAATTGGGTGAGCTGTTTCATTTTTTGGTAAGAACTTATATTCTAGTCCCAAATTGCCAAATTGGTCATGGGTTTCTTGTGTTTTGGGAAGCTGTGGCGTTTATTTTTTCTCCAACAAGGCCATATAAAATCCGTCAAAACCACTTTTCGATGCGTAGATTTTCTTTTCTTCAATTAAAGTGAAATCCTTTCCCTCCTCCGAGGCCAGGAAGGAGGTAACCTGATCGTTGTTTTCTTGCGGAAGAATAGAGCAAGTGGCATAAACCATTTTACCGCCCGCTTTCACAATTTTACTGTAAGAGCGAATGATGTCATACTGCACTTTTACAATTTTGTCCAAAAATTCCGGCTGCATTTTCCATTTCGAATCCGGGTTTCTTCTAAGAACACCTAGTCCCGTACATGGTGCGTCAATCAATACGCGGTCAGCACTCCCGTAGAGTTTTTTAAATACCTTGGTAGAGGTAATTTTCCTAGGTTCTATATTATGGGCACCATTTCTTCTAGCGCGACGTTTAAGCTCCTTTAATTTACTCCCATAGATATCCATGGCAATCAATTGCCCTTTGTTTTCCATGAGCGCAGCCAAATGCAGTGATTTTCCCCCTGCGCCCGCACAAGTATCGACTACACGCTGTCCGGGTTTTACATCAAGAAGTTCGGCAACCAATTGCGAAGAGGCATCCTGTACTTCAAAAAAGCCATTTTTAAAAGACTCGGTTTGAAAAACATTGACACGTTCCGGTAGTCTTAAGGCTGAGGGATACCCCTTAATAGGCTCTGTTACAATACCTTCATCAAGAAGAGTCTTTTGAAGCTCTTTTTTGCTGATTTTGAGGGTATTTGTACGTAGTATTACTTCTGCTTTTATATTGAGGGCAGCCAATTCCGCTGTCCATAATTTATCGCCTAGGGCCTTTTCGCACAGTTCATCGATCCAATCCGGTATGGCCTCCTTAAATTTTCTGATTTTTGAGAGTTCATCAAACTTTCCTTTGATGCGTCGCTCAGGGGTAGGTTCAATTTGTTTCCAATCGGGCAATTGTATGCCTTTTAATACGGCCCAAACGGCCCACATACGAAAGAGATCGCTTCTTCTATAGGGTGCCCTAACATCAGCTATTTCAGTATACAATCTTTTGTACCGGACCATTTCATAAGTGGTTTCAGCAATAAAGCCCCGATCCCTAGAACCCCAACGCTTGTCATATTTTAATACTTTCTGTACTACCTTATCGGCATATTCACCCTCATTAAAAATAAGGTTTAATGCATCGATTACCGCAAATACGAGATTTCTATGGAGTTTCATCCTTGAAAATTTAAGGTTGCAAAGGTAGGCTTTTGAAACCGTTTAATTTCTGTAATTTGCAGGGCAAACCCCGTATTTGGAAGAAGATTACTTTATTAAATCCCTGAAGGAGGGAAATCAGCAAGCTTATGGTCAGTTGTTGGACGAATATCAACAAAAGGTATTCAGTACCTGTATTTCATTTATACCCAATCAAGAAGATGCCGAAGATATTGCGCAGGAAGTTTTTATTGAAGTTTTCAATTCGGTAGCCAAATTTAAAGGTGATGCTAAACTATCCACTTGGATATATCGTATATCGGTAAACAAGTGTTTGGCTTTTATCCGAAAGAAAAAAACCAAAAAACGCTTTGGATTTATGCAGTCGATTTTAGGAAATGATATGCCTATTGACCGAAGTTCCTATTTCACTGAGTTCAATCATCCGGGAGTGCAATTGGAAAATAAAGAGAAGAGTGAAATCTTATTTGCGGCCATCAATACCTTGCCGGAAGCCCAACGCATTGTGTACACCCTGAATAAGATTGATGATTTGAGTTATAAAGAAGTAGGGGAGATTACGAACAAGAGCATTTCATCTATTGAGTCGTTACTGTTCAGGGCAAAAAAAAACTTGCGAGAATTATTATGGGATTATTATAAAAAAGAGAGATACTAGCGCAAGTTTTTTGTGTTAAAGGTATCTTAATAGATAGAAGAACAATTCAGACATGGAAGACAAATTGAAGATAGGTCGATTGGTGGACGAAACATTAGATGGTGTTTCAGCTATTGACCAGGTCGAAGCACCTCCTTTTTTTAAGGAAAAAGTGTTGAACCGTATGGCTCGGCGGGATGCTGAAGAGGTAGAAACAAGCTCTTTTTTAGATTGGCTTACTCCAAAATATCAGGCCGTGGCTCTTATTTGCCTTGTTGCTCTTAATACCGTAGCACTTTTCTCCTATTCTAAGATGACCGAGGATTACAGCGAAAACATTGAGAATTTTGCCGAAGTTTATGGGCTTTCGGAAACTGAAGATGACTTTGATATAAATTATAATTAGACCATATGAAGAGAAACTTACTCCTGTATATATTATTGGCTTTTTTGGTTGTTATGAATGGTTTTTTCCTGTTCAAACAGTTTAGCAAATCCGGAGATAGAGGTCCAAAGGGTTCGGGTCAATCCAATTTCATTGTAAAGGAATTGAACTTTGACGCTGCGCAAACCCAAAAATTTGAGGAGATGGATGCTGCTCATCGTAAAAAAATAAAATCTATTTTCAACGACCTAAAAGAACTGAAAGACGGGTTGTTCGATAAATTATCCGATGACAACATAGTCAATTCCGAAATCGATTCTTTTACAACTGCAATAGCCGAAAAGGAAAAAGCGAAGGAACTGGAGACGTTTAATTTTTTCAGATCTGTTGGGGAATTGTGTACCGAGAAACAAAAAGCCCGTTTTAATACGATCATACACGATGCAATACGACGTGGAGGCCCTAGAAAAGGAAGGAATGGTCCGCCACCAGGTGGGCCTGGAGACGGGAACAGACCACCTCCTCCACCAAGGCATTAAAAGAGAATGTAACCCTATAGGAAAGACCCTGAATTTAATTGAGGGTCTTTTTTTGTGCTTTTTTTAACAATAAAGCCCACAAGTTTATTTTCAGACCTACATCTAAAACAGAACAAACACATAAAAACGCACAGCTATGAATAGGAATGAATTTAGAACCCCACTATTGGTTTTTGGGATGGCCTTATTTTTCATAAACGCTTCTTTTGCGCAACGACCAAATAGAGGAGAAGGGCAAAAATCACCAACATTCAATGAACTTTTAGAAAAGATGGATGCCAATGAGGATGGCAAGCTTTCAGAGAAAGAAGTAAAAGGACCCTTAAAAAATGATTTTTCGAAAGTGGATACCAATGAAGATGGTTTTATCACAGAAGAAGAACTGAAGAAAGCTCCAAAGCCACAACGAAGAAAAAGAGATTAGTGGAATAATACCCGATCGAGGTGCTACTTAGAATAGCATTGTTTAAAACTTAATTCATTAAAAATAGTTATTGCCTATAATTGAATTTTACACTTTTCACCATTATTTAAAGGCCGATTTAATGCTTGAAAAGGCATGATCCCCACCATAAGACATGTAGGTTTTTGTCTAACGTAAATTTAATTATATGAACACCACACACCTAAGGATTTTACTCTTAACGATTTCGCTATTATTGATTCAATCTTGCGCCAAAGATGATGACTTGATAGAAACCCTAGAGGAAGCCGAAATTGAAAATGTAGCAGAAGATGAGACTACTACCGATAGGCCGCCCAACCCCAATCCTCAACAACCGCAGGGGACGATGCAGCTAATAACCGATTGGAATGAACTCTGGTTGCAATTGGATCGGTATACCGACGGAATGCGTCCCAATGCGACCGCTAGGGCCTTAGCCTATATTCATTTGGCGGTCTATGAAACCGCGGTCTCTAACCTGAATGGATATACTTCCAATGGTAATAGATTGCAAGGCCTAAACATAGACGCAGATCGAAGAAACCCGAATATTGATGTAAACCTGGCCATCAATAGGTGTTATGCCCAAGTAATCGATCATTTTATGTTCAGTGTTTCCATTGATAAAAACCAGCGTATAAATAGGTTAGAAGAACAGTTGGAACGTACTTTTTCTAGAAATGCAACAGAAGAAGTAAGAAATAATTCTAGGGAATGGGCCGACTATGTCGCGGAGCAAATCATTGCATATAGCCAGACCGATACAGAGGCCGAAAAACAAATTCTTGACCCTCAACCATTTTCTTATGAGCCACCGATAGGTGAAGGGTTTTGGACATATAGTGCAGATGCGGAAAGGGCTTGGTTTCCTTACTGGGGGTCGGTACGTACCTTTGTCATCTCTCCGGCACAAACCTCAAGTGTGCCCCCACCAATTTCGTATAGCGAAGATTCTTCTAGTGATTATTTTGCCCAAATGAATGAGGTGTATGAGATTAGTACAACAGCAAGGGAAGAGGATAATGAAGATTTGTGGATTTCAGAATTCTGGTCTGACGATGTCGAAGGTTTGATGATGAGTCCCCCCGGCAGACAGATTTCGATTGCAATGCAATTGATCCAGCAACAAGATCTAGATTTTGAAGCTTCCCTTGCTTTATTACTTAAGCTTGGCTTCTCTTTAAACGATGCTTCAGTATCTACCTGGGCAGACAAGTATGAGTACATGGTAATGCGCCCGAATGTATATATTCATGAGTTTATAGATGAGGACTACCAGACCAATCTGTATCGGTTTATAAATTGGCCTAATCCATCATTCCCAGGGTATCCCTCAGGGCATTCTACTTTTGCCTCCGCCGCGGCCGGAGTTTTTATTGACCAGTTTGGCGATGCCGTTAATTTTACCGATCGCAGTCACGAAGGAAGAAGGGAATTCAGAAGCAGACCACGACGGTTTAATAGCCTTAGCGAAATGGCAGAAGAAAATGCCTTTTCAAGGGTGCCTTTTGGAGTTCATATCCGTATGGATTGCACCGAAGGGTTGCGGTTAGGGTATGAGATTTCCGAGGCTATAAATAACCTAAACCTCGGTCCAAACTTATAGCAGGAATAGCCTGAATAAATTTTTAGAAGCTTCGCGATTGCTTGCGAAGCTTCTATTCAAACAAAGACAAGAAAATATAGCGCCAACTACTACTTTTTTAATCATTTATTAACCCCATCAAATACTAATTTTTATGAAAAAGTATGTCGCTCCCCTTCTTTTGTTTTTATTTCTTTTGAATTCATGTAGTACCGATGATTACGTCGATATTGTAGTTGATGAAAATGATGATATAGCAACTAATCCTAACGATGAAAATGATACGGGTCTTGTAGTAGATTCTGAATTTCTGGCTTTGCCGGATTCCCCCTTTAACTATGCCAATATTATATTACCAAACTTTTTCTTGGATAATAATGTTAGGAATGAAGATAATACTCCCAATAATAATGCAATTACAGATAATGGGGCAACACTAGGGCGAGTTTTGTTTTATGATAAAAGAATGTCTGTTAACAATACCATTGCCTGTGCTTCTTGTCATATACAAGAAAATGGATTCTCGGACCCCAACCAATTTAGTACAGGTTTTAATGGAGGCTTAACAGCAAGAAATTCTATGGGCCTTGCAAATGCAAGGTTTTACGAGAATGGACGATTTTTTTGGGATGAAAGGGCGGCCACTTTAGAAGCTCAAACCTTGATTCCCATTCAAGATTTGGTAGAAATGGGAATGACTTTGCCTGATCTAGAAACAAAGCTTGCCCAGGAGGAGTATTATCAAACCCTATTTACAAATGCTTTTGGAGATGAAACAGTGTCCAGCCAGCGAATTGCGCTAGCACTTTCTCAATTCATACGATCGATGGTGTCTTACGAGTCTAAGTATGATGAAGGCTTGGCCCAAAGTCAGAACCCTAATAATAATTTTCCGAATTATACCGCTTCTGAAAATAGAGGAAAACAGTTATTTATGAGTAACCAGACCAGATGTTTTGACTGTCATGCTACCAACGCCTTTGTGGGGGATAGGGCAAGAAATAATGGATTGGACGCCACGATTATTGACGAAGGAGTGGGAGGGGTTACCGGAAACAATAATCAATTAGGAGAATTTAAAGCACCTTCTTTGCGGAACATAGCATTAACGGGGCCATACATGCATGACGGTAGGTTTGCAACACTTGCCGAAGTTATTGAGCATTATAACAGTGGTGTTCAAAATAACCCGAACTTGGATAATAGGTTAACCGTTAGGAACGGTGTAAGACGTTTGAACTTATCTGCCGCAGATAAACAAGCCTTGGTAGATTTTCTAAATACCTTAACCGACGAACAATTTTTAAACGATGACAAATATTCAAACCCATTTATAGAACAGTCAAATACCGGATTGTAAAATAATAGATTTAGATTCTTGTTAAACCTTCTACGATCATTATGGTCATAGTGCTCAAAATGAAGTATTTAATTCAAGTCAATAGCAATTTTATCCTGAATTCCCTGTTATAGAATAGTCATGGGAAAAATTGTCATAGACTAACTTTTTTTGCAATGCTGTAATTTTTTAACCAATCAAACCTAAACCCTATGAAAATTGGTAATATCCTGATTTTAGCTTTATTTCTTACCTTTTTTTCTTGCAGTAGTAACGATGATACTGTTTCGGAAGAAAATATGGAAACAGAAAACACCGCGGATTCAAAACCGAATATCTTATTGATTATTGCCGATGATATGGGGTTGGATGCTACTCCGGGCTATGAGATTGGTAGCGTAAAGCCAAATATGCCCAATCTGCAAGATATGATCGACAATGGCGTTCGGTTTAGTAATTTATGGTCGTATCCTGAGTGTACACCAACTAGGGCAAGTATTTTAACGGGTAAGTACGGTTTTAGAACCGGCGTTATGCAGGTTGGGGATGATCTACCAACTTCAGAGACTTCTATCCAGCAATTTTTAGATATAAACACGAATACTGCGTATGACCATGCCGTAATCGGTAAATGGCACTTGTCCGATGATTCTAATCACCCCACCACTATGGGTGTTGGCTATTATGCAGGCTTATTGACGGGAGGGGTACAATCATATACCAATTGGAATTTCACTGAAAATGGTACGGTAACAAGCTCCGCCGAGTATACAACAACAAAATTTACCGATTTGGCCATTGATTGGATCGACAGTCAAACGAAACCTTGGTTTTTGTGGTTGGCCTACAATGCACCCCATACCCCATTTCATCTGCCGCCTGCAGATTTGCATTCTCAGGGCTCTTTACCTACAGACCAAGCCAGTATTGATGCTAACCCATTACCTTATTATTTGGCCATGCTAGAGGCTATGGATTCCGAAATGGGAAGATTGTTAAATTCAATGACCCAAGAAGAAAAGGATAATACGGTGTTCATTTTTATTGGGGATAATGGCAGCCCGAACCAAGTGGTACAGGAGTATTCGAGCCAGCGTGCCAAAGGAAGTGTATACCAAGGTGGGGTAAATGTACCAATGGTAGTTTCCGGTAAAAATGTTAGTCGAATAAATCAATCCGAAGATGCTTTATTAAACACCACGGATATATTCGCCACTGTCGCCGATATTGCGGAAACAGGAACAACAGAGATTAATGATAGTAAAAGTTTTAAAGGGCTGTTGAGCAGTACCGGTCAAGAGATTAGAGAATTTGTATATACTGAAATTGGTCGTGACAATGGTACTTCAGACTATACCATTAGAAATGCAACCCATAAATACATTCGCTTTTCTGATGGTTCTGAAGCGTTATATGATTTGAGTGCAAATCCTTTGGAAAACCCTAATCTATTAAATGCAAATCAACCGCCTTTGGGCAGTGATGATAGCCAAGAAAAGGACATATTAACAGAAGCTTTGGCAAATATTCGACAGTGAACTTATTATTATTTTTTTCGAATAACCTGGAAATTGCAAGTTTTTTCCGAAATCAACATCTAAAGAATTATTCAAACACATAAATCATATAAAATGACAAGATTAAGATCTCTAATTCCGTATATTTTTAGCGCATTTTTGTTAGGCGTTGTATTCGTTTCATGTTCAGATGATGACTCTAATGAAATAATCGTAGGCACAGATGGGGGAACGGATGGTAGCACATATGATATTACAACCATTTTAGAATTGTTCTCTGGTACGGATCTTTCATATGAGATAAGCGGTACTAATGTGATTTTTACAACTGCGGATTTACCAAATCATACGAGCCCGTACTGGGCGGTGACCGACCCTTTGTATGAAGATTATAACGGAACCAACCCAGATTGGAATCAAAACCCCGGTTCTATAGGGGCTCAAAATATTACGTTTACCATACCATTGAATCCTGCAGAAGCCTCTGTCAAAGAGGCCACTCCACTCGGGGCGATCGGAATTTCTAGAAATGGAGTAGTGTTTTTTAATCAATATGCAGGGCCAAATAATCAAGCATTAACAAATGAGATTAATTCGTTTGATCAGTGGCTGGGGCATCCAGCAATGACTCAATATCACTATCATGTTGAACCCAAATTTTTGACCCAAGAGTTCGGAAGCGATGCTTTTTTAGGATTACTTTCAGATGGCTTTCCGGTTTATGGACCTATGGAAAATAGTATAGAAATTACCAACGATGATTTAGACGAATTTCACGGTCATACGTCGGTTACGGCCGATTTTCCGAATGGCATTTATCATTACCACATTACCGACGCGGACCCTTACTTGAACGGGAATGGCTTTTATGGCACCCCGGGGAATGTAAGTCGCTAAATACATGCGTTTTTTCATTCTTATAATATGTTCTTTTTGCTGGCTCCTTTCGTGCGAACAAAAGGAGCTGGTTATCGATGGGACCGATGCCGAACTTGAATTGGTAAACGGTGTGCTGTTTTATAGGAATTTACCTTTTAACGGACTTTTGGTTTCTGGACATGACGATACTTCTTTTAAGATGAAATTACAATATATCGATGGCCGTAAAGATGGATATGAAAAACAATGGTATGCCAATGGAGTTCTTTCACAAAGCCGGTGGTATTCCAAGGGCTTAAAAATCGGGAATCATTTAGGTTGGTGGGAAGATGGCACTCAAAAATTTGATTATTGGTATAATGAAAAAGGCGAGCATGACGGGAGCCGAAGGGAGTGGTATAAGAACGGACAACTAATTCTTGATTTCAACTATCTAAATGGCAAGGAAACAGGTAGACAACGAACATGGACTGAAACAGGAAAAACAAGGGCCAACTACGAAGTGAAAAATGGGGAAAGATTTGGGCTCATCGGTCTCAAAAAATGTTATACGGTCAATATCAATGCAAATGAACTTCGCTAGATTTCTTATTTTGATTATTGCCTCTATCAGTCTTTTTTCCTGTTCGAATAAAGAAAACAAGAAGAAAAAATTGGTTGTTGCCGAAAATGTTGAAATCGAACGACTTCCTTATTTTACCTCACCGGAGTTCACTCCGGAATGGAAGAAAGGTTCACACAAGATTCCTAATTTCTCTTTTACCAATCAAAAAGGAGAGGAGGTAACCAATAAGACTTTTGAAGGCAAAATATATGTAGCCGACTTCTTTTTTACAATTTGCCCCGGTATCTGCCCTAAACTGACAAAAAACATGGGCATGCTAAGAGATGAATATCAAAATAATACAGATATACTATTGTTGTCCCATTCGGTAATGCCTTGGAATGATACTGTTGAAAAGCTTGCTGATTACGCCAAGGCGAATGATATTAATTTACCTAAATGGAATTTGGTAACCGGAGACAAGGATGCTATTTATAAGATTGCGCGAAACGGCTATTTTGCGGATAAGGATTTCAACGAGACGCAGGACAAAGATAATTTTATACATACCGAAAATTTTATTTTAGTAGATAAGGAGGGGCATATTCGCGGGGTTTATAATGGTACTGTGGAATTGGAAGTAAAACGCCTAATGCGCCATATCGAAATTCTCAAAAAAGAACTCTAAATTTTTGAGTTACATTTGAGCATGCGCAACTTTGGAATCCTCCTCGTTTTACTCTTTTTGTTCTCTTGCATCGCTACAGAAAACAGAACTCCATTTACCACAGTCGAAATGGAAACTATTTTCAACGATTCACTAAGTATCCGCGCTATTGAAATTATGGGCAATAGTTTGGCTTTTGCCGCGAACAAGGGCACTTTTGGTACCATTGATTTGAGTACGGGCAAAGTACGTTCCAAGATTGAAAAATATCACACCAGTATCCCGGAATTTAGGGCAATTGCACATACATCTAGCGACTTTTTAATGCTATCAATAGGCAGCCCTGCGCTACTCTACAAGACCGGGGAAGGCGGGAAAATGGATTTGGTTTATATGGAGGAAGATGATGATGTATTCTATGATGCTATGACGTTTTGGAATGATGAAGAGGGAATTGCCGTTGGTGATACGATAAATGGATGCTTAAGTATTATTATCACCAGGGATGGAGGGGACACATGGCAGAAAATACCATGTGAGAATCTACCAAAAGGCATTGAGGGCGAAGGCGCTTTTGCAGCGAGCGATACCAATATTAAAATTATTGGAGATAAAGCGTGGCTAGCGACAACAAAAAGAACTTGGTTCTCTCCCGATAAAGGAAGAACTTGGGAGACCTTCGAAACCCCTGTTTTAACGCAAAAGGAAAGTCAGGGAATCTATTCCATTGATTTTTATGATGAACATCTCGGTATTGCCGTAGGTGGTGATTATACGAAACCAGATGGGAACAGGGCCAATAAGGCCATTACCGCTGATGGCGGAAAAACTTGGAATCTGATAGCTGATAGTCAGGAACCGGCATACAAAAGTTGTGTGCAATTTGTTCCCGATTCCGCTGGTAAGGAAATTGTGGCCGTGGGATTTACTGGGATAGCCTATTCAAGTGATGGCGGTGAATCTTGGAAGCAACTTTCGGATGAAGGCTTTTACACCTTACGGTTTTTGAATGACTCCATAGCTTATGCCGCTGGTAAGAACAGAATTGCTAAGTTGACTTTTAAGTAGGAACTGGTAATTAGGCATCCATTTTTTTTGTTTGGCCGTTCAGTAGGTTTACTATTTCCCGAAGAGCTGTTTTCGCCTCACTCATAACGGGTAAAAAGGGCCAAATATGAGGCATATTTTTTCCTGTAATAACTTTAAGGTCGGCTTTGGCCTCAACTAATTTTTGAACAGTCAATTGTTGGTCTGGATAAGTGATATCATTTTCGGCCAAAAATAACACGGTAGGGGGAAATTCACTAAAACTACCATGTATTGGCGAAATCATGTTGTCGTTTAAATCAGTATTCCCGGCACACATTTTCTTTGCGCTCAGTACGCCAATTTTAGACAACATAGGGTCTGTTTTATCAATTTCATCAATACTTGGATTAGACATAGCAGCGTTCATTACCGGAGAAATAAGGATAATTTTAAGGGGCACTTCCATTTTTTTTTGAACAAGTCTTTGCATTAGGGCCGTTATCAATGTTCCTCCTACTGAATCACCGATTAAGGTAATCTGCTTCGCGGGATATTTTTCTAAAGCTGCATGGTATACGAGATCGATATTTTCTGAAATGGTTGAAATCTTGTTTTCGGGCGCTTTGGGGTAATCACACAACCAAATAGTATAATTTGTTTGCTTGGCTAGTTCTTTAACGGTATCCCAATGATGTTTTGCCGGCCCGGAAATAAAAGCCCCTCCGTGAACAAATAGCAACAACTTGCTAAACTGGGGATCTCGTGAAACTTCAGTGATAGTAGTGTTTAAAACCTTAAAATTACGAACCTGATTCTGTTTTAAAATTTTACCTTGCGGATAGCGAACATCTTCCCTTCTTATTTTTTTGAAGTCTATTGGGTCCTTGCTAAAATCTTTTTTTATGCCTTTTATTCTAAGCACAAATAGAGTAATATAATACGTTAAACTTTGTTTCATTTAATTTCTCTAAAGCAATACTATTTAGGGTTTAATAGATTTGGTCGAAACATTGCGAAATTGCAAAGGGTCTTTTGGGCGATTCAATGTAAAACGACTTCCCAATCCTGCGGAACAATTAGTCTATGATGGCACTATCGGCAGGTTTTTTTCCAATGATGTATAGATAATCTCCAAAATCATTTTCATATGATTTAATAATCGCCTCTATTTTTCCATTATCAATATCCTTTTTCAATTGGGACAACCCTTGTTTAACCTCGGCTCTATTTGCTAAAGATGAAAAGGAAGAAATCCCTTGTCTTATCTGTTCATTAAAATATAATTTAGGATTCTGTTTTCCGCAATAAAGGAATTGGTCCTTTAAATCTGGTTTGACAAAATATTTCTCCATCGCTACGAGTTCAATTCCGTTATCTTTCATTGCCGCTTTAACGCTATTCAAGGTCGGCATTTGAAGTATTGAATCTGATAACATTTTTGGAAAGTAATGGTTTAGCCAATAGCCCCTCATTTGTTTAGGCGTGGAAGTGAAAATAACGATTCTACCATTTGGCTTCAAAACTTTATTCAGTTCGAAAAACCCGATGCGCAGGTTGGTCCAGTGGTGAATTGTTAAAGAACCGATTATTCCGTTCACAAAATTGCCAGGTAGACCAATATTTTCTGCCGAACCTATTTTCCAATCAATATGAGTGTTTTTGAGTTTTGCTTTTTCCAGCATCTGTTTTGATGGGTCGATGCCAATAAACCGAAATCCGCGTTTATGAAGTTCGATTGTATAATTTCCGGTTCCGCAGCCAATGTCTAAATAAATTCCTTTTTTGGTCGGCTGCAGGTGGTGAAAAAATCGCTCGGCTAAATGCTTGTCAGCTTTTCGAGTCCGGTTGTAGTCGGTTCCAATTTTATCATATTTTACTACCATTCTTAAGGTTTATCGGTTTGAAAATAACTCAGGGAAAACGTTTTAAGCAGATTGAATGGGCCTTTAGGAATCTTTTTTGAAGGATAAGGTAATTAGTCCTATAAGAAGAATGATTGGTTTAAACCTTAAAGAATATCGAAGAATATATCTTTATAATTCTTTTGTTTATTTTAGCCGGGATCAGACTGCCCTAAACAGTTGTTTTGCCTGAGAAAGTAAAGCAAAGGATATTATTCTTCTTCCGTATTTTGATCTTTGGGGTCTTCAACTTCTTCTGCCGCTTTGTTCAGATTGTGTACCATGATGTTTAGCTTTTTCAGTTTGCCTTGCCAAGTTTCCAAAGAAGCCTTGTGTCGTTCTATGTTTTTAATGACATCTTGTACCATGGGATTGTCTTCTGAGGTATGTTTAAAGAATTGCAGATTGTTTTCCAACTGTAAAATTTCGTTCTTGCTTTCCCCGATTTTTTTTCTGATAAATTGGCGCTCATTGCCCAAGGCACGACCTTGATCTTCAGAAGAGGACAATTGCTGAATCTTATTGCCGTAACGCAATAACTCTGACTCTTGTTTGTCGATGCCTATTTTTCTAAAAAGGCCATCAAGCACTTTATTGAACTTTTGATCAATGTGCTTTTGTTTAAACGGAACACGGCCGTAGGCTTTCCATTCGGCAATGGTCTTCTTTACAGCGTTCAAATCCTTTTCTTTGTCTCCGCTAGCTTCCCATGTTTTTAATTGCTCCAAGCAGGCGATTTTTTTCTGTAGATTGGCCTCCTCTTCTCTATGGGCGCTATTTTTTAAAGCATGCAAACGATTAAAATAATGATTACAGGCATTCTTAAATTCCTTCCAAATGATATCGGAATATTTTCGGGGTACATGCCCTATTTTTTTCCAATCGCTCTGAATGCGCTTAAACTCCTGGGTTGCCATGTCCCAATCCTCACTATCCTTTAAGGAAATAGCTAAAGTGACCAATTCCCTTTTTTTGTCGAGATTCTGCTGTTGCTCTTTTTTAAGGCTTTTGTAAAACGCATTTTTATTATGGTTAAAGTTGCGTGTAGCATCCTTAAAAGCTTTCCAGGTAATCTCGTTTACCTTTTGGGGTACTTTCCCAATTTTAAAAAATTGCTCCCGCAGCCCCGCTATCTGTTTGATTTGTTGCTGAAGCACCTTGTGATTGCCAGAGGTATTTTCGGCCAATGTATTGATTTGGAGTATTATCTCATTTTTTAGCATCAGATTCTCCTCATATTTCTTATCCAGTTCTTTTTGATGCTCTTGTCGCCTATTGTGCAAGGCTTTAGTGGCACTGCTAAAACGGTCCCAAATTTCATCGCGTTGGTCACGCGACACAGGGCCTATTTCCTCCTTCCAAATTTTATGCAGTTCCTGAAGCTCCCGAAACGCCCGGCCCAAATCTTTTTCTTCGATTAAGGCTTCGGCACGTTCGATCAGTTTTATCTTTTCTTCCAGGTTGTGTTTAAAATCTAGGTCGCGAAGTTCACGGTTCAGATGCAGAAAATCATAGAATTTCTCGACATGATGTTGGTAGGTGCGCCATACATCGTTGTATTGGTTACGAGGTATGGGTCCGGCATCACGCCACCTTTGCTGCAAGGTCTTAAAGCTGTTATACGTCGTGTTCATATCTTCTTCGATAGTAACAAGACCCTTTAATTCAGTAATAATTTCTAGGCGATTGGCCAAGTTGTCCTTGAGTGTGTTTTCAAGGTTTTTATAATATTGATTACGTTTTTCACGGTAATCGCCATAGACCTCGTTGAACTGTCTTTTGGTAACCGAATTGTAATGAAAATCTATTTCATTGCCGCCGTTGGCAATGAATTCCTCTTTCTTTTGATCAATAAAAAGCTTGAATTTACGATCAAATTCGTGCTTAATACCGTCAACATGTTTTTTTATGGCTTGCACCCTCTCGTTACGAACCAAACGTTGCATTTCACCGACCAAATTTTCCATCGGCATTTCGCGGTAGTCCAATACAGTTATCTCATGGCGGCCCTTGTCATTAGCATCTTCAGCATCCTCGGCATTTTTTCCGTCAATTTCGGCCAAAACCTCTTTAGTCTCCGTTTCTTTTTCAATCGGGTCTGCCATAGCGGCAGCTGGTTCCTTAGAGATTTTCTCCTCTTTTTCTACAACTATAGGCTCTTTTTCGGCAACAGCGTCTTCGGTGGTCCCTTCCTTTTTTTTATCGGCCACCAGTTGTTCTGGGGTAATTGTACTTTCAATGGTCTCCGTTTTTTCAACCATAACGTTTTGTTCCTCGGCCAATTCCGTAGGTTCCTTTAATTCCTGCTCTTTCTCTTCAGACATTTTCTAGGGTTTCATGTTATACGATAACACAGGGTTAAGATAGTGACAACCCTCTTAATTGCAAAGTATATGCTTAAGTCTTTTTGGTTTTGGGTATCCCAAAAGTGATAAAGAAGTTTGGGCAGCCTGTCATCTACAGGCCTTTCGCTATAATCCTTACCAGCCATAGCTAAACCGTGATTTTAACCTTTATCATAAAAATGAATACATGGGTCTAATGTTCGGTATTCTCGATTTTGGACATCGTATATTTTTGGGCATCTATTTTTCTAGCCTCATTGATATATTCGTTCAAGGCTTAGTGAAAAATTTTTAAGCTTTTTTTTGTTCGGTGTTTGAACTTGTGTCAGCATCAGAATTTGGCCCGTTTGTCCAGATCTCCCAAGCCTTTTCCGCCTGTAACTCCAACATTCGTAATCCATTGCAGATGGAAGCTCCCCGTTTTTCACCCTCTTGAAGAAAAGCCGTTTTGGCTGGATTGTAAATCAAATCGAATAATAAATGTTCCTTGCCGATATGTTTATATGGAATATTCGGTATTTCCGAAACATTGGGGTGTGTGCCCAAGGGAGTGCAATTGATAATGATCAAATGCTTTTGCATCATTTTTTTGTCGAGTTGGTTATAGGAAATTTGTTCGCTATTCGGAGTCCTAGAGATCACAGTGGTTTTAATACCCAGCTCATTTAGCACATATAAAATTGCCTTAGATGCCCCGCCTGTACCTAACACTAAAGCGTTAGTGTGATAGGTTTTTAAATGTGGTTCCAACGATTTTTGAAAACCGTAGGCGTCAGTATTGAAACCTTTTAGCCCGTTTTTAGACAACTGGATGGTATTCACCGCGCCTATACGCTCGGCCATCGGATTTATTTCAGTAAGGAAGGGGAGTATTGCTTCCTTATAGGGTATGGTTACATTGAAACCTTTAAGGTGTTTTTCTTTCTGTACTATCGACTCAAAATCCTCAATTTGCAGAAGATCAAAATTTTCATAGCTATGATTATCAAGTCCTTGGGTCTTGAACTTATCCGTAAAATATCCTTTTGAAAACGAGTAGGAAATATTCTTTCCGATCAACCCGTACCTAAACTTTTTTTTTTGTCTTTTCCCATACCAATCCAATATCAGCAAAATAGCAATTCCGATAATTGCAAAAAATAGTGCCCACCACGTTTCCGAATTTCCAAAATCTGGAAAATAACGTTCATAATTTGTTATGATTTCCCTCCCGTTGGAATCTAAGGCCACCTGGCCGTTTGCTTTGGTCTTGTAAATGGTACGCTTCCATGGCCATACCACACCTAACGACCCTGTAATAAACCCGAGGATAACGGCTGTTGTAATATGCTTATAGTGTTTTAAAACATACGAAAGCAAGTGTGAAAGGGTTACCAGACCTGTTGCCGAACCTGCCGTGAAAACAGCTAGCACCTTTAGTGTTCCGATGCGGGCTTCATTTCTAATAAAGCTAAAATCGCCTCGAATAATATCTGCGAAGGTGTCATAGAGGGCGTTAACCGAATCTACCAATAGAAGCACATAATTGCCAAGTAAAATCAAAATAAAGGAACCTGAAAGACCCGGAAGTGTCATTCCCGAGACACTGATAATACCACATAGAAAAACAAACAACAGGTTGTCATTCTCCTTAGCCGGGCTCAAAAAACTTATTGAAACCCCAATAATCAGACCTATAACCGCCGCGGTTATGGTCGTTTTATTCCAATGTTTGAAACCTTTTCCAATATAATATATGGATCCAATGATCATTCCGAAAAAAGCGGCCCAGACAAAGAGCTCTTTCCGTTCCAAAAAAAAGTCCAATAGCTTCGAAACGCTAAAATAACTAACAAGCATTCCGAAAATCAAGAGTGTGAGAAAAGACCCATTAACGTAACGATAAAAACTTTTGAACCTGCCGCCAAAAAGTAGCTTAAAGGCCTTTAGGTTTACTTTTTGTAGTGAATTTATAAACTCCTCATAAAACCCGCCAACAAAGGCCACAATACCTCCCGATACCCCAGGCACCTTGTTGGCCGCACCCATACATAGCCCTTTTATAATCAGAAAAAATTTATCTATGGGCGATCTGGGTCGAGACATTAAACTTAGTTATTCTTTTGAGGCTATTCTTTCAAGTATAAAAATAAGCGAAAAACCGATTATAGCGGCAAGGATGGCATAAAGCAATTGATTGTCGCCTTCAAAGGAAAAAGGGGAGATATTTTGTTCTTTGATGGGGATTATTTTTTCCCCAAAGGTTCGGGTTTCCAAAACCTGTTTCCAAGGCCAAATCTTGTTTAAGGAACCTAAGATAAATCCGGTTAATAATGCCAAGGTTATATTTTTAAAATTGTTGAACATCCATTTTAAGAGTCTTGCAAAACTTAGCAAACCAAATATTGCTCCTAGCCCAACGGTTGCTACAACCTTAAGGTCCCATTCATGTACGGCATCTAAAATGGTCTTATAAGAACCCAAAAGCACAAGTATAAAGGCACCCGAAATTCCTGGTAATATCATTGCACAGACCGCCAATGCGCCAGAAAGGAACAGATACGGAAGACTGCCAGTATTTTCCGATGGTGGTAAGGTTGTAATATAAAAGGCTAAAACTGCGCCGAGAATTAGCATTGTAATTGCACCAATGCTCCATTTTTTAACCTCTTTGCCTACAAAGAAGATACTGGCGAACACCAAGCCAAAAAAGAACGACCACAATAGAATGGGTTCGTTCTCCAACAACCAACTTACAAGGGTTGCCAAAGAAAAAAGACTGATAAAGATACCAATGAACAACGCTAACAGAAAATTGCCGTTTACTTGCCTCCAAACAGCTTTTATACCATCGCTTTTAAAAGTTTTAAAAAGTGATAGGTTAATTCCGTTAATCGACGTAATCAATTCCTCATAAATACCAGATATAAAAGCAATTGTTCCACCCGAGACACCGGGAACCACATCGGCGGCCCCCATGGCAATTCCTTTTAGGGTTATGATAAAATACTGTAAAAGATTTCGGCCTTGCATAGGTCAGGGAACGTTTTTAAATGATTGGTTGCAAAGATGCCGAAATTCATAGCGTTACCCAAAAGGGTACTGAAAATATTATGAAACTTAGGAAGCTTTTTTTGTGGCGTCGATTAGTTCCTGCACCCAACCGATTTTGTAGTACTGTGGAAATTCATCATTGAATAAATTCAATTTTTGAAAATTTTGCTTTAAGGCTTTCATGAGTCCAATTCGTCCGTTGATCTTATCACCCATCATGAGATACGCTCCTGCCTTTTTATACGCGATTTCTGCACTTTCAGGATGGAACTCATGTCCTTGGGATAAAATTTCAATGGCGGTATCATAATTATGCGCCATTAGGGAGACCTGAGCCCAGTTGAGCCATGTTTCTAGCTCATAACTTCCCATATCAATGGCTTGTTTGTAAGCTATATCAGCTCCTTCAAAATCGGCCATGGCAACATGTATCTTACCACATCTTTTCCAGTATTCTGGATTGTCGCCGTCTATGTTAAGAGCTTTGTTGATATACTGAAGGGCTTTGGCATAATCACCTTTTTTATAGTAAAATTCGGTAATGACCAACCACCCCTTGTCCAATAAAGGGTCTTCATGAACCGTTTTATAATAATGGTGCTTCGCCATGTCGTCACTTCCTAATTCCTCATAACACCTTCCGATGCGCAAATAGGCTTGGGAGGTAGGGTCTTCTAGTTGTAAGGTGGTCTCATAGTTTTCAATGGCCTCTTCAAACTTGCCCATTTTCTCCAATACTTTCCCCTTTTCAAAATAGGCACCCATAAAATTATCGTCTGAGATAATGGCAAATTCAAAAGATGTTAAAGCCTCGGGATATCGTCCCTTTAGATAATACTGCTTGCCTAATTGATGCCAAGCAACTTCACAATAGGGGTTGCGTTCCAAATAATCATTTAAGTAGACAATGGCTCCTTCATAGTCTTCCAGAAATTCAAAACAGTAAATTACATTATACAAAGCGGAGTAGTCTTGTTCGTCATAGGAAACACATTTCATAAAGCTTTCCTTCGCCATTTTAAAATCATCCATAAAAAGGTACTCCATACCTAGTAGGGAATAAATATCAAAACTATCGTTGGAAATTGACAAGGCTTCCTGTAAAAGGGCCACAGCCGCCTCATGATTGTCCTGTTTGGAATAGATGTTTGCCCGTTGAATATAGATTTCTTCATTTGACCCGTCAACCAATTGTAACTCATCTAACAACTGTTCGGCAATGTTAAGATTGTTTTCGAAGACCAGCACCTCTATATGCAAGAGTTTTAAGGCTATGGAATCGATGTGCTGTTTAAGACCTATTTTTATGGCCTTTTTGGCCAGGGCAATTTTACCGTGATTCAAATAATGGTGAATGATTTCCTCAAAATCCTCGGCGTCGAAAAAATAGACGTCATCGGTCTTAAGCATAGATTCGAACTTGGTAATCGACTGGCTTGGCCTTTCCTCAGATTCTAACGCCATAGGAACGTTGTTGGTTAAACTTCGGATTTAAAAGTAGTCTATTGCGCCTTCCTTTACCTCCGGATTTGGGCTATATTATTAACAAATTAGTTAACACTTTATTGCTCTAAATCCGTTAAAACTTGAAGTAGAATCTGGCATCCCGAGGTGATTTCGTTATCCGATATGGTCAGTGGCGGGGATATTCTAACTGCCTTAGGTTCAAATAACAACCAGAATAAAATGAGTCCTTTTTCTTGACATTTAAGTATTACTTGGTTTGCTAGTTCCTCACTTTGCATGAGCAACGCCAGCATTAAACCTGTTCCACGTATTTCTTTAATCAGCCTATGTTTTAACAGTGAACGGAATAATTTTTCCTTCTCCAAAGTCTGCGAAATGAGATTCGTAGAGGTAATTTCTGTTAAGGTGGCCAAACTTGCCGCGGCAATAACCGGATTTCCCCCAAAGGTGGTAATATGACCTAATTTTGGATTTTTCTGTAAGACGGTCATCATTTCATTTGATGCAACAAACGCACCTACTGGAAGTCCTGAGGCCATTCCTTTACCAATGGTCAGAATATCAGGAACACAGTTGTAATGTTCGAAGGCAAATAGTTTGCCGGTTCGGCCAAAACCGGGCTGAATTTCGTCTAAAATCAATAATGCGCCAACTTCAGTACAGCGTTGTCGTACTTTTTTTAAATAGCCATCCTTGGGAACTATAAAGCCCGCACCGCCTTGAATGGTTTCTAAAATGACGGCGGCGGTTTTGCCAGTGATTTTTGAAAGTTCGGTTTCATCATTGAAATGGATGAATTTAACATCGGGTAATAATGGACGAAAAGCACTTTTTTGCTCCTCATAGCCCGAAACGCTAAGACTCCCCATGGTATTGCCATGGTAGGAATTATGGGCAGAAATGATTTCGGAACGCCCAGAATACCTTCTTGCCAATTTTATGGCACCTTCAATTGCTTCTGTTCCCGAATTAACCAGGTAGGTAGTGCTTAAAGGGTGGGGGAGCATTGATGCCAGAAGTTTCGTATAGGTGACTGCTGGCTCCAGAACATATTCACCATAGACCATAACATGCATGTACTTTTCGGTTTGGACTTGCATCGCCTTGGTAACTTTTGGGTGACAATGCCCCAAGGTACAAGCGGAGACTCCGGCTACAAAGTCTAAATATGCCTTTCCATCACTATCGTAAATATAACTTCCTTTGGCGTGAGAAACTTCTAGGGCCAAGGAGTGAGGGCTGGTTTGTGCCTGGTATTTGAAAAAATCTTTTTTCATTTAGAAGAAAGGTAGTATCAAATTATTCACTTGTAATTTTTATAATCACGAAAATCAATTACAGCTTGTTAGTTGATCTTTTCCCTTTTTGGCCTTGGTTTTAGTTGAGGTTTGGACTCCTCTTTTTCGTCCTCCGGAAGGGGTAAATTGTTAACGGGATCCCCTGCGTTCAATGTGCGTTGTTCTTCTTCCGCATCAATATCTATGGGATTATCAACCCCTTTAATGACAACCAGTTCAATATTGTTATCGTCGTCATCAAAAATAGCGTCTTTATTTAAAATCCGCTCGTCGCCGCGCCAAACAAACCCTTTTAACTTTCGGGCGTTTTCTGGTAAATCCTTTTCCGGAAAAATATCTCCGTCCGGATTCGTAATAAAGGTCAGATCTTCAATATCATTATTGGTCAAGGTAATACGGATCTTACTGCAGATGGTCTTATCAATGCCCATTAACTCATCATCTTCATCGTACATATAGTAGATGACTTCCGTATTCTTCACCAGATCAACGATTCGCAATTCATTGCTCTTGAACTTACCAAACAAATCTTTTCCCTTGGCCTGATTAAAGCCAACCTTACCAATGGTGTCTTGGGAAATAATAAAAGCATTTTCCAATACCTTTAGGGAATCCAGTTCTTCCGTTTTTAAATTGGATATAAGGTGTATGCTATCTCCCGTTATCTGATTGTCTACATTCCAAAGTACCGGATTAGTAATCAACTGTGTAAGCCCTGTTCTTTGATTGGAATGGATGGAATCACACTTACCACTCAAATCTGTTTTATAGATTTTAGCATTTCTAAAAGCTCTTAATATGCGATTTTCAGGTTTACCCGTCATCATCAAGGTATCCCCATGAATATACACCGAATCCTGTTCTACCAGAGCGATTGATACCGCCCTTTTGGTAGCAATAACAGAATCTACTGCTTTATGGACTTCTGCATAATGTGATCGAATAATTCCTTGGTTAACCGTGTCTGTGACGACTACGTTATTGGTTGCGGAGGCAAACTCCGTACCTTGATCAAAGTAAAGACTATCGCCCTCTATAATCCGGTTGTTGTAATCTATACGGGTGTTTTTTATAAAATAACCGTTCTCTATTTTAGTGTCATAAAAACCTCGCTCACAATATATTTTATAGGTTTCCCCAGTAATGGTCGATGGCCCATACATATAGGCATTTTTAGAGGTAGTATAGTAGTCCAACTGCTCTGAATCGAGAATATACTCCGGATTTTGAATGTGCACACTATCCAGAAACTGATATTTTTTCAGTTCCATAAAGTACCTGCCTATTTCGCTGGTAAGTGTATTTGCAGAATCTACAACGGTTCCCGAACTGTTATAATATGATTCTTGTTTTTCCCTGTCAAAATATAAGGTATCCGTCCGCAGGGTCATACTGTTTTCCTGGGTTTCGTTTAAGAGCAGTACGTCTTCGTATATTTTTGCCAGTTTGGTTTCCCCGTCATAGTCTATTTTTCCTCCGGTGAGCAGTATGCTGTCGCCTTGTTCTAGGCGAACATTTCCTATGGCTCGGAGACGATTTTCTTTTTGATAGTGAATAGCGATATCGCACCAAAGGTCGGCACCTTGATGCTCAAATTGCACTTGTGCGACGTCCTTGCTAAAAATAAACGCGCCAGGAAATTCTTTTTCGTCCTTGGTGAAGTTGGCACCATAAACGATATTGATTTGTTTGTTTTCGGTCTCTTCGCCTTCCTCGCCTTCGGAGGTTGTTTCTTGGCCCCATACCAAAGCACCGCAAAAAAGAAATATCAGATAAAGTAACGACCGATTCAAATAATTGGATTTTGCCCAAAAATAGGATTTTTTAAAAGAGGGTGATTCAATTTATGACGGATTTAATATTTTGGACAAAGACTGCTGCGCTCTTAGATGCTGCACATGGAATATGAGAATAACTTTCTATTCGAATAAAAAGTTTGAAATCAGAATTCGGTTCTAATCGGTAATCCGATCATTATGAACTTAGCCGATTATTTTATACAAACAATACCCATGTTAATAACTATCAACGTCGTCTAAATTTCTAACCTCTCAAATCTCATATCTGAATGAGCATTAAAACTCACGATATGGTGATTCCAAAAAGGCATTGGCCTCTTCCTCGGCGAACCTGGCGGTTGTATTATCCCAGTGTAAGGTCTTATTTGGAAACCGTCCTGCAATAACGCCCAAAAGAATGGTTTCTGTAAGTCGGGCAGCATAGGAAAAAGGAGCCGTACATTCGCCCTTGCCTAAACAGGCATCAACAAATTGATGGTAATGCTTAGGTCCTTCGGAAGCATAATCCCGAATGGGTTTCCCCATATTATTAGCCTTTTCCACTTCAGCAATTTCTTTGAAAATATCAATATACTCTCCATCAACTATCAGTTGAGGTAATTGCATAAAATGAGGTAATAACAAACGGCCCTTTTCGCCAACGAACATGGCACCCTGTTCTGGAAGGTTCCCTTCCTGTGCTATTTTAGCATCAAGAGAGATTTTATCTTCCATAGATTGCTCCTCCCCATTCGACGTTTTTTCTGGGTCGGGAGCGCTGGAGGTTGCGGGTAGTTTTAGGTCTTTATGCTCGGCCGGGGCTCCAGGACCATCGTACCAGGTCCATTTGAATTCATCGGTTGTATATTGTGTTCCCGGGAATTCGTAGGTGACCGTATTGTTCTCCGGGAATCCAAATCCGTTGGGATTCCTGCAATTATTGGTAATGGTTTTAGGAACATCAAGCGCTAAGGCGTTATAAGGTGTGTCAAAAATATGAACCCCCATATCCCCAAGGGTGCCACAACCAAAATCCATTAGTTTTCTCCAATTTCCAGGGTGATAGACTCCTTCTTTATAATCTCGGTCGGCAGCAGTGCCCAACCATAAGTTCCAATATAAAGCTTCGGGAATTGGATCGGCACCTTCAACAACAGGCCCGTCGTAACCCCAATTTTTTGGGGACCAAGCATGTACATGACTTACCTTGCCGATAATGCCTGATTGTATTAAGAGCGTGGCCAATTTATAATCATAAAAAGAGTGTACCTGAATTCCCATTTGGGTAACAAGGTTTTTTTCTTCTGCCAATTTGCGCATCGTCCTTGCTTCCGAAACATGATGCGTTAATGGTTTTTGACAGTAAACAGGTTTGTTCATTTTCATCGCCATAATCGACGCCGGTGCATGCGTATGGTCAGGGGTAGAAACAATGACCGCATCTATTTCATTGGTCATCTCCTCAAGCATTTTTCGATAGTCGGCAAAAATATTTGCGTCGGGATGCAATTTGTGAGCGGCCGCAAGTCGGACGGCGTCTACATCGCATAAGGCAACTACCTCTACCATCGCATGGGAGGAAATATCCCTTAAATCTTCAGCTCCCATACCCCCTACACCAATATGTGCCGTACGTAATTTTTTCCCTTCCTTGGTTTTGCCGGCCAAGGCTACCGAGGGCATTATTGCCATTGATGAGGCTAGTAAGGCAGTTTGTTTTAAGAAATCTCTTTTTTTCATTTTCGATGGTTTTAGTACGCATAACCGATGCAACAACTGCTAAGGTTATATATAGGACCTTTAAATGTATAATTTTTCTAGGGTTTTACCTTATTTGGATGCTCTTTTTTCAAACCTGACCTTGCGTACTCCATGGTCCGTGTCCCATTCTTCAATTTCGATAAAATCGAAATTTTTATAAAGGGTAATTGCGGGAATATTTTTTACGCCGGTTTCCACGGTAAACATTTCTGCTGGATAGGTAACAAGAACAAAGGATAATAAGCTGCTGGCGATTCCCATTCGAAAATATGAAGGCATAACCACCAAGCTTTGAATGTGTACGACCGTTTTTAATGGCAGTATTTCTATAACCGCGGCGAGGAGTCCATCCATATAAAAACCATAAAAAGTAGTATCGGATTCTAAAAAACCAGAACGTTTTCTTTGTAGCGGTGGAAAATTTATTGCCCCTAACAATTCAGCCTCTACCGCATAGGATTTTTGAAATACGGTACGAATGGCCTCAGCGGTTTCAAGATGTGAATGGTCTAGCCGCCGTATCATTTAAAAAAGTTATTTAGCGATGAATGGTTTGGGTTCTATCCGGACCCACGGAAACAATCTTGATGGGCACTTCCAGTTCCTTCTCCAAGAAATGGATATAGGCGTTCAGGCTTGCCGGAAACTGGTCTGGTGAAGTCATTTTGGTAAGGTCTTCGGCCCAACCTTCCACTTCAATATAATTCGGGCTTACATTTTCTGGCTCAATATTATAAGGCAGGTGTGTTATGGTCTCCCCTTTATAGTTATAAGAGGTACAAACTTTCAATTTTTTAAATCCACTTAAAACATCGCCTTTCATCATCATCAGTTCCGTAACCCCGTTTATTTGTACGGCATACTTTAAGGCTACTAAATCTAACCAACCGCACCTTCTAGGACGGCCCGTTGTTGCTCCAAATTCATTTCCAACACGACCCATGGTCTCTCCATCCTCATCAAAGAGCTCCGTTGGAAAGGGGCCGCTGCCCACACGAGTGGCATAGGCCTTAAAAATACCAAAAACCCTACCGATTTGGCTTGGGGCTACCCCAAGACCCGTACAGGCACCAGCTGCCGTGGTATTTGATGATGTTACGAATGGATAGGTTCCAAAATCAATATCCAGCAAGGATCCCTGTGCCCCTTCGGCCAATATTTTCTTTCCTGATTTTTGAGCTTGGTATAGATATTCCTCACTATCAATAAAGGTAAGTTTCTTCAGTTCATCAACTGCCTTGAAGAAATCGTTCTCCAAATCTTTCAGGTCGTACTGCAGGTCAACATCATAAAAATCAACCATAGACTCATGCTTATCGGCCAGGGCACGATACTTGTCTTTCCAGCCATCCATTTCCAAATCACCAATTCGCATACCATTGCGTCCTGTCTTGTCCATATAAGTCGGACCAATGCCTTTTAAGGTAGACCCGATTTTTGCTTTTCCTTTTGACGCTTCAGAGGCAGCATCAAGCAGACGATGGGTTGGAAGGATTAAATGTGCTTTTCTTGAAATCAACAATTTCGATTTGAAATCGATGTTAAACTTTTCAAGATTATCTAACTCTTTTTTAAAGATAACAGGATCGATGACTACCCCATTACCCACAACATTGATGGCATTGTCATGAAATATTCCTGAAGGGATGGTATGTAAGACATGCTTTATTCCGTCAAATTCTAGGGTGTGCCCTGCATTGGGTCCTCCTTGAAAGCGTGCTATGATGTTATAGTTGTTGGTAAGTACGTCAACGATTTTTCCTTTTCCTTCGTCTCCCCATTGTAATCCTAGTAGTAAGTCTACCGCCATTTTAATACGCCTGTTTGTGGTTAGTTTTCTGTGTTTTTTTTCTCTTGTTTTTTGTCTGGCTTGTTGCGCGTGCCATAAAAATAAAGAGAGTGGTTGCTGATCTTGATGTCAAATACCTCCTCGATTGTTTTTTTTATGGATTGTATTCGCGGATCGCAAAACTCGACCACCTCGCCAGTATCCGTCAAGATTACATGATCATGCTGCCGATCAAAATAGGACTTTTCATATTGCGCCTGATTTTTTCCGAACTGATGTTTTCGAACCAACTTGCAATCCAATAAAAGTTCTATGGTGTTGTACAAGGTTGCCCGGCTTACCCTATAGTTTTTATTTTTCATATTTATGTAGAGCGATTCAATATCAAAATGCTCCTCGCTATCATAAATTTCTTGGAGTATGGCATAACGTTCGGGTGTTTTTCGGTGCCCGTTATCCTCTAGGAATGAGGTAAATACGTTTTTTACGATTTCTTGGTTCTTGTTGTTTGCCATAGTCTGTATCACTACATCAATTCGCAAATGTACAGTTAAATTTGATTCTTTATTCAAATAATTCTTTCACAAATTCTTAAACTTGTTTTTAGATTCGGGTTACTTTTTCTATACCCTCTATTTGTTTAAGATTGGAGATTAATTTTTTGATGACGCCTAGGTTTTTGACCACCACGGTAATGTGGCCCGTAAAGGTGCCACCATCCGTGCTAAAATTAAGATTTCGCATATTTACATGCATATGGCCTGAGATGATTTCTGTAATCTGACTAACGAGGCCGAGGTTGTCTATTCCCTCAAGTTTTAGCTCTACTTTGAACTCCTGTTTTGAAGAATCTATCCATTTGGCGCTTATGATCCTATAGGCATAATTGCTCTGTAATGAAATGGCATTCGGACAGTTTTTCTTGTGTACTTTGATGCCTTCGGAGACACTTACAAAACCGAATACCTCATCACCAGGAATGGGATTACAACATTTAGAAAGTTTATAGTCTAGTTTCTCCTCCTCTTTTCCAAAAACAAGAAGATCATATTTTGAGGTAATTTCTTCCTTATTAATATCTTCAGGAGCTGGATTTCGTCTTATTCTATTTTTGAAGAAATTAAGGAAGGCATTGCTATATGAAGAAGCAAAATCCTTGATCATATAGTTGTCGATTGCGCCCGTACCTACTCTATAAAATAGATCTAGACTCGTCTTTAGTTTAAAGAACGTAACCATTTTGTTCACACTATCCTCATTTAGTGTGATTTTTTGGGATTTTAACTTTCGTCGCAATACTTCTTTTCCCTCTTCGGCAATCGCCTTTTGCTCATCGCGCATAGACGATTTTATCTTTGCCCGCGCCCTTGCTGTTGTGGCGTAGTCCAACCAGTTTTGATTTGGCTTGGCCTGATCCGACGTAATGATTTCCACTTGGTCGCCACTATTTAAGGTAGTACTAAGCGGTACCAATTTTCCATTTACCTTAGCACCTCTTGTGCGAAGACCGACCTCGGTATGAATATTGAATGCAAAATCTAAGGGAGTCGCCCCTTTTGGGAGCGATTTCAATTCCCCTTTTGGGGTAAAGACAAAGATTTCCTTGGAATATAGGTTCAGTTTAAATTCTTCAACAAAATCAACAGCATTGGTATTTGAATTCTCAAGAGCCTCTTGTAGCTTGTTCAGCCATATCTCGATACCCTGCTCTTTTTGATCCCCGTGTTTGTACTTAAAGTGCGCGGCATACCCTTTTTCAGCAATTTCGTGCATACGTTCGCTGCGTATCTGAACCTCTACCCATTTACCTTTAGGCCCCATTACAGTAATATGCAGCGCCTCATAACCTGTGGATTTTGGAGATGAAATCCAATCGCGCAGGCGTACAGGGTTAGGGGTAAAGTGATCCGTTACGATCGAATAAATTTTCCAGGCAATAAACTTCTCGTTTTTTGGCGTGGATTTATAAATAATACGAATGGCGAACTTGTCGTAAATCTCATCGAAGGTAACGTTCTGCGCCTTCATTTTTCGGCGCATGGAAAAGATAGATTTCATCCTACCTTTAATCGCATACTCTAACTTTTCTTTGTTCAGGGATGTTTCAATGGTTTCCTTAAAGGCATCGATATAAGCTTGTTGCTCTTCCTTCGAATCCTCGATCTTGCCCAAGATATCATTGTATACCTCTGGTTCGGTATACTTTAAACTTAGGTCCTCAAGTTCTGTTTTAATATTGTACAGCCCAATTCTATGCGCCAAAGGAGCATAAATATATAGGGTTTCGGATGCTATTTTTACCTGCTTGTGTTCAGGCATGGCATCCATTGTCAACATATTATGGTAACGGTCGGCTATTTTAATGATAATGACCCGAACATCATCATTTAGGGTCAACAACATTTTTCGGAAATTTTCCGCCTGTTGGGAGATGTTCATCTCCTTTTTAAGGTGTGAAATTTTGGTGAGCCCGTCAACGATTCGGGCAACGGTATCGCCGAACATTCGTTCAATATCATCTAGGGAATACTCGGTATCTTCAACCACATCATGCAACAGGGCAGAGGCAATGGAGACAGCATCAAGACCAATTTCATGAGCCACGATTTTTGCCACCGCAATAGGATGGAAAATATAAGCCTCACCAGACTTCCTTCGCTGATTCTTATGGGCATCAACAGCCACTTCAAAAGCCTGCCGAATGAGCTTTTTATCCTCATCGGTCAAATTTTGATAGCTGATGCGAAGCAGTTCTTTATATTGCTTGGCAATCTCTTTGTTCTCTATTTCCAGAGCCGTTTGTGTCATTCAAAACTAAAATAGAACAATCCAAAAGACTACACAACAAAAATCATTCCTTGGTCTTATTAACTGGCATTTTAAGTGTAGTGATTTTTGTTATATGCCACGTTGTCGTATCGCTTCGAAAACAATTATTGCCGCCGATACAGAAACGTTCATAGAATCAATTTCACCCCGCATAGGTATTATGATATTTTGGGTGGAATTTTGAAGCCAATTCTTAGTAAGTCCAGTAGATTCTGTGCCTACTACGATGGCGGCAGGTCCGGTAAAATCAATTTCGGCATAGTTTTTTGAAGCGGACAAGGCTGCGCAGAAAATATTGATTCCCTGAGATTTTAGAAAACCGATTACCTCCTGGGTTGACCCAGCAGCTATTGCATTGGTGAAAACACAACCAATACTAGAACGAATAGTGTTTGGATTATAGAGATCGCCCTTAGGGTTTGCAATGATAACGGCATCCAATTTTGAGGCATCCGCCGTTCGCAAAAGCGCGCCAAGATTTCCAGGTTTCTCGGGCGCTTCCGCTACCAGGAGCAAAGGGTTTTTAGATTTGAAAGTAAGATTGCTCAAAGCGAGGGATTTACTTTTTGCAATAGCCAGGATACCCTCGGTAGTTTCTCGGTAGGCAATTTTTTGATAAACTTCTTTTGAAACCGATATCAATTCAACTTGATTTTCTAAATCCGAAGTGTACGTCATAGCATCATTTTTCGAAACGATTCCTTCGTAGAAAAATAGGGTTTCGATTTCGTATTTTCCCTTTAGGGCCAGTTGCAATTCACGCTGTCCTTCCAACACAAATAAACCCGATTTTTTTCGTTCCCTAGATTTTTCCTTTAACAAAACCACCTTTTTTATCAAGGAATTTTGAACACTGGTTATTTGCTTAATTTCACCCATTCTTACAAAAGTAAAGAAAACGATTTTCGCGCGACGGAATGCAAGAATCTAAAAACCAAAACAGATGAATAGAATTTTAAGTTTGCTTGTCCTAGTTATGATTACCGGTTGCAAGGAGACCCCAAAACCCGGGAATGCTAAAGATTCAATGGCTGAAGAGGTTGTTGAGGTAAAAACTCCGGTTTATCCGAAAGCACTCAATGCTATTTTTGAGGCCCATGGTGGTCTGGAGAATTGGAGGGCAAAAAGTACCATGTCTTTTACGATGCCAAAATCGGAGGGCGATGAAGTCCAGACCATAGATTTAAGATCCAGAAAAGAAAAAATAGTAACCCCTGATTATTCGATGGGGTACGATGGAAAGGATTTTTGGTTGGCCGATGCGAAAGAAATGTACAAGGGAGACCCGATTTTTTATCACAATCTAATGTTCTATTTCTATGCAATGCCCTTTGTATTGGCCGATGAGGGAATTCAATACAATGAAGTCGATGCCTTGGAATATCAAGGAAAGTCGTATCCAGGTATCCGGATCAGTTATGACGATGGAATTGGGGTTTCTTCAAAAGATGAATACTTTTTGTACTACGATCCTGACACCAATCAAGTGGCTTGGCTGGGTTATACTGTTACATATCGTAGTGGTGAAAAATCCGAGAAGGTAAATTGGATAAGATATAATGATTGGCAAAATGTTGATGGACTCGTTTTGCCAAAATCACTTACCTGGCACAAGGTTGAAAATGGTGATATATTGGGTCCGTCCAGTACTAGAATATTTGAAAATGTTAGCATGAGCAATTCGATAGAACCTGCAGACTTTTTCGCTATGCCAGCAAATGGTAAAATCATTGAAAAGCACTAGCAAATCACTTTTTTTAAGTAAATTGTACGTTCTAATGACGTGAAATATGGAGGTGTTGTTGTTCGGAATTGCCAAGGATATTGTCGGGGAGTCAAAAATTCGGATTTCAACGGATAATGAAGGACCAAATTCGGTATCGGAGTTAAAGAAAATGCTTTCGGAAACCTACCCTGAATTTGGTAAGTTGTCGTCGTTGGCGGTTGCGGTAAATAGTGAATATGCCGACGATGAATTGGTTCTGAAAGGCAATGATGAAATCGCGATTATACCACCTGTTAGTGGAGGATGATGAAAAAAGACATTTCAATAGTAGCAACAATTGATATTGCCAAGGCGCATGCGAAGCTGTCGGATGCCAAAAGTGGCGGAATTTGTGTTTTTGTAGGTACGGTACGGGAATTTACCCAAAATGAAAAAGTGGTGTCCTTAGAGTTTGAGGCCTATGAAAAAATGGCACTAAAAGAGATGGACAAAATCGCCGATCTGGCCCTACAAAAATGGGACTTGAACAAAGTGATTATTTGCCATGCCGTTGGTGTTAAAAAAGTTGAGGAACCAGTTGTTGTTGTTGGGGCCTCTTCGGCGCATCGCGAAGCCTGTTTTGCGGCTTGCAGATACCTAATAGATACACTTAAGGAAACGGTTCCCATCTGGAAGAAGGAGTTGTTCGAAAATAAATCGGTTTGGGTTTCGGCGCATCCGTAGGGATGAAGTACGAGGTGCGAAATACGAAAAGAGGAGTCAAACAGTTAATGCTCTCTAAGGAAGTACAAACAAGGGGAATATAATAACATGAACAAGCAACTTTCACATATTGATGAGACTGGCAACGCCTCAATGGTAGATGTGTCGGGCAAGCAAGAAAGCGTGAGAACGGCAGTAGCATCAGGTAAGGTCATTTTCCCTTTGAATGTTTTTGAGACCTTGTCAGCACAAGACTTTCTAGGGTACAAGGGCAGTATTATCCAAACGGCGGTAATCGCAGGGATTCAGGCCGTAAAAAAAACATCGGAATTAATCCCGCTTTGTCATCAGATCAATCTTTCCAAGGTACAAATAGATATTTCTCCCAAAGAAAATGCATTGCATGTAGTCTGCAAAGTGAAATGTAACGAAAAAACCGGAGTTGAAATGGAGGCGCTGACAGGAGTTTCTGTGGCAGCATTAACCATTTATGATATGTGTAAAGCACTTTCGCATGATATTACGATTTCTGATATTCAATTGAAACAAAAGACAGGAGGGAAGCATGACGTCAATCGCTAAACTTTACGGACTCGTTTTGTCGGGTGGAAAGAGCACCCGAATGGGAGCAGACAAAAGTGTCATTTCCTATCATGGAAAACCACAGCGTGAATATTTGTATGATTTGCTCAATCAAAGCTGTGAGGAAACCTTTGTTAGTTTGAGAGAGGATCAAGAAGGAGCGTTACCTTCATGTATAAAAACCATTGTCGATTTAAACGAATACAAGGGTCCATATAATGGGCTTTTATCGGCGCATAAGAAATACCCTAAAGTAGCTTGGTTGGTGCTTGCCTGCGATTTACCGTTGATGGATTTAGAGGCCTTGCAGGAGTTGATAGCAGCTCGAAATCCAGAAAAAATGGCAACAGCCTTTGCGCTTAAAGAAAACCCATTACCAGAACCTTTATGTGCGATTTGGGAACCGCATGCCTTTGCGGATTCTGTTCGTTATTTAGATTTGGGAACAGGTACTTGCCCGCGAAAATTTCTGATCAATCATGACACAAAATTGGTATTTCCGAAGAACGAAAACGTATTGTTGAATGCCAATTCGGAGGAAGAGTATAGGATGGCGATTGAGAAAATATCGGAAGTATAACCAGAATAAAGGTAAAGCACTTCCCATTGTTTGAAGGGAGTAGCATGACAAAAGAATATGAGCTCAAACCGCTACATACGACAAACTACCTTAAAAGATTTTGGTTCAGAAAGCCAACAAAAGCTCACCGATGCTAGGGTATTAGTCATAGGAGCTGGTGGACTGGGTGTACCCGTATTGACATACCTAAATGCCATGGGTGTTGGGAAGATAGGGGTGATTGACGGTGATACTGTTTCTGAAACCAATCTACATCGACAAGTATTATATGCAGAGACGGATATTGGGAAACCAAAAGTAGACGTTGCCATAGCGAGGCTAAAGGCCCAAAACCCTGATACAATATTAGAGGGGTACGACACTTTTTTAAACACTGAAAATGCACTTGAAATTATAACCAAATACGATATTGTTATTGATGCTTCGGATAATTTTCCTACCCGATATTTGGTTAACGATGCCTGTATTATTTTAAAAAAACCTTTTGTCTACGGAGCACTTCATGGTTATGAAGGGCAAGTAAGTGTTTTTAATTATCAGGGCGGCCCCACATACCGTTGTCTCTTTCCGAATATGCCCAAAGAGGATGAGGTACCCAATTGTAATGAACATGGTGTCTTGGGAATCATTCCCGGAATTATTGGAAACCTGCAAGCTTTGGAAACCATTAAAGTCATTACGGAAATTGGTGAGTTACTTTCAGGGAAGCTTTTAATTTTCGATGGACTTGAGCAATCTTATCAAAAAATAAAATTCAATTTGCAATCTGGGAATTTAGGAATAACCAAACTGCAAGATTTTTATGAATGGAACGACCCTTGTGAAATCGTTCCCTTAATTGCAGCCGAAGAACTACAAAAATTGTTAGCTGACAATGCCCAAATTATAGATGTACGAACGTCTGAAGAGCTCAAAACGTATCACTTACCTAATTCCATTCACATTCCTTTGAATGAGTTGGAAAACAGTTCTGATAAAATAGATTTTTCGCTTCCGGTGTATTTATTATGTCAATCGGGAAAGCGAAGTGAAACTGCTCTCAAACAATTAAAAGAACAATATCCTGAGAGTTCACTTTTTAGTATTTTAGGAGGTCTAAACCAGTACTTGGCTACATGCTCCTAACCGTTCCTGCACTTTTATTGTTAATGCTTGGCTTTTTTGTCATTGCGATTTTGTATTCCTCAGTTGGTTTTGGTGGAGGGTCCAGTTATTTGGCACTACTGGCATTGGTTTTTACAAGTTTTTTTGTGATTAGAAGTACGGCCTTGATTTGCAATCTGGTCGTAGTTTCCGGAAGTAGTTACCTCTATTGGAAAAACGGACATCTCGATTTTAAAAAGTTTCTTCCCTTTATAATAACCAGTATTCCGTTGGCCTTTATTGGGGCGCGGTTTCGGCTTTCTGAAAGTAGCTTTTTTATAATTCTTGGGGGAGCTTTAATTATTTCTGCATTAGCGCTAATATATCAAACCGTTAAACTGAAAAAATCGGAAGAGGTGAATCCCAATTATCCTGCGTATGTCACCTATTTGCTAGGGGCGGGTATAGGATTCTTATCAGGCCTGGTAGGGATTGGTGGAGGAATTTTTTTAGCTCCCATTCTAAATCATATGAAATGGGATAAATCTATAAAAATAGCGGCACTGGCCAGTTTTTTTATTTTGGTAAACTCGGTGTCAGGTATTGGGGGGCTACTGACCAAAGACACTTTTGAACTCCCATGGGTCGAAGCTATGGGATTAATTTTAGCTGTATTTATTGGAGGTCAAATAGGAATTCGATTGAGCTTAAGTAAATTGACCGGTAGCGGGATTAAAGTTGTAACCGCCATTCTCATTTTGATAGTTGGTGTTCGGGTGCTATTAATTAATGGTATGCAGTTGGAGTTCTAAGATGCCATTCCGCTTTTCCAATCAAATTTTATAAAGCGATAAAAATATTGGAAATTACCATTGTACAAGATGGCAAAGATAAAGGCGATATAGATAATCCAATCAGGCTGGTGCATTGACTGCTCCTACTTTTTTAGTTGTACGCAGTATGTCTTTACAACAAGCTGTCTTTTTGATTTTCATTGTAGGAGGTTACCATTTTGGTCGATAAGATACAAAAGGATAAACCTCATTGGCAAAAAACCGGTTTTTGTTTTGGGGTAATATTAGAAACCCATCAGTTTTTATAAGATTTGCGAAATCGCCCGAACCGTTTCCCTTTATGGCATTTGCGACTAACTTTCCGTCAGCTGCGCTTTCTAAGTTCGCCTCCAAGAAGTAGACCAAATCCGGTTTGAACGCTACATCATTTTTCAAGGTCACAAACAATTGCTCCTGTTCTATACCCAAGGACTTATGGAACCAAAACTGTAAATACATATATACACAAACAAACGAAGAGACCGGGTTCCCTGGAAGGGCGAAAATCTTTTTCCCATTGGCATTACTACCAAACCAAAAAGGCTTTCCCGGACGTTGCTGAATTTTATGAAAATGTTTTTTGACTTGTAGTTCTTCAAGCACATCGGGTAGATAATCAAACTTTCCTTTGGAGACACCTCCGGTAAAAACTAAAAGGTCATAATCGTGTAACGCTTTTGAAATGACTTCTAGCATTTCTTCCTTATCGTCAGCCAAATGCTTAAGGTCTGCCAAAATTCCCCATTCTTTTAGTGTCGCATGAATTCCATAGATATTTGATCTACGTATTTGGTGCAATTCTGGTGTTTGGTGCACGGGAACCAATTCATCCCCAGTAGAAAAAATGACCACTTTGGGCATTTTTCGCACTTGCAAAGTCGCTTTTCCAACGGCCGCTGCAATATTGATTTCGGCGCTTGACAGTTTTCTTCCTGCTGGCACGATCACCGTTCCTAAAGCGATATCTATTCCTTTGAAATGTACATTCTGTTTATGTTTTAGGGTATTTAGATTAATTGTAGCCGTGCTTTCTTCAAGTGCTAAATCTTCATATCGAATCACGGTATCTACACCTTTTGGCATAATTGCCCCTGTCATTACTTCAATACAATGTTGGGCATCTTTTAAAGTCAGTTGTGGGGTTCCTGCAGCGGCCGTTGATTCAATCAAAAATGTTCGTTGCCCTGCTACAAAGGAGTCATAAACAATGGCAATTCCGTCCATGGTAACCCTATCGAAGGGCGGGAAGTCACGGTCCGCGATTAAATCTTCCGCAAGATAAGCACCAATACAATCTTCCAAGTTTCGGGGTTCAACAGGAAAGTCGCCTTTGTGTTCTTCTAAAATCGAGAGGGCTTTTTCGTAGGGGATAAAGGTATTTTCCATGTTTGGGTTAAAGTAATCGTTACCGTTATTTCGAGCGTCCCGAAATTTCGGGAGAGAAACATCCTGACACTTAAGGCATTTCGACTCCGCTCAATGTGACAGTTCAAAAAAGATTTGAGTTACCCACCAATACTGCTCATACTTTGCATTGCCTCTTTGGGGGCTTTGCGCAATCGCTCTGCTTCGAATCCGTCTTTTGGTTTTAGGCGAACGATTTCTCGGAACTTATCTACAAGCTGCTCATCCGATACCCCGGAGCGCATATAATCACGAATGTTGAATACACCATCGTCGTACAGGCAACTTTTAATTTCTCCTTTGGAAGAAATTCGGAGACGATTACAGGTATTGCAAAAGGTTCTTGAGAAGGCGGCAATGACGCCGATATTTCCTTTATATCCCGGGATCGAAAGCAAACTTGCCGTATCTCCGTGTTTACCAGGTAGTTTTTCCAATCCAGGGTAGTAGGCTTTTAAATCTGCATAAATGTCCTTTGCGGAATACATTTCGAAATTCTCCTTATATCCTCCATTAAAAGGCATTTCTTCAATAAAGCGAACATCTACCGGATAGTCCTTTGCAAGCTTCGCTAGGGGGACAATATCTTGTTCGTTTATGCCTTTCATGATTACGGCATTGAGCTTTATTTTAAACCCATTATCGATGAGCATATGAAAAGTCTGCATCACTTTTTCAAAATCATCACGTCGCGTAATTTTATGAAACCGTTCTTTGTTTAAAGAATCGATACTAAGGTTGATTTTGGTAATGCCCAATTCCTTTAAACGTGGAATTTGTTTTTGTAAAAGGGTCCCGTTTGAAGTGATATGTATGGACTGATAATCGTCTAATCCAGCAGTATTTTCCAACAATTGCATAAAATCTTTCCGCAGAAAAGGTTCGCCACCCGTAAAACGGACTTTCTTAAAGCCAAGGCCGCTCAAGACATTTAACAAACGGGTAATCTCTTCATAGCTAAGCAAATGTGCTTTTGGCTCATATGGAATACCTTCCGCAGGCATACAGTAAAAGCAGCGCAAATTACAGCGATCGGTTACAGCGATGCGTACATAGTCTATCGTTCTATTAAAGGAATCCTTCATTATCTTTCTCAGCAATTAGAACATTCAATATAGCTATTTTTCGATATATTAGACGGGTTAATGCAAAAAAGAAAATGGCCTTTAGGGAATGAAAGAGATAAAATCGATACTTCAACTTTACAATTCATTTAAAAGCTCTAAAGAGAAATGCGCTATTGCACAGGTCGTTCGTGTTGAAGAGTCATCTTATAGGAGGGAAGGGGCACGAATGCTTGTTTTTGAATCTGGTGTTTTTGAGGGTGGAATAAGTGGCGGATGTTTAGAAGGGGATGCCTTACAACGCTCCCAAATTGCTATTCTAAAACAACAGCCCTCTATCGTAACCTATGATACCTCCAAGGAAAATGAAATAGGAGTAGGGTTAGGCTGTAACGGGGTTATAGATGTATTGATTTCGCCGATTTCAGAAAATTCTTCAACCTTAGAGATGCTACAAAAATGTGTTTCAGATAGAGGAGAACATATCATTGCAACGATAACGGCGCTCAATGCTGAAATTGATGCCATTCCCTTGGGAAGAAGTTTTTATTATGACAAGGATGCTGCTTCATTAGAAGATTGTCAGCATGATGGTTTGCGAAATTTTCTTCAGGATAAAATCCAAGATGTTCTGGAAAATAAAAAGTCAAAAACGTATCACTTTGAGGGCAAAGAGATGAAGGCGAGTGTGTTTATCGAGCTAATTCCCCCACAATTTCATTTGGCGATTTATGGGGATAACTACGACGTTTACCCAATGCTTGAAATGGCAAAGCTTATGGATTGGGATGTCAGCCTTGTGGGCAATGTGCAAAAATTGAAAAAAGAAAAATTACGATCGGTAACAAATATTTACCTTAAAGATGCCGCCGCGCGGCCAGAAATTGACCATCGTACCGCCATCATTTTAATGGCCCATGATTACAAAACGGATTATGCCAATCTACAACAATTGATAAAATCAGATACGCCTTATATTGCCTCCTTAGGACCAAGAAAACGTTTTGATAAAATGGTCAGCGAGTTCAAGGCAACCGGAATCGAATTTACTGAGGAAGAAATAGGTCGTATCTACGCACCCTGTGGTTTAGAAATAGGTGCAAACACACCTGAAGAAATTGCCATGAGTTTGTTTAGTGAAATTTTAAGTGTTCTTTCTGGTAATGAAGGTGGAATGCTTCGCAATAAGGTTGGACCTATTCATGAGCGGGGTTAACTTAAGGTCTTATCTAGCCTCGTACTTCCTTTACTAGCCTTTCATAGCCCAATCTTTCAACTGCCCTGTTGTAAAAAGAATCGCTTTGTGTCTCGTCTGTCAATAGATTTGCTGCAATGAGACCGTAGGTCATTGCACCTTTGGCACCTACACCCGACATACCAGCCATCACCACCAAATTCTTATCTTTTGTGCCATTGAGATCAATAATTGGGGTAACAAAGGGCACCTCACTTTTCGTAAGGCTATAAACACAGGAATACGTGTCAACCACGTTAATCTGATTTGTGTTAATGGGTATATCAAGAAGATTTAGATAGTTACTGGTTTTCCGAATAGCCCAGCTGATCTCTTTTGGACTCAATTCTACTTTCCAGATTTGCTCAAGATTTTTAATATCGGACCTTTGAAAGTGCCCTCCAATTTTAATAATTGGAGTACCATCTGGGTCATAATTTTCAATCATTGCGTAAAACTCTTCAGATTCATAGTTAATCGCTCGGTCTATTACCGGGTAACCATTTTTCAGTTGTTGCTTTTGTTCTTTACTTAAACTTGTATAATTATTGATTTTTAGAAAGGTAAGGAAGACTCTTTTCGGATTAATGAGTTCCTGAAAGTATGAAGCTATCCTTTTTAGTAGTGGTCCCGTATATGGGCCTACAGCGCATACAAGCTGTGAAGCTTGCAATATTTTAGTTTGCCCGTGGGCATGTATTGTAGATACGGAATATAAATTTTCATTTTTTTCAATGCGCTCTACCTTGGTATTGTACCGAATCTCGTTTCCTTTTTCTTCGACCGCTTTATGCAGTAGCGCTATTAATCTTTTTGGGTGGAGTGTTCCCGAATACTTTTTAAATTCCTTTTGTAATAGCGTACCCGTTTGCAAATTCACTCCAAATTTCGACTTCCCTTGGTCTGGAGTAGTTGCTATTTCAAAGTTGACATTTTGCTTTTGCAAATTTGCCAAAAGCCTATCGAGCTCTTCAAGCTTTGCTAAATAAGATACCGGCGAAGTGGTATAAATATCCTCCATGGTTAAGACTACTCCCTGACTATTCAAAAAATTAATTAATAGTTCGGTTTCCTTTACGGCGCAATCATGCAAATACGACCAAAGTTCATCATCTTCGATATTACTACTCCTCACAATACGAGTCTTTCCTTTACTTGAACCCGAATCGTAATTTATATCTTGTTTCTCAAGAAGCAGAACCGTTTTACCTTGGTTAGAAAGATGCCAAGCGGCAGAACTTCCCATTAATCCTCCTCCTATAACAATAACGTCATGAGTAGCCCCGTTCATCAAATATTTATTATGTTCTTAAAGCTATTTTAACTCCTTCGCTCCCAAAGAATATTGGCTTTTCTTTGCTTGGCAATTTCTATAGACACAATCTCAATCGCCTTTTCAATGTCACTCTCATTAGTATATCTCCCAATACTCAGGCGTAAAGAAGCATAGGCTAAACTACGCTCAACGCCCATCGCAATCAAAACATGGGAAGGCTCAACCGAAGCAGAATTACAGGCCGACCCGTTCGACACAGCTATTTGTTTACTGAGGGCCGTTAACAAAGTGGTGCCATCTACAAAAGGGAATGAAATATGAACCGTATTTGGTAATCGCCGGGCAGCTTTACTATTAGAAACCGCCATTTCAATTTTGAGCAAACCGGCTTCCAATGCATCCCGTAAGGTCTTCAATCGTCGAGATTCTTCCCGTAAGTTGACAATGACCCATTCAATAGCTTTTGCCATCCCTACAATTAAGGGGGTATTAATCGTTCCTCCGCGTTGCGATTTTTGTTGGCCTCCGCCTTGAATAAAACTAGGTAAACTATTTCCGTCTCCGTTATTCTTACTATAAACCAGACCTATTCCCTTTGGGCCATACACTTTATGTCCGGAGAAACAGGCGAAATCTACTTGGTTCAATACTTTGGTCAAATCAACCTTACCCAAAGCTTGTGTAGTATCCGAAAACAATAAGCTTCCATTTTCATGAACCAATTTTGAAATTTCATTCAAAGGTTGAATAATTCCCGTTTCGTTGTTCGCGTATGAAATGGAAACTAAAATGGTATCGGGCCGCAATGTTTTGTTTAAGGTTTCTATGGTAATCAATCCGTCGGAATCCACATCCAAATAACTGACCTGAAAACCATCTTGTTCCAAAAATGCACAGGTATCTAAAACAGCTTTGTGTTCTACTTTGGTCGTTATAATATGTTTTCCCTTGGATTGCATTTTGCGGGCAATACCTTTCAATATCATATTGATGCTTTCCGTAGCACCTGAAGTATGGATCAAACTGCCGGGGGAGACTCCTAAACTTTTTGCAATAGACGCCATGGCATCCTCCACGGCACTCTTCGCTAACCAGCCATAGGGGTGATGACTACTGGACGGATTCCCGAAGTTTTCGCGAAAATGAGGTAACATGACGTCGACTACTTCCTTAGCGCAGGGAGTGGTAGCATTGTAGTCAAAATAAAGCTGCTGGTACATTTTCAAGTTTATGCTAAGGTATGTTTAAATGTACATAATATCTCTAAATATACAGGGTTAAGAAATTGAAGGAAAGCGATAAAAAATAGCTATATCAGCATGAATTAGTAAATTGTTAAACAGACCTTTTTTATTTTGTGACATCGAAAAAAATACGATATATTTAAGTAGTAGGAGCAGGACCACCCAAAGATTTTTTACTTTTTGGGAACTATCATGTTCGAAAGCACCAAGATTCGAGTGCACCCGTTAGGAAAAGAATTAGCACGTTTCGGAACCAGGTCCGAAGGGCGGTAGAATTCCTATATTAGGAAACAGTTCTTGCCAGCACCTTTAAACAACATCACCCTTCAGATGAAGAGGGGTGTCGCATCCAGGGATGATGGGGGTGAAAGCCGTAGTCATAACATTAAAGCACTCGCATTGGATTAACTCAAAACCATAATCAAACTATCAACAGGAGACAAACCGATTTCCACGCCTACTTGCCGGCGAGTTGATTCGAGGAAATGACATAAAATTGATTTTAAATGAAAGCAAATTTAACAAAGTCCTTCGAAGTTTCTCAAGACACGGACTTGGTCTGGGAGCACCTGATTGATCCGCAAAAGATAATGTACTGTGTACCTGGGGTTGCCATAGATGAAAAAGTTGGTGACAATCATTATAAAGGAACAGTAGGTATGAAATTTGGACCCATGGGTGTCAAATATGATGCGGATATTTTTTATAATGAAATTGATGAAGAGAACCGAAAGATCATCATCTCGGGAAATGGTGTTGAATCCAAAGGACAAGGAAACGCCGAAATGAAAATGACCATAGATATTACTGAGCTAGACGCTGGTGGTGTAAAAATGGATGCCCTTATGGATGTTGTTATCAACGGTAAAATCGCTCAATACGGTTCCCGACTTATCGATACCGTTTCCAATCAGCTGTTTAAACAATTTGTTTCGAATTTTAAAACGAAATTGGAAATGGCCGAAGCAGAACAGGTTCCCAAGGTTGAACCAGAAGAGGTTTCCAGAGGAGAAACAAGGGAGGTCTCCGGCGGCTTTTTACAAAGAATTTGGCAGTGGTTGAAACAGTTGTTTAAATAAGATTTCGGTAGTCAAATCAAAAGCTATGTTATTTACGATTATTTTTAATCGACGTCAAATGAATCAAATGTATTTTTTATGAAATTAAAATGTATCCTCGTTCTGTTTTTTGTAATGGCCTTTGCCCGTGCTCAATCTGAATATGAACCATCCGATGCTCACCCTTATGGACTTAAAAACCCCAGTGCACCAGAACAACTTGATGATTTTAAACCTTTGATTGGTTTGTGTGATTGTGATTCGGAACGGAGAAATCAAGACGGTACTTGGGGCGAACCTGTTAAGATGATATGGAAGTATAAATACATTATGAACGGCATGGCCATTCAGGATGAAACCATAAAAGCCGATGGAAAGCATTCGGGAAGTATCCGGCAGTTTAATGTCGATAGCCTAAAATGGTATGTGCACTATTATGCTTCATCTTCTGCCGCACCTAGTTTGTCCACTTGGGAAGGTGCTAAAAACAAGGAGGGAAAAATTATACTTTACAAACCCCAAAAAGCACCCAACGGAACTGAAGGTTTTTCGAAGCTTACTTTTTATGATATTTCTGACAAAGGCTATAAATGGATTGGCGAATGGATAGATACATCCGAAACCATAACCTATCCCTTTTGGAAAATCAGTTGTATTAAACGGGAAGAATAAAGGGACGTTCTACGTACAACCAATTGTTCTTAGCCCTTGAACCGCAATTTAATTCTGATGTTAAAGACTTAAAATACTAATGATGAGTTAGTGGTTTTAGATTAGAATTCCTGACATGTATTTTCCGAAGTTTATATGCTATAACTTCCTTCTTGTAATAGTTTTAAAAAAAGTACTGCGATAGGTATCCCCAATAGGGAGACAGGCTTCATTAATATATACGGATAGGGAATCCGTTTTATCTATATGCCGTAAAGAGACTATATAGGAGCGGTGAATTTTGACGAATTCAGCACTTGGTAGATATGCTTCTATATGCTTTAGGGTATTATAGGTGATAATTTGCTTACCGTTCAGATGAATGGCCACATAATTCTTTAGACTTTCAATATATAGAATGTCCTTAAGGTATACTTTTTCAAAATTATTCTTTCCATCAGTTTTGATGAACAGGTATTCTCCGATTGGGGTGCTATCCCTTTCATTTTTTGGAACATCCCGTAGCTTTAGAACGGCCTCATAAAATCGTTCAAACTCGAAAGGTTTTAGCAGATAATCAATAGCATTTAATTCATAACTCTCCAAAGCAAATTGAGGATAGGCGGTTGTGAAAATGATTTTGGTACTACCCTTAAGGATTTTAGAGAGCTGAATTCCTGTTAGATCAGGCATTTGTATGTCTAGAAACATAAGGTCAACCTGTAAATTCCCTACCATGTTCAAAGCCTCCAAAGAACTGGTTGTGGTACCTGTCAATTCTAAAAAGGCAACCTTGGCAATATAATTCTCCAACAGACGTATTGCTGGTGATTCATCATCGACAACGATACATGTATAGGTTTTCATATGGATTACTGTCTTAAAGGTATTGAGAGATACGTGTTAAAAATATTTTCATTTTGCACGAGCTTAAGTTGAAACGAACTTCCGTAAATCGCAGATAATCGGCGTCGTAAACTGACTTCCCCAATACCTTTTTTTGAATAATTCTCTGAATGGGAAATCTTATTTCTAGTCGTTAAGGTAAACCTTTCAGTGGTAATCTGAATTTTAATTACAGCAGGAGATGCTTTATCGTTCAATACACCGTGCTTAAAGATATTCTCAATAAAATGTATAAGAACCAATGAGGGTATGGGTTGATTTCCGATAATACCTTCAACCTCATAATTTAGGGACAGGTTATCTTCAAAGCGTTTCTTTTGAAAAAAGATATAATCTGAAACAAATTGTAATTCTCTGTTCAGGGGCATAAAATCTTGATGTGCTTCATACGTTACATAGCGCAGGAGCTGTGATAACCTGTGGATATCTTTAGCGGTTTTAGGTTGCACATTTACTAGCTCCGTGTAAAAGGTATTGAGCGTATTGAACAGAAAATGGGGTTCTAATTGTGACTTTAAAAGATTTAGTTCGGCCTTTTTATGTTCTAACTGTAACGTGTGCATTTTTTTGTTATTCTCAAGATATTCGAACAAGAGGTATAGGGAAGTGCTGTATAAGATAGCTTGAACAGCATAATAGGAATTATCAACCACGTAGAAAATGAACTTTCGAGAGCCATCGTCGTAGTTATGTCTGTCCGTTATGTTAAACAGTAACAGCTCTTCCAAAAGGTACCGCACCCCGGAATAGATTAAGAAGAGTAGAATTGCCGCTACTATGAATTGAGGAATTTGTTTTTTTTTGACCGTTCGAGGACATACCAAAAAATAATTGAGAAAATAGACCGTATAAAAGGAGATAAAAAAAGTAATCAGGTATAAAAAAGAGGGATATTGAAATTTATCCTTAAAACCTTCCCCTTCGGTAGACACATATTCACCAAAGAGAAACATAAGCAGGATTATCCCAAATAAAATAAGGTGGTATTTCCATCGCTGTTTCCAAGCCTCCATTAAACGAAAATATTCAATTAATTCGGACAGCTTCACTTTTTATGATGAACCTTCCTTTTTCTAATACCAACATGAAAAAACATGCCATCAATAGTTTCATCACCGAATTTTCCCAATTAATAAGGTAAAAGGCGGTTTTGGTGTAGATAAAAATCTTACAGTCTTTTAATGCTATAGATTTGAACACGGCATTTCATAGAAAAACAAAACCAAGCTGTAATAACCAAAGACATGAATATTAAGCTCAATTTAAAGTTCGTCATCTCTTTTTTGGCCCTGCTATTCGTGATGCACGAGGCCCATGAAATTGCCCATACCGTTCTTGGAAGAATCATTTGTGGTGATTGGGGGCTTAGAGACTTCAATGTTTGGGGTTTGGCGGAAGGATGCTCAAAAGGCGACTTGATCTCTATGCTCCCTACCTATTTTGGTCCCATTTTTACTTTTAGTATGATTTGGATAGGCGCTTTGTTGCTAAAAAAAGACAATAATGTTAGGAAAAAGTCATTGGGTTTTGCACTGATTTTTGCCAATATGCCCTTTGCAAGAATCATTACCGCGGCTTTTGGTGGAGGGGATGAGGTTTATGCCACGAATGTGCTCTTGGAAAACCATAATCTGTCCTGGGCATTGGGCCTGGCCTTTATCCTTCTAATCTTGGCCTACCCCTTATACAAAGCCTTTATTACAATCAACAAGAACAACTGGGGTTGGTTTTTACTGTTCTTTTTAGTACCGGTGGTAATCGATTTGCTTGTAGTACTCGGACTTATGAACACTCTTTTGGAAAAAGGTATATTGGATAACTATTGGATATTGGGTTCCCCTGTGCTGGTAACATTATGGACAATACTTGTAACCCTTGTTTTTATTTTTATGAGAAAACATATTTTTACGATTGGGGAAGCAATAAAATAACTTGTTGTCTATAGGTGTGCCCACTTAAAGACAAATTCTGCACTTCTATTTTACCCCAACGTGCAATCAACTTTTATTTGTAAAAAAGAGTGGAGCCTTGGCATTTTACTTTTTTAATTAAGCATCTGGCGATATTTTTCCGTAGTTCAACGAAAATCAAGTGCTTAGCACACTAAACGGACGCATTTAACGTAATAAAAACATAATGGTCGCTTCTGAATACGAAGCGATGATTTACCCAAATCCTAAAAAACCGCATATGAATACGCTTGAGCAAAACAAAAGAAATTTCATTATTATGATTCTATTGTTGGTGGTTACCATTTTTGCTGCCAAGACCCTTCACGATTTTACCGTTGTTGATTCCGACCAAACAAAAACTGCTTTGGCAACTAAAAAGTAAGGTAAGTGGCAAGGGTTTAAAAGTTTATGGTTTAGTAATTTAGATTTCTTACAGACCGCTAACTCACTTCTCCTCATACTTTTTCGAATATCGTTTCCAAAGTTTGGTTTGGTGCGTCTCCAAAGAGATATCCCGACCATCAATAAAGGCATGGGTGAGCTGATTGCCCATCATATCCAAGGCATCGCCTTCGGAAATAAATAACGTTGCGCTTTTACCAACGGCGAGCGTGCCATAATCTGTATCTATTCCTAATATTTTTGCTGTATTTCCGGTTAGCAATGATAAGGCCCGTTCTTTATCCATTCCTTGTCCGACAACTTGACCGGCATAGAAGGGCAAGTTTCTGGTTTGAAAATTAGAAGAACTGGCATTTTGAATCCCGACCAGAAGGCCGGCATCGACCAAAAGTTTTGGCAATTTATATGGTAGATCATAATCCTCATAATCAAAGGGAGGTCGTTGGTGTGTAAATTCTACCAGTACAGGCACATTGTTCTTTTTTAAGAAGTCGGTAATCTTATAGGCCTGATACCCGCCAACGAGAACTATAGCTTTGGCGCCCCCATTTTTAGCGGTGGTTATGGCATCTATAATTTCACGTTCTCCATTCGCATAAACATATAGTTTTTGACTTCCATCAAAAACACCCTTCATTGCTGCATGTGCAGGGTTCATTTCTTTCGCCGCCCCTTTTCCATAGGCCTTAGCGCCACTCATAAAGGTGCGCACTGCGTCTACATCTTTTGCATAGTTTTTATTTGGTTTAAAACCAGGTTCTTCGCCCATCCACCAGCGTCCTTGTTTGAAGGAATTAGGCCATCTTAGATGCACACCGTCATCTATTTTTATAGCGGCATCTTCCCAGTTCCAAGCATCAAACTGAACAATGGAAGAAGTTCCCGAAATACGACCTCCTTGTGGGGTTATCTGTCCCAGCAAAACGCCGTTGGGTCGCATACTTTCCACCACCTTTGATTCGGCATTGTAGGCAATAATACTGCGCACATGCGGAATGATTTCCCCAATTTCATCCTGGTCATTACTGGCCCTTACAGCATTGACCTCTATCAAGCCTAGCGACTTTGCAGGAGCAATAAAACCCGGATATACATGCTTACCACTGGCATCGATAACCGCTCCTTGGACTGCTGCATCGGCTCCTATGGCAGTAATCTTTCCACCTTCAAAAACTAGGGTGGCATTCTCAACTACTGTTCCGTCGCCAATATGTGCCGTAACTCCCGTAATACTAATTGGCCCGGTTTGCTCTGGTGCAGGAGTTTGCTGTGCCCAGTTTGTTGCTCCGAACGCAAGGAGAAAGACGATTAGTATATTTTTTGATTTGCTCATAATTATATTTTTAATTTCTTAGTACTTCCAACTTCCAACTTCCAACTTCCAACTTCCAACTTCCAACTTCCAACTTCCAACTTCCAACTTCCAACTTCCAACTGACTACTCACTCTCACAGGTATGAATCTCTTTTTTGCCCATTTTCGGTCCCTGCATCTTTCCGCCTTTGGCCTTTTCATCCAGCATCATATCAATGAGCTTGTTCCGCTCGTTTTTCACGGATTCCCTCATTAGCTGATCCTTTTCCAGATCAAAGAAGACCGCACCATCAATAATGGTTTTCTCCGCCTTGGAATAAACTGACATCGGATGACCGCTCCAAAGTATTAGATCAGCATCCTTACCTTCTTTAATGCTTCCCGTCCTATCATCTAAATGCAAGAGCTTTGCTGGGTTTATGGTAATCGTTTTCCATGCCTCTAATTCGGTCATTCCACCATATTTAACGGTCTTGGCCGCCTCTTGGTTAAGCCTGCGTATCATTTCGGCATCATCGCTATTGATTGCTACCGTTACCCCTTGTTTTTGCATAATGGCAGCGTTGTAGGGGATGGCATCGTTTACTTCATATTTGTACGCCCACCAGTCACTAAAGGTTCCCGCACCAACACCATGTTCTGCCATCTTGTCGGCCACCTTGTACCCCTCAAGAATATGGGTAAAGGTATTTACACGAAAACCAAATTTCTCGGCAACCTTCATCATCATATTGATCTCACTCTGAACATAAGAGTGACAACTGATAAAACGTTCCCCATTTAAGATTTCGACCAAGGTTTCCATTTCCTCATCATAGCGATAAGGCTGTCCACTTTTCTTTTTTACTTCGTATTCTTTGGCCCGCTGGAAGTAATTCATAAATACCTGTTCGACACCCATTCGCGTCTGGGGGAAACGACTAAAGCTTTGCCAATTACTTTGTTTTACGTTTTCGCCCAAGGCGAATTTGATAAATTTAGGGGAATTGTCATAGATCATATTTTCGGCACTTTCTCCCCATTTTAATTTCATAATGGCCGACTGACCACCAATGGGATTGGCCGAACCATGCAGTAGCTGTAAAGAGGTTACGCCCCCGGCAAGTGCGTGATAAATACCCTTGTCTTCAGGGTCAACAACATCCTCCATCCGTACCTCGGCAGAGGAATTATGTCCTGCTTCATTAATGGAAAGACCGGCAATATGGCTATGTTCGTCAATTATCCCCGCAGTTAAATGCTTACCAGTAGCATCTATGACCCTGGCACCGCCGGCACTTAAATTCGTGCCTACCTTCACGATTTTTCCATTCTTTACCAAAACATCGGTATTTTCTAAAATACCAGCATCTTCACTGGTCCATACGGTTGCATTTTTAAACAAGATATTTTCTGCAATGGGAATAGATGTGTATCCGTAGGCTATATTCGGATAGGTAATGGCAACCAGTTCGGCCTTTTTAGCCTCCGGCTTACTTTCTTTATCCTTTTCGCCAAAGGGAGCCGTTTTCTTTGCGTTGAACTGAGCTTCATTTCCGTTCGGTAAAACCACCTTTCCTATGAGGTCGTCAGAATCTGCTGTTATCAAACCTGTCATCCGGTAGTTCTTTTTGTTCTTGTCGGCAAAAGAGAGTTGTATCCAATCTTTACTGTAGCTGAACTTCGATTTCAGTTTGGAGGTGTCTTGTTTTATTTCCGCTTTAGGTTTGATTGCCTCCCCAGTAATAGCAAGCTTAAAGGTTTGACCACCGGCAGACAAATCATAAATACCGCGAATGTCTTTGAGCGACATATCGGTAATCACATTTTTATGACCCTGTACCCAATTTTCATAAAGGGTGGTATTCTTTTCAAAAATGTCCCCTGAAGTAATCAAGAAATTTGCATATCGCCCGTTTTGCAGCGATCCTATTTTGGCCGATTTCCCCAGTAGCTGTGCAGGCACCTCGGTCAGGGCCTTTAGTGCCTCCGTTTTTGAAAGTCCGTGGGCGATGGCTTTCATTAGCTTTTTCTTAAAATCACCCACCGATTTTAATTTATGCGCTGTAAGCGCGAAAGCAATATCGTTCTCGGCCAAAATTTTAGGGTTGGCGGGGGCTTGGTTCCAATAGCGCATATCGGCCAAGGAAACATAATTGGCATGATACGGATTTGACACATCATAGGCATCCGGAAAGTTCAAAGGCAGGATCAGTTTGGCATTTGTCGCCTTTACATCGGCGAGCCGCTCAAATTCGTCACCTCCACCAACGATAACATATTGTACACCAAATTTATCGCCGATTCCATCTGCACGGATGACATGTCCTTTGTCCGCGGCGTCAAAAATCTGTACCAATTCTTTATTTTTATTCAGGGCCTCCAAAGAGCGGTCTTTGGTATCCACCCTCCCTTTAGCGTACCAGTCCGCATCGTGGTACATTTGGCGCAAAAGAGACATACCGCCCATTAAAGAGGTAGGGTAGGATTGGTTGCTCGCGACGCTTTTACTTAAGGAAAAGTGATGGCCTGAACGATCGTCCAAAATACGATCGGCATCATTTCCCTGCCCATTTAAGGCAATCAGAACGCCAGTGCCCCGGGCAATCCCATCTTGAATATGTGAATTAACGACCCCAAAACCAGCTTTCCGCAATTCCCCTGCTTTCTTGTCGTCATATTTGAACTTAGAAATAGCATCGTTCTCCGGCATAATATGGTCGTTCCAATAAAACCCCTCCCGCTTCGTGTCATATTGTGCGGATCGACCATTGCGTTTTGCTGCTTTGGGCTTTTCAACACCAAAGCCCGAATACATATCTATAAAAGAGGGGTACACCCATTTACCCTTTAGATCTACGGTAATCGTATTCTTAGGGAGAGTTACTGTTTTACCGGCCTGTATTATTTTACCCTTCTGTATAAGCAAGGTCCCATTTTCGATAATTTGCGTGGGAGTAACATAAATCTTCGCATTTGTAAAGGCAGTGTAATTATTGTCTTCTGATTTAACACCATCATTTTCTGGAAAATAATCTTGCGCAAAGATGGAGGCACTGAACCAAAAAAGGGCTAGTGCGAGGAGTCGCATTTTCATATAGGTCACGATTAGTTGATTAGACCACTAAATGTAAGGGAAGTGGAGGGAAATATTGATTTATTAAGAATTTTTAACACTTAAGGTAAAAATCTGGTTTCAGGTATTCATCCTACGCATTTCGTTTTTAAACTTTGTTCGAACACCGGTGCATCAAAGCGGGTTTTTAGCGTGGTATCCTACCATTAAATGAACGACCTTGCTATAGCTTTTTACACCATCAGGTTGATTGTTCGCTTTCAGGAAGCTATTATAAACCGATTCAAAAATGGGTTCTATCGGATTTTCATAGGTTTCGTTAAAATCCCGTAATTCTTGATAATTCTTTTTTACCCCTTCGTTCAACTGAGCATACAGGTTTTCAAATTCCAACTCATCGGTGCGGTAAATAGCATTCAGGCAATGGTTTAGTCCGTATGCCGATGCGGAATATTGAAAATACGGATCTGGGTTTTTAAGGGTGACCAGATAGCCTATAAAATTGGTTTCATTTTCTGCGGAATATCCAACCTGATGTCCAACTTCGTGCCCGCTAATTACCGGGAAACGAAAAATGGGAGTGAGTTTATTTACCTGTGCCTCATTCGTAAACGGATTCAAATAACCACCAATTCCCATATAACTGGATACGGTACTGAACATCGATTTTTTAATACTTGGTTGCTCGTAATCCAAAAACGGGAGTTGGCTTGTTAGGCCCTCGTAACCTAGAACTGTTTTATTGAAAACTTCATTTTTGCTATACGGTATTTGCACCATTTGAGTGCTATCACCAGTAATTTCGAGCTGAAGGGTATTCGTTTTTGAGAGCAACTTTTTGGTGAGGTCCAGAACTACCGCGTATTCTGCTTTGTCGACAATTCCTAATTTCTTTGAAATAGGCTCCCGATAATAATTAAGACCCCAAACGATATGAAAAGTGAAGTAGAAAACCGAAAGGACCATAGCGGCATCCCTGAGGAAGGCCAAGGGCTTGGTCTTAATCCTTTTTCGATATTTAATGATATAGCGAATGGCTAAAATCACTAAAATCGTATAGATGATTTCGCCTACCGAAAAAGGAATCCAACCGAACAAAAATCTAAAAAATTTACTGATAATAGGGTAGAGGCCGTTGCTAAAATAATGTTCTACCCATTCTGGGTGCCCTGCAAGCCATTTGACCAAAATTATTTGAGGAATCAGGCTTAAGGCAATGCCATTTCGGAGTTTATTGTTCAAGTAGTTATTTTAGATTATGTAAGCGCATACCAACATATATTCAAAATTAACCAATTATTTACGATACTGATTTTTACGCTGTATTTTTGAGAAAAATTTGACGTAACTATGAGCATCGAAGTAAGGGCCTTGGAGCCACAAAACATCTGGAACAAATTTGCCGATTTAAATGCCGTACCACGCCCTTCCAAAAAGGAAGAACGGGTGATTGAATTTATGATCGATTTTGGCAAGTCGCTTAATTTGGAAACCTTCAAAGATGAGGTCGGTAATGTGATTATTCGCAAACAGGCTACTCCCGGAATGGAAAGCAAAAAAATGGTGACTTTACAATCGCATTTAGATATGGTGCACCAGAAGAATAATGATACTGTTTTTGATTTTGACAAGCAGGGAATTCAGATGTTTATTGAAGGGGATTGGGTCAAGGCTCAAGGTACTACTTTAGGGGCCGACAACGGCATGGGTGTTGCCGCTATTATGGCCTTATTGGAAAGTACTGATATTTCCCATCCTCCCTTGGAAGCTTTGTTTACTATTGATGAAGAAACGGGTATGACGGGAGCGATGGGGCTCAAAGGAGGTGTTTTGCAGGGAGAGATTTTATTGAATTTGGATACTGAGGAAGATGACGAAATTGATATCGGGTGTGCAGGTGGTATAGATGTTACCGCGACACGAATTTATAATGAGAAAACACTTCCTAGGGCTGTTGAGGGGTATACAATAACCGTTAAAGGATTGAATGGAGGTCATAGTGGAATGCAAATTCATGAGGGTTTGGGCAATGCCAATAAAATAATGAACCGCTTATTGTACCAGGGTACTATCGATTTTCATATTAGAATCGCTTCTATTAATGGAGGAAGCTTGCGCAACGCGATTCCTCGGGAAAGTACGGCAAGCCTAGTGGTTTACAATGCCCAGGCCAATGCTTTTAAAAATGATTTCGATAGCTTGGCTAGGACCATCCAAAATGAACTTGCCGTGACAGAACCGGATTTAGAGATTAGCCTTGCGCCGGCCAAACTACCAAAAACAGTTATGGGACTAGGCTCGCAGCAAAAAATGCTTAAGGCCATCTATGCCGCACATAATGGAGTATATGCCATGAGCGCCAGTATTCCCGATTTGGTAGAAACTTCTAACAACCTAGCCAGTGTAAAAGTCGAAAATGGCGGCATTAAAATAGGATGTTTGACGCGATCTTCGGTAAACTCGGCGAAGATGGATTTGGCCAATGCATTGCGATGTAGTTTTGAGATGGCCGGTTTTGAGGTTGCTTTTGATGGCGATTATCCCGGATGGAACCCAAATCCAAACTCGGCGATCCTAAAAGTGTTGGAAAGGAAATATGAAACCATTTTTGGTTCCAAACCAAAAGTGGTCGCCTGTCATGCCGGATTGGAATGCGGAATTTTAGGGCAGAATTATCCTGAGATGGATATGATTAGTTTCGGACCAACGATCAAAGGCGCACACTCGCCAGACGAACGTGTTAGAATTTCTTCTGTTCAGAAGTTTTGGAAATATCTACTTGAAATTTTAAAGGATATCCCAAAGGTCGGGAATGCTTAAAAACGTATTGGAAATAATATCCAGAAAAGAAAGGTGCGGTAAGATTTCACCATAAAAAAGGGGGCTAAATTCATTTAGCCCCCTTTTTTATTTCTAGAAACAATTGTTATTCTACGGTTCCAGTAATCTCTAAATCGAAAACCAAATCTGCGTTTGGCGGAATCACACCACGACCTCCACCTTGTTCGCCATATCCTAAATGAGAAGGGATGAATACACGAAGCTTGTCCCCAACCTTCATGGTCAATAGTCCATCTTTAAAGCCCTGTATTAAACGTGCTTCCGGGCTATATGTCATCGGTACGGGTTCATAACCCTTAGCTAGTTTGCGACGTTCGGTGTACGCACTGAACTTGCGTGCAACTTCCTCATAATTGCTATCAAAGAGCGATCCGTTGCTCAAATAACCCGCGTAGGAAACCAATACTTTTTCCCCAATTTTGGGTTTCTCGCCTGTTCCTTCTTTTAGTGTTATGATTTTTAGGCCAGAAGGTAATTCTTTCGCGGTTTGTTTTTGGGTAACAAATTCGGTAGCTAAGTCGGCCTTCATTTTGGCCAATGCAGCGACCTTTTTTTCCTCTTCGGCAAAATAATCGGTCATGACCTGTACTGCGTCAAATTTCTTGGCGGCCTTGCCATTCCTAATGATTTCGATGGTATTCATGTTAACTGGGGCTTCCGGTTTATTATTCCCAGGGGTTACCTTAACATTGGCAAGGGAATCAATGACGTCCATACCTTCAACAACCTCACCAAAAACAGTATGTTTCCCATTTAGAAAGGGCGTTTCTTTATGCGTGATGAAAAACTGGCTTCCGTTTGTTCCAGGACCCGCATTGGCCATAGATAGGATGCCTGCCTTATGGTGCGAAAGCGAATCGTGAATCTCATCCTTAAATTTGTATCCCGGATTTCCGCTACCTGTCCCGGTTGGATCTCCCCCCTGAATCATAAAATCCTTGATAATCCTATGAAAGGTAAGACCATCATAGTATTTTTTTCCTTTGTACTCCTCACTTACAAAAGTATTTGTGCCATCTGCCAAAGAAACAAAGTTTGCTACCGTAAGCGGGGTTTTCTCATATTCCAATTTTACAACAACATCGCCCATGCTAGTTTGGATGTCCGCAAAAAGGCCATCACCCAAATCGGCATACTTACTTGATTTACAGGCGGACAGGGATAGTGCTATGGTCAATACTAATAAATAGGCTTTTTTCATGTTTTTTACTTTTATTCCCGTTTCTGATTTCCTGAATGTATCAGAGAATGCCAAAGACGGGATTCTGTTTGTTTTTAGATTTTATTGTTCGTTTACTATAGGTACTTCCTTTTCTATTTTTAAGATGGTCAAGGTGGATTTTAGTGGGAGGTTTACGCCAATTTTATTTCCATCACCGGGATAGCCATAACCTAGGGAAGAGGGAAATAAAAAGGTTGCCGTTTCATACTCTTTCAATAATTTTACCGCATATCGGAGCCCGGGAAAAAGTTCTTCCATATCAACCTTATACTTTTTAATTCCGATTTCTTCTCCTGAATATATAGTATCATTATTAAAATTCATAATGTTATAGGAAAGTGTAACCAAATCATTAGGTTGTGGCAAATAGGTTGCGGTATCATTCTTTTTAATATAATAAAACCAAGATCCGCTAGCCGTATTTTTATAGGTATGTAAAGTGTCTTCAGCAATAATTTCTTTCATAAGCAGCGTTTCCTGCGCGAGCAGCTCTTTATTTCGCTCAACATTGGCTCCAAAATATTTCCCTGTCTTTTGTTGAATGGGTCTTCGCGGTTCGGGTTGACCGCAGCCCGCCAACATGATAATGACAACCAAAACAAGAACATTTTTTGAACGCAGTACCATAAACTTTACATTGTTTGTAGCTTTCTTAACTCTTAACTCTTAACTCCGTCTTATAACCTTTTAAATACTCTTTAAAACGGGTCACTGTTTCGTCTATTGAACTATCACTTTTACCGCCGGCGGCATGGGTATGCCCTCCGCCTTCAAAGTGGTTTCGGGCAAATTCATTTACAGAAAAATCTTCAACAGATCGAAAAGATATTTTAATGATTCCTTCCTCTTTATTTTCAATAAAAATTACCGCAAAGATAATGCCCTCTAGCGTTAATCCATAATTTACAAAACCTTCGGTATCGCCCTTTTTATAATCGTAGGAATCCAGTTCTTCCTGACTTAGGGTAATGTATGCCGTATTGTATTCTTCAAGAATGACCATGTTTTTAAGTGCACAGCCCAGAAGGTGTAATCTACTGGAGGAATTGGTGTCATATACTTGACGATGAATTTGAGTGCTTTGAGCCCCTTTTTCTATGAGGTCTGCCGCAATGTTATGCGTTCGGCTAGTTGTTGACGAAAATTTGAACGACCCCGTATCGGTCATAATACCTGTATAAAGACAGTTCGCAATATCGGGCGTTACCTTATTGGCGTCACCCAAATAGGTAATGAATTCATAAACCATTTCACAGGTAGAGCTCTTACCCACATCGGAGTAGGTAATCATCGCATAATCCGCAGGAGCCTGGTGATGGTCGATCATTACGAATTTGGCATTTGAACTTTCCAAAATCGGTTCCATCTGACCCGTTCTTCCCAGATGGTTGAAGTCTAAAGTGAAAATCAATGTGGCCTTTGCCAATTTTTCTTTGGCCTGAGAATTATGGCGTTCAAAATTAATGATGTGTTCATTGCCAGGCATCCATTTTAAAAATTTTGGATAATCGTTCGGCACGATAACAGTTGCCGAAAGACCCAAATCAGTAAAGTAATGCCAAAGACCAAGCGTAGAACCAATAGCATCGCCATCGGGATTTTTATGTGGAATAATTACAATCTGCTGCGGTTCGGTGAGCAACTTTTTAATAGCCAATATGTCCTCAGAATTCATGGCGGCAAAGATACAATTTAAACCCGCATTATACATTAGAAAACCTATTACAGCTTGAAACTGCTGCAAAACCTACCACTGCGCAATGCTTTTAAGTATTACCGTAGCGATGCTATGCTAACCCTTATAAAACATTAGATTTTATTGCAGTTTCTACCCTCATTACGAAGTTCTAATGTATAATTCGGGTTTAAATAAGTTAGAACTATTTTGTAACATTGTGAAAATGGGAAAGATGAAAAAATATACCGTAGTCTTTGGGATGTTATTGCTATTTGTAGGATGTAAATCTGTAAGTACATCAATTGAAAACCAAGAACCGGATCTTAAGGGAACAGATCGGTCGGATTTTACCATTGCTTTTGGCTCTTGTAATCGCACCAATCTAAAAAATTTACTTTGGGACGATGTTTTGGAAATAAACCCCGCAGTATGGATTTGGGGAGGAGATAATGTATATGCCGATACCGATAATATGGAAAAACTCCGTAAGATGTATCAGGACCAGAAACAGGTTATTGGTTACGACAGTTTAACAACAAAAATGGCCGTGGTAGGTACGTGGGATGATCATGATTATGGACTCAATGATGGAGGCGTTGAGTTTACAGCTAAAAAGGAGAGCCAGCAAGAATTTTTAGATTTTATGGAGGTTCCTGAAGATAGCCCAAGGCGCAAGCAAGAAGGAGTATATGTTTCTCATGAGTACCCTGTAGGTAAGGGGAAGGTTAGGGTTTTTGTATTGGACACCCGTTATTTTAGAACAGCAATAACACCGGACACCGAGACCAATAAGAGGTTAAAGCCTAATACTTATGGTGATGGAACGGTACTCGGTGAAACCCAATGGAAATGGCTGGAAGCGGAATTAAGCAATTCTCAAGCGAACTTTAACCTAATTGTAAGTAGCATTCAAATCTTGTCAAATGAGCATGGTTTTGAATGTTGGGGTAATTTTCCACATGAGGTTGATCGTTTAAAAAAGACGATTGTCGATTCCAAAGCGAAAGGGGTAATCATATTAACTGGTGACCGTCATATTTCGGAATTTTCAAGAACCGAGGTAAACGGACTTGCCTATCCCTTGATTGATTTTACCAGTAGCGGCCTCACTCACGCCTATCAAGGATACACTGGGGAACCAAATCCGTTTCGGGTAGGAGAGGTTGTTTTTACCGAAAGTTTCGGGACCTTGGAATTCAATTTTCAGGAGAAAAAAGTAACCTTTAAAATGTTAGGGGATAAGGGCAGGGTGCTGGGTGAATTGGAACAGCAGTATTGACATTGAATCAATAAGATTCCGGGAAGTTTCGTTCAAGGTAACGCATTGGTAATACTATACAAAAGGAACCAAGACACAAGATTCAAGACAAGAAAAGTCTTGCCAAATTGCAGGCAGGTTTCTTGGTTCTTTTAGCGTAGCGGTCTTGATTCTGATGCCTCGAAGGCTTTACTCTTAGGGTCGTTCCTCCTCGGTTATGATAAACTCATAATTGCCAGTTGTCAAATAAACCGTATTTTTGCGCAAAATTTTATAAAATGACAAATAGAACTTTTACAATGATCAAGCCCGATGCCGTAGAAAACGGACATATAGGTGCTATTTTAGATAAGATTACCAGTGCTGGGTTTAAGATCGTTGCAATGAAATACACACAGCTAAGCAAAAGGGATGCCGAGGAGTTTTATGCGGTTCATAAAGAACGCCCGTTCTATGGTGAATTGGTTAGTTTTATGACGCGTGGTCCCATTGTTTCTGCTATCTTGGAAAAGGACAATGCTGTTGAGGATTTTCGTGCTTTGATTGGAGCGACCAATCCTGCTGAGGCCGCGGAAGGTACCATTCGAAAGCTATTTGCCAAGGATATCGGAGAGAATGCCGTACATGGTTCTGACAGTGATGAAAATGCTGCTATTGAAGGTGCTTTTCATTTTGCTGGCCGGGAGGTGTACTAGAAAGCTGATAAAGATAAAATATATACCCGATGGTTATTTATAACTGTCGGGTTTTATTATTTAGGCAAGGGTTAAAACGCTCTAATTTTGTTGAAGTTGCAAGCTGAAGAAGTTGACTTTTGGAACTGTTAAGTGAATCAATATTTACTTTTAACCATTAACGCAATACTATTTTCTTCACCAGGTCTTTGCCAAGCTCCTCGTTCAACATAGCTATGATTTTCGATTTGCCATGGCTTAATTCTTCCCTTAGCACAGAAGAAGACAACGATACAAACAAAGTAGTTTGCTGGAGTTCGACGGCGGTGGTATAATTATTTACCCCATTGCCCATTAAAGTAGCCCAAGCCTCTCGTACCCTTACCTTATCAATGCCCTTTTGCAGTTTGTTCTTTTGAATAAACGCCTCCAAAGCCTCGCCCATATTCAGGTTATTTTGTTTTTTTTTGCTCATTTCCCCGTGGCGTTAATAGGTTCGAATCTTTTGTAATGATAAGCGACGCCTTCCTCGTTGACCAACACAATGGTATTGTTCTCAAGGCTTTTCAAAGTTTCTGACCATTTGCTCATTTCGTTGCTATAATGCAGCTGAAAACTACCGTCAAACTCAATTATTTTTAAGGGCTCAGCGTCATTTGAGGTATCGTAGGTGCCATCAAATTTTGGTTGCACTTTTTTACGGAACCCCCTAAGGCCTTCTATCTGAAAATAATCGACCACGGTGTTTACGGAATAGTCCTTTGAGGCACCATCCGGGAAAACTACTTTTTCAATTTCCCAATAGCCATTGAGCTTTGCTAGATTTTCCTCGGATATGCGGTCCGTACATCCAACCAGAAAACAAAAAATGAGGAGATATACTATTTTGCTCATGCTACAATTTAAATATTTTATAGGATTGATGTATGTTTTTGACCACATTTTCAGTACGTTCAGCATGAGTATCGCTTATAAATATCTGACCAAAATTTTCATCGTTCACCAAGCTTACGATATGTGCAACACGACTTTCATCAAGTTTATCAAAAATATCATCTAATAATAGTATCGGGGTTGTTTTGGCCTGGGTCTTAATAAACTGGAATTGAGCAAGTTTCAGGGCAATCAAAAACGATTTTTGTTGTCCCTGGCTTCCGAACTTTTTGATGGAATGGTCCCCTAACTTAAACCCAAGGTCATCTTTATGAATACCGACACTGGTATACTGTAGGGCACGATCACGGTCTGTGTTTTTTTCTAACAATGAAAGTAGATCTTCTCCCAAAAGCTTACTTTCATAGGCGAGATCAACCCGTTCTTTTCCTCCGGATATGCTTTTGTATTGCTCCCGCAAAATTGGAATAAAGGCTTCAAGGAAAGCCACTCTTTTTTTAAAAATAGGAACTCCATAATCGGTTAATTGTTCGTTGTATACCGATAAAGTTGTAGGTTCAAATGTCTGGTTGAGGTTAAAATATTTTAAGAGCGAATTACGCTGTGAGAGCACCTTATTGTATTTGATGAGGTCTTGCAAGTACTGTTTGTCCTGTTGTGAAATAACCCCATCTATAAATTTGCGACGGGTATCACTACCTTCAACAATAAGGTCGCGATCTGCGGGCGAAATGATTACCAAGGGTAAAAACCCGATATGATCAGAGAGACGATCGTATATTTTTCCGTTGTGTTTTATGATTTTTTTAGCCCCTTTTTTTAGGCTGCAAACTATTTTTTCGATGCGTTCATCCTTATCGAACTCCCCGTTGATAACAAAAAAATCTTCCCCATGGCGTATGTTTTGGGTTGCGACAGGGTTAAAATAACTTTTACCAAAGGCAAGGTGGTATACGGCATCAAGAATATTTGTTTTCCCAACGCCATTCGCCCCTACAAAACAATTTATTTTACGGTCAAACTCAAAATTCTGTGATTCAAAGTTCTTATAATTCAAGAGCGATAAGCTGTTCAGAAACATTCGGATGGGTACGGTTTTAGTTTTTAAGGGAGTCGATTCCCATAAAATATCCAAAAATAACGAATAAATACCCTTTCCGTTTTGGATAAAAACTTTATTTTTGCGCGACCAATAAATTAAGGAAATGGCTACATATAAAAAGCGTGGATACAAACCCAAAAATAAGGTAGAGGAGCAGCTACTAGACGAGCAGGAAAGCGCAACTGCAGAGGTGTTTAGTACATTAGACGAAAGTGCTTCGAAGACCGAAGAATGGGTTTCGCGTAACCAAAATTATATTCTTGGTGTAATTGGGGTTATTGCCGTTGCTCTTTTGGCGTATTTGGGATACAATCAATTTGTTCAAAAACCCAAGGATGCCGATGCCGCTAACGAATTGTACTATCCCCAACAGTATTTTGATCAGGCGATTGCTGCTACTACAGCAAAAGACTCCTTATACAACCTGGCATTGAACGGTGCGGATGGTAAATATGGTTTTCTCAACATTATTGAGGAATACCCAGGGACAAAAGCAGCTAATTTGGCGAATTATTCTGCCGGAATGGCCTATTTGAATATGCAAAAATACCAAGAGGCTATTACATACTTGAGTGATTTTTCTTCCGATGATGCCGTTTTGGGAGCTATGGCGAAGGGGGGTCTGGGAGATGCCTTTGTGCAATTGAGCCAACCAGATGAAGCACTCGGATATTATGAAGGTGCTGCTGCCCATAATGTGAATGATTTTACGACCCCTAAATTTTTGTACAAGGCCGGAGTGACGGCCTTGGAATTGAAACAAAACGATAAGGCACTACAATACTTTCAAAGGATAAAGGACGAATTTTCAAAATCAGACGAAGCCCGTACCATTGATGCGTTTATTGGTATGGCGAAAAGTGGAAAATAATGGCCACAGCAAATAAAAATTTATCGGTTTACGATAAGACAACGATCTCAAATGCGGGACAACTCCGTTTTGGGATCGTTGTTGCTGAATGGAATACCAAAATTACTGAAGGACTTTTTCAAGGCGCCAAAGGCACGTTGTTGGATTGTGGTGCAAAACCGGAGAATATTCTTAGGTGGGATGTGCCTGGAAGTTTTGAGCTCACCTACGGAAGTAAAAAAATGGCCTTAACACAAAATGTAGATGCCGTAATTGCCATCGGGAGTGTAATACAGGGGGAAACCAAGCACTTCGATTTTGTTTGTAGCGCAACCGCCCAAGGCATAAAAGACCTGAATGTGCAACTAGATGTGCCAGTTATTTTTTGTGTGCTTACCGATAATACACTACAGCAGGCCGTAGATCGCAGCGGGGGAAAACACGGTAATAAAGGTACTGAAGCTGCTATTGCCGCTATTAAGATGGCTACCTTGGGAATTTAGTAGCAAAATACCAAGTACCAAATTTCATAATATAGTTTGAGGTTTTTCTTTGAATTTGAACTTGTGTTTCACACTTGAACTTTCAATCGCTTCCTGTTAACAAATTTTGGCATAAGGTTTGGGGCATATTTTTTGAATTTAAGTAACTTTACAGCTATGGGGATGTTGGATAAAATCACGAAACTAAAGCGAAATCGAACCTTTGATTATTCACCGCGTTACTACAAAAACGAGAAGGAGGGTAGTCCGTTCAAGCTTGAGCATCGCTTTGATAAGTTTCGTAGTACCGTTGATACCCCTCGAGGCTTAAAAAGCAAATTGGGTAACGCTATGGCCGATACTAGGCGGGAAGGGGACAGGAACCTTAAGATTCGTTTTTTGATTATTCTCGCTATCTTGGTTTTTGCTTTCTTGTTTATAATCGATTTTGACCTCTCTATATTCCTTCCGAAATAATGGCGGATATCATTAAACTCTTGCCAGACCATGTTGCCAATCAAATTGCAGCTGGAGAAGTGGTACAAAGACCTTCCTCCGTTGTAAAGGAATTGCTCGAAAATGCAATTGATGCTGGCGCAACAAGCATAAAACTTATCGTTAAGGATGGGGGAAAGACGCTTATTCAGGTCATTGATGATGGCAAGGGTATGAGCGAAACAGATGCCCGACTTAGTTTTGAACGCCACGCGACCTCTAAAATACAAAAGGCAGAAGACCTATTTAATTTGGCCACCAAGGGCTTTCGAGGTGAAGCCCTAGCTTCAATAGCCGCAATCGCCCATGTAGAAATGCAGACCAAACCGGAGCACGCTGAGTTGGGAACGCATCTAAAAATAGAAGGTAGCAAAGTGGTATTTCAGGAAGTAGCGGCAGTACCCAAGGGTACCTCCATGTCAGTAAAACACTTGTTCTTTAATATTCCCGCGAGACGTAATTTCTTAAAATCAGATACAGTTGAACTTCGCCATATCACAGATGAATTTCATCGTGTGGCCTTGGCACACCCGCAGATTTCATTCCACTATTATGTAAACGGAGGTGAACTTTTCGCCCTACCCAAAGGAAATTTGAGGCAACGTATCGTACATGTTTTTGGAAGCAAGACCAATCAAAAACTAGTTCCCGTAACAGAAGAAACCCAAGTGGTAAAAATAAGCGGCTTTATCAATAAACCAGAATTCGCGAAGAAGAGTAGGGGTGAGCAGTTCTTTTTTGTAAACAATAGGTTTATCAAGAGCCCGTATCTGCATCATGCCGTACTTGCTGCATTTGAAGGTTTGATCAAGCCCGCATACTACCCCGGTTACTTTTTATACTTGCAGGTAGATCCGGCCTCAATAGATATTAATATTCACCCCACCAAGACAGAAGTAAAGTTTGATGATGAACATACCTTGTATGCGATTTTAAGATCAACGATAAAGCATAGCTTGGGGCAATTTAACGTGGTACCTGCCTTGGATTTTGATACAGACCCCAATTTGGATACCCCCTATGCCTATAAAGACAAAAATGCCAAAATACCGCAGGTTACAGTTGATGCGGATTTTAATCCATTTTCCGAATCCGGTAGTTCTGAGGTGCTGACAAAGCCCTACCAAGGACGTTCAAAGACCCGTGGGGTAGAAAAATCATGGGAGGGCCTCTATGTGGGGTTGGAATCAAAAATGGGGAATGAGACAGATTTCAGCAGTGTCAGATTTGAATCGGATACCATTACAGGTTCTTTTTTTGAAGAACAGGAAGACCAAACCCAGGCCTTGGCAACGACCTTTCAGCTAAGACGAAAATATATTGTTACCAGTATAAAATCGGGCATTGTGGTTATTGATCAGAGCAGGGCGCACCAACGGGTGCTTTATGAGAAGTTTTTGCGTAATAGCACGATTAAGCAGGCGGTAAGTCAACAATTATTGTTTCCCTTATCCCTGTCATTTTCAAAGGCCGATGTAGCTATTCTCAAGGAAATCAAGGATTCCTTGAAAGGAGTAGGTTTTGATTTTTCTACCTTGGACGAAGATGGGGTACAAATTACCGGAGTCCCAATATTAGTACCTGAAAGTGAAGTGAGTATGGTACTTGATCAACTCATCTCCGATTGTCAACAAGAAGTTGCCGGTGAAAGTTTTTCCCAAACGGATATCTTATCAAAGACCTTGGCGAAGAGCCTATCGGTAAAGACCGGGGAAGTAATGGAAAATGAATCCCAGTTGGCCTTGGTAAATGATCTGTTTGCCTGTAAGGAACCCATGGTGAGCCCGTTTAACAAACCGGTGTATATTACCATCACCGAAAATGATATTGATAAAAAGTTTATTTAGATGGGAAGAATTACTGAGGCCATAAAACATTTACTGATTATAAACGTGCTCTTTTTTATTGCCACTCAGGTATACGGAGATCAAATGTATCAGTGGTTTTCGTTATGGTTTCCACAAAATGAAAATTTTGGTTTTTGGCAGGTGTTGACACATATGTTCATGCATGGCGGCTTGATGCACATTGTCTTTAATATGTACGCCCTATGGGCCTTTGGTACACCTTTGGAACGTATGTGGGGCAGAAATAAGTTCTTGTTCTTTTATATCTCTGCTGGCCTAGGGGCCGCATTACTGCATACGGGTATCAATTACTATTACTTTAATGAGGGAATGTCGGCCATAGTAAATTCAGGTATTTCGAAAAAGGAAGTGGTAGATATTATCTCGGCTGGAAAGTATATGCCGGATTGGTATAATCTGGCAAGTAAAAGCACAATCGATAATTTTATTGGCGCCTATAATACCCCGGCGGTTGGGGCCTCAGGGGCCATTTATGGAATTTTGGTAGCCTATGCGTTTAGTTACCCTAATTCTGAACTAATGTTGATTTTCTTGCCCGTTCCCGTCAAAGCCAAATATTTTGTTCCTGTTTTATTATTATTGGATTTGTTTTCTGGTGTAACTGGTTACGGAATTTTTGGCCAAGGCATTGCGCACTTTGCGCATATTGGCGGAGCAATCGCTGGCTTTATCATGATGTGGTATTGGAAAAAAAATCAGTTTAACGACAAACGTTGGAATTAATGGGCAACGGTGGCTTACGATATCAATTTAGTAGATTAAACATTGCCGACAAGCTAATAGCGGTTACTGTATTGGTGTTTATCATCAATGGGTTGTTACCCTTTCTGTTTAAATGGGACCCGAACATATTGGAGCAATGGTTTCGGCTTCCTAGTAATTTGTTGGATTTCTTGGGCAAACCATGGTCTTTGGTTACCTACTCCTTTTTTCATGGAGGTCTTGGCCATATTTTTTGGAATATGTTCATTCTCTATTTCTTTGCCCGCATTTTCTTGAACCTCTTTGATAGTAAGAAGTTTATCAATGTATATTTTCTTGGGGTTATTGCGGGTGGACTGTTGTTTATGGCCGGCTATAATGTGTTTCCGGCATTTTTTGAGGTCAACGCAGTGTTAATAGGGGCTTCAGCTGGGGTAAGGGCCATAATGATCTTTATATGTGCGTATATACCCAACCAAGAAGTACGGCTTATTTTTTTTAATATAAAGCTATGGTACATAGGTGTTTTTGTAATTGCAATGGACCTTATACAAATGCCCTTAGGAAATGCAGGTGGACAGTTGGCCCATTTAGGTGGAGCATTCTTAGGGTACATCTATGCACGACAACTTGCCAATGGTACCGATATTGGATCTGGCTTTTCAAAGTTTTTGGATAATATGACCAACCTCTTTAAAAAGAAAGAGAAAAAAGCTCCCATGAAAACAGTTTATAGAAAACAAAAAACTACCATTACCAAAGCTGATTATAGCAAAGAGGCCACTCAACGCCAAATAGATGCGATTTTAGACAAAATCAGCAAGTCGGGCTACGAGAGTCTATCGAAAAAAGAAAAGGATTTTTTATTTAAGGCCGGTAAAGAAGATTAGCCCTGTGAAGAGACTTTCCTTTTTTGATAAGATACTATTTGTAATTAATGTTCTTCTAGCACTGGCTTTGCTTTTGGCCTGTGCGGTTCAGTATGTGCCGGCAGACGAATTTCCTTTTATTTCTATCCTGAGCCTTGGTGTCCCTTTTTTAATCTTGGCGAACCTGATATTTTTCCTGTACTGGTTGTTGAGAAGAAAAAAACAACTTTGGCCTTCTCTCGGAGTTTTACTTATTGGTTACTTTATCGCGGGTTCTTTTATAGGATTTGATTTTACAAAGGAGGAACCCTCATCTGAAGACTTAAAGGTCATGACCTTTAACGTGCGTTATTTCAATCGTTATGGAAAAATAAAAAAACCCAATGTTTTTGGCGAGACCTTCGATTTTATTCTAAAAGAAGACCCAGATATAATTTGTTTTCAGGAAATAAATTACCTTAAACGGGATGAGTTTAAAGAACGCTACCCCTACCAACATTTGCGTTATCACCGTAATGAAGGACGGGTATTAATGGGGATTTTTTCAAAATACCCGATTCTCGAGGCCAATACCTTAGATTGGCCCAACACTAGTAATAATGGTGCCTATGCCGATATCCTATATCAGAATGATACCTTGCGCGTTTACAATCTTCATTTAGAATCATTGCGAATAAATCCCACAAAAGATGCTATGGTGAAAGAAGCGAAACCTCGCTTGTACAAAAAACTAAGTAGAATTTTTAAAAAGCAGTCTTTGGAGGCGAAGTGGTTCATTCAACATCGGGATTCCGTTGCTTATAACACCATTGTATGTGGTGACTTCAACAATACCCAATTCTCTAATTCGTATAGAATTGCTAAGGGGAATATGAACGATACCTTTCTTGAGAAGGGCCGTGGCCTAGGAACAACCTATAACTTTTTAGGTTTGCCTTACCGAATCGATTTCATTTTCGCCGACCCGATTTTTGAGGTAAGATCGCATAAGAATTACGATGTGCATTTCTCTGATCATTTTCCCGTTATGGCCTCATTTAGATTGAAGGAACAGTAACCAGCAATCTGTCGCGTCGGCGACAATATGTAATAAAAGAGCCAAACCTATAATCCTTGTCTTTTTAAAGAACAATAGCGCGCAATAGGCCAGTATTGCCCAATAAGTATGTAAGGGATGAAAATCAATACTGCAGCGATTTGGATCAAAAATAGGATTTGCAAACAAATGATCGATGTCGATTAGGATGCCTGCCCAAAGTATGAAAATGACTTTTTTTCGATGTTTCTTAAAAAACAAAAACCCGATTGCCACGGGAACGATAAAATGAATGCCATAGTGGAGTATAAATCTAAGCATTAATGAAATCGGTCTTTTGGGATTTTAGATAACTTAAGGCATTGGTACCCTCATTAAAAAGAAGGTCTAAGGTGCTCACATTTTCAACAAAACCATGACGGTTACCAAATACCTGAATGTATTTCGTGTTATCGACGCCTAAATCGTATTTTCGTTTGACGAGAAACCGAGCATCAAAAACTCCTGACGGGTCTACCTCATAGATTTGGGTTTTTAAGATGGGAGAATCAATTTGCAGACAGGAACATATAAATTCAATCGTTTTTAAATTGAAATCCAATAAATATTTCTGCTCCCGTTCAAACAACGGAGCCAAATCATCCTCAAAGAATTCAAAAAAGGGAGAAGTGCGGTATGCGGTTTGTAAGGTGCGCCAATGTTGTCGTTGCCAGGCATAGTCGTTTTCAATTAGCACATCTTTATATTTTTGTCTTCCTTGCTCACCTCCTACATGTCGTATAGGAATACTTAGGATATGCCTTCCCAAATCATTGCAGATGTAACAGCGGTTGCGGTATGTTTGTTTTTGATAATTGTCCTGAACTTCCCAACAAACCTCATTTTGTACCAAGGCCGAAAATGTAGCGATATTGGGAAAATAGGAGGGATGTATTAGTATGTTCAAGGCCTCAATTGTTTGCGGTAAAATGAAATAATTGTTTTATTGAGTCCATTCAAAAATCAGCTCTTTTTTCGCTTTTTCCAGAAATAGTCCCCAACAAAATATAATGCAAGGGCAATCAAGAAATATTTGAAGTACGAAACCGGTTTGCCCTCACCATTAACGGTGGTGAATATTCTGTCCCAACGGGGTTCCCATTTCCAAGGTTTGTTCACTTGTCCTTTATCATTCACGAAATTGTCAAAGCTCATCCAAATAAAAACCGGAGTGCCCACAATGTGGTTTTCAGGCACGTAGCCCCAAGCACGACTATCTTCGGAATGGTCACGGTTATCACCCATCATCCAATAGTAATCTTGTTGAAAGGTGTAGGAATCGGCAACTTTCCCGTCTATGCTGATTTGATTTCCGGAGATTTTGATGGTATGCCCTTCGTAGTCGCGAATTATTTTCCTGTACATAGGTAAAACCTTAAGGTTTAGCGGAACAGTCTGCCCTTTTTTAGGGATATAAATAGGCCCTAATTGGCTATAATTCCACGCGTAATCCGGGCTTTGAGGGAAAAGATTGACCCCGCGTTGCCCTTTGGGTGTAATATTGCGTACCACTGAATCGATACTGGCATCGGCCCTAAGTTTTTTGACCATATCATTGGTCATGGTCGCCTGGCGTTGCCGGCCTGTTTCCTCGGTCATCGCGATGCCATATTTACGGACCACATCTACTGGAAACCCAGCGTCTTTGGTTATTAATTCCAACTTACCATCTTCCCTTTTACGGTAGGTGATAATATATTTATTTACGATGTCGGCCTGCTGAGCGGTCAATCCCGATACGATGTAAGTTCTGGTAAATTCATTTACTCCAATATCCTTCAATAAAGTGGATTTTACGCCCTTATTGGCATAGATGGTATAATCATACATTGGTTTTGCCCTATCGGGCAATGTCAATTGCTCCCCATTTATAAAAACATGGCCATCCCGAACTTCCAACGAATCTCCTGGCAAACCAACACAGCGCTTTACATAGTTTGATTTTTTATCGATGGGTTTCTTAATACCTTGTTCTTTTATAAAGAACTGCCGTACCGTATCTGCGGGCCAACTGAACACAACAATATCGTTCCTTTCGATATCGGTAAAGCCAGGCAACCTGAAATAAGGTAATTGCGGTTTTTTTAAGTAGGATGGTACTCCGAGGCCAGGTAGTGTGTCGTGCACCATAGGTGCCGCCACCGCAGTCATGGGCGTACGGGCACCATAATGAAATTTACTGACGAACAATAAATCGCCAATACGCAAGGTGCGTTCTAGAGATCCCGTTGGAATTACATAGGGCTGCATAAAATAGGTGTGTACCAAGGTTGCTGCTACCACGGCAAAGACGATAGAACTTACCCATTCTCCCATTCCCGATCTGGGTTGAAGACTCCTATCCTCAATATATTTTACATCTAAAACATAATTGACGTAATAGATGTAAAATCCTAAGGTAAGGATAACCGCCCATGTTTCCCAAAGTTTGTTCCTACCAAAACTACGGATGGTCTCCACCCATATTACAGGAAACATCAATAAATTAATAATGGGGATAAACAACAAGATCACCCACCATTTGGGGCGCTTGATAATCTGCATCAAAACAATGGCATTGTAAACTGGAATGGCCGCTTCCCACGCCTTTCTTCCAGCTTTTACATATAATTTCCAGGTTCCTAAAAAATGGACGACTTGGACGACAAGTATAAAAATGATCCACTGAGTTCCGTTCATGATAAAAGTTTATCAGTTTATAATTTATGGTTTATGAGAGTTTTGTTGTTCAACATAGTCAAAAATGCTTTTATATCACAACCCTAAAACATCTTTCATACTAAAGACGCCGGTTTTTCCTCTGAGCCACTCTGCGGCTATAATAGCCCCCAAAGCAAAGCCTTCCCTGTTATGTGCTGTATGTTTTATTTCAATACTGTCTACACTGCTAGTATAATCAATGGTATGGGTGCCTGGGACATTGCCAATACGTTTTGAGTTGATTGGGATTTCATCTTTTTCGGATGTTCCTAGTTTCCATCCGGTATATTTGGTCTGCTCTATAATGCCCTCCGCAAGGGTAATGGCAGTGCCACTGGGAGCGTCTAGTTTCTGGGTATGGTGTATTTCTTCCATAGCCACCTCATACTGGCGCAATTGTTTCATCATTTTGGCCAAATAGCGGTTCATTTCAAAAAAAACATTTACGCCAAGACTAAAGTTAGATGCATAAATAAAGGCACCTTGTTCTTCTTCGCAACGTGCTACTACCTTATCATAATCCGCCAGCCATCCGGTAGTGCCTGAAATAACAGGTACCTTATGTTTCAGGCAATTGCTAATGTTCTTAAAGGCGGAGTCGGGTGTGCTGAAATCGATGGCAACATCCATTTCGGAAAAATCGATATGCGAGGTGCCGATATCTATTTTGGCAACAATTTGGTGTCCTCGCCCTTCTGCAAGTTGGGCAATCTGTTGCCCCATTTTTCCATAACCGAACAAAGCAATTTTCATAGTTTTTACATCAATTAAAACCGTACTACCAAAGCCATTCCGTAATTCGGGCTATTCATTATCGGATCAAGTTCCAAATAAGGTTGCCAATCAAAACTGAGGTCATCATCTACATTAAACTGTTTTAAATGCGCATCTACATTGGCATCCACAATATTTAGGGCATACAGTGCAATCGTAACAACCAATACCAAATCACGGTCGCGTTGAAAACGTTCTTGGGCATCTTCCAAGGCCGCGTCTGGTAAAAAAGGAGTATCTGGAATCATACCATCACCTGGGGTTTGGGCATCCCAAAACTCGTCGTCGTTAAATCCTGCTTGTCTTCTTTTAAACGCGGTTCTATAGCGACGATATAAATCATTGTTGTAGTCATAGAAGTATATCCCTGCACCTATCGCCCCATAAACGATGGGTACTTTCCAATAGCGCTTATTATATATCTGACCCATTCCCGGAAAAATAGCTGAATAAAAGGCAGCTCTACTAGGTGCTAAAGGATTGATGACTTTCTTTTTTTGGAAGACAGAATCCTGGACAATGACTCCTTGCTCCTTTAAATCAATTTGGACAGAATCCGTGGTTTGTTCGGTTGTCTTTTCTTCCTGGGCCCAAAGACCATAAAAGGAAACCAACAAAAAGAAGAGTAAGGGAAGGTGCTTAACCACTAATAATCAGTTTTTTGATTCGATTAAATTCCTCTTTGGTATAAAATGGGATGGTTATTTTTCCTTTTCCTTTTTCTGAAGCCTGAATACCAACTTTGGCCGATAAGTGCTCGGTAAGTTCTTCCGCTCCTTCTTGGGCAAACCCAGGGTCTTTCCTGGCTGCTGTAATAGAAGCGGCAGGGGACGATTTTTCGTGATAGGCTTTCACCGCGCGTTCGGTTTCCCTAACCGATAAGCTTTCACCAACAATGCGTTCGTAAAGGGCAATCTGATCTTCTTTCTTTTCAATGTTAACAAGTGCCCGGCCATGCCCCATAGTGGTAAAACCGTCTCGAATGCCCGTTTGTATAATCGGGTCCAAACGCAGAAGCCTCAAATAGTTCGTAATCGTGGAGCGTTTTTTACCCACACGGTCGCTCATTTTTTCTTGGGTAAGTTGAATTTCGTCAATCAGACGTTGATAGGAAAGCGCTATTTCAATGGGATCAAGATCTTGTCTTTGAATGTTTTCCACCAAAGCCATTTCCAAGGATTCCTGATCGTTGGCTATACGAATATAGGCTGGAATAGTCTTGAGTCCGACCAATTTTGAAGCCCTAAACCTACGCTCACCAGAAACCAATTGGTACTGGTTGAAATCCATCTTACGCACGGTAATGGGCTGAATTACACCAAGTTCCTTGATGCTCATGGCCAATTCCTTTAATGCTTCGTCATTAAAATTGGATCGAGGCTGAAATGGGTTCACAGCTATGGCATCCAATTCCAATTCCACAATATTACCAACAACCTTATCGGCGTTCTTGTCCGAAACCGACTGAATATCATTGTCGGGATCTTTTAGCAAGGCCGATAAGCCTCGGCCCAATGCTTGTTTTTTTGTTGCTTTTGCCATTACACTTTTTCCTTGTTTCGTACCATCATTTCGTTGGCAAGGTTAAGATAATTTTTGGCCCCTCTACTACTGGCGTCATATTTTATAATACTCTCGCCGTAACTTGGTGCCTCGCTCAAACGTACATTTCGTTGAATAATGGTTTTGAATACCATGTCGCCAAAATGTTTACGCACTTCTTCTACTACCTGATTGGATAGGCGCAAACGCGAGTCATACATGGTCAGGAGCATACCCTCTATGTCCAGATCTGGGTTGTGGATTTTCTGGATACTTTTTATTGTATTCAAAAGTTTTCCCAAACCTTCTAAGGCAAAATACTCGCATTGGATCGGAATCAATACAGAATCTGCTGCCGTAAGGGCATTCAACGTTAGCAAGCCCAATGATGGGGCGCAGTCAATAAGAATGTAGTCGTAGGTATCCCGTAGCTCACCAATCGCCTGTTTCAACATATATTCCCGCTGGTCTTTGTCTACGAGTTCTATTTCAATAGCAACAAGATCAATATGGGAAGGAATCAAATCTACATTCGGGGAATCTGTTTTTACAATGGTCTCGATGACAGACTTGGTGTGTTCGAGGAGTTGGTAGGTGCCTTGGGCGACCCCTTCAACATCTATACCCAGCCCAGAAGTAGCGTTGGCTTGAGGGTCGGCATCTATTAGCAAGACCTTTTTTTCCAACACCCCTAAAGAAGCAGCTAAATTAACCGTAGTCGTAGTTTTTCCTACCCCACCTTTCTGATTCGCTATTGCGATAATCTTCCCCATATTACTCATAAGTTAAGGGGATAAATTTACGATTTAATAGAACGCCAAAAAATGAATTTTGTTAACACTAAGTGAACAATCTGTGCTTGTGGTGTTAAACTACGTTAAAGATCGGTGACTCTTAGGAAGACGCTATAAAAGAATGATATCATAAACGAATAGCAAACATTCACTTACTGCTCTTTTTTCAATTTTAGACTATCCTCATATTCAATCAAATAGATTTCTTCATTCTTTCTTTTGAGGTAGTATTTTTCACGTGCAAATTTCTCCAGTTCCTCAGGGTCAGAGAGTTTTTCGATTATTTTCTTATCCTTCTCGATTTCGTCCTTCAAAAACTCGCGTTTTTTTTCCAATTTTTTAATTTCTTGGTTTAGCTCTCGGTGAATAAGAACCGAATTGGTATCAAAAAACACCATCCAAATAACAAAACCGGTAAGAACGATTATGTAAATGCTGCTAAAAATAGCCATTACGGAAAACCATTTACTTTTCCTGATGTTTTTCCAACCCATGGGTTATGCTAGTTTTTCGGTGATGATGGTACGTACAATATCAACGGCCACCGTATTGTACTTATTATTTGGGATAATAATGTCGGCAAACTCTTTTGATGGTTCTATGAACTGCTCGTGCATGGGTTTGATATTGGTCAGGTATTTGTCCAAAGTTTCGTCCAGATTCCATCCCCGCTCACTTACATCGCGTTTTAAACGACGAATCAAACGTTCGTCGGAATCGGCATGAACAAAAATCTTGATATCGAACATATCACGAATACTAGCGTTTGTAAGAATTAGGATTCCCTCGACAATCATAACCTTGTTAGGGTGGGTGGGAATGGTCCTGTCCGTTCGGTTACACTCCAAAAAGGAATAAACGGGTTGCTCTACTGACTTCCCATCCTTTAATTGAATGAGATGTTTTTCCAACAATTTAAAGTCGATAGAATGTGGATGGTCGAAGTTCGTTTTTCTACGTTCTTCAAGTGATAAATGTGAAAGGTCGTTGTAGTAGGAATCTTGCGAAATTACGCCTACCTCGCCATTCGGCAATTCGTTTATAAGCTGATTTACAACGGTAGTTTTTCCGCAGCCAGTACCACCTGCAATTCCTATGATGAGCATTTTAAGTTCTTTTTAGCAAAAATAGCAATTTGAACTTCAATTCCCTTGGTATCGTAATATTGAAGTTTTCATAACGAGGATTGTTTGGTATATCGCTACTTTTGCCGGATGCAAAACGAGCAGGTAAAACCGAATTTTGAATTCATCGCTTTAATGGCCTCTTTGATGGCCGTAGTTGCCTTGGCCATTGATGCACTTCTACCCGCTTTGTCCCATATTGGTGTCGCTATCAATAGCATAGATCCAACCGATAATCAGCTAATGATCACCATGATATTTTTAGGATTGGGAATCGGGCAGTTGTTCTTTGGGCCTCTATCGGATAGTGTTGGTAGAAAACCCGTTGTTTATGCTGGATTTATTCTATTTACTATGGCCAGCTTTTTGTGCATCTGGGCGCCTTCCTTAGAATGGATGGTCGTTGGTAGAATTTTTCAGGGTATTGGACTGTCTGCTCCTAGGACCATGGCAATTTCTATAATTCGTGATAGTTTTAAAGGGGACTACATGGCACGGGTAATGTCTTTTGTGACCGCATTTTTTATTCTGGTGCCCGTGGTTGCACCAATGTTCGGGAAATTGATACTAGACAGTTTTGGATGGAGGGCTATTTTTTATTCACAACTGATTTTCTGTTCTATGATCTGTTTCTGGTTTTGGAAACGACAATTAGAAACTTTAAAACCGGAATATAAGGTCGATTTTTCCCTGAGAATTTTTGTTGATGGTTTTATGGAATTTATAAAGTACAGGGAAACAGTTGCATTTACCTTGCTTTCGGGTTTGATTACAGGAGCCTTTTTAGTGTATCTGAGTGCCTCTCAGCAGGTGTTTGAAATCCAATATGGACTGGTAGAGGAGTTCCCGTATATTTTTGCAGGCCTAGCAATTTCAATTGGTATTGCCACTTTTTTAAATGGCACTTTGGTGCTACGTTTTGGTATGCGAAAGTTGTCCTTTATGGCACTTTGTGTATTCTGCAGTATCGCAGTACTATATGTGGTCCTATTTTGGGGAAGGCCCAACCCAAGTGTTCCTGTTTCCATCTTATTTTTAAGCTCCCAATTCTTTTGTTTAGGGTTTTTGTGGGGCAATTTCAGATCCATCGCCATGGAACCTATTGGGCATATTGCAGGTATTGGGGCGGCCATCAACGGTTTTGTATCCACGGTATTGGCCGTGCCCATAGCAGATTTTATTGGCGGGTTTGTAGACCAGACAATGTGGCCCATGTTTTTAGGGCTCTCGGTTTGTGGGTTGTTGGCCCTTGGCATCATGATTGCTGTTAGAAAGAGCTGAAGGTCAATTTTATAGAATACTGTCACATTGAGCGTAGTCGAAATGCCTAGGAACGGCGAAGGTCTTCGACTGCGCCCAGACTGACATGAGTTTAAAGGGCATTATCCATAATATCCTTCACTACTTCCGGATTCAATAGCGTACTGGTGTCCCCTAAATTAGCGGTGTCCTTCGAAGCTATTTTTCTTAGGATACGGCGCATGATCTTTCCGCTACGTGTTTTAGGAAGCCCTGGAACAAATTGAATTTTGTTCAACTTGGCAATAGGCCCGATCTGCTCTGTGATTTGTTGGTTGATTTCCTTTCTGAGATTATCACGATCTCTGCTTTCTCCGGTTTCTTTGAGAATAATATACCCGTAAAGGGCATTTCCTTTTACATCATGGGGGAAACCAACAATGGCCGATTCCGCCACAGCGGGATGTTCATTAATAGAATCTTCAATAGGCGCAGTACCCAAGTTGTGCCCGGAAACGATTATGACATCGTCAACCCTACCCGTAATCCTATAATAGCCAACGGCATCGCGTAAGGCTCCGTCGCCTGTAAAATACATGTTTTTATAGGCAGAAAAATAGGTATCACGATACCGTTCATGGTCTCCCCAAATGGTTCGAGCGATTGATGGCCACGGGAATTTGATACACAAACGCCCCTCAACCTGATTGCCTTTTATTTCTTTTCCTTTTTCATCCATCAAAGCGGGTTGGATACCAATAAACGGAAGCGTCGCATAGGTTGGGGTAGTAGGGGTCACATAAGGAATGGGCGTAATCATCATACCCCCGGTTTCCGTTTGCCACCAGGTATCGATAATCGGACTTTTCTTTTTTCCGATATTGTTATTATACCAGTGCCATGCCTCTTCGTTAATGGGTTCACCAACTGATCCTAAAACTTTCAAAGAGGATAAATCATGCTTCTCAACAAAATCAAGACTTTCTTTGGCCAGGGCGCGAATCGCTGTTGGCGCGGTGTAGAATTGATTTATTTTATGTTTTTCGACCACTTCCCAAAACCGCCCATAATCGGGATAAGAAGGTACTCCTTCGAACATAACCGTTGTCGCGCCGTTGGCCAAAGGTCCATATACGATATAGGAGTGACCGGTAATCCAACCAATATCGGCGGTACACCAGTAGACATCTTCTTCCTTGTATTGAAAAGCATTTTTAAAGGTATAGGCGGTGTAGACCATATAACCCGCGGTGGTATGAACCATCCCTTTTGGTTTTCCTGTTGAGCCTGAGGTGTATAATATAAAAAGTGGATCTTCAGCATCCATAATTACGGCTGAAAGCTCAGCATAGGCTTCATCTAAAAGGGGCTGGAGCCATTTATCGCGTCCTTCTTTCATTTGGATGTCCGAATGAATGCGTTTGGCCACCAAAACGTTTTCAACTCCAGGACAATCATCTAGGGCCTTATCTACGATTCCTTTTAAATCAATAGTCTTACTTCCTCGATACGACCCATCGGCGCAAATGACCATTTTACAATCCGAATCATTAATTCTTGTGGAAAGGGCATTTGCAGAAAAACCAGCAAATACCACAGAGTGAATTGCTCCAATACGTGCACAAGCCAATACGGAAATTGCTAATTCAGGAATCATAGGCAGGTAAATACATACGCGATCTCCTTTTTTTATACCGTTTTCAAGCAGCACATTGGCCATTCGGCAAACGCGCTCATGTAATTTCCTGTATGTAATATGCTCCGCTTCCTCTTTTGGGTCGTTTGGTTCGAATATGATGGCTGTTTTATCACCACGTGTTGGTATATGACGGTCAAGACAGTTTTCCGTTATGTTTAGTTTGGCACCTTCAAACCATTTCACCTCAGGTTTGGTAAAATCCCAACTGAGCACATTGTTCCACTTCTTTCGCCATACGAAATGCTCTTCTGCGATCTCCTCCCAAAAGGCTTCCGGATCGCGAACGGACTTACGATATATTTGATAGTATTCCTCTAAATGTTTGATATGGTAATTGCTCATAAGAACTACTGATTTCTAAATAAAAATAATAAAAAATTAATGTACCGATGCCTCTCCCGCACCGCTTGGAATTCTGATATCTTCAACAATTTCCTGCACATTCTCCGGTGGAGTGGGGGTAAACTGCATTACAACGATTGAGACCACAAAATTCACGATCATGGCCACTGTCCCGAATCCTTCTGGCGAAATACCAAACCACCAGTCATTGGACAGGCTGGAGACTGCATCTTTTCCACCATCAAAAACACCAAATTTGAATTTCAACATATAAAAAAGCATTAGGGAAATGCCGACGACCATACCTGCGATGGCCCCTTCTTTATTCATTTTTTTGTAAAAAATACCGAGAACAATTGCTGGAAAAAACGATGCTGCTGCCAGGCCAAAGGCCAGAGCGACCACCGCAGCCACAAAACCAGGTGGATTAATACCAAAATAACCGGCTATGACTACCGCGACGGTAGCGGCGCCCCTTGCTGCCCACAACTCCCCCTTTTCCGAAATATTGGGGACGAATACTTTCTTTATCAAATCGTGCGATACCGAAGAGGAAATTACCAAAAGGAGTCCTGCTGCCGTAGACAAGGCCGCGGCGAGAGCACCGGCGGCGACCAGGGCAATTACCCAAGCTGGCAAGTCTGCGATTTCAGGATTGGCCAATACCATGATATCCCTGTCTACCGTTAACTCATTTTTTGTAGCATCTGCTACATATTGAATCTTCCCATCTCCGTTTTTATCATTAAAAGTGATCAACTTTGTTTGTTCCCATTTCGAGAACCAATCCGGCATTTCGGAATAGGGCTGGTCGCTAACGGTATTGATCATATTCGTACGGGCGAAAACCGCAACAGCCGGAGCCGTAGTATATAAAATAGCGATGAGCAGTAATGCCAATCCAGCCGATTTTCGTGCGTCCCTAACGCGTTTTACCGTAAAAAATCGAACAATGACGTGCGGGAGTCCCGCTGTGCCGACCATTAACGCAAGCGTAATCGCAAAAACATCAATGGTGCTTTTTGTACCTGAGGTATACTCAGTGAAACCTAATTCTGTGGAGAGGCCATTCAGCTTATCCAGCAAATACATTCCAGAACCGTCGTTTAAGGTCGACCCCATTCCCAACTGGGGAATCGGATTTCCGGTCATTTGAATGGAAATAAAAATTGCGGGCACCATAAAGGCAAAAATCAGCACACAGTATTGTGCTACCTGCGTATAGGTGATGCCTTTCATTCCACCTAAAACGGCATAGAACAGGACAATAACCATCCCAATAATGACCCCAGTGTTGATATCAACTTCCAAAAAACGGGAGAATACCAAACCAACACCTCTCATTTGGCCGGCCACATAGGTAAAGGAGACCAATAATGCACATATTACGGCAACTATTCTTGCCGTGTTAGAGTAATAACGGTCACCGATAAAGTCCGGGACGGTGAACTTGCCAAACTTCCGTAGATAGGGAGCTAGGAGCAGGGCCAAAAGCACATAGCCACCTGTCCACCCCATAAGATATACGGAACCATCATAACCGGCGAAGGAAATAATCCCTGCCATAGATATAAAAGAGGCAGCGGACATCCAATCTGCAGCAGTTGCCATTCCATTCGCTAATGGGGAAACACCGCCACCAGCCACATAAAATTCTTTGGTCGACCCGGCCCTGGACCATATGGCAATACCTATGTAGATGGCAAAAGTGATTCCGACTAAAATATATGTCCAGGTTTGAACCGTCATTGGATTGATTATTTATTCTTGATATTTTATTTTCTACCGTCTACCATCTTTCTCACTTGTCATACCCATATTTCTTGTCTAGTTTATTCATTAATCGAACATAGACGAATATCAATATCACAAAAACATAAATGGAGCCTTGCTGCGCGAACCAGAAACCAAGTTTAAATCCACCTATTTGTATAGCGTCGAGCGCATCTTTAAATAAGATTCCAGCACCATAGGATACGGCAAACCATATAGCGAGTAAAATGGAAAGATAGCTAACGTTTTCTTTCCAATAGGCCTTCGCTTTTTTTTGCTTTTCAGTCATTGTACTTATTTTTTGTTACCGTTCTTGCCATGCCCTTAAGGTTTTGGGGTTTTAGAAGCACGAAAATTTAATTTACGGTTCTATATGTTGCTTGTCCTATCATATTTTACTCGGCAGATATACAACACCACTCGAAGAGTCCTGTTTTGCCCCGGTTACCGAGTTCAAAACATTGATCTCTTTTTCTAAGCGTAAAGCGCCCATCAAAGCAAATACTACGGCTTCTTTAAATTCGATTAGTTTTTTTTCTGGTATGACCACTTCGGCCAATCCTGCTAATTTTTCGCTTAGGGTCTCAATCAAGAAGGCATTAAGAGCACCTCCACCAGTCACAAAAAGTGTTTTACCATCGCCATCACTGTTCAATTTTATTTGTTGTACTACTTTGCTGCCTATATGATGAACCGCCGTGTGCAAAAGGTTTTGCATAGTATCATCAGTGGCATCTACAATCGGCGCTACTTCTTCTACAAACCATTCATAACCAATTGATTTTGGGTAAGGAAGTAAATAATATTTTAATGCATTTAGTTTGGTGAGCATCTCGGTATTGACCTTCCCGATTCGTGCAAGAGCTCCGTTTTCGTCATAATCCAGCCCATTTTTTCGAGTGATATGGTTCAATACCATATTTGCCAACCCGATGTCGTATGCTATGCGCTTGCCCTTGAGCTCAAAAGATATGTTACTGATGCCTCCGAGGTTTAGGCAGAAATCGTATTGGCCAAAAAATATTCGATCTCCTATAGGAACTAAGGGCGCGCCTTGGCCCCCAAGTGAAAGATCGTTAGATCGAAAATCGCAAATTACCTTATACCCTGAAGTGTTGGCCAAATGTTGGCCTGAACCGATTTGGTAGGTGAGGCCATTTTGAGGTTGGTGATGGGTGGTATGACCATGGCTGGCGATATAATCAACTTGAAGTTTTTCGGCATCGATAAATTTTCTTGCCTGTTCACCCAACCAAATACCATAGTCATTATTAAAGATTAAAAGTTCATCGGCTTTTAACGAGATAGAATCCTTTAACTCTGCTTGCATTTCAGGGGTGTACGAAATGCTTTTGGTTTGTAAAAGCTCAAAAGACCATTTGTCAATAGCCTTGGTAATATGGCAATAAGCCAAGTCAAGCCCATCTAAGGAAGTACCCGACATCAGACCTAGTATTTTGTATGTTTTCATGCTAAACTTTTAACGTTGGGTGTTACGTTCCCTCACCTGTACCCGCTACTTAAAGCAACTATATCTTACGAAAATGACTTATAAGCTTTATAAACTAACGGGTAATATTCCCCGCGCTTTAAATTTACCTAAAAAATGTGCAGTTGCAACTTTTTGAAACACTTCAAAATTTTGATATGAGACAACAACGGCTCTTGCCCGGTCGGTATTTATATGATGTAAAACATATGGATTCCCGAACAGATACAGCACCACATTTTTTGTTTCGATCAGCTTATTTATCAACGAAATTTCCGCCTCAGAAAAACCAAAGCGATTTACGGGTTTTACCTGGGGCGGAAAGAGGGTCAAAAGAATGTTGTCTCTATTTTCAAAGGTGTTGTCCTTTAAGGTAAAATATTTAAATTTTTTATTTTCTTCAATTGCTTTAAAAAATTGATTTTCAGCAATATAATTATTTTCAATACCGATGAATTCATTTCTTGAAAATTCAAAAATATCTTCGTTGGAGCCTTTTACTAGGGTTAAACTTTTTCGCGCTAAAAGGGCATTAAGTTCGTCACTATCCTTGGGTTTTGGACTTGGTATCTGGGCTTCGATTTCCTTAGTTGCCGTACTAGCATTCATGGCCTTTTCTTTCAACCGCCAAACCCGGGCAAAACTTTCCTCTACTTGTTCTTCGGAGGCATTTTTAAGTATCGTTTCTATCCCCTGATCAGTATGTTCTGCAAAACATAATACATCATTCCCGGCATCAAAAGCTAGCCATTCCAGTTCTCCCTTTTCAGGATAGTTTTTAGATACGGCATGCATATTAAGGGCGTCCGAAATTACGACTCCATTAAAGCCCATTTCATTTCTGAGAACACCTTTTATAATTTCTTTGGAAATACTTGAAGGTGTTTTTTCTCCGTTCGCCAAGGCCGGAACGGACAAATGGCCCACCATGACCGAATCAACGTCCTTGTCGACTAATTTTTGAAAGGGATATAGTTCATTCGCTATTAATTCCTCTTTTGATTTATCAATTAGCGGAAGTCCCAAATGTGAATCTGTAGCCGTATCACCATGCCCGGGAAAGTGTTTGATACTGGTTAGTATACCTTCGCTTTGTACACCATTTACGAATGCTGACGCTTTTTCAGTTACTTTTAATTTATCCTCCCCAAAAGAACGATAACCAATAACAGGATTGTTCGGATTGCTATTGATATCAACACATGGAGCCAAATTCCAATGAATTCCTGCTGCTTTACAATTTTTGGCAATGTTTTTTCCTATTTCAAAAATAAGGTCGTTTTCTTGAATCGCCCCCAAAGTAATTGCATAGGGGTATTGCGGAGTGTTTTCAATGCGCATGGCCAAACCCCACTCAGCATCAATGGCAATCAACAAGGGATATTTGGCTACATTTTGATACCTATTGATGAGTGTTTTGAGCGTTTCAAAACTATTCGCATTAAAAATGACCTCTTTTGTTCCTTCATAATTGGTTGCGGCACTCGCCCTACTATGAAAAAAGCAAAGCCCACCTACATGGCGCTCCCGGATGAGATTTTCCAATGCTGAGATTTCTTTTTCCGAGTCATTAATAAATGCCGCGGGCATAAATAACTGCCCTATTTTTTCAGGGATGGAAAGGGCATTTCTTGCCTCATCGTAGCTTAAAATATTATTCATCCTTAATACGTGCTTTGCCAAAATCTGGAGGGTATTTGATATATTTCAACATAAAAAATGCGGGTAGGGCCGCTATAACGACCCAAACAAAAAAGCCTCCATATCCCAGCCATTCTTGCATAAACCCGCTGATTAGACCAGGCAACATCATTCCCAAGGCCATAAAGCCTGTGGCTAATGCATAATGAGAGGTTTTAGAGTTTCCCTCTGCTACATAGATTAAGTACACCATAAAACCAGCGATGCCAAAACCGTAGCCGAATTGCTCGACAATAACTGTCCCGGTTACCGCCGCGGCGTTTGTTGTACCTGTGAGCGCTAAGAAGGCGTATAAGGCATTTGGAGCGTTCAAGGAAATAAGCATAGGCAACATCCATTTTTTAAGTCCGTGGCGGGAGATTAAAATTCCACCTAGAATACCCCCAATGGTTAAAAAGATTACACCAATGGTCCCATAAATAGTACCTACTTCCGACGTGGTATACCCCAATCCCCCAACTGACGTAGGATCTAGCAAGAATGGGGATGCCATTTTCACCAACTGTGATTCGCCTAACCTAAAAAACAGTATAAAGGTTATGGCCATACCCATTCCGGGTTTTTTAAAAAAGGATACAAAAACCTCTAAAAAACCCTTCGGTTTATCAAGTACAATTGCTTCCGAACTTTCGAATTTTGGTGCAACAAAAAAGTTGGAAATGGTCAATAACAACATTAAAAACCCAGCACATATCATGGTGTACGACCATGCTTTGGTGTTGTCGCCATAGCGGTTTTCCAAAAAACCCGCTAAAACTACTAATAGCCCTTGACCCGTTACATTGGCCAGTTTATAAAAAACACTCCGCAGCCCAACAAAAAAGGACTGCCTATCTTCGGTCAGCCCAATCATATAATAGCCATCGGTGGCAATATCATTTGTCGCCGAAGCAAACGCAACCATCCAAAAACAGGCAAGGCTGGTAATAAAAAAAAGATTTGTTGGCAACGTAAACCCTATGGCCAAAAGTGCTACGGAAGCGAGCAGTTGCATACCCAGAAACCAATTGCGTTTGGTGCTTTTTAGGTCTACGAATGGGCTCCATAAGGGTTTTATGACCCACGGGATGTACAGCAAACTGGTATAAAGGCCTAAATCAGAATTACTAAAGCCCAATCTTTTGTACATGATCACCGATACGGTTACGACCAATGCATAGGGGAGACCCTGGGCAAAATAAAGTGTTGGCACCCATGCCCACGCCCATTTATTTTTTTTAATCATGCGATCTTGGTTCTAGAAACTTAATTAAGGTGTTATTCGCCCCTAAAATAGTCTTAATTAAATTTATGGCGTACAAAGGCCTCCATTGCGGCATAATCTGAGAGTCCCAGGGCTTTATATCGCGCTGCGGTATTCTTATTTCGTTCTTCGGCACGCATCCAAAACTCCCTAGAATCATTTCCTTGAAACATGACTCCGTCTTTTTGTGATTGATGACAGAATATGGCATATCGTTTTTTGAGCACCTGACTTGGACTCATAGGGACCGCCATTTCGATTTCGCTCACATCCCATTCATGCCAAGCACCTCTATAGAGCCAAAGCCAACAATCTTTCATAAATTCTTCCGACTGCAACCGCTGCATTGCTTCGAAGACCGCATCCAAACACACTTTGTGTGTGCCATGTGGGTCTGCTAAATCGCCTGCGGCGAATATTTGATGGGGTTTTATTTCTTGAATGATATCCATCATTATTTTTATGTCCTTCTCGGTAAGATTATTTTTTTGAATGGTCCCCGTTTCGTAAAAAGGTAAATCCAGGAAATGTACATTGGTATCGGCCAAGCCCAAGTATCGTGTCGCCGCGTACGATTCTCCTCGCCTAATATTCCCCTTAAGCCTTCTTACCTCTGTAGAGTCATAGCTACTTCCTTTTTTGTTTTTTATAGAGTCTATGATGATTTGTGCTTCTTCTGAATCATGAATCCTTTTGGATATCTCTGCATACCTTAAAGCATCGGTATCCGATACCGCAATGTTACCGGAAGTCTGATATACAATATGCACATCATGGCCTTGTTCTACCAATCTGTCGAATGTTCCTCCCATTGAGATGACATCATCATCGGGGTGGGGGCTAAAGATGATTACCCTTTTTTTGGCTGGTTCTGCCCGTTCAGGACGGCTTGTATCATCGGCCTTGGGTTTACCTCCAGGCCAGCCCGTAATGGAGTGTTGTAATCTATTGAACATTTTAATGTTAAGATCATAGGAGTCTTCTACAGCTAGTAAACCCGACATCCCATTATCATTATAGTCTTTATCGGTCAAACTTAAAATAGATTTGCCTGTTTTTCCACATAGCCATACAATGGCTTTAGCTGTAAGGCTTTCGTTCCACTCCAAGGATTCATCTACCAACCAAGGCGTTTTGTTCCTAGTAAGTTCGGTTCCTGCCCCAACATCCAGAACAAATGTACAGTTGTTGTGTTGTTGTAAGTAGGTGGCGGGAACATGCGAAGAAATGTCACCTTCAATTGTTTTTTTTATGATGTTCGCCTTGTTTTGACCCCATCCGATTAAAACGATTCTTTTGGCACCTCGTACTGTTGAGATACCCATAGTAATTGCCTTTCTCGGAACATTATCAATTCCTAGAAAGGAGGGGGCGGCATCAACTCGTGTAATATGGTCTAATGTTATGACCCGGGTACCAGAATTGTAGTGGGAACCTGGTTCATTGAAACCAACATGTCCTGTTCTACCGATACCAAGCAGTTGAAAATCTATTCCACCAGCTTTTTTAATTGCCTTTTCGTAATTTAAGCAGTAATCCAGCACATTTTCGCTAGTGATCGTGCCGTCCGGAATATGGATGTTCTTTTTGGGAATATCAATATGATTAAATAAATGCTCATGCATGAAGAACCAATAACTTTGGCGGTCATCTTTCTCCATTGGCAAATATTCATCTAAATTAAAGGTGATTACATTTGAAAAACTCAGTCCTTCTTCTTTATGTATTCTTACCAGTTCTTCATAAACACGAATGGGGGAGGATCCGGTTGCGAGCCCCAAAACGCAGGGCTTATTTTCAGCTTGTTTTTTGCGAATGAGGTTTGCAATTTCTTGCGCTACCTTTATGGAAGCCATATTGGAATCTGAAAAAATCACATTATGGATTTTCTCAAAACGCGCCTCTTCAAACTGACCTGCGGGTTTGTAGCTGATGTCAGTACCTTTTTTTTCTAAAATTGTTTTCATCTTTGAAACTGTTCTATTGTTTTAGATAATGAACGTATTAAAATCATGCAAATATATGCAAATAAATTATAATTTGCTGTTTTTTGCTTTTTAATTTGCTGTTTTTTGCTTTTTTAAGAATATATTGAAATCAAAACGGTATAAAGCGGCATTTAGGTTTATTTAGTATCTTTGTTTTTTAAAGAGATTAAATAGAGCTTTCAATATGCTAAAAGAAGAGCGACAACAGACTATTTTAAGTGAGGTAGAGCTGCATAACAGAATTTTATTGACGGATATTGCAGAAACTTTGGATGTTTCGATAGATACCATCCGTCGTGATGTTAAAGAACTCGATTCTGAAAACAAGCTACGAAAGGTACATGGTGGGGCCATTTCGTTGGGTTTTACAACCAATAGCGCCAAAAATAACAATGTTTATAAGTTAGCTGAGAAGATTAAAATAGCGAAGAAAGCCCTAAGCTTGCTAAATGATGGTGCCGTAATCTTTGTTGATGGCGGAACCACATGTTTGGAGCTTGCCAGATTGATTCCAACAAATCTGGATTTGACCTGTTTTACACATAGTATTCCGGTGGCAATGGAGTTATTGACGAAGCCCAACATTACTGTGATTCTGATAGGGGGACAGGTTTCGAAGGAATCACAAATAGCTATTGGTGCTAATGCGATCCATAACCTTTCCGAGATTAAAGTGGACTATAGTTTTATTGGCACAGGCTATGTAGATTCCTTTTATGGGCTAACCGAGTTCGATTGGGATATCGTACAGGTAAAAAAAGCGGTCATAAAATGCTCTAAAAAAACCGTTCTCTTGTCAATTTCCGAAAAATTGAATTCGCAACATCGTTATAAGACCTGCGATATTAATGCCATTAATACCATGATTACCGAGTTGGACCCTAATAATCAACTTTTAAATTCTTTTAGAAACAACGACATTCGAATTTTATAATCAACATGGACTATCAAAAAATTACCGAAACGCCTTCTAATCATGACAATTTAGAAGCGTTGAATACTTCGTCTATTCTTCAAAAGATGAATGAAGAAGATCAAAAGGTGGCCGGTGCCGTGGCAAGGGTAATTCCTCGGATAGGCAAATTGGTAGACGAACTGGTTGAGCGGTTCAAAAATGGAGGTCGCTTATTTTATATTGGGGCGGGCACTAGCGGCCGATTAGGAATCTTGGATGCTTCCGAAATCCCACCAACCTTTGGAATGCCTCATGAGCGGGTAGTGGGGTTAATTGCGGGTGGTGATAAAGCCATCCGAAAAGCGGTAGAAAATGCCGAAGACGATACGGAGCAGGCCTGGCCCGATTTAATGGAACACGATATCAATAGTAATGATGTAGTAGTAGGTATTGCGGCTTCTGGCACCACACCGTATGTTTTGGGCGGAATTGCTTCGGCCAAGGAAAATGGATTGCTTACCGCCGGAATTACGAATAATCCAGGGTCGCCACTGGCAAAAGCTGTCGATATTCCTATTGAAATCAACGTAGGGCCCGAGTTTGTGACCGGAAGTACGCGAATGAAAAGCGGTACTTCGCAAAAACTGGTCCTGAACATGATTACCACAGCACTTATGATCCGTATTGGTAGGGTGAAAGGCAATAAAATGGTGAATATGCAAATGACCAACACCAAATTGGTCGACCGAGGAACGCGATATATTATGGAGGGTTTAGGTGTAGATTACAGTATTGCCGAGGAGTTATTGAAAAAGCACGGTTCTGTAAAGAAGGCTTTAGATGCCGAACGCTAATCACCTATCTATTGACGTCACCTCTTCAAGGGTGACGATTTTATCGGAGCTGTTTCCAAAGGAATTCATAATATAGTTCATTACATCGGCAATTTCATCATCTTCCAAGCCCATAGGCGCCATAACGCCGTTATAGGTTTCGCCATTTACCACTATTTCCCCCTTTTGCCCAAATTTCACACCGAGAATACTGGCCTTACGATTATTAACCAGATAATCCGATTGCGCCAAGGGAGGAAACGCTCCCGCAACCCCTTCGCCCTGTTCAAGATGGCAGGTGACACAAAAATCCATATAAACTTCGCTGCCACGTTCCATGCTTTCTTCCAAGGCCTTGTCTTGAAATAGAACGGAAGCAATCGCAATCACGACAATAAAATATAAGAAGAGGAATGTTTTCACAAATGACATTTTAACATTAATGAAGGGGACAAGGGATGATTATTTTTTAGGAATCAATTTATAAATTCCCTTACCCTCAATGGCAACATAAATAAGACCATCAGGACCCTGCCGCACATCACGTACGCGGCCTAGTCCATCCATTAACTTTTCACGGGAAACTACTTTATTGCCATCCAATTCCAGGCGTTCTAAATACTGAAAAGCAAGTGAACCGACCAAAAGACTCCCTTTCCAATCGCCATATTCATCAGAGCTTATGAAGGCCATTCCGCTAGGCGCGATACTGGGCACCCAATAATGAATGGGCTGTTCCATTCCCTCCATTTCGGTTTTATCGGTGATTTCGGTACCGCTATAGTTGATTCCGTATGTGATTAAGGGCCAACCATAATTGGCGCCTTTTTTAACGATGTTAATCTCATCACCACCCCGTGGCCCGTGCTCATGGTTCCAAATTGCTCCTGTTTCCGGATGCTTTACCAATCCTTGGGGGTTTCGATGCCCAAAGCTGTAAATAGCCGTTTTCGCTCCATCGGTTCCAACGAAAGGGTTGTCTTCAGGAATACGACCATCATCATGTAGGCGATAGATCTTTCCACCATCTCTTTTAATATCCTGCGGATTTTCATCCCTTGCTCCACGATCTCCTATAGAGAAATAAAGATACCCTTCGTCATCAAATTGTATACGTGAACCAAAGTGTTGACCTCTTGTAGTATTAGGAGAGGCTTTGTATAATAATTCACTGCTTGTCAATGTGTTATCAGATAATTTTGCACGTATTAAAGTGGTATTCCCACCTTTTTCTTCACCTTCTGAGGATGAATAGGTAAAATAGATCCACCCATTATTTTCGTAGTCGGGATGTAGCGCTATATCCAACAAGCCACCTTGACCCCTTACATATATATCCGGGACATTTTTAATGGCTGTTTTGTTTCCATTTTTAAAATGGATTAGTTCTCCAGATTTTTCTGTAATGAGTATACTTTCGTCTGGCATGAACGCTATACCCCAAGGAATCTGCATTTCATCGATCAGCAATTCGGCAGTAAAAGGGGCGTCTTGAGGTGTAGTTGTTTGATTTTCAATTTTTTGCGCGCATGAAAAATTAAAAATTAATACAAATGCACAAATTCGGAACACACTATTTTTCATAATTGTACGTTGAATGTATAATAATTAAAGTAGGATAAAGCTTAAATATAATCTAAAAATATAAGTAGGAATAATTACACCGAAGAATAATCCGATCCCAAATCATTTTACTCTTTCGAAAAGATCTTAACCTATGCTCCCAAAAAAAACAAGGCATATTCTATATGCCGCGCTACTCTTGACCCTATCGGTGGTATGCACTTCCGCAGTAGCGAGTACTAAAGTATACAACTTTATTACAGAAACGGTGACCAGAGTAGAAACTTCGGTTTCTAGTACGGTTTCACGCTATACCACCACATCAAACAATGAACAATTAAAAAGGAAAGATAATCCGTCCGGGAGTACGAATGCCCCTATGTTCATGACCATTGTCGATGGCATAGATGATACAGACATATGCACCAACTCTGGTGGTACCACGGCCCTGGTATTTGTTTGTGGAGATTACGATTTAAAACCATTAACCTTGCAGGGAAGTCCGGCTGGCGCTGTTTGGGAGCGCTATGTTCCGAGTGGGTCATGTTCTTTGGATTTTGACGACGGTTGTCCCTCTTTTTTGGTGGCCGGATCTAATTGTAGTAATGGTCCTTCTGATTGGACACAGGTAGGAACAGGACCTACATATACCATTGACCCTGCAGATGTTCCACTAGCTTCAGGAACCGAATACAGGGTAACAGCTGGCGGGCAAACCTATTACATAAAAGCCACCAAAAGTACCTTTGATCACCAGTTTGATCCTCCCAAAAATGTGGTTTGCGGACAGTTGGGTAGCATAAGAATTACCGAACTTTCCCCGGCATACGAGCTGCGAATCGACAGTGGTAGCGGTTTCGGTCCGTGGCAAGATTCTAAGGAATTTACGAATCTGCCAGTAGGCACATATACTGTTGAGGCGCGCCTACGAGGTGTTGCTAATGCCTGTGAATATCCATATCCCCCTTTTACGATAACCGAGGAAAACATAGATATTACCGTAACTGTGACAGATGCAACATGTCCGGGTCAAAATGGTGATATTCGAGTTGACGTGAACGGAGCGGAGGTTCCCGGCCCATATACCTATACGTTAATCGATGCGGCAACCAATCAGCCTATTACCTTTACTCCGGCGATTGCACCCGCATTTTATAATTTTAATTCCGTGAGCCCTGGAACTTATATCGTTCAGGTAGAAACACCGGAGTGTCAAGAAGATTTTGCCAATGGGATTTCCGCACCAAGACAAGATGTAGATGTTAATGGCGACCCCATTGTAATTGGGGTAGGATTACAGACCATTGTTCCCGATGCCAATCTAAATGGTCAGAGTTTTGGCTGCGCGGATATTACCAATATCGGGATTGATATAACCACAGTAGGTGGTACACCCCCATATACCTATACGGTTACTGGTGGCGGGAGTGGAACTTCGCCTGCACCTTATACCGATACAGAAACTTCGGTGTACAATGTAACCGCTTCAGGAAACTATACTTTTACTTTTACCGATGCCAATGGCTGCAGCCCCGATGAGCCATTGACCGTATTTATTGCGGACCTACCACCACCAACTATTACCGCCACCGACATTCACGGAACCTGCACCAATGGTGGGGGAAAGGTGGAATTTGTGATTGGAAACAATCCCGGGTATAATCTTGAGTATCGACTTGGTCCTGCTTCCCCATGGGTAACCACAAGCATTATCCCCACGGCAGATGGAGTATATAACCAATTGGAAGTGCGATATAGCCAAGGCGCCTTTGAATGTGAGATTTTAGTGAACTCGGTAACGGTTACTTCAGATAGCACCATTAACGGCTCGGCATCGATTACACTTCCCTATACCTGTACGGCTGGTGCAACCATAGAATTTGATCCGGCATTGACGTCAGGAGGTTCTGGAACGGGTTACGAATATAGCATAGACAACATTACCTATCAGAGTGGAACCGTATTTGCGGGCCTCTCACCAGGAACCTATACCCCATATGTTAGGGATGATGCAGATTGTAGACAACCTTTACCGCCACTAACCGTAACCGATTCGCCCGCACCGACCAACATCACCTTTAGTCAGGGTAGTATCGATTGTGCGACGGGTACAAGTGAAGTAACGGTTAATGTTGCTGGAGGTGTGCCGACTTTTACCTACGAAATAGTGTTTCCGGCCTCTGCGGTTACAGCGCCGCAAGGAAGCCCGGTCTTCCCGAATTTGGCTTTGGATACCCGTCATGATTTTGTCATTACCGATGCGAACGGCTGTGATCATCCAGCTAGTTTTGTGACTGGCGGGGTAAGCACCATAAGGGCTAGGATCAAATCGGGTGGCGACACCAACGTTTGCGAAGGGGCTTCCGATGGTTTTGGAACATTTATAATAGATGGCTTTGCCACCGATTACGATTATATTATCACGGCAACACCCATTTCAACAGGGGTTCCTAGTACTTTTGCGAGTGGTACCATTTCTGATTTAGAGATTCCCATAACCGGTCTTGAAGCCGGTGATTATGAAATTTCCGTAACGGATAATGATACGAATTGCGTTGCAACGACCACAATAGTTGTATCAGGACCACCAGCTCCTCTGACTGTGACCGCTAATTTCACCCAAATGAGCTGTGCCAATGGCAATGTTGGTTCAGTGGAAGCTATTATGGGTGGCGGCTTTTCAGGTCAAGCGCAATACCGCTTAACATGGCCTGGTGGGGCGACGATACAGGGATGGAAAAATGGCCGTTTTTTCGGCGGCCTTAGCCTTGAAGGCGAATATATTCTAGAGGTCAGGGATTCCGAAGGTTGTATTGCCGAGAATAGATTTACATTAGCTTCGCTGGATGCGCCTGCCATTACCTTGGATAGTGCAAACTATTGCTATGCTCCGGCGCCGGCAAATACGGCAGCCATAACGGTTTCATCTACTGTTGGAACTGGTAATATTAATGATCATCAATATAGGATCAATGGCCAACCTTTACAAACAACTGGAACACCAGGCACTTATACCTTTACTGATTTAGTACCCGGTAGTTATGTAGTGGAAGTGGTAAATGTTGTTACCAATTGTTCGGCCCAGCTGCCGGTAGAAGTGATACCATCACAGTTACAAGTAGAATTGAACTTGGTGGGGGACATTGCTTGTGGAGGAGATGGGTCGCTAAGAATTATAGTCTCTGGAGGTGATATCTCGGACTTAACATCAACAAATTATACCTTATATAAAGATGGTACACCCGTTCCCGGCCGCACCAACGTGGCCCTGACGGTGAACCCAGATACCTATGTTGTGCCTTTTGGGGAGCACGGTGATTACACCATAGATTTTACGGATAATAATGGTTGTACCGATACCTCGGAGCCACTTACTTTAATTGAACCCACAAATATCACCGCGACTCATCAGGCAACTGGCCCAAGTTGTGGAGACCCCAATAGTGGATTTGTAGAAATTATCCCAATAGTTACCCCCGGAGTGCCGCCATTTCAGTATGTTTTTGGTCCGGCAGGTTCTTTAACCGATGTGGTTACAGATCCTAATTATCCGGATGGTGATGCCCTAGATGGTATCGTCTATACTTTTTCGTCTCAAAACATATATAGCGGACTTGCTGCCGGCAATTACGAATACATAGTTATAGATGATAGAGGATGCCCGACAAGCGTACAAGCGGTAGTTGTGACTGCAAATACGGATCCCGCCCCTGTTGCGAATGTATCGCCGATTAATGCTACCTGTACCACCGGAGGTCCAGCATCTGGAGGGGTAACCATTAATAGCATCAGTCCGGGAAGTCCGAATTATTCTGTTCAGATTGAAGACAATTTTGGAACGATACTGTTTAGACAAGATAATGTTGCACCTGGGGATCTGCCTTTTGTTGTTACAGACCCGGCATTTGTACCTGGTAATTATCAGGTAGTTATTATCGATTCCAGAGGATGTACTGACATTCAGCCTGTTACAATTGGTACGGCTAGTCTGGATATCATACCAAACTATCCTACTCCGCCACCCACCTGTACGCCAGGAGGAACTACTGTTTGTATTGATATTGTGGGCGGTACGCTTCCTGAAGACTATAGCGTTCGCTTGGTGCAGGATCCTACAGCTCCATGGGAAGAACCGAATACAGATTTCAATACGCATTGTTTTACAGGCTTGTTATGGGGTGTTTCCTATACCGTGGAGGTTATGGATGATAATACGGGCTGTACCTATGAAGAGGTTATTACCTTACCGGACGGCCCTGGGGTTACGGTTAGTATCGATGTTGATGGCGCCACCTGTAGAAATGGCGATGTAGGAGTTGGATATACCATTACTGCTGGTACTAGTCCTTTTAATGTGGTAATCACTAATCTAGATACGGGAACAATAGTTTCCACGGCTACGGTTAATGGCCCTTTGCCATATTCGGAGCCTTTAATTACCGTCTCCTCTGGTCGCTATGGTATCGCTGTGGTGGATGCCAATGATTGTAGCGGTGGTAGCGAGGGCGAAGCGATTTTAAATGCCCCGAGGGTAGATATCATATCAAACCAAAATGCAAACTGTAATGCCCTTGGTCAATTGACGGTTCGCGGTAGTGGAGGAACTCCTTATCCTACTGGAAGCCCTTATTTGTATGCCTATGTGCCGGCAGGTGATCCGATAGATGATGATGGCACCTTGACGCCGGGCGATTCCTCTGATGATTTTACCGATGCTACTACAGTATCACTTGCGGGGTCACTTGCCCCAGGTACCCCTTATGATATCTGGGTAAAGGACTTCAATGATTGTGCTTATAGAATTTCGGCAGCAGTAATTCAGGAAGATCCCCCGTTACCAGCCCCGACAATTACGGTTAATAACCAGTGTGATGTGTCTACTCCGGTAGGTGGTTTTGAGATTACGGTAACCATGCCCGGGAATATAGATACTCCGACCTTTACCCTGAATGGCGATAGCTTTACGCCAGCATATACACCGGGCGTACCTACACAGCAGATATTTTATGTAAACAGTATTGGAAATTATCCTGTTAACGTTACGGATGTTAACGGTTGTTTTGTAGATGACTCGGCGGATGTGTACCAAGTACTTTCGGCTTCAGGCGGGTTTAGCACAGATCCAAACTGTTTGGATGCCACCGGAGTAATTACAGTTACGGCAGATGGTGGTAGTGGCGACTTTACCTTTGATTTACAGGATCCCTTGGCTCCGACTCCATCATTGGCGACCAACAATACGGGAGTGTTCCCAGGTCTTACATGGGGCAACTACCAGGTATTGGTTACAGACAACTTAGTTGATGATGGAGTGGCTCAATGTCAATATCTAGTTTCCGATATAATTGCAGAAGAGCCCGAGCAACCCGTTATAATTGATACTGGGGAAACCGATATTAGCTGTGCGGGCGATAATGATGGAAGCATCACTTTGATATTGCAACCAGGTTCAGATAGTGATGGCATTCGGGAATACAATTTGTATAGCGGTACATTGCCATCGGCCTTGTTAACTACACCAATTGCTACGGATCCAACGAATTCCTCATTTACAAATTTGGCTCCCGGTACTTACGTGGCTCAGGTTGTTACCGAAAAAGGGTGTACAGACGAGGAAGAAATTACCATTGACGACCCCGAACCACTGGCTATAACGGCTACAAATACTGAATTTTCGTGTCAACCAGGGACTAATCAAGCGGGTAGCGCCTTTATCACTGCCGCTCTGGTCCCAAATAATGGAGGAACTGGACCCGTGCTCTATAGAATAGATCCGGCCGATAGTTATCAAACCAATCCCGTATTTGAAATAGTGGACAATGGAACACAGCAGATAATAACCGTTGAAGCGATTGATGCCAATGGTTGTACGGCAACAATACTAACACCGATTACATTAAATCCACCATCTGAAGTAAGTGGAGCGATTGCCCAAGTGACTCCTATGTCCTGTATACAAGGGGAAATGATCAATGTTGAAGTGAATATGGTTGTCCCTGCTGATTACGTCATACGCGCAAATTCAAATTCCGTAGCGACTTTCACCGATATTTCTAGATCGGCTCCCACGATAAATCCGGATATAGTTCCGATTACTTTACCACAGGTGGCAGGGGATTATTATTTGGAAATTGTTACCGGAGGCTGTGTCTACCCAATAGCACCTTACACGGTTACTTTGCCCATTGATCCTACAATTGTAATCGCGGAAGTTTCACCCGAAACCTGTTTTAATGCTGGCGATGGGGTTATTTCTCTTACTATCTCAGATTACACGGGTAACATTTATACCTATTGGGTATATGACGCAAACGACCCCGGATTTACAAGTGGTGACTTTACGGCCTCCACACCTGTGACTGGTGCTTCGGGTCAAGTAACAGGGACTATTGATATAACAACGGACGGAAACCCGGTCTCGATAGCCGGAATCCCAGGTGGTAATGTACGGGTTGTGGTAAGGGAAGACGATTTACCCAATTGTAATGGTATCAGTAATGTAATTACCGTTCGCTCTCCTAACCCGGCTGGGCCATTAGAAGTCATTAACCTACAGCAAGATCAAACCGTCGGGTGTAGCAACGACCTAGGTATACTAAGTTTTAACTCGCAATACGGTTGGGATACCGATCCAGTAGAGTTTCAGGTAGAATATAGAGTCGTTAGCACGGATCCTTGGACGATAGTACAACCCTTCGGTTTACAACAAAGCATTTCAAACAGGCCTGCTGGTTTTTATAGGATAACCGCTAGGGATATTTATGATTGTACGGGCACTCAGGAAATTGAGCTTATTGCCGAACCCCCTGTTGCCGTGGCATTGACTGTAGAACGTCAGCTCGAATGCCCGAATGGAACGGATGCAATTTTGGTAGCCGTTGATCCCAATGATGCCACTATTGAAGGCGCAATCGGTGGAGTTCCAGGGGAAAATTTCATTTATCAGTTAATCAAATTGGATTCGAATAACCCAGACCCTCTGAATATGGACCCCAGCGATCCTGCCAATCATGAATTTCTTTTTGGCCAACAAGCCTCACCTCGATTTGAAGGGAGCGGGGGAATCGGTGTAATCCCGGCCGGTTTCTATTCGGTGTATGCTGCATCTACCTATGGCTGTGAGGAGTACTCTGCTGTAATTGAGGTAATACCGCCACCGGTAATTAATCCGTCATTAAGATTGGTTTCAGCACCTGCCTGTGGGGATGTTGGTATATTGGAATTAAAAGTATTTGATTTTGAGCCTGGAGCTACTTACGAGTATCGCGTATTAGGTTCTTCAGACCTCTGGGTGGTGATGACGGATCAAGGCGGAACGGCCGTGGAGAATATTCCGGGAACTGTAAATGTTTCCTATGAATTCGAGGTGCGTAAGAATGGTGCCAATGGGCCGTGTTTGGAAAGATTTACAAATGAAATTAGAGTAGAGACCCCATTGAACCTCAGTATCGATTCGGCCTCACCTCAAAACCCACCTTCCTGTAGTACGATAGAAGATGGTAGAATCGAGATTTTTGCGTCCGGAGGTACGGGTATATATGAATATTCATTATACAACGCCACCGCTGCCGACCCGGATACTCCTACAACCATTTTTAGAAACGTACAAAGTAGCCCGAACTTCGAAAACCTGCCTGCTGGGTATTTTGTGGCCGTCGTTACTAGCGGTGACCCTGCATTATGTAGGGAAACAGCATCATTCAACTTGGTGCCGGCGATTGAGGCATTGATTACGGCAACACCGCAAAATATTTTGTGCTTTGGGGAAGAAACAGGTAGTATTACGTTAACAGTAGATCCGTCTTATTCAGGACTTGTTAAGTTCGCTATTGAACCAAACTTCAGTGATTTAAAGACCGATCCGGACAACCCCTTGGAGTACACGTTTACAGATCTTCCTGCGGGAACCTATAGGATATTAGCCCAGGATGCAGCAAACTGCCCTTATTTCTTTGATAGAACGATACTAGAACCTACAGCGGTCCTTGTTGGTACGCCTGAAGTTGCCAATGAAACCTGTTTGGGCGATAATGATGGTATGGTTGTTATACCCATCTCAGGGGGCACTCCGCTTACTGACACTGGAGGTGTAGATTATTATGAAATGAAGATCGAGAGAACCTTTCCAGTTGATGAACGAAGTGATACCACTCCATTCTTTGACTATTATGACGGACAAGTATTACCTAATGACCCAGCAGACCCTTTTATTACTGAAGATGAATATTTCGTTACCGTAAGGGATAGTAACGGATGTGAGGAGTTTACTGTATTTCGTATTGAGGAAGGGGTACTATTGGATTATGTTTTCAACCCAGTTTATGGTTGTAGTGGCGATGCCCCATATAATTCCCTTGTACTTGAAATGATAGATCTGGATATAGTAACGGAACTTAGTTTCTATTTGGAGGATATAAATAATCTGGATCCAACAGTGGAGGTCTTACCTGAAGCAGATCGCAATACTAGACGCCGAGAGCTTGCAGGTGCTGACACAACTTGGAATAACTTAGCGGCGGGTAGCTACCAGGCCTATATTTTCCATACAAATGGTTGTTCGCAGCTTACTGAGGTGGTCGATCTTGAGGTGTACGAAAGACTTCAGGTAAGTTTGGAACCCTCAGGTGTAAATACGGTTACGGCAACGGCCCAAGGTGGTTTTGGTGCATATGAATATATTTTCCAAGGAGTATCCCAGGGTGCAGACAATGTGTTTGTGACCAACGCCGATGCATTGGTTGAGGTTAGGGTAGTAGATGAATTAGGTTGTGAGGCAACGGCGTCCATCCCATTTACGTTTACAGGGATGTTGGAAATTCCAAATTTCTTTACTCCAGATGGGGACGGTGAAAATGACGAATGGGTGATTAGGAATAGGGAGTTTTTCCCTAATATAACGGTGAAGATCTATGATCGATATGGTAGGGTGGTGGCCCGACTTGATCAATTGACCAATTGGGATGGTACATATGATGGCAACGAGGTACCATCTGGAGATTACTGGTTTGTAGTCAACCAAAATGATGATAAAAACACCCAATTTCTAGGACATTTTACCTTGTACAGATAGCAGTTTTTTGAGAAGTCTAAATCTTAAAAAATTACCCATAACAATTCTAACGACATATTTCAAAACAGGCCCTAAGAAAACAAAATAGTTTTTTTATCTTCCAATCGGTTCCGGTCATTGGACTGGCGAAGAATATTCCTGATATGAAAAAAATCCTTTTACTGCTCCCAGGGTTGCTATTGATGCAAGGTTGTGCCTCACAATCAACTTCTCAATTAATAGATGCTGAATTAACGACGGTCGTCGAGGAAAAGTTAAACTACTATCTGTATTATCCAGAGGATTACGAAACATCAGGAGATGAGAAATTTTCCCTGCTACTTTTTTTACATGGGGGAGGGGAATCGGGGGATACACTTGGTGCCCTTAAAAAAAATGGACCGCCTAAACTTATCGTTAGCGGGAAGCAGTTTCCGTTCCTGATCTTGGCGCCACAAAACCCCGATAAGAACAAATGGTGGAACACTCGAGCGGTTAATCAATTGTTGGATTCTATTATTGCGACGAACCGGGTAGACAAAAGACGTATATACCTTACGGGCTTAAGCAGGGGAGGTGGGGCTGCCTGGGAAATGGCCGTTCATTACCCTGAAAAGTTTGCTGCCTTGGCCGTGGTTTGTGGAATGACGCCCGTGCCCTATGCTGCATGGATCGATAAGAATATGCCCATTTGGGTCTTTCATGGGGAGGAAGATCAATCAATACCGATATCAGAATCCGAGAATATGGTTGAAAAGTTGAAGGGAATGGGTTATGATATTACGTTTACACGATACCCTGGTGTAGGCCATGACTCCTGGGTGAAAGCCTATAATACAGAGGCTTTATATGAATGGTTTATGGAACAAGAACGGAAGGCAGAATTCGACTAGAACGAAGAAATGTCTAAAATGCCGTGTGCTGGGTATATTTCCCTTACTTCAGGGTTTCACACTTAAATTATTGGTTTATGGGATTTTAGAACATTGAATAATTTGACGTTTTTCAGTAAGGTCTGTTGTAAAAAATAGATAAACATCCCCACCATCTGTAATTTTCGTTTTTTTTCGGATAGCTACTACATTTTCCGGAAAGTTTCTAGTGGTGATATTCGCTTTTTTCAACCCTAACTTTTTCAACAATTTGGTTTGGTAGGGGAGTGTCGCGTCAATTTTAAAACATCTTCCGGGAAAGTTTAAGGGCGTAGATGAAGTATATAAATGGGTATTTGGGTGGAGTTTTTTAAGTTTAAAATGTGCGCCAATAGTTTTAAACCCCCCTGATTTCATTAGTGCCGCATTCGGTTCATATAGGTAGGTTAAAGGCGCTGAAAACTTAGAGATTACCTGTTTTTCCTGGGAAAGTTCAAAATTGAATACCTGTTCCGTCTTGTTCTGAATGTTAATAGTATTAACTCCTATTTCTCCTTTATAATCTCTTTTTAAAACCCAAAGGAGTTCTTTTACTTCATTGTTGATGGCCACAACAAGTAGTTTTTGAACATGTTCCAACTCCGTGAGCCCTTTCTTAATATCTAATAGTGGAGATGTTTTTATCAGGATGTTGTCGGAGTGGTCAAAAAGTAAATCAAGATGGGCTGTAACGTCAGGAAGGCAATCCGATAATTTAAAAACTTTGCCTTTTGCGTCATTTCTCCTTGACGGATCAACATAAATCCAATCGAAATGTCGATTACTTACCTTTAAATAATTGATTCCATCAACGCAGCTAGTATGGATATTTTGAGCATCCAAAACATCAAAATTATGCCTGACGATTTCCGATAGGTTTTTATCGATTTCACAGTGAAAAACTTCGGCTATTTTCTTACTAAAAAAATAACTGTCAACACCAAAGCCCCCAGTAAGATCTATAAGCGATTTTCCATCAACTAGCTCAGCTTTATAACGGGCTGTAATTTCTGAGGAAGATTGCTCAATACTAATTCTTTTTGGGTAATAGATTTTGGCGTTTTTAAACCAGGTAGGAAGTTTTTTTTTACTTTTTTTCTTTGCCTCGATCTGTACGGCCAGCTCTTGGTTCGAAATCTGATTAAAAAAGGGTTTTTTTAACAATACTGATAACGTGTCAGTATTTATTTTTTCATTTATAAACCTCTGTACATCAATATGTAACAAATTTTTATTCAAACCAAAACTATAAGTTTTTGGTTAAGGATTTCACAATCTTATTATCGGATAAAAACTCCTTTAAAATAACCTTAATTGCGGTGTATCCAGGTACGGCTATAATCATTCCGGTAATACCAAAGAGCAATCCTCCGATGATGATGACAAGGAAAATTTCCAAGGGATGAGACTTTACGCTTTGGGAGAAGATCCTTGGTTGTGAGACGAAATTATCAAACAACTGGCCGGCGAGAAAACCAATCATTACATAGGTGGTTTTGGGAAGGATAACGCTGCTAAAATCCTGACCGATATTACTGGTCATAGAAAGTGTCAACATCAGTATCCCGCCAATTAATGGACCAACATACGGAATAAGGTTTAAAAGCGCACAGAGAAAGGCAATTACTATAGCATTCTCTATGCCGACCGCAAATAGCAAAATGGAATAGATGACAAATAAAATAAGAATTTGTACCACAAGACCAATAAAGTATCTTGAGAGTAAATCCTTTATGGTATTGGTCGATCTTTTAAAACGACTTTCCTTATTGTCTGGAATAAAGACCATAAGACCATCTTCAAACAATTTACTATCCTTTAAAAAGAAAAAAGCGATAAAAAGAATTGAAAAGAGTCCGATACTGAGGCTTCCCAGTATACCCACAAATGAATTGAGGAAATTCGGGATAAACCCAAAATCTAGATTGGCGAAAAGTTTTGAATTCTTAATGCTTTGTTCAATTTCGGCAGAGCTTATTCCAATGTAATTGGTGATTTGGCGGTACAGATTCTCTACATTACCCTGCAGCGCGTCAATGTCTAAAAGCGACAGGTTATGGCCCTGTTTTACCAATAATGGAATAAAAAGCGCTATGATTCCTGCAAGGATTCCTATGAGCAAGATCATTGTTACAATAACGGCCAGGGTATTATTGAACTTAAGGCGCCTGCGTAAGAACAGTATAATTGGGCGGCCAATAAGTGAAATGACCGCTGCGATGGCGATATAGGTCAATACAGAGCGTATTTGGTATAAAAAGTAGCCTAGTAGCACGATACCCACAATAATGGCAAGTGCTCGTAAAATGCCTTCTGATAAGGTTTTAGCGGTCATTTAATAGTTAGTTTTTAAAAACGTATGATATGATGTTAGCGCCCATTTTCAAAGCTTTTTGTCTAACCTCTTCCGGGTCGTTATGTACTGCGGCATCTTCCCAACCATCACCCAGATCGGACTCAAATGTAAATAGAAGCACGAGCCTACCTTCGTTAAAAATGCCCAAAGCCTGTGGTCGTTTACCATCGTGTTCGTGAATTTTTGGCAATCCACTTTGAAAGTCATATTCCTGTTTAAAAATAGGATGGTCCGCGCCCAATTCCTGTAACTCCTTATCGGGAAATACTTTTATCAATTCTTTTCTCAGGTACTTTTCCATTCCATAGTTGTCATCAACATGTAAAAAACCTCCTGACAACAAGTAGGTTCTAAGGTTCTCGGCCTCCTCATCTGAAAAAACCACATTGCCGTGCCCTGTCATATGCAAAAAAGGATATTGAAAGATATTAATACTTCCTACTTCAACATTCTCCGTTTTTTCATTTATGGCCGTCCCGATGTTTGAATTGCAAAATCGAATCAAATTCGGCAGCGCGGTTGGATTGGCATACCAATCGCCACCTCCTTTATATTTAATAGTGGCGATGTCCTGACCGTAAAGACCAAAGCCGTTAAAAAAAATATAAAGCAGTATCAACAAAGTAAGTTGTCTTGTCATAAGGCGTACTAAATGAACACGTTTGGATTTTTTGGATTGAAGCGAAAATTAGGCATTTTGTACCAGTTTGAAGGCTTTTTTGAGTTGCATAGCAGGGCTACGGAAAGAAAAAAAGACAAAGAACAGGTGCAAAAGGGCAATTTTTTAGCCAATTGAAAAAGTGTAAACGTGTTCAATACATAGAATTCAAAAGTAATAATTATCATGTTGAAAAGATTTTTAATTGCAGGAATAGTTTTAATTGCTCTGGGAATGGTTGGTTTTTCTAGTCAGAGGTATTTTAACGCTGAAGAGCCCAAAATGCTGGTAACCAACGAAAATAGCTATGATCCCGTGGTGGTGCTAGAACTATTTACCTCTCAGGGTTGTTCAAGTTGTCCGTCTGCGGACAGATTGCTGGAAGAGGTCAAAAAACAATATCCTAAAAAGACCTTTACACTTTCGTACCATGTTGATTATTGGAATTACATTGGCTGGAAAGACCTGTTTAGCAATTCCAAATATGCCGAAATGCAGCGTATCTATAATCGAAAGTTAAAATATAGGGGCAATTATACCCCTGAAGTGGTGGTTAATGGGAAGGCCCATTTTGTGGGGTCGAATAGGGCGCAAATGAACAATGCCATTTTAACTTATGGAAATGAAAGGGTGGCGAACAAAGTGGAGGTAACTACAAATACTATTAAAAATGAAAATGCGGAATTTAATTTCAGTATAGAGGGAAGTATTAAAGGCAAAACGCTTAGGGCCGTTTTGGTCTTGGATGAACGTACCACTGAGGTAAAGCGAGGCGAAAACCGCAATAGAACAATTAAAAACAGCAATATCGTAGTGGCTGAAAAACGTATTTCACCAGACCAAAAAAATGGCATTGGTTCGATAAGGTTACCGGATACGGTTCAGGCAAACGATAAACTAAATCTGATACTCCTTGTTGAAAACGAAAATCACGACATTACCGCAGCAGCTAAAACAGAAGTAATAAGATAGCCTGGTTAACCATTGTTGATAATATTTACAACGGTACAGGCCACAACGGCAGCCGTTTCTGTGCGCAGCCTACTTTGACCAAGTGAAACGGGCAAATACCCTTTTTCATAGGCCATTTCAATTTCCTCAGGAGTGAAATCACCCTCTGGCCCGATAAGAATGGTAAGGTCTTTATCAGGTGCTACCCGACGTTTTAATTCCAATTTTTCCTCATCTTCGCAATGCGCTATAAAAAGAAGCCCCTCACTTTCTTTGGCCAAGAACTTTTCATAAGTAATTGGCTCATTTAATTTGGGCTTATAAGCCCTAAGGCTTTGTTTCATGGCCGATAATATTACCTTTTCCATTCGTTCGGTCTTTAGGACCTTTCTTTCGGAACGAGAGCAAATTATAGGTGTGATTTCATTCACGCCTATTTCTGTGGCTTTTTCAAGAAACCATTCATAACGGTCATTCATCTTGGTAGGGGCTACAGCTAGGTGCAACCAATGTTTCTTAGGATGCTTTTTTTTGCTGTTCACGATTTCTACCCGACATTTTTTGGCATCTGCAGTTATAATTTTCACTGTAAAAATGACTCCTTTCCCATTGGTAATGTGCAAAAGGTCCCCTTCCTTTTTACGAAGAACCTTTACGATATGTTTACTCTCTTCTTCATTTAATGAAAATCCTTTCGAGCTACCATCTAAATGGGGGTTGTAAAATAATTGCATGATTGAATACGTATTTTAAAATTATATGGCATATCTGGCTTTTGCGCTGATATGCTGTTTTGCGAAATCTTGATTTTTATACTTGAGATAGCCAACAATACCAATCATGGCGGCATTGTCGGTGCAATATTCAAATTTCGGAATGTGGGTTTGCCACCCTTTCCTGGCTTCCATTTGTTTCAGACTATTTCGAATTCCGGAATTTGCTGAAACCCCACCGCCGATCGCAATAGTTGTGATGCCGGTTTCTTGTACCGCTTTATCCAATTTATCCATCAAAATACCTATAATGGTGTGCTGAATGGATGCGCAAATATCGTTTAGGTTTGTAGCCACAAAATCGGGGTCTCGTTTTACCTCTTTTTGTAAAAAATAAAGGATGCTGGTTTTTAATCCACTAAAACTAAAATTGAGTCCATCAACCCTAGGTCTTGGAAATACAAATGCTTTGGGATTTCCGGTTTGGGCATATTTGTCAATTAACGGACCTCCTGGGTAGGGTAGTCCCATAAGCTTTGCGCTCTTATCAAATGCCTCGCCAACAGCATCGTCCAAGGTTTCACCAAGAATTTCCATATCAAAATAATCATTGACCAATACAATTTGTGTGTGCCCACCGCTAATGGTCATTGCCAAAAAGGGAAAGCTTGGGGTAGTGGCCTCCACATCGCCTATAAAATGAGCTAAAATATGGGCTTGCATATGATTCACCTCAATTAGCGGAATGCTTAGACCCATTGCCAATGACTTTGCGAACGAAGTACCGACCAGTAAAGAACCCATAAGCCCCGGACCTCTGGTAAAAGCTATGGCTGATAGCGCTTTTTTATCGATATTTGCGGTGGCTAAGGCTTGGTGAACTACCGGAACTATGTTTTGTTGGTGGGCCCTTGATGCCAATTCGGGCACAACGCCCCCATATTGCTCATGAATTTTTTGCGTTGCAACCACATTGCTAAGCACTTTTTGGTTGCTCAATACCGCTGCTGAGGTGTCGTCACATGAAGATTCTATGGCAAGAATGTAAATTGTTTCTTTTTCCACCGGATTTGGAATAAAAATTGAAAGCTCAAAGGTAAAACATAAGGGCCTATCAAAAAATTGAAAAAAATATTGATCAGAACGCTATTGGCGTTTTTGCTTATCTGCGTTTTAGGCACTTTGGTTCTTTCCTTACCGGCGGTCCAGACCAAGTTGGCACAGTATGTAACCAAAAGGGTCAATAAGGAGTTCAATACAGATATCAATATTGACAAGCTAAGGGTTTCACTTATTTCATGGGATACGGCCTTAGCCGGGGTTTTGGTCAAAGACTATGAAAAAGACACACTCTTCTATGTTAACGAGCTTACGACCTCTATTCTGAGTGTGGGCAACTTGACAAAAGGAAAGTTGGAATTTGGCGATATAGATGCAGATCAACTCGATTTCAATCTGACCACCTACAAAGATAGTATAAACACCAATCTCGAAGTTTTTGTAGATAAATTAGACGATGGCAAACCAAGGGAAAAAGGCACCCCACCATTTTTTATGTCTTCTTCAAACATTACCATAGCCAATAGTAATTTTATAATGACCAATGAAAATTTGGAAAACAAGAAAATACTTGATTTTTCGGATTTGGAAATTAAGGCCACGGATTTTCAAATTATTGGTCCCGAGGTTTCGATGGCAATCAACGATTTGGCATTTAATAGCAGTAGGGGTATTCGTGTAGATCAGCTCAATACGCAGTTCAAATACACAAAACAACAAATGCGTTTCGATTCCTTGAATATTAGAACCCCTGGGTCTTTGCTTAACGGCAATTTGGTATTTAATTATGAACGAAAAGATTTCCACGACTTTTTTAATCGGGTTAAAGTCGATGCCCAATTTGTTGATTCCAAGGTTGCTTTTGATGAGATTAATCAGGTGTACAATCAATTCGGCGAAGGAAAAGAAGTTACTTTTTCTTCAAATTTCAGTGGTGTACTGAATGATTTGAACTTGGAAGATTTATTCCTGAATTCAGATAATACCGGAATTCGAGGTGACTTCAACTTTAAAAACCTTTTTGATAGAAATGAAGGATTTGTAATGGATGCCGATTTAAAGAATGTAACTTCCAGCTACTATCAACTAAGGGCGTTAATGCCCAATATTTTGGGAAAATCATTACCTCCATCTATTTTTAAAAAACTAGGTCAATTTACCATTCGGGGCAATACGATGGTAACAGAAACCTCAATAGAGGCAAAAGTAAATATCAATACGGCCATTGGCAGTAGTTATACAGATATAACCCTTACAGATGTCAATGATATTGACAATGCTACCTATAAGGGTTTTGTTTCTTTAATTGATTTTGATCTTGGCAATTTTACAGATAACAAACGCTTCGGGAAAGCGACCTTGGATTTTAATGTTGAAGGAAAAAGTTTTCTTACCAAAAGTCTGAATACAGAGGTAATAGGTGAGGTGTATGCCATAGACTTTAACAATTATCAATACAATAATCTCAAGGTTTCTGGAATTCTCAAAGATCAGTTGTTCGATGGTTCTTTAAATAGCAACGATGAAAACGTGAAATTTGATTTTAAGGGATTGGCCGATTTCAGTGCAGACCAAAATGATTTTAACTTCACCGCTTCCGTAGCATATGCCGATCTTAAGAAGTTGAATTTTATTAATGATAGCATTTCTATTTTCAAGGGCAATGTAAATATGGATGTGACCGGAAATAACTTGGATAATCTGGAGGGGGACATCAAATTCACCAAGACGAGTTTTCAAAACAAAAATGACACCTATTACTTTGATGATTTTGAGGTAGTTTCAACTTTTGAAAGCGATTCCATCAGAACCATAAACATTAATTCCCCAGATATTATCACGGGATATTTACGAGGTAATTTTAGAATTAATGAACTTGGAAAACTAGTACGAAACTCTTTAGGTAGTATTTATACAAATTACCGCCCTTTTGAAATATCGGGCGGTCAGAATATCGCCTTTAATTTTAAGATTTATAATAAGATTGTTGATGTTTTTTTTCCAGAGGTGAAATTCGACCCGAATACGTTTATTAAAGGCAATATTAAGGCCGATGATGGGGATTTTAAACTTACTTTCAAATCGCCCAGTATAGAGGCATATGGGTCTAAGGCAGATGAGATAGATCTTACCATCGATAACAAAAACCCATTGTTCAATACCTTCGTTTCGGTCGATAATTTGTCCAATCCGTATTACGACGTAAAGGATTTTAATATCATCAATACCAAGCTAAAAGATACTCTTTTCTTTAGGGCCGAATTTGCTGGAGGCAGCGCTTATGATGATATCTATAATTTAAATTTTTATCACACGTTTAATAAGGATAATAAATCGGTTATAGGCCTTAAAAAGTCAGAGATCAGCCTAAAAGGCAATGAATGGCTTTTGAATCAGGAAGGTAACAACCAAAACAAGGTTATCATTAATAGCACTTTGGATAGTATTAATATTCAAGAAATCGTAATGAATAACAATAAAGAAGAGCAGATTCGATTGCGTGGATCATTAGCCGATTCTACCTTCAAGGATTTACAGTTAGAATTTAAGATTGTTTCATTGGATAAGGTTACTCCGGCCATAGATAGTTTAAAATTAGACGGGGAGGTAAACGGTATTCTTAACGTTTTTCAGAAAGACGGTATATACCTGCCATCATCAAATCTAAAAATAGACGCCTTTGAAATTAATAAAATGCCCATTGGCGATGTGGCAGTAGGTATCGTTGGCAACAGAGACTTAACCGAGTTTTCTGTAAATACTCAGATAACCAATAACGGAATTGAACAGGTGGGCGTCTATGGTAAAATCAATAATACAGGTAAAATACCCACCACAGACCTATTGGTAAACCTAACCAATTTTGATATAGCCCCATTTAGTCCCTTGGGTGAAGGTGTGATAGATAACATTCGCGGTTATGTGAGTGGAAATACGAATATATCAGGCGAGATAAACAACCCTGAATTTAACGGTATCCTTACCTTGGATGATGCGGGAATTGCCATTCCCTACTTAAATGTGGATTATAGTTTTGCCCCAAACTCAAGAGTGAACCTCTTTGACCAGACTTTTGATTTTGATAGAATTGCGCTTACCGATGTACGGGAGAATACTGGTGCTATGCTAGATGGGACCATTAGTCATAGCTTTTTTGATGACTGGCGACTGGATTTGAATGTAGACACCCAGGGCAATCGCCTACTTATATTGGACACCCCTTTTGAAGAAGAAACATTGTACTACGGTACGGGATTTTTAAAGGGGAAGGGGAGAATCTACGGGCCAACAAACGCTTTGAACATAGATGTAGAAGGAGAAACGGCCAGGGGTACCTCCTTAAAAATTCCGCTTAGCGATGTAGTAAGTACGGGTGACTATTCTTTTATCAATTTTATAAGTGAAAAAGATGTTGATAGCCTTGGGACTACCCGGGTGTTAGACAAATTTGAGGGGTTACAACTTAATTTTGACCTTGATATTACCAAAGATGCAGAAGTTCAGATAGTGACCGACCTAGAAACGGGAAGTACACTTAAGGGCACTGGTGAAGGCCCTATGTTGATTAGGATCAATACAAAAGGAGGTTTTGAAATGTATGGCGATTTTGCGGTGGTTACCGGGGAGTATAACTTTAAATACGGGAATATTATCAATAAAAATTTTACCGTACGGCCCGGGGGTACCATAAACTGGAATGGTCCTCCACTTGGGGCCACGCTAAATATGGAGGCAGTATATAATTTGAATGCAAATCCGGCACCGCTCCTTGATAATGTGAGCAGTAGAAAAGTCTCGACAGATGTGGTGATAAAGCTAACAGAAGAGCTCGAAAACCCTAAAATCGATTTCGATATCGAATTTCCCGGTACCAATTCAATTGTGCAATCGGAACTGGAGTATTCGCTTCGTGATCCTACGGTAAAGGAAAGGAACGCACTCTTTCTATTAGCACAAGGCTCTTTTGTCAATGAACAAACCGGCATCGATGCCGGAGCGCTAACGGGAAATCTGTTGCAATCAGCTTCCAGTTTATTGGGTCAGGTACTCGGCAGTAGCAACGGTAAATTCGATTTTGGAATTACTCTAGAGCCAGGCCAGAACTATGCAGATGTTCAAACTGAAAATAGGTTAGGGGTGACCCTTTCTACCAGAATCAGTGATCGGGTACTGTTTAATGGGGAAGTAGGGGTTCCGGTTGGTGGGGCCAGCGAGACAGTTGTTGCCGGTGATTTTGAAATACAAGTCCTGTTGAATGAGGAAGGCACCCTAAGCGCCAAGTTCTTTAGTAGGCCGAGCGAAATCCAGGCATTTTTGGCAGAACGACTTGGAAGTACACAGGGGGTGGGGCTTTCCTATGAGGTAGACTTTGATACCTTTAAAGAACTAACCCGAAAAATATTGAAGAAGAAGGATAAACCTGCCGAGGAACCCGATGTTCCTAACGAAGCACCTACTGCAATTATGGGGAAAGATAGCCTGATCAGAATGTATCCGAAGCCAAAGCCCAAGGTCAAGGGTATTTAGTTTTACACAAATATTCCTTATTGTGTTAAATTACTATCATTTTAATATGGTCTTTCCTGTTTCGCAAACGATTTCGTATTCAATTCCCGATAATTTGGGATGTCCCTGATTCTTTTATTGGAATAAGTTCGTTATTTTTACAGCTTACTTTTTTTTGATGGGCAGGATAAAAAAAATTGCAGTTTTAACATCCGGGGGCGATTCTCCTGGGATGAATGCAGCGATAAGATCGGTGGTACGAACCTGCGCTTATTTGAAGATGGAGTGCGTTGGGGTATATCGTGGCTACCAAGGAATGATCGAAGGCGATTTCAAGGTCATGGACGCTCGAAGTGTGAATAATATTATCAATAAGGGGGGTACCATTTTAAAATCCGCCCGTTGCGATGATTTTAGGACCGAAGAGGGTAGAAAAAAAGCACATGAACAACTTTTAAAGGAGGGCATTGATGCGTTTGTTGTTATAGGCGGGGATGGTAGTTTTACCGGAGCAATGATTTTCAATAAAGAATTTGATTTTCCGGTAATTGGGATTCCGGGTACTATTGACAACGATATTTTCGGTACTACTTTTACGCTCGGTTTTGATACAGCTTTGAATACGGTTGTTGATGCCATAGATAAAATTCGTGACACCGCTAGTTCGCATAACAGACTTTTCTTTGTGGAGGTTATGGGACGCGATGTAGGACATATTGCTTTGAATGCGGGCGTTGGTGCAGGTGCCGAAGAGATTCTGATACCTGAGGAGAACCTCGGCTTGGAACGACTTCTTGAATCCTTGAAACGCAGTAAAAAATCAGGAAAATCTTCAAGTATTGTAATTGTTGCTGAGGGTGACAGAACTGGTAAGAATGTTTTTGAACTTGCGGAATATGTCGAGGAACATTTGCCGATTTATGATGTTAGGGTCTCCGTTCTTGGGCATATGCAGCGCGGTGGTCCTCCATCTTGTTACGACCGTGTGCTGGCCAGTAGAATGGGAGTAAAGGCGGTAGAATCGCTTTTAGCGGGCAAAACGAATCTTATGGTAGGTGTACAGGACAACAAATTGATTTTGACCCCCATTGAAAAGGCGATTAAAGGACATACAAAAATTGATAAAGAATTAATAAGGGTGTCAGAGATAATGACAACATAATTTAAAAACAGTAAAATGGCAAAATTGAATATAGGAATAAATGGTTTCGGTAGAATAGGAAGAATGGTATTTCGTTCTACGGTACATAGAAATGACGTGGACGTAGTTGCGATTAACGACCTTTTAGACGTTGAGCATCTTGCATATTTATTGAAATATGATTCGGTACATGGTAAGTTCGATGGCGATGTTACTGTAAAGGATGGGCATTTGATCGTAAACGGAAAGACGGTTCGAGTTACTGCTGAACGTGACCCAAAAAATTTGAAATGGGATGAGGTTGGTGCCGATATCGTGGCTGAATGTACAGGCATTTTCACCACCTTGGAGACGGCGCAATACCATATTGATGGTGGTGCCAAAAAAGTAGTTATCTCTGCACCATCCAAGGATGCGCCAATGTTCGTAATGGGTGTAAACCACAAAGATGTTAAAACTTCAGATACAATAGTATCCAATGCATCATGTACAACCAATTGTTTGGCCCCTGTCGCTAAAGTGTTGAACGATGCCTATGGTATTGATGAGGCCCTGATGACCACGGTACATGCGACTACTGCAACCCAACTGACCGTAGACGGACCATCAAGAAAAAACTACAGGGGAGGTAGAAGTGCCATGCTTAACATCATTCCAGCGAGTACTGGGGCCGCCGTAGCGGTTACCAAGGTAATACCATCGCTCAAAGGAAAATTGACAGGAATGGCATTCAGAGTGCCCACGGCAGACGTTTCCGTAGTAGATTTAACTGTTAAATTGAAACAGGAAACTTCGTACGAAGACATTAAAAAGACGTTTAAAACTGCCGCCGACGGAGATCTTAAGGGTATTTTAGGTTATACCGAAGAACCTGTGGTTTCCCAAGATTTTATCGGTGATGCAAGAACGAGTATTTTTGATGCTCAGGCTGGTATCGAACTAAATTCTAAATTCTTCAAAATCATATCATGGTATGATAACGAGGCCGGTTATTCCAATAAATTGATAGATTTGGCCCAGTATGTAAATGAATTATAGATTTTTATACCTTTCAAGGAAGTTCCTGAAAATAGATTAGCCTTAGAGACTGTTTGGAGATGTGTCGTTAGAGTTGTTATGGCTTATTTTTGATGCAGAATGAGGTAAAATTTTTAAGCATAGCATCGCTAAGGTTCAAAATTTTAACGAAATTAAGCGCAAAAAGAGGCTATAGGAAAATAATCTAGAGATTTCCAAACAGTCTCTTAGTTTGTTTTCAGGATTCTTTGTTTAAATGTAGAGCATATGATATTGATTGTCGATAGTGGCGCGACTAAATCCGATTGGATCGCTTTAGATGAAAAGGGGAAACAATTGTTTCTCACCCAGACTTTGGGTCTTAGCCCTGAGGTACTCACACGAAGTGTTATAGAGGACAGACTTGCCAATAATTTTGAGATTTCTAAGAACAAGGATAAAGTTACCAGGCTTCATTTTTACGGCGCCGGTTGTGGTACGGATCGCATGAAAAATTTTCTAAGGGAAATTTTCAAGGATTTTTTTCCAAATGCCCATGCCGAGGTAAAGGAAGATACGTATGCCGCCATTTTTTCAACAACCAAAATAGGCCACCAAGGCATTGTATGCATTTTGGGAACAGGATCTAATTGCAGCTATTATGATGGGCACCAATTGTTTCAAAAGGTAACCTCTTTAGGTTATATACCAATGGATGATGGCAGTGGTAATTTCTTTGGAAGAAAATTGATAAGGGATTATTACTTTCATAAAATGCCACAGGATCTAGGGATGAAATTCGCAAAGGGATATGACCTTGATGCCGATGTCATTAAGGAGAACCTTTATAAGCAACCGAACCCTAATACGTATTTGGCCACCTTTGCACGCTTTTTAATTGAGAACAAGGCCCATCCCTATTGCAAAGGAGTAATCGATAAGGGTTTGCAACAGTTCGTTAACAACTACATTATGCAGTTTGAACTGGCAACCAAAGTACCGATTAACTTTGTTGGCAGTATTGCCTATTATTTAAAAGAGGAACTTATAGCCGTTCTGGAACGCAATGATTTGATTGTTGGGGTAATTCGACAGCGACCAATAGAAGGTTTGGTAGAGTTTCATAAGGCAAACCTATAAATAAAAGCTCCGGAAAGAGATTTCGAAGTAAATACGTGCCTATCTTTTTAAATTATAGCGATCATTGAAATTTCCACATTTACAAATTTTGGAAGGTTGGCAACTTCCACCGTTTCCCTGGCAGGCGCCGTAGCCTCACTAAAATAGCTGCCATAGACCTCGTTTATCTGCGAAAATTGGTTCATGTCCTTAACAAAAATGGTTGCTTTCACTACATTTTCAAAACTACCCTCGGCAGCATCCAAAATCGCTTTTAGATTTTCCATAGATTGCCGGGCCTCCCTTTGAATATCTCCCGAAATTAATTCGCCTGTGGTTGGGTCCATAGGAATTTGCCCGGAAATATATAGCGTGTTTCCAGTAAGTACAGCCTGGTTATAAGGGCCTATGGGTGCCGGTGCGTTCGGAGTGCTGATTATTTTTTTCATAATTAAATTATTTTCCTTCATTCCTGTGAGGACAGGAATCTGCTTGTTTATATTTTTTGTTCCTACGATTATTTTGACACTTATTGTCTGGATGGCTGGCTCCTATTTTCCCATTTCAGGTCTTTGAGTACAGAACTCTTTATGCCTATAAAGAAATACCATCGTTGATATTGTCCAAATGGGGTCCAATCAAATTTAAGGTTAAAACTTTTTAGATCACGTTGAAAACGAAATTGTGTTAAGGTAAATCCTTGATTTTTAAAATCATAACCGGAAGACACTCCGACTTTCCATCTAGGGGAAAGTTGAACATTTCCCGAAAACATTAACGAATGACTACTAAATTCGTTTTGTCTTGACGGATTGCTGTAGGTTGCAGAATAGGCAAGTCTAAAGTCCCAAGGTACCTTATTGGCATACAAGGGGTTTTCAATATTTTCGGAATCGCGATCATTGTCCCGAGAATCCCGCTGATAATCGTTATAATCTTCTGATCTCCCGAAAAGGTCATCTGTTCGACCCCCACTTGCCGCGCCGTAATCGTATGGATCGACTTCTTCTTCATCTTCCCCATCTTTTGTTCTTTTAAAGGTTTCGTTACTGATGGAATAACTAACATTTACATTGGCCCTTGTTAGCCTAAAGAGGCTACCGCCATTGTCAATGTTCCAGGTGTCAATACGTGATCCATTATTGTCAATGGCATAGGGGTCTAAGCCGGCCCCAAAATTGATGGCCATTTTGCTATCTAGGATCGAAGTACCTCCGTTAATGGTCAATGGACTTAGCTTCAAGGAGTCTGATTCAAAATTATAGCCGGTGGAAATATTAAAATTACTGAGTATGGGTATTTTTTTTGCCTCCGTGGCGGTAGAGTCTTTATCCCGGACCTTCGCTTCCAATGTATTCGCTAATGCAAAACTTAAACTGTTCGATTTTGTTAGCGATGGCACCCCATTAAGCGTACCTTGAAACCTTGTATACTGCACTAATTCACCCGTATCTCCATTCAAATATTCATCATAAAACTGTTCAAAAGAAGGGGCATAACCATAACTAAGAGATGGCCGCATAACATGACGGATGGCCTGTAACTTTTTGTCTTCCCCAAAATTAAAAGTCCCATAAAGTGTGGTACCTATACTAGTGCTAAAATTGTATTTATTAAAACGGTCAAAACCCTTAACGGAGTCTACTGCCACAGTGCCATTTGCTCCATCTTCCCCGGCGACAAAACTCCGATCGAAGGTTTCCAAAGTCCAGAGATCTTCATAAGTACCACCCATGCTAACACTGAAGAATTTAGCGATTTTAAAGTTGGTGCTGATTGGAATGCGGTGCCGGGCTCCCACCTGGGCATTATCGAACATGGCGGCTTTTAAAAAATCATCGTCGTTGGTGGCCAACCTATTTTGCGCATTCAAGTCGTATTGAAAATTGATGTTCTGAAGTGCGCCTTTTTTAATACCATCTCTTTTAGCAAAAGGAAAAATACGCTCAACGCTTGCTTGGAGTGTTGGCAAGGTCATTTGAATGTTATCGGTATCAGGATCAGCCGTTGGACTGGTATTCTGGCTATGGGTTGCGGTGAGGCTCATATTTACCGAAGGGTACTTCGGGAATGTTTTTGAATAGGATATAGACGAAGACAGATTATTATTTTGCGTTAATGGTAAATCCCGTTGGGCCAGTGAATTTTGAAAATAGGAGCTACTACCCAAATTTACCGAGGCCGAAAAACGCGAATTGGGATTGGCTTTGGCATCTTGGGAATGCGAAATCTGAACGTTATAAACGGTACTTCTACTGTAATCACTAAACCCTCTTTGACTGGTAATTAGATTTTGGAAGTTAAAGTTAACATTACCCCTATACTTATACCTTTTCACATAAACCGACTGCCCTCTAACCCCATAACTCCCGTTGGTATAAAAATCCCCGGTGAGGGCCAGGTCGGCATAATCTCCAAATGGAATATAATACCCGCCACCCTGCAAAAAATAACCACGATCTGGGTCGTTACCCAATGTCGGCATCATTAACCCCGCTGTCCTGCCCACGGTAAGCGGAAAATAAGCAAATGGTAAGGCAATGGGTGTAGGCACGTCGGCAATGTATAGGTTGCTATAGCCAGCTATGACCTTCTTTTTGGGAACGAACTTGGCTTTTCGCACGCGAATATAGTAGTCAGGATTGATTGTATCTGTGGAGGTGGTCAACTTTCCTTCACTTAAAAAATAAACCGAATCATTTTCTTTTTTGGTAAGCTCGGCATAGACCTTCATCGCGTCACTACCCAATTGTCCGAGTCCAGCCTGTTGCTCTGTCCTGGAATTCCAAATCAGTGCTTTTTGTGTATCAAAATTAAAACGAATGGAGTCGGGCCGCACTTCTTGGCTGCCTTGTTTAAAAAAGGGTGTTTGCGAGTAGTTTCCGAGCGAATCTTGCATTCTACCGGCGTAGACCTCATTTTTCACATAGTCTAAGATGATAACACCAGCTTTCAGCTCAGTATCCTGGTAATAGACCTCGGCTTCGTTGTAAAGAAATATCTTTTGACGTCTTTGGCTTAACCGAATTGAATCTTTGGCCTTGTATTTGATTTTATCTAAAAGGGTTCCTTGTTTTTGATTAAGACTATCTGCAGGGATAGAATCTGTTACAATCGTATTCTGAAGAACTGGTTGAACGACCTTGGGTATTAGGGTAGTATCCCTAACAACAGGCATAGAAATAGTCTCGATTAGATCTTCTTGGGAGAAAATCGACAAGGTGCCGGTCAACAGCATGAATAGGAAAAGTAAAAGATGTTTGTTTGATTGCAAAGCTATAAATCCTATTTTTGTAACCGTTCGGCGAGCCTTTTGTATTGGTATTTAAGGTCAAACTTACATATATTTTTGGTTCCCTTAATGGGGCATTACAATAATTTTAACCTTAAAGAGCATGCTAAAATCCCCAATTAAATGAAGAACAGACTATTTTTCTTGATTACAGTATTTGCCACAGCGTTTTTGAGCTATTCTTTTCCGCAAAATGAAACGAATACAGCGGTCGATAACCCCTTTATAGTAGTATTGGATGCCGGCCATGGTGGTCATGATCCGGGAAATTTGGGTAACGGTTATTTTGAAAAGAACATCGCCCTCAGCATCGTCCTGAAGATTGGTAAAATTTTAGAAAACGACCCAAATATAAAGGTTGTTTATACCCGGGATGACGACACTTTTGTAGATCTTTATGTTAGGGGAGAGATTGCGAACAAGGCCAATGCCGACCTTTTTGTATCGGTTCATTGCGACTCACATACCTCAAATGCACATGGTGCCGGAACCTTTGTTCTGGGATTGCACGCCAACGAACAGAATTTTGAAATCGCCAAAAAAGAGAACTCCGTTATTTACTTGGAGGATAATTATCAAGATAGGTATGCCGATTATGACATTAATTCCCCAGAAACCGTAATAGGGTTGACCATAATGCAAGAGGAATTTTTAGACCAGAGCATCAACCTGGCAAAAACAATTCAAGACAATTTTGCCAACAAGCTTAAACGCAACGACCGCAAGGTGAAGCAGGCTGGATTTATTGTTTTGCATCAAACCTTTATGCCGAGTGTTCTTGTAGAAACCGGGTTTTTGACAAACGATCAAGAGGGGGCTTATCTAAATTCTTCAAAGGGACAAACGGATATGGGGAAGTCTATAGCCGATGCTATCCTTTCCTATAGAAACGAATTAAAGGCTGGGGTAGTGTCAATTGACAAACCCACAAAAGCTCCCGAACCGATTCAGTCTACCAAAATTCCAGAGAAAGAAGAGGTTAAGGAAGTCGTTGAACAGACTATTGAAGTACCCGAGGAGGTCTTGGAATTGCCAAAAAAGGAAGAGGTCATTAGCCCCAAGTCAGAAACTCCTGAAGCAACAGTTTCTGTTCCGGTGGAAGAAATTCAGAAAAAAGAAACGCCCGAACAACTAGTAAAAGATGCTACTTCGGATATCATAAAGGAAGAAGCAAAAGAGGTGCCCAAACCCATAGTTTCTGAGCCCATAGTAGAAAAACGCCCAGAAGAGACACCTAAAGCAAGTATTATTTTTAAAGTACAACTATTGGCGAGTTCTAAAAAAATAGCGCTTAATGGATCTAATTTTAACGGACTTAATAAACTATCTAAAGAGCCCTATAAAAACCTTTATCGTTATATGTATGGCAGTGCCGGTTCTTTAAAGGACGCCAAATTATTGAAATCAAATGCCAATTTAAAAGGGTATTCAACTTCTTATATTGTAGCTTATAAAGATGGTACGCGCATAACAGTAAAGGAGGCCATGAAATACGTTTCCGAATAATGATGGTCTTAAGCTATTTATTTCTAATTTTGTTCAAAACAGAAAATACTGCCTTTTGAAACTATCCAGGGAAATTAAAACAGGAATTATCGTTATTGGCGGTATTCTGCTGTTTATTCTAGGTTTTAGCTACTTAAAATCAACACCGCTTTTCGATAATAGTAAAAAAATGTATGCCATTTATCCGAATGTAGGTGGTTTACAGCCGGGCACACCTGTGTCTATAAATGGTCTTACGGTGGGCAAGGTGAACGATATAAGGTTTATTGACCGTCAAGGGAATTTATTGGTGACATTTACCGTTAGCAGTGACTTCGCTTTTTCCAAAAACAGCCCTGCGGTTCTTTATGATACGGGCATTATTGGAGGAAAGGGGCTTCAGATTTTACCTTTGTTCGATGGTTCGCCAATGGCACAGTCAGGAGATACCTTGACCACAAATACAAGGCCAGGGCTGACGGAACTTGCACAACAAAAATTAACACCTTTGTTTCGGAAGTTTGAAACTGCGGTAGCCGATGCCGACTCAGTTTTAATCAATGTAAATGAAGTATTGGATGCCAAAACGAAGCAAGATTTGCGAAGCGCTATTTCGGGATTGAGTACGTTGATCGGCAGTCTACAGGGTAGTGCCAATTCACTTAACAAAATATTGAGTAGTAATAGCGGTAAGTTGGATAGTTCTCTTACCAATTTTCAAAAACTTACAAGCAGTTTTTCCAAACTTGCAGACTCGTTGAACAATTCTGGCTTACCTAGAACCTTAACGAGCTTGGAGTCAACCGTTGCCAGTCTAGATAAGGTAATGGCAAAAATTGAAAGCGGAGATGGTACCTTAGGTAAACTAATGGAGGATAAAGAACTTTATAACAACTTAAATAATGCTTCCAAGGAACTTGATTTGCTTTTACAGGATTTTAGATTGAATCCGAAGCGTTATGTGAACGTTTCGGTTTTTGGCAAAAAGCAAAAGGATTATGAATTGCCCGAAAATGACCCTGCCGATTCAATTGAAAATCCTAAATAATAGTATATGGCGTTCCTTCCTCAAATCATTTTTGGAATTATTTTGGTATTGGGTCTTGGCTTTTTTGCCAAAAATGTGCAACGACTTTCCCGGAACATTAAGTTGGGCAAGGCCATTGATGTAAGCGATAACAAAGCGCAGCGTTGGAAAAATATGGCCAAAATCGCCCTAGGGCAAACCAAAATGGTCGTTCGACCGATTGCCGGTTTTCTTCATATAATCGTTTACCTAGGCTTTATCATAATAAACATTGAAGTTCTGGAGATTATTCTCGATGGTCTTTTCGGAACCCACCGGATAGGGCTAAAAGTATTAGGTAAATCTATCTATGGCTTTCTTATAGGTTCTTTTGAAATCTTAGCGGTATTGGTTATCGTTGCTGTTACCATATTTTGGATCCGTAGGAATGTTATTAAATTAAAACGCTTTTTGAGCAAAGAGATGACCAGATGGCCAAAGAACGATGGGAACATCATTCTTTATATTGAGGTTGTGTTGATGTGTTTGTTTTTGTTGATGAATGCGACCGATTCCAGTTTTCAGGCACTTGATTCAGGAAACATTGTCAGTCAATACATAGCACCTTTTTTTAATGGTTTGGGGGAAGGTACGCTTCATACAATAGAACGGAGCGCTTGGTGGTTGCATATTATTGGAATCTTATTTTTTCTGAACTACCTGTATTATTCAAAACACTTGCATATTCTTTTGGCCTTTCCCAATACATTTTATGGCAACCTAAAACCCAAGGGGCAGTTCAAGAATTTAGAGGCGGTTACGAACGAGGTAAAATTAATGATGGACCCTTCGGTAGATCCCTTTGCAGCTCCAGTAGAGGATTCGCTCTCTGACGAAACGTCCGTACCGGATAAATTTGGTGCCTCCGATGTTACGGATTTGAGCTGGGTACAATTGTTGAATGCGTATACCTGCACGGAATGTGGCCGGTGTACCAGCGAATGCCCGGCGAACCAGACCGGGAAAAAATTATCACCTAGGAAAATTATGATGGACACTAGGGATAGACTTGAGGAGGTTGGGAAAAATATCGAGACCAACAAAGGCAATTTTGTACCTGATGATAAACAATTGTTGGACGATTATATATCCCGTGAAGAATTATGGGCCTGTACCTCATGTAATGCATGCGTTGAGGCCTGCCCGGTTAGCATTGATCCATTATCCATAATCATGGATATGAGACAGTACTTGGTTATGGAGGAATCTGCGGCACCGTCAGACCTAAATAACATGATGGGGAATATCGAGAATAATGGAGCTCCTTGGCCTTTTAATCAAATGGATAGATTGAACTGGGCACAAGAACAATAATTGTCGATTGTCCAATCCAAGTATTGTCACTCTGAGCGCATGCCGGAATGAATCTTTCGGTCTGGCAGGCGAAGGGCTTTTAAAAAGCGTTCACGAAAAGTATAACTAATATAAACATGAGCAACGAATTAAAGGTACCTACCATGGCAGAAATGTTTGCCTCTGGGCAACAGCCCGAAGTGCTGTTTTGGGTAGGTTGTGCGGGTAGTTTTGATGATAGGGCAAAAAAAATAACAAAGGCCTTTGTTAAGATTTTGAACAAGGCAAATGTATCTTTTGCAGTGTTGGGTACTGAAGAAAGCTGTACAGGCGATCCTGCCAAACGCGCCGGGAACGAATTTTTATTCCAGATGCAGGCTGTTACCAATATAGAGGTGATGAATGCCTATGGAATCAAAAAAGTGGTCACAGCATGTCCGCATTGTTTTAATACCCTAAAAAATGAGTATCCAGGGCTGGGTGGCGCTTATGAAGTGGTCCATCATACCCAATTTTTGAAACAACTATTTGAAAATGGACGTATTTCCATGGAAGGCGGGCAATTCAAAGGCAAGCGTATCACCTTTCATGATCCATGTTATTTAGGCAGGGCCAATGGAGTTTATGAAGCACCACGGGAATTGATCAGGAAGTTGGATGCCGAGTTGGTCGAAATGAAAAACTGCAAGAAAAAAGGACTTTGTTGCGGTGCCGGTGGAGCTCAGATGTTCAAGGAACCGGAAAAAGGGGATAAGGATGTTAATGTTGAGCGTACGGAGCAAGCCCTAGAGACCCAACCGGAAATTATCGCGGCTGGTTGCCCTTTCTGTAATACAATGATGACAGATGGGGTAAAGAACAAGGAAAAAGAAAGTGCAGTTGCAGTAATGGACATTGCCGAATTGATCGCAACCGCTGAGGATTTATAGATTGCCCCCAATACCTAACCTTCAAAATCTAACGTTTTTTGAGGAAATTCACCAACATTGCCTGAATTGGCATTGTACTTGCATTTGATGTTTGAACTTGAATTTAAGAACATATGTTAACAGACTTTAAAACGCTTCCGGGAACCTCCCGGGTTTGGATCTATCAGGCCAATCGCAGCTTTTCTGGCGAAGAATTAACAGAGATAAGGCCTGCACTTGATGCATTTATCACCGAATGGACAGCGCATGGGCAAGACCTAAGATCGGGTTATGAGATAAGGTATAACAGATTCATTGTTTTGGCATTAGATCAATCGGTGAATGTGGCCTCCGGCTGTTCTATAGATGCTTCGGTACATTTTATTCAAGGCTTGGAGAAAAAGTACAATGTCTCGCTTTTAGATAAAATGAATGTTTCCTATAAACAAGGGGAGTTCGTGGCCTATAAATCCCTTATTGATTTTAAGAAAATGGCCAAATCGAGATCCGTTTCAGGGAAGACCATCGTATTCAATAATCTGGTAGCCAATAAGGAAGAATATTTGGATCATTGGGAGGTACCTGCAGCTGAAAGTTGGCACTCCAGATTCATGTAGCTGATTTTTTTTTCTGCTATCTGTGTATTGTTTTCGGTATATGATCGACGAAATGCAATATTTTCAACTGTTTTAAGTTATTTCCATAGAAGTTTTGATATGCGAATTGGTTTTGTTCTCCCCATATTTTTATTGATGTCAATTGTCCTTTTTGGGCAAGCTAATCCTTTGGTGACCAAAGACAGTATTGCCCAGCAAAAATGGGTCGATTCACAATACGATAAAATGTCGCTGGAAGAACGATTTGGGCAACTTTTTATGGTAATGGTCAATTCGGATGCCAGTAAGGCCAGTCATGAGAAAATTGCAGGTTTAATCAAAGAGCAGCATTTAGGGGGACTTATCTTTTCTACTGGAGGTCCGGTAAGACAGGCAAAACTTACCAATGAATACCAGAAACTTTCAAAAGTTCCGCTTATGGTTGCCATGGATGCCGAATGGGGCCTCGCCATGCGACTCGATTCTACTTACACTTTTCCGTGGAACATGACCTTGGGAGCGATTTCGGATAATGCCATTGTTGAGCGGGTAGGTGAAAGAATTGGGAATCATGCAAAAAGACTTGGAGTGCATATCAATTTTGCACCGGATATTGACATCAATATAAATCCTAAAAATCCAATTATCGGGAATCGTTCCTTTGGGGAGGATAGGGAAAATGTGGCGGAAAAAGGGATTGCCTATATGAAAGGCCTGGAACGAGCCGGTGTTTTATCGAGTGGTAAACATTTTCCGGGACATGGGGACACGGCGACAGATTCACATCATGATTTACCAGTAATCGATTTTAGTAGAAAACGACTGGATAGTATTGAGCTATATCCGTATAAAAGAATTATTTCCGAAGGCTTGAGCAGCGTAATGGTGGCCCACTTGGAGGTACCCAGCCTAGAATTCAAAAAAGGACGACCGTCCTCACTTTCAGAGCAGATCATAACCACCGTTCTTAAAGAAGAAATGGGCTTTAAGGGTCTGGTTTTTACTGATGCCTTAAATATGAAAGGTGCCACCAATCACGGAAAAAATGGAGATGTAGAATTGAAAGCCTTTATGGCCGGTAACGATATTCTTCTCATGCCGCTTGATGTTGCGAAGGCAAAGGAAAAGCTCATTAAAGCATATGATAAAAGAAGGATTACCGAAGAACGCCTCGCCTATTCGGTAAAGAAGGTGCTCATGGCGAAGTATAAAGCTGGCTTGAATAAATATAGCCCGATCCATTTGGAAAACCTGTATGAAGACCTCAATTCTTTGGAGGACGATATCGTTTACGAGGAGGCGATTGAGAATGCCATTACGGTCGTAAAGAACGATTTTTATTTAATTGGCATCAAAAAATTGGAGAAAAAGAAAATTGCTTACGTGAAATTTGGGGATGCCGACCATGACCCCTTTTTAAAGGAGTTGAACAAATATGCCAAGGTTACTGAAGTAAGTGGGAGAGATTTTAAGGAACTCAAAGCGAAATTAGAAGACTTCAACCTGATAATTATAGGACATCACAAAGATAATTCCAGTCCCTGGAAAGGATTTAAATTCACAAGAACTGAACTTGACCAGCTGAAGAAAATAGCGGAAGAACGTACGTCAAATGTAATTCTTACGGTTTTTGCAAAGCCCTATGCTTTGCTCGATGTACCAAATTTCAAAAATGTTGATGGGGTAGTGGTCGCCTATCAAAATAGCTCGATTGCCCAAAAAAAGACGGCTCAGCTTATTTTTGGAGCAATGCCCGCCAATGGGGTACTTCCAGTAAGTTCACATAAAGATTTTCCGGTAAACACCAAGATACAGCTGAAATCGTTGAAGCGTCTAGGTTATAGTTTTCCAGAGCGGGTAGGCCTAAATTCTTCAAAATTGGCAAGGGTGGATACTTTGGTACAAGATGGACTTGATTCGCTTATGTATCCAGGAGCACAGGTTCTTGTTGCAAGAAGAGGACAAGTAGTTTACCAAAAAGCGTTTGGGAAACCTACCTATAAATCAAAAGATAGCGTGACAAACGATCATCTATACGATTTGGCTTCGGTAACCAAAATATTGGCCACACTGCCTATGGTGATGAAGATGGAGGAAAAAGGAGATATTAAATTGAATGACACCTTCGGTAAAATGATTCCCGGTTACGATACCACTAACTTGAAAGACGTTACGGTGCTCAAGGCATTGTCGCACTATGGGAGGCTTCCCGCTTGGATTGCCTTTTACGCAAGTACCTTGGATGAAAACCGAAAACCTTCGGGTGAATTCTATAGAAATAGACCGTTAAAGGGTTTTTCAATTAAAGTAAGCGACAAACTTTATTTAACGGATGATTATAGAGATTCAATTTACAACCGTATCGGACGGCAAGACTTAAAGTCAAATCGCTATCGCTATAGCGATGTGGCCTATTATGTTTTGAAAAAGTATATCGAGAATAAAAAAGGGAAAGGATTGGATAGATTAACCGAGGATTTTCTATACAAACCCCTTGGGGCTAACCACACAACCTATAATCCCTTAGATAAATATACTAAGGAACGGATTATACCCAGTGAGGAAGATCAGTATTACCGCTATGACACGGTGCAGGGCTATGTTCATGATATGGGTGCCGCTATGCAAGGCGGTGTAGGTGGTCATGCTGGATTATTCAGTAATTCGAACGATGTTGCGAAAATTATGCAAATGTATTTACAGGGAGGCTTTTATGGAGGAGAACGGTTTTTAGACACCAGAACGGTAAAAAAATTCAATACCTGTTATTTCTGTAATAAAAAAGTAAGGCGGGGTGTAGGTTTTGATAAACCGGATTCAAGAGGCGGAGGACCGGCTTGTGATTGCGTTTCTGCAAAAAGTTTCGGCCATAGCGGTTTCACGGGCACTTATGCCTGGGCAGACCCAGAACAAGATTTGGTTTATGTATTTCTATCGAACCGCACCTACCCTACGGCTGCAAATAGACTACTGGTCAAATCTGGATTACGCACCAGGATTCAGGGTGCGATCTACGATGCGATTATAGATTAAGCAAGTGCCCCAATTTATGTTAAGATACTGGTAATATTAGGGACTTTCCTCCGACAAACCATTAGCTTTTTACTAAATTTGAGTAATGAAGATAGCAATAGTATGTTACCCTACCTTTGGGGGTAGTGGTGTAGTAGCCACTGAATTGGGAATAGCTTTGGCCAATAGAGGCCACGAAATACACTTTGTTACATACCGACAACCAGTTCGTTTGGAGTTGTTGAGCAATAACATTCACTTTCACGAGGTGAATGTACCGGAATATCCCCTTTTTAAATACCAACCCTATGAATTGGCACTGTCCAGTAAATTGGTAGATACCATTAAGCTCTACGGTATTGAATTATTGCATGTGCACTATGCCATTCCGCACGCATATGCAGGGTATATGGCTAAAAAGATGTTGGAAGAGGAAAACATTCATGTGCCCATGATTACCACACTGCACGGGACGGATATTACTTTGGTAGGCCAGCACCCATTCTATAAACCAGCGGTGACGTTCAGTATCAATCAATCAGATGTGGTAACTTCGGTGTCAGAAAGTCTAAGGGAACGTACGCTAGAGACCTTTAAAATCAAAAACGAGATTGAAGTGGTTCCCAATTTTATCGATAAAACCAAATACAGTGATACGTTTACAGATTGCCAGCGTGCCTTAATGGCGAATGATGATGAGAAAATTATAACCCACATCAGTAATTTTAGGAAGGTAAAACGTATTCCGGACATTATTCATGTTTTTAACAAGGTTCAGAAAGCGATTCCTGCAAAATTGGTAATGGTAGGGGATGGCCCCGAAAAAGAAGGTGCTGAGTTACTATGCGAAAAATTGAAAATTTCCGATAAGGTAATTTTCTTGGGAAATAGCAATGAAATTGACAGAATTCTTTGTTTTACGGATTTATTTTTACTGCCTTCCGAGTCTGAAAGTTTCGGACTTGCGGCTTTGGAAGCAATGATCAATAAAGTACCTGTGATTTCTAGTAATGCAGGCGGTATTCCTGAAGTGAATAAACATGGGATTACGGGTTATTTGAGCGAAATAGGTGATATTGATGACATGGCGGACAATGCACTCAAGATTTTAAGGGATGAAAAAACCTTGGAAATGTTCAAAGAAAACGCCAAGAAAGTCGCACTGAAATTCGACATATTTAACGTACTGCCCCTATACGAAGATATTTATAAAAGAGCTTATGAAAGTAGATTCAAAGATGCACTTAGCTAAGGTTACTTGTTTTTTTTTATCAATGCTATGTATTCTTTTGGCCTGTAACGGACAAAAAAAGGCCGCGGCGGATGATATAGATGAGCAAGTATCGGATTCTCCATTAACACTGATCATGCAGGAGAATTATGCGGGTACGGATACCGTGGCAACGCATATAATAGAGAGTCAGAAATCCCTTGCCAAGTTTTTTGCCAAAATAAATATGACAAGGAAACCTGGTATTCCCGTTCCGCAGGTAGATTTTTCTAAAGACCTGGTGGTGATCTATTGTTCTGGGAATCAGGGGAATGGTACCAAGCCTCTTTTAGGTCTTTCTGCGGAAACCGATAGCGAATTAGTACTGGAAATGTCTAATAAAAAGGATGATGAGACCAGTGCGACCGTTAGCCCATTTAGTATATATAAAATGCCTTTAACTTCGAAAAAGATCAATTTTAAGGCAGTTGAGTAGGTTTTATGGCCTTTTGAGGCGTATCTTGAATGAATCTTCACAAGATAAATAGCATATTTTTTCGGTGAATGAATGTTGAACCGAAAATTCTTTTCCACCGCTTTAAATTTTAGGTAACCCATCGAGTATAATGCCTATTCATGGTGCTTTTTTGTACTAACTTTCCCTATACAATAGCTTTGTGCATAGTAATACCCAAATTTTATCAGTATGAGAAAAATTACACTATTATTGGCGGTTGCCTGCATTATGGTAAACCAGTCATTTTCCCAGGAAGATCTTCAGCTTACCAAGAAAGACAGTATCGTCATAAGCTCGTATATGGTCGGTTTAGGCTATAATATCGTTAATGATTCGGGAGATGTATTTGATGGCTTTTTTGAAGTCGACGATCAATGGAATGCACTTCCTTATCCATCAAGGGTAAGCATCGGTAGGTACTTTAAAAGTGGTATCGGGCTCGAAGCCATAGGAACTTATAATAAATACAAGGTCGGGAAGATTATCGACGGCTTTGTCAATACCGAAGAAACCAATTACTATGGTATTGACACTAGATTGAGTTATGATTTAAATAAACTAATTGGGGAGACGGCTTGGTTTGATCCATATGTTGGTGCTGGCTTGGGTTATACTGATGCCAACAATATTTCCAGGGGTACTTATAATGCCGTTGTTGGTTTCAGAACTTGGTTCTCTGATCATTGGGCTTTAGACTTGAATACTTCCGGTAAATGGGCCATGGGCGATAGCGGAGCTTCCAATCATATACAGCATGCAGCTGGAGTGGTTTATCAATTTGGAATAGAAAAAGGGCTCTCAAAGAAAGGAGAGGAGAAGCTGGCCCAAATTTTAGCCTTAGAAAAGGAAAAGCAAAGAGTACAAGATTCAATTACCACGGCGAATCGACTAAAAGAGGAGGCGCTGTTGGCCGAGCGTCTGGCACAGGAGAAAGAACGCGACAGATTGGCCGCTATCGAAAAGGCAAAGGTAGATGCTGAAGCCGTAAGGAAGACACAAATCGAGGAAAGCATTCAAGCATTGGGGAACGTTTATTTCGCACTTAATTCTTCTTATTTGAATAATGAATCTAAATCGGTACTTGATGCTTTGGTAACATTGCTTGAAAATGAACCGCGAGTAGCACTTAAAATTACCTCACATACAGATTCCAGAGGGACTTCAAAATATAACGATTGGCTCTCCAAAAAACGTGTAAGTCGAACGTTGGACTATTTAACATCCAAAGGTATTGCCCCGGAAAGATTAACTGGGGAAAGTTTAGGCGAAAAAGCATTACTTAATGAATGTGATGATACCACATATTGCCCGGAGGACAAACACAGGTTAAATAGGCGATCTGAATTCATTGTCATAAAGCTTTGATTGACAACTGATTAACCAAAATAAAAAAGCCATGGCATTGCCGTGGCTTTTTCATTACCAATATTTAATATACCGTTCAAGTAACGGGAAAGGCCGAATTGATTTTTTTGGAGACATAGATATAGACAACGCCAAGAACCAAAATGGATGCAAAGATTGTTTGAAATTGTATCGATAGTGTTTTGTCCAGGGTTAGCGCGATTATGATAATAAATAAACCTTGGAGAAGGGCATAGGCCCCAGCGACCTTCAAATGCGATAACTTGGCCTGATGTACCAATTTCTGATATAGATGTTTGCGATGTGGTTTAAAGATATTCTCCTTTCTAAAGATTCTTTTGATTATGGTAAAACCTCCATCGATCATATAAACGATAAACAATAGGAGAATTACCGGAGAACCGATTTCTATAGTAAAAACCAAAACCATAAAAATTAGACACATTGCTATGGAAATACTACCAATATCCCCAGCGAAGAACAAGGCCTTTTTTCTAAAGTTAAAGTAACCGAAAATTAGAACAGAGAGCATGAGGTATATAAGAAAATCATTTGGCACGACCTGTTTTTCATAATTTAAATAAATAAGTCCAAGGAGAATTGAAAGACTATAAAGACCCGTAATCCCGTTAATCCCATCCATAAAGTTATAGATGTTCATAAATCCAACACAGGCGATAAGAAGTACGAAAATAACCCAATAATCGGCCTGCATCAACCCGACCTGAAAAAGAAGTAGACCAATAGCCGCAAATTGAAACACCAAGCGTATCTTACTACCTAAGGTATACAGATCGTCTATAAAGCTCAAAATGGCGATTAGAGAGAGCCCTAGAATGAAATAGGGGTATTCAAAGTTATGGGTTATAAAAAAAAGAAGGGCACCCATAAAAAAGAGGATTCCACCACCCCTAATGGTCGGTTTGCTATGTGAGCTCCGCTCATTGGGTTTATCTATAATCTTTAAACGCCTTGCGATCTTGAGGTATAAAATAGCTGCCACTGACAAGAACATGGCAACCACGATATAGTGTATATAAGGATGTTGCAGCATAGACTTTATCGTTCTATTACGATGTTTTCTAAAACTAAAACGTCCATTTTAGTCCTATGAAAACAGGCATACGCCTCAGCCGGGGTATTTACGATAGGCTCATTTTCATTAAATGAGGTATTTAAAAGAATCGGGATATCTGTTTTTTTTCGGAAAGCATCGATCAAGTTATAATACCTAGGAGATATTTCTTTATCAACACTTTGCAATCTTCCAGTCCCATCTACATGCGTTACGGCAGGTATATCTTTATGTCGCGATGCTTTAATCGGAAAGACTTTTTCCATAAAGGGGACATCGTCATCGTAAACAAAGAAATCTTTAACATATTCCTTTAAAATGGAGGGGGCAAACGGCCTAAAACTCTCCCTGCGTTTTATTTTAAGATTCAAAAGTTCTTTGGCCTGATCATTCCTTGGATCTGCAATAATAGATCGGTTGCCTAAAGCCCTAGGGCCAAATTCAGCCCTCCCTTGAAACCAACCAACTACGCTGGGAACTATTAATTTGTCGCTTATATAATCATACAGTTCTTCATCGCCCATTTTTTTATAGGTAATGCCCTTCCCCTTTAAAAACGTTTCTATTTCCTCGTTTGTAAAGGAAGATCCCGTACTCGCCGATTTTATGCCTTGGCTACGCGGCATACCAAGGTTTTGATGATAATGAAATAATGCCGACCCCATTGAAATGCCTGCATCATGTCCTGCAGAAGGGATATACAGATTTTCAAAAGGAGTATTTGCAATAATTTTACCATTGGCGACCGAGTTTTGAGCAACGCCGCCAGCAATACAGATGTTCTTGCTTCCTGTTCTTGTTTGAAGGTGCCCGAGCATATGGAAAATCATTTCTTCAGTAAAAACTTGAACTGATTTGGCAATATCCTTATGATATTGGGTCAAGTCTTCCCCCTTTTTTCTTGCAGGACCAAATTCTTTTACCAACTTATTAGAGTAAAAGGAGGGAACTACAGGTTGGTTATTTTCATACAAGACCTTAATCTCCTTAAAATAGGAATGGTCCCAGGTCCAAAGCCCATTTTCCTTGAATTTTACGATTTCCCTGATTTTATCGACATACTTTGGATCTCCGTAGGGTGCCAAACCCATAACTTTATATTCGTCGCCATAATGTGGAAAACCCAAATAATGGGTGAATGCGGTATAAATAAAACCAAGGGATACAGGAAAGTCTATGGAATCGATTACTTCAATTTTGTCACCATTGCCATAGGCCATCATGGTAGTTGTAAAATCCCCAGAACCGTCAATAGAAATTATCGCAGATTCCTCAAATGAGGAAGCAAAAAAAGCGGAGGCCAAATGCGCCCTATGATGTTCAATATTTCTTAATTTGTTTTCCACGGCCACTTTAGAGATGCCAAATGCAGTTACAAAATCATCACTCAGCGATGTTATTTTTTTTCTATTTCCCCAACGGTCCTTTAACAGAGATCCTATTTTAGTAAAGTTCTTGAGAACGTAAAGAAACTTGCGGTTCATTTTTGCCTTCGGATCTCTACCAATAGTAATATGGTCAACTTCATCTAAAGTGATACCGGCTTCTTTAAGACAAAAACGAATAGCTTGTTCAGGAAAGCCGGCCCAGTGCTTTACCCTGGTAAATCTTTCCTCTTCCGTTGCAGCTATTAGTTTGCCATCAACGAATATTGCTGCTGATGAATCTGCGTGGTGGGTATTAAGACCGAGAATGACCATATATCATTATAGTTTTAGCGAAGATAACCTTGCAGGCTTAAATTCTACTGGGTTTTTTACAATTTCTTAAGCTCAGATATCTATTTAATCGGGGATATAGGGTTCGAACTTTCATTAGGTTTTATAACGCCCATATAAAGGGTAAAAGTATAAACTTTTTAATCTTTTTGACTGTTGATTCCATACAAAGTATTCACAATCTCTTTTTAGGGTCAATATTTTTGTTTTTTCAAAAAAAACCAATTTCTATAGCCAAATTTCGGAATGCCCCAAAACGCTTCGTGGTTGCCATCCTACAGCTGATGCCTTGCTTGAGTTAAAGGTTAGCGTAGCCGTCATTTTATTTAATTTTTTTGAAGAAAATGGCATCTCCCTGCGAAGCAGGAATGATGCGATGTCTCCGGTGAAGGCCATACATTTTGCAAAAAAGTACGGGATATTCATTACTTTTTTAGAAAGTGATTTGCCAATAATATGAGATAATTCCTTAAAGCTAGGATGATAGTTGTCAGTTACATTATAAATTCCAGGGGATTTAATCAGTTTTTCTGAATGAACTGCAATATCATCGGCCAGAACCATCGATCGCCTCGCATTTCCACCTGCGATATTTGCGTATTTTTTGTGTTTGATTCCTTCAAACATTCGCTTTAGATTTCCGGGGGCATCCTTTCCGATTACCAAAGGGGGTCTAATGATGGTTGTCGGAACTTCTTGCGATTTTCCCCATGCTATTACCGCCCGTTCAGCCTTTATTTTACTTAATCCATATGGGTCTAGGGCCAAAAGCTCATTTGATTCATCAATCAGTTCTCCCTGATTTCTTCCGTAGACTGCCACCGTACTTACGAACAAAAGGCCTTTTGGTTTTTCTTTTAGTTCACCTAGAGCTTGCAATAAATTCTCTGTCCCTTTGAGGTTGACATCGAAAAAAGCTTTTCTCTGGATTTCGGTTTTAGGAATGCTGTGTGCTTTACCCGCCGCATGTATTACATAATCGATTCCTGAGGTTAATTTGGGGAGACTTTTTGCGAGATTACAAACTATGTCATTGTTTTTTGAACTACCTAGACTTATAACCTCATGACCCTTACCTTTCCATTCTTTTTGAAAATGAGATCCTAAAAAACCATTTGCTCCTGTAAGTAAAAGCCTCATATTTTTTTTGATTTAACTACAGGAACTGCTTTAGTTTGGGCAATAGTCTAAAGATAGGGTAGAACGGCGACACAGCGACCTCATTTTTTTTAAAAGCAAGCATGCACTCTTTATTCTGTTTTAAAATATTACCCACATTTTTACTTGTAGCACCTCCCAATCGCATACGTACCATAGGTTCGTTAATATAACTGGATTTTAGTTTGTGTTTTTCCAAAAAACGCAGCATTAATTCAAAATCTGCCGCCAAGTTCAAATCTAAATCAAAAGCCCCATATTTTTCATATACCGATTTTCGAACAAAAAAGGTTGGATGGGCCGGATGCCATCCTTTTCGGAAGCTATCTTTCTTAAAAGGCCCTGTAACCCATTTTCTTCGAATTAGATCCGTGTTTTCTTGATTTACATAAAATAAATCACCAAAAACACAATCTACGGATTCATCTTCGAATTTGGCTACTACCTTTTCTAAAATAGTATCTGAATTGTAAAAATCGTCTGAATTCAAAATACCTACGATATCCCCCGTGGTCAAGGCCAAACCTTTGTTCATGGCATCGTAAATACCTTCATCTTTCTCTGAGATTATTTTGGAAACCCTATTTGGGATATTCTTGATAATCTCAATGGTATTGTCTTGTGATGCCCCATCAATAATTATGTGCTCAATATTTTCATGACCTTGTTTATATATGCTTGAAACACAGTCAGAAATATATTTTTCGCTATTGAAGGTACCGGTAACGATACTTACTTTCATGAAAATGAATTGAACAGGTTAATACTATCTAAAGGAGAAAAAGTATAATTCAAGGTTTTTAATTTATAGGGCGACGGATTTCCCCATTAGTATCTCTTCGTAAAAAGCAATGGTTTCCTTGAATGTCCGCTCCCAGGAATAACGCCCAGCGTTTTTATAACCCTTTGCAATGATTTCTTTTCTAAAGTCTTCATTTTCTAGCGATCTTATGGCCTTTTCAAAGCTCTCCTTGGTATTGTCCTTTACTAAAATACCACTGGATCCTACTACTTCAGGGATGGACGAAGCATCATACGCAACTACCGGACATCCAGTTTTTTGGGCCTCTATTGGAGGTATTCCGAAACCTTCATAAATTGAGGGGTACAACAGACAATATGCGAAATTATAAAGGATATTTAGCTGCTCTGTATCTATGTTATTAAAATGATGGTAACCTAGGTCATTCATTTCATTATTTAGCAGCAGCGCTTCTTTTGCTGTAATCTCTCCGCCACCAACGATAACTAATGGTCGCTCGGCTAGCTTTGAGGATTTAACGGCCATTCCAAAGTTTTTGTAATCTGAACTTCGATCCCCCACATAAATGGTATAGGAAAAGATGGGGAATGGGATATTTGCATTGTTGTAAGCCTCTAAAGGAAGCTTTCTAAAAATTTTATCCATCCCGTTGTAAATTACCCTGATATTTTTTTCTTCCGCCTCAGGAATAAATTTGAGAAGATCTCTTTTGGTGTTTTCAGAAATGCAAATAATACCATCCGACTTTAAAATAGCCTGCTTTTTCTGATAACTATGCACCATTAATTTTAAGCCAGAATTAAAATATTCATATGTGAAATCATGCAAAGTGGTTATGTTGACATGATTTGGGTTTTTAGAAATGCGGTAATAACTAGAATGAAAGATGCTCTTCTCATTAAGTTTAGGAAGGTTTAGATTCATGTATCTTCCTAAAAATAATAGCGAACTTGTTTTAATCAAGGTCGCATTTTCAAAGGAGATCTTTTTATTGAAGATGTTATTGCAGTTGCTTTTTTCTTCAACATATGACAAATCGATATTTTCAGATACCAAGAGTTGATTGATCAAATGGTACCAATAAACCGATATGCCTCCCGACTGTTGCAGGGAGAATATAACATTGTCCAGGATAACGTTCATTTATACTTGGGGTATAATAGGTAAAATTACGTTTTTAATGAATACTTTTTAAGCAGTACCACTATATTTTCGATAATAGACATACTTCGTTCGAAATGATGTATGGAATCTGCTAGGACGTCGGAAAAATTACCTGTTCATAGAGTTCAAGGTATTTCATGAAATTTTTGTTTTTGTCATAAAGCCTAATTGCTCTTTCTCTACAATTAAGGGTAAAATGTACCTTTCCCTGTTCCTTAATTTTAGAAATGCTGTTATATAAGGCAAGAACATCATTTTTTTCATTGATATAACCAACTTCTGGTGTAACCATTTCTGGAGATGCGGTCGCATCATAGACTACTACTGGTGTTCCACAAGCCATGGCTTCGGCATTTGTGATACCAAAAGATTCTTCAAATGAGGTATTGACATAAACATCTGCAGTAGAATACCATTTTACCAATTCATCAACGCTGTCTGTTCGTTTAATACCTAAAATGTTTTCCGGCAATTTAGAAATTTGCTTTTGGGTAAGACCAATGAGCACTATTAATTCATCTTCCGCCAGGGATTTGGACAATTTTATGAAATCTTCGAGCCCTTTGTTTATGCTCCAAACACTAGCGACACCTAGAATTATGAATTTATTTTTCAGCTTGAATTTTTCGATTAAATCTGAAGAGGGTCTGGGACGGAAAGTTGATGTGTCAATTCCGTTAGGAATAACTTTTAATTGGTGATTGGCCAAAAAGGATTTTTTAATGGTATTGTTCAACCATTCAGATACCGATACAATGGTGAGGTTTTGAAGTTCTGTAAAGATCTGTTTTTTTAGTTTTTGATTTTTTCCTGAACGATCAATACCCAAACTGGAAGGATAAACATTCAGTTGTGGGCAGTTATGGCAACTAGTCATCCATTTTTCGCAACCTATATGTTCAAAATGAGTACAATGTCCGGTAAATGGCCAGCAGTCATGAAAAGTCCAAATAATGGGTATGCCAGAGCCTTGTAGATATTCAAATAAAAGCTTGTAGTTTAGATAATAACCATGAATATTATGGAGATGAACCACCGACGGATTTAATTCTTCAATTTGATTGATAAATTTTCGCGTAGATTTTTTTGAGGCCAATCCGTGACGGTCAAGAAGTCTTGTTTGAATTAGGTGGAGTAGGTGGTGCCACTTATTTCCAACCGATATTAGCTCTGACTTACTTTTTCTTTTTTTTCTACCATAGGCTATATAACTTTCCCATCCTTTTTCAAGAGCCATCTGACCAATTTCTTCAGCTATCCTTCCCGTAGAACCGAAATTTACTTCCACATTAATTTGTAGCAAGATTGCCATAGTTATTAAATCAAAGCGTTTCCATTGTTAACCAGATTTTCTATCACTTTTGCCTGATAGTACGGATTATAATAGTCATCTATTATTTTAAAACAAGATTTACGTATTTGTTCTTTATCCCTTTTTTCTGATTTTACCCATTTCTGTAATTGCTGTACTAAATCATTCAAGTCATTTTCATTAAAGAAAATACCTGTTATACCCTCTTCCAAAGCCTCTACCTCTGGCATTTGGTTTTCGAAATTTTTATGGGTACAAACCGGTGTCCCGGAACTAAGGCTATGGATAGCGGTTAACCCTACATTGCCCGGGGAAACGCAGACATCTGAAGTTGCCAGATATTTACCCAGTTCATGCTCATCATAGCAAGCTCCGTAAAAATGATAACTGCCCTTAATTAAAATTTTTGAGGCCAAATCTTCTAAACTATTTTTTTCTGTTCCATCACCTATTAATAGAAGATTAATTTCTTGACCAAGTGCGTTTAATTTTGATATGGCTTTAATGACCATATCTATTTTTTTCACTTTGGTCAATCTACCTACAAATATGAAAGTGGTCGCATTTGGCTTGATGAAAAAATCAAAAACATCTTTCTTTTTAAGATTTTTATTAGCCTCTCTTAACTTTTTATGGGTGTCATAATCCAAACTATTAAAGTAAACATGTAAATTCTCAGGTTTGAATCCTTTTGAGACCATAATCTTTTTGGCTCTTCTTTCATATAATAAATGAGCATTAGCCAAATGATAGTATCTTTTTCTGAAAAACAACTTAATCGGCCCTTCATTACCGTACATGCCATGCCCTCGAAAAACAACCTTAATGCCCCTTATCCTGCATATTATGGCAACCAGCCAATTTGAAACTATAATAAACTCACCCAATATGATGACCATATCTATCTTATTGAAAGTAACACGACGGAGTACGCCACTTTGCCATATGAGATATTTGCCTTTTACCCAATAATTTGTAATGGGCTTTAGCTTTGGCTTATGTTTTACAAATACATCTTCATGGAAGTCCAATGTCTCAATACCCGAATGTCGGTTTTTACCAAAGAAGTTGTAAAAGGCAAAAAAATTGCTTTCTAAAAGAGTAATCCATAGTCTTCGGCGATATAGAGGTGCGATGTTCGTAAAATGATAAATCACAGGCTTCATTTGCCTACAATTTTTAGTCTTTGAAGTGTGATAACAATGTAACTTTTAAGCATTTTATAATAATCTATTTTATGATTGGATGCCAACAAAAGTGTATCATGCAAAAGGTCAGAATATTCTTTTTCAGGTAAAGCCTTTAAATCCTTACCTGTCGATATTCTAGTAAAAAGGTTATGAATCCCATCCCTTTTTTCATTGGGAAGATGCCAAATGGCCAAATCCCTGTCTTTTGGTAAAACATTCCTGTAATAGTTTCTATTGGTCCAAAGACGTTTAATGTAGTCATTCATTCCTCCGATTACGGCATTTGATTTGTAATAATAAAAACTGAGCACCTGAGCTTCTTCATTGAATTTTAATTTATTTTTTTGGTGCCTTTCTATTAAATTATCATACATTTTCACAAAGTCCTTTGCTACATACTTCATGAAGCTCCCTTTTGCAAAAAGTAGTTCACCTCCTGAGTAAAAAGGATTATCGGACATTTCGTGGCCGAAATCAGCAAATAAATCTCTCATATCAGAACCTGAGAGCCCATGCATTTCATATTTATGATTATTATTTACTACATAGGTCATTGCAGTTGAAGAAAGTTTGGCGAAACGGGTAAAAGCAGAATCAATGGACTTTGCAAAAACACAGTCTGAGTCGAGTAAGATTAACATATCTTCAGAATTGATTGTTTTGGAAATATGGTCTACAATGGAGAACTCGAAAAATTGATTTCTAAAACTGCTAAAATAATTATCAGGTAGCGGATATAAGTTTTTAAGAACTATTACCTGAATATTATTTTTAGTGAAAAACTCCCTTATATTAAAACCATCAACAACTGGTAATTTATCAGTGTTGGTAAAGAATAGATGTTTCATTTCTTTATGAAAGCGTAATGAGGTTTCATAAAACAGCACGATACAACGCCAATATATTGCTTGAAACTTTTGGGATGCGGAATCCCTCCCCGTATTGGGGTAGTAGCTTTTCTCTTCTATCGAGTCTAAGTAGACCCACGTCGCTATATATTTATTCATATATAAACTACTTTTCTTGTTCTTCTACTAAATAACATCCTGGTCTAATGTTGATTTTTGCCCCGTGCTTTCACATAAACATTCGGAAAAAATAATTTTAAACCCGCAGCCAAGGCCACAAAAGGTACTCGAATCGGAAAATGTCTTCGCATCAACAACAAATTTGAGTTAAAATCCAATCCCAAAGGATGTTTTAGCATTCTAAAACGCTCTTTAAACGGCTTTTTTGAAAAACTCTCATAAACGTCACCATGATCGTGTGAACAGGTACCGCAATATTCAGGAGCTACTAAAACCGGTATTTTCTTTTTTGATGCCCTTAGTGTATAATCGTAATCTGCAACCCCATGACGATAACCTTTTGACAGAATTCCTATTTCATCTACGACTTCTTTTGTTACCAGCATAATATTGGCATTGCCTAATTCGCAAGTTTGTAAATTACCATTGGGGTGCAAAAATTTGTATTTAAAATTATAACGATTTTCAAAAATAGCACCTCCATAGGTGAACAAATCTGATTCTTGGTCTTTGGTTGACCCAATATATACTCCAGACTGTTTATAAGTTCGCTCGCATTCTTTATGGGTCAAGACCAATTGATTGAATAAATTTACAAAAACATTCGTATCATCATTTAATAGAAGAAAGGCATCATAATCATTTTTTAATGCAGCAGACCAGGATTTTCGCATACCCCCCGCCCAGAAAAGGGAGCCGGTTCCCTGTAATACCTTGACTTTCGGAAAACGATTTTTAATCACTTCACTTGTACCGTCAGTAGAACCATCATCGGTGAGATATATCGTCATTTTAATATCTGGTTGAGACTCTTTCGCCAAATAAAGATGTTCTAGGGCAGAAAGGGTTTTTTCCTTTCTATTGAAACATGTTAGTAATATGGCAATATTTTTCAACATCCTTAAGTTCTCGTGTTTAAACTGTAAATACCCCATAATATTATGTAGAGCATCACCATGTGGTTATATTAGTTAGCTAATTTAACTTTCTTTCCGTGCAAATTTTGCAAGTAACCGTTTATAATTCCTTGAAATAAGCAATAAAAGACAAAGAGGTGAAAAACCCCTTCAAAAATAGGCTCTACAAAGAATTGTAAAAAAATTGCTAGAGAAAAAGCAATTATCAAGTTATTTAAGGCTATGTTTCCTGGATTTTTTATAATCACCTTTCTAGTATTTATAAAAGAACGTATTGAGAATGCTACGAGTAATAAAAAGGGAAGGATTCCTGAAACCCTAGCTACATCGAGCCATAGATTATGCGAGTGGCCAAATTCTTGGTAATCCCACCCCAAGGGTTCCTCCCATAAGTTTACCAAAGATTTTTCCCAACGCTGACTTCTTCCGCCAGCGGTTCCAGCGCCATGCGACTTACTTTCCATCCTAGACGAGAAGGATGTCATTAAATCAGATTTTGAATTCAAATCAAAACGACTAAGCCCAAAATTTACTCCGACAAATATCAATATAAAAATCAGGATATTTTTTTTTGCCGATTGCTTGGTAACAATATATAACAATGAAGCAATTAAAGTAAACAACCCGATAGCAAGTTGTGTTCTACTACCCAATCGTAGAACACAATAAACAGAAAGTAAAAAAACTACAAATAGAAAAATCTTTACGAGCAAGCCCGTTTCTTTAAACCTCGAAATCAAAATTGCCGGGATACACATATTAAATAGAAAATACGTAGCCATAACGGTTGCGGCTGGGGGAATGCCTCCCCAGATATAGGGGACGCTTCTTTCCAATGACACAAAGCCTTGCTCGGCAATATTTAGAAGAACGGAAATTAAAGCGATAAAGGAAAAGAAGATGCCCAAAAAAAGAGACATCATAAAGAGTTGCTTAACATTATCCGCTTTCCAAACCAACAACTTTCCCAAAAGATAGAAGGCCAAAGGAATGAAAGCATAGATAAAGATGAACTGAGTTCCTAAATCAAGGTTAAAGGTATAAAAAATCGCATAAGAAAAAGTAAAGAGAGCAAGCAATGTAAAGTCCGTATCCAGACTCTTTTTCAATTGCTTATAATCCATAAAAATGAAAATGGCCAATAAATAGCCAAATATAAAATCGGTATGAAAAGGATCAATCAGATACAATAAAAGTAGTGAAACGGTTAAAGTTCCAATACGTTTAAAATAATCTAAAAACTCTGTCATAAAATGATTTTAGCTAAGATAGTAATTTGGAAGGATGTTCCCCATTAAGCGTTTGATCAAAGTTAATGAACGAATCGAAATAGCGGATATTCTATTGTCTTAATGTTAAATTTAGAAAAGAGATACAACGAGCGAAAAAGAGTGTTTTTAAATGATAAGAGGGATTTGTTGCAAGGAGGTTTCTGACAACTGGACGATTTTTGATTATTTAGGGCATAGCAGTATTTTAAATTTGTTATATTTGAGAGTACTTCAAAATAAGTTGTATTAATTTTTTCCCCTGTAATTCAAATTAGCAATAACTGAATAAAATGGAGCAAAGATATGTACAATATGGTTGTGGTATTACCGCACCAAAAGAATGGATTAATTTTGATGTATCGCCTACCCTGAGAATTCAAAAGTTACCTCTTATTGGAAAAAGAATCGCAAAAAAGATTGCGGGGTTTAGTTTTCCTGATAACGTTAGATACGGTGATATAACCAAAGGCCTTCCCATACCTGAAAATACATGCGATGGGCTTTATAGTTCGCATACACTGGAACATTTACCCCTTGATGGGTTCAGAATGGCACTCATCAATAGCTATAAGATTTTAAAACCTGGGGGGATTTTTAGATGTATAGTTCCAGATTTAGAACCGGCTGCAAGACAATATATTACTTCCTTAGACGGTAAGGAAAAGGAAACGGCAAGTATAACCTTTATGGGGCCACATACGCTGCTTGGTGCTGAAAGTAGACCTAAAGGGCTAAAGGGATTGCTCAGGACATTTTTTGGGAATGCCAACCATTTATGGATGTGGGATCATAAGTCTATGGAACATGAATTAAAATTGGCGGGGTTCAAAAATATCAGAAAATGCGGTTTTGATGACTGTCAAGATTTAAAATTCAAGCATGTTGAGGACCCAAGAAGGTTCATTAGTGCGGTAGCGTTTGAATGTACCAAATAGAGATGATTTAAGTTAATTTTTTAATTAACTTGGCAGGATTACCCGCCCAGATTTCATTTTTCGGAATTGATTTAGCCACAACAGAACCCGCGCCAACTATTGAGTTCTTACCTATCGTAACCCCTTTTAAAATAATACTATGGGCGCCTATAAAGCAACCATCTTCCAAAACTACTTGGGAAGTTAAGGGTGTATCCTGATTTTGATTCGTTCGTTGTGATGCGTTCAAAGAATGAAAATCAGAGTCATAGATTTTAACACTACCGCCAATCAAAACATTATTCCCAATAATTATGCGTTCATGGCAAATAATTGCACTATTGGAAATTCCCGTATTATCACCAATTTCCATAGAGGCAGTTTTAGATACCGAAAGAATGATTCTCGTGTCACCACCTATCGGATTTGCTCTTAGGCACGAGTTCAATCGAACGTTTTTACCAAATTTAAGACCTCCTTCACCCGTAATGTAGAGTTTTCCAGAAATCTTTGGATAGCTATCGTATTGCACACCCCTATATTTCAAAAGAAACCAATTATATAGTGCATACCTCCAGATGAGTCTTCTACTAATTAACTTTCGTAACATATATTTCTACACAGATTAAATAATAGGATTAGAATATTAAGACGTTCCGATTATCTTTTTATATATATTTATGGTGTTGATGGCATTATGAGCCGGATCATGTCTTTCGGCAGCTGATAAAATAGCTTTTTGGGATAACTTCTGAGCCAAGGTATTATTTGTGAATATTTCTCTTAGGTATTGCGCCAACATTTCAATTTCTTCAAATCGGTACAGAAGTCCATCTTCCCCATGACTGATCATGTCAGGCACGCCCCCAACATAGGAGGCAATGCATGGAACACCAAGTAATTGTGCTTCACCTAACGAATTAGGACTATTCTCAATGCTTGAAGGACAAATGAAAACATGGCATTGCGAATATTCTTTAATCATTTCATTGGCCACCAATGGGCCTAAGAAAATTACGTTTTTCTCAAGACCAAAGGTTTTAATAAGCTTTTGTATATACATACCATACCCACTTAGTCTCCAGAATTTTTTGTCGATAATATTATTGCCAGCTATTCTTATTGTTATGTTATCAAATTGATTACGAAGTAGTGAAACAGCTTTTAGTACTTGATGCAGGCCTTTTAAGGGGTATCCTCCTTGACTTAAGAAAATAGTGTATTCCTTTTTATTATTGATATCCCATTTTTTAGAATCATAAAATGGCGCTCTGAGCGACTCATTGCAAAAAAAATAATTTCGCTTGGGATATAATTGTCCGGTATGTTGATAATCCCAGGTAGTTCGACCAATTACATTTTTTGCCGCCATCAGATATTTCTTTTCCCAAGTTCCTTTTTTGAAGAACTTTTTTTTGGCTTGTAAGATGTTATCAAATCGTACTATATCCCTTATGGTAAGATTACCAAGAATATCCCCTAATGACATACCACCATCATAATATCGCGTATAAACGCTTATTAACCCCTGTATTGAAACCACATATTTTTCATTTGGGCAAGAATGTAATAGTGGTAGCCCCAGAGCATATTCTGTCCCATGTATATGGATTAAACTCGGTTTTATTTGACCAACTATTTTTTTCCATTTTTTTTCTAGACCAGAATCATAAACAGATTTGGGCAGTTTAGTTTTTAAAAGTACAAAGCGAATGCCATTGATTTGTTCATCCATTTCTATTCTTGAATTGGATGTGATGATTGTAAGCTCTAGATCAGTTTTTGATAACTTTTCAGCTAGACCATACATCCAGCCCCCCACAACAGGAATAGGTAAATCCAGATACTTTGCTACCTGGGGAAAGATATTGTTTACCACCCAAATTATTTTCATTTTTTAGTCTTTATACCAGTTAATAGAGGTCGGTGAAGCAATAGTACAAGGACCTTCATTGATTTTTATTTTTTCATTTTTAATTAAGGATTGACACAACAACAGAAAATTGTCAGTTGCATTTTTAGGGGACCAAATTTCAGACATGGTCTTATAAGCATTCCTGGCTAGCTCATTGCGTAAGTCTAAATCTAAAATCAATCGTTCAACTTTATCAGTTAAATCCATACTGTCTCCAGATTTAAAAACCAGACCATTTTTGCCATTATTGATTAAGTATGGTGATGAGCCAATCCTGTTACTCACCACGACACTACAACCGTTGCTCATCGCCTCGTTTAAAACTGCTCCCCATCCCTCATTTCGGTCACTTGTAAATATAAAAATATGAGAACCTCTCATTTTTTCAATTACTTTTATATTTGGTAGGTTGCCGAGAAATGTTACTTGACTGTTTAAATTATTTTTATCTACTTCAGCCTTAAGCCAATCGGACATAGGGCCAGTGCCAATAATTTGAAGTTCAAAAGAAATGTTTCTTAATCTTAGTTCTTTAGCCATCTGAATGGCTAATTCAGGATGCTTCCACTTAATAAGTCTTGAAACATAAAGGATTTTTATCTTTTTTTTGCTTTTGTTTTTTATGATTTCTTCTACATTTATTTTTTCAACTTTAGTAAAGTAGCCCCACTTGAATAATTTGTTGGGATAAGCACCTACAATTTTAAAATCATTTGCTGTAAAAGCGCTGGCGCAAAGCATATACACATTTTTATTACGAAATCTTGTATGACTTTTTAGAAGACCTATAATCACCCTATAATCAAATTTCTGATAATTACCCTTTTTAAAAATCCGTTCTGAGTAACGAAAAGTGTGCTTGTTTGCTAGGAATCTGTCCTTAAGAAATTCCAACGGGGCCGAAGTTCCAAACATTACAATATCAGATTGGAAACCGAGCAATTTTGCCTTGGCGTGGTTTTCTTCGGTGTCGTAAGAAAGTAAATTATAATCGATATTAGAATAATCCGCATATCCGGAGGAAGCAAATGATTCAGGCATCGGCATAGTCGACACGAAGCAGAACTTATCTCCCAATCGTTGATATAACAAATCACAAATTGGTTTTTGATGATGGTTGAAAAAATTGGAGAAAAACGTTATGGTCATTTCGCCATCCTTGTTTTATGGAATATATTGTAAATAAATAAATACATATTCCTATTGAAGCCAAAAAGGAACAATTTGTTCCTAAGGCTTTTTTTGCTATAATTTTTTGGTTTATGAATATTCAATATTTCGCTAATTTTTTTCTTGGTATCTAAATACACCCTCGTTTCCTCGTCTGCGCGTTTACTAACGGCATAACTATCAACAATGTTCATACCATGCAATAGGGCCATATCTGCACAATCGTCAACAACGTCATCTAGTTTTTTAGTATGGGCAAAAAGGAAACGTTCATAAAACCCCAAAAAATTGTGATGATCTTTTTTGAAACTTTTTGCGGCCGAAATGCTACTTTTTCTTCTAACATAATAATATAAAGGAGTATCGATACGTACAATACAATTTGCCAAATTGAATAATTTATAAGTAGTGGCCGTGTCTTCGAAAATCCTCCCTATCGGATACCTAATATTCGCGAATAACGAGGAATGATATAATTTATCCCAGGCAAAACTATTCACTTCCTCATCTTTTAAAAGTAAATTTAAGGCCTCCTTACCGCTATAGGTTATTGGTTGTTTTTCGTTTCTTACCGATATTAACTTTTCCCGGTCAACTACGTAGTGCCCACATATTGCAATATCCGCAGCCTCTCGAACTATTAGTTCAACCAATGTTGCGTACATATCCTCATGAATATAATCATCACTGTCAACAAAGGCATAATATTGCCCGGTAGCCCGGTCAAGGGCAAAGTTTCGAGCATCGCTAAGGCCCCCGTTCGGTTTGTTAAAAAGTTTGATTCTTTGATCGACATCGGCATATTTTTGGCAAATTTGACCGCTTTTATCAGTAGATCCGTCATTAACCAATAAAATCTCGATATTTTTATATCGCTGCCCAATTATAGACTTTAAACATTTATCTATGTATTTTTCAACGTTATATACGGGAACAATAATACTTACCAAAGGATTTTTATCTTGCATCTTTAGTTTTTTTTCTAATTTCAAAATATTTGTACATAATGAAGATTAGACTAATTAGGCTCATCGCTAAAAGCGATAAAGATTGACCCATTGCTGCACCAAAAAAAGTAAACCTATCAATTAAATAACCATACAACAGAAACGCCAAAATAGATCCAATTATTCTATTGATAAGCTCAATTTTTGGAAACCCTAAACCTATTATGATACCAGAGGAGGCAAAAGCCACTGCTGCGGCTGCATTCCTAAAAACCAGTACCTTGGCGTAGGGGACAGCATCAACATACCTACCATAGGTAAGAATATTGACAATAGGTTCTGCAAAAAAATAAAATATAAGGCATATTGCGAGGACCGAAACTGTAATCAGGAGCATGATCGATAGTGCACGAAAAATGTCGTTTTTAGCCGTGGCCTTGTAAATATCGGGGTCGAACGTCTGAAGAATGGCCGTTCCGAAAATACCTAAATAAGCGGTAATTTGAAATGCCACGTTGTAAAGACCTAAACTTTCCGTATCATTAAGACGTTCTAAAATCAAACGATCATAACCACCGAAAACGAAATAAAGAATGGCAGATGCCATTATGGGCCAAGAGAATACTAATGCTTCTTTTATGATTACCCGGTTAAACGAAAATTTGAACTTTAAATTATAAAGACAAACTAACGCGCTACATATTGAAGTGATTAAAATTGCGCTCAACCGTCCAAAGGCACCTTCTTTCCAATAAACGACTAAAAGGAGCGCGGACCCAACGTTTATCACAAGATTAAACATAGTAAACAGGAAAAATGATTTTGATTGTCCCGCTAATCTTTTGTCAGTTAGTAAAATGCTATAGAAGTTATTAAAAAAAACGGATGTTGCTGCCAAATATAAATAGGGGAAAACATCAAGTGATAGAGATACACCTCTTGCATACCAATTGAAAATGACTAAAATCAAGCCTAGACTTAAGAGGCCGCCCAAAAATTGGAATGATATTATATTATTCCTAATTTCAATTATTTCCTCTTGGCTCACCATAAAATATTTTCTAGTGTAAAAGGAAATCAATGAAAATGAGATAAGCGGTAAAAAAAGAATGTTCAAAGAGATATAATACCCTATAACGGCGTAGTCTTCGGGACTCAGGTTTTTAGCCAAGAAGGGATTAATCAGTACCCCAACACCAGAGGAAATTATACTTGCTAGCAGGTAAAGCGAGAGGTTTTTTAATTGCGAGCCTATTCTACCATTAACATTTAATTTCCGCATTAATTTGTTAAGGGGCATTTTAGGCTTAATTTTTTGTTATTGAAGATACCATGAATACATCTTATGTATACCTTCTTCTAGTTCTATGGTGTGTTTCCATCCCAGAGAATTCAATTTGCTGACATCGGTGAGTTTTTTCAAAGTACCATCCGGTTTGTCCTTATTATATTCGAACCTACCCTTAAAATTTATTTCAGATTTTATTGTTTCTGCCAGGTCGCTTATTGATATATCTACCCCCGTCCCTATATTTATATGGGTATTACGAATCTCTTTTGAATCGGAATGTGTATCCTCAAAATTTCTATTCTCCATGATATATACACATGCATCGGCCATATCCTCAGACCATAAAAATTCTCGCATCGGCTTACCACTTCCCCATATTTCAACGCTAACTTCGTTCGAGGAGGATACGTTTATACCATAATTTTTAAGTGTTTCGAGAATATCAGTCTCACTAGTGTTTCCATCAACTCCACCTATTGGTAAATTATTAAGGTCTTTTCGAATAACATCCCATTCCTTATTTTCTATTGCCTTACCAAGGTGTATCTTACGAATTAATGCCGGTAATACATGTGATTTTTTGAGGTCAAAGTTATCATTAGGCCCATATAGGTTGGTTGGCATAACCGAAATGAAGTTTGTACCGTATTGTAAGTTGTAGCTTTCACACATTTTAATACCAGCAATTTTAGCTATCGCATATGGTTCATTGGTGTATTCAAGCGTATCTGTTAATAAGAAATCTTCTTTCATTGGTTGCGGGCAGTTCTTCGGATAGATACATGTGCTTCCCAAAAAAAGTAATTTTTTAACATCATTTAAATAACTATGATGAATTACATTGTTCTGTATCATTAGGTTTTCATAGATGAATTCAGCACGAAAAGTATTATTAGCAACGATTCCGCCAACCTTTGCCGCGGCTAAAAATACATACTCGGGCTTTTCCTCCTTAAAAAAATCGGATACCTGACCCGCATCGGTGAGATCTAATTCGGAATGGGTTCTGGTAACAAAATTATCATACCCCCTGGCTTTTAAATTTTTTAGAATGGCACTTCCTACTAGCCCTCTATGTCCTGCAATATAAATTTTAGAATTCTTTTTCATCTATTTTTTATGCGATTAAAGATGGTTGCTAAAAAGCTAAATGCCCAAAGCCTCATTGGGATTTGAACATTTAAGCCTATTAAAATTAAAATTTTAAAACAATGGTATTTTATTCAAAATAGTTCAATGTTCTGTATCCTCCACTTCTGAGATACTGATCTTTTTGCATTAGTTTAACATCGCTTTGCATCATATCCTTTACCAAATCTTTAAGTTCAAATTCTGGAGTCCATCCCAATTTATTATTGGCTTTAGAAGCATCGCCGATTAATAATTCTACTTCTGTTGGTCTAAAATATTTTGGGTCTACGGCCAAAACTTCTTTACCTATTTCTAATTGATAATCGGGATTATTGCAAGCTTTTACAAAAGCTTTTTCATTAACTCCTTCCCCCTTAAATTCCAGTTCAATACCTACTTCAGAGAAGCTCATACGAACGAATTCGCGAACAGGAGTTGTTTTTCCGGTAGCGATTACCCAGTCCTCGGCTTCATCTGCTTGAAGAATCATCCACATCATCCGTACGTAGTCCTTAGCATGCCCCCAATCCCTTTGCGCATCAAGGTTGCCCAAATATAATTTGTCCTGAAGTCCGAGCGCAATTCTCGCCGTTGCCCTTGTAATTTTTCTTGTTACGAACGTCTCCCCACGAATAGGGGATTCATGGTTGAATAAAATCCCGTTACATGCGTACATACCATAAGCCTCCCGGTAATTAACTGTAATCCAGTAAGCATACATTTTTGCTACTGCATAAGGACTTCTCGGATAAAATGGGGTCGTCTCGCTCTGTGGTACTTCCTGGACTTTACCATAAAGTTCTGATGTTGATGCTTGATAAATTCGTGTTTTATCTGTCAGCCCTAGCAATCTTACTGCATCTAAAATACGTAAGGTTCCGAGACCATCTGCATTACCAGTATATTCGGGTACTTCAAAGGATACATGAACGTGACTCATTGCCGCCAAGTTATAGATTTCATCCGGTTGTATTTCCTGTATTAACCGTATAAGATTTGTGCTATCTGTCATATCACCATAGTGCAGGACAAAACTTCTATGCTCGACATGAGGGTCTTGATATAAATGATCAATGCGATCGGTATTGAATAGGGAAGACCGGCGTTTTAAGCCATGAACAGTATATCCTTTTTTTAATAAAAACTCACTCAGGTAGGCACCATCCTGCCCAGTTACTCCGGTAATCAATGCGGTTTTGCTCATGTATAATTTTTTAATATAAAATTCAGTCTTTAAATTTTAGAACTGGCTATTTCAAGTACAACGGTCTAAAATAAAAAAAAGTTTGTCGGTTATTATTTTTTGCAAATTTCATAAAATTAATTAATAACTACCCCTACAATTATATAAATAACCTTTAAATCAGTTTAACTGTTAAAAAATGAACAAATAAAAAACGCTGAATACCATATTCAGCGTTTTGAAATTCAATGGGCTATTGAATTTTAATTGGGGTCGGCAAACCCATTATTGATAAAGGTTGTGTTTCCAAAATCAAAATTTAATGTATTGCCAAAATGTACATCTTGAAGTCTTTCGGTGTTTTCAATTCTGCAATCATTCATTCTATTACCATTATTTGGTCTATCTACCCTAAAGACTGCAGTCATATCTTTAAAGGTGATATTGTTAAATGTATTGTCATGGGCAATACCGTTTAATTGTTCATATGAATGAAACATAATCCCGTAAGTGGCGTTTTGGATAGTGCCTCTTTCAAACGTATTGTGATGACCGGCATCTACCTCATTATACTGAACCCATTGAGAGGTATCACCTCTGGCACCCCAGTCCAAGAATTGAATTCCGTTTCCTCCGGTAATTCTAAAATCCTCGAAACGATTACTATGTGATCCATTCGCTATCTGAATTGCATAATGATAACGGTATGAATCAGCATTTCCATCAATATGAAAACCTTTGAACAGATTATTATTTGTTCCGGCATAAGACAATTCTATATTCGTATTTACTACATGTGCATCGTAGAACTCATTGTAGGAAATCTTTTGAAAACCACCGAGTCCGTGCCCAGGATGAGATAATGTACCAATTCGCTCTACGTAAACATTGCGTATAATATTTCGCTCTGAGTCACCTGTTAAATAACAATAGTAATCGGTTGGGTTAGAGGCTTTATCAGAATAGACTTTATTGTTAAAATGTTGCTGATGATCACCACTTTGAATAATAATACCGGATATTCCAGCATTTATTACTAAACAGTCCTTAATGGTGCTATAATCGGATTCCAAGGTATAAATTCCCACTCCCTTACCGTTTGAGGCATCTGAATCACAATCGGCGGTAATAAAATTTCTTAGCACGCAATGGTCGCCTGTTAGCCATATACCGTGCTTTTTCCGAACAATTTGAAAATTGTGAATTTCAACATAATTATTCTCCAACAGTATGCCTGCACTGGCTTCTTGAGTACCCGAATCATCTCCTATAATAGTGGGCATTAAGGAAGTATCTAAATTATTATTGTTGTTTTTGTAATCTTGAAAGCTAACCACAGCCTCGTTTTGAGAAATGATATCATCCAGATCGTTTTTGTATCCAATAAATTTTATGGGATTTCCAGCAGTTCCACTGCCTGCAACCCTTAAATTTTTATTTCCATAGTTTCCAGCTTTTACATAAACAATTTGTCCGGCTTGGGCCACGTTAAAAGCATGCTCTATATTCCAAGGAAAATCTGGTGATTTTCCATCATTGTTCGAGCTGCCATTTGTGGCTACAAAACGTGCATTTTCAGGAATTACAACAGGTTCTTCTTCTACTTCTTCTTCCACTGTTAAATTAATGATCGTAGTACAACCCTCTGCTGAAGTCAATAGGTATGCCCCATTGTTGGCGGGTGTTACAGCTCCTATATTAAAATTGTCACCAACGATAGTGCCGTCAGGGAATTGAACAGTAACTTCAATGTTATTGGGTAACATGCTAAAGACGATCTCGGTACCGTAGGAAACTGCTAACTCGTTCTGTCCGCTTGACCATACACCATTCAACCTATATTCCGGAATTATTTGATCTGAGGTACAATCTTCTTCTTCAACTGGATCTTCTTCAACTGGATCTTCTTCGACTGGATCTTCTTCGACTGGATCTTCTTCGACTGGATCTTCTTCGACTGGATCTTCTTCGACTGGATCTTCTTCGACTGGATTTTCTTCGACCGGATCTTCTTGAACTGGTTCTTCTTCCTGAACTGGTTCTTCCTCCTCTTCTTCTATTACCATGGTAACGGTACCCTCTTCGGTAGTGGTGTTACCGTTTTCATCCTCAATCTCTGTTGTATAGGTAAAAGTGTCGGTCTGAGTCTCTGATTCAGTAGTATCTGTTGCATTTTCTGTTTCGTGAGTCTCATTCGTTTCCGTGGTGGCATCCGCTTCCGTGGTGGCATCTGTTTCCGTCGTGGCATCTGTTTCTGGGTTCGCTTCTGTTTCCTCGGTTTCATTTGATTGTGAAGAGGAATTGTCGTCGCTCGTTGTCGAGTTTGTTAATGGAGCCGGGTCAGACGGAATCGCTCCCAAGGTATAAGTAAGTGTATTATCATCATTAATTTCAACTACCCCCAAAGAAGGATTTGAAATTTTTGTAATCACCACGCTGGACTGTTCCTTGATCAGATCATTTGATAAAACGTCAATAGTGATGCTTCCCTTGGGGGAAATATTATACACATCATCAATTATAAATTCAGAAAATAATACATCCTTTTCATCGGAAATTGCATACTCTGATAACAAATCGGTATCTTTTGAACAATTGATTGAAAAAAACAGGACAAAAATGAGGAGCGCCACATTAGTGACAAATTTAGTGGGGGTCATAGCGTTTACAGAAGTTTGCGGGTTAAGTTAATTTGTTATTAAGATTTTGGGATTATAAAAATCGCGTTATTTTTTTTATTATATCCGATATTCCAATTTTTTTCGATGAAAAGCATTGTACTTTTCGATGAACGGAACTATTTCTTTGAAATTTGTTGTTAATTACGGGCAGAATATTTAAAAAGGTTGTTTAACTACCGATTTATTCGATGAAATACACTTTTTTTTAACAGTTGGTTCATTTTGTGATAATTTGTGGGCCGAATGTGAATTTGCTCAATAAAAAAACACTTGATTAAAAATCTTACTGCTAGCATATAAGTTTGAGATTGATATGCTTAATTTTGACACCGCCACCTCACTTAAATTGATTGCAAATGGATTTGACGCTAAATTATAGCGAAGTAAAAAAATACCATGGCTTTTCTATAAGGGATGTTTTTAGGAACGTCGCCCTGGATTTCCTTTCGGTGAAGAATAACTTTTCGAGCGCACAACAGTGGTTTGAGCAGCCTCGGATACAGTTTCTTTACATTCATCACGTATTCAAAGATGAAGAAGAAAAATTCGACAAATTACTTAAGGTACTCTCCAAACACCACGAGTTTATTTCCCAAACAGAAGCGGTTGACCGATTAATTTCTGGAAAGGTTGATAGACCCTATATTTCGTGGAGTTCAGATGATGGTTTCAAGAACAATATGCAAGCAGCTAAAATATTGGATAATTATGGGGCCAAGGCTTGCTTTTACATTAACCCTGAAACTATAGGTTTAAAAGACTCTAGTAAAATCTCGGGATTTTGCAAAGAGAAGCTAAAAATGCCACCAATAAAATTTGCAAATTGGAAGGAGGTAGAATTTTTGTTGAAAAACGGGCATGAGATAGGGTCGCATACCATGGCGCACGACAATGTAGGGGTAATGTCCACAAATCAGATGGAGGAAGATTTATGGCAATCAAAACAAGTGCTTGAAAGGTATTGCGGGGAAATTAAGCATTTTGCCTATCCTTATGGAGGGCACTCCCATTTTAATAAACTTGCCTTTGATACCGTTTTTAAAGTCGGATACAATTCTTGCGCCACCGCTTTAAGAGGCTGTCATATAACTAATGGAAGTACAATTTCAAAAGAAAAACTTTGTTTACGAAGGGATCAAGTCATTTGCGCATGGAAATTAAAACATATACTATACTTTATTTTAAATGCTTCTAAAAATGCAAATTTAGAAAACAATTTTATTCCTAAAAGCTGGCAAACTTGACTAAAATCCAAGGCTTTATCTGAATTAACATTGCCTAGAGTCTGGCATCTACAGGTTCCTTTAAAATACCTTTGATGTCGTATAGCACCCCATTTTTGGTTAACATTCCTCTCAAGTTTAAGTTCAAAAATTCGTCGTGTGCAACAGCAAGTACCACCGCATCATATTTTTCATCGGTAAGCTTTTCTAGAATGTGAATGCCATATTCTTTTTTCACATCATCTGAATCGGCCCAAGGGTCGTAAATATTTACAGCAGTACCATAGTCCTGCAATTGTTCTACCAATTCCGCAACTTTTGTATTGCGAACATCGGGGCAATTTTCTTTAAATGTGATGCCAAGCACTAAAATTTTGGCGGCTTTTATCCTGATATCCTTTCTGACCATCAATTTAATGACTTCGGCAGCCACATACTTTCCCATACTATCGTTCATGCGCCTTCCTGCCAAAATGATTTCGGGATGATAACCATATGTCTGCGCTTTTTGTGCCAGATAATATGGGTCTATACCAATACAGTGCCCACCCACAAGGCCGGGTTTAAATGGTAAAAAATTCCATTTGGTTCCTGCAGCCTCAAGAACATCGTAGGTGTCTATCTCCATAAGATTGAAGATTTTGGCCAGTTCGTTGACAAAGGCAATATTAATATCCCTTTGGGAATTCTCTATCACCTTTGAAGCTTCTGCAACTTTTATCGACGGTGCCAAATGCGTTCCGGCCTTAATTACCGAATTATACAGCTCATCAACCTGTTTCCCTATTTCAGGAGTTGATCCCGCCGTGACTTTTAAAATATTTTCAACAGTGTGTTTTTTATCCCCGGGATTGATACGTTCTGGGGAATAACCAACAAAAAAATCAACATTAAAATTTAGGCCACTTACTTTTTCTAAAACAGGAACACATTCTTCCTCTGTAACTCCAGGATAAACGGTAGACTCATAAATAACAACGTCCCCTTTTTTTAGAACCTTGCCAACTGTTTCGCTTGCCTTATACAGGGGTAGGAGCAAAGGTCTTTTGGTATTATCCACTGGGGTGGGTACCGTAACAATAAAACAATTACAACTTTCCAGATCTTTTAAATCGTAACTGCAGTAAAGACCGGTTTCCATATTGGGCGTTTTTGACAGTACTTCGCCCAAGAGAGAATCTTCTACCTCTAAAGTACTATCGGTTCCCGATTGTAATTCCTTTACTCGCTCCTGATTTATGTCAAAACCGATAACTGGGTATTTGGTCGCAAATAACCTGGCTAGGGGGAGGCCCACATACCCCAACCCTATTATTCCTATTTTTTGACTCTTCATTGTGCGTTTTCTTTAGGTGTTTTTTTTCCTATTTGATGATATTCGATTCCCATATTTTTTAGGTATGAATAATTGTACTGGTTTCTACCATCAAAAATCAGTGGTTGTTTTAATTGTGTTTTTAATTCTTCAAAATCAGGTGAACGAAATTCTTTCCATTCGGTAAGCAAAATCATCGCATCGGCACCTTTTAGAGTCTCATATTTAGAATTGCAATACGTAATACCCCCTACATCCTTTAAATAAAAATGTTTCGCTTCATCTATCGCTTTAGGGTCATAAGCTTTTATTTTAGCTCCTCTTTTTACTAGTTCCTTGATTACATAAATAGCCGGTGCTTCCCGCATATCATCAGTTTCGGGTTTAAAAGCAAGGCCCCACACAGCAAAGGTTTTTTCGGTTAGATTTTCACCAAAACGATCGATGACCTTGTTGGCTATTACAAATTTCTGGTTGTCATTGACCTGTTCTACCGCGTCAATCAACTTAGCCCTATAACCATGTTCCTCAGCTGTCTTTTTAAGGGCTTTTACATCTTTAGGGAAGCACGATCCGCCATAACCACTTCCTGGATATATGAAACTATATCCTATTCGACTGTCTGATCCTATACCAATACGCACTTTGTTCACGTCAGCACCCACAAGTTCACAGATATTGGCAATTTCGTTCATGAATGATATTTTTGTAGCCAACATAGCATTCGCAACATATTTCGTCATTTCCGCCGATCTAATGTCCATTGTAATTAGTCTATCCTGTGTTCTAAAGAAAGGAGAGTAGAGTGCACTCATTTGTTTTTGGGCGAAATCATTGTCAACACCTATGACTACCCGGTCAGGTTTCATAAAATCACTTATGGCATCACCTTCTTTTAAGAACTCTGGATTTGAAACAACATGAAATTCTATTTGTTTGTTACGCTTAGCGAGTTCCTCGCTAATGGTTTCTCTAACCAAGTCCCCCGTACCAACAGGTACGGTAGATTTATCTACCACAATTAGTCGTTCTTGCATTTCTTGACCTATAGATTTTGCAACTTGCAAAACAAACTGTAAATCTGCCGAACCATCTTCGCCCATGGGTGTGCCGACCGCTATAAAAGCAATGTCACATTTTTTTAAACTGTTCCCTAAATCGGTTTCAAAATGAAGGGTTTTATTTTCTATGTTACGTTTGACCATGCCTTCGAGACCAGGTTCATAAATAGGTATTATACCGTTTTTAAGGTTTTCTATTTTTTTGGCATCAATATCTATACAAGTCACAATATTTCCCATCTCGGCGAAACATGTTCCGCTTACAAGTCCAACATAACCTGTTCCTATTACCGTTAAATTCATATACTTTTAATACTTTAATGATTAGACTACTCATTTTTTATGAGTAGTCTTGATTTGTTATACTATGAAACCGTTTACGGTTTACTTTATTGCTTTATTGATTCTGTTCCTAGATAATTATTCTCTTTACTTATTTTTTAAGCTATACCTTCCCATGGACTTCACCAGCTTTTATATAATCCAATACAAATTAAAAGAGCTAATTAATTCTTTTTAATGAGCTCGAAACATTTACAAGGAATAATACTTTTTATACCAAAAAATAAATTCCTCAATTCCCTTTGCTACCGATGTGTTGGGTTCATATTCAAAATCCCTAATTAAACTGTCAACATTGGCCCAAGTTTGCTTTACATCGCTTGGGTGCATTGGTAGCAATTCTTTCTTCGCCTTTTTCCCGAGATTCTTTTCAATCTCTTCTATAAATTCAAGTAGATTTACAGAACAATTGTTACCAATGTTGTAAATCATATATTTGTCAGGTCTTGGTTCTTGCTTTAAAATTACACGAACCACCCCTTCTGTAATATCATCTATAAAGGTAAAATCCCGCTCCATTTGACCCTGATTAAAAACTTTAATGGGTTCATCGTTTAAAATAGCCTTAGTAAACAGAAAGTAAGCCATATCTGGTCGACCCCAGGGCCCGTACACTGTAAAAAATCGAAGCCCGGTCGTCTCAATGCCAAAGAGATGACTGTAACTATGGGCCATCAATTCATTACTCTTTTTTGAAGCGGCGTATAGACTCGTAGGCCTGTCTACATTATCGGTTGTCCTGAAAGGAACCTCTTGATTGAGGCCATAAACACTGGAACTACTCGCATATATCAAATGTTTGATTTTATGGTTCCTACAACATTCAAGAATATTCAAAAAACCTACGACATTGCTATCTATATATTTTTCAGGATAGTTCAAACTATATCTTACCCCAGCTTGAGCAGCTAAATTGCATACACTATCTATTTGTTCTTTTTTGAACAGCTGAGGAAGGGCTTCACGGTCTTCAATAGACATGCGAACAAATCTGAACTTATTCCCATGAATGTGACTGGTGGAGATTTCGTTGAAAACCGAGCTGGCCGACTTATCAATTCCCAATACGGATAGTCTAGAAAACTTTAGTTCGGTATCATAGTAATCGTTGATATTATCCAACCCGATTACTTGATGGCCTAATTCGACGAGTTTTTTTGAAACATAAAAACCGATAAAACCCGCTGCACCAGTAACTAATACATTCATTTTATGATGATTTGATGCAAATATCTAAAGGATATTTGGAATATAACTAACTATTAAGGTGAATTGAACGAATAAAAAGACCTTATCAGCAAACTGACAAGGTCTTCAAGCAACATTTTTAGAATACCTACCTTAATTTTATCACCTTTTTGAGTATGTGCTCATCTTTGATCGTACGTCGTATTTCAACCAAATAAGTTCCCGTGCTTAAAACTGAAACATCAACATCTACCTCTTCTCCATGATTCTCAGGAATTCTGTTCTGCAAGATCAGCCTCCCATTCATGTCGTAAAAACTCGCAAAAATTGCCTCGTTCATAAAGTCCTTCAAAGAGAAAGTAAGTACACCTCCATTTGATTGAATCGGATTCGGGTAAACCAAAATACCATTAAGGGAAATAGCATTAACAACAATTCTAATCTGGGCCGTACAACCTTCTGGGGTAGTAAAAATATAGTCTCCTGTCTGAGAGGTGCTCACCTCCCCGAGGTTCAATTCTCCATTAGAGATCGAACCATCGGGTAGGGTAGTGGTGTAAGAGATACCCCCTGCAAGACCCAAAATTAATTCAGTATCCGTATCTAATGTTAAAATAGACTGCCCGCTACCTTCTACCCCATTAATGGAGTACTCCGGTACAATACTACCAGGAGGACAGGTATCTACTGCTGTTACATCAATTTTTACAACCGATTCACACCCATCCGCAGAAGTATATGTGTAATCTCCGGCCTGATCTGTTGTAATATTGAAGACATTTATTGCCCCTTCATTTATTGAACCATCCGGTCTGGTAATACTATAATCAATATTGCCTTGAACCAAACTAAGAAGTATGGTTCCGCCTTCATCAACAGTTAGTGTGGCCGCGCCTGTACCTGTAATTCCATCAACATTGTATGATGGTGTAAAATTTTCGGGAGAACAAGGGTCAACAACTACAACATCCAGAGTATTGGTGCATCCTGCATCAGAAAGGAAAACATAGTTTCCTTCATCGGTTAAAGTAATCTGATCAATAACATAATCCCCAATTACTTCCGTACCACTAGGCAACTTTATCGAAAAATTCGTATTTGCTTCAAAAATGCTCAACACCAGCGAAGAACCCAGGTCGATAAAAATTCTATTGGTAGCGTCCTGATCAATCCCATTTATAACTGCTTTTGGGGTGAAAGAGCCTAAAGGACATGTTTCAACAACGTTTACCTGCAAAATTTCGCTGCAGCCTTCGGCGGTAGAAAATGTATAGAGCCCCGCATCGTTTAGGGTAATATTGATCAGTTCCAAGTCGGAAAGATCAACTGACTTATTATTGTTGTTTGCTGAGTTCGAGGTTATTCCAAAAGGCGTATCATCTGGAATAATGCCTAGGATAAGCGAATCCCCTACATTTACGGTTACCTCGCTTTGCCCGGTTATGGGATTATCGGCATTTATTTGGTATTCCGTTTCCAAACCAAGCGATTCGCAGCCAACCGGGTTCACCTTTATCTGAACGGTATCGGTATCGGTATTGCCATCGATATCGCTTACGGTAAGGGTGACCTGGTAGGTCCCTATTTCGGTATATTGGTGCGAAGGGTCGGCCTGTGTGGAGGATGCCCCGTCGCCGAAGTCCCAATCATAGCCCGTGACCCCGATATCGTCGGTGGACCCGCTGCCGGTGAAATCGACCGATAGGGGTACCTCGCCCTCAAGGACCGAGGCATCGATCACCGCCGAAGGGCCATCGGACGCTATCCTGCTTACCACCAGGTTATCGTAGCGGGAGTTCCCCTGGGTCTGCCCCGCATAGTTCGAGAACAGCCACAGGTCCAGGGTCGATGCGCCATCGGGTACCGTTACCGTGCCCGAATACGTACCCCAACCCGTACCGAAGCTATGGCTCAGCAATGCACTGTTGGCCGTGTTGTCGACGATCAGCTCCATACGGGCGGTACCGCCGATGCCCTTCCCGTCGACACTCACGAAAAGCTCGTCGCCCGGGGAAAGCCCGTGCTGGGCCAGATCGATCGCGATACGGTAGCGCGACCAGGGCTGGCCGCTATCGGACTGCACCACCTCAAAGGCACAGGGGGAGGCGTTCGTATCGGCAGAGGTGCCAAAAGCGGAACTCAGCCCCGCCTCATAGGTGCCGACCTCCAACGGAAAGTCCGTATCCTCGTTTTCGAATATATCATAACAACCATCCGCGGGCTCTACGATGTTCACCGTCAAGGTCGTGGAACAACCTTGGTCCGATGTGATCAGGTAGACCCCCTCATGTTCAAGCCCGGAAATGTTCCCCGGGGCATAATCCCCCTCGACCGTGCTACCATTGGGGAGTGTTATGGCGATCCCCAGCGGGGTCCCGTCGATATCGTCCGGCGAGGCACTGATCACGAGCAAGGTCCCCTCATCCAGGGTCAACTCGTTCTCACCGCTCCCCGTTACCCCGTTGACCGTATACTCGGGCATGATCTCGGTTTCCCCGGCTTCGCATACGCCCCCGACGTTCAATGTGATTACCGTGGCACAGCCACCGGCGGTGGTCAATACGAACTGGCCCTTATTGCTCTGGTCGACAAGGCCGTTGTTCCTGTCCGGATTGTCATAAGGGGGGAGGCCGAAGACGTCCACGCCCGTATCGATCTGGTACTCCGGGACGGTAACGGAGGAAAAGGTAGGGCCGTCCACTTGGTGGGTGGTTATGAAATAGTCCCCGGCCGTTTGTGCCCGGATCAGCACCACGGACCCTTCCGGGGCATTGATATACTCCCCTTGGGTCCAGGCCCCGTCGCCCACTTTGAACTCCGCTACGATCGTTCCCTCGGGGCAGTCGGGGACATCGGGGTTCCCGGTCTGCTGGCCGAGTTGAAAGAACATTTTTATCTCTTCGTCCCCCAGGGCCTTTTTAAAGACCTTGAGCTCGTCCAAACGCCCGTCGATCTCATCGGTTATACCGCTGGAATTGCCCGTAGGTACCACGGGAAGGGCCCTTTTGTCATAAAAACCGGAGGCGGTGAACGACGAGTAGAACTGTTCTATTTCCTCCAAGTTGAACGTTCCCGTGACCGATTTTGTACAGATCTCGGTACCGTTGGCATATAACCTTGCGGTCTCCCCGTCGAAGGTGGCCGCTATATGCACCCATTTGCCAACGGGCGAGTACCCAGCATAGCAATGTGGGTTGTCCCCCGTGGAAGAGGGGAACTCCCATTTGTACAGGCTATTGTGGAAACCAAAGAAAATGGAGGGGTAATCATGGCTGAAAATACCATTGTTCTTCTCGATCTCGTCCCTATAGACCCATGACATGACCGTGATCTCGGTCTCGATCGAGGCCATCGACGTGCTGAAGGGGACCTCGAGGATGGCGTTGCTGTTGAACTCGAGACCGTCCATCTCAAGGGCATGGTCCCCGAAAAGGCCATCGCCCCAGTAACTTTGCGTCGGCACGACCACGGTACCGTTATCGTCCCGTTCCACTATAGTTGCATCGTTGTTGTTCCCGGAACCATCGGCGGCCACAGTGCCCGTGCCCTCCTCAAAACCAAGGTCCAGGACAAGGTTCGGGTTGTTGGCCAACGGGACCGCGTTCCCTATCCTGATGCTCTTCGATACCGAGGGGACCCCATTGGCGTCCAGGGCGAAGAGCATATAGTACCCGGGGGGGAGAAGGTTCCTCCCCGGTATGGTCAGGTTATGCGATGTGCCGGGCACCGTGGCGATCGGGATCCTACGTTGTTCGTTATTGGTACTGTGCGTGGCACCGGAAAAGCGGATAAGGCTGAATTCGCCGACCGCAATATCGGTGGTTATCGCAATACCCTCCCCGTAATCCGCTTGATCCGGTGCATTGGTTATAACAGGTCTTGTGGCAAGGGCACCGCCGGTGGTAAAAAGATAGGGCGGGCTGTATACCTCCGCACTCTGGTGGTTCACACAACCGGGGGTCGAGTCGCACAGGCCACCACCACCGACAAAGACACGGCCATCCGACATGAGTATGGAAACGCTATGGTAGGTCCTGGCCTCGTTCATCCCGGCGACGGTACGCCAGGTATTCGAAACGGGGTCGTAGATCTCCCCGAAAAAACGGGCACCTACATCGGTAAAGACCTTCGCCTGGTCAAGGCCCCCGGTTACCAACACCTCCCCATTGGGCAAAACAACACTGTTGAGCATCGTACGCGAAAATGCCAATGTAGGGGTGGGGGTAACGGTAACGTTGCCCGGGTCATTGATGTCTATTACAAAAGCGGTGTTCTTGGCGGGATGGTCACTGTCATAGGACTCGGCGCCCCCTACCTTGAGTATCTTGCCCTGATCGAACATCACCGTGGTGCCCTTCATCGAATAGGTGTCGTCGCCCCTTAGGCCCGCGCTGGTAATGCTACCATTGCCCGAAACATCGATCCAATGCATTTCCTCGCTCGGCCCCGCATGGAACAACTGTCCGTTAGGGGCCGGCCACAACCATAGGTGGTTGTCCACCCTGTAAAGCCCGCGGGCCTCCATACCAAGGTCGTTCGAAGTGAAGATATCCGCGCCCAGGATGCCCGGAAGCTTGAACCAGCCCGTCTGCGGGGACCATTGTTCCGCATCCTTCTGACCGTTGGCCGATGGACTGTTCCCATCGGCCCAGGAGCCACCAAGGGTAAACACCGAACCATCGGAAAGGGTGACATTGCCCTGATAGCCCCTGGGGATGTTCATCCGATCGGCGGCGCTCCAGGTTTCCGTGCCAGGGTCGAAGATACTCGTGCGGTCGCTCGTAGCACCCCCGGCCGCCATGATCCTACCATCGGGCAACAGGTTTATACCGGGGCAGAACATATCATGGCCAAGGTTCGATACGAATTGGCCCAGGGGCGCCCCCGAAACACCCAAAGAAGGATCGAAGATCTCCGTATAGGTAGGACCGGAGCTCACCTCCACAAAACCCGTCGGGGAACTTGCCGCCCAGGTCAGCAAACGGCCATCGGGCATATTGGCAACAGCCACAGGGACTATATCGAAACCTATGGGAGCGCTCCACTGGCCGTCAACATCAGACTGCCCACGAACAAAAAACGAAAAATAGAAAAATAGCAGACACAGAAAAAGTACCCTGATCAAGGAAATTCTTTTCATAGCTAAATGGGGTTATTACTGTATATATAAGGTAAAACTAGTTAGAAGAATTAATTTAACTCGAAATAAAACGTTAAAACTAAGTAATTTATCGTTCAAGTTCGGGACTTCTTAATACCAGTATTAGACGTATCATGTTCCTTTCGATAAATCTGCATTTTTGACACTTGAACAATTAAAAAAATCACCAGTTCCTAGACCAAATACCTATATTCTTCGATTAAATTTTTATAGATTTTTTATTGGAAAAGTGAATTTCGACAAATTCTCTGTTAAACGATAAATTTGATTGTTAAACGAAATATGGAGTTATTTTTTCACTCATCCATACAGATATCATTATATTAGCATTGACATAAGAATACTTTTGAGTAATATTTCACCCCATGATACAGAATTACCTCAGAAACAACCTACATAAGTATGCATCTAAATGGTTGGTCTTAACCATAGACCTTATAACCATTATCGTAAGTTTTGTGGTGTCTTACTTCATTCGTTTCAACCTCACATTAAATTTCGATACCAACAAGCTCATTATACAATTGCCTGTTGTGATTATTACGGCCATGTTGGCATTTCTGTTTGTTGGTTCGTATAAGGGGGTTGTGAGGCATACGGGAGTTCGTGATGTCTATAAGTTATTTAATGCTACTTGTTTGTCAAGTATTTTGATGATAACGATTGTCTTGATAAATAGAGAATTTTATCTGTACGAAAATTTTACAATACCACTATCGATTATCATAATTCATAGCCTTTTAGGCTTTATTGGGCTAACTGCATTACGATATGTTTTCAAGGCTTTATACGATGATTTTTTGGTTCGCAACCTAAAAGTGACCAAAAATGTTCTTATCTATGGAGCAGGGGAATCAGGAATTTTAACGCATAACGCAATTACCAATCATTCTAAAAGTAGGGCGAGGGTAATCGGATATATTGATAGCGATTTCAAAAAGGCAGGAAAACAGATAAATGGTGTAAAAGTATATCCCAAAGAAGTTTTAAGCGAATCTTTTTTAACTAAGAACAGGGTTTCCGAGGTCATTTTTTCCATTCAGAATATTGACCCTAAAAAATTAAGGGCACTTGTTGAAGAATTGGTAGAGTTTAAGGTTGATGTTAAAATAGTCCCCCCCGTGGAGGATTGGATAAATGGGGAACTTAATGCCGCGCAGATTAAGCAAGTTCAAATCGAAGACTTACTGGAAAGGCAACCAATTAGCATTAAAAATCAAAAGATTGAAGAAGATTTAAAAGGGAAAACCATCCTGGTCACTGGGGGCGCGGGGTCTATTGGTAGTGAAATAGTTCGTCAGATATGCAGTTATGATTACAAGTCATTAATTATAGTTGATCAAGCCGAATCCGCTTTGTATGATTTGCAACAAGAATTAAAGCAGAATGGGTTCCATAATTTTGTTCCCATAGTTGGCGATATTAGGGATAAGAATAGGTTAAATGCCATTTTTCAAGAGCATTCCCCTAACATTGTATTCCATGCTGCGGCCTACAAGCATGTTCCACTTATGGAATACAACTCTTATGAAGCTATTAAAGTAAATATTGCCGGCACCAAAACGGTTGCAGATTTAGCCGTTGGTCATGATGTTGACAAATTTGTTTTTGTATCCACCGATAAGGCGGTAAACCCAACTAATGTGATGGGTGCCTCAAAACGAATTGCCGAAATGTATATGAGCTGTATGCAGCAAGAAGGTAAAACTAGGTTCATCATTACTCGTTTTGGTAATGTCCTAGGTTCCAACGGATCGGTAATACCTTTGTTTAGAAAGCAGATTGAAAAAGGAGGCCCCTTAACTGTAACCCATATGGATGTGACCAGGTTCTTTATGACCATTCCTGAGGCTTCGCAATTAGTGCTAGAGGCCGGCGCAATGGGTGAGGGGGGAGAGATTTTTATTTTCGACATGGGCGAATCCGTAAGGATTTTTGATTTGGCAAAAAACATGATTAAACTTTCCGGTTTAAATTATCCTGATGATATTAATATTAAAATAACAGGGTTAAGACCGGGTGAAAAGCTATATGAAGAACTTTTGGCCTCTGGAGAGAATACGCTTCCTACATACAATAAGAAAATTAAAATCAGTAAAGTACGGGAGTTAGATTATGCAGCGGTACGTTCAAAAATTGATGAGCTTTGCGTTACGAATATGTTCTTTACCGGCAATACCGTGAAACTCATGAAGGAAATAGTTCCGGAGTACGTTTCAAATAACTCTGAATTTTGCGACCTTGATAAGGAAAATAAAACAAAAATGGATGACAAACCAATTTTAAAAGTGGTTCAATCATAATTTTTGTTTAATCTTGTATACATAAAGTCAAAATACCTAATGAAAAACTTCAAAAATAAATTAATCTATTCAATAGCCTTTATTCTAGCAATATTGTTTTTGAGCTCCTGTGCTTCTAAGAAGGAAATCGTATATTTTCAGGATGCTGGACAATATGAAACCATTGTTAGTACTAACAAACATGTAGGAAAGTTTAAGATAGATGACGTCGTGAGTATTCATGTATCTACTTTTGATCCTGAGGCAAGTGTTCCCTTTAATTTGTATAGAGGGTCTTCGGAACTTGGTGTGCGTCCTGAGCAAATTGACTATATTATTGATAAAAATGGCGAAATAGATTTCCCCGTAATAGGTTCAATCAAAATAGTAGGACTTTCATCCGAGGAGACTAAAACACTAGTTAAAGAAAAACTAAAACAATATCTTAAAGATCCTATTGTAAATGTACGCCTTAAGAACTTTACAGTTACTATTCTAGGAGAAGTAAATCGCCCGGGAACGTACCCTGTAAACGGGGAGCAAATTACAATACTTGAGGCAATAGGACTTGCCGGGGATTTGACTATTAAAGGAAAACGTGAAAATGTCATGGTAACTAGGGATTTTAATGGTACAAAGGTGTATACCAGAATTGATTTGACCAAAAAATCTGTTATGGACTCCCCGGTGTTTTACCTGACCCAGAACGACATGGTTTACGTTGAACCCAACAAATCGGCAGTTACTTCCTCGGCTTTAGACAACAGAGCCTCCATATGGGTGTCCATTGCTTCTGTACTAATTACTTCTACAGTACTCATCATTACCAGAAACTAAAAGGTAAATATATTCGTTAGAAGAGTAAAATACTTTAGATGGAATCGAGATCACAAGGTTTTTCATTACCAGAAACTGATTTGAAAAACCTACTAGCTTCATATACCAGACATTGGAAGTGGTTTGTATTGTGTGGTTTGGCTGCACTGGCACTTGCCTATTTTTACATACGTTATGCTACTCCGGAATATGCGGCCAAGGCAAAAATTCAAATTTTAGACGAAAAAGGAGGAGCTTCCGAACTTGCGGTTTTTAAAGATTTAGATTTATTTGGCGGCGCCAAAAGAAAGGTAGAAGACGAATTAGAAATTATAAATTCACGTTCCAATTTTATAGAAGTGGTAAAGGATCTTGAGCTGAACGTTAAGACAATTATACTTGGTAATGTAAAGGATTCAGAACTTTACAGGAACAAACCGTTAAAAGTCAACTTCGCAAAGAGTGATTCGATTATTAACAACTCAAAATTTAGTTTTTATATACAAATTTCCTCAGAAACAACTTTCGGATATAGTGCCAAAATTGATGATCCAATAAAGGTTTATAGCTATGGTAAAAACATACCAACGCCTATTGGAGATATCATCATAACGCCCAATCTTCCATACTTTCAAAGATTTAAGGGAGAAAAAATAAAAATAGCCGTTACCCCCATTTTTCAGGTGGCCGAAGGTTATCAAAAAAAGACAGCGGTGTCTACATCGGACGAGATGTCAAACATCATTAATATTTCACTAGAAGACCCGATTAAAGATAGGGCAATAGACATTATTAATACTCTCGTCACCATCTACAATAATAATGCTATTGAAGATAAAAAAATGGTTGCTGACAAGACATCGAAGTTTATTGATAATAGGATTGATTTAATATATGGTACTTTGTCCGGTGTTGATAAAGACGCCCAAGAGTTAATGACCGATAAGCGAATGACTGGTAGCGGTATTGAAGTTGGTGCAGCGGTTCAAATGAGCGCGCAGAGTAGGCAGGCGCTTGAGGAAGCAAAAAATCAGTTAACCACGGTGAGCGGTTATAAACAATATCTATTGGGTGAAAGCGGATATGATGCTATGCCGGCATTACCAATAGGAAATTCAGGTGTATCTGAAGCTGCGGCTAAATATAATGCCCTCGCAGCCCAACGAAAGAGGTTGTTGGAGAGCTCGACGGAAAATAGTCCGATTGTAATAAATTTAAATAAACAATTGGCAGATTTGAAAAACACGATTACAACCAGCCTTTCAGAAATGGAGAGGAGCATGGGGATGAGTGTAAGCACCTTACAGAGTCAAATGGGAGCGATTTACGGAACTATTTCATCAGCACCTAAAAACCAAACAGAACTCCGAAATATTACCAGACAACAACAGACTACAGAATCATTGTATTTGTATTTACTTCAAAAAAGGGAAGAATCGCAAATTGCTTTTGCTTCAAGTGCCCCAAAATCCAAGATTATTGATATGGGATATCAGGTAGGTACCGCACCGGTAAAACCGCGCAAGGCTAAAATTTATTTGGCCGCTTTTATGTTGGGAATGCTATTCCCATTTTCGATAATTTATACCAAGAACCTATTAGACAATAAGATACACAGTAAAAATGAACTGGAAAAATTGGTCAAAGATGTGCCTGTATTGACAGAATTACCAAGATTAGGAAAAAAAGATGACAAGCTAATAACAAAGGATGACCGTTCGGTCTTAGGAGAATCACTTAGAATATTGCGTACAAATTTAGATTATCTCATTAAATCAAAAAAAGGGAAAGGAAAGAACAATGTTATTTTTGTAACATCTAGTGTGCCAGGAGAAGGAAAGTCATTTACTTCTTCTAATTTATCGGTAATTTTTGCTAATACTAATAAAAAAGTTCTGCTCGTTGGCGCCGATATTAGGAATCCGAAACTTTATACGTTCTTTTCACATGAAAATGTTGATGAAATAGGCAAGGCTAAAAGAAGTACTAAAAATGGATTGACTGAATATCTTTATGATGATTCGCTTCAATCCAAAGATATTGTGCATTCACTTTTGGTGCATAGTAATACGATTGATGTTATTTATTCTGGAAAAATACCACCTAATCCGGCCGAACTTTTAATGAGCGATCGTATGAAGGACTTGTTTGAAGAAATGTCTGAAGAGTATGATTATGTAATAGTAGATACTGCTCCATTAATGGTAGTAACCGATACACTTCTCATTAGTCAATATGCCGATCATATAATTTATGTGACGCGAGCCGGAGTGACTGAAAATCGGGTTTTAGAATTCCCCATTAAGCTCAAGGCGGAAGGTAAGCTTGATGGGCTTGCATTCGTTGTTAACGATGTAAAGGAGTCGAATCTAGGTTATGGTGGTAAATATGGCTATGGTTATGGTAAATCCACCAAAAAATGGTGGAAGTTCTAAAATAGGATATTTTCCGTAACTTTTTGAGACAGAACGGGGCCTCTTTTTAAGTTTCTACAATTGATGACGTTTTCAAATATTTTTGTATTTTTGGCGTAAGGAAAATTTGCCATCGGGCAAATGTTATAAAGATTGCAGGCATCCCCTTCCTTTTTATTCCCCACCCCCCCCCTCTTACTTTCCCCTATTTATTAATTAAATTAATATATTCCAATGGGGAAGTGTGCACAGTTTATTAAGGTATTTTCGTTTTTTGTATTATTTTTCTATTTTTCGTTTTTTGTTCGTGGGCAGTCTGATGTTGACGGCCAGTGGAGCGCTCCCATAGGTTTCGATATAGTCCCTGTGGCTGTTGCCAATATGCCCGATGGCCGTTTGCTGACCTGGGCGGCAAGTTCCCCGACGGGTTTTGTGGAGGTGAGCTCCGGTCCTACCTATACGGAGATCTTCGATCCTTCTTTGGGTGTTTCGGGGGCGCCCCTGGGCCAATTCGTATCGAACCTTGGCCATGATATGTTCTGCCCCGGTATAAACCTGTTGCCCGATGGTAGGATCATGGCGGCCGGGGGTGCTACGAGCGACCGCACGAGTATCTTCGACCCTGGCACGGAAACCTGGAGCGCCGCCGATCGGATGAACATCCCCAGGGGCTATCAGGGCAATGTCACCCTTTCCGATGGTTCGGTGTTTACCCTTGGTGGCTCCTGGGCCGATGGGAACAGTCCATCGGCCAACGGTCAGAAGGATGCGGAACAATGGTCCCCGCAGACGGGCTGGTTCAAGCTTCCGGGCATCCTGGGCGCGGATATCTTCACTTCGAACGACCTTGGTATGGAGGCCCGCGGGCTTTACAGGGTGGACAACCACCTATGGTTGTGGCCGGCCCCTAACGGACAGTTGTTCCATGCGGGGCCGAGCGAGGAAATGCATTGGATCGATGTTTCGGGCAATGGTAGCATTACCAGCGCGGGCCTAAGGGGCGACGACACCTATTCGATGAAGGGCACCACGGTGATGTTCGATCAGGGCAAGATACTCAAGGTAGGGGGCGCCGAGTCCTATGACAGTGACCATCCCGCCAAGAACACCGCTTTTGTAATAGACATCAATGACCCGGGCAACGTTACCGTTACCCCCACCCCTACATTGGCATTTTCGCGTACGATGCTCAACAGTGTTGTTTTGCCCAATGGGGAGGTGTTGGTAACCGGGGGCCTTGACCAGGCGAAGGTCTTTACCGATGTAGGTGCCCGTTTTTTCGGGGAGATCTACGACCCCGTTTCGAATACCTGGCGTACCGTCGCCGGGATGAACGAGGCCAGGACCTACCATAGCGTTTCCATACTCATGTCGGATGGCCGTGTCTTTGTCGGTGGTGGTGGCCTGTGCGACTCGACCCCCGGTTGTGTGAACCACCAGAGTGCGGAGGTATACAGCCCGCCCTATCTTTTTACCACCGGCGGTGCCCTTGCCACAAGACCTGTTATAACCAATGCACCGGATCAAGCGGATTACGGGGAGGGTATTGCGATAACCACCGATATTGCGGTCGGCGAATTCAGCCTTATCCGCTTTTCCGGTGCCACGCACAGTACCAATAACGAACAACGTAGGATCCCGATCGCCACGGTGCCCGGCACATCGCATAACCTGACCATACCGGGGAGGAACCTTCTCCCCCCCGGGTACTATATGCTCTTCGCCCTGGACGCCAATGGGGTCCCCTCGGTATCGAAGAGCATCAGGATAGGGAACGCGGTCCCGTTGGCCAACAACCCGAACCTTGTCCTGGACCTTGGTTTTGAGGAGGGCACGGGCACTGTGGCCGCCGATGGTTCCGGGAACAACAACGATGCAACTATAGTGGAACGGGACGATAACGGTACCGTGGTCGTGCCGACGCAAAGTTACTGGGGCGATGGCCTTTTCGGGGACCATGCCCTTGAGATGGACGGTCTCGAGTTCAACAGCAACGCCATCCTCGAGGTCCCCTTCAGCACGTCGATGGCCTCGATCGAGACCGAGATCACGGTCATGTCATGGGTCTATAGGGACGAGATCGAGAAGAACAATGGTATTTTCAGCCATGATTACCCCTCCATTTTCTTTGGTTTCCACAATAGCCTGTACAAATGGGAGTTCCCCTCTTCCACGGGGGACAACCCACATTGCTATGCTGGGTACTCGCCCGTTGGCAAATGGGTGCATATAGCGGCCACCTTCGACGGGGAGACCGCAAGGTTATATGCCAACGGTACCGAGATCTGTACAAAATCGGTCACGGGAACGTTCAACTTGGAGGAAATAGAACAGTTCTACTCGTCGTTCACCGCCTCCGGTTTTTATGACAAAAGGGCCCTTCCCGTGGTACCTACGGGCAATTCCAGCGGTATAACCGATGAGATCGACGGGCGTTTGGACGAGCTCAAGGTCTTTAAAAAGGCCCTGGGGGACGAAGAGATAAAAATGTTCTTTCAACTCGGCCAGCAGACCGGGAACCCCGATGTCCCCGACTGCCCCGAGGGAACGATCGTAGCGGAGTTCAAAGTGGGCGACGGGGCCTGGACCCAAGGGGAGTATATCAATGCCCCGGAAGGGTCCGTGGTGCTGATCCGGGCACAAACGGCCGGGGACTATTTCATAACCACCCACCAAGTGGACGGCCCTACCTTTTCCTCCGTTACCGTCCCGGAGTACCAGATCGATACGGGCGTGGACGTCTTCGGCCTCCCCCCTTATGACAATCCGGACAGGAACAACGGCCTTGTCGACCAGAGCAATAAGGGCCAGTTCGTATTGACCACCGCCGGTGGCTGTGCCACGGTAATCACATTGAACGTCGGGGGCGTATGCGAAGCCGGGGAAACCGAGATCATGCCCGAGTATACGGTCAACGGGGTAACGGGGAGCGGTGAGAACGAGTTGACCCTGGATGAGGGGACCTTGCTCGTGATCAGTGCCTCGCCGGACGATATCGACGGGACCCCGCTGGGGATCGCCATAACACTCCCCAATGGTAGCACGGTCGAGGGGGATTATGCCCCGGGGAACATTTCCGGGCTTGAACATGAGGGGGTCTACCTGATCACATCGGACCAAGGTTGTTCCACGACCTTGACGGTGAACATCGTAGAGCCCGCGGATGGTTGTTATGATATATTCGAAAACGAGGATACGGACTTTCCGTTGGAGGTCGGCACCTATGAGGCGGGGCTGAGTTCCGCTTTTGGCACCTCTGCCGATACGAACGCCTCCCCCTGTGCCTTTGAGGTGGTGCAGTCCGATAGCGGCCAGCCCTGGTCGCGCTACCGTATCGCGATCGATCTGGCCCAGCACGGGCTTTCCCCGGGCGACGAGCTTTTCGTGAGTGTCGACGGGAAGGGCATCGGCGGTACCGCCCGTATGGAGCTGATCGTCGACAACACGGCCAACAGTGCATTGCTGAGCCATAGCTTCGGTACGGGTTGGGGTACGTATTCGGGCACGGTAACGGTACCCGATGGCGCATCGACCCTGGACCTGTGGCTGTTCTCGAACTATGCGGGGCAGACCCAGGGGAACTCCCGCTACGATAACCTGGTGGTAAGCAGGATAGCGTCCGATGGCCCTTCGGCGGTGATCGATGCCTCGGTCCTTGAGGGCGAGGTACCCCTATCGGTCGATTTCACCGGCAGCGGGTCCACCGACGATATCGGGGTCACGGGCTATGATTGGGACTTCGGCGACGGGGCATCCTCCACACAGGCCGACCCTTCGCACCAATATACCGAAATAGGGACCTACCAGGTCACCCTTACCGTAAGCGATATCGATGGCAATACCGATACCGATACCGTTCAGATAAAGGTGAACCCGGTTGGCGGATCTTGTTCCGATACGTTTGAGAACGAGGATCTTTTGATTTCCCTTCCATTGGGGACCTATGAGGCGGGGCTGAGTTCCGCTTTTGGCACCTCTGCCGATACGAACGCCTCCCCCTGTGCCTTTGAGGTGGTGCAGTCCGATAGCGGCCAGCCCTGGTCGCGCTACCGTATCGCGATCGATCTGGCCCAGCACGGGCTTTCCCCGGGCGACGAGCTTTTCGTGAGTGTCGACGGGAAGGGCATCGGCGGTACCGCCCGTATGGAGCTGATCGTCGACAACACGGCCAACAGTGCATTGCTGAGCCATAGCTTCGGTACGGGTTGGGGTACGTATTCGGGCACGGTAACGGTACCCGATGGCGCATCGACCCTGGACCTGTGGCTGTTCTCGAACTATGCGGGGCAGACCCAGGGGAACTCCCGCTACGATAACCTGGTGGTAAGCAGGATAGCGTCCGATGGCCCTTCGGCGGTGATCGATGCCTCGGTCCTTGAGGGCGAGGTACCCCTATCGGTCGATTTCACCGGCAGCGGGTCCACCGACGATATCGGGGTCACGGGCTATGATTGGGACTTCGGCGACGGGGCATCCTCCACACAGGCCGACCCTTCGCACCAATATACCGAAATAGGGACCTACCAGGTCACTCTTACCGTAAGCGATATCGATGGCAATACCGATACCGATACCGTTCAGATAAAGGTGAACCCGGTTGGCGGATCTTGTTCCGATACGTTTGAGAACGAGGATCTTTTGATTTCCCTTCCATTGGGGACCTATGAGGCGGGGCTTGATTCCGTTTTCGGTACCTCTGCCGATACGAACGCCTCCCCCTGTGCCTTTGAGGTGGTGCAGTCCGATAGCGGCCAGCCCTGGTCGCGCTACCGTATCGCGATCGATCTGGCCCAGCACGGGCTTTCCCCGGGCGACGAGCTTTTCGTGAGTGTCGACGGGAAGGGCATCGGCGGTACCGCCCGTATGGAGCTGATCGTCGACAACACGGCCAACAGTGCATTGCTGAGCCATAGCTTCGGTACGGGTTGGGGTACGTATTCGGGCACGGTAACGGTACCCGATGGCGCATCGACCCTGGACCTGTGGCTGTTCCCGAACTATGCGGGGCAGTCCCCGGGGAACTCCCGCTACGATAACCTGGTGGTAAGCAGGATAGCGTCCGATGGCCCTTCGGCGGTGATCGATGCCTCGGTCCTTGAGGGCGAGGTACCCCTATCGGTCGATTTCACCGGCAGCGGGTCCACCGACGATATCGGGGTCACGGGCTATGATTGGGACTTCGGCGACGGGGCATCCTCCACACAGGCCGACCCTTCGCACCAATATACCGAAATAGGGACCTACCAGGTCACCCTTACCGTAAGCGATATCGATGGCAATACCGATACCGATACCGTTCAGATAAAGGTGAACCCGGTTGGCGGATCTTGTTCCGATACGTTTGAGAACGAGGATCTTTTGATTTCCCTTCCATTGGGGACCTATGAGGCGGGGCTTGATTCCGTTTTCGGTACCTCTGCCGATACGAACGCCTCCCCCTGTGCCTTTGAGGTGGTGCAGTCCGATAGCGGCCAGCCCTGGTCGCGCTACCGTATCGCGATCGATCTGGCCCAGCACGGGCTTTCCCCGGGCGACGAGCTTTTCGTGAGTGTCGACGGGAAGGGCATCGGCGGTACCGCCCGTATGGAGCTGATCGTCGACAACACGGCCAACAGTGCATTGCTGAGCCATAGCTTCGGTACGGGTTGGGGTACGTATTCGGGCACGGTAACGGTACCCGATGGCGCATCGACCCTGGACCTGTGGCTGTTCTCGAACTATGCGGGGCAGTCCCCGGGGAACTCCCGCTACGATAACCTGGTGGTGCAGGTATCAGGTGAAGGTACTAGTTCAAAGGGAACCAGTAACATAATTGAAGATAACGACTCAGTCTTGCTGAATCAAGACACTCCCAAAGCAGGTAGGTTGGTTATATTTCCAAATCCAAGCTCGGGAATTATCAATTTAGATTTATCACCTTATATGAACGAAGCTGTTAGTTGTACAATTGCAAGTGCTTCGCAACAGCTGGTTTTTTCCAAGGTTTTTAATGAGCAGCATAAATCGATTGAAGTATTGGATTTCACAACACTTTCTAATGGTGTGTATTACATTACTATTACTACCCCATCTCAAGAAATATCAGGTGCATTTATAGTTAGTAAATAACAATTTAAATTTATCCGAAGTTATAAATCGTGCTATCAATAATTGGGGACAAGCGGTTGGCTAATTTGTTGCTGATCTTTATTTCCTTTAAATACTCCAATTGATGCAAGTTGTGCACATCACTTGCCATAAAATCATATAACCCTTCATCCAATAACTTCATCGTCATTTTTTGAACATCCTTTCCATAGTATTCACTAAGGGATAAGATATTCATTTGATACAAGATGCCATTTTTTTTGTATTTCGCATGTTTGCTAAGTCTATTGAACATGAAAACATAACGTTCAGGGTGGGCTAGAATGGCAAAATATCGTTCCGATGCGATTTTTTGAATAGAAGTGTCAAAATTGATAGCCGATTGCAGGTAAGACATCTCTACCAACAAATAATTCTTGCCGATTGGCATTACCTCCCCATTTTCGAGAATGGTTTCGAAGTTGGCATCGATCATATGCTCTGCCGCAGCTGCTATTTCTATAGTTAGTCCAGTCCGTTCAATTCCTTTCTTTAATTCATTTAAGGAATCATTTATAGTTTTAGGTGTATTAGGGTAATAGTTGTGCATGATATGGGGTGTGGCGACAAAATTGGTTATTCCGAAATCCAAAAACCCCTTGATGAGCCTAATAGACTCCTCAACATTTTTTGCTCCATCATCAATTCCGGGAAGGATGTGGTTATGCATATCTACAAAACCACCCAAGTAATCTATTAAATACTTTTTCCTACTGAAAATTTGAAACATTGAATTTGAATTTATTTCGCGAAAATAGCGCTTCTTTTCATGAACTTGGCCGGTAGTCGTAATTTTTGGGGAATGCTCAGAACAATATTATCAAGGTTGGAATAACCTATGGTCATAATCTTTGCGGCTTCTATTGTTTTATTTAAATTTACGTGGATGATGTCAGTTCTAGTTCGTATCTCGAAATCGATCGAGTTGTTTGAATTTCATTTACGCTTCATTTGTAAAGAAGTAGATTCACATTCAAAAATTAAAAAATACTATGAAAGAAAAATTTATGCAGGAAGCCGTAAAAGCGGCTCTGAGAGGTATGAACAATAATGAAGGGGGACCTTTCGGCTGCGTTGTTGTCAAAGACGGAGAAATTGTTGGAATAGGGAATAACAAGGTTACCTCGACCAATGATCCCACCGCCCATGCAGAAGTTACGGCCATAAGGGAGGCTTGTAAAAGTTTAGGATCTTTTCAGTTAGATGGCTGTGAAATTTATACATCCTGCGAACCATGCCCTATGTGTTTAGGGGCAATTTATTGGGCACGACCGGATAAAGTCTATTATGGAAGCAATCAAGTAGATGCCGCCAACATTGGTTTTGACGATGAGTTTATATATAAAGAAATTCCATTACCTTATGAAGATCGGAGCATCCCGTTTGAACAATTGGGACGGGATATTGCATTAGAACCATTTCAAAAATGGGCTGCAAAAGAAGACAAAACCGAATATTAGAAACGATTGATGGTAGTATTTATTCTCAATAATAAAACGATTAAAACGACGAAGAATGAAGGCATGACATTGCTTGATTTCGTGAGGTACGAGCAACGTCTTACCGGAACTAAAATAGGCTGCCGGGAAGGTGATTGTGGTGCTTGCACGGTTTTGGTTGGAACTCTAAAGGAAAATAACACTGTTGAGTATCAAAGTATAACCTCCTGTATTTCGCCAGTGGGGAATGCACATGGGAAACACGTTGTAACCATTGAAGGAACAAACCTTCAAAACAAATTAACGACAACACAGTCGGCGATGAAAGATAATTACGCAACCCAGTGCGGCTTTTGCACACCGGGTTTTGTTGTGGCCTTAACCGGTTTTGCACTTTCGGAACAAGATAAAACAGCAGGCAATGCTTTAAATGCGGTAAGTGGAAATATTTGTAGATGTACGGGTTATAGATCAATTGAAAATGCTGCTAAGGAAGTAAGCCAAAAACTGGAACAAAATAACAGTTTGAAATGGCTTGTTAAAAATGAATTTGTTCCAGGGTATTTTGAGGAAATCCCTGATCGGTTAAAAGCAATACAAACGGAAAAACCTTCCCGGTCGGGAACCAAGGTGGTCTCGGGAGGAACAGATTTATATGTACAACGAGCGGATGACCTTATCGCAGATACCGTGCATTTGATTTTAGACAATGAAAGCTTAAAGGGTATTGAAATTAAAGATGATAGTTGTACCGTTGGAGCTGGAAATACTGTTTCCGATTTATGGAACCACCAAGGATTAAACACTTATTTCCCTAAACTCAGGGAACATTTGAAACTGGTTTCATCGGAGCAAATTAGAAACATGGCATCATTTGGTGGTAATCTTGTGAATGCTTCCCCAATAGGTGACATGACCATCTTCTTTCTGGCCTTAAATAGTACCATTACCATCATGAACCAGAAGGGAAATGAACGCGCATTACCCTTAAAAGAATTTTATAGTGGTTATAAAACCTATAATTTGAATGAGGGGGAGCTTATTAAAAATATAAGCTTCGAATTACCTCCTAAAAAGATTCATTTCAATTTTGAAAAAGTCTCTAAGCGCACACATCTGGATATTGCTAGCGTCAATAGCGCATGTAACCTAAGGATTGAAAATGATAAAATAATGGAAGCCCATGTAGCCATAGGGGGCGTTGCTGCTATACCAAAATATTTATACGAAACATCGGATTTTCTTAAAAGAAAAGTGATTTCCTCGGAAACAATTATTGAAGCTAATAATATCCTTCAAACGGAAATCTCGCCCATCAGCGATGTACGTGGTTCAAGCGATTATAAACTCCTATTGGCCCGACAATTGTTTTTTGCTCATTTTATAGAACTATTCCCTGACAAAATCACCTTGTCTAATCTCGTTCAACATGCATAAAAATAGCGTCCATAGTAATTTGAACATAAAGAAAGCAGCAGTTACCGATGCTTTAAAAACTAGCATGAAAAATATTGACTCATTTACGCATGTGCGTGGAGAATCGATTTATGTTGATGATGTGAATGTACGTGAAGGCACGTTTTTTTCCGTGGTTTTTGATTCTCCAAAGGCGCACGGTAAAATAAAATCCATAGACTATTCGAAGGCGGAGGCCTTAGAGGGTGTCGAACGCATTTTTACCTATAAAGATATTCCTGGGGAAAATCAAATTGGCGGTATTATTCCGGATGAACCTTTATTTGCTGAAGATGAAGTGCACTTTTGGGGTCAGCCCATTGCCTTGGTCGTTGCTGAATCAGAATTTATCGCAAGACAAGCAAGACGATTGATAAATATTGACATTGAAGAACTTCCGGTAATCACCACAGCAAGTGAAGCCAAGGAAAAAGGCAGTTTTATTAATGCCCCTAGGTCGTTCAATCTTGGAAATACAGATAAGGCATTTAAAGATTGCGAGTATATTTTTGAAGGGGAAACGTTTTCAAACGGACAGGAGCAACTGTATATAGAGGCTCAAGGCGCCTATGCGGAACCACTGGAAAATGGAAGTATAAAAATAACCTCGTCCACTCAGGGACCTACTGCCGTTCAAAAAACCGCTGCTCAGGTTTTGGGCCTGCCCATGCACAAAGTGGAAGTTGATGTCACGCGCCTGGGCGGGGGATTTGGCGGCAAGGAGGACCAAGCCACGCCTTGGGCCGTAATGGCTGCCTTGGCAACCTATCACCTTGGACAATCTGTAAAATTGATCCTGAATCGTCATGACGATCTACGAATGACCGGAAAGCGTCACCCTTATGAGAGCACCTACAAAATTGGCCTTTCCAAAGACCTTAAAATAGTCGCCTACGAAGCCGAGTTTTTACAAAATTCCGGGGCTGCTGCAGATTTATCACCAGCCATAGCCGAACGTACCTTATTTCATGCGACCAATAGCTATTATGTACCCAATGTAAAAACAACGGTACAGAGTTGTAAAACCAATTTACCCCCAAATACCGCTTTTAGAGGTTTTGGAGGTCCACAGGGGATGTTCGTAATTGAGTCTGCCATTGCAGAGGCGGCTGTTAAAATTGGGGTTTCGCCTATAAAAATTCAACGAGCGAATTTGCTACAAGAGAACGACGAGTTTTCATATGGTCAAATTGCTCAACAAGTAGAGGCGATAAATTCATGGGATTCGGCCACTACGCATTATAATCTGGATGAATTACTAAAGGAAGTAGCGGCTTTTAACCAACACAATAAAAACTTCAAAAAAGGTCTGGCCCTAATGCCGATTACTTTCGGCATTTCGTTTACCAACACCCCTATGAACCATGCACGGGCTTTGGTTCATATCTATTTAGATGGAAGTGTAGGCATTAGTACTGCTGCGGTAGAAATGGGACAGGGTGTGAATACTAAAATGCTTCAAATTGCATCTCAAGTATTTTCTATAAGACCCAATAAGGTAAAAATTGAAACGACAAATACCACCCGTGTTGCTAATACCTCTCCTTCTGCTGCAAGTTCTACCGCCGACCTTAACGGAAAAGCTGTCTTAAAAGCATGTAACATTTTATTACAACGGCTTAAAGAAGTGGTTTCAGATGAATTTAATGTTGATTTAGATTCTGTTGAAATTAAGGAGGAAACCATTTATATCAACAACAAAAAAACGGATTTGTCCTGGAATGCGCTTATTGAAAAAGCGATGTTAAAACGGGTGGCGTTAACTGAAAACGCACACTATGCAACTCCTGTAATCAAGTTTGATAAAACCAAAGAAAAGGGGCATCCTTTTGCATATCATGTGTATGGCACTTCTATTACTACCGTAACGGTAGATTGCACCCGGGGAACCTATGAATTCGATTCGGTCAAGATTGTTCATGACTATGGAAAAAGCATGAGTAAAGGCATCGATTTGGGTCAGGTGGAGGGTGCATTGGTTCAGGGTATGGGTTGGATGACAATGGAGGAAATTGCCTATGGCGAAGATGGCCGATTGTTATCAAATGCCCTATCAACCTATAAAGTTCCGGATATTTTTTCCGTTCCAAAAGTTATTGATGTCCTACCCCTAGAAACTGAGGGCAATGAAATGGCGATTTTAAAATCCAAAGCCGTTGGAGAGCCACCTTTAATGTATGGAATTGGGGCCTATTTTGCGATTCAAAATGCCATTAAGGCTTTTAACCCGGATTACGAGTTAAAGTTCAATGCACCAATGACACCCGAAAAAGTGTTGAGGGGCCTATACAACAAATAGCTATGAAAGAGTTTCTGATGTATAGCAAACGTTGTTTTATCGATGACCAATTTATCGAAGCCACGCTTCATATTAATTCGGATAAAATCCATGGGATATATGCTGGGGTTCGCAGGATGGATGGTCTTCCATTTTTAGATTATAACGACCTAATCGTCATGTCGGGAATCATTGATGCGCATGTACATATAAACGAACCTGGCCGGGAAGATTGGGAAGGATTTGATACGGCAACCAAGGCAGCCGCTATTGGGGGAGTAACAACACTTATTGAAATGCCCTTGAATGCGAGTCCGGTAACGACCAATGTTGCTGCTTTTAAACGTAAACAACAAACTTCGGAAAATAAGTTACACGTAAATTGTGGATTTTATGGAGGTGTCATTCCATCAAATAGCGAAGATATAGAGGCCTTGATCGAGGTGGGTGTTTTTGGTATTAAGGGGTTTTTAGCGCATTCGGGAATCGACGAATTTCCCAATGTCACTAAAGCTGATTTAGAGGCGATTGCGCCTATTCTCCAAAAGAAAGACATTCCTTTGTTATTACATTGCGAATTAAGCGATGATAAAGTTCCCAAAGTGATTGACCCAAAAAGTTACCAAGCGTATCTGCGGTCAAGACCGCAGGACTGGGAAACGAATGCAATTGATTTGGCCCTGGATATTCAAAAGCGGTTCGATATTAAGGTGCATATCGTACACCTTTCTGCATCTGATGGAATTGAAGCAATCAGACAACGTAAAGAAGAAACCATTAAATTAACGGTAGAAACCTGCCCGCATTATTTATACTTTAATGCCGAAAATATTCCTGATGAATCACCAATCTATAAATGTGCTCCTCCGATCAGGGGAAAATCGAACAACAATTTGCTTTGGGATTATCTTTTAGCCGATGGATTTGATTTTATCGCATCGGACCATTCACCGGCGCCACCAGGGCGAAAACAATTGGAAAGCGGTGATTTTTTTAAGGCTTGGGGGGGCATTTCGGGATTGCAATTTACATTGCCTATCCTGTATACAGAAGGAAAAGCAAGAGGTTTACCCATTGAAAAACTAATTTTACTGCTAACTCAAAATCCAGCTCGTTTTCTAGGATTGGAACATCAAAAAGGGCGATTGGCCATAGGATTTGATGCAGATATTACTATTTGGGACGATAGAAAGGAATACAAAATTACTGAAGATACCATTCAACATAAACATAAGGCAACACCATACTTGAATAAACTAGTTTTAGGGAAAGTGATTCATACCTTTGTAAATGGTGCCCAGGTAGTTGAAAATTCTAAATTAAAAACCCTTCAACAGGGAAAGTTATTACTAAAAGATTTATGACAGAAGATACTTTAAAGAAGTGGACCGATCTCGCCTCTGAAAGAATAGGAGGGCAGGTGCTCTACAGCACAGACGATTTTTTTGCCGAAAAGGAAAACCTAATCAAAGAAGGTCGGGGGATTTTTATTGCGGATAAATATACCGATCGCGGAAAATGGATGGACGGTTGGGAATCAAGACGTAAAAGAACAGCAGGTCATGATTGGGCCATCTTAAAATTAGGGGCAAATGGTATCATCAAAGGCTTTGATATTGACACCAATCATTTTTTAGGGAACCATCCGCCTTTTGCGTCAGTTGAAGCGATCAATTTAAATGAAGACATAAGCGATTGGGGTACGGCAGATGACCTGGATTGGGATGATGTTTTACCGAAATCACCGTTGGATCCCGGTAGTCAGCATTTCTTTGAAATTGATTCCGATAAAATTTATACACACGTTCGTCTTCATATTTATCCAGATGGTGGGGTGGCCCGCTTTCGGGTTTATGGCGAAGTTTTTAAAGACTGGTCAACTATCGGTGAGAACGAAATAATAGATTTGGCATTAGTAAATAATTGCGGAAAGGCCCTGCATTGCAATGATATGTTTTTTAGTGAAATGGGCAATCTTATTTCACCAACCACCGGAAAAAATATGGGTGACGGTTGGGAGACAAAACGCAATAGAACACCAAACAATGTAGATTATGTAATTCTTCGTCTTGGCCACCCTGGAGTGGTTCATAAAATTATTGTAGACACCAAACATTTTAAAGGGAACTACCCGGACTCCTGCGCCATCGAAGCCTGTAATTGTAGTAACGATGAAGAGGTCGTAAATGACCAACATGAATGGAGGTCATTATTGCCCCAACAAAAGTTGGAGGCCGATAAAGAACATCATTTTGAAAAAGAAATAGCAACATTGAACGAACCTATAACCCATGTAAAATTAAAAATTTACCCGGATGGGGGAATCAGTAGGTTGCGTATCTTAGGAACTGTTAAATGAATTTAATGATTCAGATAATTTTACTTTTAGCATGGCTTGTTATTTTTATAGTAATAGTCGCTATCACTTATAAATTACATCATTTAATCAAAGAATTAAAGGGGCAAGGCAAGGATGAAAAAGTTGATAACCTACAAACATCCCAAAACTGGTTATACACCCTTATTGTCATCGTTTCCGTTTGCGGAATAGGTATTTTATACCTGTTCTTAAAGGGATCAATTTATGAAAGCCATTTTTTTGAATGGTTAAACCTGACCGTTCGCCTCATACATATCACCTTTGGTATCGCGTGGATCGGTGCTTCCTTTTATTTTGTGTTCTTGGAAAATGCACTGAATAGGACCGAGGGGGTACGGGACGAATTAGCAGGTAACCTTTGGGCCGTTCATGGTGGGGGGTTCTACTATCTTGAAAAGTACAAACTGGCCCCAAAAAAAATCCCCAAACATTTACACTGGTTTAAATACGAAGCCTATTTTACTTGGTTGTCGGGTTTTTGCCTACTTGCCATTGTCTACTATTTTAATGCCAGTTCGTACCTGATCGATCCAGAGGTGTTAGACATCAAACCTTTGACGGCGATTGCCGTTAGTGTCAGTTCTTTAGTAGTCGGTTGGATCTTATACGATCAAATCTGCAAACGCTTAAGTAACAATAAAGTGGTTTTTACCTTGGCAATTACGGCATTGGTATTTTTATTTGCGTGGTTCTATGCCCAAGTATTTAGCGGTCGTGCCGCGTACATCCATTTTGGTGCCTTTTTAGGAACCTTGATGGCGGCCAATGTGTTTTTTATCATTATTCCCGGACAAAAACGTATGGTCGCCGCCGCAAAAAAGGGATTACCACCAAATCCTGCAGATGGCAAAGCAGCCTTCCTACGGTCCTATACCAATAATTATTTTACACTTCCGGTATTGTTCGTGATGATCAGCAATCACTTTCCAAGTACATTTGGGAATACCTACCAATGGATTGTCCTTATCGGCATCACATTGGGTACGGCTGGGGTGAAACACTACTTAAACCTTAGGGAAAAAGGGGAGCTTTCAGTTTGGGTAATGCCCTTTTCAGTTATACTTTTATTGGGTGTAGCCTTAATGACCGCTCCTGAAAAACCAAAATATGAAAATTGTCAGGATCTTGTGGCTTTTACAGATGTTCAAACGGTCATTAATAACAGATGTACGGTCTGCCATTCTTCAAACCCTACGGATGCGGTTTGGAAAGTGCCTCCAAATGGCGTGAAGTATGATACAGCGGAGCAGATTTATAATTTTAGGGACAAAATATTCCAGCGGGTAGTGGTGAGCAAAAATATGCCCTTTAATAACAACCAGACGGGAATGACCCAAGAAGAACGCGATATGATCAGTTGTTGGATCAATCAAGGTGCACCAAAATAAAGATTATGATAACACTAAGTCAATTTAATTCGCTTTCAAAGGAGGAAGCATTCCAAAAACTTGAACAATGCTGCGTTTCCAAAACTTGGGTGAATAAGGTATTGAAAAGCAGGCCTTTTTCTTCTGAAGATGAATTGGTCAAAACAGCGGCCTCGGTTTGGTACAATGACTGTTCCGCAGCGGATTTTAAGGAAGCTTTTACAGGGCATCCAAAAATTGGTGATGTGAATAGTTTAAAGGAAAAATTTGCACATACAGCGGAATGGGCCGGAAATGAACAATCGAAGGTTGCTGAAGCTAACATGAATACCATTGAAGCTTTGGCCGAGGCAAACAAATTATATGAAGATAAATTCGGCTATATTTTCATCGTAAGCGCAAGCGGAAAATCTGCTGAAGAGCTATTGGTTATTGCAAATGCAAGATTACACAATGACACAGCGGATGAAATTTACGTTGCCATGAACGAGCAACATAAGATTACGGTCATCCGTTTGGCAAAACTTATTAAAGGCCTGACTGAAAATGTCGATTTAAGAAGTCATCTAACAACACATGCATTAGACACATCGATAGGAATCCCGGCAAAACACATGCTGATTACCTTAACTGGGTTACGGGATAAGCAGTGGAAACCCATGAGTGTTGGTATGACCAATAGCGATGGTCGCATTTCCGACATTTTACCTCCAGGGATGCAATTAGCCGCTGGTGTTTATACAATGCTATTTAATACCGCTAACTATTACAAAGACAATGATCAAAAAGGGTTTTACCCGGAAGTCTCCATTCAATTTGAAGTCACCGATGGCGACCATTATCATGTACCCTTATTGATCAATCCTTTTGGATATTCGACCTATAAAGGAAGCTAAGAATTTGTACTTTTTACCAAATACCAAATACCAAATACCAAATACCAAATACCAAATACCAAATACCAAATACCAAATACCAAATACCAAATACCAAATACCAAATACCTATAACATGAATCTAAGCATTTCGGAAGATAAAAAAGCACGCATTTTTGACGATTTAAAAACAGCCAATCAAGCTTTCAATAAAATTTATAGGGGAGATAGGGAAGACCGACAGCCCATACATACCGTTTATGGAGGCGCCAATCTTTTCAAGTCGGACACTGCCCAAGTTTTAGGTAATATTGCCTTGGAATCCTTATTGCACTATGCGCCAAACTTTGCAGCCTTTGGTAAGGCATTTGAGTTAAGAGGTTATGACGCATTGCCTTCAAGTGAAAAGGAGCAACATGCGCTTGCCAAACTATTGGAGTCCTTTTCAGGCGAAGAACTAAAAAATCACCCGGCCGGATTTTCGTATAACATTTATCAAAAAGTTATTGCTAAACTCAAGAAAGAAGGCGTTGAAGATTTTCGAATCGATTTTGAGGATGGCTTTGGAAACCGTTCCGATAAGGAAGAGGATGATACCGCAATTTTTGCAGCAAAACAAGTGGCTGTTGGTATGTTAGAGGGTACATTATCTCCCTTTATCGGTATTCGCATCAAACCTTTTACGGAAGAATTAAAAGATAGGGGTTTACGAACATTGGATTTGTTTTTGACAACGCTTTTAACCGGAACCGGCGGAAAGCTTCCCAATAATTTTGTGGTAATGCTCCCTAAGGTGACCATTCCGGAGCAAATAATTGCTTTGGTCTCCTTTTTTGAGTTAATCGAAGAAGCTTTCAACTTGGAATCTGGTACGCTTAAAATGGAAATGATGGTAGAGACCACACAATCCATTATGGATCATAATGGAACCAATCCGTTGTTTCGGTTTATACTGGCTAGTAAGGGGCGGTGTATTGCCACTCATTTTGGAACCTATGACTATACCGCGTCCAATAATATAACGGCATCCTATCAGGAAATGGATCATGATGTTTGCGATTTTGCACATTATACAACCAAAGTCGCTTTGGCGCATACGGGAATATGGCTTTCCGATGGCGCTACGAATACCATGCCTATAGGCCCACATCGTGGTAATTTGACCCAAGCTCAGGAAAAGGAGAATGCCACCATTGTACATAGTGCTTGGTTAAAGGGGTATGAGCATATTCGTCATTCACTGTATAAGGGGCTGTACCAAGGATGGGATTTAAACCCGGCACAACTGCCCATGCGGTATACAGCTGTTTATGCTTTCTTTTTGGAGAGTTATGATGACGCCGTACTGCGTTTAAAAACCTTTGTTGAAAAGGCAGCACGGGCCACGTTGATCGGTGATACATTTGATGACGCTGCAACAGGACAAGGACTTTTGAATTATTTTCTTAAAGCGTTGAATAGTGGTGCAATTACCGAAGAAGAAGTATTGGTGACCGGTTTGACCTTAGATGAGATCCGGACACGTTCCTTTGCTAAAATTTTAAAGGATAGGCGTGCAAAATGAGGTAGTACCAAAATGTTTAGTTCACATAGTTACCGTAATGAACTTCCAATAATTGCGCAGCGATACCAATAGCGATCTCCTTAGGCAAGGTTCCCTTTAATTTCTTGCCAATTGGGCAGGCAACATTCTTCATTCCTTCCTTAATGGATAGTTCATTGATAAGCATATTATGAAACCGAACACGTTTGGTTTTACTACCGATAAGACCCATGAATTTGGTTTTATTTTGTATGGTCATGGCAATGATGTCAAAGTCCAGCGTATGGTCATGCGTCATTACTAAAACATAGCAATTTGTTCCCCAACGGACTGCATCTTTAAAGGTCTTAAAATCCTTTACTTCTACAGAATGGGTATTTACTTGCTGGTCCAATTTTAATTCGGAAAACCAATCTTTTCGCGAATCTATGAGATTGATCCGAAAAGGGGTGTCTTTTAATACACTGCACAGTTCAACACCAATGTGTCCTGCGCCAAATAGGAATAACTCTGGGGATTGATTCATAGGTTCTATTATAAATTCAACTTTTCCGCCACAACATTGTTCAAATTCAGGCCCTAGTGTATAGGTCTTTTCGATAATCCTGTTGTCTTGAATCGCTCTGGCAGCCTCATCAACTGCAAGGAATTCCAGCTTTCCTCCACCTATGGTACCATGTACTTTCTTTTCTTTGGTAACAATCATCCTTGAACCCACTCTACAAGGTGTAGATCCTAAACATTTGGTTACGGTGACCAAGGCAATAGCTTCCTGCCTTTCCTGATACTGTTTTAGCCTGTCTATCCAACCTAACATAAAACTCAATTGGGTGTGTTTATTAGCAAAAGCTTGAAAGTAAAAAATAAACTGGATATTCTTTTCAATTGTAGGCAAAGTAGTAAAAAAATATACTTCTAACAGCGTTTTAGTAGTTGTTCTTACCTATGTTCAATTTATGGTGAAATGGCATTTGAACGAGAATAGCACCTGACACATACCTAAGACAGCTAATTAGGCGTTTGGTTAGTGTCTATGTGCTATGGAGGTTACCGTTCATCGAAAATTACCGGCATTTTGAATAAAACATGGTAGGAATATTAAACCTTCGATTGTTCCCTAGGTCAAAGCATTAAACGAAATAAAATTAGTCCCATGAAAAAGCTTAACAAAACAATAGGAAAAATTGGCGTGCTGTTCTTAGCAGCAATGGCCACAACTTATGCTCAAGATGTAACTACGGTAGATGCAATGAGTGAAGAAATCAGTGAAAACTTAGATCTTGAAGCGGTAGCCTCCATTTTTGGGGATTCTAAGGATTTGGAGGCGTTCGAACAAAAATTGAACGATCCCAAGACGCAGATTTCAAATTTAGATTTGAACGAAGACGGCAATGTCGATTACCTACGTGTAATGGAAACTGCAGAAAATGACACCCATTTGATTGCTTTGCAATCAGTGTTGGGCGATGATATCTATCAGGATGTTGCTACTATTGAAGTTGAAAAAGATAATGAAGGCAAGACCCGTGTACAGGTTGTAGGGGATGTTTACCTTTATGGCTCAGGGTATATTGTTGAACCTGTTTATGTACATCGTCCAGTTATTTTTGGTTGGTTTTGGAGACCTTATTACAGACCTTATCGTTCTGTATTCTATTGGGGATATTATCCAAAGCACTATCATTTCTGGAAGCCGTTTCATGTAAATCATTATAAAAAGAACGTTCATGTACATGTAAATGTGAAGCATACCTTCCATTACACCAAAGTAAGACATAGTACAAAAGCGGTTCATCTGCATACAACCATAAAGCGAAATGACTATGCCGTGAAGTACCCACATAAGGCACACTCTGCAAGGTTGGCTGGTGTAAATACAGCAAATGGAACTAAAAAACGGATTGCTGGTGTAAACCAGAAAGATGGCGATAAGTACCGAGCAACGGGAGTGAACCAAGCAGATGGTGACAAGTATAGAGCTGCTGGTGTAAACAAGTCAGACGGCACCAAGAAGCGCGTAGCAGGTGTAAATAAAGCTGATGGTACTAAGAAGAGGGCAGCAACAAAAATGAATCCCGATGGCAGTAGAAAATCCGTTGCCGTTAAAAAGAATCCTGATGGATCTAAAAGAGCCGTAGCCGTTAAGAAAGAAGCGGATGGTAATCGCACGATTAAAACAGCTGGGAAGAACTCTTCTTCAAAAAGGAAGGTAAAGTCCAAAAAAAGCAAAAAGGCTAAGGCGAAAGTTGCCAAGCGTAAAAAAAAATAGTAGGGAATCTTATGTTATAAAATTTCTAGCACAGTATAAAAATCCGGCCACAGTAATTTACTGTGGCCGGATTAATTTTTGGGGTTAGTGAGAAGCTCAGAAAGGAGTTACATTCTTGGATTATATAAGTTGTTGTGGAGCTAATCTTGGTGTAAAGTCTTTTAAGACCTTTCAAATCTATTTTTCACCTAACGGTCTGTTCGGTTTGCGTTATTGTTGAATGCAAATCGATTTATAATTTGAACCAACCAAAAACCTGACTAAATTTGTAAAAAATAATGGCAATGAACAAATCAATAGAAATGCTTTTAAATGATCAGATAAAGTACGAGGCCAACGCTTCAATGCATTATCTGGCAATGGCCTCTTGGGCAGATGCCGAAGGATATAATGGGATTGCAGAATTCTTTTATAAGCAGTCGGAAGAAGAACGCGTGCACATGACCAAGTTGGTAAAGTTTGTGAATGAACGGGGCGGTAAGGTTGAAGTTCCTGCTTTGGACAAACCGAAACCTGAATATGAATCATTAAATGAGTTGTTTGCCGATTTTCTGAAAAGCGAAATGTTCGTTACCGAACAGATCAACCATGTTATCTTTGAATGCCTGAATGTAAAGGATTATAATGTGCATAATTTTATGCAGTGGTATGTAACGGAACAATTAGAGGAAGAAGCGGTTGCTCGCACTTTATTAGACAAGCTGAATATTATTGGTAATGATAAATCTGGGCACTATATGTTCGATAGGGATATCAACATAATCGCTACTTCGGTAGATACAGAAGAATAGTCAAGGACATTCTTGAAAAACACTTAAAAGATTCCTTTGTTTGGGGTCTTTTTTTTGTAGGTTTGTCATTATTTAGATTTAATAAAAATAATGGACCCTTTGATTTTTGTTAGCCCTTGCGTTATAATGACCTCAGATTGCGGAGGTTGTAACGGTGCCAGAAAGAAAAAGTGCTGTAAAAAATACAAGAAAAAGGGAAAATCCAATTGCAAGCGCTGCCCCAAACTTTAAGAGTTAAAAAAGAGGTTTCTTTCGGTAATATGTTACAAAGATAGAAGGGAAGTACTATTTCCCGATACAAAAATTGGCAAAAATATTACCCAACAAGTCATCGGACGTAATTTCCCCAGTAATTTCTCCAAAATGAAATAATACCTGCCGAATATCAATAGCCAATAAATCACCCGAAATTCCGGAAGCCATTCCTTGCTGTACTTTTTCTACTTCTTCCAAGGCCTTTAAAAGGGCGTTATAGTGTCTCGTATTGGTTACAATAGTTTCATTATTTCTTAGGGCACCGGTATTTACGAATTCCAGCAGTTTACTTTTTAAACCCACAATTCCAATTTTTGTTTTTGCGGAGAGTAACTGCACGTGGAGCCCTTCGACAGCGCTCAGGGTGACATTTAAGCTTTTTTTGGTTTTTTCGTCAACTCGGTCTATTTTATTGGCAATTACTAGGAGCGTTTTTTGAGGATACTTGTTTTTTATCTTTTCAATTTCAACCAGAAGCTTTGAGCCCGAAACCTGAAACTCCGTAGCATCGAACAAATAAACTACAACCTGTGCTTGTTCTATTTTTTCGAAAGTCCGTTGAATACCCATTCCTTCTACAACATCTTTGGTTTCCCGAATACCAGCGGTATCTATAAAACGAAAACCGATACCCCCGATACTGATTTCATCTTCAATGGTATCCCTCGTGGTACCCGCTATTTCAGAAACCAAGGCACGTTCTTCGTTTAAAAGTGAATTTAATAAAGTAGATTTTCCAACATTGGGCTCGCCGACTATTGCCACGGGAATTCCGTTTTTAATGACATTGCCTACCGCGAAAGAATCGATCAGGCGTTTGAGCACCTTACTAATTCGGTCCAATAAATCTGTAAATTGGCTTCGATTGGCAAACTCAACGTCCTCTTCGGCAAAATCCAGCTCTAATTCTATGAGCGATGCAAAATTTAAAAGTTCGTCCCGAAGTTCTTTGATTTCAGTACTAAAGCCACCGCGCATTTGTTGCATCGCAATCTGATGACTTGCCTCATTATCGGCGGCAATTAAGTCAGCAACCGCTTCAGCTTGACTAAGGTCTAGTTTTCCGTTTAGAAATGCACGAAGGGTAAATTCCCCCGCATCTGCCGTTCGGCAGCCATTTCGTAAGAACAGTTGAATGATTTGTTGTTGGATATAAGTAGAACCATGACAGGAAATCTCTACTACATCCTCACCGGTATAGGAATTGGGTCCTTTGAAAATAGAAACCAAGGCCTCGTCCAAGATGTTCTTCCCATCTATGATATGTCCTAAATGGATAGTGTGCGATTTTTGGGCAGTTAATTTTTTACCTCTAACGGATCTAAAGAATGGATCCACTAGTTGTATAGACCCTTTTCCTGAAATACGAATAACACCAATGGCACCTGCACCAGATGGGGTGGCTAAAGCTATAATAGTATCTGTTGGAAGCATTCGATTTATTTGCTGCTAAAATAGTTAAAATCAAGGTGGCTAAAAACACCTTGAACGAACCTTATAATTTTATGAAACGTATAACCACTCATCTTAATATTTTATATCTTCGAATAACTATTAACTATTTAAATTTACCCATGAAAAATGTATTGTGTACTGCTTTAGCGGTGTTTGCCTTTGTTTTTACGATTTCGGCACAAGAGACAGAACAACCTATTGATTCGGTGGTTGTTGCCCAAGAAAATTATGATCAACAGGCTGAAGAGCTGAAAGCGGCACAAGAGGCCGAAAAAGCAGAAAAAAAAGCCCAAAAAGAGCAGGAAAAGGCCGAAAAGGAGGCAAAAAAGGTAGAAAAAGACGCTAAAAAAGCCGAAAAGGAACGTAAGAAGGCCGAAAAAGAGTTGAAAAAGCAGGAGAAACTTGCCAAGGCCATCAATTCTAAAAAAGAATCGATAGAGAAGGACAAAATCAAGATTTCAAAATTAGAAAGTAAGATTGCAAGAGAGCGGAGCAAGGGCAAACTTTCACCGGTTGATGAAATGAAACTGAACAAAAAAATTAACAAACTAGAGCTTAATATTGCAAAGAACAATCAGAAGTTGGTAAAACTGGAACGAAAACAATAATCGTTTTTTGTAACATTTTTCATAAAATCATGTCTTATAGGTAAGAACCCCGTAAAACAATCTATTATGGAAATCATCAATCAAAAATCAACACAAAGGACCGATAACCAATTGTTGGCCTTAACACACGCATCACAACTATTGACTTATGTAACTGGTTTTGGTGGACTTATTGTTCCGCTTGTTATCTGGTTAACTTCAAAAGATTCCGTTCATGGAATGGATGCACATGGTAAATCTATCATCAACTTTCAATTGAGCATGTTGCTATGGTTGGTTATCAGTATCCCTGCAATACTTTTGTTTGGGCTCGGCCTACTTGGCTTTTTATTCGTTGGCATAGTAGGATTTATACTTCCTATCGTTAATGCTATTAAGGCTGCCAACGGAGAAGCTCCCAGTTATTTTGCAACGGTTAAGTTTATCTAGGAGATGTTATAATACCGAAGAACCTAATAATAAAAAACCTCTCTGAAAGATTATCAGAGAGGTTTTTTTATTTGAGATGGAAAACTATCTATTCACATACTACCGCATGGGCAATAACATAGATTTCTCCTTTTAGATCTTCACCAATGGTATATTGACCCGGTGCTACGGTAGGCCTACCATTATTTCCTGTAGGGAACATATCGTAACCTGCATAGGTGTGTGTTTCTTCCACCGTATAGGCTGGATCGATGTTATAGGTTACGGTGACATCACCACCCATATAACTAACATCAACGGTACCTACCAATTCGCCCTTATCAATATCGCACTGTCCGGCACCGGCGTATACTTCATACGAATAATCGCCTTCGGTAAGAGGACCGATTGTCCAACCCCATCTGTTGAAACCATTACCTATAAAACAGGTATCACCGTTATCACCTCTTGCAAAAGCTGTTTCACAGCTTACTTCACATTCGGTTACGAAGTTGAAGTCAAGAATATGTTCCTCTCCGGTATCATTGTTGATCGCCCAGGCCCAACCACTAACGCCAAAATCATTGCCAGTGTCAAAAAGGGCACCGCCTGGCCCTACCTGAAAGGCATATCTCTGGTCAGAAGGACGGTGTGAAACCGTGTATTCTCCGTCTCTTTCAGCACAACCAGATGCCGTCATACTGCTTCGGGATTCATCTACCAAATAGTAAAGTAGGTCATCGGCTACTACGTCCGAACAACTAGAACTTTCCCGTTCATCCTTAAATAATCCGCCTCCTGCGGACCAATCTTCAAAGTTTTTGCCATCAACTAGCCAAACATCAACACTTACAACGCAACCGTTAAGCTCCGTCTCACCTTTTATGTTGATATCACCATTATCGTATTCCGAATAAGTCATTTGATAAACATCGCTTACAGAGAACAGACCCTGGGGACCACCTTCGCCTACGTTAGGCCACCAGAAACTTGCTGGGGCATAACCGTTTAATTCGCAACGATCGGCATTAACAACCATACAGTTTTTCACCAGTTCTGGACCGCTCGATTTTACTTTAGTCTTTACTTTGTTCTTGGCACTTTTTGCCGTGATACTTTCTAACTCATCTCCATAGCCTATCTTATCCGTTTCGCAGGATAAAAACAAGAAGCAGAGACCTAGGATAATCTTGGTAACATTTTTCATAATACGATACTATTTTTTGGTTAAAGGGAGAATATACGTAAAGGTATGAAAATCAGTAAGTAATGGAAAAATATTTAAGCTGAACTACCTGTTAACTAAGAGGAAATGTATGAATGGTTTAAAATCTGGGGTAGACGGTCAAATTAAACTGATTAAATGCAAGTTGAAAAAAATAACGCCCTATTACAAAGGCTTCAGAAAGGACTTACGATATCGGTTTATTACTCAGCATAACCGTTTAATTGTTCAACATCACCGGCATTACCAACATGGTAACATTTTCACCTTCATCCAGGCCATCTGCTGGTGTCAGGATGCCAGCTCGGTTTGGCAAGCTCATTTCTAAGGATACTTCATCAGACGAAAGATTATTCAACATTTCGGTCAAGAAACGGGAATTAAAACCAATCTGCATATCGTCACCTTGATAAGAACAGGTCAAACGTTCTTCGGCCTTATTACTATAGTCAATATCCTCTGCAGAAATATTAAGTTCTGCTCCGGCAATTTTCAATCTGATCTGGTGTGTGGTCTTATTCGAGAAAATGGAAACCCGACGCACCGAACTCAAAAATTGATTTCTTGATATCGATAACTTGTTTGGGTTTTCTTTTGGAATAACTGCCTCATAATTTGGATACTTTCCATCAATTAACCTACAAATCAGTTCGGTATCCTCAAAACTGAATTTAGCGTTGCTGTCATTGTATGAAATGGTAACATCAGACTCACTTCCCGCCAAAATACCTTTTAATAAGGTCAATGGTTTTTTAGGCATGATAAACTCGGCAACTTGTGAAGCACTCACATCTGAACGTTGGTATTTTACCAATTTATGGGCATCGGTAGCTACAAAGGTTAGGTTCTCCGTAGAAAATTGAAAAAACACACCGCTCATTACTGGGCGAAGGTCGTCATTGCCAGCTGCAAAAATAGTTTTGTTAATGGCCGTTGCTAAAATATCACCCAAAACAGTGGTTGAACTTGGATCGGCTAACTCTACAGCCTTCGGGAATTCAGCTCCATCTGCATATGCTAGGGCATACTTACCATGATTAGAGCTAATTTCAACCGTATTATTATCTTCTACAACAAATGTTAATGGTTGTTCCGGAAAAGTCTTTAGTGTTTCTAATAAAAGCCTTGCAGGAACGGCGATAACGCCTTCGTTATCTGAATCTACCTTTAAAACCGAACTCATTGTTGTCTCTAGGTCGGAGGCGGAGACCGTGAGTTTGTCCTTATTCAAATCGAACAAAAAGTTATCCAAAATTGGCAAGGTGTTACTGTTATTGATAACACCGCCTAAAACCTGAAGTTGCTTTAAAAGATAGGTGCTGGATACGATAAATTTCATTTGGCTTTTTTTTGTATAATTTAAGGCGAAAATAACCCGCTTCTAAATAAATAGCGTGAAAACAAAGATATTTGAATTCCCCTTTTTATCGAAACAAACTTATCAACATCTAAGCAGCAAAACTACACTTTCTAAAATAGTTGAGCAATAGGATAAAAATAGCAACTAACCCGATGGGAAGCCCAATAATCAGTAGTAGCCATTTAGTTCGTTGCCTAGTTACTTTTACCTCATCCAAAAAAGGAATCGGGACGTTCTTATTTTTAATGTTTATAAGTCCTGTATCAGTAAAGGGGTAATTAAAGGGCTTTACGAAAAAATCTTTATCGCCTTTCTAAATCTTTTCCACGCTCCAGGCCTCTGGCTTTTTATCAAAAAGCACTTTTGTTTTTGACCAAACCCCTTTGAAGAGTTCCGATTTCCTATATTCTTCCAAATAGTCCGCATTCTCCCAATGACTATAGGTAAAGTAAATACTGGAATCGTTCTTATCTCGATATAATTCCAAAAAGGTACAGCCTTTAAAACCCCTGATTTTAGTTCTATTTTCAAGGAACAATTGCTCAAAATCAGCAATATTTTCCTTTTTAAAAACCATTTTTACAATCCGTACGAGCATTATATAAAACTTATGGTAATGGTATCACGATAATCCAGTCCTAAGAGACTAGACGCCCCACCTACGGTATTTAGGTCGCTCTTGTATATGGCCAATTCTATATAGTCAGAGGTGTTAAACAAGGCCAACAAACTACCTGCACCGGCCCTTTTTCCCTTTTCAAGATTAAAATTTATAATATCACTGTATTTATGGTGAATTGTTTTTATAGAAGCGGTTCTGGCGTTCAATTCAAAATCCCTCCCTTTTCGATAGGCATCAAAGAAATTTTTGTGAATGTTGGTTACTACATTGCCATAATTATCAATATAGGCAACGCTGCCTACTATTTTATTGTCATTATCCGTTACACTTGGAGCATTTACCTTGAGTTCTGTAAGTTCGGTAAAGTTTTTGCCAACGACCTCTAAAGTACCCCCACGGGCAACATGGCAGGCAACTTTAACAAAAACGTCAAGTACGGGAAAGGAGCCTTGTTCTGGATTGGGAATGTCTATTTTTACGACTTTTTCTGCTTCAATTTCTGAAGTAATCAGTCGTACCACACCATTGTTTGCTGAAATAAAATAGTGCCCGTCTACCAAAATCGCAATATGTTGGTTCTCTGGGGTGGGCTCGGCATCAACCCCTACTATATGAACGGTACCTTCGGGGAAATTTTTATAGGAGTTTTTAAGAATATAGGCACATTCATGAATATTGAACGGACTTATGTTATGGGAAATGTCTACAATCTTGGCATCGGCCAACTCTTTATAGATACTACCTTTTAAAGCGCCTACAAAGTGATCTTTAAGCCCAAAGTCTGTAGTTAAAGTGATGATTGCCATGCAGCAATGTTGATATGTTTTTGATTAAGAAAACGGAATTTTACCTAAATTTGTTGAACAAAATTAAACAAAAAAACAGCCTTAGAAAGTTGAACTGAATTAAACTTTTTGTTTCTGCCCCTCCCAAGGGTCATCGGAAGAAGCTTTTGTGGCTTTACAAAAGGATTTTTTAAACATGAAGGCGCTGAAATTGGCAAGATTCATGCGATTTAGTTTCGATGCACAACTATGGTAAAAGTTTAATACGGTTTACAATATTCTATAACATGTTATCTAACTCCGACATTCTTTGAACGAACTTATTCTAGAACTTACAGATATTAGTCCCAGGGACTTTTTTGGGCAACAAAACGAGAACATAGATTTATTAAAAAAGCACTTTCCCAAGTTGAAGATAGTGGCGAGGGGCAGTAAAATAAAAGTATATGGCGACGAGGAACTTTTAGAGGAGTTCGAAAGGCGCTTTGATATGATTACAGCGCATTTTACCAAGTACAATAAAATAGATGAGAATTCTATTGAAAGGGTGCTTACCAGTAATATTGCATCTGATTATCAGACCCCGGAAAAGAGTGGGGAAACATTGGTGCATGGCGTCAACGGAAAGCTCATAAAAGCACAGACGGTAAATCAGCGCAAATTGGTAGATTCGGCGAAGAAAAATGATATGATCTTCGCCATAGGTCCCGCGGGTACAGGTAAAACCTATACCGGAGTTGCACTAGCGGTGAAGGCGCTAAAGGAAAAGCAGGTAAAGCGAATTATTTTAACGAGGCCGGCAGTAGAGGCAGGAGAAAACCTTGGGTTTTTACCTGGCGACCTTAAGGAAAAACTCGACCCATATATGCAGCCCTTGTATGACGCTTTACGTGATATGATCCCCAGTGAAAAACTTACGCATTTTATAGAAAACGGAACCATACAAATCGCTCCATTGGCTTTTATGCGAGGTAGAACGTTAGACCATGCTTTTGTTATCTTGGATGAGGCGCAGAACACTACTCACGCCCAAATGAAGATGTTTCTTACCAGGATGGGAAAGAATGCCCAATTTTTAATAACGGGTGATCCAGGTCAAATAGATTTACCCAGAAGGGTTACTTCAGGTCTAAAGGAAGCCTTGCTGGTTTTAAAAAATACCGATGGCATTGGTATTATTTATTTAGACGATAAAGACGTGATTCGTCATAAATTGGTTAAAAAAATTATTGATGCCTATAAAGATCTTGAACATCAAAATTAGGTTTGATGTGGATTTCGAAATGAAACAATCTCCAGTATAGGCTCAAAAAAACCTTAGAATCCCTAGCTTTTAATCTCAAACCTAATAATGAATAATACCATAGTCGATACCAACTTTAATTTTCCAGGGCAGAAAAGTGTCTATAAGGGTAAGGTACGTGAGGTGTACCGTCTAGAAAATGATTTGCTGGTAATGGTAGCAACCGATCGTCTGTCCGCTTTTGATGTGGTCATGCCCAAGGGAATTCCTTTTAAAGGTCAGATTTTAAATCAGATTGCGACAAAAATGATGGCGCAAACGGCGGATATCGTTCCAAATTGGCTGATAACTACTCCGGACCCTAATGTTGCCATCGGGCATGCATGCGAACCTTTTAAAGTAGAAATGGTAATCCGCGGTTATATGTCTGGGCATGCTGCACGGGAATATAAGGCTGGTAACCGCACGCTATGTGGTGTTGAAATGAAAAACGGCTTGAAAGAGAACGATAAGTTTCCTGAACCGATAATAACGCCGGCCACAAAGGCCGAGATGGGGAATCATGATGAGGATATTTCCCGAGGTGATATTTTGAAAAGAGGAATCGTTTCAGAGGAAGATTATATAATTTTAGAAAAGTATACCAGGGCTTTGTTTAAAAGAGGAACTGAAATAGCTGATCAAAGAGGTTTGATTTTGGTCGATACCAAATACGAATTTGGAAAAACCAAGGATGGTACGATTGTTCTAATCGACGAGATTCATACGCCCGACTCTTCCCGCTACTTTTATGCCGACGGTTATAAGGAGCGCCAAGATAGGGAAGAGGCACAAAAACAACTATCTAAAGAATTTGTTCGCCAATGGCTCATCAGTAATGATTTTCAAGGTTTAGAAGGACAGATAGTACCCGAAATGTCGGATGCTTATATTAAAACGGTTTCTGATAGGTACATAGAATTATTTGAGAATATCACCGGGGAAACCTTTGTTAAAGGAGATACCTCTAATATTCAGCAACGCATTGAAGGTAATGTGTTGTCTTATCTAAAAATGTAAATTTCAAACGAACCCTTCATCACTTTTATGGCAAAACTACAGGTAGCTTTTTGCTTAGATTTATAGGTAGAATAGGGAGGACTATTGCACCATGATAAGGCTTATTATATTTTGGTGAAACATATTTAAAGTCAAAAAACATCTCTATAAAGATCAAATCAAATCCTTACATTTAGATAATTGTAAATATGCGCAACGATGGTGATTTAATTTTCTGTCTACCCTTGAATGCGCAACTAAATTATAAAAGGCACCTATGAATTTTTTTAGTAAACTATTTGGTAAGAAAAAAGAGAAGGATGAATTCTCTGAAGTTCCTGAGGGAGTTTGCCCTAATTGCTGGGGAGACCAGGAATATGACAATATTGTCAGGGATAAATTTAAAGATTCGCAAATAGCTGTAAATAATCACGATGCTACGGCCAAGTATGCCTTTATACAAGACTTTGTGGTAACACATGTTGATGGTATAAAACTAAAAAGCAGTAGACATGGTTTTGAATGCCCGACCTGTAGAATGGTAGTTAAGGAGAAATAACCATTCTATAAGAAGGATATTTGGAAAAAAGACGTACCGAATCCAATACTAGTAAGGGTGTTTGAACATATATGATCAACACCCTTTTTATGGGCTTATTAATGTCGAAAATTGACATTTGGTTCGAAATAACCGCGGTATATTTGCACCAGCAAAGCCCTACCAATGAATAATTTTTTTGCCCTATTATTTCTTATTGTAGTTTCATCTGTTTTCAATCCTATTTTTTCTCAAGTGACACTTAGTGGTGAGGTCAAAGATAAAAATGGCGTGCCGCTCTCTGGGGCGCATATAGACCTGCAACCTACAAATGAGTTCGCAATTACCAATATGCAGGGTCTTTATGAGATTAATGGAGTGCCATCCGGTACTTATAAATTGACCATTTCATATATTGGTGTTAAGACCTATTTTGAAACGGTAGAAGTAGGAGAGGAGGATTTGTCATTTTCCGTTACCTTGGAAGATGATCCTCTAAACCTTCAAAATGTTGTTGTTACCGGTACGTTTGACCCGCGCTATCAATTAGAATCGAGTACTGCGGTTACTATCTTAGATTCCAAAACCATAAAGAATGTAGTGCCTCGGGGTTCGGCCGACCTCTTGCAACTTATCCCAGGTACTTTTACCGATCCTTCTGCCGGAGAAGTTTTTACCAAAGTGTATACACGAGGAGTTTCCGCTTCCGCCGAAGATGATATTGGCTGGTATTATGTTTCACTGCAGGAAGATGGACTTCCGGTTAGTTTGGTACAGCATTCGTATTATGGGCCTGAAATTTTTCAACGTACCGATATTACTACCAGTAAGGTGGAGGCAGTGCGGGGGGGAAGTGCTGCTATTACTGCCCTAAATGGACCTGGAGGGATTTATAATTTTATTTCTAGGGGACCTAAAGATAATTTTGGTGGTGAAGTGAGGCTACAAGGTGGAGTACAGGGTGAAAGTAACCCATTGTACCGGGTTGATGGTATTGTCGAAGGCCCTTTGGGTAAAAATTGGTTCTACAGTTTTGGAGGCCATTACAGATATGATGATGGCGCTAGAAATACCGATTATGCCTTTAGTAAAGGAGGTCAGGTAAAGTTCAACCTTCTTAAAAAATATGATAAGGGGCATATAAAATTCTATGGTAAAATACTAGATGATTTTACCAACAGGTATACAGGCGTTGCCGCAACAAATTGGAACGACCCAGTGGCCGCTTTCGGTCAGGATTTTAATACTACGGCATTGATGATGCCCGCTTTCTCATCTAATATACCGGATGCAAGAAGGATAGACGAAGGTGCGACCAACGCATTTGACCCTTCCCAAGGTGTTCATGCACAGGATTGGGCGTTTGGTGTTGCTATACTGCACGATTTAGGTAATGATTGGTCAGTGCGGTTTAATCTAAAACACTCACGTAAAAATGCAAATTGGCAAACAGCGATTAGTAATGTAAGGGTTTCTTTAGACAATTTTCTCGTCTCGGCCTTAAGTCGTGATTTCGGGCTTCTTTTTTCGGGGGATTTCTCGGCTTTTGGAAATTTGGTTTTCCGTGATGCCCGCACAGGTAACGAGTTGGCAAATATAAATAATTTTGGTTCCCTCAATATTTTTCAAGGAGAAGCACCAAGTTTTGAGTACCTCACAGATGGGAGGTTACCCAACGACGCGATTATGGGTACGGCATCTTGGCTCAAACAAATTGGGGCAAATGAATGGATGAACCAATTGACTTTACGCAAGAAATCCGAAAAACATGATATTACCTTCGGGATCGCTTCTGGGTTTTCCGACTCCGATTTGTATACACAAGGTAGTTTGGGCTATGCGACTTACGAGCCTAACCCAAGAATGCTTCGCGTATCGGTTGAGAACCCTGGGCAACCGATTATAGCGCTTTCTGATGAAAACGGATTGGGAAACTATGGTGGGCTTTTCTTTGACAATTCCCGGGCTGATGTCAAGCAGATTGCTTTTTTTGCCAATGACCGTTGGCGTATTGTAGATAAGCTGCATCTGGATCTTGGTTTCAGATATGAAACCGTTGGTCATTCTGGGTCAAAAGACCGCTCCGGAACGTTCGACGGAGATGGAGGTGTCGATGGCAATCCACTGACCTATTATGATAATGACATTTTGGTGCCGGTTGGGGTAGACGAATTTGATTTTGACTATAATTATCTGTCCTTTTCAACGGCATTGAATTATAAGTTTTCAGGACATACCGCGGTGTTCTCTCGTTATTCCTCGGGCAATAAGGCTCCGGAACTCAATTATTATTTTAACAATTTCGCCAACGTTCCGATCAATCAAAAAGGAGAGGTACAAGAAATTAATCAATTCGAACTTGGCCTTAAACATATTAAAAAAGAGTTTTCAGCAACGGTGACCGCTTTTCTAAGCCAACTCAAAAATGTGGGGGTTGCCGATTTTGAATTGGATGACCAGAGCGGAAATATTTTTTACACCCCAGTTCAACTTAATGATTCAAGAACGCTTGGGTTGGAATGGGAAAGTGCCTACACGCCACTTTCATACCTCACCTTTACCTTTAATGGGGTTTTGCAAAATCCTGTCGCTACGAAATGGACGGTTTATGATGCTGCCGATTCATTTGATACGGCCGATGATACAATCTTGGATTATTCGGACAATACCCTTCCATTCAATCCAAAATTAATGTTCAATTTAGGCGCAGAATACCAAGAAAATAGGTTAAACGGATTCGTTAGATGGCAGTTTATGGGGGAACGGGAAGGTAATGCCGCTAACGCCTTTCAATTACCTGCTTATAGCGTTTTTAATCTTGGTTTGGGCTATGACATCGCACAAAATATATCGGCAGACTTGACAGTCACTAATCTTTTTAATTCTGCCGGATTGGCAAATTTCTTTGGGGATAATAGCTTTGGAGCCAGTGCCAATGGTACAACTTCTGACTTTATCCAAGCAAACCAGGATGCCAGTTTTATAGTGGTACCAGTTCTACCGAGAGGTTCTGCCTTGCGGGTGAGTTATAGATTCTAGCACTAAGACTTAAGGGTTAAATTTCGGAAAGTGCTTTCTCCAAGCTAACTTTTTTAAGACGGCTCAAAGGAATCCGTTTTCCCATCACTTCAACACTGGTGCTGTTAAAACGATCGATCCGCTCTATATTAACGGTGTATGATTTATGAATGCGAACAAATTTTTCGGCAGGTAAACGTTGAATAAAGGCCTTCATCGTCGATAATACGAGTATAGAGCCACTATCAGTAACCAACTTTACGTAATCGCCTAAGGCTTCGATCCATTTTATCTCCCCAACAATGACCTTCTTTTTTTGAAGGTTGCTATTCACAAAAATAAAATCCTTGGGATTCGTGTCAGACTCGGCATTTAAATGATTGGTGACAGCGCGCTGAATGGCTGTGTTAAACCTGTTTAAGCTAATAGGCTTATGCAGATAATCGGTTACATCATAATCAAATGCACGAAGGGCATAATCCGGTTTTCCGGAAATGATGATAACCTGGGGTCTTTTGTCCATTGCATCTAGAAAATCAAATCCGTTTATGACAGGCATTTCAATATCCAGCAAAATAAGATCTACGGCATTGCCTTTTATCCCTTTGCGTGCGACCATCCCATTTTCATAAGTGTCAAGAAGCGAAAGATTAGGATGATTACTAACCAATTTGGATATGACCTTCATTTGCATACCCGAATCATCAATAATTACAGTTTTCAAAACCTTGTTTACCATAGCTTTAACTTACGTTTTTTTTACCAAGGGTTCAAAAATACCTAGTAAAATTGATAATAAAAATGATTATACTCAGCTTTTAACCCAAAATTGTTCACAATTTTAAATCAAAACGACTCTAAAACTCAGGATAAAAAGTAGGTGTACCTGTTTATAAGCAGTACTACCATAAATTGGGCCAATCTTTAAAATTTTATTTTCAATGTTGAAAAAGTATAGTAAATCATAACTTTTAATAACTAATAAAGTAAGGTTTTTTGTAAAAAACCTACTTTTGTTTAATAACAAAGACTAGAAGTTAATAGATTATGTCCGAAGAAATAGAAAGAATTAAAACATTGATTATTGGCTCCGGCCCGGCGGGTTATACGGCCGCAATATATGCTGCCAGGGCAGATTTAAAACCGGTTGTTTATACCGGTATGGAACCTGGGGGGCAATTGACTACAACAACCGAGGTGGATAATTTTCCTGGTTATCCGGAAGGAATTGATGGCCCTACCATGATGGTGCAGTTACAACAACAGGCCGAACGGTTTGGTACAGAGGTTCGGATAGGTATGGTTACAGCAGTTGAATTGAGTAAGGAAGTAGGGGGTATTCATCGAGCTACCATAGACGATAACAAAACGGTGGAAGCCGAGACCGTTATTATTTCTACCGGGGCCACCGCAAAATACCTGAATATACCCAGTGAACAAAAACTGCGCGGTGGAGGTGTATCTGCCTGTGCTGTCTGTGATGGCTTTTTCTACAAAGGTCAGGATGTCGCCATTGTAGGGGCAGGGGATACCGCAGCCGAGGAGGCATCGTATCTTGCCAACATCTGTAACAAGGTGACCATGTTAGTTCGCAAGGACTATATGAGAGCCTCAAAAGCAATGCAGCATCGTGTAAATAGTATAAAAAATATAGAAATACGTTATAATACAGAGGTTGACGAGGTGTTGGGAGACCAAGTAGTGGAAGGTCTTCGCATGAAAAACAATCAAACAGGAGTTTCAGAAGATATTGCGATTACCGGATTGTTTATAGCTATAGGACATAAACCTAACACCGATATTTTTAAAGGGCAGTTAGATATGGACGATACGGGATACCTAATTACGAAAGGAAAAACAACAAAAACCAATCTCCCAGGAGTATTCGCTTGTGGAGATTCTCAGGATAAAGAATACCGACAGGCGGTAACGGCTGCTGGTACGGGTTGTATGGCTGCCTTGGACGCAGAACGGTATTTAGCGACTGTGGAAACTCCGGAAGAGGTAGCTTAAAGATTGTATACCAAATTCAATTGGATAAAAAAATGCCGCTCATCATAACGATAGCGGCATTTATCTTTGGGACGAAATCGCGTATTCAATCGATTCGTGTGTAGTTTTCCGCAAATGTTGGGTTGCCATCCTCATCAATAGTTATTTGACTATAGGTGTCTTTGTCCAATTGAAGTTCAAACTTGAATACATTGGATGTATCAATTACCTTCATCATTGCTTTAGAACCATATTCCAATTGTTCTTCCAAGGAATTTTCCGTATTCGTATAGCGCCCATATCCGAACCATTCTGTGGGATCATCAGGTGAATGACGTGTCCACATAACCTTTCCCTTGCTATAGATTTTTACTTGTCGGTAACCATTTGTATTGAGGATGGTATCTGATACACCTTGGCCATCATAATTATAACGGTTTACCAGCTCCCACGTGCCTTCTAAAGAATTGTTCATTTGTACTGTTGATGAGGTGAAATTGGTTGCCGAGACGAATAACAACATCAACAAAACCAGTGCGAATACTTTTTTCATAATCTTAGTTTTAGTGAGTAATCTTAGGGGAATACCTAAAAGATACGAAATATTTTAACAATTTGATAAAAATCACTCCTAAATAATAGCTATTCAATAGTTTCTATTCAAATGAATTGATGGTGCGGGAGAGCAAGGAAATATCATCCTTGGTATGTGATGCATTGATGACGATTCGACTAAAGAATGAAGCAGTCTCATTGGGATACTTAAAATTGCTGATAATAATCTCATTTTCATGCAGATAATCCGTTAGTTTAGGATTGGAAAAGCTAAATGAGGGATGATTTTTCATCCAATGGAATATAGAAAGATTGTTTGTTGTGGAAAGAAAGAATTCTATATTTTTTAATAGGATATTCCTTTTTTGCTTATAAATTAAATCTGCTTGGACTAATGTTGCCATTGCTGCCGGAGTGGCAGGACTGGCCCCGCCAAAGAAATCCGTTTCCATAAATTGAAGTATTCGATCTTTATTCCCAAAAATTGCCCCTGCCTGTACACCAAGTCCCTTTCCCAAAGAGCAACATACGATGAGTTCTTTTGGTTTTAACTGGGTAATATCCCTGAAAACACCTCCTCCATGAGTCCCGACAATACCAATGCCATGTGAGTCATCAACCACAAGGGTTACTTGGTCTAATGGCAATTGTTTTAATCCGATAAAAAGAGGGTAATTGATGCCAGAAAAGTCGATGGCATCTAAAAAAACAACAGGTTTGTCATTTGGATTTCGCAAAAGTTGTTTTCTGACCATGGCGTTTAAGTCTGCATAGCTCTGAAAACAGGGCTTATTATTAGAATGTAGTGCAGAATGGGTGTTTGGCGCATAGTAACATTCGTATTCCGAATGCTTGAATTGCCTTGAAACAAATTGACCGGCCAAATATCCAGATGACAGTGTAATACAGGACTCGCTACCTACTTTTTTGGCCAAATAGGTTTCAGCTCGCTTAAAAATACCCAGTTGTATGTTCGATTTTCGGGAAGCGCCATAGTTGGTACCATATTTTTTAATGTTGGCTATAAATAGTTCTTGAAAAGCAATATCGGTTTGAAGACCTAAATAGGAGGTACCCCCAAAATAGCGATAGGATTTTCCATTAATTTGTAATTGCCTTCCCGGAAAGTTATCTATGCTATAATTCATTACCAAAGGCGTATTCCGCTACCTGCGGTACTTGGGAAAATAGTTTGGGCGTTGGCTGACAGCCGTACCCCATCTGCAATATCTTTTTTTAAAAGCATGGCGCCATCCATATCAACATAATCAAGTTGTGGCAACAGTTGGGCAATGGCCGAAATACCTACGGTAGATTCTGTCATACACCCCACCATGACCTTTAATCCCATTTCTCTCGCTGTTTTAATCATACGCAAGGCAGGGGTGAGACCGCCACATTTTGTAAGTTTAATATTGATTCCGTTAAAATGCAAGCCGCATTTCGCTACATCAGTTTCTACGATACAACTTTCATCGGCGATGATCGGAAGCACGCTATGGAGCATCACCTTTTCCATTCCCTCCAAGTCGTTGGCCTTTAAGGGTTGTTCCAAAAACTCGACCCCAAGGTCCTTTAGAATGGGGGCATTGTAAATAGTTTCTTCTGCAGACCAAGCACAGTTGGCATCGATTCGGAAAACGGCCTCCGTATGAGCGCGAAGTTCCTTTATTATGGCAACATCATTATCAGTACCCAGTTTTATTTTGTAAATGGGCCAAGGGGTCTCTTGCATTTTAGCAACCATTTCCTGTATGGGAGCAATACCAATTGTATAATTTGTCACTGGAAGATTATCCAAGGTGGTACCCCAGATTTGATATAATGGTTTGTCTAAAAGCTTCCCGTATAGATCATGAGCCGCCAAATCCAAGGCACAGATGGCGAAATTGGTCAATTCCTTTTTTTGGAGAAATTCATAAAATAATACCGGGGTTGTAAATTCAAAAGTTTCCAACTCATCATGGATATTTTCGATTTCTAAAATCATACTTTCTACGGAAATCTGATAATACGGATTGGAGGTCGCTTCACCGTAGCCCGTACATCCATCCAAAGAAAGGCCAATGATCAGACTATCTTGAAAATCATGTGATTCCCGAGAAATGCTAAAGGTATGTTTCAGCTGTAGTTTATACTTTTTTAGTGCTAACTGCATTTGGGAATTGGTTTGTACTAATATATAGAAACTGCTTCCCAACAGAAAGCGAAAACCCGCCAAAATTTGGCGGGTCCTTAAATTTATAAAAAAATAGGTTTAATTAACGTTTGGTAACACTACCAGAAACAGATTTCTTTTTTTCTACGGATGCATCACCGGAGTATGAAATGTTTCCACCGCTACTAGCATCGGCATTCAGGTTTTTACTCACATAAATGCTAAGGTTGCCACCACTGCTGGCATCTGCATCACAATACTTAGTTTCTAAATTTTTGGCGTTGATGTTACCTCCGCTACTAACATCTATATCGGTTTCATCTGCCTCGCCCTCCAATTTCAGATTGGCGCCACTGCTGGCATCTATTTCTATTTCCTTGGTGTCTACCACAAGATTAATATGGGCACCGCTACTTCCATCAACTACAAGTTCGTTGGAACGAATTTTGTTCTCTGAACGTAAATGCGCTCCACTAGAACTTTTTAAGGAAGTGATTTTTGGCATTGAAACATAAACCTTTTTAGTTGCGCGCCCAATGTTTTCTATAGCGTGTATTTTAAGTCTACCATCTATAACATCGGTACCAATAAGATCAATTACATTCTCATCTGCCTCTACTTCGATTTCATAATCATTGGCTTGGGTTACATAAACCATAATTCCCTCTTGAGCCGATACTTTGGTAAATTCTTTGTTGGTGTTGCGATTTTCCGTTACGATTTCGCCGTTACCCCTTTTGCCGGTGCCCCAATCTCCAAGGTTGACATCGAAGGCGCAAGACGAAAAGAATAAGGTCATAAAAAAAATGATTAGAAGTTTTACTAGTGTTGTCATGACTGTTTGTTTTTTATCCTGATATGGTATCAGGGGGTTGATTGATGATGTAAAGTTGTTTTATTTAAATGATACGTACTACTTTGAATTTCTGAATTGTTGAATATCGGTACTGAGTTGTATGTTAGTCAATGTTGTTTTTGACTTTCACCCCGTTTTCATCAATTTTCATCTCAAAGTTTTCGTCATTTGGGTTGTTGTCTTTTGCTTTAATGTCTACTCCATTCTCGTCTATAATGACTTTTATGGATTCTCCGTCTTCATCGTTGATGTTAATATCGATTCCATCGCTGTCTACCCTTATTTTGTTTTCCCGGTCCTCATCTTCATAATCGAAGCTTTCATCTGGGCATTCTTGGCATTTGAGTTCACCATCAGAACCCATTTTCCAGGTATAGTCTTGAATATCACAATCATCAATGTTCCTGTCATTGGTGCTTTTTACCTTCCAGCAACGGAAATCCCCATCGCCATTATCATAATTAAGTATAGCTCCTTCCGGCACATACAAGGTAACTCTAGCTTCCTGATCATGAAACCTATTGTTCTTATCTGTTGTTAAATATTCATTTAGGATAATTTGATTTCCCTGTACCTTATAATCGTAGTTTATTTTTCGGGCTGTTTCCATTGCTTCATTGAAGGAAAAACCATCTGCCTCCTTTCGAACGCCAAGTCGAAAAACCGAATCTTCAGATTTTTTAATGCTCAGTCGAACATCTTTTGAAAGAAGCATCTCATTCCCATCCTTGTCATGGGTTAATTTCATGTTGCCCATATGAATGTTGGCCCTGCTATTATATGTATCTGAGGCGGTCATTCTAACCATTATAGGGGCATTCATATCATCAACATAGAGTTCATGTTTATCGGTCACACCACTTTCATATGCATGTGCGGCAGCTTGTCGTACCCCAAAAACGATCATCATTATTATGGATAGCAACCACAGCCCCAATAAGGTGAACTTGGCAACACTTCCAATAGATTTTATATTGGTCACCAAAATCTTAAGTCCTAAGTACATTAAGAAAAAGAATGGGATTCCGATGGCAAAAAAGCCAAATAGAGCAACTATCCAAGCCGGCATACTGCTAGAATCCATGATGTTGTAAAAATCAAATCCCGAAATATTGGTGGTACCCGCAACGGCAGCAGTTATAAGTGCTATCAAAAGCCCGATAATCGTGGCGGCCCCTGTAATAACAAGGATGATTCCGATAAATTTTCCGAAAATTTTAAAGAAAAACATGACGATTTTACCGATGGTATCGAAAAAGTTTTTTCCGCCATTCTTAACCTTATTGCCCACTTCATCATAGTCTACGCTCTTTACTTTGTTTGCAACATCATCAAAGCCTTCCTTGACCTTGCGTTCTATATTGCTGATGTTGATATCCTCTCCCCGCATATCCAATTTTTGAGAGGTGCTTGTCGCTTCGGGAATCAAAATCCATAGTAGACCATATAGGAGAATAAAACCGCCACCGGACCCAAGGGTCAGGATAATCCATAATAAGCGAACCCATAACGGATCAAGCCCTATATAATGTGCTATACCTGAAGATACTCCGGCAACATATTTCATTTCGGTATCACGGTATAGTTTTTTACTCCTTTTTCTTTCCGACGCTGATTTATATACAGGCTCATCCTCGAAAATATCCTCATCTACCATATAGTCTTCGGGTTGCCCCATAATGGCGATAACTTCATCAACTTCTTTGTTGGTGATTACTTGTCGGGCATCTTCTAATTTTTCACCAAAAAGCTCGGCGATACGGGCCTCGATATCGGCTAAGATTTCGTCGCTGCCGGGCGTATTGGCAAAGGAACGTTTTACCGATTCTAGATAACGACGCATTTTGTTGAACGCATTCTCATCTATATGAAAAAGCGTGTTCGCGAGATTTATATTTACTGTCTTGTTCATTTTTGATTGCTTTTTTTACCCTGAACCATTTTCAAGGTCTAGTTGTTTAGATCTAACTGTTTTTAGTTACCAGATTCGTTGCACTGCGTAGTTCGTCCCATGTGGAGTCGAGTTCCTTTAGAAAAAGTTTCCCGGTTTCGGTTAGGGTATAATACTTTCGTGGGGGTCCTGAAGTAGATTCTTCCCAGCGATAATTTAATAACCCGGCATTTTTTAATCGGGTCAATAGGGGATAAATCGTGCCTTCAACGACCAGCATTTTTGCATCTTTGAGCGTACTAAGGATTTCGGAGGCATATTTGTCTTTCCCATTCAGGATGGACAAAATGCAGTATTCCAACACTCCCTTGCGCATTTGTGCTTTAGTGTTTTCTACATTCATAGTTTCTTTTTGCTTTGCATGCTTTGCCGCTTTGCCTTTTGGCTTCCTTTTTACCTGCTTGTCGGCAAGTTGGTTTTTTGTTACGGGTCGCATAGATTAACTGTTCGTTTTTTGTTTGATGAATAAACTCCTTTACTGTTGGGTGTGATGAGTACCCATTATTTTTTTAACTGCTGTGTAAGCTTATGATACGTGTTATTTGCCATGTTTCCCCGGTCTTTTTCCAAAGCATTACAAACTTGCTCGGTTTGGATACGGCATCGGGTTCTTGGTTATTATAAAATTTGTGCATTCCTAACTGTACGGCACCAAAACCGGGTATTTCACTTACTTCAATACTGCCCTTGACCAATTCGCGGCTTACCTTGCCACAAATATTGTTTTCTATTTTGGTCATAACATCTTGTTTAGAAGTATTTAAACCACCTTGGTCATGATAGAACTCCAAGTCTTCCGATAACAAGCTCGCCTGGGTCTCCAAATCACAATTGTTATAGGCCGTAAAGAAAATACTGTCTAATTCGGAAATGGTCTTATGCAAGGTATCTTGGTCAGACGAATGGCTTTTTGGTAAATCAAATGCCGAAACCATAAGTAGAATACCAGAGATAAATCCTAAACCCAATATGTATTTTGCCACGTTCATTATTTGATGAATTTAATGGTGATGGGATACTTAAAGGTCTGGCCTTCATTGGTACGGATGGTAGCAAGAATGGTGTAAACAATGTTCACGATTACCAGCGAGAATTTTAAAAGACCCGCAATGCCAACTGGAACCAACCATCGACTAAAACGAAAATCGTCACTATCAAAATTGATATTAAAGTTGTTTAGGTTATGCAATTGATCAAAACCAAAATGACTAAAATTGAATAGGTCCGGAAAGAACCCCACAAAAAATGGAATGCTTATGATTCCCAGAATAATAGAGTAGAGGAACATACTAATTTGAAAGTTCAACGCCTGCTTTCCATTATAGTCTACAAATTCATAATCGTTTTTATTGGCTGTCCATAATACCAATGGAACAATAAAATTTCCAAAGGGAATAAAGAACCTGGAGAAAGTAGAGGCGTGGATCAAGGCCGATAAATTTCTTTCGTGTTTGGTTATGGTCTCCGTCATGGCTTAGCAATTTATTGATAAGGTTCCGTACTGGCAGATGCTCTTTTCGACATTTGCGTATTTGATCGTTCGAACAGATTTCACCAAGTAAGGGAATCCAGTTTTAAAAGTGATTGTTGTTTTTTGATTGTCCATAATTCATTAAATTAATTGATAACCTAATATCTTCTTATGCAAATATATATCTAAAAACAAGTACTATGCAACACATAGTACTAAATATTAACAATATTTTAACACTAGTGCATATGGATTAATTTCAATACTTTTAGGACTTAAATCAACCAAAATGGCAGTATCTACGGGCAAAGTCAATGCTTTTATGTTCTTTAAATTACCTTCCGCTTGGTGGAGTGGAGTACGTCTTACATATATGGACGATACCAAGGCAATAACCACAGTTACCCATAGATGGGCGAATCAAAATCCGTTTAAATCTATGTTTTGGGCGGTACAAGGTATGGCTGCCGAGTTGGCAACAGGGGCCATGGTAACGACACAAATAAGGGAAACGGGCAAGCGTATTTCAATGCTTGTTCAAAACAACACCGCCAATTTCTCCAAAAAAGCGACCGGACGTATTACGTTTACTTGTGAGGATGGTCATCTTATTAAAGAAGCCTTGGAAAAGACAATCGCTACGGGAGAGGGGCAGACTATTTGGATGAAGTCAGTAGGAGTAAATTCGGATGGGGTAGTGGTCTCTACGTTTAATTTCGAGTGGACAGTCCGTCTTAAGAAATAATGTGATTTCGGTTTAAAAGTTTGAAAACTGAACTACGGAGAATGTAACAATAACCGATTCTAACCAACTAATAACCATCAATCAATACTAATAGATTCCTGCCTTCGCAGGAATGACACTAAAATTACTACTTATGAACGCACATGAAATAGATTACGAGATTTACGGAGAAGAAATGCAATATGTTGAAATAGAGCTCGACCCTCAAGAAGCTGTTGTGGCAGAGTCGGGTAGCTTTATGATGATGGATGCCGGTCTTAAAATGGATACTATTTTTGGAGACGGTTCCAATCAGGAAAAAGGAGTATTAGGGAAGATTTTTTCCGCTGGAAAACGAATGTTGACCGGGGAAAGCCTGTTCATGACTGCCTTTCTAAATATTAGTCAAGACAAAAGAAAGGTCAGTTTCGCGTCTCCCTACCCAGGAAAGATCGTTCCAATCGACCTTTCTGAATACCAGGGAAAATTCGTTTGCCAAAAAGATGCCTTCCTATGCGCTGCAAAGGGGGTTTCTGTGGGTATTGAGTTTTCCAAGAAATTGGGTCGAGGCCTATTTGGTGGTGAGGGTTTTATTATGCAGAAGTTAGAAGGTGATGGTATGGCCTTTGTTCATGCCGGCGGTACACTTGCCAAAAAAGAACTGGCCATGGGCGAGACGTTAAAGGTAGATACCGGTTGCATTGTAGGCTTTACCCAAAACGTAAACTACGATATTGAATTCGTAGGAGGCATTAAAAATACAGTCTTTGGCGGCGAGGGACTTTTCTTTGCAACATTGCAAGGACCAGGCACCGTCTACGTACAATCGTTACCGTTCAGCAGATTGGCGGGTAGGGTATTGGCCAATTTACCAAGAAGGAATAATAGCAAAGGTGAAGGAAGTGTATTGGGTGGCTTAGGCGATATTCTTGACGGGGATAACTTTTAAAGCTCAAATACAAAAGTTTTGAGTTTATTAAAAAAATGTCACCCTGAGCGCAGCCGAAGGACTACGTAACTATTAGCTCTTCGAATGCACATAGAGTGACATTTAGTCGATTTTAACTTCGTACCTCGTATTTCTAATTTCGTACTTTCAATTTATGAACTTCAAAAACCAAATCAACTTCCTTAAGTCACTTCAGAAGAATAACAACAAAGAATGGATGGATGCCAATCGCAAATGGTACAAAGAAGTCCGTGATGATTTCATTGGTTGGTTAGATGAGATGGATTTGGCCTTAGCCGCTATCGATAAAGAATATTTTCCTACTCCGGGAAAGAAAGGCATCAACAGAATTAATAATAACCTGATGTTTCACCCCCATAAACCCATTTATAAAGACCATTTTGGGGCAGGATTGGACAAGCGTCCCAATACGGGCGATTTTTATGTTGAAATAGGGATTGAACGGTGCATGTTCGCTGGTGGACTTTGGCGACCAGATCCAAAACGTTTACGCAGTATAAGGGATGCTATAGATTATGACGGAGAACAATTGAGGAAGATTTTAAATAAAAAATCGTTCCGGACCCTTTTTGGCAACTTATATGAAGATGTAAAATTGAAAAACGCTCCCAAAGGTTTTTCAAACGACCATAAGCACATTGAGTTATTAAGAAATAAAACCTTTGCCGTTGTTCATGAGTTTAAAACCGCTGAGGTATACCAACCCGATTTTAAGGATAAGCTGATTACGGTTTACAAAGAAATGTTACCCTTTAGAAGGTACTTGAATAAGGCGGTTACTGTTTAGTTCTTCCAAATCATACGCCGAGCATTTAGGATGTTTTTAGTCTGTTTTGCCTACCGATAATTTTAGTAAATCAACTGCAATGCGATCGGTGCTTGACTGAGCTCTTGAAGTGTTTGCAAGAATTATACTAACGGCCTTTTTCTCAGGAACGATAAAAAGAAACGATGAACAACCCGTTTGACCACCAGAATGACCAATAATGGCACCTTCATTTGGTTTTGGGTTGTATAAGAACCAACCAAAACCATAGGCATTATTTTCCTTTTCCAAACTATGATGTTGACGCATTAAATCGAGCGTTTCCTTTTTAACAAAAAGGTTATTAATCACGGCGTTTCCAAATTTGAGCATGTCCGTGAGCGTTGTATAAAAACCTCCTCCAGGTATGCGGTTACTTAGATTGTTTTCTTTTGCGAGTTTTGCTTTACCTGTTCCATTTTTGCGATGAAATAATTTTGATTGGTTTTCTAGTACTACTCCAAATTTTGCTACACCTGTATTATTCATTCCAGCTTTTGAGAAAATGTTCTCTTGCATATAAGCTTCAAAGGTTTGCCCGGCAACCTGTTCTAGAATGGCTCCTAAAACGGTATATCCATAAGTCGTGTACGAATATTTTGTTCCAGGTTCAAATAGTAATTCCCGGTCTTTAAACAAGCCCAACGCATCATTTAAGCTTGCATACTCAATTGTTGTATTCGATTCTTTAGCATTTTTATATCCTGAAATTCCTGAAGTGTGCGACAGCAGATGTCGTATGGTAATGTTAGTTTTTCCATGTTTTGGATAATCAGGAATATAGGTTTGAATAGGTACATCTAAATCCAATTTGTCTTGCTCTACCATTTGCATAATAGCCAATGCTGTCATTGTCTTTGCAATTGAAGCCATTCGTACCTTGGTATTGATTTCAAATGGCTTTTTCAAATCATTGTCCGCATAACCGGCCGTTGCTTGTTCGATGATTTTACCATCTATGGAGTACGCAGCGGCAACTCCCATTACGGTTTTATCTTCGACTATTTTAAGTAATTGATTTTCAATAGTATTAGGTTGCCTCTGCGAGGCACATTTAATAGACAATAGAAGTAGTGCTACAGTGATAAATTCCTTCATCGTTAATTTAATTAAGAATTTCCTCTAAACTAAAAACCTATAACTTAAGAGTTAGGTATTTTATGGCGTTTGGGATGAATTATTGGATTTTAGGGGCGAATGATCAAGTATGGCAAGTACATCTTTCTTATAATTCTTTGAAACGGGCACCTCTATTTGGTTTAAATTTATGGTATTGGGGTTTTTCCAATCTTTAAGATGGACAGGATTTATAAGATGGGAACGGTGTACTTTTAGTAAACTAGGTACTTGTGGATGAATATTTTTCAAAGTGACGCGCAACAATTTTTTGTTCAATTCACCCTTATTCAAGTAAGTCACCTCTACATAATTGTCAGCACTAGAAATACAGACTAGATTTTTAAGGCCTATATGCAGTACATCTAATTTATTAGCTCCTGTAAGCATAATTTTTCCTTGATTTTGCTTCTTCAACCTCTTGTTCAACCACCATCTGAGAAAAAGGAGTATAGGTAGAATAATGAAGAAAATAGGATAATATACTTGAAAAGTGAACTTTGGGAAATTATAGGTTCCGTTTATTATATCTGTCTTATAATAGGCAAAACTGCCAAAAAGCGCCAAGATATTGAAAAGTATGATGAAGGTAATCTCTAATGGAATATTCCACTTGTTCTTCAAGTTATACATCCAATTTTGTGCAGGAACTATTATCATATAGCTAGTGAAAGAGATTATTCCGTAAAAGGGCAGTATTTTGAGTCGAATTGAAAAAGAAAGATCTGAAGCGTCGAAAGGTGCGATAAGGACCAAAAAAATTGCTAGCCAAAAAGCAATTACCGCAGCAACGATAAGGTGATGCTTGTATGATGTATTTAATTTAAAGGATTGCATTAAAGTAATATTCGTTTTTTACCCGTTATTTCTCCGATTTTTACTTGTACAAATCCCCATTCAAATATTTCAACCCCGAATCACATACAACTGTCACAATGGTTTTTCCCCTGCCTATTATTTTGGCTCTTTGAAGAGCGGCCCAAACATTCGCCCCGGAGGTAGTCCCACCAAAAACCCCTTCCCTTCGAGCCAATTCCCTAGACGTTTTATAGGCATCTTCATCTTTTACCGCTATTATTTCATCCGCCAGATCTAACCTGCATATATCCGGAACGAACCCAGCACCCATACCTTCAAGTCTGTGGGTTCCTGAAGTATCACCTCCAGACAATGTCCGTACATTATAAGGTTCTATAGCGATACATTGGATATTGGGTATTTTGTCTTTAAATACTTCCGAATTCCCCGAAAAACAACCGCCTGTACCAACACCAGTTATGAACTCATCGATATTGGTGTCTAAAACAGCCATTATTTCATGGGCCATTTTGTGGTAGGCATTTCTGTTATCAATGTTTTTGAATTGATCGGTATAAAAAGTGTTGGGTTGTTTGGCAATCTCCCTGACTCTTTCAAGCGCATTATCGATAACGGCTGCAGTAATTTTACCATTTTCACTAGGTACAAGTTCCAATTCGGCCCCAAAGGCCCTCATGGTCTGTAATTTTTCCTGCGCAAACGCATCGGAAGAAACAAAATGTGCCTTATATCCTTTGGCGGAACATATCATAGCCAAGGAACTTCCGGTACTCCCACCGGTATAGTCGACGACGGTCCCTCCTTTTTTTAAATCCCCTCTTTTTTCGGCTCCTTCGATCATTGCAAGGGCCATTCTGTCTTTCATACTTCCCGTAGGATTTGCCCCTTCGAACTTTATATAAATATCCGCAGAATCAGTATCGGCAAGATGCCTTAATTTGATAAGTGGTGTATTCCCGATTCCTTCCATTTTGTTCTCTAATTATTGATAATTTGATTTAAGGGTTTGGTCATGTTAAGCCCTAATAATCTCTTACATTAAAACATCATTAATAGGTTTAATCCCCTCAGGAAGCTCAATTTCACCCAACATTTCCCGTAAATCTATTTCAATGGTCCTACACAATGCAAGCATGGGAATATCATTGCCCATGCCTTCAAAGGGATTTTCAGAATAGTCGCCTACCAACTCCATCATCAAATAAACCCAGCCTACCAAAGCGGTAAAGGGAATAGATAGCCACACACCAAATTCACCCAATTTCGCAAATTCAGAAACCATACCTAGTGGCAGGAGAAAAATAAAAATTCCAATAAAGACAAAACTCATACTAGCGTATTGCCTAGGTAAGGGGAATTTTTTAATACGTTCGCATTGTCCTTGAAAGGTATAGAAATCATTAAGGAGTTTCTGAAGCTCCATATGTCTAAAATCATCAATGATATTTTTTTCACGCAAGATTTTTAAATCCTGACTTTGCCGATCGATGATCTGCGTTGCCGTATTTTTATAATTTATAAGCTTTTCATACTCGTCTTTAGGTAAAAAATACTTTAGTTGTTGCTCGCTTATATCATCGCCATGAAGACCCACCCCAAAATTTGCCATTCTCTTTTTGGCTACCTTTCTTACCATCCTTCCTTGACTGATATGCTCCCATTGGGTTGGAATCAACAGCTGACTTCGTAGTGCATATAGCCAAGCTATATGGCGGTAAATCAATTTTTTGCCTAAAGCACCCAATTCCGAAGCATTTTTTTCTTCAAAGCTAAACTGACTACTTATAAAACCCCTTGTAGCCGAACCCCAAGAACGACTGCCGTTGACAATGGCTCCCCATATTTTTCGCGCTTCCCAAAGACGATCATAGGCGCTATTGTTCTTAAAGCCTACATAAAAGGCTACGGCGGTGCCAATTACAGACAACGGTAACCAAGGAATAACCAGCCACTCCCGTAAAGGCGTGAATTTATATATTAAGGCTACGAGTAATGCCCATAAGGTAATCCATACGAAATGGCCGCCGCTAAAGCTAATAATTGATTTTAATCCAAAATTCTTTTTTACATACATATATCCATTACTTTATTTTATCGGAAGGTGTTACTAATCGCACCTGTAAATCTGGGGTTTTCATATCCTTGTCTAAAGGAAACATAGGTCGTTTAATGTTTTTATGCCCCAATCTTTCCAAATCCTGGTCCACCCCACCAGGGGTCATTGCCATTATCCAGCCCTTTCGCATATCATAAAGTTCAGGTACGAGGTATCCGATTTTTACCACGACTATATCGGTGTTTCTTGGGTCAAGGTCAAGGTTGGTGAAATCACTTTCCTTATGGTATGGTTTTCGTTTTTTGGTTACTATAACATGTACGCTTCCAATTTGGACAACGACCTCGGTTTCAGCATGGATGTCTCCATGTTTTATAGATTTCACTATTCCCGTAAGCTGTAAGGGAGGCGCATAACGATTGTCAATAGCGGCCCCCGCCATGGCACTTACTTCTTTGCCCACACCAGCTTTTTCTGCGGCCTCAACAAATTCAGGCCCTGGAATGGAGGCATAGATTAACGAAGGACCATTTTCTTCTTTAAATTCTGGTCGGGCCAGTATTTTCTGCAAGGTCCAAGTAACATCACCTGCTCCTCCCGCGGTAGGGTTGTCGCCCATGTCACTTATAATAAAGGGCCGTTCCTTAATGGCAAGGGCCATTTTTAAACTTTCCTCTAGGGTTGCGGTAGGGGCAACGAACTCAAATTGATGCCGTGCCTCCCAAAATGCTGTGGCGAGTTTTTCAGCTCCCTGGGTCACTTTTTCCTTATCATCGCCAGTAACCATAACCACAGCGTGATTCCTAGCTTCATCGGCCCATGCATAACCTATCCAAATAGCGGCATCAATAACACCTTCCTGATTGGCAACGGCAGGAACCTGAGCATAAAGGCTCTTTCCGGGCTCAATACGGGTACTTGTTTTTTCACCGGGCAGCAGAATGGGAACAGGGATCCAAGCTTTGTATTTTGGTTTTCCTTTACCACTTTCCAAACGCTCCAATAAATTGGTAATAGCACGTTCCTTAGATTCCAGCGCATCTTCATGTGGGGCCATACGATAGCAGGTAATCAGGTCGCTATGTTCCGCTAGGCGTTTTGATACGTTGCCGTGCAAATCCATAGATGTAGAGACCAGCACATCGTTTCCTATGACTTCCCGTATGCGTCTGATTAAATCGCCTTCAGCATCTTCAAGTCCAACCACGCTCATGGCACCGTGAATATCAAAGAAAAGACCATCATACGGACCATTTTCCTTCAACATGTTTAAAGTTTCCCCAACCATTGCTTCATAAGCCTCTCGTGTGACGATTCCCCCCGGTAAAGATTTACCCAAAAGTGTAGGTACCCATTCGGCACGCATACGGATATCCGTTCCTTCGTCAAAAAATGGATAACGCCCAAAAATGGAGTCTCCGATTCGTGCGTGAAATGCCTCTTCATGAGTTTGAGCAGGGGAAAAGGTACTGGACTCAATACCCAAACCCGCGATGGCTATGCGCGGGAGTTCCGATTCGTCCTTGTGATTTTCCCCTTTTTGTTTGCAACCGAGCAAGACCAATGTTAGAACTACAATACAATAGATTGATTTTTTCATTTTTTTGGTATTTGACCACAAAACAATGTTTACATTAGGTATTAATAACATTGGTTAGGTTTCCATTCTTATTTCTTAGGTCAATCCCGCCTTCAAGGATTGATTTGAGGTTTGCCAGATAAAATGTCCAACCTCGGGAACAACCCACATAATAACTCATTGTGGAGTCCTCGTCCAACGGAATGGCTGACTGGGTAATTTGAACAACATTTTCACCAGCTTCTTCCTTAATTTCAACACTGACCTCACAGCCCAAAAAGGTAAATCGCAAAAGATCATCACCATTATTTTCCCTAACCATCCCTTCGGCAACATTTTCGCTCCCATGCCACATCCAGGAATAGGTGTCCCCTTTCAAAATTTTTGAACCCCTATTTTTGACAGTACCGTCATGGGAACTAAATTCCGCTTGACTTAGAAACCATTTTTCCAAATTATCTTGACTGGTCCAAGAATTGAAAATATCGGCCTTGCTGGCATTTATAGCTATTCGTTTATTAAATGTACTCCAATCGTGCTTTTTCATATCGACTGTTTTTAAGTTCGTTTACGGATATTCATCTAAATTTAGGAGGGGTCGGTTAATTTTGGTTGAATATAGTAAAATGGAAAGAAATTTTTCGCAAAGCACTTTGTAACTGATATAGTATCTTTACGATTATTGGATGAATACTATGTTTTCAAAAAAGTATATTGCGCCCTTTGCACTTTTGATTTTCCTTTCTGCGTGCATCGCAATTTATTTTGATTTTATAAGGAATCACCAATTATATTCCATTTTAAAGCCTCTTACGACAATACTGATAATTCTTTTTACCACATTTTTTGGCCTGAAGAATTCTAAATTTTACAAATTTGTTTTAGTTGCACTTTGTTTTTGTCTGCTCGGGGATACCCTGCTTTTATATGAGTCGTACTTCATATGGGGGTTAGTGGCCTTTTTAATTGCTCACGTACTTTTCACCCTTAGTTTTATAAGTATTGATGGGTTCAAAACGTACCTGCTTCCCATCGGGTTATTGTTGGTTTTTGGTGCATTTTATTATTGGGAATTGTACGGGCATCTCGGCAATTTGAAAATACCGGTATTCGTATATTTTTCTGTCATCATCATCATGATTTGGCAAGGGGTTAACCTTAGGATTTGGAAGAAGACACCGATGTTTAGTCTGTTATTTTTGGCGGTAGTTTTATTTCTCATATCGGATTCGATTTTAGGTTGGGCCAAATTCAAGGATGCTTTCCAAGGTTCGGGAATACTGATTTTAACGACCTATTGGGCGTCTATTTTTTTAATTGCCATGGCAACGACCAAAAACGGTATTGAAAAAGCTTAATTCTAGTGATAGGGTGCCGTAAGTACCTTTTAAATCTTTTATCTATCAGGTGAATAATTTTCGACTTTTCAAGAATATTGAAAAACATATTCCGCTCAGTAATTCTGATAAAAATCATTTGAATTCCTGTGCAACCACCAAAATAGTTGGTAAAAAAGAACTTGTATTACGACAAGGTCAACTATGTAAAGAATTGTTTTTTGTGGAGTCGGGAAGTTTGCGGGCGTTCAATTGCAACAAAGACGGAAAGGAGTCGACCATAATGTTTGCGGTCCAGGATTGGTGGGTAACCGACATGCACTGTTTTACGAATCAACTTCCGGCTTTGTTATCTATTGAGACCCTCGAGGATTGTAAATTAATAGCGTTCAATTTTCATGCACTGGAAGAACTTTTTAAAAGTGTTTCAGGTTTTGAGCGGTTTTTTAGAATTCGCTTTCAAAATGCATATATACGCGAGCAGCTTCGAGTATTGGATACTATTTCACTAACGACAGAGGAGCGATATGAAAAGTTCATGAAAAAGTACCCGAAGATTGCAGAAAAAGTATCGCAAAAACAAATTGCATCCTATCTTGGGGTAACCCCCGAATTTTTGAGTTCGGTAAAGAAAAAGTGAAGGTGATTAAACTATCTTAATTTTTGTCGGAAGATAATTTACTTCCTTTACAAAAACTTTTATATGATGCTGATTTTAATTGCGGGACCCTATCGTAGTGGAACCAACAACGACCCGAATCTTATTAAACGGAATATGTACAAGCTCGAATCAATGGCCTTGCCGATTTTTAAAAAGGGGCATGTTCCGATGATTGGGGAATGGGTTGCCAACCCATTGATCAAACTTGCCGGTTCCAATGCTATTGGGGATGCCATCTTTCAAGAAATACAATACCCTGTTGCCCATAGGTTATTGACGAAATGTGATGCTGTATTACGAATAGAAGGGGAGTCTAAAGGGGCAGATCAAGATGTGAAGATTGCAAAGGATCTAGGACTACAAGTTTATTATGATTTAAAAGACATACCAGATGCAGAATAGTAAGGTACGTAATATTAAGAAAGAGCTGCTTTCCGATAATTGGTACACCTTGAACAAATTCAGTTTTGAGTACCAAAAACCAGATGGTAGCTGGGAAAAACAAGAACGTGAGGCCTATGACCGTGGCAATGGTGCGGCAATACTCTTGTATAATAAAACCAAAGGCACGGTAGTACTAACCCAGCAGTTTCGAATGCCTACCTATGTTAATGGCAATGACAATGGCATGATGATCGAGGCGTGCGCTGGACTTTTAGATGGCGATAACCCTGAAGATTGTATCCGTAAAGAGGTAGAAGAGGAGACAGGTTACCGTATTCACGATGTGAAACGTATTTATGAGACCTATATGTCACCAGGTTCAGTAACGGAAATCCTGTATCTTTTTATCGGTGCCTATGAAGACCGTATGAAGGTTGGTGAGGGAGGGGGATCGGAGCATGAAACAGAAAATATAGAAGTACTTGAATACCCTTTTGAAAAAACCCTTGAAATGATAAGCACAGGAAAAATACAAGATGCAAAGACTATTATGCTACTACAATATGCCCAAATAAATGGGTTATTTTCTTGAGGTTTTTGCGACTGACATGAAATGAAAGAATGTTCCAAAATTGCTTTGGGCGGAGGGTGCCATTGGTGTACCGAAGCTGTTTTTCAATCATTAAAGGGAGTTCATAAGGTAGAACAAGGATTCGTGGCTGCCGATGGCGAACTAGCTACTTGGTCAGAAGCGGTTATTGTTCATTATCGGGCTGACCAAATTTCCTTAAAGAATTTAATTGAAGTGCACCTGTACACACATAAAAGTACGGCGGCCCATAGTATGCGGAATAAGTATCGCTCTGCTATTTATTTTTTTGATGAGAAAGATGGTAAAAAGGCAGCAACTATTTTAACCGATTTGCAGGAAGGTTTTAAGGAAAAATTAGTAACAAAAGTGCTTCCCTTTAAACGTTTTAAACCTTCGGAAAAACAATTTCACAATTACTATTATACCAATCCCGAAAAACCCTTTTGTGAAACCTATATTTCGCCAAAGCTAAGCTTGCTTTTGGAACGATTTTCAGATGTGGTGAATTCCGAAAAACTAAAGACCTAGTAGTTATCCCGGATATTTTCAAAGAGGGCTTGCATCTGCATTTTTATTTCTGAGGAGGGTTGTGTAAAATGATTATTCATAAAACTAAAAATCAGCACCTTGCCTGATTTTGCCAACAGATACCCGCTCAGCGAATAATTATTCCCCAAACTACCTGATTTGGCAAAAATATACGGCTTGGGGTTACCGGCGTACCAGTCAGTCAACGTTCCAGAAACCCCTCCTGCGGGAAAAATATCAAATAGTCGCTTTCTCGGCACATCGGTATATAGTTTGTCCAAGACGTGAACCATAGATTCGGGTGTAAAAAGATTGTAACGGGACAAGCCTGAACCATCTACCCACCGGGGAACTTGTTTTAGCTTTGAAAGCTGGTTTTCAAGAATATATTTTCTAAGGCTGTTTCCATCCAAACTATCAGCCAGGACCGAAGAGGAGAGAATCAGCAGTTGATCGGCCAAAAAATTATCGCTTTCTTGCATCATTCTCTTATAAACGGAATCTACAGGCATGCCATATAATATCGATTTCTCGCCTTCGGGCATGGTCTTGACAAGCTGTATCCTTTTTTCTAGGGTCTTTTCAAGTAACTTTTTGGTCAAGGTACTATCTGTCCGATAGGGAATTTCAACCGTATCCTTTCGCTTGGTATCATAATAGAAGGTATTTGATTCCGGTTCCCTGTTCATACGATGGTCTATGGGTACCACTTCCTTCCTAAAAAAAGTGGGAATGACCCGAAGGGAATCGGACGAATAAATGGTTACAACGTTTCCATACAAAGGTAAAGCACCGCGTTCTACTTGGTAATAGTATTGATAATCCTCTATTGCCCATCCTGGGCCCAAAAGGTGACCATAATAGTTATTTGAGCGCCATGCAAGATGATTGTGGTTTTTTAAAAAATTAACTACGGTACTGTCCTTAAAATGTGGGTGCAATTGGGTTGGGTCTCCCGTTCCTTCAAAATATAGCGTATCATTTTGTGCAACATATTTTAAGGTGGGAATACGTTCGGGCAAAAGGTCTAGCGCGGCGTAAAGGGTAAAAATTTTGGTGGTACTGGCCGGTGTAAAGTATTTTTTAGCGTCTTTGGCGTATAAGGTATCCTTGGTCAGCGGGTCTAGCAACAAAAAGCCGATAAAGTAATTTTCATTAAAATTCGACTCAAAAACCGTATCGATCTGCTTGGCTGATTTCGAAATTTTAGTGGCACTACAGCCAGCGATCAAAAGACCTGAAATGAGAAAAAACAGCCATTTTTTCATAATTTTAAACACTTGAAACAAACTGTATTCATTGACTTTAACGCGAAATTAGGGATTTTTTAACGAGTTATAGGCAATAAAAAAAATGATTTAGGGTTAAAATTGTAACTGCAACCTAATAATTTAAACATTTTTATATATGGCCAAAGCTATGCTGGAGTACACGAAAACTGTATTGAAAAAAGTCAGTTTTGACACTAAGTTGTTTTGTAAAGAAGTAAAGAAGGCCCTTGAAAGGCTCCTACCTGAAGAAATAGATGAACTGAAAGACTGGTTAAAACAGTTCTTGACCGATAAACCGGAGTTACAACAAAGCCTAATCTATTTAAAAGCATAGTTTAACCTATTTCATAGCATAAAAAAGCCCTGCAACAATCGTTGCAGGGCTTTTTGTATATCCAACAGGTTACTTTCCTAAAGGGCTAATGATTTTTACATCTTGAAAGGCTATTGCGCCCCTGACTACTGAAGAGATGACATCCTTCAAGGCTTCGATAATCTGTATTTTTAATTCACTCTTATGATAAATAAGGCTTACCTCACGGGCGGGGGAGGGTTCATTAAAATGTTTTAGATTTTTGCTTTTTTCAGTATCGAGTTCCAAAGTATTTAAAAAAGGCAGAAGTGTCATACCAAGCCCTTCATTAGAAAGGTTTACCAGGGTTTCAAAACTTCCGCTCTGCAGTTGAAAATGCTCTTCGTTATAATCGCGGGGAGCTTTACAAAGATTAATGACCCCATCCCGAAAGCAATGCCCATCCTGTAGTAACAGAACGTCACTTATGTCTAGATCCTCCGGGTCTAACTTTTTGGCACTTCCCAGACGATGGCTTGCCGGTACATAACCTACAAAAGGCTCATAATACAGCGGTCGCTCTTTTATAAACTCTATTTCTAAAGGCGTTGCGGCAATAGCAGCATCCAAATGGCCGTCCTGTATATTTCGGATAATATTTTCTGTACTCTGTTCCTTGATAATCAAATTTACCTTTGGGTATTTGTTGATAAAGGTTTTGAGAAACATTGGCAATAAAGTAGGCATAATGGTGGGAATGATCCCTAAAGTAAAATCACCTCCTATAAACCCTTTTTCCTGATCTACGATGTCTTTGATACGGTCGGCCTCATTGACAATATTTTTTGCCTGGGCTACTATCTTTGCACCCACTTCGGTAATGGCAATAGGCTTTTTACTGCGGTCAAAAATCAACACATCCAACTCATCCTCAAGCTTTTGAACCTGCATACTTAAAGTAGGTTGCGTAACGAAACTCTTTCGTGCGGCCAAGGTGAAATTTTGATACTCGGCAACGGCTAATACATACTGCAATTGGGTAATGGTCATCGCTTATAATTTAAGGTGATAAAGGTATAAAAACTATCAATAAAATCTATGGAAATGAATAAGTATATTCTATAAATTTATAGTAAAATAAAAAACAATGAAACTCAATAGCATAGGATTAAGTACAGAAAAATCAAAAGAACTGAGTACCGATTTGAACATATTGCTTGCCAATTTTCAAACATACTATCAGAATCTCAGGGGAATACATTGGAACATTAAGGGTAAGCGCTTTTTTGACCTGCATCTAAAATTCGAGGAATTGTATACCGATGCCAATATGAAGGTAGACATGGTGGCAGAACGTATCCTTACCTTGGGCGGGGTACCGGAACATACGTTTGAAGATTATATGACGCATTCCAAGGTTCCGGTTGGTAAAAACATTACAAAAGATGAGGATAGCATCCGATTGATTGTAGCTTCATTGACCGAATTATTGGTCATAGAAAGAAGGATTCTGGATGCCTCTGGTGCCGCCGATGATGAGGGTACCAACAGTATGATGAGTGACTTTATCAGCGAACAGGAAAAAACGGTTTGGATGATGAAAGCCTGGTTGGTAGAGGAGATTTAAAAATTTAAATAATTTGACAAAGAATACCTGCTCTGGCAGGTTTTTTTGTTTGCGCTGGTAATAGTATTGATATACTTGATCATAAATCTTTATATTTAATAGCAACAATCATCTTATTCTGATTATGTCCGAAAAAGAAACCGATCTTCCGGCATTTTTAACCAAAGTACGATTCTTCTCAGAGGTTTCGAAAGCTTCGTTAGCAAACCTCAGCAAGAACATCGAGGTAGAAACATATTATCGAAATGACCCAATAATCATTAAAGGCGATGTGGGTGATGCAATGTATACTATTCTTAATGGTCAGGTAAAGGTACATGAAGGACAGCATGATTTCGGAACACTGATTCAAGGGGATTGTTTTGGTGAATACGCGCTGATTGATGATGAAACCAGATCAGCCTCGGTTACTTCTGTTACAGAAACTAGGGTTGCAAAAATTGAACGCACGCACTTTCTTAGCTTGATGAAAAGTGACCAAGGGTTCGCTCAAGGTATATTAGCGGAGATGATAAAACGGCATCGCGAATTGGATAGCACCCAAGAGCAGTTGGCGAACTCAAAAAAACTAGTGGAACAGGCGAATGGCAAAATGAAAGGACTCATCAATGGTGCTATGGATGCCATTATCATGTTCGATTCCAAATTCAGGATCATTTTGACCAATCCGTCGGCAGATACGCTCTTAGAGAATGATGATGCCTTACAGCGCAACCTGCTTTTTTTCTTTGATGAGGCCGGCGCCGATTTAATCGAATCATTGGTAAAATCAGGTCTAGAAGGAGATAGTAAAGCCATCAACAATTACCTGCCCAATATTGTCAAAGTAATCGGTTCCGATGAAAAGGAAACCTTGAACGAGGGAACGATTAGCAGATACGGTGAAGGTGATGCGACTTTTTATACCCTGATTTTAAGAAACATAGAAGAACGTATTGCCGCTCAAGATACCATAAGCCTTTTGACCAATCAGACCGAGTATTTGGCGGAGGAAATAAAAGAATTGACCAGTAGTTATGGCATTATCGCCAAGGACCCGAGTATGGTCGAAGTGCTTAATCTTATTGAACAGGTGGCGCGAACTGATGCCACGGTATTGATTAATGGGGAAACGGGTACGGGTAAAGAACTAGTGGCCAGAGCAATTCATCAGGCTAGCCCGAGAAATGACAAACCACTTATTCGTATAAATTGTGGCGCCATTCCGGCGAATTTGATCGAGAGCGAATTGTTCGGACATGAAAAGGGGGCTTTTACAGGGGCTACAGCAAGTAGAAAAGGGCGCTTTCTTTTAGCGGATATGGGAACCATCTTTTTAGATGAAATCGGGGAGATGCCTATTGATTTACAACCCAAACTTTTGCGGATTATCCAAGAAGGGGAATTCGACCCCGTGGGAAGTTCAGAAACCGTGAAAGTAAATGTTCGCATTATTGCGGCTACGCACCGAGATTTATTGAGTTTTTCAAAAGAAGGAAAATTTAGGGAAGATCTTTATTACAGACTAAATGTTTTCCCCATTATGGTTCCACCTTTAAGAGAACGGGGTGACGATATTCATTTGATCGCCCAAGAAATCATCGATCAATTTTCAAAAAAACTCAATAAGAAGATACATTCGCCCGCCGAGGCGGATAAGGCATTACTATCACGTTATCCATGGCCTGGTAATGTTCGTGAACTTCAGAACATAATCGAACGGGCGGTTATCGTTTCACAAAATGGAACTATATCCTGGGAAACTTTAATTCCCAAATCTTTCGAAAACAGTCCGACCCAAATTGACACAAAATCAGAAAAGATACTCTCTGCTCCTGAAATAATCAAACTGGAAAGAGAGAACATTCTTCGTGCTCTAAAAAAGACCGGTTGGAAAATTTCTGGTAAAAATGGGGCCGCAGCGATTCTTAAGCTAAAACCGACGACACTTACTTCCAAAATAAAGTCTTTGGGCATTGTACGCCCTATTTAGATTCACGAAATCCCGTAAAAATACTAACGAAATTTCGTGAATACTTGAAATTTCGTGACACTCTTAAATTAAGAATATTCATTTAAAATGTTGATAATCATTTAGTTAAATGGTTTGGCACGGCAATGGTAATAGACCAAGCAGCAATAATGCTAAACAATTTAAATTTTATTAAAATGATTACAACAGCAAACATTAAAAACGGAGTAAACGTAGACCAACTAGTAGAAACTATTGGTGCAGTACAGGGCAACCCTGAATTGGCAAAATTCGAGTTCAGAACTAAAAACAATTGGATCGAAGGCGGTCATTGTGTATCTAGTATGAAGAGCTTTTACGGCGTAGGTCAAGAAGACACTTCACGTCAAGAAACTTTCACAATGGAGTGTGACCACCCAAATGTTTTATTGGGCGAAGACAAAGCCGCTACACCTGCAGAGGTCGTATTGCATGCTTTGGGTTCTTGTTTAACTGGAGCGATGGTATACCACGCTGCTGCAAACGGAATTGAAATTGAAGGAGCTGAATCTTCTTTACAAGGAGGATGTGACCTTCACGGTTTCCTTGGTTTGGATCCTGAAGTTAGAAAAGGTTTTGACGGAATCACTGTCCGTCTAAAAGTGAAGTCCGATGCTTCTGAGGAGCAATTGATGAACTTGGCGAAGTTTTCTCCAGTTTTCGACATCATTTCTAATCCTACTCCGATTTCTATTGAGATCGTAAAGTAAGTAAGCTAAAAAAGGCCGCCCCGATCTTGGGTGGCCTTTTTTATGTTTTAGAGATAAGAATCTAATAATCCAACCATCCAACAAACAAAGACATCCATCAAAAAATGAAATCGCAAAAGCACATCATAGCCACCGGAAACGAAGCCACAGCCCGCATTGCCTACAAAACAAATGAAGTTTGCGCTATATATCCCATTACCCCAGCATCAGAAATGTCGGAATTGGTAGAGAAGTGGAGCGTAGCTCATCAAAAGAACATTTATGACGGCACACCTTCAGTTTTTGAAATGCAGAGCGAGGCCGGCGTTGCCGGGGCCCTGCATGGCGCTTTGCAAACGGGCTCATTGGCGACTACTTTTACTGCCTCTCAAGGTCTTTTGCTCATGATACCCAATATGTACAAACTAGGCGGCGAGTTGACGCCTAACGTCATTCACGTAGCCACACGTTCGGTCGCGACACATGCGTTATCGGTTTTTGGCGACCATAGCGATATTATGGCGGCAAGGACTACTGGTTATGCTTTTCTAGGAGGCTCCTCAGTGCAGGAAGCACACGATTTTGCCCTGATTTCGCAAGCGGCAACTTTGGAATCACGTATTCCCTTCGTACATTTTTTCGACGGATTCAGAACTTCGCATGAAACCGCCAAAATCGAAACGATTTCTGATGCCGTAATTTCAAAAATGATGGATATGGACTTAATCGCCGCACATCGCAATCGTGGATTGAATTCGAATAATCCGGTGTTACGGGGAACTTCCCAAGGTCCCGATGTGTTTTTTGAGAGTCGCGAAGCCGTGAATTCCTATTACGATGCCTGCCCCCAAATCGTTCAACAACAAATGGATAAATTCGCTGTGCTGACCGGAAGACAGTATCGACTGTTCGATTATGTGGGTCATCCGCAAGCAGAACACGTTATTGTCGCAATGGCATCTGCGACAGAGACCATTGAAGAAACTGTCAACTTTTTAAACACGCAAGGCGAGAAAGTTGGATTGATCAAAGTCCGCTTGTTTCGTCCTTTTAGTACAAAACATTTGTTGGAGGCACTTCCTACGAGCTGCAAGGCAATTGCCGTTTTAGATCGCACCAAAGAACCAGGTAGTTCCGGTGAGCCTTTATATCTGGATATCGTAAATTCATTAACATCCGTAACGGATACTTACACCTCTCTACAAATAGTTGGTGGCCGTTACGGATTATCTTCTAAAGAATTGAATCCCGGTATGGTCAAGGCGGTCTTCGGGAATTTAAAATTGGAGCACCCCAAAAACAACTTTACCATCGGAATAAATGATGATGTAACGAATTTGAGTTTACCCTATACAAACAACTTGCAATTGCAAGAAGGGAATCTTCAGATCTTGATTTACGAAACCAAATCAAAGGCTTCTTGTACTAGCTTTAATAGTACATTACAAATCCTTGCAGATGAAAAGGTTGTGCAGGGCTATACTGAAATCGATTACAAAAAATCAGGTTCCAGAGGGGTATCTAATCTTCGGATAAGCGAGTCGCCGATCAAAGCGCCCTATCTGATATCCAATGCGGATTTTGTCGCCAGTGATTCTGTTGACTTTTTGGAAAATGACAATGTTATGGAGCGACTCAAAATCGATGGTAGGTTGCTGGTCAATACAACTTTATCACCGAGCAATTTATGGGAAAGTATTTCTTTGGAAAAACAAAACGAGATCCTGCTTAAAAACATCCAATTGTTTACCGTAAACGGGGATGTCATTTCAGAAAATTATGGCATTGGGAATAAAGTGATATCTGGGCTGCATGCTTGCATCTTGGCCCTACACGAAGATTTGAAGGTAGATGAAGACCTGAAATGTATTCGGGAATTCATTAAGGATGTCAAAACTTCTATTGTAAAAGCCACAACTGTGGCCTCCATAGAAATTGATGTTGAATTTGCCAATTCCCTTTTAGGAAAATTGATGTCGGGCAAGGGAGATAAACTTACTGTCAGTGCCCTTCCTGTAGACGGAACGTATCCAACCGATACATCTAAATTCAACATCAGAAATATGGGGGATAGCCTCCCCGAATGGGATGCGGATGCGTGCACCCAATGTGGAGCCTGTAGTATGGCTTGTCCGCAAGGGGCTATTCGAATCAAAGCCTATGAGGATTCCTATTTGGAAAATGCACCCGATAGTTTTAAATCTGTGAAGTCCATTGAAGAAGATTGGCAGGTAGACTTATTAAATTATACCGTACAAGTGAACCCTGAACAATGCACAGGCTGTAATAATTGTGTAGATGCTTGTCCCGTCAAGGCGCTAGACATGAAAGGAAAGTCGATGAAACTGGAGGTAGATTCCGACCTGCGTCGGAATGACGAAGAAAACTGGACCCATTTTGAGAGCATTCCAGAATTCGACAGATCAAAATTAGATACGACCAAGGTCAGCCAGCAGCAACTACAGGAGCCTTTATTCAAATATTCAATTGGTGTTGATGGATGCGGAGAAGCACCTTACTTAAAGTTGATTTCCCAGCTATTTGGTGATCGTATGCTGGTGGCCAATGCGACTGGGGCAAGCTCTATTTTTGGGGGTGCCCTTTCCTCAACACCTTGGGCAAAGAATTATGAGGGTAGGGGTCCGGCTTGGTCAAATTCATTGTTCGAAGACAATGCCGAATTTGGTTTAGGATATCGACTTTCGTTGGACCAGCAAGAAAAGCAGGCGAGGAGCTTATTGAAAAAATTGATGAACGATATCGATTTTGATTTAGCTCATGATATTTTGACGGCGGTGCAGCATACTGAAAAAGAAATTCAGGAACAACGTAAACGCGTAACAAAATTAAAGGCCCACTTAACCACCATCGCCAAGGTTGAAGCACAACAACTTTTGAGTATCAGCGACAGTCTGGTGAAGCAGAGTGTATGGATTATTGGAGGTGACGGTTGGGCCTATGATATTGGCTATGGCGGATTGGATCATGTTGTTGCATCCGGAAAAAACGTGAATATTTTGGTGCTTGACAACGAGGTGTATTCCAATACCGGGGGGCAAATGTCAAAATCGACCCCGTTCGGGGCCACTGCAAAGTTTGCTGCCGGCGGAAAACGAAAACAAAAGAAAGACCTTGGCCGTTTGATGATGACTTATGACGATGTTTATGTGGCTCAAATTGCTATCGGGGCTGACCAAGGGCAAACTTTAAGAGCTATGCAGGAAGCTGAAAGTTATGATGGACCATCTATTATCATTGCTTATTGCCACAGCCCGGCACATGGTATCGATATGAAAAATCCCGGCCAATACCATAAGGCGGCAGTGGCGTCCGGACAATGGTTATTGTATAGAAATGACCCGAGAAGAGCCGATCAAGGACTAAATACATTGCAATTAGATTGCTCAGACCCTACTATTTCGATTGAAGATTACATGAGGATGGAGAAACGTTTTTCACTACTTCTTGATATAAACAAGGAAGACTTTAAGGAGATTATGGGGAGAATTCAGAAACAAGTCGATAGACGATATGATCGTCATTTAGCATTGGCACAAACAGGTAGGGTTTTAAATAGAAAATTAAGTCAAACCCAAAACGTAATGAGGCAATTATTCTAAAGGTTATTTTTCACTCATCGCATTGCCCATTTCCCAATTTTTGGGTGCGCCAGAAAAGGTATACTCAACGGATTTGGTAACAAAATATTTGGCAACCCTATCTTCTGGGTTCTGATCTAGGACCTCCTCAAAAGTAGCAGAGGCCTTATGGAATTCTTTAGTGAAGAAATGTTCAAGTCCTTTTTCAAACGTTTTCAGGGTGGCTGTTTTAAGGGAAATCATTTCTGGACCATCACCATCAAAGCACTCGTAAATGCCAATACTCTTCTCTTTACCTTTAACCTTTACTTTTCCCAAGTATCTAAAATTGAAATCATCCTTGTTCTTGATGGTCAGTAAGCTACTTTCACTAATGACAATATTGGCACCGTAATGTTTGGTAACACCCTCTGTGCGAGATGCCGTGTTAACCGTGTCAGCAATGATAGCAGTATCATTTCTGTTAACATCACCAATAATGCCCATGACCAAAGGACCGGTATGAAGTCCCATTCCAACTGCGATGGGCACATATCCTTTTTTTATTCTGCGTTTGTTATAAAGCGCCAAGGTGCGTTGCATTTCTATGGCGGAATCTAAGGCATGATCTGCTTCATGCGGAAACAGCGCCATAATGCCATCTCCTAAATATTGATTTACGAAACCTTGATTTTGCTGGATAATGGGCCCCATTCTACCCACATAAGCATTTACGAATTTAAAATTTTGCTCGGGGGTCATACTTTCGGATAAACGCGTATAATCTCGAACATCGGTAAAAAGAACAGTCACATTTTTTTCAGTAAAGTCACCTAAAACAACATCGGTAATAGATTCCCTACCTACTGATTTTATGAACTTAGCTGGAACAAATTTACTTGTAGCCCTGTGTATACTATTTAGATTAAGGTGAGTTTTTATTCTACTTAGCAGCTCATTTTTCGAAAAGGGCTTGGTAATATAGTCATTGGCTCCCGAGCTGAACCCTTGTACCAATTCACTAACACCATTTTTTGCCGTCAGCAATATGATGGGCAGTTCACTTGTTAGATAGTCTTCCCGAATTTTTTCACAGACCTCGTAACCGGACATGCCCGGCATCATAATGTCCAATAGAACTAAATCACAAGATAATTCTTCTTGGAACATTTCTATCGCCTCCCTACCATTACTGGCTTCTATGACTCCATATCCCGCCAAGGAAAGATGATTTTGTAATACCCGACGGTTAACAGGTTCATCGTCAACGATTAAAATATTGAATTTCTTGGTGACCGTTCTATTCAGTTTAATTGCGGAATCGAATTCTTGTGTTTTTTGAGGGGTATTGATTTTTACGATGCCGTGCGCTAGTTCTTTTTCAATTGCCGAACCCTGTTGTGCTTTCCTGGTGGTACTTATGGGTAATGTAATCGTAAAAATAGAGCCTTTACCTTCTTCTGAACTTACAGCGATATCACCCCCATGCAATTCTACCAATTGTTTGGTTACTGAGAGCCCTAAACCTGTTCCACCATATTCCCTTTCTGTGGATCCGTTTCCTTGTTCAAAGGAATTGAAAATGGTATCCAATTGATTTTGAGGTATGCCGATACCGGTGTCGGAGACAGATATGGCAAGCATTTCCTTCTGTTGTTCTGCGAAAATGGAGATATATCCCCTCTCTGTAAACTTAATGGCGTTGCCAATCAAATTATACAATATTTGTTGCAATCTATTTTCATCGGCGTCTATAAGTGGAGTGGTTTTAGGAATAGAATTGATTAGCTTTAGGTTTTTATCCAAAATTAAAGGTTGGGAGAGCTTTAAAACAATGTCTGCTATCGAGTGCAGATCCACAGGGCCGGTAGACAGCGAAATATCTTTGTTCTTTAGTTTTGAGAAATCTAGAATGTCATTTACCAAGTGCGATAAGCGTTTGCCACTATTTATTATTAGGTTGATGTTTTCTACAGCCTTAGGATTAAGCTGGCCAGCAACCCCATCCTTTAAAGATTCTGATAAACCTATTATTCCGTTTAATGGGGTCCTTAATTCATGGGAAGTGTTTGCGAGAAATTGATTTTTAAGCACATCAACCTGTTTCAAACGGGCGACAACCGACCTTTCTTGTTCCAATTTTTTGGTTTTTTGTCTGTTTTTCCAGTAAAAACCACCAAAAAGAAAGAGTGCGAAACTTCCGAACAATGCAAGATAAAGGGTATTACGTTGCCTACTCAGATCTTTTTCAAACAGCAATTCTTGCGCTGCTCTTTGTTTGGTAAAGGCGATACTATCGGAAAGTTGTTGCTTGTCGAATTCATATTGCATTTCCTGACGCGTGATTTCTTCCGTTTTTTCTTGATTGACCAGCGAATCTTTGGCGGAGATGGCTAGTTTGTAATATGAAAAAGATTTACCGGGGTCGTTTAGTTTTTCCCAGGCCTTGCTAAGACAACCATATGATTGCCGTTGAACTTGCAATGCTCCTGTTTTTAACGATAAATCAAGGGATTTTTCAGCATCTTGAATCGCCAATCTATATTTTTTCAAACTTAAAAATGCATTGGCTCTTTGTAAATATGCTGCGGAAAGGCCTTCGTTATCGTTAATCTCTTTTTTTAGACGAACGCTTTTGTTTAAATATTTTAAAGCCGTATCAAAATCTCCTTGCAAATGATATTCGGTGCCAATATTGGTATATGCCCGGGTTACGGATTTTTGATCATCAACTTCTTTCGCTATTTCGGCACTTTTCAACAGATTTTCAAGTGCAAGATCGCTGTTCTTTAGATTGGTATACACCAAACCGATATTGTTATAGGTGTGTGGTAAAGCTCTTTTATTACCCAACTCCTCCTTTATTTTTAGGCTGTATTTATAATACTCCAGGGCCTTCTCATAGTTCTTTTGATCTATATAAACATTTCCCAGATTATTGGTCACTCTAGACAGGTTCGGCTGGTCATTCAGCTCTTCAGAGATTCTTAAACCTTCCAATAAATAGGTAATTGCCCTAGGGTAGTTGCCAAGCTCATAATAAACTGCACCGATATTACTAGAGGTAACCGCCAACCCTTTTTGGTCATTTAACTCAAGTAAAATCTCATGGCTTTTTAGAAAACGTTTAAGAGCATTTTTATAGTTGCCTTGTATGGCATAGCTAATTCCGATATGACGATTTGAAATTGCTTCCCAATTCCGATTCTTGTTTTCAATGGCGAATTGTAATAACTGATGCCCTGTGGCCCTGGCGGTATCCAGATTTTTTCTGAATTGGAGTTTGACCAACTCAAGTCCGGTGTTGAAGCGAATAGAGTCAATTTGGGCCGTGTTTGCCCAAACTGCCTTTAAACTATCAATTTTATTGTTTTGTGCACTTAAGAAATTGCACGTCAACACACCCCAGATTAGTATGGATAGAAAATACTTCATTGTTTGATTGGGGGAACGGCTCGTTCGTTGAAACTATAATTTAAATGTACTGTTTAATGTTCTATATTCAAAATGAACAGCTCATTGCAGTACATCCCAAAAAACTGCCAGGGAGAGATGGGGCCTTCTAGGTATTCTACTTTTATTAATCAATGTCGTAGACCAATAATTTTGTTTTGGGAATCGTATCCGATTCCGCAAATTGCAAGGTTTTCTGATCTAAATGTCCCAGATTAGAATTCCCGATTACCACCGCCTTGCTCCCTGCAAAGCAAAAAGTGAGCGGTACGTAAAGTTCTGGGTTATTGCTATCAATGATTTCGACCCCCACAATTTTATCCTGCGCTTCGTTCAAGAGCAACTTTCTAAAATTGAAACCATTGGCCTCCACACCATTTTGGATGGCGTACAAATGGCCCTTGTAAAACTCCAAGCCGTCTATACCTTGGGAACTATTGAGAGGGTCTGTTTCGTTTAAGAGTTGTTTAGATGCGATGTCCATCACCCGTACCCCTGTGGCGAAGGAGGCAATATAAAGCTTGGTGTCATCACCTGAAATGGCAATGCCATTTGGGAATTCAATTTCTGGGGATTTGTAAAACAACTCCAACGCATCAGCTTTGTCTTTTAAAAGAAAGATAGACTGGTCTTTAGAATCGGTCAGGTAGCTATTTCCCTTGGTGTCGACCACCAGATCGTTTAAAAAATGCTGGCCCGGCAGATCATAGCGTTTTAAAAGCTTTTGGGTGTCGATATCAAAAGTGTATAAGGAGGAAAGCGAATCGGGAAGCATATAGTAGCCACCAAGCGCATGTATCAAGTCCCGTTCATCATCTACCCAAATACCCACCCCGGGTTGGTACCCAAATGCATTGGGAGCAATAAAATCGGTTTGTTGCCCGGTTTTCCGATCTACGGCAATGATTTTTGATTTGGCCACACTGGTCAAATAAAAGGCATCTTTTTTTGATGAATAGGCAATACCTTCAGGAACCAAGTCTTTTTCATAGAGCACATAATTGGTCGGTAGGGTAGCTTTGCATGCCAAAAGTAGGAGTGACAATAATAAGGGTTTTAGGTATCTCATTTGTGGTTAGCTATGTTCGCCTTATCATCTAAAAATCCACTCGTCGTTTGGGGATAAAAGTGTGGCGTTCATTAAAATAAGCACTAAGCTTTTAATTAGTGCTTATTTAGCTCTTTTTTAACGTTGTGTATTGATTGCTATTCAATCGGGATATAGAGATCCACTATGAATTTGTTTTCCGGATGCTCCTGAAAATCATTGTGATAAATTTCAAAAGGGTTTTCAGCATTCTTTTTATAGCCGTTTTCATTCATCCAAATAAAAAGACCTGTCCAAGATTTTTCAAATTCATTTGGGGTGATTTCAAAACGCCCAACAATACATTTCCCGCTATTAATGGTCAACTTATAAACCTCTTCTTCAGTTTCAAAGGGTTCATTAGTAGTTAGAAATATACTCATACGTACCTTGTTCGCCTCGGTAACTTTAATACTGTCGTAGAAAAGCCTGCCTAGTTTAGCTTCCGGGTCTTGCAATAGGCCTTTTGCATTTGCCCACTTTATAAGCTTTTCAAAGGTATGCTCCACACCGTTTATCCCAAGATGTGTTATCCCCGCAAGATTCAATTGGGGAGTGTCTTTAATTTCAATTTTTGCATTCATTTCTATCCATTTTTTAAGGTTATCAATGATGCAAATATATTTTTCATGGTCGGGGTAGGCTTGACCATTCTTGCTTTCCAATTGACGAATCTTGCTAAACTCGTTTGGGTTCTGTTTTCTAAATGCTGTCGGGCTTAGGCCATAATATTTTTTAAAGGCCCTAGTGAATGAAGAGGCATCATGAAACCCGTATTTGGTGGCTATTTCAGTTATGCCAACATCTCTGTGGATCAACTCCAGCACAGACTTTTCAATTCTGCGCCTGGTAATGTATTCCTTTAAGGTTTCTTGGGTAACATACTTAAAGACCCGATGAAAATGGTAGGGCGAAAAAAAGGCAATTTCGGAAACGGTATGCAAGGAAAGATCGGTGTCCAGATTTTCGTCAATATATTTAAAAACTCGATTAATTCTGTTTTGGTAATCGAGCTGTATTTTTTTATCTAAAATTTTCATTTTTAACGAAATGTTACTGTCTGGTGGTTGGGCTACTATTGGCAACAATTGTATATAGTTATGAGCAACTACATTTCTAAGATGCTTGTATTACGAATATAGCCCTTTGTAAGAAGATACTATAACAGTAAAATATTTTAGCTGATTGCCGGTAAATAAAAAAGGCTCCCCGCAGAGGAAGCCTTTTGGTGTATTGATTGATGAATATTGTTTTTCTTTTGGAACCCTAAAACCGTATGCTGATTTCTTGGTCGGTAGCTCCTACTTCAAATTTAGCATCTTCAAATACCGGAGGGCCATAAAGGTTTAAAACTCCGGTGGTGGCATAGTTTTCTGTGGGCATGCCATTTGCCTCGCGGTCCATTCGCCCATTATCATTGGCGTCGTGCATGACCATGATCGCATAAGTTCCGGGTGCAACATTCTCAAAGGTCAAGGTAACTTCACCCCTTGTTCCCGCTGCGCTGGTATTTGCAACCCCATCGGTCTTCATAAAACTATCGGCCGTATGAAGTCCCGCCATGATGGTTCCTCCTTCAATAAGTACGTTTTCAATGGTTACGTTTAGCGTAACTCCCTTTTCGTCTTGGGCCATCGCCCCAAACGTTAAAAGCAATGCTGTAATAAAAAGTCCTAATTTTTTCATAAGTAAATGGTTTTAATGTCATTTCCGTGTAGACGGAAATCCGTTATTGATATCCCAAAGATGCTATGTCTCAACAGGAAAGAGAAATGCATATGACCGAATTGTGGTTTTTTGCCTCCGAATTGTAAATCGGAAATTGGACTTCAATTCAGCCTTAAAATCATACAGTTGGGTCATACCCTTTTTGTTGCTTTCCCAACTGTTTTCATTTTTGCGGTATCAATCAAATAAAAAGAATCAGCAAAAAACGAACACCCATGAAAAACCCGATCCTAACAATTACATTTTTATTTTGCTCCTTACTGGTAGTTTCCCAAACCGAAATCTCAGGGCTTGTTACCGATAGCAAAGGAAATGCCATTGAAGGGGCAAACATTTATTTGGAAGGAACCTATGACGGTACCTCGTCAGATGAAAATGGAGCGTTCCGTTTTGAAACCTCGGAAACGGGAACCCAAAACCTGATTGTGTCCATGCTATCCTACGATACGTATATGCAGGCAGGCGATGTTTCTTATTTTAAGGATTTAAAGATCGAACTTCGGGAAGCCATTAACGAACTTACAGGTGTGACCCTGACCGCAGGAAGTTTTCAAGCGGGGGACAATTCCAAAGTTTCCGTTTTAAAACCTTTAGACATTGTGACTACGGCCGGTGCAGCAGGGGATTTTGTGGCGGCCTTACAGACCCTGCCCGGCACCACGACCGTTAGCGAAGATGGGCGACTCTTTGTACGTGGGGGGGAAGCTGGGGAAACACAGGTTTTTATAGATGGTTTGCGGGTATTTCAACCCTTTAATGCCACAGCGAACAATATTCCTACCCGTGGGCGTTTTTCTCCCTTTCTTTTTAAGGGGATTACCTTTAGCACCGGGGGATATTCCGCAGAATATGGTCAAGCCCTTTCCAGCGTATTGCTATTGAACACCACCGACGTTCCGGACCAGGAAAAAACGGATATCGGTATCATGTCAGTAGGTGGATCTCTTGGGCATACCAAAATTTGGGGCGATGAATCGCTAAGCGTAAATACTTCCTACATTAACCTGGCCCCATACCAATGGTTGGTGCCCAATGATCAAGGCGCACGTTGGAATAAACCCTATGAATCTATTGCTGGAGAGGCCGTATTTCGCAGTAAAAAGGAAAAAAGCATATTTAAATTTTATACAGGCTTTAACCACGCAAATCTGGATATTGAACAAGAAGATATCAACTTTGATGATTTCGTTCGTTTTGGCCTTAAAAACAATAACCTATATGCAAATTCGTCCTACAAACACTTTTTGGAAAAGGAATGGACCATAGCTGTAGGTGCCAGCCTATCTTCTGATAAGAATGATATTGTATTCGACACAAACGAAATTGAGGCCCAAGAGACGGCCTCGCATTTAAAAGTAAAACTTAAAAAAAGTTTTAGCAATCGGTTTCAATTGAATTTCGGCGCCGAACATTTTATAACAGACTATAAGGAAACGTTTACCGCCGAAGATGGCGCCAGCTTTGATGCGAATTATAAAGATAACCTAACCGCCGGCTTTGTGGAAGCCGATATCTTTTTTAGCAACAGTTTTGCGATGAAGGCCGGGGCCCGTGCTGAGTATTCCGATGTTTTGGAAGATCTAACGCTTTCGCCGCGACTTTCCTTGGCCTATAAGAGCAGTCCAAACGGACAATTCTCACTGGCTTACGGGGATTTTTACCAGAACCCCTTAACCGAATATTTGAAGTACGATCAAAGTTTGGAAACCGAAAAAACCTCCCACTACATCCTAAACTATCAATATACAGGTGATGGCAAAACTTTTAGGGCCGAGGCGTATTACAAAGATTATGACAAACTGACCAAGTACAATACACCACGTGCGCAGTTTGATTCTGAGTTTAATAACCTAGGAAGAGGATACGCCACTGGTTTGGATGTTTTTTGGAGGGATAACAAAAGCATTAAGAACTTGGATTATTGGGTCTCTTATTCCTATCTCGATACGGAACGCGACTACCGCAACTTTCGGGAAAGGGCTACGCCCAACTTTGCTCCCAAGCACAATCTGTCGGTAGTCACTAAGTACTTCATTACCGATTGGCGTTCGCAAGTAGGATTCTCTTATAACTTTGGATCAGGTAGACCTTACGACAATCCGAATACCTCCGATTTTCTTGCCGAAAAGACCAGGGCGTACAACAACCTAAGTGTAAATTGGGCGTATTTGATATCACAACAGAAAATACTCTACTTTTCGGTTAGTAACGTTGCTGGGTTTAATAATGTAAACGGCTATCAGTATGCCGACCTCCCCAACACAATGGGGCAGTTTGATAGAAGAACGATCAGGCCTACTGCAGATACCTTCTTTTTTGTTGGCTTCTTTTGGACCATTAGTAAGGACAATACGAGCAACCAGTTGGATAATCTATAAAAACAAACACTATATCCAATAAGGCCAACAATTCGCCTTCCGGTGAAATGCAGCCAATTACGATAAGTGTCTTTTGTGTCTTACTATATCTAAAGTACCATGCATTTCACCGAACATATAAAAAACTACTACTTCCCTGTTGTTTATTTGGTAGCATAATTTGTAATAAACACGTCTATTGGTCTAAAATTACGCTACCGTTTTATTAATGTGAACAATGTTGGGTTTCTCCGACCCACTTTATCCATTGATTCGTTTTTGAATTAATAAGACCTGCTTCTTTTTACCATTTGACTGCGTTTATTGTTAACCAATAACTATTAAATAAACCTAGCAAGTTATGGCAGAAAAACTACTCCTTAAATTAAACAGTATTATTGATTCCAAAAGCCATTTGAAGTTCCCAAGCGTTCTTCTTTTGGCTATCTTTTTTGGATCAACAGCCCAAATGAATGCCCAGAACGCCCCTTTTGGCGCAACACAAGAATCCGTTCATTACGATTTCAACGAATGTAGGTCCTTTGCCGAAGACAATTCGAATATGGATTATTCTGAATTTGTGGCAACCACATTAAATTCATGTTCTTCCATTTCTGGGGGCCAGATTTATCGGGATTCCGGGAAACACTCCTGTACAGATGATGAAGATGGAAATGCAGGATATGCAGCATGTTTTCAATCTAGCTTGGACACCGACTACACTGCGGGTCATACCCTGGCGATTCGCTTTGATGTGGAATTGAGCGGAGATAATGGAAAAAAATCCCGTTTAGAGGGGATTTCATTCAAGCAGCTTGCACCAGAAAACTACCTATGGACGTCCAGTATCGTTTCCGGTTCAAATACGGGCCCGAACAATTACCCGACAAAATTTGGGATCCGTGTACTTAAAGACGGTCAAGAGATCTTTAGGGAGAGCGATATACCAACCACACAATCTTGGGAAACCTCATCCTTTGATTTTACCAAAAATGACGGTTTTATGGTAGATGCAGGTATGACGAGCACTTTCACTTTTGAATTATTTAGTTATAGCCCAGTAGGCAATGGCGCAACCGTTTCTGCATGGGATTTAGATGAAATAAGTCTTTTTTCTGCTTGTGAATTGGACTGTGATGTTACTGTTGATGCGGGTGCCGATGTTGAGGAATGCACTGATGAAAACATTCAGTTGACGGCAACATACGAAAACAATAATGAATGCGCCGCGGCCTGCGTTTACCCTGTCTTGGATACCGCAAAGTGTGGTGGTAGTTCTGAAGAAGTATATCTGTTTGTACCAAGCGGACCAGTGTCGGAAAGAAAATTTCAGGCAACTTCACAAAATTTCGAAACCTTTAGCGACGGTACCGCGCGTTATACCGCAACAGCTTCAAATGGTTTGGATGTTATAGAAGTAGATATGCTATACAGCGGCCGTACGACAAATGCTCCGGTAAACAGCCCTAAAGAACATTCTTGTGGTGCTGATCAAGAAATAGCAGGTTTTGAATACTACCCAACTCTAAACGGAACGATTGTATCACAAAATCACGGTACGTTCTACGCAACGTCCATGGGACCGTCTTTCCAAATCGGAATCGGTGCCGATGTTACCAGATCTGGATTTGGTGCGTCAGGCTGGTTTGACCTAAGCGGAGGAAATGGATATTACAGTAGGGGAGACGTCAATATTCCTTTGGGGGATTGCGACGAGCAACAAACAGAAGAGGTAACCTTCCTATGGAGTACTACAGATGGTACTATAGTGGGTGCCAACGATCAAGAAACCATCGAAGTTTCTGAATCGGGAACGTACACCGTTACCGTTACAAACTGTATTGGTTGTGAAGCTAGCGATACTGTTGAGGTAAACATTTTAGAAAAAGTAAGCATCGGTGACTTTGTCTTTGACGATACCAATAGAAATGGCTTGCAGGATGAAGGCGAGCTTGGTGTTGATGGTATTAGCGTTACCTTAAACAGTTGCGATGGTATTTTCTTTGAAGAAACTGTAACTGCCAATGGAGGTGAATATTCGTTCGAGGTTTGTCCAGGAACGTATCAAATCGTATTTGGTGACCTACCTGATGGGTATGCATTTACGAGTGCCGATTCAGGTGATGATGCTTTGGATTCCGATGCCAACCCAAATGGTGTTACACCTTGCTTTACCGTAGATAACTTGGATGATTTTACTATTGATGCAGGTATTGTTGCTCTTTGTGCTATAAATCCGGCAGTTGAGGGTGATAAAGCGATTTGTTTGGATGAAGAAGCAATGCTTACGGCCTCAGGCGGAAACACCTATTTATGGAGTACAGGCGAGACAACGGCCTCGATCAAAGTTTCTCCAAAAGAAACCACTACCTATACCGTAATTATTTCAGATAATACTATCGCCGATTGTTCAGAAGAATTGTCATTTACCGTTGAGGTAGAATTAGTTGCTATTGATGCTGGCTTAGACGTTACGATCAATTCGGGAGATAGCACAGCGCTGACCGTTATTGGCGCTAGTGATTCCGATGAAATTTTATGGTCAACGGGTGAGACAACCGTATCAATTACCGTTACCCCTGAAACTACTACTACCTATTCGGTAACGGTAGTGAATACCTTAGGTTGTATGGCGGAAGATTCTGTAACCGTTGAGGTTACCAATGCTTGCGGTATTGAACCGGCATTTAAGATATTACCGCGAGATAATCCGGGGCAGTATACTCCTGGTTATGAAACAGCTGCTTGCCTAGGGGATAATTTTTATCTGTGGATGTTTGATCCTGAAATAGATGTTCTAGGAGTATCCCATGGCCAGAACTACAATCAATGGACCTTCACCTTTGAGCTTCCCAATGGCGAAATTATCGTTCAAGAGGCAGGAAGTGGAATCTACGGCGGTAACAATAGAATTGAAAGACTAGATCTCAAAGCCGAGGATTTCGGAGCGTATAGGGTTACATGGGTTGCCCCCACTGGTTGCACTGGCGCTACAGTATTTACCTTGAATTTTCCTGACGAAGGTTGCGGCGATAACGGAACTAGAACAAGTAATACTTCTTCGGTAGATGCCGTATATCCAATGCCAGCTGCGAGTGGTACTGAGCTTACTTTAGAGGTCAGCACAGAAAGTGATGGGTCCTTAATGGATAATGAATTAAGTGGTAAGATACCAGAATTGGTTTCGCGAAAAGAAACGGTTCGTGTTAGTCTATATAATTTTAATGGAAGGAAAATAGGCCCAACACAAACTTTTGATGTCGAACAAGGAAAGGTAAAGTTGTATTACCAACTAGGTAGCCTTGCCACAGGAAACTATATCATTAAGGTGGATGGTGATGCATGGTCGGATAGCAAACAGATAATCGTAAAATAAACGAACCTTATCATAACAGTTTAAAAACCGCCTTTAATAGGGCGGTTTTTTTATTCCCTATGCTGTTCTAAAAAGCTCTTATTAAGCATGCCCCCAATTATCAGGATCATCATTTTGGTTAGGGGAGAGGCCTAAAATATCGCCCCGCGTGCTTGCTCCTAAGCCAACTACACTTCGGTTTACATAATTGAAATAACTCACAACTTGATTTATTTCCAATATCTCGCCCTCAGAGAATCCAGCGTCTTTTAGATTGTTAAAATCTTCTTCTACAACAGCTTGTACATTTAAGGTCAGTTTCTTGGCGTATGAAGTGCCTCCAGCAAACTTGGCATCAAAGAAAGAGTCTAAGGTATCGTTCTTGACAGCTTCCAAAAACTGTTTTGCTTTGACATCATCATTTAAAAGTCGTTGTAATCCGGCAAAATGGTGCTCCAAACAATAGTGGCAGTTGTTCATATGGCTTACATAGCATCCTAAAGCTTCCAGATACCATTTGGGCAAGGTATTTCCCGAATGGTGTAATACAGCTTTATATAAAACCATGTGTCCCTCAAGCGTATGTGGGCGAAGGCTATGTATCTTCAAAACATTATCCACATTATTATCAGGTCCTTTTACCCTATGGTAAAGACGTTTTAGTTTGCCTTCGGCTTTCTCAAAATCTATTGTTTTAATCCAACTCATGTACTAAAATTTATAGCGAATCGTATTCATGGGAAATATACCAATTTAGAATACAAAACTTGTCACAACAACCTATTTTAGGTATCTTAATCCTTTAGGACTAATCTATACTTTATGAAGAACGCAAGCCTGCATAATGGGGGTCAGGAACTTTCCCAAATCAAAAGAATGCTCCGAGAGCAAGGCTATATTGATGATGGAGCCATTGCAATGTCGGTGTTTTTGGCAATGAAATTAGAGAAACCACTTTTGGTCGAAGGTCCGGCGGGAGTGGGAAAGACAGAGATTGCCAAAGTGATGGCAAAAGCGATTAAAACTGATTTAATACGGTTGCAATGTTATGAGGGCCTAGACAGTACGCATGCGCTATACGAATGGAATTACCAGCATCAATTACTTTACCTAAAGATGCAGGAAAGCAGGGGACAAGATATTCAAGCGCTGGAAGAGACTATTTTTTCTGATAAGTTTCTTTTAAAACGACCTGTATTGAATGCGATTACGCATGATGAAAAAACTGTTCTGTTGATTGATGAAATCGATAGGGCAGATGAAGAATTTGAAAGTTTTTTATTGGAAGTGCTTTCCGATTGGCAGGTGACAATTCCAGAAATCGGAACAATCAAAGCAACCAATAAACCTCAAATCATTCTTACTGGAAATCGAACCAGGGAACTCTCCGAGGCACTGCGAAGAAGATGTTTATACCTATGGATCGACTACCCGACTTTTGAAAAAGAATTGGCCATTGTGAAATCCAAAGTACCTGAAATAGACCAAAAGTTAGGAGCGCAAATCTGTGCTTTTATGAAAGAACTTCGGGAATTGAAGCTTGAGAAAACCCCCGGAATTTCCGAAACTATCGATTGGGCTAGGGCATTGGTTAGCATGCACTTAAAACATTTAGATAAACAAATAGTTGAAGATACGTTAGGCGTGGTTTTAAAGGATTGGCAGGATATTCGACATACTCAAGATGCACTTTCAGACTTATTGGAACGTACAGGAGTAACTTCCAGGATAGGGTGATGTCTGTTATGGGGAATTAAAAAAATGGAGGAATCACTAATAAAATATCAAACTTCAATTTCTGGAAATATAGTTCTTCTATGTCGTTTCCTTAGAAATAAAGGTTTCCCGGTAAGTCCAACAGAGGAAACTGACGCCCTGAAAGGCATTTCATTTCTACCCATCCATTCTGAGATCTACTTCCGGGAGGCTCTGAAGGCCGTCCTATCTAAAAGTGAGTTCCATTGGAACTATTTTGACGAATACTACCATGAATTCAAGGAACAACTAAAAAAAGCAACGGACGCTAAGGTTAAAGAACTTCCCGAGAAAAAACCGCAACCCGAAAAGAAAACTAAAGGGGTACAGTTTGAAGCTTTGAAGGATTGGTTGAATCTAAACCCAACCGATGAGGAGAAGGAAATAGCCACCTTCAGTGATTTGGATGTCCTTACCAAAAAAGACTTTCTAGACCTAAGCGAGGACGAGATGCGACTAATGATGCGCCTACTACAAAAAATGGCACGCAAACTAGCGCATCGGAAGAGTCGTCTCCGGAAAAAATCAAAAAGACACCACCAGCTCGACCTAAAACAAACCATTCGCCAAAACATGCGTACGGCGGGTGAAATTCAGCAACTCATCTTCTCCGAAAAGAAAGATCAGAAATTGAAATTAGTACTGCTTTGCGATGTCAGCCGCTCGATGGATTTATATAGTCGTTTTTTCATTCATCTTATTTATGCCTTCCAAAATGCGTATGATAAAATAGAAACCCTTGTCTTTAGTACCGCTCTGCATAAGGTTAGTGAAATATTAGACAATAATGAGTTTGATAAGGCATTCCAAATAATTTCCGAACGCGTTCCGCATTGGTCAGGGGGAACAACGATTGGCTCTTGTTTAAAGGACTTCGTGCAAGAATATGGGCATGGCATGTTGGATAAGAAAACAATCGTTTTGATTTTATCTGATGGCTGGGATACCGGCGAACCCGAACTTTTGAAAGAAGCCATGAAAACAATCTATAAAAAATCGAAGAAAGTAATTTGGTTAAACCCCTTGGCTGGGAGCCCAGATTTTTCTCCTGAGGCTGTTGGTATGAAAACGGCTTTACCTTATATAGATGCCTTGGCATCGGCACATAATCTGGAAAGCTTGAAACGTGTTTTGCAACAACTCCGAAGAAAACGAAGTTTGCTTAAAAGACAGCTTTATTAACTTTTGATTACGAAGTAGCTAAATAAATTCCCAATTAATTGAGAGATAGTTAAAATTATTCTCAAAATAATTGTAAAAAACCAACACTTCTTTTTATCTTGATAGACCAGAAAAGTTTGGAAAGTCAAATCAAAATTCTTCTGTCACATCGAGAGTCCCGAAGTTTCGGGAGAGATGCGTGTCCCCAGATTCTCTCCCGACCATTCTGGGCAATCGAAACGACAGTTTAGGATGCTTGTCCCTTCTAAATACGAATTCTTTAAGAACACTTTAAATCTTAGTACACATGCAAATTTCAGTAAAGATTAATGGTAAGACATATGACCATGATATCGAGCCACGTATCAGTCTGGCCCAATATTTACGGGAAACGTTGAACCTTACCGGCACACATATTGGCTGTGATACCAGCGGATGCGGTGCATGCACCGTTCATGTAGATGGCGCCGCCGCAAAGGCGTGCACACTTTTGGCAGTTCAAGTAGATGGTTGTGAAATTACGACTATTGAAGGTATGGCCAACGGAAACGAAATGCATCCTATTCAGGAGGCCTTTAAAGACAATCACGGATTGCAATGCGGATTCTGTACGCCAGGAATGGTAATGACCGCTGCGGATATCCTTAAGAATAACCCGAATCCGTCCGAAGAGGAAATCAGGCACGGGCTCGAGGGCAACTTCTGCAGATGCACGGGCTATCACAATATTGTCAAATCGATACAGCATGCCGCTGAAAAAATAAATGCATAAGCTATGGAAACTTATATAGGAAAATCGATAAAGAGAAGGGAAGACAACAGGTTTCTCAAAGGCGCTGGAAAATATACCGATGATATCAAGTTGATGGGAATGACCCATTCGGCTTTTGTACGCAGCCCATATGCCCATGCAAAAATCTTAAGCGTAGATATATCCGAAGCGAAGAAAGCTGAAGGTGTGGTTGCCATATATACGGGAAGTGATGCCTGCGGAGCATTCGGCGTCCCCTGCGGATGGCAGGTGGATTTCAAAAATGGCGAGACGATGCGAGAACCCTTACATCCACTTTTGGCCAAAGACAAAATATTACATGTTGGTGAAGCGGTTGCCATTGTAATTGCTGAAACTTTGGAGTTGGCACGCGATGCCGCCGAGTTGGTCAATGTAAAGTACGAAGCACTACCCGCCGTTACCTGTCCTAAAAAGGCAATGGAATCCGGTGCGCCGAAAGTGCATGACCAGTGGGATGACAATGCCGCCTTTGATTGGTGTATCGGAAACGACCGTGCCGAAGTGGAAGCAGCTTTGGCCAGTGCGCATCATGTAACTGAAATGACATACAAGAACCATCGCGTAGCACCCAATGCTATAGAACCTAGAAGCTATATCGCCGATTATGATGTAAATGCAGACAAATGGACCTTGTATACAAGTACACAGAATCCGCATTTGATCCGGTTATTGCTCTGCGCCTTTGTTTTGGGAATCCCCGAGCATAAAGTGCGGGTGTTGTCGTATGATGTCGGTGGCGGATTCGGAAGTAAAATATATCACTATACCGAAGAAGCCTTATTGACCTGGGCGTCTAAGGAGATTGGAAGACCCATAAAATGGACATCGGATAGAACAGAAGCCTTTTTGACCGATGCCCATGGTCGTGACCATATTGTTCATTCAAAAATGGGTTTTGATGCCGATGGAAAAATTGTCGCGCACCTAACGGATGAGTACTGTGCTATGGGAGCCTATCTTTCTACGTTCGCACCGGCCGTTCCGACCTATTTACATGGAACACTTTTTCAGGGAGTGTATACCACTCCGTTAATACATTTGAATGTGGTTGCGCCATTTACGCATACGGTAGCCGTTGATGCCTATCGTGGTGCTGGAAGACCGGAAGCTACCTATCTTTTGGAGCGCATCATTTCAAAAGCCGCCAAGGAAATGAACATAGACCCTGCAGCAATACGTTTTAAAAACTTCATCCCACCTTTCAACGGAACATCGGAACCTGGGTATCAGACGCAAGTGGCGTTACAATATGATAGTGGTAACTACGAAGGGGTACTCAAAAGGGGGCTTGAAATGTTGGGCTATGAAGATTTTAGGAAAGAACAGGAAGAAGCTCGTAAAAATGGAAAATTATTGGGCGTTGGAATTTCAACGTATATAGAAGGGTGTGGAATAGCACCTTCAGCCGTGGTAGGCTCCTTAGGAGCACGTGCAGGACTGTACGAAGTGGGCCACGTTCGTGTACAACCTACAGGAAAAGTATCTGTATTTACAGGAGCACACTCCCACGGACAAGGACATGAAACGGTCTTCGCTCAATTTGTAGCAGATAAATTAGGAGTTCCCATGGATGACGTAGATATCGTACATGGTGATACGGATCAAGTTGCCTTTGGAATGGGAACATACGGTTCGCGAAGTTTAGCGGTTGGTGGAAGTGCAATTATAAAAAGTATAGAAAAAGTATTGGAAAAGGGCGCTAAGATAGCTGCCCATAAGTTGGAAGCGGCTGAAGAGGATTTGGAATACGCTGAAGGCAAGTGGACCGTAAAAGGAACCGACAAATCCATTTCGTTCGGAGATGTTTCATTGACGGCCTATGTACCACACGATTATCCGGAAGGCGTTGAACCTGGACTGGATTTCTCAAGTTTCTATGACCCAACAAATTTCACGTACCCGTTCGGAACGCATATCGCAGTAGTTGAGGTTTGTTCAGATACGGGTAAAGTAGACTTACAACGTTTTGTTGCATGTGATGATGTTGGTAATGTAATGAACCCGATGATCGTTGATGGGCAAATTCATGGAGGCGTGGTGCAGGGTATAGGTCAGGCCTTATTGGAAGAAGTAATTTACGATGGTGAAGGTCAGATGCTAAGCGGGTCTTATATGGATTATGCGATGCCTAGAGCCGATGATATTCCAATGATTGAAACCGATAGAACCACCACACCTTGTCCTCATAATCCGCTTGGAGTAAAAGGGGCAGGGGAGGCCGGGGCCATCGGCTCAACCCCGGCAGTAGTAAATGCTGTTGTAGATGCCTTGTCACATATGGGAGTCACCGATATTCAAATGCCGGTTACGCCACGACGTGTTTGGAAAGCAATGCAAAACTAGACTTAGGATGTAAGAATCAAGACGTAAGACAAAAAAATAAACCACGGATGGGTAGGCATAACTTTAAGAAACTTAAAATATGTGAGGAAGGAATGCATATAGTTGATGAGACATATGGAATAATTAGAGAGTTCCCGGACTTTGAGCAATTCAATTTGACGTCCCAACTAATTCGTTGCGCTGTTTCCATTCCTTCGAATATTTCCGAAGGTACAAGTAAATCAACGGATAGGCATTTTAATAAATACCTGGAGGATAGCTTAGGTTCTGCATTTGAATGGGAAACTCAATTGATTGTTGCCCATCGTCAAAAATATGTAGGCCTAGAAAAATTTGATGTATTGGAAAATAAAATACGGCAATTACAACGAATGATTTCAGGCTTTCAAACTGGGTTGAGCCCCTAGTCTTAAATCTTGCCTCTTGCTTCTTGTCTCTTTTGAAAAGAAGTACGGGCAAAGAATCTAGAATAGTCATTAGGAACATAAAGGTTTAAATAAACAACATTAAAAATGATACCAGCAAAATTTGATTATATAAAGGCATCTTCCGTAAGTGAGGCCATCAGTTTACTTGATAAATATGGTGATGAGGCAAAGATTTTATCCGGTGGGCATAGTTTGATTCCCGCGATGAAATTACGTTTAAGTCGCCCGGATGTACTCATTGATATCAGCGGCATTTCGGGAATGAATGCCATTACTGAGGATGGTGATGAAATTGTAATAGGCGCGAACTGCACCCATGCTGCTATTGTGACCTCGGACTTAGTGAATTCGCAATTAAACATTTTGGCGCAAACCGCGAAGCAAATTGGGGACATACAGGTTCGCAATCGGGGAACGATCGGAGGCAGTCTGGCACATGCCGATCCCGCTGCAGATTATCCTGCGGTAGTATTGGCCTGTGACGCAAAAATTGAAGTAGAAGGAAAAAATGGAAGCAGGACTATCGCTGCCACCGATTTCTTTTTAGGACTTTTCTGGACGGCCTTGGCAGAAGATGAAATCATTACTGCAATTCGTTTTCCAAAAGTTGCCAATGGCAATTATCAAAAATTCTTTCAGTCAGCCTCGCGCTTTGCCGTAGTTGGAGTAGCAGTGGTTAAAGACGGGAGTTCTGCAAAAGTAGGGGTTACAGGTGTATCGGGTACGCCATATCGGGCCACAGCGGTTGAAAATGCCTATTCGGGCAATTCCGATGCTGCAAAACATGCAGTTGATGGAATAGACGATTTGATGAGTGACCATTTTGCCGATGAACAATACCGGGCGCATTTGGCAAAGGTGATCGTGAAAAGGGCTTTGGAGGCTTAAAGCATTTTTTCCTTAATAAGATACCTCTAGGATCAATTACCTAGGCTTTCTATTTCTGCATCTTCAAATAATAGTCCATAGAATGCTTTCCTGAGCCGTAAAACAAGAAGAAAAGACATACTAATAAGGTGATTGAAGCAAGAATTAGATTGGTACTGTTCATTTCACCAAGAAAATTAGCGAGTAGGGCACCAATTAAAATGGGCAACTGTGCCAATACCGCCCAACGGGTAAGTAAACCCACTACAATTAAAAATCCACCCAAAAAATGTGCTGGAACGATGTAATGTAGTACCAACATCCCGCCCGGTATGTTTTGAAATGGTTTGAATATTTCATTCATCTGGGCTTGATTCGACATAAAATCCACCCCTTTTATAAAAAGAAATACACCTAGGGCTACTCGCAATAAATCCAATGGGTAATACGTATGGGCATTGGCCCATTTGTTCAATGATTTTATAGTGGCCATAATGAAGTATTTTAATGATGTACAATCATAAGATACTCATTTTTAAGGATATAGAAAAGTTAATTTTTAAACGAACAATGCGCAGCACCCGCTATTTATTTTTTGGCCCTCTTTTTACTGCTTTTCGCAAGTGGATTAAAATCCAGACACATTTGTATCCAGCTTTCTAGGTCTTTGTCGGCATCGATACCTTCTTCGGTGATAAAAACATAGCCTTTCATAACTCTGCCTGTAAAGTTCATTACTGAGCAATGAGGCTTCGCCAAGGCACTTGCATATTGGTCAAGTCCGACACGGGCCATTAAAAAGGAAGCGTTGGTTTTTTTATCGATGTGCATGCCAAAACACATCTTGTCATCGACCATAAAACATAAACCGCCCATCATTTTCTTTTCTTCGGCGACAACGGATTTCTCTTTTAATATTTGCCTAGCCCTGTCGGCCAAAAATTCATCATAAGCCATAGTTTTCAAGTATTAGCATTTGTATAATTTTCCCATGTAATGGGGTTACCTTCAAGCCTTCGTAAAAGGGCCAACTGCCCAATATGGGTTAGGGTATCACTTAAGGGCCCGTTGATTAATTTCCTGCTCGTTTCCGCTTCGATCGTGTTATGGGCCAAATATGATTTCATTGCTGCGAAATTTCCATCTATTTTTTCCAGAACTGAACCTTCTGTATCGGATGGTTTTGTTGCTTTCAATATGCTGAGACCATAGTTGCTCACATCAATCAAGTGCGATAGAATTTCAGACGGAGATCGAGACTCCCTACCTGCCTTAAAGTCAAAATATTCATTCGAGGCATTTCGAATGCTTTTGTCCAATCGATACTGAATAATGTGTATAAGTTGAATGAGTTCGCTGTTCATCGTATTGCTTTGGTAAAATATTCGTTTATGGGCCTTGCCGTATGCCAGTACGACATGATTTCTTCAATCAGGTTTTCGCTTAGTACAAGTTCAGCTTCCCTTTGGGCAACATAGTAAAGTTGTTTTTTGGCTATTAAGGGCTCCTTTTCATGCGCTTCCTTAAATTCAGGAGGAATACGTTTATGTTCATCACCTACTATACTGCCGAACTTAGCAACAAACTCCTTTTCCTGAATCAGTTTTCTGAACTTGGGAATATCCGAACTTATTGTTTTCCGAATACCATATAATTGTTCTTTTGGTGGCATATAACAACCACCCATGATGCCGGTTTCTTCAGGTCCAAAACGAAGGAAAATACCAGGAATATCTTTGTTTTTTTTACCGCCTCGTGATGCAAAACCTGTGTAATGAACGTTGTAAGGTGTCTTGTCTTTGGAAAATCGTATATCTCTGTTTATCCGTGCAATACAATCTTTTGCTTCAACTTTGAATTTAGAATCATGTTTTCGAATTTCATCGAATAGGTCCTGGAGAAATTTTAGAAATGGATCCTTGATAGAGCGCACATATCGTTTTTTGTTTTCATGAAACCAATCTTTGTGGTTGTTTGCACTTAATTCTTTAAAAAAATCCAAAAAGTCTTTCGTGAAGTATTGCATGCCGATAATTTTTAGGTAACTATTTTTTTGATACGATATCTGTATGACGTTTGTCAATATAATAATCGGACGTTCTAGACATAAAATTTTTCCGGATCGACCATTATTGTAGTTAGCTCTACGGTATGACCATCGGGATCTTCAGTGTAGATTGATTGGAAATAATGATGGTCTTTCAATATATATTTCAGCCCCAGCTCACGATACCTTTCCTTTGCTTTTTCAAAATTTTCCTTGGTTACGTTAAAGGCGAAATGATCTATTTTAACGTTATCAGAATTTTTCGGTACTTCTGGATCGTCGGTATTGGCCTGAAATAGGGCAATTCCACTTTTTCCCGATAACAAAAAGACGGGAGATCTTCCCCATTTTGGCAACTGATATTTTCGTAGCCCCAAAACCTTACCATACCAATTCGCAGAAACCTCCAGGTTTTTCGCATGAATGGCGACGTGGTCTAAAAATGCTATTTCAAATGCAGTCATGCCTATTTTTTAATAGTTGAATTGTTTAATCCAGCCCCATCCAAACTTTCTCGATTAATGCTTTTGTGGCCTTGATACCATTGGGTTCGCTTTTGCCTTCTCCTTCATATTCAATACCGATATATCCGTCAAAACTAGAGTCCTTTACAATTTGAAGTAGTTTGGGGTAGTCTATTACGGTATCATTTCCGCTGATGTCAAATTCATATGATTTTGCACTTACCCCTTTGGCATAGGGCAAAAATTCAGCGAGCCCTTTTGTAGGGTCATAAACGATATCACAATTTTGACGCTCGGCGGTTCCACCCCATTCGGCGCTGGTACACCAGTTGCCGAAATCGGGTAAGGTTCCTAAAAATGGATTATTCACTTCTTTGATAATTTCAACCATATAGGCTGCATTAGAGGTATGTAGGCCATGGTTTTCAAGAATCACATACACATTTTCTTTTGCTGCATACGCTGTTAAACGCCCTAACCCATCTATCAAAGCGGTTTTTAGTGCCTCTGGCTCGCCATCCCCGAATGCATTTACCCGAACGGAATGACACCCTAATAGTTTTGCGGCATTAACCCATTTGTAATGATCTTCTATGGCATTTTTTCGCCTAACCGAATCGCTGTCCCCAAGCTTTTCCTTTTCATCTACCATCATAATCAAGCTTTGGACACCTAAATCTGAGGCCCTTTGCTCCATTTCCATCCAAAATTTCTCGTCGGTAGCCTTATCCTCATAGAACTGATTCACGTATTCTATGGCAGAAATACCAAAGTCGTTTTTCGCGCTACGGGCAAAATTTATGGGATCCATTTTACCATTTGTTAGTGCTCTATGCAAAGACCATTGCGCCAAGGATATTTTTGGTTCGTTTGTCATGTCCTCGATTTTTGTTAGAGATTTGGCAACACCTGCTACCGTTGGTAAAGTTATCGCAGCCGCCCCAAGGGTCGCTTGTTTTATAAATGTTCTTCTCGTTTTCATATTAGTGCTTGGTTTTTTGGAATCTAATTCATGTTTCTCATGCATTTGGCGACCGCTTTGCTTCCCGAATTTGAAAGTTCCTCTAATTCCGATATAATTTTTGGGTGGTCATGCTCCCTGCCTTGCGAGAGCTTAAAAGTAGCTTGAATATCGGCTATTTTTATTTCAAACCCAACAATGCCTTTTATTTGACGCGTGGTCTTAGAAGAGAGGTCATTGATTGAAACCGGTTCCTTGGACTCTTTTTCATACTTGTCCACCAGTTTATGCAACGAGGCCAATACGGCATCTTCATCCAAGATTTTTATAGTACCGTAAACATGAACGGCAACATAGTTCCAGGTAGGTACTTCCTCCTCCTTATACCATGAAGAAGAAACGTAACTATGTGGTCCATTAAAGATACAGAGCACTTGCTCGCTCGTTTGAAAATATTTCCATTGAGGGTTGGCCTTGGCAATATGGCCCACTAAAATGTCATTTCCATCTAAATCAACATCCAATTCCAAGGGAATATGGGTCGCCCATGGTTTTCCCTCAACTTGGTTGACCAAAATTCCAAAACTATTGTTTTTTAAGAAATCCTTGATTTCTAGAATATCCTCATTCTTATAATGATTTGGGGTGAACATAGCGTTTGTCTTTAAGCTTTGACAATTTAAGCATAAACAGCTAATTTTACGGCATGTCAGAAAAAGGATATCTACATCAAATACATCCCGTGCTTCCTGTAAAGGATGTAATAGAAGCACTGGATTTTTATGTAAATCGATTGGGTTTTAAAATTGGTTTTGCAGATGATTCAAAGAAACCCACTTATGCAGGGATTTTAAGGGATGGAATAGAAATTCATCTTCAATGGCATGATTCAAAAGAGTGGGAGTTGAAAGTAAATAGGCCTATGCTCAGAATTGTTACCCAGAATATTGATGAACTGTATGAGGAATTTTCCGAAAAAGATGTTTTTCATTCTCATACCCTCCTGCGCGAAACGGCTTGGGGAACCAAGGAATTTGCATTTTATGACCCCTTTCAAAACGGATTGACCTTTTATCGCGATGTTTAGGACAAGATGAGATGTCTAGTCCCTTGAACTTGAACCACTACCACTCTTTCTATTCCGATTCCTATTGCGATTCCGATTCCTATTTTGATTGTTATTTCGGGAGCGATTGTTATTTCTATTCCTTTGCGCTGGCCTTTTAACAGCAGGTTGTTCCTCTTGGGCATCTTCTATAAAGGGATGCTCGCCCATCCTTGGCACAGCTTGTTTGATCAACTTCTCTATATCCCTTAAATAAGGTCGTTCCTCTGCCATACAGAATGAAAGGGCAATACCACTGGCATTCGCCCGTCCCGTTCGGCCAATACGATGCACGTAAGTTTCTGAAACATTGGGCAAATCGTAATTGATGACCAAGGCTAGCTCTTCCACATCAATACCCCTTGCGGCAATATCGGTGGCGACCAAGACTTTTAATTCCCCGTCTTTAAAGCTGCCTAGGGCTTTTTGCCTAGCGGTTTGCGATTTATTCCCATGAATGGCGGCCGATTTAATATCGGCCTGGGCCAATTTCTTCACTATTTTGTTAGCCCCATGCTTTGTACGAGAAAATACCAGGACGGAGTCATCAGGTCTTCCTTGTAGCAGATGAATCAACAATTTGGGTTTATTCCCTTTACTCACGAAATAGACACCTTGCTCCACCCGCTCCGCCGTAGCCTGTTCCGGTTTGATGGTCACCCGTTCAAAATCACCTAGCATTTTTCGGGACAGTTCTACAATGGTTTTGGGCATGGTGGCCGAAAAGAAAAGGGATTGTCTTCTCGGAGGTAGTTTTGCTATTATTTTTTTGATGTCGTGAATAAAGCCCATATCCAACATTTGATCCGCTTCGTCCAGCACCACAAATTCCAAATCTTTGAAGGTAATGAACCCTTGGCCCATTAAATCTAACAAACGACCAGGTGTTGCAACCAAGATATCCACCCCATTCCTTAGGGCGTTTACCTGTTTCCCTTGTTTTACGCCGCCAAAGATGACCGTATTTCTGAGTCCCGTGTATTTTCCGTATGCGGTGAAACTTTCTCCGATTTGAATGGCCAACTCTCGAGTAGGGGTAACGACCAGGGCCTTAACTTTCCTCCGACCTTGATTGTTCTGTTTATATAAATGGTTAAGGATCGGGATACCAAAGGCGGCCGTTTTTCCTGTCCCAGTTTGGGCAACACCTAAAAGATCCTTGCCTTTTAAAAGTATCGGAATTGCCTGTTCTTGTATTGGAGTGGGATGGGTATAGCCTTCGTCTTGAAGTGCTTTTAAAATGGGCGCTACAAGCCCTAATTCTTTAAATGTCATGTGGTTTGATAAGGCGCGAAGATACGGTTATTTGAAGTATGGGCTATGAAATAGGAAATAAGAGGGAAAAGTTCAATGTTTATGTCTTGATAGTACAATTTATAAATGCTACAGTCCTGTAACAGCGGCTTCTGCGCAACGTTCCCCGTCCATAGCGGCCGAAACAATACCTCCTGCATATCCGCCACCTTCACCGCAGGGAAACAACCCTTTGATCTCGGGATGCTCCAGTTGTTCATTCCGAGGGATGTTCACCGGTGATGAAGTTCTTGATTCAACCCCAACAATGTTGGCCTGAGCAGTATAGTAACCCTTCATTTTTTTTCCGAATTCAGCAAATCCCGATCTTAATCGACCGCCGATCAATTTGGGAAGTAGCGAGTGTAAGGGTGCCGATTTTAATCCCGGTTGGTAGGAGGTAGGGTTGAGATCTTCCGATAATTTGCCTTCTACAAAGTCGGTCAAACGTTGTGCGGGTGCCGTTTGGCTTCTTCCACCGGAAGTAAATGCCAAACGCTCTAGATCTTTTTGATATTCCAACCCCCTCAGTTCGCCGAATTTTTCGTACTTGAATAAATCCTTATCTGCATCGATTTCAACAACAATTCCCGAATTGGCGTACGGGTTATTTCTTTTAGATGGGGACATTCCGTTTACGACCACCTCACCGGGTGCTGTTGCGGCAGGTACTATGAATCCGCCAGGGCACATACAAAAAGAATATACCCCGCGATTCTTTGCCTGATGAACCAAACTATAGGCTGCTGCTGGAAGTAGTTCATCACGTTTCCCTTGGCAATGATATTGAATGGAATCGATGATATGCTGCGGATGCTCCACCCGAACGCCCATCGCGAATGATTTTGCTTTTAGAGTAATGTTCTTTTTTTGAAGAAGATAAAAAATATCGCGGGCCGAATGTCCGGTTGCTAAAATAGCGCGATTAGTTTTAAGGTTTTTGTTATTTTCTAATACAATGGAAGTCAATTTGTTATCCGTAATTATAAAATCTATTACTTTAGTATTAAAATGAACTTCACCACCAAACTTTATAATGGTCTCCCTTATGTTTTGAACGATTTTTGGTAGTTTGTTCGTGCCGATATGGGGATGGGCATCTACTAAAATTTCTTCTGTAGCTCCATGGTGGACCAAACTTTCGAATATGCGCCGGACATTTCCTCGTTTTAAACTTCTGGTATACAACTTTCCATCGGAATAAGTGCCGGCACCACCCTCACCAAAACAGTAATTACTATTCTCGTTTACAACGCGGTCTTGATTTATAGCCTTTAAATCACGACGTCTTTCCTGTACATTTTTTCCACGTTCTAAGACAATGGGCTTATATCCAAGTTCTAAACACCGAAGTGCTGCCCACATTCCCGCAGGACCAAAACCAATAATATGAACTGGTTTTGCTTTGGAAACATCTTTGTAATCGAATACATAATCCACCGAAACGGGCATCGGTTCATTGATGTAGACTTCCAATTTATAATTGAAGTAGATACGTGGTTTACGGGCATCGATGGACTTACGTTGGACCTTAATTTGGATTTCATCCTCCGAAACAGCTAGATACTTGGCCGTTTTAGCTTTAAGACCCCCAAGTTGCCCTTCTTCCTTTAAGCTTACCCGTAATTGGATGTTTCTGACCATGGGGTAAAATTAGCGAATTTTGAATGAGACAAAATATTGCAAAAACAAAACCCAGAAATTTTTCTGGGCTTTGCTAACATTGGTCAGTTTATGAAAATGGTTTGTACTTATTATATCATTGCCTGGATGCTGCTTTTATTTCCGCAGGAGCTCCACCTAGATCATCCCTATAACTCCATAGCTCCGTTCTTTGACCGTTGGTAGTCGCTTCAACATCGGCAAGGAAGGTTTTAAAACTTCCTTCGCCATGTACTTCTTCAAAATATTGCGGGAATTTATCTTCCTTCCCCATCCATGACATAGAATCAAAGAAGTCTACCCAAGCAAAATCAAGTCCGTCCATATTGCTGAGTTCATTGGTATACGCCCCACGTCGTTGCTCTGGCATTTTTTCAGAGTAGAGCTTATCAACCTTCTTGACAACTTTGTTCATAAAGTCCATAAACTGGTTGGGTTTCACGTCTACCATAAAGACAGAGAGGTTCTTAAGGGTAAAATCTGTTGAAAAATCAGATATATCGGGATGGAACCTCCAATAGTTTACATCTACCTCATTGGTCAAATGGGTTACCACTTTCGCATCCCAATCTGCGTCGTGCCCATCTGCTTTGGCTGGGCGATCGTCCATAGCGCTCCATGGTAACGGCCCCATGTTCCACATGTACTTTCCGGCATTTTTGCCGCTGTTGATACTGTAGACCCGGGCTTCGTATGCTCCTTCCGTATGGTATTTTTTATTGTGAGCGGCTACGCCTTCTTCAAATGCTTTGACATGGCCAGGGGCTACAGTGAGCATTACATTTTGAATTACTAAGGGTTCTTGATAATCTTGAGCTCCTACCAAAAATGGTAGAAAAAGCAAAGTGTAAAATAACTTTTTCATTGGTTCTATGGTTTAATTGCCTGCCGTTAGGCAGAACGGGTTAATATGAAATGGCTTCGCTCTGGAGAGCTAAAGAACAACGATGGGGAACCAAATTTTGTGGAGAACTAAATACGTAAAAGGGGGGAGGTGCGTTTTAAGGAGTTTAGGAGGAATAAAAACCTAATTTTAATAACTCTTAAAAGTAAGCATAATTATTTGATTTACAATTAATTGAAAAAAAATATAGCGCAGCATATTCCTCTTTAAAAATAAGAATCGCCTTATATTTTAATCCCTGAAGCGCTGTTATAGCATTAATTTACAGTCCATCCGTTAAATTCAACATTTCGGTTTTTCTTTTTTTATATGGTGAAAATAACCGCCCAAATTTGTTGCATAATCAAAAAACCATCTATTATGAAAAAAACAATCGCAATTGCAGTATTTTTTATCTCGGCGCTGGGTTTTCCCCAGGATCAATACGCTGCTGGAATGCAAAAGGCTTTTCAGCTTTGGGGCGAAGGCAAATCAAATGAGGCTTCCAATCTTTTTGAACGGATTGCTACTGCTGAAACCGAAAATTGGTTGCCATATTATTATGTGGCCCAAATTAATACGATTTCATCTTTTGGGGAAAAAGACAAAGAAAAATTGACCCAACAGCTTGAAAAAGCTCAGCAGTTTATTGATTTGGCCAAGACCATTTCCCCGGAAAACCCCGAAATTATGGTGCAACAGGCAATGATACATACGGCATGGGTCGCCCATGATGGTGCCACCTACGGGATGACCCTTTCGGGAAAAATAGTAGCCCTATATGCCAAGGCGGTGCAATTGGCCCCGGATAACCCTCGGGTAATCTTTTCTAAAGCTGAATGGGATATGGGATCTGCCAAATATTTTGGACAGGATACCACCCCGTATTGTAAAGATGTAGAGCGTTCTTTAGAACTTTTTGATACCTTTAAACCGGAGACGGATTTTCACCCGAACTGGGGAAAGGACAGGGCAGAAATGACGCTTAAAAATTGCAACAAATAATGACGAAGAAAATTTTTTTAAGAGAACTTCTTAGAGCCTTTTTATTGGGTACACTCCTCTTTTTGGGCTTTTTAGTGTATTATTATTTTGCAGAGAGCTGGAGGTTTGATGCCATAGTTGCTAATATTGGGGAGGAATTCTTTACCAATATAGTATTTACGATGATTATCTACATGGCCAACATGGCTTGGTTTCTATTTCTGTTGAAGAAGTGGGATAATTTTTTATATACCTTCCAAAGATTATCTATTGCCTTACTAGGTAATGTTGTGGTTACATGCCTAGCGGTTTTTGTAGGTCGAATCGTTATTCTTTCAGGTTATTATGGCGAACCGATTCAGGGAGTTTTGGCCTCTCATCCCATTGATTATTATATACAACCAGTGGTTATTACTTTGATTGTGTCCGGTATTTTTTATGCGGTGTGGTATTATAAGTATCGTCAAGAAAACAGGGTAAAAGAACAGAAAATCATTGCTGGTACGGCATCCGCGAAGTTTGATGCTTTAAAAAACCAGCTAGACCCACACTTTTTATTCAATAGTCTGAACGTACTTACAAGTCTAATCGAAGAAGACCCGTACCAAGCGCAAAAATTCACAACATCCCTAAGTAAGGTCTATAGGTATGTTTTAGAACAAAAAAATAAAGATTTGGTCACGGTAGATGAGGAATTGCAATTTGCAAGAACCTATGTGCGACTATTAAAAATGAGGTTTGAGGATAGTATTGTATTCGAAATACCGGAACGGAGCATCGACCCTGACGCCAAAATAATACCGTTATCATTACAGCTCTTATTAGAGAATGCCGTAAAACATAATGTGGTAACCTCAGATAGGCCATTGCATATAAAAGTGTTTGAAGAGGGCGCGAGTCTCGTTGTTAGCAATAACCTTCAGGAAAAACAGGTAGTTAAAAAAAGTAGTGGAGTGGGTCTGACCAATATACAGCAACGTTATAAAATATTAACCGATAGAAAAGTAAGAATAAACAAAACGGCATCGGGGTTTAGTGTTGAACTGCCTATGTTAACAAAACGAATTTCAGCTATGGAAACACAACAACTATATATTGAGGATAAGCGCTATGAAAAGGCAAAAGAACGGGTTGAAGCTATTAAGGGATTCTATCGTAATCTGATTGCTTATTGTTTGGTCATTCCATTTTTAATTTTCATAAACTACAATACTTCGAGTTTTCCTTGGGCTCTTTTCCCGGCCTTAGGTTGGGGGTTTGGCCTTACGGGACATGGATTAGAGGCTTTTGGTTATAATCCCTTTTATGGCAGGAACTGGGAAGAGCGCAAGATGCGGGAGTTTATGGATGATGAGAACTTCTAATTGAGTATTTGGTTAGCCCGATTCATTCCAGAAAAATAACAGTTCGGGAAGTAATTTTTATAAAAGGGAATTATTTTATAGAAATTTGATAAAACAAAGCAACCCACTTAAAACAGAAATCAAATGAACTTTTTAGAGGAAGGAAACACGACGAATAAACAGGAGGCGAAATATGTAAGGGCAAAAGCACGAATCGCCATGGAGAAAAAGTTTTATTCAAGTTTAATGTCGTATGCTATTTTCATTTCATTTTTAGCGGCATTAAACTACTATACAAATGCATGGAGCCATATGTGGTTTTTATGGGCAGCCTTTGGATGGGGATTGGGACTGGTTTTTAAGGCCGTAAAAGTATTTGGCTTGAATCCTTTTTTCGGAAGGGATTGGGAAGAGCGAAAAATCAGGGAGTTTATGAACGAAGAAGAACAACAAAATCGATGGAACTAATGAAACGTATAGATTTAGACAAAAGAGAAAAAGCGAAGAAGCGCGTTGAAGAGCTAAAAGGGTTTTATGCTCACCTGGCTGTTTACCTTGTTGTTTGCACTTTTGTATCTGTAAACAAGATAGTTAGAAACCTTTACAATGGGGAAAGCTTTAATGAAGCTTTTTGGGATTTTGGCACCTTTTTAATATGGATTTTCTGGGGCATAGGTGTTGTGTTCCATGCTCGTAAAGCGTTTCGATATAATATATTTTTCGGAAAGGAATGGGAAGAGCGAAAAATCAAGGAGTTTATGAACAAAGAACAACAAAATAGACAGGAGTAATGGGGGATTCAGATTTGAATAAAATGGAGCGAGCCAAAAAGAAGGTGGGTGAATTAAAAGGATTTTATACCCATTTAATGGTGTACCTGTTTGTAAACATTATGGTCAGCGTTGTCATAGTAGTAAGTCGAATGTATAGTGGGGATGGGTTTTTTGAAGCTTTTTGGGATTTCGGCACTTTATCAACATGGTTATTTTGGGGAATTGGGGTCCTATTTCATGGAGTAAAAGTATTCTCTTACAATCCTTTCTTCAATAAAAAATGGGAAGAACGCCAGATTCAAAAATACTTGGATGAGGAAAGGCAAGAATCTGAAAAATATCAATAAACGTGTAGGCATTGCTATCGAAGGTTAATGAAATCAGAGCAAGTAGCCGATTTTGATTAAAAAATAAATCATGAAACGAAATAAGAAACCATCGTCTGCATTAGAAAGGGCGCAAAAGAGAGTAAAAGATATCAAGGGGTTTTATGGCCATCTAACGGTTTACATTGTTGTCTGTACCTTTGTGTTTCTGGCAAGAGGCAGAGCGCATTTTATTACGTTGAGCCCGGAGGCTTTAGGGAATCCCGATTTTTTAAAATGGATTGACTGGAACACTTTTGGAACGCCGATCATTTGGGGAATAGCCCTTATTATTCATGCAATCAGCGTTTTTTTTCCAAATCCTTTTTTTGGGAAAGCCTGGGAAGAAAGGCAGATAAAGAAATATATGGAAAAGGACGATCAAATATTTTAGAATTCTTGAACTTGCAATATGAACGTAATTATAATTGAGGACGAAAAACCAGCAGCTAGGAGACTTTCAAGGCTCTTAGAAGAGCTAAATGTGACTGTTTCTGTAATGTTGCACTCCGTTGAGGAGGCAATCAATTGGTTTAAGGATAATGAACACCCTGATTTAATTTTTCTTGATATTCAGCTTTCCGACGGACTTTCTTTTGAGATTTTTGAAAAGATAGAAGTAAAGAGCGCTATTATCTTCACCACTGCCTATGATGAATATGCATTGCAGGCCTTTAAATTGAATAGTATCGATTATCTATTAAAGCCGATAGACGACGAAGATTTGGAAGCGGCAGTAAAAAAATACAGGTCTTTAAAACCCGAACCGCAAAAATTAGCCTTGGATTTTGAAGACATCAAAAAACTATTGGTCAATCCTGTTGAACGAGAATATAAAAAGAGGTTTACGACCAGGGTAGGGCAACACCTTAAAATTATAAACGCAGATGAGGTAGAATGTTTTTATAGCGAGAACAAGGGAACCTATGCCGCCACTTCTGACGGCAGGAATTATCTTTTGGAAACCACTTTGGAAAATTTGGAAAATGAACTGGCACCAAAAACTTTCTTTCGTGTCAGCCGAAAATTTTATGTAAATGTCAACCATATTAAGGACATCGTTTCCTATACGAATTCTAGACTTCAAATCAAGCTAAACCACTTTTCCGAGCAAGAAATCATAGTAAGTAGAGAACGAGTACGTAACTTTAAGTTATGGTTGGAGTAATCGGCGCTATCTATCTGATAAAAAGTAATCTAAACACAACCATAGATTTTTCTTATAATAGTTTTTTTAACTAAAACCAGCTATTTTTCGACCCTGTTTTCATCAAATGATGAAGGTAGTAATTTTGGAATTAATTTGATGAAAATTGGGAGTAAAACAGCTCCGCCTGGAAGTATAAATATGGCTAAGGATGGAATGGTTTTAAAAATGTCGATCAATTGGTTTTGAACCTTTTTCCGTTCTTCCGGAGTTAGGTCCTTAGTAGCCGATTTTGAAATCAAGAATACAAGTTCCTTACTTTCCGAGAGTTCTTTTTGTAAGCGTTTCCTATTTCTAAGAATAAGTTTATTGACCACTTTGGCCATGCTGTCATAAAACTGTACCGCAAGATTTTTGTCTTTCAGGAAAGGGATTATTTCGGCGTTTTTCGCAAAAAACGAAGTAATTTCTTCTAAAGCTCTTGCAATTGCCTTTTCATCAAAGCCTAAATCTTTACCAATTCCATAAATAAACTGTGATTCTTGATATTCCAATGATTGATCTTCCCAAACGGTAAGGCATGCGATATCCAAAAAATAACGATTTTCCCAGATAGCATCATTATTGAGTAGTTTTTCGCGATATGAACCATCAAAATGTGAGGCTTCTTCATCTATATATGTCAAGGATGATTCTAACAATTGAGCTAATTTCTCATCTTTCTTGTTCTTTTCCTTAGAACTGAGGGCGTGGTACGCAACATTAATAGACAAATACTCCAGGCGTTGGGCATATTTATGAATATTCCTCGGGGTTTTTAAATACTGCTTTAATAGCAACGCATCAATAAAGAGTAAGGAGTTGGTAATTATGCTATTAAATGTTTTGCTGATAAGGTTATCTTCGAGGTAAACCCTAGAATCTATCAGCTTTTCAAGTTTTGAGGCCGTCTTCTTTTCAGTAAAAATAGAGTTGATAAAACTGATTTCATAGATCTGTAGATCCTTATAGAATTGGAAGGCCACTTCTTGAAACTCCTCAAAATCGGTTTTCTTGGTTTCCAAGATAAAAGTGAAATATAGGGCCGTAAGCAGGTTGATTTTTGCTATTTCATCTTCCGATAAAATATGTTGAGCATCAACAAAACGAGGTGTTTTGATATTTATGCCATATACGAAACCCGTTTTTTTGAGTCCGTTGTATAAATCCCTAAAATCAGCGTAGGCATCTAAGTGCTCTTTTACAAGGGAGCCATACTTTTCTATCCAGCCAGACGCCGATGGGTTCATAAGGTTTGGGTATTTTAAATGGCAAAACTACTATAAAATATGTAGATGAGCCTTAATTCCAGGAATGACCCTATTTTCTAAATAGAATTAATCGAATATAAGGAACGAGGCTTTATCCTTCTCGGCTTATTTCAGCAACTTTCTAATAAGTACGGGCAATAATAACAGATCGAGCACCAAAGCGGTTAACAGGGTAACACTAACTAAAAGACCAATGGTAACACTGGGTTGATGTTTAGAGAACAACAGTACCAAAAATCCAAGAAATAATGTAATTGTAGTAATTACCAGGGCCCTTCCCGTTTCTTCGAAGGTAATAGCTATGGCTTCTTCTTTCGTTTTTCCATTAGTAATGCCCACTTTGTATCGACCCAAAAAATGAATGGTATCATCTACCGCAATACCGAACACAATTGCAAAGACAACAGAAATGGTAGCTTCTAATGGAATTCCCAGAAACCCTAATAGTGCCGCGGCAAAAAGCAAGGGCAACATATTGGGCAGTAACGATATCAATAGTAATTTTAGGTTTCTAAAAAGAAGGGCCATTAGTATGGCTACTAATAAGAGACCCATTAATAGTCCTTGAACCAAGCTGTCTTTTACATAAAACGAATTCTTATCAAGCAGGATTCCCGTACCAGTTAGCTTAAAATCAGCTTTGTCAGGATTAGTTTGTTGGGCGATAAAGGTATTAATACGGTGATAAACCTTGGCCATTGAATCGAGGCCTACGTCAAGTATTTTTGCTCGTATTCTGGCTTTGGTTTCATCTGGGGTCACAAATTTTGAATATTGCCGGCTGGCCAATTTCTTTATGTCTTTTTGGTATTTTTTAAAAGTCTCTATTTCTTCCGGTAGCCTAAAGAAATCTGATTTGTTCAAGTTATTTGCCTTGTGTAAGCCCTTATAAAAGGCATTTACAGATTGTACGTTCTTAATGGGTTCGATTGTCTTTAGTTGTTGCACTACTCTTTCAATTTCTTGGGCAATGGTATAATCGGTCACCTTATACGTACTTTTTGTAGTAACAGCAATTTCCAACGGCCTAAATCCGGTATACTTATCCTGAAAAAATTTAAAATCATTCGCAATTTGGCTGTTTTTAGGAAAACTGTTTTGAATCTGGTAGTTTGTATTTATTCTTGTCATTCCAACGATACAAATTGCAGTAACGATCAAACACACATATAAAATTGGCCTGGGGTATTTTTTGGTTAAGGTATTAATGGCCGCCATCGAGGCAGACCATTTTTTAGAAGATCTGTTTTTTCGTAGAAGGTACTTGTCATTCGTAAGTAGGAGTAGGGCACAAGTGAAAAAAATAATGGTTACGAATGCCGTGAGTACGCCAATGGCCGCATCAATACCGAAACCACTTACGCTACTGGACTTGGAGGTCAGCAAGGAGGCAAAACCAATTGCGGTAGTCACCGAGGTAAGTAAGGTAGAAACACCAACCTCCCGAATCGTCTGTTGCATTGCCAAGTTTTTTTCTATGCCTTTCTGTAGCTTTCCTAGATAGTCATCCATGATGTGAACGACGTCTGAAGTGCCTACGATCAAGAGTAGAATAGGGTAGAATGCGGCCAGAACGGTAAGTTCTTTTCCTAAAAGAGAAAGCAGTCCTAAAAATAATAACAAGGCCAGGAGAATGGAAAAAAGGGCGATTAGCACTGCCCATATACGCCGATAGACCAATAATAAAATCAAAAAAACCAATAGGGTTGCCGATATTGTGGTGAATGCTAGCTCGGCCTTTTGCATATTGATCAGGGATTCATAAAAAAATGTTCTCCCAAGAAGATGGTAGGTATGAAAGCCCTTGGTCTTTAATTGTTCGCGAACTGCCCCTAGCAATTCGATACTCTGCTTGTAATTGAGCTTGTCCTCTGTTTCAAGGGCCAGTACCAATGAACCGGCATTTTTATCAATCAAAGAAGTGACAAATAAATCGTCTTCCTGTATTTTTCGCCAATCAGATTCATATTTAAGTGAATCCTCAATATGTATAATGGGTAGGCGTGCATAGCCCAATCCCGTTTTTAGTGGATAGAAGAGCGTAGTTAGGGATTGATTTTCTGTAACATAGGGGAGCTTTTTGGCCTCATCGGAAAACTGACGGAACCGTTTTAGGAAATCCATTTCAAAAACGGAGGGGTTATGCTCAACCGCGACCAGCAAAAAATTATCATCGGTACCAAAATCTTTGATAAACTCTTGATAAAAGACCAGGTCTTCATCACCTTCAGGAAAAAATTGACTAAAGTCGAACGAGAATTTCAGGTTTGGCAACGAAAAACCGGAAAGCACTCCTAAAACAATAAAAAGGATGATAATGACTTTTTTCGCGGCAAATATTTTTTGCATTCAGAATATGATTGTCGATTCTCGAGCGTTAATTTAAGTAAATGCTGATAACTTTCGGGTAAACATGCGAAACATTGGTGTCTTGATTCCATTTGATGAAAGAGAAAAAAAAGCTTGTACTAATTTTCCTTTGCTGCGCACTACCCATGATCATCAATGCACAAAAGCATGAAAAAGTAAGGGATTCTACAAAGAACTTAAAAATTTCGGCTTTTCCGGTAGTCTTTTACACCCCTGAAACAGAGCTTGGTTTTGGCGGATTGGGCATTGCCACATTTCGTTTGAAAAATGAACCGGTAAATACACGCCCTTCATCTGCCCAATTGGGCATAAGCTATACGACCAAAAACCAACTATTAATTTATGCGCCTTTTGAGTTTTATAAGGATGAGGAGCGTTGGCGGGTTCTTGGTGAATTGGGATTTTACAAATACTTCTATAACTTTTTTGGTCTCGGAATAGACTCCAATGAAGAGGATGAAGAAGTCTATGAAATTGATTTTCCACGACTTAGATTGTCAGTTCTTAGAGAACTAAAACCTGACTTTTCTATTGGTATTGGCTATGAATTTGATGCATTCACCAACCTTAAAATACAGGAAGATGGAATTTTGGAAAGGTCAGATGCCGTGGGTAAAAAAGATGGTACCGTTTCAAATATTGGCCTAGTCGCTTTTTATGATACGAGGGACAACATTTTCTTTCCGACCAAAGGGGTGTTTTTGCAGGGTAGTTTCTTTGCATCTTCAAAACTTTTAGGGTCGTCTTTCAACTATTCCAAATTTCAATTGGATAGTCGTTACTATAGAAAAATAGGTAAGAAACAGGTCGTTGCAACCAATCTTTTTCTAGCCGGTAGTAGTAAAAATACTCCATTTTACGATTTGTATTATTTGGGTACAAAGCGCACCCGTGGTTGGGCCAATAGACGTTTTCAAGATAATGCCGAGCTAAGTTTTGCAGCAGAATATCGTTTTCCTATTAAAGGTAGGTTCGGGGGAGCTGCTTTCGGTTCTACGGGAACGGTAGCATCTGATCTAGGCAAAACCCTTTCTTCCAAATTTAAAAACGCCGCAGGTATCGGTTTGCGTTATGTTATCAATAAAAGAGACGGGGTTCGTATTCGGGTAGATTACGGACTGTCTAATGAAGGTGGTAACTTCTACTTTACCATAAAGGAGGCATTTTAAAGTGTTATCCAATTATCCAAATCCAATGTCCAGTCGTAGTTTTTATAAGAGATGTCAATTCCTTTGATTGTCGGGATAATGCCCTGTTCTTCAAGGATTTTTTTTATCCCATTTTTAGAACCAAAATCCCCCCGAAACCAATCAAATAATGATGTTACGGCAACTGTATTGGTTTCTTTATTATATTCCGATGTCTTTTTAAGGTATAGCTCAGTTCCCTTTTTAAACTGTTCGTTAAGGCCCTTAGCGGTGTAAATAGCTACTGGGGGGCAGTCTTTTGCCCCGCAGTTCAAAGCAAAGTGAACTCGGTAATCCATTTTGTCGACCCTAAGTCTACGTTCAAATTTATCCGGGAACATTTTACGAATGTACCCCAAACCCAAAGACCATTGTGATTTACGAATGATACCATGTTCAATTTTACCGAAAGAAACCATTTCTCCGGCTATGGGAATCTGGTCCTTTTCAAAAAACTCCCTACGGTCATTGTATAACTCCGGATTTTTCTGCAGGATTACCTGAATATAGGCGTTGTAGATGTTTACCCAAAATGCCAACTTTTGATTATTTGTCTTTAAACCCTCCTCCAAGGCCTTTAGCGTGGTATTCGAAAGTTGCTCTCTAAATGTTCTAGTATCTTTTTTGTCCTTCGCACATTGCAAAAATTCTTCCGATAGTGCATTAAAATCTACAATTGCGCTTTTTTCGGTTTGGGCTTGAATACCATATGCTATGAAGAGGAGAAGAACGAAAGCTACTCCTGCTTTTAGTGAAAACAGTCTCATTTACATTACTTAAGATTCGTACTTTGTAGCGTACAGGTTCATTTAATAAGTACTTGGTCGTATTTAATTACAAACCTTTACGGCAAAGGTATTGTGCAAAAGATAGGATATTACTATTTTCTCCTTTAAAGATATTTGTTTACATGATCAGTATTATCGTGCCGGCACATAATGAAAAAAAGAACCTACAAGAGTTGTTGCCCTTGCTAGCTGCTATTGAACTGGATTTGTCTTTTGAAGTTATTGTTGCTCAATCTTGTGGGAATACTGATGTAGTAGGGCAAATACCAAAATATGCGAACATAAGATTTTTAAAATGTACGGATCAGGGTAGGGCAGTACAGATGAATGAGGCTGCAAAAGTTGCCAGGGGCGATATTCTAGCCTTTCTTCATGCCGATGTGCGTCCTCCAAGGTCATTTTTGTCGGACATAAAGAAGACACTCACTTCTAGATTTGATGCCGGGTTTTTTTCCTATCGGTTTGATAGCGAGAATAGATGGTTAAGGATCAATGCCGCTTATACCGCAAAGGACAGCATTTTTACCGGAGGGGGCGATCAATGTCTTTTTATTAAAAAGGAAGTATTCAATGAATTAGGAGCTTTTGACGAAGAACAAGTGCTCATGGAGGATTTTGAATTCTTTGAACGGATGAAAAAGAAGAAGGTACCTTATAAAATCATTAAAAACGATTTAGTGGTTTCCGCAAGAAAATACGAGCTTAATTCATACGTCAGGGTGAACCTTTCCAATTTGCTATTGGTCATTTTGTTCAAATTAGGATACCCTCCCCAAAAGTTGAAATCCTTGCATAACAAGCTTATCCGTACTTGATTTCAATGCCAATAGGGCCCGTTCCCGTTCTCCCTGCATTCCGAATACATAGAATAGTTAAACCATACTATTCCAAGACATACCGAAAATTCAAAGGGAAGAGCCTCGCCTAAGACAGTTTAGAATAGGATTTCAGCAATTTAGAGAGCTCCACAAGGCACTTTGAATACTTTCAAAAAAATTTAACAATTTTAGATTTTATGTTAATTTTTTTTGTAATTTGTAGAAGTTTCTGACACTTTTAACTGATTTATCAACCAACTTATTTATTATGATGAAAAAACTACCCCAGCGAGTGAATCGCACAAGAATTCCAAAACATGATTTTAAATTAAGAAATGCTCTCTTTAAGGCATTTTTGTTATCATTTATTTTTGTTCTGCCTTTAACGTCCTATTCACAGGACAAAAATACGATGAAGGCCAAGACGGATGCCTTAGCAGCCCAGAAGGGTGTCAATAAGGCAGAACCTAATACTGCACGGGCTGCGGCTGCGGATCAATCACTTCGAATCCTTAGTACTCCAGCGGCTCAAGTACAAGACACAAAACATAAGCCAATAGCCCAAACAGATGAGCGTTGCGGAGCAACGACTATTGAGGCTATGATTAAGGAACAATATCCAAATCGAAAATCGACTGAGCAGTTCGAGCAATGGATGAGAAATAGCAATAACAGCCTGTTACGGCAGGCAAGTAGCGTTTTTGCCGTGGGTGGTACTGTATGCACTATTCCAGTTGTGGTACATGTTATAGACGGTCCTATTTCCGTTTCAGATGCCCAAGTCCAATCTCAAATCGATGTTTTAAACGAAGATTTCAGAAGGATGAATGCTGATGCTGCGAATACACCTGCAGATTTTTTAGGTGTTGCTGCAGATGTTGAAATTGAATTTGCTCTCGCCACGGTAGACCCGGATGGCAACCCGACCAACGGGATAAATAGATACGACGGAGGGCAAACTTCCTATTCCATTGCGGACATGGAAAGTAGCGTAAAACCAGCCACAATTTGGCACCCGGATTTTTATTTTAATATCTGGTGTGCTCCATTACAAGGTGGATTGCTAGGGTATGCGCAATTCCCAAGTTCTTCGACCCTTCCAGGTTTTGATGACGACGAAGGTCCATCATATACCGATGGAATCGTATCAAGGGATTTTACTTTTGGATCAGGTGGATCTGCCCAAGCTCCTTTTAACCTGGGTAGAACGACAACGCATGAAGCTGGTCACTTTTTTGGCTTAAGACATAACGGTGGCGATGGAGGTTGTGGTGCGGATGATTTTTGTGCCGATACACCAACACAAAACGGCCAGAACAACAATACAGAGGATGACTGCTCCTATCCGGCAGATAATGATTGTGATGATGGTCCTGGAGACCTTCCCGATCAGTTTATGAATTATATGGATTATAGTGATGATGCCTGTATGAACTTGTTTACACAAGATCAAAAAGCTAGAATGGAAGTGGTAATGTCATTGAGTCCAAGACGTGCTTCACTTGCTGAATCCCAAGTTCATCTAGGTGTTCCACCCGATTACCCATATGATCCTTTTGCAGATGCTCCAGCTAACGATCTTTGTGCTGGTGCGGAACTAATTGAATGTGGTGATGTCGTAGATGGAACCACTACCGGATCTTCCGCTAGGGATATACCACCAGCTTGTGGTTCAGGACCAGATGGTGCCGGTGTTTGGTACAATTTCGTAGGTGATGGTAGCGATGTTACGGTTGGTCTTTGCGGATCTGCCTTTGATACCAAACTGAATGTATATTCTGGCACTTGCGATGCTTTGGCGTGTGAAGGAGGAAATGATGATTCCTGTGGTCTGCAATCAGAAGTTAGTCTTACAACGGTTAATGGGGAAACCTATTGGGTTTATGTGAATGGCTTTAGCGGTGGCACAGGCGATTTTACGCTTACACTGACCTGCGATTCCGAACCACCACCACCACCATCTGATGTTGAAAATGACTTCTGCGAGGACGCTATTGCTGTAGGTTGCGGAGAAACCGTTGAAGGGACAACTACTGGTGCCGTTCAGGATCTAAGTGGAACTTGTGTGACGAGTATTGCGGCTCCCGGCGTATGGTATAGCTTTACAGGTACCGGAGAATTTGTTACGGCAAGTACCTGTAACCAAGCGGATTTTGATACCAAAATCATTGTTATTGAAGCCGTTGATTGTGATTCAGACCTGTTCTGTGTTACAGGGAATGATGATGGCCCTGGATGTTCAGGATTTACATCAGAAGCAATATTCTTTGGTGAGGAAGGTATTAATTACTTTATTTATGTAAGTGGATTTTCAGGAGCCACTGGGGATTTCTCTTTGAGTATAGAATGTATCCCACCACCTGAAAATGATCTTTGCGAAGGTGCCATTCCTTTGAGCTGTGATAGTTCGGTTACCGGAGATACAACGTTTGCTTCTACAACAGGAGCGCCTGCAACCGATTGTTCTGGTAGTTCTTTAGGACAAGGGATTTGGTATACGATAGAAGGAACAGGCGGCGATATTAATCTATCAACCTGTGATACTGCTGATTTTGACACAAAAATAGATGTCTTTACAGGCAGTTGTGATGAACTGGTATGTGAAGCAGGCAATGATGATGGTGTTGGTTGTTCAGGATTTACTTCCGACTTGACATTTGCTAGCGAATTAGGTGAAACCTATTATGTATACGTCAGTGGTTTTGTAGGTTTCTTTGGTACGTCTACAGGGCAATTTACACTTAACGTGGACTGTGTTTGTATCGCAGAGGCTGGAGAATGTGCTACTGTATATAATGGTTATGAACCTGCTTCTTGTACCGATCTTACGGCTAGTATGATGTACGGTGTGGCACCTTATGATTACCAATGGAGTAATGGGGATAGTGGTGAAACCATTACCGTTTGTCCAACAGAGACGACGACCTATACCGTAACGATTACCGATGCCGAAGGTTGTGTCGCAACCGATGACGTTACTGTTGAGGTAGTCGACGTAAGCTGTGGTAAGAACGGAAATAAGGTTCAGGTGTGTCATAAGAATGGGAAAACACTTTGTGTAGGAGCCCCTTCAGTAGCAGCGCATTTAGCGCATGGCGATTCACTAGGTGCCTGTGGTACGGAAGTTTGTGATCCATATACCGGTGGTGATGGCGATTTGGCCAAAGGCTCAGGTGCAGACTGGAGTATATCTCCAAACCCGGCTGGATCCAATGTTCGACTCCATTTGGAAAATTATGTTGGTCAAGATGTATCGGTTCAAATCTTGGACTTTTCTGGTGCAGTAATTAAAGAATACAAAATCTCTAGATTAAAGAGATCTAACCAGAATTTCAATGTAGGTGACATTCCTTTTGGACTTTACTTCGTAAGACTTAGTTCCGAAGGTGAAACTTCTACTAAAACACTTGCTGTGAATTAGGTTTATTAACGTTTATTAAATGTAATGAAGGTCACTCTTTTAATTTGAGTGGCCTTTATTATTTAGTTAATGAAAATCTAAATCTTGAAATCTCAGGACTTAACCGGAATTATTTTAAAAACTCCCAAGTGGGTTGCACAAGAACTTTACAGAAATAAAGAATGTTCTGGTTCAAATTCTATTCCTCACTGGGTTCTTAAAAGCAGGGAATAAAAAAAGCCGCCATGATGGCGGTTTTTTTTATTGCTTTTCTAGTAAAAGATTTCACCTTTACCAATACTATTTCATTTTCATTATGTAGAACGGATCTGCATAAAATTAATTGTACGCCCCGTTAATTTATTTGGACAAAACAAATGTAACCGGGCTTACGGCCAGTTAAATGATGGCAAATTTAATTATTGTATAATACCTGCACAGCTTACCCGGGCACCGGCCGCGCCACTAGGTTGAGAGGTGAAATCATCTACTCCTTGGTGTACGATAACTCCTTTACCGACAATATTTTTATTTTCATCGTCGCAACCAATGCACCATTCCTCTGTAGAAAACTCGACCTTGGCATTACCTTCGGCATCTGCCATAAAATTGCCGATATCCCCTTTGTGGTAGCCTTCAGCGGCTCCCCATTTCCCGTGAGGGGTTCCGGTGGGATTCCAATGACCTCCTGTAGACTTTCCATCTGCGGAAGAACAATCGGCTTTATCATGAATATGAATAGCGTGTTCGCCCTCAGAGAGGCCAGATAACATAGCAACCATATTCACGCTGCCATCTTCTTCGGTAAAAGTTACCTCACCCTTTACATTGCTATCGCTTTTGGGCTCCATGTTAAATTTAATGGTTTCAATGGTTACTTCCTGTACCATTTCTTTTGCTTCTTCTTTAATTTCGTTGGCTGCTTCTTGTGATTCTTTTTTTGCCTCTTTGCAGTTATAGGACATGCTAACCAAAAATGCCATCACTGCTAATTTTATTGTTTTCATAAATGTAGTTTTTAATTTCTCTAACTTATTTATATCGTTCTAAAGCTTCAGCAAGCCTATGAAAAGGGTCGAATCAATTTCTAGATTCTGCCTAAAGTTAAGTATTAATCAAGGCCATATCAAACCAAAATCAAAATGATTTAAGTAAATCCCTATTATCACGAACGCCCTTTTTTAAATTTTCGCAAATCAGAATTGATTTATCAATCCGTGTCTGTGAATTTTTGTAACTCAAAATGGAATAGATAATCCCACGTTTTTTGCCTGGGGTAAAGGAACTGAATATTTGGAAAGCTTCATGGTCGCTCAAAAGAACCGCATCTAATTCCTGAGGCATTTCTACTCCATATTTAGAATCGTCCTCAAAAAATTGCAGCTGAAAATAATCATTCGGAAATACGCCCAATTCTTTTTGATACCGCTTGCCGAACATCATATAATGATTGGCTCCCCTACGTTGAATAGCTCCGTGAAAAATGAGCTCTTTTCCTTCAAAAGTAGCTTTGACCCTTACCCGTTTAATAAGCTTGTCTAAAAAAGGACGAATCACATCCTCGGGAAGCAATAGGGAATGATAATTTCCTGTAATACTAATTTCAAAAGGCTCGCTTTTCAATTCGTTCAATTTTACACTCAAACCCTGTTCTAAGTAGGATTAGGGATTCAACGCTAGACCAATTTTGTGATTACCTGTGTTTCGCTGTGCAGGGTTTTATGAACGGGACATTTGTCGGCTATTTGCAAAATACGCCGGATTTGCTTTTCGTCAAGATTCCCTGTCAATTTTATTTCCCGGTGGAAGGTATCTATTTTAGCGGTATCGAGCTCACAATCCTCACAATCCTGGGCATGGTCCTTACCATAAGAGGTATGTACCTCTATATGTTCTAACGGCCATCCTTTTCTACGAACGTACATCTGAACCGTCATTGCCGTACAGGCCGATAAACCTGCCGAGACAAGCTCATAGGGCGACGGCCCAAAGTCATTGCCTCCATATGAGGTAGGCTCATCTGAGGTCATATAGTGATTGCCTATTTTCATGGTTGTGGTAAAACCATCTTCTGCCCCTAAACTGGCAATCACCTGATGCGATGAACGCAATTGAGATGTTTCAGGCAATTCTACATATCGTTTTGCCCAACCAGCAATAACCTCACCCGCATAAACCGAATCTCTTTTGTTCATCAATAAATGATCGGCCCCATCTAAGGAAACAAAACTTTTCGGATGACGGGCCGCATGATAAATCTCCTCGGCGTTTTTGATGCCCACCGTATCGTCTTGTGGAGAATGCATAACCAACAGGGCCCTACGCATGTTTTTTACCGTTTCCGGTAAGGACTTTGACTCCAGATCATCCAAAAACTGTTTTTTTATGGTAAAATCCCTTCCGCTAAGATTAACGACAGCTTTTCCAGAAGCTTCAATTTCCTCAAGCCCACTCTTAAGCAAATGTTGCACGTGATTAGGATTTGAAGGAGCCCCAAGGGTCGCCACGGCTTTAACCGACGGAATATCCGTCGCTGCAAAAATGACGGCGGCACCGCCCAGCGAATGGCCTACCAAGAGGGTAGGGGCCTTATAATTTTCCTTAAGATAATCAGCTGCCGCAATCAAGTCCTCAACATTTCCTGAAAAATTGGTGTCCTCAAAATCACCGTCACTTTCCCCCAGTCCCGTAAAATCGAAACGCAACACCCCAAAACCATTTGAAGTCAATGCTTTTCCAATATTTCTTACTGCGGAGAGATTTTTATTGCAAGTGAAACAGTGGGCGAAAATGGCAAAGTTATGTGGGTGCTGGTCTATGGGAAGTTCAAGCCTACCTACAAGGTTTTGTCCTTCCTTATTCTTAAATGTAACTTTTTGAAGATTCATTCCTTATTCTTTTTCCTTAAGTCGGTATTAAAGACCACACCTATCTGTAACCGATCGAAATTTGCGTTGGGAAAATGATTTTTGAGATAACCGGCCTGAACACTTAAGTTCTTTGTAATGTTTGCACCGAAGGCACCGTACAACCTATTTTGACCAAATACATTGTTTTGAAGGTTCAGGAAAATCTCGTCATAGAAATTCAGGAAGAAAATCTCGGTCAAGGGAAAAGTAACCTGAAGACGATATCTGGCGCGATGCTGCGTATCGTTCCGGTCACCAAAATCAATAAAACGCTGCTCAAGGCGATAGCGGTGTTCAAATTTAAATTTACCTACCCCATTTTTTAAGATAAACTGTTCAAAAATGCGATGCTCCCTAGATTTGGTTTCGTTTTCGAATTCTTGAAAAGTACCGTCGGTAACAATATAACCATATCCCGCAGTGGCAATGGCATTTTCATTAATATGATAATTTAATCCCGTACGCAACAAAAGCTGATTAAAATTTTTAAGTTGTTCATAATACCTTGCTTGGACCTCCGTATGAATACTCAGTTTTTCGGTAATTTTATTGGTGCCGAAATACATATGCCAGGACCCTAATTTATTTTCCCCATTTTCCTGGGCTTTACCGATAAAAGTTAAGCAAAGTGCAATGATGATAATTGGTATTCTCATAGATAATAGCTTCTGTTTTTAATTATTGATACTAAAAGTTTTTGTCTCTTTAAACGGTGAAATGGCCAACTTCTCGATTTCTTCTCGATACGCTTTCCATTTGTCCGTAAAGAAGGTATTGGTTTTTTCTACTGCATTGCTCAAATCGACTTGGGCATATTGGATCAGGTCTTTTTCTGTTTTGGTAAGACCATCTGGCCTGGATTGTACATAGTAGGAGGCATTCCCAATACGTTGCATTACAGTAACCTCAGGATTTCTGGTAATGCCTTGGCGCTTGTCTTCTTTTCCTATGAATAGGGCAATAACGGAATCTATTTGCTTTACAATCGTACCGGACGCTTTAATCTGGTCCTTATACTTTTTCTTATCTAGGTCTTTCAATTCTTTCGAGTACCGGTTGGCCACATTCTTACTCTCGGTCAACTGTTTTACGGCTTCGGCGGCGGTTTGGGTCATTTGCTCCAACTTTGCTGCGGTAGCATAAATTTCGGCATCCCCAGCCTTGGAAACTAATAACCTGGGGTCCGATTTTACCATTAACATTGTTTCATCAGTACCATCCCCAAAGCTCATTTTTACCTTATAGTTACCCGGTTTAACAGTCCTGCCACCTGGTTCTTTCTTGTTTTTACTGATTTTTCGGGAAGGCCTATCCGGACCTTTTTCATCCATTTGCCAGTATATTCTGTGAAAACCAGCCTTTTCAGGAGTTTTGTATTTTAAAGTGCGTATGAGCCGGTCCCCATCATAAAAATCGAATTGAATAGAATCTTTCTTTTGCACTCCTGAGCGCTCAGCTTTATCTGAATCTTTCTGGGCATTTTCTTCTTTCGAGGCCTCATCTTTTTCTTCGGACCCAGCATCAGATTTAACATCCTTTTCCTTGCCTTTCTTTAGATAGTAAGTAATCATTGCTCCTTGTTTTTTGTTCTCGGCATTGTAAAGGGCATCGCCTCCGAATCTACTACCAGTAGGTTGTTGATACGCTGCTTGATACGCCATTGGAGGTTCAAAAAGGTGGGCCTCTTTATTCAAAATCGTTTTGTCCGAAGCCAAGGCCCGCAGGGGCCGAATATCGTCTACCACCCAAGCCGCCCGACCAAAGGTGCCGATGACCAAATCATGTTCCCTAGGTTGAATAACCAGATCTTTAGTGGAAACAGTAGGGAAGCCCTCCGTCCATTTTTGCCAATCAACACCCGCATTAAGGGAAATATAAAGTCCGTCATCGGTGCCGAGGAACATTAGGTTCGGATTTTCAATATCCTCAACAATACTCAGTGTATAACTTTGCACGTCGGTATCATCTACGATACGTTCCCAGGTTTTTCCATAGTTTTTAGTGCGATAGGCATATGGAGTATAATTAAACCTACGGTAATCATTTGCAATTAAAAGTGCTTCGCCTTTATTTTTGTTAGATGCCTTTATCTGGGCGATCCAACTTCCGGCTGGCAGGCCCTTAATGTTTTTGGTCACCTCGATCCAATCAGCTCCGCCGTTTTGAGTATAATGAACACGACCATCATCAGAACCTACCCAGAGCATATCTTTTTCAATTGAGGAGGGTTCAATCACCAAAAGGGTTGTATGGTTTTCAGCTCCGGTAGCGTCCATGCTTAATCCACCACTTTCGCTTTGTTTTTGCTTTTCCGGATCGTTGGTTGTTAGGTCGGGTGAGATTACCTCCCATGTAAGGCCCTTGTCCGTACTTTTATGTACAAACTGGCTTCCAAAATAAACGGTGCCATTGTCAAAGGGGTCTTGACCTATAGCTGCATTCCAATTAAAACGAAGTTTTGTGGTAGCATCCGGTGGGGTGGGTCGCACCATATAATTATTACCTGTTTGCCAATCGTATCGCTGCACAAATCCTTGCTGACTCATAGCATAACCGTATCGGGAATCGTCCAGGTCGGGAACCACATCAAACCCATCGCCAAAAGCGATTTCTTGCCAATAACTGTTGCGAATTCCCTGGGCACGCCAAACGTAGGCCGGGCCCCGCCAAGAACCGTTATCCTGCATTCCGCCGTATACATTATAAGGGTATTCATTATCAACACTGATATGATAAAATTGGGCTACCGGAAGGTTGCCGATAAAACGCCAAGATTTACCACCATCTTTGGTGATGTTAAGTCCGCCGTCGTTTCCATCGATCATGAACTGCCCATTTTCAGGATGGATCCACCACGCATGGTGGTCGGGATGCACCCCATTGTTCACCTGATAGGCCGGCATTAATTGTTTAAAATTCTTGCCGCCGTCTTCAGACACATTGACATAAGTGAAGATGGAGAACACCCGATTTTCATTTTGTGGATCTACATAGATTTCAGAATAATAGAAAGGCCGATTACCGATGTCTTTTTTGTCGTTTATTTTCTTCCATTTAAAGCCGCCATCTTCAGATTTGTAAAGCGCATTCTTTTTAGCTTCTATCAAAGCATAAATAATATTTGGTTTACCGGGCGCGATTGCAATGCCGATACGACCAAGATCCCCTTTGGGAAGGCCATCTTCATCGCTGAGCTTTTTCCAGTTTTCACCGCCATCATGGGTCATGTACAATCCACTGCCTTCACCTCCTGATTTAAAGAACCAAGGATCGCGTTTGTGCTCCCACATGGCGGCAATCAGTTTATTGGGATTGGTTGGGTCCATCACCAAATCGGCAAGGCCGGTTTTATTATTTACAAAAAGGATTTTTTCCCAGTTAAGGCCGCCATCGGTGGTTTTAAAGACTCCGCGTTCCGGGTGTTCGCCCCATGGGGATCCAATAGCCCCCACATAAATCGTATTGGGGTCACTGGGGTCTATTTTTATACGATGGATGTGTCTGGTCTTTTCAAGGCCCATTGCTTGCCAGGTTTTTCCAGCGTCTAGCGAACGGTACACACCAAAACCGCCATTAAGACTATTTCGGGGATTGCCTTCGCCGGTTCCCACCCAAATTACCGAGGGATTACTTTGCTGAACTGCTACCGCTCCTATGGAAGAGGTCAATTCCTTTTCAAAAATGGGCTCCCATGTTATACCCCCAGAAATAGATTTCCAAAGCCCACCCGAGGCTGTTCCGGCATACATTGTATCAGGATTGTCGTGCACCACATCTATTGCAGTTACGCGGCCGCTCATACCACCAGGACCAATGTTTCTGGGCTTTAGGTCCTGGACCAAGTCCATTTTAAATTCTTGTGCAATTAGGGAAAGTGATGCAAAAAAGAACACCAAGGAGAATAATTTCTTAGTCATTTCAGGTTGAATTAATTAGTCGGACTAAATATAATGAAAAGTTTTAGGGGCAATCTTAAAAGGGTGTTAACAGGGGCAAAATTGGCAAAAAAAAGGGAAGCAATTTTGCTTCCCTTTTTTAATGCATTTTATCAAAGTAATTATCACCTCATTCCCCCACCATTCCTTTTACGGTATTGTTTTATCAACCGTCTTTTAAAATCCTCTTCGGACTTCATTAAAAGGATTGTTTTCTTTGCTGATATAATTTTCCTCATTTTTACCGAAAAAGACCGTTGTTCCTTATTTTTTTCTTCTTGAAGAGCTAAATATTGATCAAGCAGCTTGTCTGCTTCTGAATCGGAAACCGCTTCTAAATTTCTCAATTTTCCACGAATTTCAAGCCGCTCGATTTTTCTAAATTCTTCTAATTTTTCTTCATGGGCATTATATACGGGCCAAAATTTCTGGGCTTCCGCACTGGACAGATCCAATCGCTCTGTAATAAAAGCGATTTTAAGCGATTTTATTTTTTCCCGATCAGGTTTTCCTTGCCCGAACGAAATGGCAACCGTCAGCAAAAGGCCAACTAAGATTATTCTTTTTATGTTATTCATAGTCTTCAAGATTTAATTCTTCAAAATCGTCAATTGTTTCGTCTAGATATTCAACGAAATTTTCTTCATCAAAGGTATACTCCAAAATATCACTTATTTCCAGATCATCTACGGGAAGCACTTCAGCAATTTCATAAGAGCTCAACCCCAGATTATTGGTTTCAAAATAATTTTCAATATCGGCATTCGACAAATCCTCAATGGTTGGATCATCGGTATTTATATTTTCCCAATTTAAACTAAAGAATACTAAGGCAACGGCGGCAATAGATGCTGCAACCATATAATATTTTCGATAGGGGTGAAGTTGCACCACCTTGGTCTCTTTCGAAACGATTTGCTTTTCAATGTTTTTGTTCAGTTCATTAAAATAACCATCAGGAACGGTAAAACCATCTTCCTTGGGGATAATATCGGTTTCTTCCCGCAGTTTCGATAACAACCTATCATTAAACCCCTCAAAATAATCTTCCGGGGTTTTAAAAGGGTTTTTGTTCTTATTTTCTTCCATTGCTTTTATTTGACAACCAACAATTTAAAAGGTTTAACCCGCTACTAAATAGCTTTCCAATTTTTTTACGGCCAAATGGTAGGAGGCTTTGAGCCCTCCTACGGATGTTTCTAGAATTTCCGAAATTTCACCATACTTTAATTCCTCAAAATATTTCATCTGAAACACTAATTTCTGCTTTTCCGGTAAAGTGGCAATTGCTTTCTGCAAGCGCAGTTGAATTTCGTCACCTTCAAAATAGACATCGGCCTGTAAATTCTGAATCATCTTATCTTGTAACTCCCCATTGCTCAAGCCCATTTTTTTTGATTTACTTCTTAAAAAAGAAAGTGCCTCATTGGTCGCAATGCGGTACATCCAGGTATATAGTTTGCTGTTGCTATTAAACCCTTCTATATTTTTAAAGACCTTGATAAAAGTATTTTGTAATACGTCATCGGCATCCTCATGATTCAGTACAATACGGCGAATGTGCCAGTAAAGTCTTTTTTTATAGACGTTTACCAACTCCTCAAATGCACGCGATCTGGTATTTGCGTCTTTAAGTTCTTGTACTAGGGTTTCTTCTTTGTCCAATAGCTATAGCTTTCCTACTTTTGATGTTAAAGTTAGGAAAAGGTTTAATTATTAAATTTCTTAAAGGCTAAACTCTTATTGAAAACGGAAATCTATTAAACAAGATTGTTCATCTATTTAATTTTAATTCCTTATCTGTTTAAGTATCCGTGAGAATAAACCTTCCTAGAAGGAAGTCTAAAATCTTAATTAAAGTCCAAGAGGAGGTCTTGAACTGACGGTTGGATATAAAAAGCATCGTATGATAAAAAAAATGGTAATCGGATTATTTATTGCGCTCATTGTTATCCAATTTTTTAGACCGGAAAAAAATGTATCGAATGACAATACATATGCTATTGCAAAAAAATATACCATACCTAGTGAGGTGAACCATATTCTTAAAGTAGCCTGCAATGATTGTCACTCGAACAAAACCGAATACCCTTGGTATGCCGAGGTACAACCTGTCGCTTGGTGGTTGGACCATCATGTAGCTGATGGTAAAAAACATCTTAATTTTTCAGAATTTACCAAAAGACGTATCGGGATACAAAACCATAAATTCGAAGAAATTATTGAAATGGTCGAGGAGGGTGAAATGCCACTGCCCTCATATACGAATTTGGGGTTACATAAAGAGGCAAATTTAACCGCCGCCCAAAAGAACATGCTTTTAGATTGGGCCAAACAGCAAATGGAAACACTTAAAAACACCTATCCTGCAGATAGCCTGGTGTTGCGAAGAAGATAGTGCATAGTCGTTGCTTACCCTAAGGACTGCATCTCAACAAGTTTTTTATAGGTACCATTTTTGGAGAGTAGTTCTTCGTGTGAACCTTGTTCTACAATCTCCCCCTTTTGGAGTACGACAATCGTATTGGCCGACTGAATGGTAGAAAGTCGGTGAGCAATGACGATGGAGGTTCTATTTAGCATCATTTTTTCCAGGGCATCCTGTACCAAACGCTCGCTCTCCGTATCCAAAGCCGAAGTTGCTTCGTCCAAGATCATTATTGGTGGATTCTTTAAAACGGCCCTAGCAATGGACAAGCGTTGCTTTTGCCCGCCGCTCAACTTATTACCACTATCACCAATATTGGTGTCATACCCATAGGGCAGTGCAACGATAAAATCATGGGCATTGGCAATTTTTGCCGCTTCAATGATTTCTTCTTCGGAAGCATTTTCCTTGCCCAAGGCAATGTTGTTTTTTACGGAATCGTTAAAAAGAATGGAATCCTGCGTCACGAGCCCCATTAAATTTCGTAATGACTTTTTAGTAAGCTGTTTAATGTTGGTGCCGTCAATTGCAATTTCCCCATCATTTACATCATAAAAGCGCGTAACCAGATTGGCTATGGTACTTTTTCCACTCCCGGATTGACCTACTAATGCCACGGAATGCCCTTTTGGAACAGTGAGGTTAAAGTTCTTTAAAACATAATCATCTTCATATTTAAATGAAATGTTATTTAGAGAGATACCGTCCTGAAAATCTATTTTTTCCAATGCGTTTTCAACCTCTGAAATCGGGTTTTGGGTTTCCAATATTTCGAGCACCCTTTCTGCAGCTGCATTGCCCTTTTTAACACGATACGATGCTTTGCTGATCGATTTTGCAGGAGTAAGTATATTATAAGCCAGACCCATATAGGCGATAAAGGAAGAAGCATCCAACGTTTTATCAATAAGCACCATTTTACCACCAAACCACAAGAGGACCCCAATCACCAATATTCCCAAAAATTCCCCGGTGGGCGATGCTAGGTTCTGCCGGTTTAGGAGCGAATTACTAAAATCGAAAAAGCGTTTTGTGGAACTGGAGAACGTTTTGTAGAATTTTGATTCCGCATTAAACGCCTTTACTACCCTAAGCCCGCCCAATGTTTCTTCAACAATGGAAAGGAAATGGCCTTGTTCCCTTTGCACATCATCGGATTGTTTTTTGAGTGATTTTCCTATCCAGGATATAATAGCACCCGCAATAGGTATAAAAATGAATACAAACAAAGTTAGCTTACCACTGATACCGAACATGATCAATATCGTGAAGAGTATGGTCAACGGGTCTCTTACGATCAGTTCTAAAATGGAGAGAAAAGAATGTTGAATTTCCAGTACGTCGGAAGTAATACGGGCAATAACGTCACCTTTCCTTTTTTCGGAATAATAAGAAATTGGCAAGTCGGTTATTTTTTGATACATCTTGTTCCGGATGTCCTTTAGTACTCCATTCCTCAAGAATGTGATAAAGAACATTGCCAGATAGTTGAAGAGATTTTTAAGTAGGAATAGGACCAATACCAATCCTATTACCAGAATTAAACCTTTCATCTCGTCATCGCCAGAATAGTCGGTTACCCTATAGTTGATATAATCTTGAAGATAATCTTTGATATGGGACATACCTGAGAAAACCGGTTTCTCAAGGACCTTTTTCTCGGGCTTAAATAGTACATCCAACATCGGAATCAACGCAGCAAATGATAGTGCACTGAATAGCGCATAGAGAATATTGAAAAAAATATTCAGATACCCATATTTTCTATAGGGCCCCGCAAAGCGAAGAATTTTTTTGAAATATTCCATTGAATTTATACTTGATACTTTGTATTACCTACAAAAACATCATTTTGCACTCTAATTTCACTTTTTTTTTCCTCTCGTAGCAATGCTATGAAACTCAAAAAAAGTTTCATTACAGCACAAAAGCCTACTTTTTCGCTTGAATAAAAGTATCAAGAATAAATTCATTCACCCAAATTGAGTTCGGCAAGTATGGTTTTCATTTTTTTGTCTAATTCGGCATTTACGGTAGCAAAATCACCAGCACTTGCTAATTTGGTGTTGGTGCTAATGTAGAATTTTACCTTAGGTTCTGTTCCGCTGGGTCTTGCCGCAACTCTGGTACCATCTTCCGTTTCATAGATCAGCACGTTGGATTTTGGTAGATTAATGTATTCTTCTTCCCCCGAAATCACGTTTTTAGCAATTGAGGTGTTATAATCCTCGATCCACTTTACTTTGGAGCCAGCTACCGAGTCAACAGGATTTTCCTTAAAATCTTTCAACATCTGTTTAATTTCTTCTGCGCCGCTCATCCCTTTTTTTGTCAATGCAACCAAATGCTCTTTGTAAAAACCAAAATCTACATAGGAATCGATTAAATCCTTGTAAAAAGAACTCCCGTTGGCCTTGGCTTGAGTGGCTATTTCACAAGCGAGAAGGGTAGAGGTGACCGCATCTTTATCCCGGACAAAATCACCGACCATAAACCCAAAACTTTCTTCACCGCCACCTATAAAATTAGATTGTGGAAAATCTTTTATCATTTTACCGATCCATTTAAAGCCGGTCAGCGCAGTTTTAAATTCTACTCCATATGCTTTGGCCATTACTTCCATCATAGGTGTGGATACAATGGTTGTTGCAATAAACTCATTACCAACAAAACCTTTTTCTTTTTGTTTTTCTAACAGGAATCGTGTCATTAAGACCATGGCCTGATTTCCATTTACGATTTCCATTTTTCCATCTAAGTTTCGAACGGCAATGCCCAGACGATCACTATCGGGGTCAGTGCCCACCACCATGTCTGCGCCAATTTCCTCCGCTTTTGTTATAGCCATCGACAATGCTTCAGGTTCTTCAGGGTTAGGGGACTTAACCGTTGGAAAGGCACCATCGGGTTTTGCCTGTTCCTCTATTACCGTAACATTCTTATAACCTGCCCGTTTCAGCACCTCTGGAATGGCCGTAATAGAGGTGCCATGTAGCGAGGTGAAAACGATCTTAAAATCATCCTTACCGGGCGCTCCAAAACTTCCTCTTGTTACCGATTCATTAATGAAGGGTTCATCTACCTCCTTATCTATAACTTCAATTAAACTATCGTTCGCCTCAAACTTGATATCTTCAAAAGAAAGGGAATTGATTTCGGCAATAATCTTACCATCCTGTGGAGGAACAATTTGGCCCCCATCTGTCCAATACACTTTATAGCCGTTATATTCTGGGGGGTTGTGCGAAGCAGTAAGTACTATTCCCGCATGGCAGTTCAAATGCCGTACTGCAAAGGAAAGTTCCGGAGTGGTACGTAACTCTGAAAAAAGAAAGACCTTTATTCCGTTGGCAGAAAATACTTCTGCCACCGTGCGGGCCAGAGTATCACTATTATGCCTGCAATCGAAGGCTATGACAACTTTTATCGCTTCATCAGGATATGACTTTTTTAGAAAATTGCTAAGCCCTTGTGTACTTTTTCCGAGGGTATACTTATTTATTCTATTTGTGCCAGCACCCATCATACCTCTCATTCCGCCAGTTCCAAATTCCATGTGCTTATAAAAGCGGTCTTTCAGTTCTTCGGTATCATTATCCATAAGATGTTGCACTTCTTGTCGCACATCTGCATCGAAAAAGTCGGTCAGCCAACCCTTGGCATTATCTAAAAAAGCATTCATATTAAATCAAATTAGTATTCAAAATTATTCGGCATATTGTTTCTCTTTGGCTATAGTTTTTGTCTCTTCCGAAATAGTGTATCGCACTTGGTCTTTTTTTGAGCGCGCTAATAGTTCTCCCAAAAACCCTGCAAGGAACAATTGGGTGCCAATCACCATTGATGTTAAGGCAATGTAAAACTGAGGGCGGTCGGTTATCAACCTACCTGTTGTATTGATAAAATACTTATCAATTCCCATATAGATGGCGAAGCCAAAACCTATCATAAACATGATAACCCCTAACGCTCCAAAAAGGTGCATGGGTTGCCGCCCGAATTTAGAGACGAACCAAATGGTTATTAAATCTAGAAATCCGTTTATAAAGCGTTCCATTCCGAATTTTGTTTTTCCATATTTACGTGCTTGGTGTTGCACAACTTTTTCGCCAATATTGACAAACCCGGCGCTTTTGGCAAGCACGGGAATATAGCGGTGCATTTCACCCGATACTTCAATTGTTTTAACAACGGCCGCGCGATAGGCCTTTAGGCCGCAATTAAAATCATTTAAGCGAACCCCAGAGGTTCTTCGAGCGGCCCAATTGAACAGTTTTGAAGGCATATTCTTGAAAAGTACTGAATCGTAGCGCTTCTTTTTCCAACCTGAGACCAAATCAAAATGCTCGTGTTGAATCATTTGGTACAATTCGGGAATTTCTTCAGGATTATCCTGCAAGTCTGCATCCATGGTAATTACCACATTTCCTTTTGCCGCTCGAAACCCGGCATGCAATGCCTGCGACTTACCAAAGTTCTGCTGAAATCTGATTCCTTTTACATCAGGGTTTCTTTTGGAAAGCCCTTCAATAATGCTCCAAGAGGTATCGGTACTACCATCATCTATGAACAAAATCTCATAAGAAAACCCATTATCCTGCATGACCTGAACAATCCAATCATGGAGTTCGCTCAAGGATTCTTCCTCATTTAACAAGGGAATTACAATGGATAGATTCATAAGGTACCGCCGAACAATAGTTCAAAAGTACGATTTTGCTATTTCTTAATAAGCAGGTTTTTGTTTTTTCATAATCAAACCGCTAATTAGGGAAATTAAGGAACCAAAAAATAAGAATGAAACCAAGGTCATGATAGCTATTACTCCAGGGCTAGTAAACGTTTTTATCATCCCTTCTCCCTGCTTTATTTGTTCGGCGGTCATTTTTGGGTTTTCTTGAATCATTTCAACCCTACTTTTTTCGAAAACGTTGTTCAAGAATTCTGGTTCGATAACGTTTATAAATATCATCTGCCAAATAAGACTTACAATACCAGCAATGACGGCAGTAGCAAGACCTACTTTCATGGCCTCCCCAAGGGTAATATTACCTCCATTTGTCTTTTTGAAATAGGAAATTGCCATAACGATGACAGCTGCCATAATAAGAAAATTTACAAGGTTGATTGCCCATCCACGTTCATAATGCAAATCGGCCATATACAGCATTAACCCAAAGATGATTCCTATTCCGGCAAGGAGTAGTCCATAAGTAAATCCTATTTTACCTGTTTTTGGTTGAATTTCTTCCATTTTCTAAAATTTTAAGTTGATTTAAGGATTAGGCGCCTTGCCAGGGGAATTGTTACATCTAAAATTACGATTATTTTTGATTCCTTTTTTAATGATTAAAATTGCAGGTTCTGGAAATTTAGTTAAATTTGCAAACTTAAAATTCAGTGCCTGTCGGAATGGGTACGCTCAAAGTAAAAAGTAATGAAAAAAGATATTCACCCAGAGAATTATAGGTTAGTGGCGTTCAAAGACATGTCTAACGACGAAGTGTTTTTGACCAAATCTACCGCAGATACAAAGGAAACCTTAACCGTTGATGGTGTGGACTACCCTTTGGTAAAGTTGGAAATTTCTAGAACTTCACATCCTTTCTATACCGGTAAAGCCAAATTTTTGGATACTGCTGGTCGTATTGATAAGTTCAAAAGCAAATACGACAAGTTTAAGAAAAAACCTGCTGCTCCTACAAAAGAAGAGGCTCCTAAGGCAGAAGTTAAGGCCGCTCAGGAAGAGGAATAGACGTACTAATTTAAGAAGATATAATAGCCTCCGAATTTCGGGGGCTTTTTTTGTTCAAGCCCCATGTCTTTGCATATTTGGATTTTGTCAGACAAAATACAAACCCGAATTTAGATTGTTTATTTTTGCGGAAATATAAAAAGTAGATGAACTATATTCTTTTTGATGGCACCGTTCGCAATAACTTATTGCCGTTCACATTTACAAGACCCGTAGCAGATATTCGCGTTGGTATTATGACCATTCGCGAAAAATGGGAAAAGTATTTAGGGAGTACCACAACTACAATTACAGAAGACTACCTATCCGAAAAATATCCGATGGTAGAGATGGAAGAGAATGTATTGATCAATTCGTCTTATCTTCCGAATGATCCCCTAATCGGTTTGATTAAGAGTTTAAAAGAAAATCAAGCAATTTTTCAAGGGGAGGAGGTAATTGCTTTTTATGCGCAGGAGACTCAAGAAGAGGTTGATTTTTCAACCTACGAACCTATTGAATTTGAGGATGAGGTAATTAGGATTGTAAATACTTGGGATATCTTTTCAAAGAATAAGGAGGCAATCGAAGCTGATTTCGAATTCCTTACCAAGGGAAGAAAAAGTGCCCCCATTTCTAAAACCAACCACCTTATTAATGCTGATAATATATTTTTAGAAGAAGGCGCCAGTGTTGAGTTTAGCATATTAAATGCTACAGATGGCCCTATCTACATTGGTAAAAATGCGCAAATTTGGGAAGGAAGTCTAATACGTGGTGCACTGGCCTTATGTAATAATGCCGTTCTTAAAATGGGCGCAAAGGTATATGGTGCTACAACAATAGGCCCGCATGGTAAGGTTTGTGGAGAAATCAGCAACTCGGTTATTTTTGGGTATTCGAGTAAAGGACACGAAGGATATTTAGGGAATGCGGTATTGGGAGAATGGTGTAATATAGGCGCGGATTCCAACAACTCTAACCTTAAGAACAATTATGCCAAAGTACGTTTATGGAATTATGCAAGCGAACGTTTTGAACAAACGGGATTACAGTTTTGCGGACTCATGATGGGAGATCATAGTAAAACTGCCATTAATACCATGTTCAATACCGGATCTGTGATTGGAGTGAATTGCAATATTTATGTCCCTGGTTTCCCCAGGAATTTTGTTCCAAGTTTTAGTTGGGGCGGGGCTTCGGGCTTTTCCAGTTACCAGCCCAAAAAAGCCTTTGAAGCTGCAAAAGTAATGATGGCAAGAAGGGGAGTGGAGTTTGATGATAAGGAGGCCCGAATCTTGGAACATGTTTTTGAGTTGACACAAAAATGGAGGAATTATTAGATTTACAAAGTACACTATGCGTTTTTGAAGTGACCGATTGTGAATGATGTTATTTTATAAAAAATGAAGATTCCTTTATCTCTCCTGCATTGTAACGAGCAGTGTCCATAAAAAAATCGTGTAGATTTCGTCCTTTCAAGGAAAGTGGGTTTATATTTTTTATGAGTTCTGTACGCAATTTGTAGAGATTTTCTCTTTTTCCTTTTTCAGCGTTTTTGGCGATTTTTATTTTTAGAAGCTGTTCCTTCAAGTTCTGTTTTGGATTAAAAGAACCATTCAGTTCACTACATTGATGACAAACCCCATTCTTATTTACCAAGGCACATTTTTGATCGAATATTTCACCCATTTCTTTTCGCCCATGATGCAATATCTTTTTAATATTGGCGTAACTCAAATTCATTATAAAGGCTACTTCCTTGACTTTAAAGTCATAAATATCTTTTAAAATAATTGCCACCTGTTTCTCGACTGCGATAGTCTTGGTCATACAAGTAAAACAGAAATCGATATGTTCCTTCATTTCGAACTCACCTTCGAAGGAGGCCGCTCTAAGAGCGGCAAATGCCTTTCGTATCGCCGGTGTATTATCGGCCATGTGTTTCGTGTCTTCCTTTTGAGATACACTCCATCTATTCGATTTTCTCAAATAATCTAAACATAAGTTAGTGCCTATAGAAAAACACCAAGTCTTTAAACTTGAATTTCCTTGAAAACTTGCAAGTTTATCGAAGGATTTGATAAAGGTGTCGTGATAAAAATCGTCGACCAAATCGCGATCCGACAAAAGACGGTAGAGGAACGATTTCAATTCCGGTTTAAAGGCAGAGAACAACTCATGAAAAGCATTGATGTCACCCTCTACGGCTTTTGCTAAATTATTATGTTGTATCATTTCTTTACTATTTCATTGAATGCAACGCTACCAAATTTCCTTCGGTATCTACGAATTTAGCAATATAACCGTGGTCCATTATTTTTGTTTTTGAGGTTATTATTGAACCGCCTGCCCTGATTATTTTGTTAAGTACATTGCTTAAGTCTTCACCTGCATTAAGATAGCATAAAACCCCTGATTTTGATGGCTTTCGACCTTTGTCTTTAGCCAAGGAGCCACCAATATTACGATGCGGAAAACTGGCGAATTCCCCTTCTCCATGCTTCATATGGGTCATTTCGATTCCAAAAATAGTTTCGTAAAATTTCTTGGCCCGCCCCATATCTATTACAGGGATTTCAAAATAGTTAATTGCGCTTGTATTTTCCATTGTTTCAGTTTTTATTTATTAAGACTACTTTCCCTGTTGTTATTCTGTCTTCAATGTCTTTGTGTGCTTTATGAGCCAGTATCAAAGGATAAACATGGGTTACATTTATTTTTACTTGTTTTGAGGCAATGAGTTCGATCATGGCGCCTAAAGATGTCTGCCACAGATCAATTTCGTTTTGTATGTAATGCCCTAGGTTAAAACCAACAACTTCTTGATTGCCGTTAATTAATTCTCCACAATTTATGTTTCCAAAACTTCCACTAGATGCACCGTAAACTATAAGCGTTCCCTTCGGACTTAGTAATTGTTTTGACTCTTCAAAAACATTGCCTCCTACGCCGTCGAAAATGACGTCAACTTTTTGATCTTCATTTTGCATCAATAGCTCGTCCGTCCAATTGTGTTTGGTATAGTCGATGGCAATGTCTGCACCATTATTTATTGCGATTTGAAGTTTTTTGTTGGTGCTACAGGCGGCAATTACCTTAGCACCTGCTAATTTACCAAGTTGGACGAGTAAGGAGCCGACACCACCTGAAGCAGCATGTATTAAGATGGTCTTCCCTGTTATGTTCTTTGTTACTTGGTGTATCAATATATGGGCTGTAGTACCTTGAACAAAAATAGCCGTAGCCTCTTTATCATCTATTTCGGAAGGTAAGGGAACGCAAAATTGTGCATTAGCGGTTAAGTACTCTGCATAACCGCCTTCAAAGAGAATTGCCAATACCTTATCCCCAATTTTAAAAGTATTTTTTGAAACATCATTTCCCACTTGGGAAATGGTTCCAACGACCTCGGTTCCTAAAACATAGGGTAGGGGTGTTGGTAAAAAATATTTGTTCTGTCTTCTCAGAATATCGGAATAATTAACGCCAATGGCACTTACTTTAATAAGGATTTCACCAGCTCCGGCTACCGGAATTTCAGCGCTTATTTCCTTCATCACATGGGCAGCACCATATTCCGCCATTTCTATTTTTTTCATTTCGTTCGTGTTTATGATTTAGTCTTTTGACGAATGAGGACAAGAGAGTGGTTACTTTTTTAGTCATTTTTTAGAAGGTTCGGAACTATTTGTAATGCTATGATAGTCAAATTTGCTATTGAAGTTAGTTCGGTCAGCGTTTTTATTGGCAATGGATAATTGCGCGAGCCTACAAAAACTAATATTTCAATACGTTTAGGATGAATAGTTTACAGAAATTGGAAACATACCAATGGCGATTACTATCTTTGCAATCCTTTTTACGAATTTTCGAAAATGCAATGAAAAAGAAAGTCGCCTTTTATACCTTAGGTTGTAAGCTCAATTTTTCCGAAACATCTACTATTGCAAGAGGTTTCGAGGAAGAGGGTTTTGAGCGTGTCGATTTTTCCGAAGTTGCCGATATGTATGTTATCAACACCTGTTCGGTAACGGAGAATGCGGACAAACGCTTTAAGACCATCGTAAAGCAGGCTCAAAAGGCCAATTCAGATGCTTTCATAGCAGCGGTAGGCTGCTATGCACAATTGAAGCCGGAACAATTGGCAGCCGTTGATGGGGTTGACCTAGTGCTTGGGGCCACTGAAAAGTTTAAGATTAAGGATTACATTAACGACCTTTCTAAAAACGACTATGGCGAAGTGCATTCTTGTGAAATACAAGAAGCGGATTTTTATGTGGGCAGTTATGCAATTGGTGACCGTACACGTGCTTTTTTAAAGGTTCAGGACGGTTGTGATTACAAATGTACTTATTGTACCATTCCTTTGGCTCGTGGGATTTCCCGAAGTGATACGCTAAATAACGTGCTAAACAATGCGAGAGAGATTTCGGTCAAGGGAATTAAAGAAATAGTCCTGACAGGAGTAAATATTGGAGATTATGGCAAGGGAGAATTTGGCAATAAGAAGCACGAACATACCTTTTTAGATTTGGTGAAAGAACTAGATAAGATTGCGGGGATTCATCGCCTACGCATTTCATCTATAGAGCCGAACCTTTTAAAAAATGAAACCATTGATTTTGTGGCTAGTAGTGAGGCTTTTGTACCACACTTTCATATTCCCTTGCAAAGTGGTAGTGATGCCATTTTGAAATTGATGCGACGTCGTTATCTGACGGACTTATATGTGGACCGTGTTCAACGGATAAAAGAAATAATGCCACATGCCTGTATTGGAGTGGATGTTATTGTAGGTTTTCCAGGTGAGACCGATGAACATTTTCTGAAGACCTATCATTTTCTGAATGAAATGGATATTTCGTATTTGCATGTATTCACCTATTCAGAACGCGATAATACAGCAGCTGCCGAAATGGAAGATGTGGTTCCCAAAAATGTTAGGAGCAAGCGTAGCAAAATGCTTAGGGGATTATCTGTGAAGAAGCGGAGGGCATTTTATGAAAGTCAGTTGGGAACAACACGGACAGTACTTTTTGAAGGAGAAAATAAAGAAGGCTATAGCAATGGTTTTACCGGAAACTATGTTAAAGTAAGAACACCTTGGAACCCTGAACTCATAAATACACTTCATAAAGTAGAACTCACTAAAATTGATGAAGATGGATTTGTTCGGTTTGAGTTTATAGCGGAAATGGTGAAGGGGTAGCATATTTTTCCTAAATAATGGTAAGTATAGACAATAATCCATAAAAAAACCTCCCTGTTCAGGAGGTTTTAAAAATCAAATAATTTCTTTTTTAGATGCGAATACCAACGGGTAACATCTCTTTGTATTGTCTGTTTTTTCTAAGGAACCCTGCAATTTGAGGGCTTGTTGGCACAACTCTTAGATTTTTATCTTGAATATGATGAAGTACCGATTTAATAAAATTTTCCTTAAAACCGTCTTTTACAATTTCTTCAGGAATAACCAACTTGGTCAAAAATACTTTACGCTCTTGGGAGGAATATTCAATCTTGGCTAAATGTCCTTCGACCCTAGTTTCAAATTGGCGCAAGAAACTGTTGTCATTGATTTCTACTTCATTCATATAGTTTGATTTTAAGTTTGTCCTAGATAAAAAAATTACGACGTTCTCGAATCGTAATTTTGCCTATTTCCTTTGCAGCATAAAAATTCTGGATAATATACCCAGACATGTACAAAAGTAATAAAAAAAATGCTAAATTCCTAGCGTAATTGCAAGTATCAAACTATGATGGAGAACAAAATCCATGTGTATTTTATGCCCGGAATGGCGGCAAATCCGTCTATATTTAAAAATATTGAACTCCCGAAAAAAGACTTTGAGCAGCATCTGTTAAAATGGCACGTTCCCAAAAAGGGAACCAGCATATCAGAGTACGCCCTTGAAATGACCAGGTTTGTAAAACATGAAAATCCGGTTTTGATCGGGGTTTCATTTGGAGGCCTGATCGTACAGGAAATGGCCCGTCATATCCCGACCAAAAAAGTCATCGTGGTCTCTAGTGTAAAAGACGAGTCTGAATTGCCCAAGCGCATGCTTTTTGCAAAATACACCAAAATACACAAACTGCTCCCCACAGGATTAGTGAACAATGTTGAGCTATTGGCAAAATATGCTTTCGGAGAGACGGTTTCAAAACGCCTGGAGCTTTATGAAGAATACCTATCCATACGCGATAAATATTATATTGATTGGTCTATAGACCAGATGGTAAATTGGAAGAGCACCTATTGCCCAGATTGTCTAGTTCATATTCATGGGGAGAACGATGCCGTGTTCCCTATAGGCAATATTAAGGACTGTATTCCCGTTAAAAATGGAACACATACCATGATCATTCACCGGTCAAAGTGGTTTAATGAACACTTGCCCGAAATTATTTTGCAATAAGATCGTTCTAAGACTACCTTTACACTAACCAAAAAAATATTGCCATGAAATTTTTAAAAAGTGTACTAATGCTGATTGGCGTTTTTTGCGTCATTAGCACCTTGATTTTTGCCGTACAATCAGATCCTCAATGGGTAAAGAACACGACTGAGGTGGCAGATGACAAAGAAAAGGATAAAAACGTTGGCGATGGATATCGGATTACACCAATTCAGATTCCGGCCGATTTAAATTTTGCCGGCGAAGCGGTTCCGATTGATGATCCGGAAATTATGGAGCGGATTGACCGTGAATTCCTTGTGAACACCTACTGGCAATCAAACGCGCTATTACTCATAAAAAGGGCCAACCAATATTTCCCGATAATAGAACCTATTTTGGCAAAGAACGGCATCCCCGATGACTTTAAATATTTGGCCGTAGCCGAAAGTGGGCTCCAGAATGTGGTTTCCCATGCAGGGGCTACAGGTTTTTGGCAAATTATGAAGGGGACCGGAAGGGAGTATGGCCTTGAAATAAACAGTAATGTTGATGAACGTTATCATTTACAGAAATCTACGGAAGTAGCCTGTAGGTATCTGAATAAATACAAGAAGAAATTTGGTAATTGGACACTCACTGCGTCCTCTTATAACGCCGGGGCCGGTGCCATAAATAAATACCTTGGTATTCAGAAGGTTGATAATTACTATGATTTACTATTGGGTCAGGAAACAGGCAGGTACTTATTTCGCATTATGGCGATTAAAGAAATTTTAAGCAACCCTGAAAAGTATGGCTTTTATATCGAAAAGAAAGATTTATACAACACTGTAACCACTTCAACGATTGAAGTGAGTAAACCCATCCTTAATTTTGCTGATTTTGCCAGAGAGCATGAAATCAATTACAAAATCTTAAAGCGACATAATCCTTGGTTGCGCGAACCACATTTAAACAACAAGAGCGGTAAGACCTATACTATTGAAATCCCAGAAAAGGGCATTTATAGGACCAAGTAAGTTGCAAGTGAATAAAAAAGTCCCAAATTCCAACCTTACTAATATTGGAATTTGGGATTTCTCATTTAGAATTTCCGCTATTTAGATTTTCTTCATTTGCTGCTGCATCATCTTGATCTGCTCGGTAAGCATATTGTTTTTGTCTAATTTTTTGGCTTCTTGTAGCAAAGTTGTGGCTTCCCGTTTACGGCGTTTTTGCATTGCAATACCCGCCAAGCTTAATTTAGCCATCGCTACATCATAGTCCATAGTGAGTCCAAACTTCAATGCTTTTTTAAAATACTTTTCTGCTTGGGTCAGGTTTTTTTGAGAATGAATGATACCATGTAGATAATTGTAATACCCTTGTTGTTTGGTCGTCAGGGCCTTTTCCGGGTTATTGATCTTATCCAGCCATTTCTGGGTACCCACAAGGTCTTGCTTTCGCATTCGTAAAAAAGCCAATAGAATCATTTCATTTCTGAAATAAAGGAATATGAAAATCAGGGACAGTAGAATCAAAAAAATGCCGTTTCCAATGTAGCCTTCGTAGAATTGATATCCTGCAAAGCCAATGATCAATGCAGCGATTATAAGTTTAAAATTTTTATTGAACATCTTTCGTCTATTAAATGATTGGATAAAGATGGCAACTACCACAGACCTGGACTTACTTTCAGTCAAGCTTCCGCCATTTTTTCCAATGCGCAAAAATAGTAAAAACCTGCTTGCTCATAGGTAGGGAACCTTCTAAAAATATTTTTAATATTGTATTTGGGAAAGCAAAAACTCTTCGTATATTTGCGCCCAGTTTTGCAGATGGTTCTGTAGAATGTAAATAAAGAAAAGGTTTAAGAAATGCCCGGACAGAAAAGAACATATCAGCCGTCAAAAAGAAAGAGAAGAAACAAACATGGGTTTAGAGAGCGTATGGCTTCTGTAAATGGAAGAAAGGTTCTTGCCAGAAGAAGGGCTAAAGGAAGAAAAAAACTTACCGTATCTTCTGAACCGAGACATAAGAAATAATGATTTTATTTTTTGAAAATATTTAGGTGTTACTTTTCCGAAAGTAGCACCTTTTTTTTGTCCTTACCAGAATAATTTTACGATACTTCAAATAGTATCAAAGCCATAAAAATAAGCACTAAAAAATGCCAAAAAGAAAAGATTTAAAGTCGATTTTAATTATTGGTTCGGGTCCCATCATAATCGGTCAGGCGTGCGAGTTCGATTATTCGGGATCGCAAGCGTTACGTTCATTGAGGGAAGACGGTATCGAGACCGTCTTGATCAACAGTAATCCTGCTACGATTATGACCGACCCCAGTATGGCCGATCATATTTACCTGAAGCCTTTAACAACGAAATCGATTATTGAAATTTTAAAGGAGCATCCTCAGATAGATGCGGTTCTTCCGACCATGGGAGGTCAGACGGCCCTGAATCTCTGTATAGAAGCAGATGAGAAAGGTATTTGGGAAGATTTTGGGGTGGAGATCATTGGCGTAGATATCGATGCCATTAATATCACAGAGGACCGGGAAAAATTTCGTGAACTGATGCTGAAAATTGGTGTTGGTATGGCACCTCAGGCAACGGCAACATCCTTTTTAAAAGGAAAGGAAATTGCGCAGGAATTTGGCTTTCCATTGGTAATTAGGGCGTCATATACACTGGGAGGCGCAGGCGCATCTATCGTGTATGACCCTGAAGATTTTGATGAGTTGCTCAGTCGGGGACTTGAAGTTTCGCCTATTCATGAAGTCATGATCGATAAGGCCCTCATGGGCTGGAAAGAGTATGAGTTAGAGCTGCTAAGGGACAAAAACGATAATGTAGTTATAATCTGTACTATTGAGAATATGGATCCCATGGGTATCCATACAGGAGATTCGATAACAGTTGCCCCCGCAATGACCTTATCGGACAGAACTTTTCAGAGAATGAGGGATATGGCAATTCATATGATGCGGAGCATTGGTGATTTTGCAGGTGGGTGTAACGTACAGTTTGCGGTTAGTCCGGATGAGAAGGAAGATATTATTGCAATTGAGATCAACCCACGGGTTTCCCGTTCTTCCGCCTTAGCTTCTAAGGCAACGGGGTATCCTATCGCCAAAATTGCCTCAAAATTGGCGATCGGCTACCATTTGGATGAGCTGGACAATCAAATTACCAAATCTACTTCAGCTTTGTTCGAACCTACTTTGGATTATGTTATCGTAAAAATTCCACGTTGGAACTTCGATAAATTTGAAGGTTCCGATAGAACTTTGGGACTTCAAATGAAATCGGTTGGGGAAGTAATGGGTATAGGGCGTTCTTTTCAAGAAGCATTACAAAAAGCCACCCAATCTTTAGAAATAAAAAGAAATGGTCTAGGAGCTGATGGCAAAGGTTATAAGGATTACGAAAAGATCATTCGAAAATTGACCATCCCTAGTTGGGATAGAGTTTTTGTTATTTACGATGCGATTCAGATTGGTATTCCCTTGAGTCGTATACATGAAATCACAAAAATAGATATGTGGTTCTTAAAGCAATATGAGGAGCTCCATTTCTTAGAAAAGGAAATTTCAAAATACACCATTGCAAGTTTAACAAAGGATTTGTTGCTAGAGGCCAAACAGAAAGGCTTTGCCGATCGTCAAATCGCGTACATGTTAGATTGTTATGAGAGCGAGGTCTATAAAAAACGGGAAGAACTAAAAATAGATCGTGTATATAAGCTTGTAGATACCTGTGCTGCGGAGTTCAAGGCCATGACACCTTATTATTACTCTACTTTTGAAACCGAAATTGAGACGGCCGAAGGCGAGCGTTATGTAGATAATGACAGCTCCGTTACCGACAAAAAGAAAATAGTGGTCCTGGGATCTGGACCTAATAGGATAGGCCAAGGTATCGAATTTGATTACTGCTGTGTTCACGGTGTTCTTGCCGCCGCTGAATGCGGTTATGAAACCATTATGATCAATTGTAATCCCGAAACGGTAAGTACCGATTTTGATACGGCAGACAAGTTGTATTTTGAGCCGGTATACTGGGAACATATCTATGACATAATCCGTCATGAAAAGCCCGAAGGTGTAATAGTTCAGTTGGGCGGACAGACCGCCTTAAAGCTGGCCGAGAAGCTTTCTAAATATGGTATAAAAATTATTGGCACCAGCTACGAGGCCTTAGATTTAGCCGAAGATCGCGGCAGTTTTTCCGAAATGTTGAAGGAGAATAATATTCCTTTCCCAAGATTTGGGGTCGCCGAAACGGCAGATGACGCCTTACAATTGGCAGATGAACTTGATTTTCCTTTATTGATACGGCCATCCTATGTTTTAGGAGGGCAGGGGATGAAAATCGTTATCAATAAGGAAGAATTGGAAGCCCATGTGGTAGATTTATTACGAAAGATCCCGAATAACAAGTTGTTGTTGGATCATTACCTGGACGGTGCCATTGAGGCCGAGGCCGATGCCATTTGCGATGGCGAGGATATTTATATCATTGGTATCATGGAGCATATTGAGCCCTGCGGAATACATTCGGGGGATTCGAACGCGACCTTACCTCCGTTTAACCTAGGGGAGTTTGTATTACAACAGATTAAAGATCATACCAAGAAGATAGCCTTGGCCTTGAAAACGGTTGGTCTTATCAATATTCAATTCGCTATTAAAGATGATATCGTTTATATCATAGAAGCAAACCCAAGGGCATCGCGAACGGTTCCGTTTATTGCAAAGGCATACAATGAACCCTACGTAAACTATGCCACCAAGGTAATGCTCGGGGAGAAAAAGGTAAGGGACTTTGATTTTAAACCAAAGTTGGAAGGTTTTGCGATCAAGCAACCTGTCTTTTCCTTTAACAAATTCCCGAATGTAAACAAAAATCTAGGCCCCGAAATGAAAAGTACAGGGGAAAGCATTTTGTTTATTGATAGTTTAAAAGATGATGAGTTCTATAATCTGTATGCTCGTCGTAAGATGTACTTGAGCAAATAATTTTCTGTATTGTTCTGAGCGCAACCGAAGGGGCTTCGGCTTCGCTCAGCCGCCCTCGGCTACGCTCGGGCGCACCGATTTTTTGATAGGTAAACCCTTTCTGAATTGATTGAGTATCCCTCATTTTTAATAGACAAAAATCAAGAAACAACACTTCTACCACCATTTTAAGGGGTTTGGCAACAAAAATTTAATGGAATTCCAAGAACCATCTAGCTTAGTTGCATCAAACCAAACCTTAAAACATGAAAAAAGTACTTTTTATTCTAGTGGTTACCCTGATTGGTAACGGACTGTACGCACAAGAGGGAATTAAATTGGGCATTCAGGCCGGGCTTCCATACAACGATTTTAATGATTTTTCCAGCGTTATGGTTGGGGCAGATATTGGTTATATGAGGGCCTTGGGTGAGGTTGTAGATTTAGGGGTCATGACAGGAATCATACATGGTTTTCCGAAGACTTTTGTTCTGGAAGAGGCCGGAGTGACCATTGAAGACAATAAGGCAATTGATTTTATTCCCTTGGCATTATCGGCGAGGATATGGCCATCACAAGATTTCTCCTTAGGTGTAGATGTTGGCCAGGCCTTTGGCATTAGTGATGGTAATGATGGTGGACTTTATTTTCGGCCTATAATCGGCTACCTTTTTGGTACCTATACCGAAATAAACGCATCGCATACTTCCATTAAGTTGGATGGGGCCACATGGTCGACTATAAACTTTGGTATTCTACATACCTTTAAGTCATCGAGAACGCGATAAAATAGGAAGAGACAAGATTTTCGGAGGCCAGAACCAAGATTAAAGTTCATATGTCTTGGCTCTGAAAGCCTACCTACCGTTTAAGAGTGCGCAGCGTTCCTTGGTCTTTTTCAATTAAACCAAACCGCATACTTTTTCCTGCGAAGTTCCAATGCCAAAATTTCTTCCATTTCAAGGGCCTCGGCCCGGGTTGTCAAAGGCACAATGTGATTGTAGAGACTGGGACGAAGGTAAGAACCGTATTTTTGAACAATATTGGCCGAAAGTTTATGGCCTTTTTTGTTTATATAGCCCGTTTTATGTTGTAAAAAACGTTCCTTGGGTGTTTTACTCGTCATACCTACATATAGGCACTCCAACACTCCATTAAACTGCGGATTGGCCTCGCGGAACTTCCTGTTCTCACTAAACACTTTTTTGTGTAGTTCTATCACATAAATACGGTATTGCGTTTTCCCCATATGTTTAATCTCAATAATTATTTCTCCCAAATTATAATTCAGGAGCGACTAGATAATGGTGCTTGATATCTTTGTTATTAGCTCCCAGGACTTTTCCACATGGCTTCGTTTTATATTTGTTTGCCCGATAGACATTCTAAGTGTGTAAATTTCACTGACCTTGGTATGCGTGAGGTAAATAGATCCCGTGGTATTTAATTTGTGTAAAAGCGCTTCATTTAAATCGTTCAGTTCCTCGTTGCTATAGGGCTTTTGTGGTTTAAAACGGAAGCACACCAGGTTCATGGTACGAGGTACGACCAACTCAAACTCTGAGGACTTGACAATCGCATTTTCCAACCACTTTGCCAGTTCAATATGAAACCTAAGTTTGTTTTGCAGCCCTTCTAAACCGTAATGTCGCATTACGAACCAAAGTTTTAAGGAGCGAAAACGCCTGCCTAAAGGAATTCCCCAATCGGAATGATTGTTTACGATTCCGTCAGATTTTGATTTAAGGTATTCGGGAAGGATGGAAAATGTATTTACCAGGGCATTTTTATCCTTTACAAAGTAAACGGAACAATCAAAATTTGTAAAAAGCCATTTGTGCGCGTTAAAGACAAAACTATCGGCTTTTTCAATTCCGTTGATTAGCCCTTGATATTCCGGAAGCAATAGGGCAGCCCCTGCATAGGCTGCATCTACATGTAGCCAAATCTTTAATTTTTCAGCTAGCTCGGCTATTTTGTTCAATGGATCCATGGCGAGGGTGCCGGTGGTTCCAATGGCTGCCACAATGCACAGGGGTTTATACCCTTTAGCAATATCATCATTTATTTTGGCGCGCAATTGATCAGCATCCATGGCCAATTTGTCGTCGGTTGGGATCTTTACTACATTCTGCTTGCCCAATCCAGCTATCTTAGCTCCTTTTTCAATTGACGAATGTGTTTCTTCCGAACAGTAAATTCTAAAACTCGTGAACCCTTCAAAGCCTTCATTATTTATTTGGTGGTCGGATTTTTGCTCCCGCGCTGTAATTATGGAAGCCAAGGTAGCCATGGAAGCTGAGTCTTGTATGACACCCGTCCATTCGTTTGGAATTCCCAGGGCATCCCTCAGCCATTCCATCATTCGTTCCTCAAGTTCTGTGGAAGCTGGGGAAGTATCCCATTTCATTCCTTGTACTCCTAAGGTAGCGGTCAGCATTTCCGCTAATATCGAGGGAGGACTGGTATTGGCCTGAAAATAGGCAAAAAAGTTTGGGTTTTGCCAATGCGTGATCCCAGGGATGATGATGCTTTTAAAATCTTCGAAAATAGCATCAATGTCTTCGCCTTGGTTTGGTATACCATCCTTTATTTGTTGGTAAACTTCCTTTGGCCTTACTTGCGATTTTACCGGGTAATCCTCCACATTATCCATATAATCGGCCATCCAATCTACAAATTGATGTGCATGTTTTCGAAATTCTTTTGACTTCATATTTTTTGTTTTCGCCTTTTAAAGTCGTTGTCAAAGCCCAATTTTATTGTCATATTCTGCTCAAAGTTTATTATTTGTAAATGCAAAAGCTATCAACGTCATTATTGGGCTTATTGCAAAATTCCTATTGCAACTCCTGAAACCAGAACATTAAAAAGAAAAACAGTTTGAAAAACCAATTCAATCTTTTTTCCATTACATTTTCTCCAATGCTCAATAATCAAAACAAATGTTTTCAAACCTAAAAATAAAACAATCAAAATTGTTAGTAGATACGAATAAGTTACAATTCCATAGTTCGCGCTAAGCATTAAAATTAACGACACAATTATACAAAAACAGACTATTAATCCAATTCCAAGATTTGATTTTCGAATTTTTAGCATTGTAGATTTATTGAAAAAAACAAGAATAAGGTTCAAGATTAAAAGTATTGTTGCAAACAGTAAGGAAAGCCCTATTGCAATTTGCTTTTTAATAGTTCCAGATAGTAATAAATTATAAGTGAGGTTTAAGGCAAATTGGTCTCCAGCCTTAGAATTAGTTAAGAAAACAAAACCCCATTTTTTATCTTTATCCAATGTAAAATGCGAGGAAAATCCAGTATTATTTCCGCTATGAGAATATAATTCACCAAGATTTAGAACGGACAGTTTAGAGAAGCCTAATGTGTAATCTTCGCTCAAGAATCCGTTACTGATTTCGGAATGTGGTTTATAAAGTTCCTCAAATCCTTTTTCTGTCAAACCTTGCTTATTCATAATAGCAATCATCCATTTAGAAAAATCGATCGCCTCTGAGTGAATTGTTGTTGGTGCTACAAAAACGGAGTCTCTACTTTTCCACCATTCATCAGCACTTTTATCAATCCAATTTCCATCTTTATCATAAGGTTGGACTTTATGCTTTCTGATATAATTATCTTTTATGAACTTAGTGTGTTTCATTTTAAACGGTCTGGCCACTCTTTTTTGAAATTCTTCTTCTAATCCTGCCCAATTAGTGTTTAATATATGTTTTAAAACTTCTGCTAAATATTGATAACCCTCTCCAGAATAATGATATTCGGTTCCTGGCTCAAATTGAATAAATAGTCTTTTATCAGGGTAATCGTCGCGCCAATTGGGAAATCCAGAGCGATGGGAAAGCACCATTCTCGCTGTTATTTTTTTATACCTTTCGTCATTCTCAATATTAGGATTTGGCAAGTATTGGTAAAGAGGCTTATCCAAATCAAGTATTCCGTCTACGACGAACGTCATTGTAAAAAATCCAAAAACTGATTTTGAGATAGATGCTCCCTCAAATATTGATTTATTGTCCGCTAATATTTTTTTGTCTTTATCTGCATACCCTTTTACGTTATGGTAGACCACTTTCCCGTCATTGATAATCGCAATAGACAAAGCTGGCATATTCAGTAATTCCATTTGGTTTTCAATGAAATTGTCTATTGTTTTTTGAGAAATTGTTGTTCCAAAAAGAGTTTTAATATTGATTTCTTTTTCGTTACACCCGCATATAGTTAGAAAAAGTAAAGTGTAAAAAATAAGCCTAAATACTTCCTGTTTTTGCATTGATAATTTTTTAACGGCAATTTATCAATGCTAGCCCGTTAATACTTTTAAAAAACCTCAATAGTTACTAATTGAAGTGTTTTAGGTATGAAATCAAAAAAAACTATATACGTTCTTTGAAGGTTTTGGTTATTGGGATTTCAATTTGGGTTAATGAAAGTGTATTGTTGTTTTTCCAAGATCGAAAATGACTTGGGTTTATTAGATGAGAACGATGAACTCTAGTCAAAAAAGGTACTTCTTTTTCAATTTTTTTAAGTGAAGAACGCATCGTTTTTTTTCTTAAAACCCCGTTGTCTAAGTAGTGAATGTCGACGTAATTTTTTGAACTGGAAACACAAACTAATTTTGCGGACTTAATTTTTAAATAATCTAATTTATAAGTTCCATTTATTATTATAAAATCTTTTGTCTCATCAACTAATTTGATTAGCTGCATCCTTGCGAATATTATTAAAGGTGTTAAAATAATAATGGATGGGAGAAAAATATTGATACTAAACTCAGGAAAATTGTAGATTCCCTTGGTAAAATCACTTTTATGGTATAAATAACTTGGAATTAGAGTTAGTAGATAGAAGAGAAGAAAAAATACAAACTCATATTTTAGATTCCATTTATTAGCTTTAATGAAAATTTTACTCTGTATAGGAATGAGCATTAGATAACCAAATAAAGCAATTAAGCTATATCCTAATGCCATAGTTAACCATCTAGAATTTATTAAAGGCTCAAGTTGAAAAGGTTTGATAAGAATTGTAAAAAGAAATAGCCAACTACCAATCATTAGAGATATAAGAAAGTTAGGTTTAAAGGACGTTTTTATTCTTTTCATTATAACTAATCGAAAATGTTCGTTTTAACTTGGCACAACATAGGAATATGATTATGTATACCTTTTATCAATCTTCCCATTCCGTATGAAAAATACCCTTACGATCCAATCGCTCATAAGTATGGGAACCAAAAAAGTCCCGTTGCCCCTGTATTATATTCAACGGCAACCGAGTGGAGGTATAGGCATCAAAATAGGTCAACGAGTTAGAAAGTGCGGGTAGGGGAATACCATTGGTTGCACCATAGGCCACAAGTTTCCGCGCTGCACTTACCGTGCCTTGTACTTTTTCAATAAAGGATTGTGAAAGCAATAAGTTGGGCAAATTGCTATCGGCCTTAAAGGCCTCGGTAATATCGGCCAAGAGTCCGGCTCTTATGATACATCCTGCCCTCCAGATTTTGGCGATAACCGCAATATCCAATTCATACCCATATTCTTTTGAGGCATCGGCCAATTGGTGTAATCCTTGGGCATAGGTAATGATAAACGAAAAGTACAAGGCTTTTTCTGAAAGCTCTGCCAGTACTTGTTTGTCCATTTTTTCCACCTCGGGCCGGTCGTATAGCGTATCAGCTTGTGTGCGTTCTTCTTTAAGCGCCGAGATTTCGCGCATACTTACCGCAATATCGATCGAGGGGACGGGAATGCCCAAATCCATCGCGTTTTGGCTCGTCCATTTTCCAGTACCTTTTTGTTTGGCCTTGTCCAATATTTTATCCACCAAATGACCATCGCCTAGTTCATCTTTTTTCGCAAGGATTTTAGCAGTGATCTCTACTAAAAAAGATTGCAACCTACCTTCATTCCATTCGGCATAAGTGGCATGCAGTTCCTCATTGGTAAAATCCCCACCTTTTTTAAGCAGGTCGTAGATCTCGGAAGTCAATTGCATAAGTCCGTATTCGATACCGTTATGTACCATTTTTACATAATTCCCGGCAGATTTCGGCCCTAGGTAGGCGACACAGGGCTCTCCTTTGTATTTAGCTGCAACAGCTTCAAAAATGGGCTGTACCGCAGCATAGCCTGCTTTAGAACCGCCCGGCATAATACTAGGTCCTTTACGAGCGCCTTTTGCTCCGCCCGAAACGCCCGCACCAAAAAAATGGATGCCCTTTTCCGACAAATAGGCTTCCCTGCGGTCGGTATCGGTAAAGAACGAATTCCCGCCGTCTATAATGATATCCCCGGTATCAATATGAGGTAATAAGCCTTCTATAACGGCATCAACGATTTTCCCTGCCGGAACAAGCATCATGATTTTTCTTGGAGTCGCCAAAGCCTTTACAAAGGTGGCGACGTCCGTAGTGGCGTTTACCCTGTTTTCATCACCGCCCTCTTCTTTGAGTGCATTTACCTTTTCCGCATCCAAATCATTACCGTAGGCAGTAAAACCATTGTCGGCAACATTCAATATAAAATTACGCCCCATGACACCGAGACCAATCAATCCAAAATCGTATTTCATCTATATTACAATTTATTTTCATTTCCGCGAAGGCGGAAACCTATAATGTATTTTCCATTCCCAAGCCCTTGCTGAGTTTATTTCAGAATAGTGGGAAATCTATATTTTGCGTCCCCTTTTCAAGAGCAGCTGCGCTAAAGGCCCCGAACCAAAAATAACTGAAAATATCGGGTTTTCGTTCTATTGTTCTTGGAAACCGGATAAGCTTTAATATATTCACATAACAAAAAAATATCGGTAGACTTATGACCAATACTGACGATCAAATGCTTATTATTTTTGGTGCTTCGGGCGACCTTACTGCAAGAAAGTTAATCCCCGCGATTTTTAATCTTGCTAAGGACGGGCATCTTCCGGAACATTTTGTGGTGTTGGGCGCAAGTCGCTCCCCTTGGTCCGATGAAGAATTCCGTAAGAATGTTGTAACGGAGAGCAAACATTTAAAGGAGGAATTAAGCGAGGGGGAACGAAAATTTATAAGAGAATTTGCCTCCCGTTTATTTTATCATGTACTGAGCAAAGATGAAGATACCGACTATAGTAGATTGAATAAAAGAATTATTGATTTGGATGCGGAGCATCATACCAATGGCAATTTTATATTTTACCTTTCCACACCGCCGGCAGCTTACCAACCCATAGCGAAAAACCTGCACTCCCAGGGACTAAATGAAGAGAAAAATGGTTGGCGCCGTTTAATCGTAGAAAAGCCATTCGGATATAGCTTGGCGACTGCCAAAAAACTCAATCATGCCTTGCAAAGCTGTTTTAAGGAATCGCAGATTTACCGTATTGATCATTACCTAGGTAAAGAGACGGTTCAAAACCTATTAGTGACCCGTTTCGCCAACAGTATTTTTGAACCGCTTTGGAATCGAAATTATATTCACCATATAGAAATTACCAATGCCGAAAGTGGTGGAGTTGAAAAACGAGGCGGATATTACGATAAGTCCGGAGCATTGCGTGATATGTTTCAAAGTCATTTGCTACAGATTGTCGCTTTAATCGTCATGGAACCACCCTTTAATGCAACCGCTGAGGAAATAAGGAATGAAAAATTAAAGGCCCTAAAGTCGTTGCGAAAGATGACTGATAAAACGACGCTGGAAAACAATACGATACGAGCACAATATGTAAGTTCTATCATTGACGGGCAGCAGGTAAATGGATATCGGGAAGAGGAAGGGGTCGACCCCGACTCCACAACGGAAACCTATGCAGCCCTTAAATTTTTTGTTGATAATTGGAGATGGGCAGATGTTCCTTTTTATATGCGAACGGCCAAGCGGATGCCTGCTAAGGTTACCGAGGTTGTCATTCATTTTAAATCGCCGCACCATCAAATTTTTAAGGATTCCGGAATGTTGAACAAGGACAATAAATTAATTATCCGCATTCAACCGGATGAAGGTGTGCTCATTAAATTTGGAGTTAAGGTACCGGGACAAGGTTTTAAAGTGGAGCGGGCCAATCTCGATTTTTATTATTCCAGCCTGACAGAGACCAATGTGATGCGGGCCTATGAGCGACTGTTATTAGATGCCATGCAGGGTGATGCCACATTGTACGCACGTGCCGATGAGGTGGAGGCCGCTTGGGAGTTTGTCGACCCTATTTTGGACTATTGGAAGAATGGCAAGGATGTACGCGTTTATGGATATTCCGCTGGCGCTTGGGGCCCCGAAAATGCCGATGAGCTTATAGATGGTATAGGAAGATGGCGAAACCCTGGGCTTAGTTTGGCCGATGACCCTGGGTTCTGTGTTATTTATTAGGAGACAAGAGACAAGAGACAAGAGACAAGAGACAAGACAGAGATTGAATTTTGGATTCCCTTCAATTGTAGAATTAGATGAATATAAAAACATATAAAACCAAACCAGAAGTTGCGGTTAACTTTTCGAACTATTTGGCAGATCAAATTGCCAATAAAGAGGTCTTTCATATCGCACTTTCTGGAGGTAGCACGCCCAAGGTTGTATTTGATGAATTGGCTTCTAATTTTCAATCAAAAATTGACTGGAATAAAGTGCATCTTTATTGGGGCGATGAACGTTGTGTGCCCGCTACGGATGCCGACAGTAATTATAAAATGACATTGGAACATTTGATTTCGAAAATCGATATTCCAAAGGATAATATACGTCGGATAAAAGGGGAAAACAATCCAAGTTACGAAGCTGGGCGATATGCTAGAGTCTTGAAAGAAAATCTGCCCAAGTCAAATAAAATATCACAATTTGATTTGGTTATTTTGGGAATGGGGGATGATGGGCATACGGCCTCTATCTTCCCACATGAAATAAATTTATGGGATTCGAGTACGTATTGCGTGGTGGCCACCCATCCCGATTCTGGTCAGAAAAGGGTAAGTATAACCGGGCAGCTGATCAATAATGCCAAGGAGGTGGTTTTTTTGGTCACAGGAAGGAACAAGGCTGAAAAAATATACGAGATTAAAAAAAAGGTGGAAAAGACTAAAAACTATCCCGCCACGCTGGTACGACCCACCTCAGGAAAATTAGTTTGGTTTTTAGATGAACCGGCAGCGGCATTGATTTAATTTTTTACCGCATCATAAAATGCATGGGCATACTACTTGAGCATTACCTTAATATTTTCTTTCTCCAAGACTTCTAAATATTCGTCCACATTAAAATGGTTTTCGTCAAATTGTGTGTCCCTTATAAAAGCGGCTTCTTTTCGAAATTTACTTCTTGCAAACCGGCGTACGCCTTCTTTATTTTCAACTAGTAACCCCGGAACCGAAGTGCTATTCCCATTTTTGTCCTTGGCGACCATGGTGAAATATGAAGAATTACAATGTGTCTTTTTCCCAGAAGTTACATTTTGCGATTCTACACGAACACCCACTACCATTGAAGTACGTCCTGTATAATTGATGGATGCTTTTAAGGTCAATAACTCCCCAACTTCAACGGGATGTAAAAAATCCACGCGATTTACAGATGCAGTTACACAATAACAACGGGAATGTTTAGAGGCACAGGCAAAGGCGATTTGATCCATTAAGCTAAGTATATGGCCGCCATGAATCTTACCCCCAAAATTGGAATGGGAGGGAAGCATCAATTCTGTGATAGAAAGCCTGGATTCTCGAGCTGTTTTAAAAGATGCCATGTTTTAAGAGGTTAATTGTTTAGAAGTTTACTATATGGTCAAGGCTTTAAAGGTTATGCGCTAAATAAAGTATTTTTTTCTAAACTTCCGACTTCCGACTTCCGACTTCCGACTTCCGACTTCCGACTTCCGACTTCCGACTTCCCATCAATTTCTAATATGGGGAGATTTTTCCTGGGTTACTTCAGTGATAAAGTATTTGGTGTCACCAAGCCAGAAAAAGGTAGCGTAACGTTCTACATACTTCAACTTTACATATTGCCCTTGATATTCTTGTAACTTATTAATAACCTCCTGGTCCTTATCCAAAACTGAAAATGTAAAAATTTGTGCTCCAGAGATTCCCTGACTTATTTCCCCTTCCCAAGTCTTTACAATAACGCCCTTATGACTGAACTTTATAAGCTCACCGGAGCGGGTACCTTCACTGAAGGTAACAAAGTATATAAAGGCATAAAAGCCCAGCAAAATTGTCAATATCCCTAAAATGCCTATTCCCAATATTTTTTTCATGCTTTAATTCTTTACTTGATTTTTAGTTCTTATAAATTCAATCGAGGTTCCTCGTCATAATCGTCTTCCTGGGCTCTTTTTAAAATGGGTTCAGGAATCGATTTTTTTGCCTTGGCACCCATTTTTTTCAACTTTTCAATACTGGTAATAATGTTACCACGACCTTCAACAAGCTTGTTCATGGCCCCTTTGTATTCGTCTTTGGCATCGTCCATTTTTTTGCCCACTTTGGTCAGGTCAGATACAAAACCCTCAAACTTATCATATAAGGCACCTGCCTGTCGCGCTATTTCGATAGCGTTGCGCTGTTGTTTTTCGTTGTTCCACATACTATCTATGGTACGTAAGGTTGCCAGCAGGGTAGATGGGGTGACAATCACAATATTTTGTTCAAAAGCTTTGTTATATATAGAGTTGTCGTTATTTATGGCAATTGCAAATGCAGGTTCTATGGGTATAAAGAGGAGCACAAAATCAGGGCTTTCCATCTCATATAGATCCTCATACTTCTTGGCCGATAACTGGTCTACATGCCTACGAAGAGAATTGATATGGTCCTTTAGGAATTTGGCTTGTTCCTCATCGTTCTCCGAATTTACATAGCGTTCATAATCCGTTAGTGAAACTTTAGAATCTACGATCATTTTCTTTCCATCCGGAAGGTGAATGATCACATCGGGAAGCACCCTTGATCCGTCTGCCAAAGTAAAGCTCTTTTGAACTGAATATTCCCTATCCTTTTCGAGGCCCGATTTTTCGAGAACCCTTTCCAAAACCAATTCGCCCCAATTCCCTTGCATTTTACTATCTCCCTTTAAGGCTTTGGTCAGGTTCTCTGCCTCTTGGGTAATCTTTAGATTCTGCGTTTGCAGATTCAATAGCTGTTCTTTTAGGGCAGCATGAATACTAATACTTTCCTTTTGACTTTCTTCTACCTTCTTTTCAAACAATTGTATCTTTTCATTAAGGGGAGTTAGGATGTCCTTGATATTTTTCTCATTGCGCTGGGTAAATTTGAGACTCTTTTCCTCAAGAATTTTATTCGCAAGATTTTCAAATTCTTTGGTGAATTTTTCCTGTAGTTTTTCAACTTCTTCTTTCTGCTCCCGATTCTTGTGTTGCAGATTTTCCATATCTGCTTCGTGACGCACTAGCTGATTACCCAAAGCTTCCTTTTCCCGCTGTAGGTGTGTCTTATGTTCTTCAACATCCGAGAGTTTGGATTCTAGGTCCGAAATGCTATTTCGTAGTTGTATTTCCCGCTCTTCCAAAGCACTTTGGTTGGATTTTGTCTTTAGATTTTGGATATAATTTCCCAAAAAATAGCCCGCCGCAAGGCAAAGTAGTCCAACTAAAAGATATATCAGATATTCGTTCATTTATATACTGTTGAGTTCTCGCGCATACTTTTCGTTTGGAACTATTCTACAAAAACCTTATGCATTTTCACTAATGTTTTAGCTCAATATTAATATCTTCCAGAACCTTGCTTATTTTCTTTTCAATTTCAAAATAATATTTCAGAATGAAAACCCTATTTATTTCGATTTTCCATAAATAAAGCAATAGTTTATTCTTTTTATTTTCCTGGATCTTAAGGGGCGAATCAACTCCCATTATGTTCCCAACATCATCAACTTTGAAATTTGGGGCTAGCTCTTCATTGATCTCCTTAAAATAATTTTTTTGAAATTGCATTTCAGAATACTCCTCCTCTAGCTTCTTTAAAGTATTATAGTCATATTCGTAAAGGGATATTATTGCCAGACGTAATGAGTCGTTCTTGATTAATTCAAGCCCCTTTGACTTGAGGGTTTCATAGCCCGCAACATTCTGGATAGATATAAAATCACGCGTTAAATTAAAGTAATGAAACATCAAAGAGTCAACCATTATGTTTTTTCCGGCAAATGAGTTTCTAAAATAGTTACAAGCAGAAACTCCAGATTCATGCCCTGATACATTTAATTTAATATCATCTAGATCTTTTTCCAGACCGTTTGCAATTTCAGTGAGTATTTTATTTTCAGCGTTACCGTTCCTTCTGTTTTCATTCCAATTATTCAAAGCAAATGCCGATACAACTGCAATGAAGATTGATAAGAATTCAAATCCGTATTGTTTCCAATTCTTAATTCTGAATCCCTTCTTCACAATATTATTTAAGGTTACTTATTGTATGAAGTAAAGATAATGGTTTGAACCCTAAATCAAAGAAAGGAACATTTCAATTTGTAAAAAATCAACAGGTAATAATTTGGGTTACTCCTGAATTCTAAAAGTACCGGTTTCGGAATCAAAACGTAGTGCTTCCGGCGGGAATAATTTTTCAAATGCTTTTTCCCGAATAAGGGATTCTGATGTACCAAAAGAGTTGGTTTTACCATCCAATACTAATATTTTGTCACAGAGTTGAAGCGCTATTTCTATTTCATGGCTGGTAAAGACAATTGCTTTTTTTGTTTTGTGGGCAATGTGTTGCAATAGTTTTAGGATTTGAACTTTGTGATAGAGGTCTAAATGTGTGGTAGGTTCGTCAAGCAACATTATGGCAGTATCTTGTGCGACGGCCCTTGCTAATAAAACCCGCTGTAATTGACCATCACTAAGGGTATAGCATTTTTTATGTCTAAAGTTCTCGAGCTCCAACAATTGTATCGCCTCATTGATTTTTGACTTATCCTCTTCAGATAAAGTACCTATCCAATTGGTGTAGGGTTGTCTTCCCAGACTAATCAATTCCTCAACGGTCATATTTTTTGAGGCAATAGGTTCCGTTAGTACCATACTGATTTTGGTCGCAAGGGAAGCCGATTTAAATTCTTCCAGCGGTTTTTCGTCAATTAAAATCGTACCAGAAAGTTTGGACTGTACCTTTCCCAAAGTACGGAGCAATGTAGACTTTCCAATCCCATTACTGCCCACTATGGCCATCATTTCTCCTTTGGATAAACTAAAGTTTATTGCGTTTGCAACAACAGTATCCTTATAACCTACAGCTAGACTATTCACTTCCAGTTCGATATGTGGGAGCTTGTGGTTCAAAATAGCATTCGTTTTTTACGTATCAACAACCAGATTACCACGGGACCTCCAAGAATACTGGTAATGGCATTTATTGGCAGGACGTTCGCCGAGCCGGGTAGTTGGGCCACGATATCGCAGAGCAACATTAAGATGGCACCATATATTAAAACTGCCGGCATCAATATCTTATGATCTGTGGTGTGGAACAACTGTCTCGTTAAATGGGGTACGGCAAGCCCCACAAAGGCGATGGGACCGGCAAAGGCCGTTACTGAGCCTGCCAACAATCCAGTGGCGATAATGATGGTATAGCGCGATTTTTTTAGATTTACGCCCAGACTCCTAGCATAATTTTCCCCCAATAAATAGGCGTTTAACGATTTTATGGATAGTATACTAAGAATTAGACCTACCAAAATGATTGCCGATAATAATAACAACTGTTGCCAAGAAAGGTTGCCAACACTACCAAACGACCAATAGATATATTGTTGTAATTTTTCTGCATTGGTAAAATAGGAAAGTACACTTACGACCGCTCCGGTAATACTGCCGAACATTAAACCGATGATTAGCAGTGCCATGGTATCCTTTACTTTTGCCGCTACTACCATGACCATCAACAAGACTAGAAAACTTCCGATACTGGCTGCTAATGCCAGCGAAACATCGTTTACCAATTCAAAAGCCATGAAGCCCGAAATCAGGGAAGAGCCCATTATTAGAATGGCCGCCCCTAAGCTTGCCCCAGAACTAATGCCCAGAACAAAAGGCCCGGCCAAGGGATTGCGAAAAAGGGTTTGCATAAGTAGTCCGCTTAATGCGAGTCCGCCACCAACAAGTATCGCTGTAAATGCCTTTGGGATTCTATAATTCCAAATGATGTATTCCCAGGTATTATTTTTAAGAGGTGCCCCGAATAAGGAACTCAAGGTTTCTTTAAAAGGAATGGAAACAGATCCTAAACTGATGTTCAAGGCAAAGCATAGCACCAAGGCGAGGAGCAAAGCCACAAATGAATAGCCATATGTTTTTTGACCGTTCACAGTACATCTAAGGGTTTAAAAAAGTACAAATTATGTTTGGGCAACAATTCAGGATGAAAAATATGAATCAGATCTTTCAATACCAAGTCAGGTCGTTGCGGAGCCAATTCATAATAGAGTAGCCCACCACTATCACCAGTGGTCTTGGCGTACGTAAATATCTTTTTGTCCTGGAATGCCATAAACTGTCGGTAATGGTCACTGGCCTCGTTCATAGCGCGATATGAGGTGAATTGAGATGGAGAAATCCAAAAATCTGCGGGTTGGGCCGTTGCCAAAACACTTTCCCAGCTCAGCGACAGGCTACCTGTTTCTCTTGTTGTTGCCCACAAATATTGCGCATTCGCATCTTTAAGAAACTGCGCTGCCCAACTGCTTCCCCCAGGCAAATACCAAACGTCTTTGTACAACGCACCACTCATAACGGTGGGTTTCTCAGGAGCTTTAGCCGCCAGTTTTTTGGCCCGTATATAAGATGCTTCGATTCCATTGAAAATTCGATCCGCTTTTTTTTCCAACTGAAAAAATGGAGCAAAAAATTTGATCCATTCTGCCTTCCCCAATGGGGATTCCTCTGTCCAATCGCCATTATAGACTACGGGGATATTTGAACGCTCTAAGGTCTCATACGCCTTGTTTTGTCCATTGATAGCAAAACCTATGACCAGCTCAGGATGCAAAGCGATCGTCATTTCTGTATTGAGGGATTCGTTATTTCCCAATTCTTTCACTTTTCCTTCTTCAATTCTTTTTCTAGCTATCGGGGAAGAGACGTATTTGGTATCTGGAAATCCGACCAACCTGTCCAAAATACCTAGTGTTTCCAAAGCGGGGATATGTGTGGTAGAGGTGGCCACAACACGTTCTACAGGTATGGTAATAAGCGCATCATATTCATCTTTATTAAGTGTTAACGAAGCCATTTTTTCCTTTGGAATCAGTGCATAAGTAAAGCTGGATTCAGAACCGGGCCATGGTGAAGAAACTCGGATCAGGGTAATACCATTGCCTACTTTTTCTATACTGAATCCTTTTGCATAGGAAGTCGTTGGCTGCTCTAAAGTAGTAGTAGCTGGCAATTCTTCTTTCTTTTGTTGTTTACAACTTAGAAAGAGAACAAGCAGGGAAAGTGAAAGTATTTTTTTCATCAATAATAGTAGATGCCCAAAAGTAGTATTATTTCATCTTTGGGCTAAAAGATTAAACAAAATGTTTAATTTCGTGCTGGATTTTGGTTTGATGGAATAGATACTGAAACAAGTTCGGTGTTGATTTCGTCAATTAAAAGGGAATCCGGTTAAAGTCCGGAGCTGTTCCCGCAACTGTAAGTTTATGCCAAACTAGTTTTGGCACCTCGTTCAATCGAGATGTTGTTTTCTTCTAAGACCACTGCCTAATGCTGATTGAAATCAGCTTTGGTGGGAAGGTAGAGCAACATGAGACAAGTCAGGAGACCTGCCAGATTCGTAACTAAAATCGATGGACTTTCGGGTAAAAGGTCTTTTGTGTGATGGGAAAAAGGATACTGTTTGCGTTTGTGCTTTTATGTGCGGGTTCCGTTTTCGGACAGCGCGATTCCATAATTATTTTGGATGAGGTGGTCCTGACCGATATAAAGCTTAGGCAGTTTGCCAACGGAATAAAGGTAAACACCCTAAACGATTCTGTTTTAACCAGAAACCGCGGTACGCTCAATGACAACCTCCGTAACACGACCCATATCTATTTTAGGGAAAACGGCTATGGTATGGTGTCTTCAGCTTCCTTTCGGGGAACCGGTGCACAGCAAACGGCGGTCGTCTGGAACGGCATAAACATCAATTCTCAGCTGACCGGTCAAACTGATTTCAATACCATCCTTTCACAAAGCAATAATGAAATTAGTGTACGTAGCGGAGGTGGTAGTACACAATACGGTACGGGTGCGATAGGGGGAAGCATCCACCTAAATAATAACCTTAGGTTCGAGGAACATTTTGAAAATAATTTTGGGGTGGGCTATGGGAGCTTTAATACTCGAAACGTTTTTTACAATACTTCTTTGGGAAATGGAAAAACTACCTTTAAAATAGGATTAGGTCATTTAGGCTCCGATAATGATTTTAAATATTTAGGTACTGATGCTATAAACGAAAATGGTGCTTTTGCACATTATAATTTTGATATTTCAACAGGCTTTATACTGTCAGACAAGAACATTTTAAAGCTGTACCACAATACTTTTTTGGGCGACAGGGATTTTTCAGGGACCCTAACGGCCCCTTCGGATGACAATTATCGCGATTTAAATACCCGTTCATTAATTGAGTGGGCAAGCTTTGGAGGCAGTAAGGTGCGACGATTACGTTTGGCCCATTTGTACGAACGTTATCGCTATTTTCCGAACAAGGAACAAGATGATTTTTCCGAAGGAAAGTCCAACAACATAATTTTAAATTACGATTATAAATTACGTTTGAAGAAGCTTGTTTTAGATGGTATTATTGAAGGAAGTTTAGTAGATGTAAATGGTACTTCCCTTCAACAAGAAACTAGAAATACAGTATCAGGCACCTTCCTTTTGTCGCATCAACTGACCAAAAAAATGGGCTATGGTATTAACCTACGTAAAGATTGGGTGAGCGATTTCGAAAGTCCTTTCGTATTTGCAGCGGATGCCCGCTATCAAATTTCCGACCGTTATTCTGTACACCTAAACGCTTCTAAAAACTATCGGGTACCTACCTTCAATGATTTATATTGGGTGGGCGCCGGAGCTGTAGGTAATGACAACTTGCTCCCCGAGACTAGTATTCAAGCTGAATTGGGACAAACGTTGAAAGGGAAAGCTTATCGAGTTGGTCTGACCGCGTATTATATCGATTCAAGGGATTTGATTCAATGGCGCCCCGATATTTCAGGAATTTGGTCACCTGTGAATATTAGCAATGCGTCTCATTATGGGGCGGAGTTTGAGTCACAGGTCAGTATGAAAATCAGGAATCATAACTTAAAGTGGGATTTTCTTTATGCCTTTACCAAATCTCTGGATGATACTACTCGAAACCAATTGCTGTATGTGCCCTTGCATCGGTTAAGCTCAAACCTTGCTTATGCCTATAAAAAGTGGGGATCTTTTTTACAATTTCTTTATAATGGATCCGTGTATACCACCACCGATAGTTCAAATGAATTAGCAGGATATGAATTGGTCAACGGTGGAATTACCTACACCTTTAAAAAAGTTTTAGGTGCTGAACTGACTTCAATGTTAAAAGTCAACAATATTATGAATACCAGCTATCAGAATGTGGCCTTTAGGCCCATGCCAAATAGGAACTTTAATCTTCAATTTAATTTTAAATTTTAAAAATGACAATCAAAAATGTAGCACGGGCCTTGGTCCTAGGAGTTTTAATTACAGCTTGTGAGAACGACGACAATGGTGGCGAACCGTTACCCTTGGGTGCCTATGAAAATGGAATTCTAGTTTCTAATGAAGGGCCTTTTAATAATGGTACGGGAACGGTCACCTTTATTTCAAATGATTTGGAAACCAAGGAAGATGCTATTTACAACCAAGTGAATGCTGCCGATTTGGGAAATATAGTACAGTCAATCGGATTCACTGATGACGCAGCCTATATTATCGCCAATGTTTCCAACAAAATTACTGTGGTCGATCGCTTTACCTTTGATAAGGAAGCGGAGATAACAGATGGATTGAATAATCCACGGTATTTTGCGGTAGCCAATGGAAAAGGCTATGTTACCAATTGGGGAGACCCCAACGATATAACGGACGATTTCGTGGCGATAATTGATTTACAGACCCGTTTGGTTGATGGAAACGTGGCCGTAGATTTTGGCCCAGAAGAACTTATAGTACAAGGGGAATCTATTTATGTAGCACATCAGGGAGGTTTTGGGCAGAATAATAAGATTTCCGTTATCAATACTAGTACAAATACGGTTACTACGACCATAACCGTTGGTGATGTACCCAATAGCATGCAATTTGATGCCGAAGGCGACCTGTGGGTGCTTTGTGGAGGTAAACCCTCTTTTACGGGAGAAGAAACGGCAGGTTCCTTGGTTGAGGTAAATACGACCACCAACGAATTGGTCAATTCACTTGATTTTGCCCCTATGGCGCACCCCGATCACCTGAATAGAAATGGAAATGATTTCTATTACAGCTTGAATGGCGATGTGTACAAACTATCCGATACAGCGACAAGTTTACCTACGACAAGTGAATTTTCAGATCTTAGTATTTATGCCATGACCACCCGTGGTGATAAGCTCTATGTAACCGATGCTAAAGATTTTGCCAGCAATGGTTCGTTAAGTATCTACGATTTGGCTTCAATGCAGGAAGAAAAAGTTTTTGAAGTGGGTCTAATTCCAGGTGGGATTTATTTCAATTAAAGCATATTTTACCAAAAGCAAAAGCGGCTTGGAAGTTCTCCAAGCCGCTTTTACGTTTATAGACCGTAAGACTATTTAAAATTAATGTTCATAGGTTTGTCTAAAATAGCTTTGTTCTTTATAGGCGACATCATTTTCGAATCCTCGAAAGCCTTAATGGGCATTTTTACCGTAAAATCGAATTTACCGGTGGCACCATTAATTTCGGCCAAGGCCCTTGCTAATAAAGGTTCATTTTCATCCCCTAATATTCCTAGATTCTCGAGTGCTTCTGGCAATTCAATACTAGGAACCAATCCCATAGTGTAGTCCGAGAAGCCATCGGCATTTTCATTACGACCCACTAAAGGTTGAATGGCCCAAGAGTTATCAGGGTTGATATTACTCTCCCTCTCCGGGTTATAAATAAAGGGCCCAAAGTTACTATCGACATCATCAACCATAGTGATGGAGAATTCATTTTTCCCTCGTGTGGTTTCCCCAATGTGAACAACATTCAAATAAGGGGCTAAACCGTTCATGACCAATTCACTTGCAGAAGCAGAACTATTCGTAGCCAATATATAGACTTTGCTAAGATTTAAGGTATTGACTGGAGTCTGTCCTGTAGTTTCCGCAAAATAATCCTCTAATTGCGCTTGGCTTAGCTGCGCTTGAATTTTATCGTTCCATCGTTGTCTCAAGAACAGGTCAGAGGTGTTTGTACCATAAATCATACTACTTAGCAGTCGTGCCGAGTTAACAGAACCACCGCCATTGTATCTAAGGTCAAGGACAAGATCGGTTACCCCTCCAGCCACAAAGCGACCAAAAGCAGCATTCAAATCTTCATCATATTCATTGGTAAAACCGTTATACATCAGGTACCCAATTTTTTGGCCTTGAATATCAAAAATCTTATCCAAGAAAACAGGGTTTTCAGCAAAATTAGCCTGTTTGGTCAGCTCAACCTCTTTTCCATTTGGTGTAATGGTATTGTTGGCTAAAGTTGCCATATTCAACGTATAGGTGTCGGCATCACCGAAAAGTAAATCTATATAATTACTTAGGTTTAATGAAGCACCATTTACACCTGTAAAGAGTTCACCCCTTGAAATATCCTTGGTTGAAGCATCTGAATTGGGTAAAATATAGCGTACATAACCGAACAAATCATCGCTATCACCAAAACGTACCAACCCAAACTCCATACCGTTGTTTTTAGATACCCCGGCTAGCGCTTGAGTTAATTCCTTATAATCCGGTGAATGAAAACTGAAACGATCTTCAGAAAAGGCTAGTTTATCGTCAAAGAATTTTGCGGGATCCGTTTCCGAAGCTAAAAAAGTGGTGTACTCCTCATTGGTAGTAAATCTAGTATCCGCTAAGTTGGGCACTTCCCCCTGCCAAAAATACCAGAAGTTCATTGCCTTCCACATAAAATCCTGTACCGTAACATCGACGACTACATCAGGGACTGGATCGGGTTGACTTCCTGGGTCTAAATCACCATCATCATCATTTTTACAATTCACAAGCAATAACCCCATTGCGAGGAAACATACCAAGTACTTTTTCATATTTTTTTAGTTTTAATTTTCAATAGCTAATGTATTGAAGTAATTACGTATTCAGGGAGCGTTTAGATTTATCCCAATAACAATTTTGTTTGCAAAAACCCTACCATAAATTTAGTACGGCCACCAAAAGATTCCTTACAGACCTAAAGGTGAGATAGGAACATTGCAAACAGGGCCCTAAAATAGGGACAATCCCAAGAATATAAAATTATTTGTAACAAAATTCGTTATACTTCGTCTTCATTATGTAAACGGTAATAGACCACTTACAAAACAACCCAGCCAAAATGCAGCAGTCAGAGTTTTTAAACATCGTGATGCCCTTTAAGGATAAGCTTTACAGAATGGCGAAGCGTCTGTTAACCTCTACCGAAGAGGCAGAGGATGCTACTCAAGAGATACTCTTGAAACTATGGGCTAAGAATGAGAAGATGGATTCCTATAACAATGTCGAAGCTTTTGCAATGACGATGACCAAAAACTTTTGCTTGGACAGGTTGAAATCAAAACAAGCCTCTAATTTAAAGCTTGTACATAGTAATTATGAGGACGGAAACCAGTCATTACAAAAACAAGTAGAAACAAAGGATAGCCTGAGCTGGGTAGAGAAAATAATGGAAGAACTGCCCGAACAACAGAAGATGGTATTACAACTGCGGGATGTAGAACAATACGATTTTGAAGAAATCGCACAAATGCTAGATATGCAGGCTGGCACGGTACGTGTAGCCTTATCAAGGGCAAGAAAAACAGTAAGGGAAAAATTAGTACAAAAACATAATTATGGAATCGCATAATATTGAAAAATTATTGGAAAAGTATTTTGAGGCAAACACAACGGTTGCCGAAGAAGAAACGTTAAGACATTATTTCTCAAATGAAAGTGTAGCAGCACATCTAGAGCAATATGCCCCTATGTTTCAATACTTGTCCAATGCCAAAGAAGAGCGCTTTACCAAGCAGGTGCCCATAAAAACAAGAAAAAGAAAAGATATTTTCAGATGGGTCTCCGTAGCGGCGGCAGCAGTACTCTTATTCGGCCTTTATTTTAATCAGCCACCAATTACCGATCCTACAACTATGGAAGGTACGTTGGGTGAAAACTATACTCAAGAAGAAATAGCGGCAGCACAAGAAGCATTCTCATTGTTGGCCATAAATTTCAACAAGGGTACAGATCAAATATCGCACCTTGAGGAGTTCGAGAAAAACACAAATAAATTTTTAATTAAATAAACAAATCCCCCTAACACAAATAAATTTTAGAATCATGAAAAAGATAATAGTATTAGTAGCTTTGGCTTTAGTGCCAATATTCACATCGGCCCAAGATATTTTTGAGAAGTATGAGGACAACGATGAAGTAACTTTCGTTGCGATGCAACCTAAAATGTTTCAAATGCTCGGAAAAATGAGCATTAACTCAGATGACCCCGAAGCCAAGGAATTTTTCGAATTGGTAAATTCGGTGACGAGCTTTAGAGTGATAACCACAGAGAACGCAACTGTCTCCAAAGACATTGGTAGTTGGGTGACCAACCGTTTAAAAAGTAGCTCTTATGAAGAACTAATGCGTGTTCGTGACGGTGGTTCTAACGTAAAGTTCTATGTAAAAGAAGGGAAAGACGATGACCATGTAAAAGAACTTTTAATGTTTGTTACGGGACTTTCGGAAGTAAAGGACATGGACGAAATCAAAATCAACGGTAAGAAAATGGAAACCGTTCTACTTTCTTTAACTGGGGATATTGATCTTACCCAAATCGGTAAGCTAACCGAAAAAATGGATCTTCCAGGTGGCGACAAACTTGGCAAAGCTGGAGAAAAGGGTAATAAATAGGAATCAAATCAATATTCGGCCGGTGTTGGCTTACTATTTAAATACATCGGTCAACACCGGCCGAATATAAATTTTCATCAATCATCAATCTATTAATTCTGGATTCGGACTAAACAAAAGCCCGGGTTCAAACTAAAAAACGACAATCATGAAGAAATCAATCGTAGTATTTTTAATCGCACTTTTTCCAGTTTTGGGTTTTTCCCAATCCATTTTCGACAAATATGAGCAAATGGACCATGTCTCTGCCATTAGTATTAATAAGGGACTTATAAACTTGATCAGCTCAGTAGATATTGAAGGGGATGACGATGCCAAAGAATTTATGGAATTGGCCAAAGGCCTTAACGGTGTTAAAGTTTTTATTACCGAAAACAAAGGAGTATCGGCCGATATGACAACCACCGTTAAGAAATATTTAAAGTCTTCATCGCTAGAAGAATTGATGCGTGTGAAGGACAAAGATGTTAACGTCAAGTTTTATGTGAAGGAGGGAAAGGATAACAATCATGTTACCGAACTGTTGATGTTCGTGTCTGGTTTTGAAAATACCGATTTGGATATCAATGGTCGAAAATTGGAAACGGTATTGGTATCTTTGACCGGGAATATAGATTTGAGGAAAATTGGAGCCTTAACAAAGAAAATGGACTTGCCCAAGGAGCTGAACAAAGCGGAAAGAGGAAAATAGCCAGGTGCTAAGCACTCAGGATACATTTTTTAAAAATCACTTATCACATAAAGCATTATGAAAACACTACATACCGGTTTACTACTGTTCATTTCACTGTTGTTTGTTGGCTGTTCCTCTACACAAAGTCTACAGGAGTACTACGTCGATAGCGAGGAAAACCCGAATTTTCTTTCGGTCGACCTTCCAGTAAGTCTTCTGAACCTTGAAAAGGCGGACCTCTCCAATGATGAAAAAGCTGCACTTGAATCCCTGGATAAAATGAATTTTTTGGCATTTAAGAAAGATGATTCCAACGAAGCTGAATATGCGACTGAAAAAGTCAAGGTAAAGGCTATTCTAAAAAACCCGGAGTTCAATGAACTTATGAAAATGAATACCCCATATGGAAAAGCTACCATTAAATATTTAGGGGATGATGATGCCATCGATGAGGTTATAATTTATGGGGATAGTAAGGAGAAAGGCTTTGTATTGGTTAGGGTGCTGGGTAACGATATGAACCCCGCCCATTTGGTCAAATTTTTGAAAGCTATCGAAAAATCAGATTATAAAGGTGAAGGCCTTGATAAGATTGGCGAGTTCTTAAAAGGATAGTTCTCGTCTTTACTTTATAGAAAAACCGTTTCGGAACTTCCGAAACGGTTTTTTTGTTTTAATGTTAAAAACTTCTTTGGTAAAATGTTGCATTCGTTTTTCAATTACTCCTATATTCGGCCCATAACTATAAACATATTACTAATACAAAAACAACTTTATGAAAGACACACAATTATGGATTGACAACGGAATCGATTTTGCCAGTGAGTACGGCCCGAAAATTCTCGGGGCTATTCTCATTTACATCATAGGTTCTTTTGTGATAAAAAAGATAGTAGGCGTAGCCAGAAAAACGATGGCCAAAAGCGAATACGAAGAATCGCTACAAAGGTTTTTATTGAACCTTTTGTCATGGGCTCTAAAAATTCTACTGATTATAGTTGTTATTTCTAAACTTGGTGTTGAAACCACAAGTTTTGCTGCTATTTTGGCCGCCGCCGGTCTAGCAATAGGAATGGCACTTCAGGGTTCCTTGGCGAACTTTGCCGGAGGAGTTTTACTTATGATTTTTAAACCCTATAAAATCGGAGACTTAATAGAAGCCCAAGATACTATCGGGGTGGTAAAGGAGATTGAAATTTTTACTACAAAGTTGGTTTCGCCGGACAATAAGTTAGTCATTGTACCGAACGGTGCAATGGGTAATGGTAATATTACCAATTATACAGCTGAAGGAAAGATTCGTGTAGATACCGTTGTTGGAGTGGGCTATGACGAAGATATTAAAAAGACCAAGGAGGTATTAATGGAGGTTATGACTTCAAACCCCAAAGTCCTTAAAGATCCTGCACCTTCGGTAAACGTATCAGAATTGGGCGACAGTTCGGTTAATTTTGCCGTACGACCCTATTGCAAACCAGAAGATTATTGGGATGTATATTTTGGAACAATTGAAAATACCAAATTAGCACTTGACAAGGCAGGGATCGAAATTCCTTACCCACATGCTGTTGAAATTCAAAAAGAAGGCTAATAGCTTAATTTTAATTAAAAATAATAAAGACCGCTGCAAAGCGGTCTTTTTAAGTTTTATACCCTTGATTGACAATTCTTAAATACCAGTATAATTACTTGGAGTAATCGCCTTCAGTTCGGTTTTAATATCGTCCGAAATAGCTAAGGTCTCAATAAATTCAGATATAGATTGTTGACTTATTTTGGTGTTGGTACGCGTAAGACCCTTTAACGCCTCATACGGGTTCGGATATCCTTCACGTCGCAAAATCGTTTGAATAGCTTCCGCTACAACTGCCCAATTGTTTTCCAAGTCCTGTTCGAACTTTTCTTTGTTCAACAACAATTTATTCAATCCTTTCAAGGTAGATTGAAAGGCAATGATGGTATGTGCAAAGGGCACACCAACATTGCGAAGTACGGTACTATCGGTTAGATCTCGTTGCAGGCGCGAAATAGGAAGTTTTGCTGAGAGGTGTTCGAACATCGCGTTGGCAATACCAATATTACCTTCAGAGTTTTCAAAATCAATAGGATTTACTTTGTGGGGCATAGCAGATGAACCCACTTCACCTTTTTTGATTTTCTGCTTGAAATAATCCATTGATATGTAGGTCCAAAAATCCCGATTCAAATCCAGAATAATGGTGTTAACACGTTTTAAACCATCAAAAAGCGCGGCCATATGGTCGTAATGTTCTACCTGCGTAGTTGGGAAAGAATGGTGCAAGCTTAATTTTTCCTGAACGAATTTTTTTCCGAAAGCCTTCCAATCTATTTGCGGATATGCAACCTTGTGCGCATTATAATTTCCCGTTGCGCCCCCAAATTTGGCTGCGCTTGGTATATCATTTAGCAAATTTAATTGCTCTTTTAAGCGTTCAACAAAAACCTCGATTTCTTTGCCTAATCGGGTAGGGGAGGCTGGCTGACCATGGGTACGTGCCAACATTGGTATTACGGCCCACTCATTTGCAAGTTCCTTTAGTTTTTCGAATAGCTCAAAATATCTGGGAACATAAACTTCGTTCATCGCCTCTTTAATAGACAAGGGGATGGCCGTATTATTAATATCTTGGGAGGTAAGTCCGAAGTGAATGAATTCCTTGTGGTCTTGAAGTCCTAGTTTATCGAACTTATCCTTTATAAAATATTCAACAGCCTTAACGTCGTGATTGGTAGTCTTTTCAATTTCTTTAATGACCAACGCATCTTCGGTATCAAAATTTTGATAAATTTCACGTAAGACATCAAATTTTGAAGTGTCAAAATCACTGAGCTGAGGTAGCGGGATTTCACATAGTGCAATAAAATATTCGATTTCTACCAGAACCCGATATTTGATGAGTGCTTCTTCTGAGAAGTAAGTAGCTAAATTTTCAGTTTTACCTCTATAACGCCCATCAATTGGGGAAATAGCGTTCAAATGGTGTAGTGACATTTTGTGTGGAATTCGTTGTTTTTTTGCAAAGGGTAAAGATAGCCAATAGTTGTGAGGTGCGTTGCACTCAGTATGCAAAACAGCAATTTTTTTGAATTGACTTTACTATTTAATCTTCGCCAGGGTCATTCTCGCTCTGGCCTTGTACGCCGCACTCCCTGTTCCGTAATTTTGTTCTAGGATTATTTTCAGTTCAGGGTGTATCCAGGCAAATGTCCTGCCCAGTAAAAGCAAACTTGTCATGGCATACGCCTTTGGTGCAACTTTGTATTCTCCGATCAACCAATCGAAACAAGCCTCGGTCATTTTCTCTAAATGAGCCCTTGTCAAGGCTTTTTTCGTTGAATTCAATTCTTTTGAATAATATGAAGTAACCAGTAATTCACAGATTTTGGAAAATGGGCGTACAGACGATTCTAAGCGTACTTTACCCAAATCGGAGGTAAAGACATCTATATGAGGAAATAGGAATTCTAATTTTTTTCTGGCCGTGTATTCTAGCACCCAACATGCTTTGCTAGAGATTGGATTATCAACATCATAAGCGATTTCCAATATTGGCAGTACCAAAGCTGGATTCCCTAGAACCATATTTGCCATTTTCAGGCGTTTTTCCCTGGAATGGTTCACATAATTTAAAAGCTCGTACAATTCAATTTTTTCCACAAATGATGTACCTTAGTTGTCCCTCGAATTTAACATATTGAAAGTAGTAAAAAAAATTCCCCTGTTGTTATTGTTGGGCTTCGTGGCCTTACAATTCTATCGTCCTGAGCAGAATTTGGCGCAAGGCAATCACGCCGAAGTTTTTCTACAACAGACGAATCCTCCTGAAGATGTAAAGAACATACTTGTTCAGACTTGTTACGACTGCCATAGCAATAATACCACATACCCTTGGTATAACAACATCGCACCTATTTCCTTTTGGTTGGCATACCACATTAAAGATGGAAAAAAGCATTTAAATTTTTCAGCTTGGGAAGCATATTCGGCTAAAAAAGCTGTGCACAAATTGGAAGAAATAAGTGAAATGATAGACCAGGGCGAAATGCCCCTTAAAGAATACACCTGGACACACGAAAATGCTCACCTCACACAAGAACAAAGAGACCGCGTAATTGAGTGGGCCAAAAAAACTATGGTGCTTTACGAATTAGGTCCTCGACCAGAATAGGAACGCCCTTTGCTGCGGTTTCCTTAAGGATCGTTAGATTTGAAAAGTCGTTTTCCGAAATGCTAGGTCTTGGGTCAACAAAGTAAATGGGTATTCCTGGTCTGGCAAAATTTACCAGCCCGGCCGCGGGATATACCTGCATTGAGGTCCCTATTATGATAACAATATCCGCTTTTTCAACAAGGAGGGTTGCAGTTTCTAACAAAGGGACCATTTCTCCGAACCAGACAATATGCGGCCTTAGTTGGTAACCTTCGGGACATAGATCGCCAATATTCAAATCTACCTTCCAATTGAGTATGGTTCGCTCATTTTTTACACTACGGGCTTTTAAAAGCTCGCCATGTAGATGTATAATTTTTGAGCTTCCGCCACGTTCGTGCAGATCATCAACGTTCTGTGTAATGATCGTTACGTCATAAACCGTTTCCAGTCCGGCCAGTGCCTTATGCGCTGCATTGGGTTCAACTTCAGACAGTTTACTTCTTCGTTGGTTATAGAAATCCATTACCAATTCAGGGTTTTTGGCAAAACCTTGTGGGGAAGCAACCTCCATAACATCATGACCTTCCCATAACCCATCGGCATCACGAAAAGTGTTAATGCCGCTGTCGGCACTTACTCCGGCGCCTGTTAAAACAGCTATTTTTTTCTTCATACTGTAAACTATTACCTCTAAAATAGACTTTTATTATCTTAGTTTTATGGATGGTCAACATCTTCTTGATTATTTAGAGGGTTTTATGACCCCTGAACGTAAAGCGCGCTTTATCGAAATTTTGGAGGAGCGGACAAAATACATTACAGTGGCAATTGAAGATGTCTATCAAATGCACAACGCCAGTGCCGTGATTAGAAGTTGCGAGGTCTTTGGTATACAAGAAGCACACCTGATCGAAAGTAAATATGGGAAGCGGTTGGATTCAAAAATAGCAATGGGGGCGGACAAGTGGGTAGATGTTTTTCGTTATGAAACTACAAAAGACTGCATGGCTTTGTTGAAAGCCAAAGGTTATAAAATCGTCGCCACCACGCCACATAGTGATGATTGTCTTTTGGATGATTTTAAGATAGACGGAAAAATAGCCTTGTTTTTTGGGACAGAAAGAGATGGACTTTCCCAAGAAGTACTGAGTGAAGCAGATGCCTTTTTAAAAATACCCATGAGCGGATTTACGGAAAGCTTAAATATTTCGGTTGCGGCGGCTATAATACTTCAGCGTTTAACCAATCAACTTAAAAAAAGGAATTTACCCTGGCGACTGACAGATGATGAGAGGCTGAATAAGCAAATTGATTGGTCGAAAAAGACCATTCAAAGCATTGATGATGTTCTCGCTCGCTATCATGGAAAGAAATAATTTTTTATTACCTTGTCGCAACTACTAACTAATTGATAAACAAATGTATATATTTCTCTACGTTGTACTAGCACTGGTGGCCTTGGTATTTTTACTTTCATTAATTGCCCCAAAGACCTATGATGTTTCTAGATCAATAGAAATTGAACGGCCCAAGCAAGAGGTTTTTGACTATTTAAGGTCGCTTAAAAAAATGGATGAATGGTCTCCTTGGGTCAAAAAGGATCCTAATATGGTAAAAACATTTACCGGCACTGATGGCGAACCAGGATGTGTCAGCCATTGGGTGGGTAACAAAGATGTGGGTGAAGGCGAACAGGAAATTAAAAAAGTGACCGATGGTGAGCGAATTGATTCTGAACTACGCTTTTTAAAGCCTTTCAAATCTACCTCAGATTGTTATCTGACAACCGAAGATGTTGGCCAAGGCAGTACAAAGGTTACCTGGGGTTTTTCTGGGAACAATAAATTTCCAATGAGCCTTATGACGCTCTTTAAAAGTATGGATAGCATGGTAGGTAAGGATTTTGAAGAAGGGCTGCAGAGCCTAAAAACTAATTTAGAGGGATAGCACTATGGAACACAATATGGTTGGATGGTTTGAGATTCCAGTAACTGATATGGATCGAGCCAAGAAATTTTACGACTCGGTTTTTAACATCAACATTGCCATTCATGAACTGGATGAATTAAAAATGGGATGGTTTCCGATGGCGCCCGATAAAAAGGGAATTACTGGTTCTTTGGTTCAAAACGAAAGTTATGTGCCGAGTGCTACAGATGGTGCGGTACTTTACTTTTCCTGCTCAGACGTTGCTACAGAATTAGGTAGGGTAGTAGCTGGCGGAGGAGAAATTCTGCAAGACAAAAAAGAGATTGGCGGCGGGCATGGGTTCATGGCACTTTTGAAAGATACCGAAGGAAACAGGATAGCATTACATTCCCAAAAATAGCTATTGGGCCAACTCAAGAAGGGCAATATCAAAATCATTTTCCAGAATGACCTTTCCTTTATTGACGGTAACTTCAGTTTCCGAGTAGGTGTCGTACAGTTTGGTGCCATCGCCAAAAAAACCTTTGACCCATAACGATTTTTTTCCTTTGGGCAGATCGAGGCCAACCACAACTTTGTCCTTAAAATCATCATTGACGTACATTCTACTGAACACATATGGGCTTTTTGCCAGACGCTTGTGTTTACCGGCCCCAACAGCAGGATGGTTATTTCTAAACTGCCCCAATTTTTGCCAATGCTCATGAATGCGCTTGGTTTCTGGAATACTGTCTAAATCTTCCCAATTCATATAGGAGCGCAAGGTAGCATCACCTGTGGCACCTTCTATAGTAAGGTCCCGGGCCGTTTCATCTCCGTAGTATACTTGCGACGCACCTGGTGTAAGCAATAAAACATTAGCGGTCTTGATCGATTGTGTTCGGTCTTTATCAAAAGGCTCACCATCATCATGAGAGGTAAGGTAATTGACTACACTTTGTCCTTTTAATTTGGTATGCAAGAGGGTGTTGTACTTCTTAAAAATATCGTCATAGGCATTCTTGGCATCATGTTTCAGTTCAAAGTTGATCAGACCATTTAAACCATGGGCATAATAATCAACCTTTTTATCTCCAAAATCAAATTCCCTTCCGTTAGAAATGCCATAATTGTAGACTTCCCCTACCATATAAAAATCATTGTCGTCCAGTATTTGGTCGGGGTTCCTTTTCTTCCATGTTTCAAATGCATGTGAAGCTTCCTTATATAATTCGGCCCAAGCCTTCTCATCGGCATGTTTTACAGTATCTACCCTAAAACCGTCAATACCGAGATCGTTCACATAATCGGCCAGCCATTTGATGATGTAAAAGCGCGGGGCTCTAGGATAACCCGTACGTTCAAAAAATAACTGTAACTCGTCTAATTCACTACTTAGCCTACCTTCTTCCTTCCATTTCGCCAATAAGGCATCGGGCAGTTTTACAGATGCATCCGATTCGGTAAGAATATCTGGGAGGTTATCTACCAGACTACAAGCCGTAGTATTCTCATAGTTTGTAAATTGACATGTCGGATCTTCCCGCACCCATTCTTTGGGCCAGACAGGATCCATTTCAGTTACGGGCCCTGTGTGGTTCAGCACTACATCCATCAGGACGCGAATGCCTTTAGAGTGGGCTGTTTTGACCAATGTTTCTAAATCCTTTTTGGTGCCGAAATTGGGATCCAATGTTGTCCAATCTTTCGCCCAATAGCCATGATAGCCATATGTATTGCCCGTACTTTCATCGGTTGCACCATGTATCTGTTCTACAACCGGTGTAAACCAGATGGCGTTTATGCCTAAATCGGAAAAGTAACCTGCATTAATTTTTTCAGTAATCCCTTCAAGGTCTCCACCCATAAAACCCCTTAGTATTGCGGTGGAATCTTTACGTTGAAAATTAAGGTCATTGTCCGGATTACCATTATTAAAACGATCTGTTAATAGAAAGTAGATGTTGGCTCCCTCCCAAACGAAAGGTACATTTCTTTTTTCGATTTCAGGAATTGTATCTGCGACCGCCAAGGGTTGTTCTATGACTTTTTCGCTCTTTTGTTTACAAGAAAAAAATAAAAATGTAACAACAAGATATAAACATAGTCTAGCCATAGGGTACCATTTTTTGAAAGAGGGAAAAAACATGCTTGTAGGGTGCTGCTGGCATATTTTTCCTAAAACTATAAAATGATAAGGGAACTAGAAAATTTATTTTTTTCGGTTCAGTACCTTATATTCTTCATAGCAACTACTGATAGCATCCAAAATTTGTAAGTCATTCGCGGTTGCTATAAAAGATTTAGAATAGCTACAATTGTTCAAAATGTCTTCTATATCTACTTTTTCGATTTGCAATAATTCTTGCAGAACTTCACGATCAAACTTGCCGGCCAGCAAATTTCTGATTTCATCATCTTCCTTTATTTTCCGCAATTTTTTCATCTGTCTTGGTTTTTTACCAAAAAGATTTCGCAGTAAATCGGCTGGATTCAAAATTGCCCCCAAAACTTTAGTAACAGCACTCGGGCTTTTATTTCCTGCTTCGTAGCCGACGGAAAGCCCTGAGATACTATATTGAAAACCTGTATTATTTATAGGAAGGTTTTTTACATCGATTTCCAGGTATCCGGTAAGTTGATAGGGTGTTACGATAACTTCTTCCAAGGCATAGGCCAACTCCGTTAAGGAAATCTTGGTATCCTTGAATTTAAACATATCATTGGTCACCCTGACTTTTTGAGGCTTAAAGCCTAGATATGAAAAATAAAGGGTATCGTTGACCGCAGCTTTTATGGTAAATTCACCCTCCTCATTGGTAATCGTGCCCATAACTTGGTTTAGATTTACAATGTGCACACTCTCCAATGGGTCATCGGTCTGGGCATTTATTACAAGAGCCTTGATTTCATCATCTTCGGTTTTCTTGTCTTGCCCATATATTATGAGCCCGAAAAGAAAGAAAAGTAATGTAAACTGTTTTGTCATGAGCGTTGTTAAGAGGTAAAAATACTAAACAAAACCAAAAAATACGCCGGAGCGTATTTTTTAGTTAATAATTAACAGCCTGATGGCTATCTTAAAAGAAATCACTTCTTTTTTTACTTCTTCGTTTCCCCGAATTAGAGGCACTGTTACGATTTCCGTCCCGATTACCTCTTCGTTTTCCACCATAACCGCCTTTGTCACGACCGCGACCGCGATTACGATCCCTACCACTACCGCTGCGTCTTCCACCGCCACCTCCAGGGCTTTTGGATACTTCAACATTTACAAACCTTCCATCAACCTTAAATTCAGTGAAGGTGCTTAAGATCTGTTCTGTACTTTCGGCTTCCGTATTAAAGAATGAAAAACTATCTTTTACATCAACCTTAAAGATATCTTCTTTTCCAAGCCCAACGGTATCGCGTATAAAATCTTTTAGGGACATCCAATCGTAGCCATCTTTTTCACCGACATTTATAAAGTAACGTACAGCTCCATTTGCAGGAATCTGCCCGCCACGGCGTTCGCTATTTCCTGAATCCCTTCCACTAACCGTATTTAAGTCTTTGGTCTTGTTGTAATAATTAGAGAACCTGGTAAACTCAACAGAAACGATCTTTTTAATCAACTCTTCTCTATCAATGCCATTAAGAACATCATTGATGGCGGGAAGGTAATTGTCTACATCTTCTGCAATTTGTGTGTCCTTTATTTTGTTGGCTAAGTGATAGAGCTGTATTTCGCAAATTTCGGGCCCTGTTGGAATTTTCTTTGAAATGAATTTCTGCTGAATCTTACGCTCAATAGCCTGAATCTTGCGCATTTCACTTCGGGTAACAATGACCATTGAAATCCCTGATTTTCCAGCCCGACCCGTACGACCACTACGGTGCGTATAGGTTTCAATCTCGTCAGGGAGTTGATAATTGATGACATGTGTAATATCGTTCACATCAATACCACGAGCAGCAACATCCGTTGCCACCAACATTTGTATTTGTTTTTTTCGAAATGAGTTCATTACCAAATCACGCTGGTTCTGACTTAAATCTCCATGTATTGCTCCCGCATTATAGCCGTCTTCGATCAATTTTTCGGCAACACGTTGTGTATCCCTTTTAGTTCTACAGAAAATAACAGAGAAAATATCAGGATTGGCATCTGCAAGCCGTTTTAAAGCTGGATAACGATCACGACCGCCTACGGTATAAAATTCATGCTGCACGGTAGCGGCACCAGAATTTTTTGTGCCAACTGTAATTTCCTGCGGACTGTGCATGAACTTTTTGGCGATGACCGCTACCTCCTTTGGCATTGTTGCCGAAAACAACCAAGTAGATTTTTCATCCGGTGTGTTAGAGAGTATATCCTTTATATCCTCAAAAAAGCCCATGTTCAACATTTCGTCTGCCTCATCGAGAATGCAATAGTCTATTTTGGAGATATCGACCAAACGGCGCCCAATCATATCTTTCATACGGCCAGGAGTGGCCACAACAATTTGTGCACCGCGTTTAATTTGTCTTGCTTGTTCGGTTATGCTTGCCCCCCCATAGATTGCAACTACATTAATGTTCTTTTCGTATTTGGAATACGATTGTATTTCTTTGGTAATTTGTAAACAAAGTTCACGAGTAGGCGATAGTATCAAGCCTTGTGTGGTTCTGCTGTTCGCATCGATCTTTTGAATAAGTGGGAAACCAAAAGCCGCAGTTTTACCAGTTCCTGTTTGTGCTAGCGCAACAAGATCGGTTTCACTTTCGAGTAGAATAGGGATTGCTTTTTCCTGTACTTCGGAAGGGGTTTCAAAACCCATATCGGCAACAGCATCCAGCAGGGATTGCTGAAGCCCTAACGCTTCAAATTTTGTCATAATGTGTATAAGTTAATCGCAAATATGTATGTTGCATAGAGCGATTATTCTTTATAACCCATTGGACCCTCCGCGCAACACCTGCCATACCGGCGGCATTTATTGAGCGGCAAAGATACTGCTAATTATTAATATACTATTTGGAAACCCCATTTGACCCAGATGGACCGGTATTAGGATTGTAGAACAAGGTGGTAATCTATGTTTACTTTAGGGTAGCACCACGGTCTTTTAGATAGGAAATAAGCTTCTTTATGGCCTTACCACGATGACTTATGGCATTCTTGGTTGCTAAAGACAATTCGGCAAAGGTTTTCTGATAGCCTTCTGGCCTAAAAATTGGGTCATAGCCAAAACCTTCAAGGCCCTTTTTTTTATGGGTGATTTCACCTTCTACCGTGCCCTCGAATAGTTCATATTCGGTGCCTAGACGAAGTGCAATAATCGTCGTAAAGCGAGCTGAACGATTTGGATGATGTTCCAGCTTGGTCAACACTTTATGCATATTATCTTCAGCATTTTTTTGCTCGCCGGCATAGCGGGCTGAATAAACCCCAGGTTCGCCGTTGAGTGCGGTTACCAATAATCCTGTATCGTCTGCAAAACAGGGGATTTTATAGTTTCTGGCAACGTAATCAGCCTTTAATTTTGCATTTTCTTCAAGTGTTTTTCCCGTTTCCGGTATGTCTTCATGACATCCGATGTCATTTAGAGACAATAACTGAACATGGTCTGGAACCAATTTTTGGACTTCCCTTAATTTGTTTTGATTGTGAGTGGCGAAAACCAGTTGCATGGTTAAAAGTACTAATTTTACGGAATGCGTTTAAAATTACCTCCTATTATAATTGTTCTTGTCTTTTCCGGCTTGATGTACATTTTAGCCAAATTCCTACCCGTTGGTTATTTTGAATTTTTCGGCAGATGGTATCTGATAATTGTATTATTGATTTTGGCGATGGTGATTGGTGTATTGGCGCTTTTACAATTTTTTAGATCAAAGACAACAATCGATCCGTCAGTTCCGACTAAGGCTAGTAAATTGGTTACAAATGGATTATACAGATTTAGCCGAAATCCGATGTATTTGGGAATGTTACTAGTACTATTAGCTTGGGGTATTTGGCTAGGAAATGCTTTTAATAGTTTATTGGCAGCTGGTTTTGTATCGTATATGAACCACTTTCAAATTATACCGGAAGAAAGAGCTTTGAATGTTCTTTTCGGAAAAGAATACCAGCAGTACTGCTTAAAGGTTAGAAGATGGTTCTAAGCTATTAGCGACTTTGCTTATAACTATGCTTTATAAGTAAAAAGGATTATAAATATAAAATATTAGCGTATTTACTTATAAATGCATATATTAGCATTTTAGATAATATATCATGCAAGCAATTATAACAGGAGATATTATAAATTCAGAGCATCAGCCTAACGCAAATTGGTTGTCCAGCTTAAAGAAATATTTATCCGGTTTAGGAGAATCTCCAGAAGACTGGGAGGTGTATCGTGGTGATGAGTTCCAGCTTAAGGTGCCGTTGTCAAAAGCCCTCGAAATTGCAATACACATTAAGGCACTAATGAAATCTATTAAAGGGCTTGATGTACGTATGGGCATTGGGCTGGGTGAAATTACCTTTATAGGCAATGGTGTTAGTGAATCTAATGGTCCTGCTTACCGCCGCTCAGGACGCACCTTTGAATCGCTCAAAGAAGATAAAAATACACTCACAATCGCTACTGGCGATGGGTTTTATGATGATACCCTTAACTTAATTCTAAAACTAGCATTAGATTTTATAGATTCCTGGAGCACCGTATCTGCAGAAATTGTAGCAATGGTCTTGGAAAACCCTACAGCATCACAAAAAGAAATTGCCAAAAAACTTGGTATTCAACAGTCGGCGGTAAGCCAACGACAAAAAAGAGCCCGTTTAGATCTTGTTTTTGAGCTATTAGGGTATTACACTAAAATCGTTAAAGAAATTGCCACATGAGCATTTTTGTAAAATTAGTATTGGCCCACCTTATAGGGGATTTTTTGTTACAACCCAGTTCATGGGTAGCGCATAAAGAAAAGCATAAAGTAAAATCAAAATACTTATACTTTCATGTAATACTTCATTTTTTGGTGACCATGTTGTTATTGTGGGATTTGAGCTATTGGAAAATAGGTTTGCTCATTATGGTTTCTCATTACATTATAGATCTCATGAAACTATATAGTACGCCACTTTTTAAACATGCCAACGTTCCTTTTTTTATAGACCAGTTACTGCACTTACTAGTACTCTATTGCTGCGCTTATTATACCAATCTATGGCCACACACCATTTCACTTTTTGAGCAAATAGATTGGCCCTTGGTTACCACAGGTTTTTTTGTAACCTTTCCGGCTGCAATTATCATGGGCAAATTGTTGGAAAGAATGGCGGCGCAGATAGATATAGATCATGAATCGCTCCCCAATGCTGGAAAGTACATAGGTATGATCGAACGTCTTTTTGTCCTGACTTTTATAGTTTTGGGAAACTGGGCCAGCATCGGTTTGTTAATTGCCGCAAAATCCGTTTTTCGATTTAACGACCTTAAAGACAGTAACAATAGAAAGTTGACCGAGTACATTTTAATAGGTACCTTAATGAGTTTTGGACTAGCTATTGTCGCAGGGCTATTTTATATAAAGTCGTAAGATAAATACAACTACAGCCAGACCTGATACATATTGTTTACAAATTTTAAACCATTTGATCTTTTGGCGCACGACCTGTACTTACGAAATCAATAATTATTAAGGCTTTAAAAAACGAAATTCCTATAAAAAGTATGTGATTTCGCTGCATAGGGGAATTTTGAGATCGTTCTCCACATCTACAGTGATTTAATTTATATTTTTAGCCTTTAATTGTATAAATATGATTGCTGTGAGCAGGAAGTATGTTTTTGATTTTGATAGTACGCTGACCAGGGTCGAGGCTTTGGATGTCTTGGCCGAGATGACCTTGAAGGGAAAATCAAACAAGGACGAAATTGTAGATGAAATTCAGAAAATCACCAATCTGGGAATAGATGGCGACATTTCATTTACTGAATCTTTAGAAAGACGGATCAAGCTATTGAAGGCCAACAAATCGGATCTTGACGGTTTGGTTGCGCAGCTAAGACATAAAATTTCGAAATCCATAGCATCCAACAAAGACTTTTTTCAAAAGTACTCAGATGACATCTATGTGATTTCATGTGGATTCAAAGAATTTATCGACCCTATTGTTGAAGAATATAATATCCCATCGGACCGGGTGTATGCAAATACTTTCAAATTTGATGAAGAGGAAAATATCATCGGTTTTGATGAGGAGAATCCGCTATCCCAGCACAACGGTAAAATAGAGTGTTTAAAACAAATGAACCTGGACGGCGAGGTACAGGTTATTGGCGATGGTTACAGCGACTACGTAATGCGAGAAGCTGGTATTGCGCACAAGTTTTTTGCGTATACTGAGAATGTGCATCGCGAGAAAGCGGCCGACAATGCCGACCATGTAACGCCCAATCTTGATGAGTTTTTATATGTGAATGATTTACCAAGAAACATTTCTTATCCGAAGAACAGGATTAAGATCTTGTTGCTTGAAAATGTGCATCCGGATGCCTTTGAAAACCTTTCCGAAGACGGTTTTTCAGTAGAGTTGGTAAAACATAGCCTACCGGAAGATGAACTAATCGCAAAAATAAAGGGAGTTCATGTACTGGGAATACGTTCAAAAACGCAAGTCACCCAAAAAGTATTGGAAGCAGCCAACAAGTTGTTGGTTATAGGCGCCTTTTGTATAGGTACTACTCAAATAGATTTGGCAAGTTCGAAAAAGAAGGGTGTTATCGTTTTCAATGCTCCCTATAGTAATACGCGATCCGTAGTTGAGTTGGCAATAGGCCATATTATTATGCTAATGAGAACTATCTTCCCAAGAAGCACTGAACTACATGAAGGACAATGGCAAAAGACGGCCGTTGGGTCTAGGGAAGTACGGGGCAAAAACCTGGGCATTATCGGTTACGGAAATATTGGAAAACAACTTTCTGTATTGGCCGAGGCAATAGGCATGCGCGTTTATTATTACGATGTAAATGATAAACTAGCCCTTGGCAATGCTACCAGATGCAATACACTTGAAAATTTACTCAATGTCTCCGATGTTGTAACCCTGCACGTAGATGATAATAAAGTGAACAAAGATTTTATTGGCGAACGGGAAATTAATCAAATGAAAAGTGGGGCCATGTTGATAAACCTATCAAGAGGTTTTGTGGTTGATATAAAAGCCTTAGCGACTGCTCTTAAAAGTGGTAAACTAAGTGGTGCAGCAATTGATGTGTACCCGGAAGAGCCACGCGCCAATGGGGGGTTCTTTACGGAACTGCAAGGCCTGTCGAACGTAATCCTTACTCCACATATTGGGGGTAGTACGGAGGAAGCTCAGCGTAATATAGCCGATTTTGTGCCCAATAAGATTATGGATTACATTAATTCTGGAAATACCGTTGATGCGGTAAACTTCCCCAATATTCGCTTGCCAAAGCAATCAAATGCCCATAGATTCCTTCACATTCATAAAAACGTTCCTGGGGTTATGGCAAAAATAAACGAGGTTCTGGCCAAGTATGAGATGAACATTACGGGGCAATACCTTTCTACTGACAGCGAGGTGGGTTATGTAATCAGTGACTTGGACAAAGAATATAATAAGGAAGTTATCAAGGCACTCAAGAAAGTAGATAATACAATTAAATTTAGGGTATTGTATTAAGAGGGAAAATACCAGCTAGGGTTTTTATATTTCTGATTTCGTAGCGCCTACCTTTTTTTGCTACCTATGATGATAGGGTTCGTTTTTAAGGATTGTAAACGCCCTATAGATTTGCTCCACGATAAACAGTCGAATCATTTGATGGGAGAATGTCATTTTTGACAGACTTATTTTTCCCTGCGCCTTTTGGTAGACGTTTTCACTAAAACCATGGGGGCCACCAATGGCTAAAACTAATTTTTTTGTGCCCGCATTCATTTTTTTCTGTAAATACCCTGAAAATTCAATAGAATCGAATTGCTTTCCATTTTCATCCAGTAGTACCAAAATATCGGAACTGTTCAATTTTTTTAAGATGAGTTCACCTTCCTTCACCTTTTGTTGCCCCTCCGAAAGGTTTTTAGAATTTTTAATATCGGGAATTATTTCCAGTTGAAATTTAATGTAGTGCTTCAATCTCTTTTCATATTCTGAGATTAAGTTTTGCAACGATTTACTATCTGTTTTTCCAATGGCTATAACTTGAATGGTCATAGCTCAAAGTTAAATGAATTTCTTGATTGGGATTTGTTTTTCTTAAATTAGCGAACAACTAAAATGCAGCAATGATTTCAGAGGAACAATTCGATTTTGAAGTAGAAAATATCATAAAAAATGCCATTCGTGAAGATGTGGGTGATGGTGATCATAGTTCTTTGGCCTGTATTCCGTCTTCCGCCAAGGGCAAGGCAAAATTACTGGTAAAGGACAACGGCATTATTGCCGGGGTCGAATTCGCCAAAAAAGTATTCAACTTTGTTGATGATGATATGAGGATTGAAACCCTGATTGAAGATGGATCTCAGGTAAAGTACGGGGATATTGTTTTTTATGTTGAAGGGAGTTCTCAAAGTATATTAAAAGCCGAACGCCTGGTATTAAATGCTATGCAGCGAATGAGTGCCATTGCTACTAAAACACAATCTTTTGTAAAATTGTTGGACGGTACAGGTACGAAAATATTGGACACTAGAAAAACAACCCCAGGATTGCGCGCTCTGGAGAAATGGGCCGTTAAAATCGGAGGAGGGGAGAATCACCGTTTTGCGTTATACGATATGATAATGTTGAAAGACAATCATATTGATTTTGCCGGAGGGGTCAATAAAGCAATTGCCAAAACCAACGCATACCTGCAAGAAACAGGTCGCGATCTGAAAATAATCGTAGAGGCCAGAAGCTTAGGGGAGGTAAGGAAAATTTTGGCATCCGAGGGGGTATATCGCATTTTGTTAGACAATTTTGACTACGAACAAACCCGGGAGGCGGTAAAGCTGATCGGAGATCAGTGTCTAACCGAATCCTCAGGAAACATTAATGAAAAAACACTTAGAAATTATGCCGAATGTGGTGTGGACTATATTTCTTCGGGCGCACTAACACATTCCGTTTACAATATGGACCTGAGTCTAAAAGCCGTTTAAATGTCGGTTGAAATTGAAAAGAAGCTCGAAAAAATCCCAATTGTCAATTGGGTTGTTCGTGTACTGAAAACTATTCGGTTACCCGGTTTTGAAGGCCTTTCCATTTACGATTTATCAGAAATGTACATACGGGGCATTATACAAGGGGCAGTTTCTACAAGAGCCAGCTCCATTGCCTTTAGTCTTTTTATGGCCTTATTTCCGCTTTTGATATTTATGGTCACATTGGTTCCATTTTTGGTTTCGTATATCAGTATCGAAAACGCAAATTTTGATACGGAATTCCTGGCGTTTCTAGAATCTTTTTTGCCAACAGCTACCGGCGACTATTTTGGGGAAATCTTTCAACAGATAAAAGATCAAAAAAGAGGGGGACTATTATCATCATCTTTTTTGATATCTATATTTTTAATGGCGAATGGGGTAAATGCCATTTTCGGCGGATTTGAAAACTCCTATCATGTGAATCTGACACGGAATTTTTTCAGACAATATTTGTATGCCCTAATGGTTGGGCTGGTGCTCTCTATTTTGATTATTCTCGGTTTTGTAGCCTATGTGTATTTTGAAGTATATGTTATCGGGTATTTGAACGAGTTTGCCGCCCGAACAGGTGGTTATGTATTGGGTGAAGGAGACGTTAGGGGAGTGAAGATTGCGAAATTCCTTTTCTTTATTATACTTTCGTATTTGACCACCGCAATACTTTACTATTTTGGCACCGCTGAAGGAAAACAGGCTAGGTTTTTTTCGGTAGGCGCCTTGATGACAACGATTCTGTTTATTTTAACCTCTTATCTATTTGGGGTTTATGTTGAGAAGTTCGCAAGATACAACGAACTATATGGTGCTTTGGGCGGATTATTGATATTAATGGTATATATCTGGTTAAATTCAAATATACTATTGCTCGGATTTGAGTTAAATGCATCCTTAAACTGGTTGCGGAAAAACTATAAAAAAGATGGAATTACGAAATAGGCTCACATTGATGATTTTAATTTTGACCGTTTCTGTTGGAAATAGTCAAAGTATCTTCGGAAAATGGAAAACCATTGACGACCGAACAGGGAACCCTAAGGCGATTATAGATATTTACGAACTAGATGGTAAGATGTATGGCAAAGTGCTTCAAATAGTAGAAGAAGGCAAGGAAAATTCCCTGTGCACCAAATGTGATGGGGATCTAAAGGATAAGCCCGTGGTTGGTATGCAGATTATAGACGGTGCAGAACATAGGGGAGATGGTATATATAAGGGCGATACGTTATTTGATCCGGAGCAGGCCATGACCTTTCGTTGTAAGATTTGGTTGAATCCAGAAAATTTAGATGAACTTAAAGTACGTGGATACCTCGCTTTTATTTACCGCACCCAAACTTGGGTCAGGGTTGATGGTTAGCGCACAATAATTATGCTGTATTTTATAAATGTTATACTTCCTATTCCCCTAGAGAAGTTATTTACTTATAGCGTTTCAAAAGAGGAGGCTCAATTTCTCCAGCCCGGCATGCGTGTTGCCGTTCCTTTTGGAAAATCAAAAATTTATACTGGACTAGTGCATGAGGTGCATCAAACTCCGCCTACGGTATATGAAGCCAAGGAAATTCATCAGATATTGGATGATAGCCCCTTGGTAAATGAGATTCAACTAAGACATTGGCGATGGATCGCCGATTATTATATGTGTACCATCGGGGAAGTATTCCGTAGTGCATTGCCCAGTGCTTTTTTGTTGGAAAGCGAGACCTTGATACGGCAAAACAAGAATGCTGAAATCATAGAAGGCGACCTTAAGGATGATGAATTTCTAGTGTATGAAGCTTTACAGCATCAAGCAGTACTTAAGGTCCACGAAGTAGGCGCTATCTTGGAACGAAAAAATGTACTTCCCGTTTTAAATCGTTTGCTCAAAAAAGGAATTATTCACCTAAAGGAAGAAATCTACGAAAAATACAAACCCAAGTTGGTGCGCTACGTGCAATTGGCAAAACCATACAGAAAGGAAGAGCAGTTAGAAGAATTGCTGGTATCATTAGCTCGAGCCCCCAAACAGAGCCAAGTAATACTTTCCCTTTTTCAGTTACGGGCAAGCGCTCAAAAACAAATTAAGGTTAGCGAGCTGGAGCAAGCCAGCGGAGGCTCTAAGGCGGTGATTAAATCTTTGGTGGAGAAAGGGGTGCTGGAAGAATATTACATTCAAACGGATCGCGTTAGTTATGAGGGGACAGAGGAAGAATCTTCACTGAAGCATTTAAACGAATATCAACGAAACGCTTTAGGGGAAATAGTACAATATTTTGAAAATAAGAAAACGACCCTGCTCCATGGAGTAACTTCCTCGGGAAAAACTGAAGTCTATGTGCAGCTGATTGAACAATGTCTGCAATCCGGAAAGCAAGCGCTCTATTTATTACCAGAAATTGCACTGACCACACAGTTAATTTCCCGTTTACAGGAATATTTTGGTGAAAAAATATCAGTATATCATTCAAAATACACGGTACAGGAGCGGGTGGAGGTTTGGAACAATATTGTTGACAAAAGAAGTAAGGCACAGTTGGTTATTGGGGCTAGATCCTCCTTGTTTCTCCCGTTTTCAGATTTAGGATTAATTATTGTTGATGAGGAACATGAGGGTAGTTTTAAACAATTTGATCCGGCGCCCCGTTATCATGCACGGGATGCTGCCATTGTGCTCGGGAATCTACATGGATCTAATGTGCTTTTAGGTTCGGCAACACCAAGTATTGAAACCTTCAGGAATGCCCAAACAGGAAAATATGGCTACGCCAGCATTGATAGGCGTTTTGGTAATGTTATGATGCCAGAAATTGAGTTGGTCGATATCAAAGAACAGGCCGGAAAACGGCGTATGAAAGGCCATTTTTCCGAACGTCTGTTGGCCGAAATTACAGAATCATTAGATTTAGGCGAACAAATAATTTTATTTCAGAATCGTCGGGGTTATGCCCCAATTTTAGAATGTACCACCTGCGGTCATTCACCACAATGCCCTAATTGCGACGTAAGCCTTACCTATCATCAATATAAGAAACAGTTGCGCTGTCACTATTGTAGTTATCATATGGCCCTGCAAGAAAGTTGCCAAGCGTGCGGTAACCAGACCTTAGATACCAAAGGTTTTGGCACAGAGCAGGTTGAAAAGGAGGTTAAGGAACTATTTCCAGACGCAAAAGTTTCCCGAATGGACTTGGATACGACGAGAGGTAAACATGGCTATGAGAAGATTATTACAGCTTTTGAACAGCAAGAAATGGATGTTCTAGTCGGTACACAAATGCTCACTAAAGGGCTGGATTTTAGAAACGTTGGTCTTGTGGGAATCATGAACGCGGATTCCCTTTTAAACTTTCCCGATTATCGTGCTCATGAACGTTGCTTTCAGTTGCTCACGCAGGTAGCGGGCAGGGCAGGGCGGACCAAAAAAAGAGGAAAGGTACTTATACAGACCTACAATCCGTTTCATCAGATTCTGAAACAAGTATCCACTAATGATTACAAAGGCATGTTTGCAGAGCAACTTTACGACCGTGAACAATATAAATATCCTCCTGCGAACAGGATTATAAAAATTACGTTCAAACATAAAGAATATAATAGGCTTAATGAGGCGGCGGAATGGTTTGCAAAAGCCCTTAGAAATGCCTTGGGAAGTAATGTTTTAGGACCTGAATACCCGCCAGTTGCGAGAATCAGGAATCAGTACATCAAACATGTTCTTGTGAAAATTGGCCCTAATACACCCTTAAATAGTTTGAAATCAGGCATAAAAAGAATTGAAAAATCTTTTAATTCAATTTCCCAATATCGTAGTGTTCGGGTTATTTATAATGTGGACCATATATAACTTTATGGCTTGTTAAACTATAAACAGTATTTTATTTAAAATGAATATTCAAATTAAAAGATTGATTCTTATAACGGTAATATTGTCAATTATCTCATGTTCACCAAGAATAGGGGCGTCAATAATAAACAAGAAAGAGGAATTAGGGAGGGATGTATATGTTTTAGTAATACCTCCTGAAGAAATAGGAGAAATTGGCGGAATCAAAATTGGGGAAATTAAATCTGGTGATAGCGGGTTTTCTTCTAATTGCTCGTATAATGAGATTATTGAACCAATGAAAAATTTGGCCAGACAAAATGGAGCAAATATTATTAAGATTACAAAGCATAGCCCGCCGGATATGTGGAGTACTTGTGATAGATTAAAGGCCGATATATATTATGTTGATGATTACAGGAAATATCAGCGTTACATTGAGTGGGGCGAAAATAGAAGGTTAACTTGGGAAGATTTCAAAGGAACTCCAAATCCAAAAGAATATCCAGAAGCTGCTGCGTTAACCAATTGTGGTTTTGGTTTTCAGTCCAATCGTGTAAATTTATTTAAGAGAACCAAAATATTTGTAGAGAACACTTTTGACTCTAAATTAAGCTGGGTTCTAAATGAGGAAGCCAAAATCGACAGGATTTTAGCACATGAACAAGCCCATTTTGATTTGTCTGAGATTTATGCTCGAACTTTAAGATTGAAACTGAAGGAGCAAAAATTGACCGTTTTAAATATTGATCATAAGGCTAAATCAATTTTTGATGAGGTTTATAGATTGTATTTAGAAAAGCAAGAATTATATGACTCAGAAACCGAACATGGTATTAATCAAAAGGAGCAATTGAGGTGGGAAAAGTTCATTGCTAAAGAATTAGGGATGAGGCAGTAAATATTTGGTGCTAATTTATGGCTTTAGTTTATTTAAAAGGAAGAAATTTTTATTAATAAAAAAAGCTACACCCCTATAAATAAAGGATGTAGCGGTAATTGTTTTAGCAGTGGACTTCGTTAGACGTTACTCAATGCCTCGGCCAACTCGGTCTTCTTATTTCTACTTAAGGGAATCGATCTTCCGCTTACCTCAACATTTTTACTGTTGAATTTTTCTATTTTTTCCAAGTTTACGATATACGACTTGTGAATTCTAAGAAACTTCTCGGCAGGTAACTGCTTTTCAAAAGATTTCATTGTTGATAAGATTACGATATTCGCCTCATCGGTAACCAATTTAATGTAGTCACCAAGCGCTTCGATCCACTTGATATCGTTTAAGATAACCTTTCTTTTCTTAAGGTTACTCTTTACAAAGATATGCTCCTCATCTTCCTGAACTTTGTGCATTTGCTCATACTTGGCAACTGCCCGCCGTATAGACGCATCAAAACGCGCCATGGTAATGGGTTTGTGCAGATAGTCCGTTACATCATAATCAAAGGCTTTAAGCGCATAATCGGGCTTACCAGTGATTAAAATTACTTGCGGACTGTTTTCAAGTGATTCGAGTAGGTCGAATCCGTTGATGATAGGCATTTCAACGTCTAGAAAAATTAAGTCAATTTCATTGTTCTTGATGCCGTTCTTGGCCTCGATCGCATTGCTGTACTCCGCTACCATAGCAAGGTTTGGATGATTATTCACCAGCTTCGCGACTGCCATTCGTTGCATGGACGAATCGTCTACGATAATACTTCTTAATTTCATAAATGGGTTGATTTGTGGGGTTAAATCATCGTTAAAATACTAAAAAAACACGCTCATCTACAATTAAAATTGTTAACAATCGTGTCTGTTTTATGTAATTCTGATGACCATAGGTTAAGATTTGGTTAAGTTCGATTTATGATTCTGTTCCAACTATAACGAAGAAAAAACCGTTTTCTTGTGAAGTGTCGTAAATATTCTTATTTTTGCAGTCCTAAAATTTAAATTTAATTTATGAACCATTACGAAACTGTTTTCATCTTGAATCCCGTGCTTTCTGATGATCAGATAGCGGAAACAGTAAAGAAATTCGAGAATTTCTTAACTAAAAATGGAGCCAAAATGGTATCCAAAGAAAATTGGGGGCTGAAGAAATTGGCCTATCCTATCCAACACAAAAAAAGTGGTTTTTACCACTTGTTCGAATTTGCCGGCCCGGGCGAAGTTGTTGCTCCATATGAGCAAGAATTCAGGAGGGACGAACGTATTATGCGTTTCTTAACGGTAAAGTTAGACAAGCACGCTGTAGAGTGGGCAGAGAAAAGAAGAACAAGGTTAAAAGCTAAAGCATAAGGATATGGCATCAATAGAACAACAAGCAAAAGGTAAAAAAGATGGGGAGATCAGGTATCTGACCCCATTGAACATCGAAACGAACACTAAAAAGAAATACTGCCGTTTTAAGAAATCGGGTATTAAATACATCGATTACAAAGACCCAGATTTCTTGATGAAATTGGTTAACGAGCAAGGTAAACTACTTCCCAGAAGACTCACCGGCACCTCCTTAAAATACCAAAGAAAAGTGGCACAGGCCGTTAAAAGAGCCCGCCATATTGCATTAATGCCCTATGTTGGTGATTTATTAAAATAAAAGAAAAACATCATGGAATTGATATTAAAACAGGACGTAGAGCATTTAGGTTTCAAAGATGATGTCGTAAACGTAAAAAACGGATACGGTAGAAATTACTTGATTCCCAGGGGTATGGCTGCGATGGCAACGTCATCGGCAAAAAAGGTTTTGGAAGAAAACCTCAGACAACGCGCCCACAAAGAAAAGAAAGTAGTTGATGCTGCGAATAAAACAGCAGAGGCCTTAAAAACGTTAGAAATCAAAATAGCCGCTAAAACTGGTGCCGGAGATAAACTTTTTGGTTCAGTAACCAATATTGATTTAGCTGCTGCTTTGGGTAAAGAAGGACACGAAATTGATAAGAAATTTATAAAAATCAATGGTGGTAGCGTGAAGCGCACCGGACCTTACAATGCCCAAATTAGATTGCATAGGGATGTTTTGGTCGATTTACCTTTTGAGGTAATTGCCGCAAAAAGCTAAACTTCCAAAAAACCAATATAAAGAAGGCCTTTCAGATTTCTGAGGGGCCTTTTTCATTTCTTTTCTGAAGGGTAATAAATACCCCGACACTTGCCTTGTGCAAAAAAAAACAGTAACCTTGAGTGTGGGTTCAAGTACCTATAAACATAAGAGTTACAATTTTTTGTTGTTACCCAGTTATTTGGTTTGTTCGAACGAGTATCGTCGGCCTGAGTTGAATCCAAAGGTTTAGGATACTTGTATCGTAGCTGTTCGAAAATTCAATATAGCTTTTATAGCTAAAGCACTCACAAGGACCATATTTATTGTTCTAAGGTATGGCCTGACCAATATTGCCTGTACAAGGGAAGATTTTACTTAAAAAAAAATGATTTATGAAATACATAACCTATATAATAGTTTGTTTGCTATCAATTAATTGTGCTTTGGCACAAGCTGAACCGGAAGCATTTTTACCTCAATTATTCATAAATTATCCAAATGTGCGGGATATTGCTATTTCACCCAATGGTGATGAAATATATTTTACAGTTGATGACATAAAAAGTAAAATAGCGCTTATCTCCTATATAAAAAAAGTGAATAATAATGAATGGAGTAAGCCCAAGGCAGCTCTTTTTTCCGGGAAGTATCGAGATCTTGAACCTGCTTTTTCACCTGACGGTAAAAGACTATATTTTGTATCCAACAGACCAATAAATAAAGATTCAATTTCTCCTAAAGATTATGATATTTGGTATGTGGATAAAATCAATACCAATTGGTCGAGTCCTAAGAATATTGGATTTCAAATCAATTCTAAAGCCAATGAATATTATCCTTCCGTCACAAAAAATGGTGATATATATTTTACCTCAGAAAGAGAAAATGGTGTCGGTAGCGAAGATATATTTGTTAGTAGACTAAAAGATGGGAAATATCAAAAACCAACAGCTTTGGGTCTAGGGGTAAATACTAAATATTATGAGTTTAACGCCTATATTTCTCCAAACGAGGAGTATTTGATTTTTAGCGCTTTGAGGCCAAATGAAGGTATTGGAGGAGGCGATTTATATATCAGTTATAACAAGAACAATGAGTGGTCCAAGGCTAAATTGCTAGAGAAAATTAATACTGAATACTTAGATTTTTGTCCTTTCGTAGATGTTGAAAATGATAAACTTTATTTTACCAGTCAAAGAAGTAGCGTCAAAAAATTCTATAAAAAACCTTTAACACTTGAGCAATTTTTAGCTATTTATGGGTCAAAAGAGGCTAAAGGCCTAAATAGGTTGTATTCTATTGACCTGAGTAGTGTAGTACAATAAAATTTTAGCGTTGAATGGCAATTAAGTCTAGGGCCATATGTTTTTAGACTTGCTTTTAAATTTAAAATCGCTTCGCTTCTATCTCTTTAATGTAAAATGTCCGTTAAATTCCCTTCCGTCCTCCAAAAACACCCTGAACCAATAGTCTGAGGCAGGAAGCAATTTACCCGAGAAAGTACCGTCCCATCCCCTTGAAGATGTATTTATTTGATTTAATAGTGACCCATATCGGTCGTAAATGTAGATTTTTGAATTGGCTTGAACGCTTTCGCTAACACCTTGAATTTGCCAATAATCGTTTATTCCGTCATTATTTGGCGTAAAAAAAGCGGGATGACCAATAACGGAAAATTCCCTTTCGACCACTTCGCACTGATTCTTATCCCTGACATAGGCTTTGTGAATACCTGGCTCTAACTCTGTAAAAAAATTGCTTTCTTGATAGGGTCCATGCAAATCGTCAAGTGCATATTCGAACCCATCGGGGTTTTCAAGTAGGACGGTTGCGGTTGCAATATTACTGATGATACCTTCAACCGCTATCTCGAAAATCTCGGCAAGCGGGTTTGCGTTTACTTCTATACTCCTCATTTTTGAGCATCCGGTGCCGTCTAGTTCCGTGGCTACAAGCGTGTAATTTCCGGTTTCGGAAATGGTCAAAAATTGTTCGTTACCCAATACATTTCCCATTTCATCGGTCCATTCATAATCATAACTACTTTCAGGTTCTTTTGGGTTCAAGGTATACGGTAATTCGCTTCTGCAAATAGTCATCTGTTTTTCCAGTTCAAAACTTGGCACTGTATCAACGTTTAAAGTAATGTGATGACCTAACCCTATACAAGCGTTGTCCTCCGTGCCATCTACCCTTACCCAAATATTTTGAACGAAAGGCGATTTATTATTTCTGAATTCCGTGGGATCAATTACCCGTATTTCTGCAAATGCGTCTTCGCTGGTTCTATAATACGTCACTGTAAGTTCGCGGCCCGAATCAAACAAGGCTAAAATCGATTCCGTAGCGCTGCTAAAATCAAAGGTGCCGATGCCATCTGTATCGTTTTCATCCACAAAATCGTCGCAGGTGCTAAAATTCAGCATAAAATCACTGGGTATTGCCGTATCTAGAACCTCTAAATCTATTGTGGTGATGCGATAACAGCCGAACTCATTTTCTACTCGAACGAAGACTCTTGAAGCAAGTTCATTGGAAAAAAAATAGGTGGTTCCAAAAATACCGTTCTCTTCATTTTCGGCATCTTGTCTGGAATAGAAGAACCTATATTTCGAATTCGGATCCTGATTAATCAAATCCTCGGCTTCGTGAAGGTTGAAGTTTGCGATACCATCAGCATTTTCATCACATTGGGTGAGCACCGCCGGAGATACTACTGGAAGCTTTTGAACTTCAACCAATTTTGAAAAGGTTTCGACCTCGTCGCCCTCGGTAATGGTCACCGTTGCCAGATAACTTCCCGCCGTTTGGTAAACGTGAACCGGGTTTTTATCCAAAGTATTGTTCAGCGTATTTCCATCACCAAAATCCCAATCCAATTGATCAGGGTCGGGTAAATAATTCGTTGAAAGCTTTGTCAATTCTCCTTCACAAGCTTCCTCGTAGTCAATTCTTACTTGAAAATACGATTGCACAAATGACGGGAGCCCTCTTTTACTTGGCCTACCTATAGAAAGACCATGATTAACATAATTAGCAGACGCACCATTATTTTTTGGGTTATTTATGACTCCCAATGTACGGCCATTGTTCCGTGCCTTATAAATCTTACCGTCTATCGCCAACTGTAAGGCCATTGGTTCCTCGGTTGAGCTAAATAATTTGGTAGTCCTATAGTTGTTCTCAAGGTCTATTTGAAATAGGCTACTACCATTATTGGTATGTCCACTGGGTGGTACTTCACCATTTCTGTAGCTGCTTAACGTGGAGTAGACCTTTTTCGAATCGGGCGAGAACGCTGCCCCATAGGCGAAGACAAAATCATTTTCCATCAGTTTTTTGGCATTGGTTACCCTACCTGAAGTGATATCAAAATCAAAAAGAAATAAGCTTCCCGGAGAATGACCCGACGAATCAACACTATTTTGAAAATTGGCCATGACCAGCTTAGTCCCATCAGGTGAAACTTTCAATTGTCCTTTGGAGTTAGAAATGTGCGCTCCCAAATGCATATAGGGTCCTATCTTTGAGGTGATTGGGGTTTCGTTTACACCTTTCTCATCTATTTTGAAAGCGTAAAATGTGTCCTCGAAATGGGTAATCACCCAGTAGACATCTTCACATGGGTCTTTGATTGCCGTCAATTTCTGGGAGCATTTCAATAATTCTTCTCCCCTTATGTTCGCATCATAAGTGACAAGATGCTTTTTAAAGCTATTTAAAGAGCCGCCTCCGGCCCCCATATTTACCAGGTAATAATTCAACCCATCTCCTTCTGAAAATACTTGATTCCCATATCTTATATCGCTAACAGTGAAGATGTAATAGCGATTCGAATCTGCGGGCCTCGGTACAATAATCGCAGATTGCGTACTAAAATTGCCTCCGAGCAAGTCTTCACCACTCATGAGGTCATGCGTATTCTTATATACGCTTACCCCGTCTGTATAGAACTGTAAATTGCCGTTTTCATCGGAAATTGAGGCACTACCTTCATCTGTATATACTTGGCCAAGGTTCACGGAGATTGGAGCCAGGCTGTTGAAATCGAGACCCGCTTGTTGTCCAAAGTGCCAAACTGCGGCTTCACGATCTTGCGAAAGTGCAATATTTAAAGTGAATAATAATATGGTAAGTAGTAGTTTTTTCACCTTTCATTAGCTATCATGAGAATCTTAAAGATAAAAAAACTAAAAGAAAGGACGAAAAGTATAAAGTTTTGCATTTAAGTGGTCGATTGAGATTGTTTTAATGAATCTCACCAGGCCCCTGGAATTTTTCACTTATTTCGTGCAAGGGGGCTGTATGGTAAGCTCTAATTTAGAGAGAAATTTATCATAATTTTCAGGAATTTAAAATAGTCTTAAAAATTTAGAACTGTTAGCAACTTACAAATAAACAATGCTTGCATAATTTTTTATTTTCATACATTGTAGAGCTGTTTTAAATCAACTTACAAGAACATTATGAAAAAATTATTACTATTTGTGCTCGTAGCATGTTTTAGTACTACGGCAGTATTTTCGCAAACGACTACTTCCAATATTAAAGGTAAAGTAGTGGATGATCAAGGGCCGTTATTAGGCGCTAACGTTGTGGCCATTCATACGCCCACAGGTACAAAATACGGTGCTATCTCTAATGAAGATGGCCGTTTTAATCTTTTGAACCTTCGTGTAGGGGGACCTTACGAGGTAACTGTTTCCTATGTCGGGTACAAAGAACAGAAACGTAGTGATGTATTTTTGACACTAGGTAAAACTTTCAATTTTGACGTGACCCTCATAACCGAGAGCCAAGCACTTGATGAAGTGGTTGTGGTGGCGGACCAGAGTGGCACTTTCGGAAGTGACCGTACCGGGTCTGAGACAAGTGTAGGACGTAGGGAATTAACCAGACTGCCCACCATCTCACGTTCGGCCCAGGATTTTACCCGTTTGGAACCTACGGCAAGCGGAAACTCTTTTGGTGGGCGTAACGACCAATACAACAATTTTTCCTTGGATGGAGCAATTTTCAACAACCCATTTGGGTTGGATGCCCCAACTCCAGGCGGGCAAACCGGAGCTCAACCCATCTCTTTGGATGCCATTGATCAAATTCAAGTTTCGACCGCTCCTTACGATGTTAGACAATCTGGATTTACAGGTGCGTCGGTAAATGCCGTTACCAAGAGTGGTACCAATGAGTTTCATGGTACCGTTTATGGATTCACAAGAAGTGAAGATCTTACTGGAGGTAAAATTAGGGGTGAGGATGTTGTAAAACCAGATTTAAATCAAAACCAATATGGAGCTAGTATTGGCGGGCCTATTATAAAGGATAAACTGTTCTTTTTTGCAAATTTCGAAAAAGACGAACGGGATGATTTAGGAACAAACGGGTGGATTCCGAATACAGGCTCTGGGGCGATCAATGAATCTAGGGTTTTGGAGAGCGATTTAATTGCGGTCCAGAGTGCTCTGGCAGGTATCGGATATAATACAGGAGCTTTTGAAGGATTCACATTTGGCTCTGAGTCAACCAAGGGTATTTTTAAATTAGATTGGAACGTCAATGACAAGAACAGGCTTGCAATTATCTATAATTTTTTAAATGCGTCTAAGGTAAACCCGGCCCACCCAACGGCCATTACTGCCAGAGGACCTAGCTTTAACACATTACAATTTCAAAATTCGGGATATGAGATAAATAATAACCTGAATTCAGTTCAATTGGAATTGAACTCGACATTGACCGATGAAGTCACGAATAAATTACAAATGGGATATACTCATTTTGACGATTTCCGTAATCCGTTGTCAACTCCGGCACCATCTATTAATATAACTAAGGATGGCATCAATTATATTATTGCAGGACATGAGCCTTTTTCGGTCCATAACCGTTTGGATCAGAAAGTTTTCCAACTGACCAATAACCTTAATATTTTTAAAGGTAATCATACCTATACAGTGGGATTTTCTTTTGAAAAGTTTCAGTTCGATAATTCGTTCAATTTAACCAGTTATGGATTCGATTTATTCGGAAGTGTTGATATTAATGACTTTGATGCCAGCAGTTACGCGGCAACAATTGCTAATGCCCAGGCGACGTTTGATGCGAATAACCGACTTGAAGATGGTGTTCCCGGTGCTTGGTCTTTGGCCGAAACAAACGTTGGTCAAATGTCGCTCTATTTGCAGGATGAATGGAGTGCCTCGGACAATTTTAAACTAACCTATGGTGTACGCTTCGATAAACCTTTATACTTTGATACTGCCCAAAAAATAAGGGAGAATATTGAACGTAAAGGAACGTATCAACCTGATAATATATATTTTAACCCAAATACAGGTCAGGATACTACCATTGATTCAGAGCAGTTACCGAGTAATGATTGGTTGATTTCCCCAAGATTGGGATTCAATTGGGATGTAGCTGGGGATAATAAAACACAACTTCGTGGAGGAACTGGGGTTTTTACCGGCAAACTTCCATTTGTATGGATCGGAAATCAAGTTCAGGGCGTAGATTTCTTTTTCTATCAGGCTGTTGACCCTGATTTTGAATGGCCACAAGTTTGGCGCACCAACTTAGGAATTGATAAGGCGCTTAACAATGGTCTTGTTTTAACGGCAGATGTTTCTTATACGAAAGATTTAAACGCATCGCACGTGCAGAACTGGGCTTTAAGGGACCCGTCAGGAAATTTAAATGCTCCTGGTGACACCAGACCAAGGTATCTAGCAAGTGATTACGCAACCAATGCCTTTGGTGGCCCTACCAATGCCTATGTATTCACCAATTCAGATAAAGGTAGGATATGGAACGTTGCATTGAAAGCTCAAAAATCATTCGAGAATGGACTATTCGCCAGTTTGGCATATAGCTATTTGAATGCCAAGGACATCAATTCTGTTGAGGCGGAAATAACCGGTGATGCCTTTGATTTCAACCCGAATTTAGGTGATGCCAATGCAGATGTATTATCTTTTTCTAAATACGGCGATACCCATCGCTTTATCGGTGTTGGTTCCAAGCAATTCAAATATGGTACTAACGATAGATGGGCGACCACTCTTTCGACCTTCTTTGAATATGCTCAAGGGGGCAGATTTAACTATACCTATGCCGGCAACATTAATAATGATAGTTCCTTTCAAAATAATGACCTACTATACATTCCTACTTCATCTCAGGTTCAACAAATGCAGTTTAGTGGAGCGGGACAAGCAGAAGCATTTGAGGCCTATATACAACAAGATGACTATCTAAGTGATAATCGCGGTGATTATGCCGAACGTTATGGGGCCTTGGCTCCTTGGAGAGGTAGATGGGATATTAAAATTCTGCAAGATTATAATTTTAAGGTTTCGGGGGATAAGACCCATACCATTCAATTAAGTTTTGATGTATTGAATTTTGGAAATCTTATAAATTCCAATTGGGGTGTTATTCAACAACCTAATAGCTTGAATCCGTTAACAGTTGCGGTAGATCCGGCTACCAACGTACCAACCTATACGTTTAATCCGGATTTGACGGAAACCTTTGGATATGATGCCAGTCTATTATCTAGATGGCAAGGTCAGTTTGGTCTGAGATACATATTCTAATTAGTGATTAAATAGTAATAAAAAAGGCCATACATTTTGTATGGCCTTTTTATTTTTGCAAAATGAAATATACGCGATTAACAAGACAACAACTTGAGGAGTTGCATCAAGAGTTCATCAATTTTTTGTCGGCCCAGTCTATAACAGGAGAGGAATGGAAAAACCTTAAAGAGGATAAACCCAATGTCGCAGAAGATGAAGTTGATGTCTTCAGCGATTTGGTATGGGAAGGAGTATTGAACAAAGTCGGTTATCTTGAAAACGTTTCGTCAAAACAAATGCATCTTTTTCATTGTACGGATAAGGAGATGAAATTAATTTCGGTAAAGGTGATGAATCCAGATATTGACTTGACCACATCTGTTGGGTTCAATTGGTTCAAGAAAAACTGGCAATCAGACTTTGTGGAATACCTAACCGCTTCTAAGGCCTATACCAAAGACAAAAACCTCGATAAGTTTGGTTTGATACAACAGGGAGCCGTCATCACCAAAGGCGAACTGTACCAGTGGTTTGAAAAAGTGATCGGATAAACCGATATTTGCCTTAATATTTTAAAAAGTACCGGTCTTGGTCTGCGAATCGAGTTGAAGGTATTGCACAGTAATCTATCTCAATGGCCAAGAAACCAAGTATACCAAAAGGCACCCGTGATTTTTCCCCATCGGAGGTGACCAAACGAAACTATATTATTGACGTTGTCAAGAAGCATTTCAAGACTTTCGGATTTCTTCCAATTGAGACCCCATCATTCGAAAATTCCCAAACCTTGCTCGGAAAGTATGGTGAGGAAGGTGATCGTCTGATTTTTAAAATACTAAACTCAGGAGATTTTATCGCTAAGGTTGACGATGTAACCTACAGCTCTAAGAACTCAAGCACAATTGCTCCCAAAATTTCGGAAAAAGCCTTGCGTTATGACCTGACCGTACCTTTTGCGCGTTACGTGGTGATGCATCAAAATGAATTAGATTTTCCTTTTAAGAGATATCAGATACAACCCGTTTGGCGGGCCGATAGACCCCAAAAAGGGAGATACAGGGAGTTTTATCAATGCGATGCCGATGTAGTGGGTTCCACCTCTTTATTACAGGAATTGGAATTAATTCAACTATATGATGCGGTTTTTACCGATTTAAAGTTAGAAAGAGTCGAGATTAAACTTAACAATCGTAAGATACTGGCAGGAATTGCGGAGGTCATTGGGGCGAAACACCTTCTGGTCGATTTTACGGTTGCCCTTGATAAATTGGATAAAATAGGGGAGGAGCGCGTTAAACAGGAGATGTTGGAAAAGGGGATTTCGGAATCTGCTATAGAAAATGCAAGTCCGTTATTTTCGTTATCGGGAAGTAATGCCGAACAGTTGACTATATTAAAAGGCTTGCTTTCTGGTTCGGAACAGGGACAAAAAGGAGTGGAAGAACTTGAATATATCCTCAATGGCATTAACGAGTTGGGTTTACGATCCGCTCAATTGTCAATAGATGTTACCTTAGCAAGGGGCCTTAATTATTATACGGGGGCCATTTTTGAGGTTACTGCTCCTGAAGGTATACAAATGGGATCTATTGGAGGCGGTGGTCGCTATGACGATCTTACTGGAATCTTCGGACTGAAAGGTGTTAGTGGCGTGGGCATTTCTTTCGGATTAGATCGGATTTATCTGGTACTGGAAGAGCTAGGTCTTTTTCCGGAAGCGGTAGACCAATCACTTCAGGTGCTGTGCGTTAATTTCGGGGAGAAAGAAGCACTTACCGCTTTAAAGGTGGTGTGTCAACTTAGAAAAGCAGGAATTGCAACTGATTTGTATCCTTCTAATGCGAAAATGCAAAAGCAAATGAAATACGCGAATAATCGCAATGTGCCATATGTAATATTAATTGGGGCCAAAGAACTAGAGAACCAATCGTTTGTGGTTAAGAATATGAATAAAGGCGATCAGGTTACCTATCCATTAGATAAGGTTGAAGATTTTATTGACTCCCTATAAATTTTTGGATATTGCGGTAATAACGGTCTTGTAATAGTGGATTTTATGAGGAACGTATTTACCCGAATCCCTACCTTCCGTAATACCTACAATAAAACTGTTTACTTCCATTAATTTTAAGCTGGCTACTTCAGACTTCTGAGGGCTTAGTTTTTCAAATGGTACTTGCAATTTGTGTAAAAAGGTATGGTGAAATTCGCAATCGGTCAAGCCATTGGGGTGCTTTTGTATGGACTTGAAAACACCAATTTTTTCTAAATTGTTAGCCGTAATTACAATTCCAATTTCCTCTTTAACCTCTCTGATAGCACTTGTTACGATACTTTCACCGGCTGCGACATGACCAGCAACTGAAACATCCCAAAGTAAGGGGAAGATTTTCTTTTCTTTCCCCCGTTGTTGTAGCAGTAATTTTCCGTCTGGGGTATAAAACCAAACATGTACCGTATTGTGAAAGAGCCCGTCGCGGTGGGCAACCGATTTCATGACCGTCTTCCCCGTAAATCTCCCTTTGGAATCAAGTATGTCTACGAGCTCATCCATCATATTCGGTAAACCCTTCCTTTTGAGGAGGCTTAAGAAAAAATCAATCGAAATAACTGAAGGTCTCGCCAGATTTTATGGTGAGCAAGGTCTCATAGATTAACCTGATAACATTTTCCACGTCATCGCGATGTACGGTTTCTACCGTAGTATGCATATATCGAAGCGGTAACGAGATCAAAGCCGAAGCTACCCCACCATTGCTATAGGCAAAGGCATCGGTATCTGTTCCGGTAGATCGGGAAGCTGCCATTCGTTGAAACGGAATTTTCTTCTTCTCGGCGGTTTCAATAATGCGTTCTCTAAGTTTATTTTGAACGGCCGGAGCATAAGAAATCACTGGGCCGGAACCCATTTCGGTATGGCCCTGTACCTTTTTGTCAATCATGGGAGTTGTTGTGTCATGACAGACATCGGTAACAATGGCTACATTCGGCTTAATGGTATGTGTAATCATTTCTGCACCACGCAACCCAATTTCCTCTTGAACGGAGTTTGTGATATACAGTCCGAAAGGTAATTTTTTCTTGTTTTCCTTCAGCATTCGGGCTACTTCGGCAACCATAAAGCCACCTGCACGGTTATCGATGGCACGACAAACAAACTTATCCTTGTTTAAAATATGAAACTCGTCGGGGTAGGTAATAACGCAACCCACATGAACTCCCATTTTTTCAACTTCTGCTTTGTCTTTTGCACCTATGTCGATAAAAATATTGTCTAATTTGGGCGGTTCTTCCTTCCCTCTTTTTCGTGTATGTATAGCCGGCCAACCAAAAACACCCTTTACAATGCCCTTTTTGGTATGGATATTCACCCATTTAGAAGGTGCAATCTGATGGTCACTTCCTCCGTTTCGAATTACATACAGCAAACCATTGTCGGTTATATAATTAACATACCAAGAAATTTCATCTGAATGCCCCTCTATAACAACCTTATATTCGGCTTCTGGGTTGATAACGCCAACGGCGGTGCCGTAGGTATCCGTAATAAAAGTATCTACATATGGTTTTAGATAGTTCATCCACAGTTTTTGCCCTTCCCATTCATAACCTGTCGGTGCGGCATTATTCAAGTATTTTTCGAAAAAATCAAGGGATTTTTTGTTAATGATCTTCTTTTGGGCCATGTATTTAGATTTTGGATACAAACTTAACAATATTCACTATTCTTTAATAATAAGGCTTGGTATTAATCGTTAATTTTGGCAAGGCTTTTGCTCAATATCATTTCGAATGAAAAAGAAAATAGTATTTATAGGATGTATCTTGGCAGGATTTCTTGGGTTCGCACAGGTTGCGGAACAGCCTATTGACTCCCTGACTGAAAAAATGATCATCATTGAAGGCGACTCCATAGTACGGAGTTCCATTGATTTAGGCGAAGTATATGTGTTCGGAAAACTTGAATTTCCTGACTATAAATCTAAACTTAGGTATTACATTCTTAGACGCAAGACAATAAAGGTGTTTCCATATGCTAAGATGGCGGCAGACCGTTTGACGGAACTAAATGATAGCATAAAAAACATCAAAAAGAAAAGAAAACGCAAGAAGTACACAAAGGAAGTCCAGAAGTTTATAGAAGAAGAGTTTTCGGCCGAACTGAAAAAACTAACCCGTACCGAAGGTCAGATTTTGGTGAAGTTGATTCATCGCCAAACGGGAACCACGGCTTTTGACCTGGTAAAGGAATTGCGTAGTGGTTGGCGTGCTTTTTGGTATAATACCACCGCAAAGATGTTCGATATCAGCATTAAGGAAGAATTCCACCCGGAAAATATCAACGAGGATTATTTAATTGAAGATATTTTACAACGTGCTTTTGCTGCCGGTCGTTTAGAACGACAAAAAAGCGTATTGGGCTTTGATTATGCTACCCTCACCGATAAATGGGGTGTAAAAAAGGAAAAGAACAACTAAGATTTCCCCTTTTTTCCGAAGAATCCGTCTACAATTGTTTTTACGCTGACAAATCCCATTATAATAGCCCCTAAACCTAAAATACAACCTACGACCAGCACTGGGATATATAGGGGGTGTTCTTGATTTTTAAAAGCTTGGTAGAGTGCAAAAGGGGCCATGAACATTAAGGCAACCGTATACATTAGAAATCGAATCCCTTTCAGTAGTAAGTCTTTATTCGTTTTCATAAGAGCCATGTTCAATTAGTACCAGTGCGGATAATACAAATATTTATTTTTAATGTGTACTGCAAAACGAAGCGTATTTCTTTACTCGATCGTTATACTTTGACTAAATACTTGGCTAACGGCAAAATAGCCCAGAGCAAAATTGTCGCTGTCCCCAATGGACTCAAAAGAATCGATATCGTCTATATCGGTAACATTGATGATATTGCCCCTAACAGTTGCAGCTGGGGTCTGAAAGGGGCCTTGAGCTCCACTATCAGCTTGGGAAATCAATTGATTCATGTAATTAAAAAACCCCTCATCTATACCTAAAATACTTATATCTACCGTTACACCTGCTTCTACGTTTTCATCATAAAAATAGGAAAATTCAAAGTGTTGACCTTGATAAAATTCATCTTCAGACACTAAATACTCATTAAAATCAAAATCGAAAAGGTAAAAATTATCCTGTTCTTCATTATCTGTAAAGGATAGCACTACCTCGGTCTCATCCCCACCAAAAAGTGTACCCGTTCCTTGACGGATTTCATCAATAGGAGCCCCTGTGGCAAATTCAGTAAAAGCAAGGTAACGTTCTCCTTCGTGTGTGATAGAAAGTGCCAATTCACCCTTTGTAAAAAATCGGGTGCTCTTACTTCCTTCATAAATTCCTGGAGCCACAGGAGTCAGTTCTATAAAATTATTATCTGATGGCCCTGAAGGTTCATAATCACGATTTTCAATCATAATCGATTCTAACGTAGCTGGACTCGTTTCTCCAAAAAAGGAGTCAGTAAGCCCAGCTTTTATTTGAATTGTTTGAAAAAGAGATGTAGTATCAGTCAATCGTATCAATGCATCAACGCTTAATCTTGGCGGTTCGCTAGGGGTATCAATTTCTACAACATCCTCGCAGCAAACGAACAAGAGAACCAAGGTGATGCCAATCAAAAGTCGTTTCATGTTCTTAAAATTTAAAATTATAGGTTACTGCCGGAACAATACCGAAAATGGAAGTTCTAATCGCCTCATTGGCCCCCGTATCCTGATTTCGCCTAAAATTGATTGAAGCAGCATTTTTTCTGTTATAGAGATTATAGATACTGAAAACCCATTCTGTTTTCCATTTTCTTGCCAAATTCTTTTTTGGGGTCAAGGTTGCGGCAACGTCTATACGATGGTAGGCGGGAAGACGTTCCGTATTTCTTAGGCCGTAGTAAGGCACCGTGAGCCCCTGAAACTCAAATTGCCCAACGGGATAATTTGTGGGCTGCCCAGTTTGATAAACAAAATTGGTATTAAAACTCCACTTTTTATTCAGTTCATAACTACCATAAAAAGAAAGGTCGTGCGTTTTATCGTATGGCGTCTTATACCATTCCCCAAAGTTGATTCCGGTCTCCAAATCTGACCCTCCATTATCAGCAGTAACTATTCTGCCAGGGGTTCGTTGCTCCGAACGGGAAAGGGTGTAGGCCAGCCAACCTTGAAAATCCCCGTCATTTTTCCTTAAAAGCAGTTCAAGCCCGTAGGCCCTTGCCTCACCATTCAAGATGACTCGTTCAATGGCATTATTCGCGATTAAATTGGCACCGTCTATATAATCTATTCTATTTTGAATGTCCTTGTAAAAAATTTCTGTTTCCATACTATAAGTACCATCGGCTATATTTTGAAAGTATCCCATGGCATACTGATCCAGCAATTGAGGTTTTACATAAGGTCCGCTAGGCGTCCATACATCCAATGGGGTAGGGGAAGATGTATTCGACAAAAGGTGCAGGTATTGTGCTAGCCTCGTGTAACTAGCCTTCATTGAGCTGTTTGTTCCTAATGAATAGGAGAGTGATAACCTCGGTTCAAAATTGGAAAACGTTGCCAAGGTCTCTGATCTTGATGATTGTTGTACTCCGATAGGTTCAGCTTCGCGATATAGTAGAAGAAGTGGGTCGAAATCTACTGGGGAATCATTAGCATAATTGAAAACCTCTTCTTGGCCTAGTCGGATAAAATGACTAAAGCGCAAGCCGTATTGAAGACTAAATTTTTCCGAAATATCATGTTCTATATCAATATAGGCAGCAGATTCGTTAGCATATTTCTTTGTTAACTGTTCTTCAATAATTCCAGATTCGGTACTGCTCGGCTCAATTCTACCTGGATTAAAGGCATAATAAATATTATTCAGGCCGTAGTTTATCTGCAGCTTATCGCTTACGTAATGCTTTAAGTCATATTTAAGATTGAAATTCTGAATGCCTGAGTTCCAATCGAAACCCACAAAATCTAGTTTTAAACCATAATAGTAGTCTGAATAAATCAGTGACAGGTTAGAGAATAGTTTGTCTGAAAACAAATGGTTCCATCTAAAATTACCCACTGCATTGCCATAGGTGTTTATAAAACTATCGCTAATTGCGAAGACATCCCTCCCAAAATAACCCGATAGGTAAATGCTATTCCTTTCATTGATGTTGTAATTGAGTTTGGTATTCAGGTCGAAAAAATAGGCCGTATTATCCTGATCGAATAAGGGCAGGAACAGGTGCGCATAAGAACCTCTACCACCTATAAGGAAAGCCGCCTTATCTTTTTTTATAGGACCTTCTATCAATAACCTGCTTGCTACAGCGCCAATACCGCCGTTCGCGTGAAATTCTTTACTATTGCCCTCTTTTTGAAAAATATCCAAGACTGAAGAAACACGACCACCATAGCGGGCCGGAATACCACCTTTATAGAGTTTAATGTCTTTTATAGCATCAGGATTGAATACCGAAAAGAATCCGAAAAGATGGGAAGAATTAAAAATAAGGGCCTCGTCCAGAAGGATTAAGTTTTGGTCGGCGGCTCCGCCTCGGACATTAAAACCGGAGGCACCTTCTCCAGCATTTGTTACGCCAGGTAATAATAAGATAGATTTAATGACATCGGCCTCCCCGAGGATGACGGGAATTTTTTTTATGGTTGCCGATGAAAGTACATTCACACTCATTTGAGGTTCACGAACACTCATTTGTTCAGATGTATCGGTAACAACAACCTCCTCTAGTTGTTCTACCTCTTCCGCCATTTTAAAATTGATTTTTTGATTTTTTATCAAAGAGACTTCCTGAACAATGTTTTCGAACCCAAGATAATCGACAAGAACCTTGTAGGAACCCTCGGGCAGCGTAATGGAATAAAACCCATATTCATTGGTGGTGACCCCGGTATTCAATTCGGGTATGGCTATTGTAACACCTATGAGGGTTTCATTGCTTGAGGCCTCTGAAACAGTACCGCTGAGCGTAAACTTTTGTTGTGCAGAAGCGAAAAAGAAATTCGTTGAAAAAAATATAAGGAGAATCAGTTTACGAAGCAGCATTCAAAATGATTTTAGCGCAAATAGTCCATAAGCCTTATAAAACAGAAAATTATATTTCCCCAGCCCTGAAGGATAATAATTTTCTTTACATGCTTTTGAGGACTTGAGAAAAAAGTCCGGCAGTTTTGGCTTAGCTATTATTCACCTAATTTGAGTTAAAAATAAGTATGAAAAGCGGGAAGTTAAAAACCTTAACTTTTATTTGTGAAACAAAAAACCCTCGATACAAGCGAGGGTTTTGATCAAGGCCTAAAGTTTCTTAGGCTTATAATTCGCCCAAAATTTTATTTAAGGTTGCACTGGGGCGCATGGCATTGGAAATAAGCATAACATCGGGCTTATAGTAACCACCTAGGTGCTGCGCCGCACCTTGTGCATCATTTAATTCGTTAATAATACGCTCCTCATTTTCTTTCATCTCACCCGCAACTGAAGTAAATATTTTTTGAAGCTCAGGGTCCTTGTTCTGCTGCGCCATCGCTTCGGCCCAATAGTAAGCTAAATAAAAGTGGCTTCCCCGAGTATCCAATTCTTTTACTTTTCTCGAAGGAGATCTGTTATTGATCAAAAACTTTTCGGTTGCGCTGTCCAGCGCATCGCCTAGAATCTTGGCTTTTTCATTTCCGTATTTCTCGCCAAAGAAATCTAAGGAAACACCCAAGGCTAGAAACTCGCCGAGTGAATCCCATCTTAAATGCCCTTCCTTCGTAAATTGCTCGACATGTTTTGGAGCAGAACCTCCTGCGCCTGTTTCAAAGAGCCCACCGCCGTTCATTAATGGAACGATGGAAAGCATTTTGGCACTTGTACCAACTTCCAGAATAGGGAATAAATCGGTTAAATAATCCCGTAAAACGTTTCCGGAAACCGAAATGGTGTCCTTACCGTCTTTAATCCGCTCTAAGGTAAATTCCGTCGCTTTAATAGGGGATAGTATTCGTATATCCAGATCTTTGGTATCGTACCCAGGAAGATATTCTTTTACCTTTTTAATAATCTCGGCATCATGCGCCCTGTCTTCATCCAACCAGAAAACTGCCGGGACCATGGTTGCCCGTGCTCGGCTGACCGCCAATTTCACCCAATCCCGGATTGGGGCATCTTTTACTTGGCACATTCTCCAAATATCACCTTCTTCAACGGTGTGTTCCAGTAAAACGTTACCGGTTTTTTTGTCAACTACCTTTACCGTACCGGCTTCCTTGATTTCGAAAGTCTTATCATGGGAACCATACTCTTCAGCTTTTTGTGCCATAAGGCCCACATTGGGAACAGTACCCATTGTTACAGGATCAAAAGCCCCGTGTTTTTTGCAAAAGGCAATGGTTGCGGTATAAATCCCAGAATAACTGCTATCCGGAATTACGACCTTTGTATCCTGTAATTTACCATTGCTATTCCACATTTGTCCCGAACTGCGAATCATCGCGGGCATTGAGGCATCTATAATAACATCACTTGGAACATGAAGATTGGTAATGCCTTCATCTGAATTGACCATTGCTAGGGAAGGACCTTCGGCAATCGCTGCCATAAAATCGTTTTTAACGATTTTACGCTGATCTTCTGGAAGTGTTTTCAATTTATCAAAAATACTTTCTAAACCATTATTCGGATTGGCTCCAATATCTTGCAAGGTTTTACCATGTTTTTCAAAAACCGCGGCAAAATATGCCTTAACGGCATGACCGAAAATAATCGGATCGGAGACTTTCATCATCGTCGCTTTCATATGCAATGAAAAAAGAAGTCCCTTCGCTTTGGATTCAGTCACTTGTTCGCTGAGAAAATGGGTTAAAGCCTTTTTGCTCATGACCGTAGCATCGATAATCTCACCGGCCAACAGATCTACATTTTCTTTTAGAATTAGAGTAGTGCCATTATTTTGATACAGTTCAATTTTTATGGATGTTGGATCTGAAATGGTAATCGATCTTTCGTTCGATTTAAAATCTCCATGATCCATGGAAGCTACATGTGTTTTAGAATCCGAACTCCATACACCCATAGAATGTGGGTTTTTCTTTGCGTAATTCTTTACAGCTCTTGGAGCCCTACGGTCTGAGTTGCCCTCCCGTAAGACAGGGTTTACAGCACTACCTTTGATTTTATCGTATCGGGCCTTGATGTCTTTTGCCGCGGCATCATTTACTTGCTCCGGATAAGAGGGAATGTTAAAACCTTTTGATTGAAGTTCCTCGATTGCTTCTTTCAATTGGGGAATGGATGCACTTATGTTGGGTAATTTTATAATGTTCGCATCCGGGTCTTTGGCCATTTCACCCAAAATTGCCAGGTCATCGCTAACCTGTAAATCTTTTTCTAAAAAGTCTGGAAAAGCAGACAGAATACGGGCAGCCAAAGAAATATCTTTTGTTTCTATTTCGATACCGGATGATTTGGTATATGCTTTTACAATAGGTAAAAAAGAGTGCGTCGCCAAAGCAGGAGCTTCGTCGGTTCTAGTGTATAAAATTTTAGGCATTGATACTGTAAGTTTAGTTTTAAGCGGAGCAAATATACGATTTAATGGGGCAACATTTGAGGTAATCGGCCAAGTTTAAATGGTCTTGAAGGAAGGAAGTAGCTAATAGTATAAAAAGACAAAAGCCATATCATTGTACAAGTACATTGACATGGCTTTCTTTAGGTAACTAGCAAACTGTTTGTTCTACCCCGAAAGGTATAACGGCAACCATTGATTGCATTCGCATCATTACCACCACGTTTAAAATACATTCGTTCTTCAGCATTATACCAAGCAACTTATGTACTTCTTCTTGTTCATCAAATTTTTTGATTGTTTTTTAAAACCGAAATCTTAAAAAACTTCAAAGGCCTTCGCAAAGCTATCAGTAAAAGCTACAGCCTCTACAACTTTGTTCGTTTGTTGGTCTTTTTGGTTGCCCAAACTTTCCTTCAAACTAAATCAACAATATAAATTACGTGAACTTTATAGTTTTTAAAGGGTTGCCCTTCGACAGGGTTTCTCTTTAAAGACAACTACAAGATAGGACAAAATCTTTACGAGGTCAAAATATTTAACATATTTAAAATGAACATCTTATGAACCGAAGTAATTAACAAATGTTCATAAAAAAAGCCCCTCATCAAATGAGGGGCTTTTGTGAATTTTGTTCTTAGTTAAGAACGCACTTCTTTTATTCTGGCTTTCTTACCGGTAAGCCCTCTAAAATAGAAGATACGTGCTCTACGCACCTTACCTTTTTTGTTGACCTCAACTTTTTGTAAAGCAGGCATGTTAACCGGGAATATACGTTCTACACCAACGGTACCGGACATCTTTCTAATGGTAAAAGTTTCTGTAGCTCCAGACCCCCTTCTTTGAATTACGACGCCTTTAAAGAACTGGGTACGTGTTTTTTCCCCTTCCTTAATTTCATAATAAACGGTAATCGTGTCCCCAGCCGAGAAATTCGGAAATTCCTTTTTGGTTACAAATTCGTTTTCTACAAAATTGATTAATGAATCCATGGTATTGATTTATTGTTATGTAATGGTCAACATTCACGATTTTCGTCAGAGGTTGATTTTACAGCATGCAAAAATAGCCAATAATTCGTTAGCAACAAGCTGAATAATTGTTTTTTTGATGTATTGTGTTGGCAGTAGTTTTTAGTTTGATATTATCATGAAATTCGATACCTCATTATTATTTTATGTGAACTAGAAGTTTTCCGATGATAATAAATGATATTCTTATCTACTGTTAGAGTAGGGGCTTCTATTAAATTTGAAATAGTTTCTGAAAATAAAACTTTTGGTACTGAAAAATTTGATGTAGAATTGCTTCTAACTGCTACACATATTTCAAAAACCGTGCTTGAAGTAATCTGTCCTTTTAAGTATCTTGTGTAATACAATTCCAGATTGTCACTACTTATGCAAGGTGCATAATAAATAAAATTTGTGTCAGTAATGTTTTGTAAAATTGATGCGGAATTTGGAAGTGTACTAAATGTTGAATCATTATTTTTTTGAGCAATTCCTAATACGGTTTCACAAGGACCTTGACAATTTGTCTCATCAAACCTTGCATTATTAAAATACAAATATTGTCCATCCAAACTTATTCCGTGGTCCATTACAAGCCATCCTGGAATATTCATATTAAAATCTCCTTGCACTCTTTCAATTTCACTAACGTTTCCTGTACTAAAAGTACCCCGAAAGAGATTATTCAATTCATTAGGATAATTTCTTGTTGATGTCCAGTAAAAATTATCATTTGAATCCATATCGGCAACTGCATCTAAATGAGGTGTTGTAACTTGATTTGTTCCTGTGATTTCTCCAGCATAATTAAAGGTTGAATCATTAATTTTAGTTGCATAATATAGTTTCGTATTTATGCCATCATTTAAATTATTAAAGAATAGATAATTTCCATTAGGCGATATAAATGGCTCCATTGCATCAAGTGATAAGCCATTAATGGTTACTTCAATTTCAGAATTAAATGAAGGATATGTTATTAATTCAGCAGTATCATTGTCATTTGATGAACAAGAAATGATTAATAATGATAAAAGTGTTATGGTATAAAGGATTTTTATTCTCATTCGTGATTTTTTAAATTACTGCCAACGGATCGGCTATGAGTAGTTGCGCGGTTTAGAACTAAACGTTGCAAGTACGCACCAAGTTGAAAATCTGCGAGCCTAGAATAATAATGTCTCAGATTAAGGAAAAACCTATTTGGGTTTTACCTCAGTTCCTTGTTATCTTTTCGATTATTTAACATTTCATATTCTTTGCGATTTTTTTAACTTGAATCTAGGAGTTACATAAACACGAATCAGCCAGAAAAATAACATAAAGGTGACCACGATCCATGGTATAGAAAGTAGCAAAGGCTTATTAAGTATATATTCTGGAAATACCTTGCTTCCTTGGCCGAGAAAAAAGGATCCAGTTGCTACCCAAAGTGCAAAACACATGCGCCATAGATGTCGGGCAATCCGTTGCGCTCCATAAATACCGCCATGATAAATTACTCTAATATCTAGAAGAAGAGCCAATATTGCAATTCCTGTGTAAAAGAAGTGAAAAAAATCCATTGCAGAGGAAACACCTCCTTTAAATGCTTGACCGCTAGAAGCAAGATTCCAACAAGTGACTGCCCCAAATATGGACAAAATCAAAATATAAAGGAGAGCTACTAGTTCTATTCGCCCACTTTTACCGCCTCCTCTCCGAGCCGAACTCCAGGAGGTTATAACCATATAAAAAGTCAAACTACCAGCCATAAATGAAGCCATCGCTATTTCTTCAGCCATTAGTGAGAGAGCTGTACCCGTGGCTGCCATTATAAGCATAGATAAGAAAAATATTTTTCCCGCCTTTAGATGTAGGCGTGAACCTTTTTTTGAAAAGAGAGCAGTATTGCCCGACAGTAGTCCAATAGATCCACAAATTATATGAATAGTCAGAATTATTGTATTCATAATTTAGTGTACTTTGCTATATGTCGATTCATTTTTGAATTTGTTACACTTTGAATTCACGCGACATTTCCATGGCATTTTGGCCTATCTGAACTGGTTTAGGTGAAAGATAACGGTCTGAATAAACACTCGTTTTAATGATGTTTATTTTGTGTTGGCTATTGTTTTTATAATAAAGAGAGCAATTGAATTCAATCAACTATTTAAGTTACATATTAAAATGGCATTTACATGATGAAATAAAAATTAATTGTTTTCTTTAATATAATAATTGCGCAGAATAAAAAATGCTTGTTTTTTCATTCCTTGTTCAGAAATTAATCCTTTTCTATTAAAATCATCCTGAATTCTTCTTAACGGTCGTCTAGCTGAACGGAAATCCATCAAAATCCATGGAGATGAACCTGCCAAGAAATCAATGTTTCTCATCATTTCAATATTGGTTTTATAAACCTCGGCCTGATATTCTTCAGTCCATCGTTCATTTTTTTTACCGTGTAAATTAAATAGAGCGCCACCACCAACTTCACTCATAATCATTGGCTTATTATAGGCACTTGCCCATTTTAATTTAGCACAGGTTTCAGTAGCACCAACATACCAACCACAATAATTATTTATACCAATTACATCCACTACTTTACCTAGAGGGTCTTCTATTAAGTTTTGACCTTCTCCATAGCCTTGTGTATCTAGAGCAGCTGTAATTAATCTTGTATTATCAAGTTTTCTAGCCTGTTTGGCCAAATCCGTTATAAATGACAACCGTGCTTCGCTTTCTGGTGTTTCATTGGCCATTGACCATAATACTACTGCTGCTCGGTTTTTATCACGTGAAATCATCTCATTTAATTGATTTTTCGCATTTGCATAGGTGTCTTTATTTTCAAATTGAATAGTCCAATATACCGGTATTTCAGACCAAATTAAAAATCCCATTTTTTCAGCTTCCCGCACCATCGCTTCACTATGAGGATAATGAGCAAGTCGAATAAAGTTACAGCCTAATTCTTTTGCCCATTGTAGTAATATTTTACATTCTTCTAAAGAAACAACACGTCCAGTTTTAAAAGGAGCTTCTTCATGGATACTGATACCTTTTAAAAATATTTCTTTTCCATTCAACAAAATTTTAGAACCATTTGTTTCTATTGTTCTAAACCCAATATTATCCATTATTTCATCTGTTGAAGTTTTAATAAAAACCTCATATGTTTTCGGGTTTTTTGGTTCCCAAAGTTCGAGTTTAGCCTTAAAGGAAAAATTGGCAATCCCGTTTTCTAGGACGGAATTTACCGTTTTTTTAAGTTCAGGTATACTCAAAATTACCGCATCACCATCTTTACCGTTCGCAACCGATACCCAACCTTCAATTGTATTTGTTTGTCCTTTAGGTAATTGAATTGAATAGTCGACAATATGAGATTTAGGAGTGGTAATTAGATGAACTGATCTTGTAATGCCACCATAGTTCCACCAATCTTGGTTTACAGTGGGTACATTTTCTATTTTTCGTTTGTTGTCTACTTTTACAACTACAAAATTTTTGCCATCTTTTAGCTTATCGGTAACCTCAAATTGAAATGGGGTATAACCACCAACATGGCTGCCAATACGTTCACCGTTCAGGTAAACTATAGCCTCATAATTTACTGCTTCAAAATAAAGAAAGGCGGATTCATTATTATTGGCAGAATAACTGAAGTCTTTTTTGTACCAAACGGTTCCTTCATAATAGTATAATTTGTCCATTTGTGTGTTCCAATCACTAGGAACCATTAGTTGAAGACTGGTTTCAAAATTATATTCAATAAGGTCAGAAGGTGATTGCATTTTTGCATTTTTAAAGTAGCCATCATCCTTTGGTTGTAACCTATGATTGTAATACCCATTCTCTAAGGGGTCAACAATGATATCCCACATGCCATTTAAAGTGGTTTTTTCTCTGAAGTCTATATTTTGTAGTAGGTTAGAAAACTCAGTTTTTTGAGCTGTAAGGATTGTACTTACACTTGTTAGTAATACTATGAAGATGATTCTAATTAGTTTCATGTTTTTTTTCAAAATTATAATTTTTCGACATTAAGTAATTGCCTTACCTAAGTTTTTTATGGACCCTATTATGTGTGGAATAACAGCTAACGTCTCGGCTATGAACAGTACGGGAGCAAGTTATATTAAAAGAAAAAGGTGGTTTAAGGCAAAAAGAAAATATTAATTAACTTTAGAGAACTGGACTAAGGCTTTTCATAGGAGGTTTTGTTGTGTGCAGGCTTTATTTCACGTTATAAATCTCCTTATCCATTTCATGTCTTAAGTCCAGAATTGAGATTCCATTCTCAACAGTTTTTCCTTCATCGAGATGATAGAAATCCACAAATCCCAATTTTTTTATTGAGTTGAACTCCCCAAGAATATTATCGAGATAAATCCAGGCAATTGTTTTGTATTTGTGTTCATCGGAATTCATATTTTTAATAAATACCTGAATATTCATTTTTTCAGACCCGTGGTCATATTCCGATAAAATCTTTATGTCAGAGCTTTGAAATTTAAGTCCTTCGTATTCAAATTCTGAAAAATCATCTTTTGGTTGTCTGAATTTTTCAACAATCCAATTTTCAATTTCGGGCTTGGATTCGTAAAGTTTTTCAGTTGGTAGCATACCTTTTGGATTTCCATCTGGAGTAATAACCAAAACATATTTTCCATTACTATATTTTGTGAATTCGGGAAACAGATGGTCCGAGTAAATTTGGGTTTTTTTGTGATTCTATTAAAAGGTCTATAATCAGATAAATCTGAATCAATAAAATCTTCAAATTCTTTCTTATTTTTCACAAAAAAATCCCAAAACTTTTTTTCTCTGGAAATAGGTTCTTTCTTTTTAAAAAATTTAAACATAAATACTGGTTTACGGCTTGCACACAACGGTCTCGTGTATGTGGCGTAACTGCGCTTAGCAGCTATGAACATCATACACATTGTTGTATGCTGTTTTTTCAATTCCTCAAAATTAAAAAAGTTCTGATAATACAAATATATTATCAGAACTTTTCAACATGTTGGGCATTTGACTATTTAATTATAGCCTCAATCTTCTTAACCATTCTTTCTAATGGCGCATAGCCACCTGCAAGTTTTGTCAATTGGTTATTTTCTTTTACAAAAAGTGTTGGAAAACCCGATGCCATATTTCTCGCCTCTTGAAACTCTTTTAGCACTTTCTGTCTCATTTCTTCCGATTGATACAACTTATCAAATGTAGCATAATCAATGTCTAATTCTTCGACAGTTTCAAAAATGACTTTGTCATATGAATTGTTTTTTCCATAGATGAATTCTTTCTCAAGTAGTTTTTCTGTGAAAGGAACAATTAATTCTTTATTGATTTCCTTAACACATGATATAGCTCTTGCTGGTGGTTCACTATCTAAAAAACTTCCACTTCCCAATACTTTTGTAAAATAACTCTCGGAGAATTTCACATCTGCTAATTCTTCAATGCGTTTGGCGATAGGTCGTTTGTCATTAGCAAAGCCATATCGTAATTGTATCGCTGGATAAAACAATCCTCCAGGTAAGACATCAAAGCTAACCGAAGGATTCCTTTTATATGTTTCGAATAATTCCAGAATTCCTTTCCCAAACCCGAAACACCATCCACAATGTGGGTCCATTACGTATATTAGTTCAATTTTATTATTCATTCAGAACTTACCATTTTGATTTTGCCATTCTGACCTTGGTGGAATATTCGCTACGACATCCCAATGCTCAACAACCAATCCATCTTCTAACCTAAACAAGTCATAATATGCCACTTCTTGGTCACCAAAAGCTCCATTAGCCATGGTAAGTACAAAATTACCATCAGCTATAATATGATAGCAGGTATCATATGTCATAGCGATATTGTTTGCAGCTAAATACTCAACAAATTTATTGAACCCTTCTAATCCATCAGAACCTTGTGGGTTATGTTGCCAATATTGTTTGGAACTTATATATTTTGTTATGTTGCTATAATCACCCCCAATAAAAGCTATATCCATCAATTCTTTAACAAGTTTTTTATTAGCTTCTTCTTTGTCTTTATCGGTAATTTCAATTGACCCGTCAATTTGGGTTCTCCCACTTGCGTTAGGCTCAGCAACATTAAGTAAATTATCCCAATGCTCAACTGCTATTCCGTTTTCAAATCTAAAAACATCAAAAGCTACTTGTGGCGTTCCGTTATTCCAAACACCTCCATAAGTGCTGTGTATCATAACTAAATTGCCTTCTTCTAATGCTCTATGCACTTTTACAGTAATACCTGTTGGTTTGTCTGTAAAAAATCCAACGATAGCACTTTTTCCATCTGGGAAACTTAGATTGTGTTGAATGTATTTTTCATCACTAACGTAGTCTAATACCTTTGAGCTTCCTGTTTCAAAAGCCTCAACTAAGGCTACTGCTTTTTGTTTGTTTGTCAATTCCATTTTTTCTTGATTTTTAATGTTTGATGTCTTGTTTGTTCCACAACTGGTAAGAGTAATTGCAAATACAAATAGACTGTAAACTGTTAGAAATTTCATTTCCTTTCTTTTCGCTAAAAATTATGATGCAAATTTATCGGGAAAGAAAAAGATAGAAAAGATGAAAATGAACCTTTAGACTGTCAAAATGGGAAAGTTGTTAGTTATTCGCTTTTCTAAAAGCTTCAGGAGAACTATTCGTGTGTTTTTTGAAATATCTAAACATATTTGTTGATTCGGCAAATCCTGACCTATACGCTATTTCATTGATAGAAAGTGGAGTATTAATAAGTACCCGTTTGATTTGTATGATAACAATTTCATTTATCAGAGTTTTAGCGGGTTTATCCAATATCGTTCTACAAATATTGTTTAGCGTTTTGGAAGTACAATTCATCATTTTGGCATAATCGAGTACCTTTCTTGTTTTGGAATAATTAGCTTCCACCAGTTGTTGGAATTGCAAAAAATCATCGAAATATTTTCTTTTTGATAGTTTGTCAGAATTCTTAGATTTGATTCGAAACAGCTTGATAAGAAGGACGTGCAAGACACTTCGGATGATGACTCCTGAAAATTCATCATTGTTTTCATTGTATTCTGTTTCAATATTTTTTACTAACTGCAAAACGTTTTCAAATTCTTTCATACCCAAATCAACTTTGGGAGAAATTAGCAGTTCGTTAAATAAATGAAGTGCTCTCAAAACTTCATCCTTTCCGAAATGGCTTACTAAAAATTCTTCTGTAAATAGCAATAAATATCCTTTCGAATTTGAACTTCTAAAAAATCGATGTATTTGGTCTTTCCGAATGGTTAGAACCGTACCTTTTTTATAGGGATAATCAACAAAGTCAATTGTATGGCACCCTTTTCCTTGAGTATTGAGAAGAATTATGAAAAACTCAGTTCTATGTAGTTGCGTTACATATGGTTCTTCTTTTTTAGAAAGTATCCATTCCAATTTGACCAAATCAAAATGCAGATTCGGTCTATTTTTATTTCTAAATTGTATGTGCCTGATTTTTTTCATTTAATGGCATACAAGGTAGGTATATGATCAATGATCATATATCTTTTATATACGGAACTAAGATAAAGGATTTTTTATGCCAAAAGGTCTGGTCTAAGCTCCCTGGTTCTTTTTAATGCCTGTTCTTCTCGCCATTCTTCTATTTTCGGAAAGTTACCACTAAGAAGAATATCCGGCACTTTCATGCCCTTGTACTCCGCTGGGCGTGTAAAAACAGGAGGCGCCAAAAGACCATCCTGAAAACTATCGGTCAGTGCAGATGTTTCGTTATTGAGTACCCCCGGAATCAACCTAATAACTGCATCGCACACAATGGCAGCACCCAATTCCCCTCCAGAAAGCACGTAGTCGCCAACTGATATTTCTTTGGTAATGTAGGCCTCCCGAACCCGTTGATCAACTCCCTTGTAATGGCCACACAGAATAAGAATGTTGCCACAGAGCGAAAGACGGTTTGCCATTTTTTGATTCAAGGTTTCCCCATCTGGGGTCATATAAATGACCTCATCATAATCCCGCTCCCCCTTAAGTGTACTTATACATTTATCAATGGGTTCGATCATCATAACCATTCCTGCACCGCCCCCAAATTGATAGTCATCAACCTGATTATAACTTTTATCGGTATAGTCCCTTAAATTATGCATATGTATTTCTACAAGACCTTTATCGATAGCTCTTTTTAAGATTGAAGCTTCAAACGGACTCTTTAGTAATTCTGGGAGTACAGTTATAATATCTATACGCATGTGGGAGGATTTGCAACTTTTTAGACGGTCCAAAAATAGTGAAAACAATGCACATCTTTTTTCCAACCGAGACGTTCATACAGCTTTTGGGCAGGATTGTCGAAGGCGGTTTCAAGGGCCAGTCCTTTATATTTCATCTGGATACAGTGCTGCTTGGCATAATTCAAGAGTGCTTCGCCAATGCCTTTTTTACGATGTGATGCTGAAACAAAAAGATCATTTAAAATATAAACGGCTTGCATAGAGACTGACGAAAAAGAAGTATACAATTGTGTGAAACCAACCACTTGATCATCATCATAGGCCAAAAATATGACGGATTCCCTATTTTCAATTCGTTCCTTAAGAAATTGGGTTGCCCCGATTAAATCGGGCTTTTGGCTATAAAAGATTCTATACCTATCAAAAAGAACCGCCAATTGGGGAATGTGTTTTTCTGTTGCCGCAATGATCTCAATCATGATAATGATTAAAAAAAGCCCCTTTCGGAGCTTTCTTTGTTATTTTGGTTTCTTGTATTTGTTAATTTCGTCTTGTAGCTGCCGGCTTATTTTTTGTTCCCTTTCCAAGGCCCTTCTACGATGGTCTTCATATTCTACCTCGAGCTCAGAAAGATTGGTACGTGCTTCCTGTGTAAGCGAGTTGCTCTTTTTGAATTTATAGATAAAGAACAATAGGGTGCCCAGTAACCCACCGATTACCGTCCATAATATAGAATTATAGGTTGCCTTAGAGACTTGCATGCCCAAAAATGACATGCTATCCTTTTCTTCGGTAACTGAAACAAGATTCCCGGAGGTTTCCTCTAATTTTTTGTTTAAAGAAGTAATTGTGGTTTCGTGACCTGAAATAGTGGTCTTTAACTCACCTTCTTTCTTATTATAGACTTTTAAGGTGTCAAGAACATTCTGCCTTAATTTATCCAACGAAATAATGCGTACCACCTCATACCTCTTGCCTTCTGAGCGATAGTTTCCGGATTTTTTATAGATATAATCGAACTGACTGGTTATTGGCCCTCTATCTAAAGATAAAAGTTCGGTATTCGCATCATCTTGCGCATAGTGCAGGTTTACAGTCAATAAGGCAAGCAAAGCTATAAGTATTCTTAGACCTTTCATTTTCAATCTAGTTGCTAAGTATTAATAAATAATGATTTAGAGCAGTCAAAAGTAATTCAATAAAATCAATTAAGAAAAAAAAACGGACATTAGCTCGCACTTAGGTAGTAAAACAACCTAAAACCATATTTTCTGAACATTGATCAAGCCCCACAAAAAATGGGATGAACCTGTGGGGCCTTTGTGGCGCTATCTAATAATATGTAAACCTGCGAACCTTTGCAATGTATTTCGCTAGACGGATGACCTGATGTGAATAACCATATTCATTGTCGTACCATATATATAGGACAACGTTCTTCCCATTTCCGGAAACTATAGTGGCCATACTATCATATATAGAAGGGGCAGAAGTACCGACGATATCCGATGAAACCACTTCCTTACTTAATGAATACATGATCTGTTCTACCAAATCGCCTTCCAAAGCATATTTTTTAATGATGGTATTGATACCGTCAATACTGGTTTTGTTCTTTATTTGTAGATTTAAAATTGCCAAAGACCCATTTGGCACGGGAACACGTATGGCATTCGATGTTAATTTTCCGGCTAATCCAGGTAGGGCCTCGGTAACCGCTTTTCCGGCACCTGTTTCTGTAATGACCATATTCAATGCTGCAGCGCGACCTCTTCTGTATTTGCCGTGCATATTATCCATTAAATTTTGATCATTGGTGTAGGCATGAATTGTTTCCAAATGTCCTTTTTCAAGGCCTAAAGAATCGTCTATTACCTTCAAGATTGGGGTTATGGCATTCGTTGTGCAGGAGGCTGCCGAATAAATCTTTACCGTATCTGGGTCATAGTCGAGGTGGTTTACGCCATGTACTATATTTGCCACCCCTTTCCCAGGAGCCGTAAGTAGCACCCTTGACACGCCTTTCGATTTTAGGTGCAGGCCAAGACCAGCCTTATCGCGATACACACCGGTATTATCAATAACCAGCGCTTTTTCGATTCCGTATTTGGTATAATCAAGCTCTTCAGGTTTGTTGGCACTTAATAAATAAACCGTGGTACCATTTATTATTAATGCTTTTTTCTTTACATCAATATTGACGGTGCCCATGAATTTACCGTGAACGGAATCCGTTCTTAATAAATTGGCTCTTTTTTCAAGGATTCCTTCATCTATTTTACCGCGAACAACAATCGCCCTTAAACGCAGCTGATTGCCTTTTCCGGTTTTTGCCATAAGCTCCCGTGCTACGAGACGACCGATTCTCCCAAAGCCATAAAGTACTACATTTTGAGGGCTTATTTGTTTGGATTTATTAGCTCCTTTAAGCTTATCGATAACAAAGGCCTTTACCTCAGAGTACCCTTGGTCATCGGAATGGTATTCATAGGTAAGCTTTCCGATATCCAATTTTGAGGGTGGGAGGGGAATATCATTGATGGCCCTGAGAATTTCAACCGAATCAAATATAGAAATTGGTTTTTGAACAAACCGCCCCGCATATTCATGCAGATTGATGATGTCGCTCACATTCTTATCGATTACCTGATTTTTAAAAAGGACCACCTCGATGGCTTTATCATACCATAAATCACTAGTAAGTTTAATGAATTCCGTTGTTGCTTTTCTGCGATCTGCCTGAAAGGCCAATTCTTTTTCGTAAGCGCTAATACTTGCCATTAAAATATGGGTTTTATCGTTGTTGAAATTTGTGTTGCAAAAGTATATATTTCTAACGTTTTCGTAAAAGTTTTACCCAATAAAAAAAGCCCCTATAAAAGGGGCCTTTCAAGATTTGTTTTTTATTGAAATATTAGACGTTCCCGTTCCCCATTTTCATTGAGAAAAGTTATGCTCGTATCACCATATTTAGACATTTCCCCGAACAATCGCTTCGCATCCTGAATATTGTTCACATCTTTTCCATCTACCGCAATAATAAGCTTTCCCTGAATATTTAGGCGTCGGTGTCTTTCAGGTACTCCAACAATAAGAACCCCGTTTTTGGTTTTCCATTTCTTTTTCTCCTTTTCAGAAAGGTTTTTTACCTCAAAACCCATGTTGGGAACTTCCAAAGTCTGTCTTTCTTTTAGGATAACTGAAATTGTCCTATTTTTTCCATCCCTATCAATGGTAACCTGTACCTCATCCCCAGGTCTTTTAGAAGATAGGTATCCCGTTAAATCAGGAAATTTTTTAACGGTTATATTATCTACTTTCTTAATGATATCGCCTTCTTGAATTCCTGCTTTTTCGGCACCCATGCCATCTTCCACACCACCAACATAAACACCTTCAATTTCATTAATACCGTTTTCAAGGGCATATTTACTATTGGTGTTTATACCACTAATCCCAAGAATCCCCTTTTTTACATCGCCGTATTCCAAAATATCTTCAACCACCTTTCTTGCAATATTGCTGGGTACGGCAAAAGAATACCCCACATAAGAACCGGTTTGGGAGCTAATAGCGGTATTGATACCAATAACGTCGCCATTGGTATTTACCAAGGCGCCTCCACTATTTCCTGGATTTACAGCGGCATCAGTTTGAATGAAGGACTGATTTTTCCCCATATTTAAATCCCTTGATTTGGCGCTTACAATCCCGGCTGTAACGGTAGAAGTCAAATTGAACGGATTGCCCACAGCAAGCACCCATTCCCCTACCTTGGTATTGTCAGAATCGCCAAATGCCAAGTACGGCAATTGCTCTTCCGCTTCTATTTTTAGCAAGGCTATATCGGTATTTGGGTCTGTTCCGATAACCTCGGCATCATAATCCCTATTATTGTTCAGGGTTACCTGTAACTTGTTCGCTCCTGCAATAACATGGTTGTTGGTAACGATATATCCATCGGATGATATTACAACCCCAGAACCTGATCCTACTTGGGCACGCTGCCCTCCTCCAGAACCGTAGAAGAAATCCATGATGCTCGTTGATCCAGAATTTGAAGTCATATTTTTTACATGCACTACGGCATTAACGGTATTTTCGGCCGCCAATGTAAAATCAATTTCATTAATGCCCGAACCTTTGGGCGAGGTCGGGGTGTAATTGGTGTTAAACGTCTTTGCACCATTGTTGCCATCTACAATTGCTAAGTTGGGCGTTTCAAAAAAGAGCTTATAAGCCCCAAGTGTTACCGCCCCTGCCAGAAGGGCTACAATAAACAAACTTGCTGTCTTCTTCATACAAAATTTAATTAGTTTAACAATTTGATATGTTAAAATTAAAAGATTTTTTAAAGGAAATCGATTGGTTTAACTACTTTTTAACGGCCAAAATTTCGTTAAATAAAGTCCTATCTTTGTTGTTTAACATTCAAAATGCAACTTCCATTTTATAAATATCAAGGTACGGGAAACGATTTTATCATGATTGATAATAGGGCGGAATCTTTCCCATCCGATGATACCCCTTATATCGCTTTTTTATGCAACCGACGTTTAGGAATTGGTGCCGACGGCCTAATTCTTTTGCAAAATGATGCCGCCACTGATTTTAAAATGGTCTACTTTAATGCTGACGGAAACCAAAGTACCATGTGCGGCAATGGCGGTCGCTGTTTGGTCGCTTTTGCACAGTATTTGGGGATTATTCAGAATAACACAACCTTTACCGCGATTGATGGTTTGCATACCGCAAGCATTAATGGCAATCATCATGTTCGACTGCAAATGCAGGATGTAACCAATATTAAGGAAAAGCCGAATTATATTTTTCTGGACACCGGTTCGCCGCATCATGTGCAATTGGTTGATAAACTAGAGCAGTTTGATGTAAATAATGTAGGGGCCAAACTTCGATATGGCATCTACGGAGAAAAAGGTAGCAACATCAACTTTGTTGAACAAGAAGCTGATAATAGCTTTAAGGTACGCACCTATGAGCGAGGCGTAGAAGGCGAAACCCTGTCCTGTGGCACGGGAGTAACTGCTGTTGCCTTGGCCATGCATCATACCAAAAAAACCAAATCAAATACTGTTGTTTTACATGCTGAAGGCGGTGCGCTAGAGGTTGAGTTTGAAACAGATGTAAACGGCTATAAGAATGTTTTTTTAATAGGTCCGACCGAATTGGTTTTTAAAGGAGAAATCACGTGCAAAAGCTAAAGGGGAAACATATTTATCTACGGGCTTTGGAAATGGCCGATCTAGATTTTCTGTATGAGTTGGAGAACAATTCGGCTATATGGGAAATAAGTGGAACGGCCACCCCATATTCAAAACACGTATTGAGGAAGTATCTCGAAAATGCACATCGTGATATTTATGATGTAAAACAATTAAGGTTAGTGATTTCCCGTAATAATGGACAAGTTCTGGGACTGATTGATTTATTTGATTTTGATCCCAAAAATCGACGTGCGGGGATAGGAATCGTTATTTTGGACGACGGAGAACGAAATAAAGGGGTTGGTAGCGAGGCATTAAATCTACTTACAAAATATGCGTTTTCGACCTTAGAAGTACGGCAATTGTATGCCAATGTTGGGGAAAACAATGTAGCGAGCGTTCATTTATTCCAAAAATTGGGCTTTAGCCAAGTTGGGGTTAAAAAAGATTGGATTCTGTTCGACGGAAAATTTATCAATGAAATTCTATTTCAAAAATTAAACGATTGATTGGATGTATATAAAGAAAATACTATTGGCCATTGTGGGCATTGGGTTGGTTGTCGGGGGATTGTTTGCCTACAAGGTGTATGATGCCTTTTTTCCGCCGAATACCAATTTCGATTCTGAAAAAATAATGGTATATGTGCGTTCTGAGGCTGATTTTAATGAAGTTAAAGATACCCTTAGCCACTATTTAGAGGATATGGAAACCTTTGAGCGTGCAGCCGAAAGAAAAGGCTACGCTACAAATGTAAAAGGGGGTAAGTATGCTATACATAAAGGAATGAATAATAATGATATTATCAATTCTATGCGCATTGGTAACATTCCGATCAAGGTTTCGTTCAATAATCAGGAACGGGTAGAAAACCTTGCGGGGAGAATCGCTTCGCAAATAGAACCTGATAGTGTATCGCTATTGAGAGCAATGCAAGATCCTAAATTCCTTACGGAAAATGATTTGAGTTCGGCCAATCAACTTACCATTTATCTTCCTAATAGTTATGAGTTTTTTTGGGATACCTCTGCCGAAAAGTTTCGTGACCGTATGTTGAAGGAATACGAACGATTTTGGACCGACGAACGCATCAAAAAGGCAAAAGAACAAGGATTGACGCCGGCAGAAGCCATTACATTGGCTTCCGTAGTACACAAAGAAACGGTGAAGACCGACGAGCGACCTAGGGTTGCTGGGGTCTACTTGAACCGTCTTCGGAAAAATATGCTGCTCCAGGCCGACCCTACGGTAATTTATGCATTAAAAAAACATTCTGGAGATTTTGAACAGGTGATTAAAAGAGTGTTGTACAAAGACCTTGAGCTTGATTCACCCTATAATACCTATAAGTACGCCGGATTGCCTCCGGGACCCATTGCCATGCCCGATATTTCGGCTATAAAAGCTGTTTTAAACCCCGAGGAGCATGACTATTTATATTTTGTAGCCAATGTTGAAAATTTTGGGTACCATAAGTTCGCCAAGACCTTGGCGCAACACAACCGAAATAAAGAACAATACGTCCGATGGATTAATTCCCAAAAAATCAATCGCTAGCATCTTATCCTGACTTTAAGACACATTAACTAAAAACGTTCATTTTTAACGAAATCTTGACCTAGCCCGGATAAAAGCCATTATATCTTTGTTTAAGGAACACAAACCAGTGCTTTAGGGGATTGGTTTTTAAAATGTATGGTATGAGAAGATGCGTTTACTTTTTTTGCGCTTTTATCGTATTGGTGGTTTTGGGGAGTTTTGGGGTTAATCAAAAGGAGGTAAAAGTCCCTGATGATTTGGTCGTCTGTGGCCCTATGGAGGTTATGTATCCTGAGAAACAGATTCTATTTAACACTTCTTTTATAACACCACCATTTTTAGGGAGCTCGTATATTGGGTTTAAAGAAGCGCTGGCCTTTACAGAGTCTTCAGGTGACTATTTTAGGACCAATACACTTGGTTATTTGGGGAAATACCAATTTGGTATAGGTACGTTACACCTTGTAGGAGTATATAACCCATCCCGTTTTTTAAATGACCCCAAATTGCAGGAGAAAGCATTTTATACCAATCTATCACGAAATAAATGGATTTTACGAAAGGATATCTTGCACTATGTAGGTAAACGCATAGGAGGGGTAAGGGTTACGGAGTCAGGAATGTTGGCTGCGGCTCACTTAGCTGGCCCGGGTAATGTTCAAAAATACCTAAGGTCTTGGGGTCGATTTAACCCTAGTGATGCCTATGGTACTGATGTTGCCAACTATATAAGACAATTTTCTGATTATGATGTTTCTTATGTAGCATCTGTGCGCAACCCAAAAATTTAAACATAACATCGTAAGATTTTGTCCGCGATGTTAGACGACTTTGTCCATTCTGATGAATGGGCCAAATATGGGAATGTTTAAGAACCCCGATCAAAGACACTTGGTTGGGGCTTCTTTTTTACACTTGGGCGAAGGACTACGCTTGAATAATAAAAATTGCGGGTCGTTTGTGTAATTCGAGGGGGGAGTGTTTCCAATCTCCAACAGATTTTGTAGCAATATATTCAGTTGATAGGGTGATATCACAAGCGATACATAACCGTGTATTTGAAGAGAGTACTTTCAGAAGCTCAGCCAACAATTTATCATTGCGATAAGGGGTTTCTATAAACAGTTGACTTTGATCGTTCTCTTTAGATAACTTCTCCAATTTTTTAATGGCAGTTTTTCGATCGGAAGATTCAATAGGTAGGTAACCATTAAATGCAAAATTCTGTCCATTCATACCACTTGCCATTAAAGCTAATAGGATCGATGACGGTCCTACCAAGGGTACCACCTGAATATTCTTCTCATGGGCAACCTTCACCACATCGGCTCCAGGATCCGCAATGCCGGGAGCCCCTGCCTCTGAAAGGATACCCACATCATAGCCGTTTAAACACGGGTTTAAAAAAGTGGGAATTGCTTGCGCCTCGGTGTACTTGTTCAACAGCTCCAGCTTTAAGCCGGGCTGGGACTTACGGGGACTTATTTTTTTGATAAACCGTCTCGCCGATTTCTCATTTTCAACGATATAGTAATCAATGTTTTCAATGGCTCTCTTTATGGAAATAGGAAGTACTTCCAAAGGCTCATTTTCGCCCAAGGTAGTAGGGATTAAATAGAGTTTTCCAATACTAGCTTTCTCCTTTGCCATTTATGCCCGATTTAGTTTTTGTGCAATTGCATTACAAGCTTGATCGATTATCAGAAATACGTTTTCAAATCCATCTTTGCCACCGTAATAAGGGTCAGGTACTTCATTGGTCGCTAAATCCAACTCATTTAGTAGTAGATGTACCTTTGATTTTTGTTCCTCATTTTCAGCTAGGGCAATAATATTTTTATAGTTGCTCAGGTCCATCGCATAAATCAGATCAAAAGTATCTAAGTCTTTGCGTTCAAACTTTCTACATCGTTGTTTACTGATGTCGAGTCCATTTTTGAGGGCTACGGCAATACTACGTTCATCGGGGGCATTGCCGATATGGTACCCTCCAGTACCGGCAGAGTCAACAAAGATTTTTTCAGGATTGCACTTTTGTTGTAATAGCCCTTCAGCTAGTGGTGACCTACATATATTACCTAGGCATACCATCAAGACATTGATCGCCATAAGGGATTAAGAGAATTTCTTGGTGAGATCGTCAATATACTTTCTAAACTGCTTATCGGTCTCGGCCAGGTTGTCTACCGTTTTACAAGCATGTAAGACCGTTGCGTGATCTCGTTTTCCTATTTGAGACCCTATACTTGCCAAGGATGCTTTGGTGAATTTCTTGGCAAAGAACATCGCCAACTGGCGTGCCTGAACAATATGGCGTTTTCTAGTTTTAGACTGTAGGGTAGCAACGTCCATCTCAAAGTAATCGGAAACCACTTTTTGAATATAATCGATAGAAACTTCGCGCTTGGTATTCTTTACAAATTTCTCTACTACTTGTTGGGCAAGTTCAAGGGTAACCTCCCTTTTGTTAAAGGATGATTGCGCAATCAAAGAGATGATAGCACCTTCAAGTTCCCTAATATTTGTTTTAATATGCTTTGCCACGTAATCGATAATATCATCTGGCATTTCAACACCATCCCGATAGAGTTTATTCTTTAGGATAGAGACACGGGTTTCATAGTCGGGATTCTGCAACTCTGCGGAAAGCCCCCATTTAAAGCGGGACAATAGCCGTTGCTCAATATCTTGCATGTCTACAGGCGCTTTATCCGAGGTTAAAATGACCTGTTTTCCGTTTTGATGCAAATGATTGAATATGTGGAAGAACACATCTTGAGTTCCGGATTTTCCGGAAAGAAACTGCACATCATCGATAATCAACACATCTATCAACTGATAAAAATGGATGAAATCGTTTCTCGTATTCTTCTTGACCGACTCTATATACTGCTGGGTGAATTTCTCCGCAGATATGTAAAGCACGGTACGCTCAGGATATTTATCTTTTATTTCAACACCAATGGCATGGGCCAAGTGTGTTTTGCCTAGACCGACACCTCCAAAAACCAATAAAGGGTTAAAAGAAGTACCACCTGGTTTATTGGCCACCGCCATGCCGGCGGAACGGGCCAAACGGTTGGCATCTCCCTCAAGAAAATTATCAAAATTATAATTAGGGTTGAGTTGTGATTCAATTTTAATATTACGGATACCCGGAATCACAAACGGATTCTTCAGCTCGGGATTTTTCGATTTTATAGGTACATCCATTTCCTGGGCTCCAAAATTGCCGCGGTTAGAACTAGGTATTTTTTCTGTAAATGGCTCACGGTTCCCATAGGTATTTTCCATTTTGATAATGTAAACCAGTTTGGCAGTTTCACCCAACTCCTTGGTCAACGCAACTTTAAGTAGCTTCACATAATGCTCTTCAAGCCATTCGTAAAAGAATTTGCTCGGCACTTGAATGCTCAAGGCGTTCTCGGAAAGCTTAACTGGTTTAATGGGCTCGAACCATGTTTTAAATGCCTGTGGTTGGATGTTATCTTGAATAAATTCCAAGCAATTTTTCCATACGGAATCGGCATTAACACTCATTCTGAAATTTCTTATTTAATGGTTAGTTGTAGGCTGAAAGTAGGCAGGAGCATGCCCGTTTTCTGGTGCGACAAATATGTGAACAAAAATTCTAAAAAAAAAATGAAATACTATTGAATTTTCGCTTTTTTTTTATCATGTTCGGCGAATCTTTCGAACTGCTCTAAATATATAATTTTTAAGTTAATGTTTATGGATTTTAACAGAATTTCTTTTAGGGTGCGTTATGCCGAAACAGACCAGATGGGAGTTGTCTATCATGGCAACTACGCACAATACTTAGAGATGGGCAGGGTAGAGTGGTTAAGGCAGTTTGGTATTTCCTACAAGAGCATGGAGGAAAATGGAGTTATGCTTCCCGTGGTTTCCCTACAAATGAATTTTAAAAAATCTGCGGTGTATGATGACCTTATTACCGTAGAGACAAAACTTAAAAAAACGCCCTCTGTAAAAATTGAATTCGAGTTTAAAATCTTTAACGAGGAAAAAGAGCTCTTGGTCGAGGCAGGAGTTGTCTTGGCCTTCATTAATATGAAAACCATGCGGCCTATTAAATGTCCAGATTATGTGTTGAAGGCCATTACCGGATAACTTTCCTGTCTAAGGGATCACTGTGGTTTTGACGCCGTAAATTCGATCAAAAGCCTCAAAGACTAATTTGCTTTTACTTTTTTGAACGGAAATTACCAATTGGCAATCGACTTCCAATTTTTGTGAAACCACCTCAAGCTGTTGTTGCTTTATCTTTCTCATGACCACTTCCATTTGAGGGTATTCAAATTGAAGTTCTATTTTCTGCTGTAAGGTCTTCTCAACTATTTTGCTTGCTTGCAAGGCCGCCTGGGCGGCTTCCCTATAAGCGCTTATTAATCCGCCAACCCCTAACTTGGTTCCGCCAAAGATTCGGGTAACGGCAACAAGCACATTCGTTACTTCAAAAGATTGAATCTGTCCGTAAATTGGCATTCCTGCAGAGTTGTTGGGCTCACCGTCATCATTGGCGCGATATCGCGGATGCACTACACCCAGTCGCCAGGCATAACATACATGATTGGCGGTATGATGCTTCTTTTTTAAAGCCTCAATCAAGGGCTTTACCTCGCTTTCTTTTTCTATGGGAAAGGCAATACCAAAGAACTTGCTCTTTTTCTCCTTACGTAGAATTTCTTCGGAAGCCTCTAAAAGGGTTTTATATGTATCACTGGGACTATCCGTCATAATGCCTCTAATACTTCTGTTGAACTATAGCCTTCCCCTAAGTTGAATAATGTCTTCCTGGCCTACTTTCAGATTCCAAACCATAATTCCCAATAAGGAGGCAGCATCGGTATTTTCTTTGGTGTCATCTACAAAAAAAGTTTCCTTGGCAAGCAATTGATTTTCGTTCAGAACGAATTCATAAATAGCAGCATTTGGTTTGCGCAATTGAATTTCATGGGAAAGGTAAAATTGCTCAAAACAGTTTTTGAACCGATTAAATTTTTCCGCACCCATAATTTCCTGCACTTTGGGAATGTGTAGGGCGTTGGTGTTACTGAGCAGAAACAGACGATATTTCTTTTCTGCTGCCAATTGCTCAAGAAAGATCAAACGGTAATCGGGAAAATCAAGTAATATAGAATTCCAAATGCGAACAATTTCTTCGTTGTTCATTTTAGAAAAAAAAGTTTTCCATTCCGATACAAATTCATCGGGGGAAATTGCACCGACTTCGAACCTATTGTTTAGGTGGAGCAGCTCTGGTGTTAATTGAAATACAATGTCATGCTCCCTAAGTTCCCGAAACAGGGCTTGCTTGTCTAAGTTGATGAAAATGTCACCAAAATCAAAAATGATAGTTTTAATCATTACTATATAAGGTAAGTATGTCCGAGTCGATTTGTTCAGTACGTTCAGGCGTTCTCAAAAATTTAGGGGCTTTTATTCCTTCCTTAAAGTTGCGATTTCCAACAAAGACCCGAGCTTCGTCCCATAAACCAGCATCAATAAAGGATTGTAAGGTCTGGGCGCCGCCTTCCACCAAAACACTTGTAATCTTGTTTTGATATAATTTAGTGACGACCTGCATAATCAGGTCTTTTGAAAAACGGATTACCTCATAATTGATTCCTTTTAGGTGGCGCGATGCATCTTCTGCTTCGGTGAGTACAAGAGTAAGGGTGCTTTTATCCAGAACATGAAAGTCAGATGTTATCTTAAGGCCCCTGTCCAAAACCACTCGTATGGGATCTTTTCCTTCCCATTCCCGAACATTGAGCTTAGGATTGTCCTGTAAAACCGTGTTAGTGCCAACTAAAATTGCTTGTTCCTCAGAACGCCATTGGTGGACTAATTGGCGGGATTTTCGATTTGTTATCCAAAAAGGTTCGGGCGTTGCAGCTCTTTTTTTTGCCGAAGGGGCAATGAATCCGTCTTTGGTCTCCGCCCATTTTAGGATAATATAGGGGCGTTTTTTTTCTTGATAGGTCAGAAAGCGCCTGTGATGTTCACGGCACTGCTCTTCCATAATTCCAGAAATGACCTCACAGCTGGCCGTTTCTAACTTTTGAATTCCTTTTCCCGACACCTTCAAATTTGGATCCTTGATTCCGACAACTACTCTTGGAATTTTATTTGCAACGATAAGATCTGCACAAGGCGGTGTCTGCCCATAGTGCGAACAAGGTTCTAGGGTTACATACAATGTTGCACTTGTCAATAATGTCTTATCGGCAACTGAATTGATAGCATTGACTTCAGCATGCGGACCACCATAGGCACTGGTAAAACCTTCCCCAATAATCTGACCCTTATAAACGATGACACAACCAACACTAGGGTTGGGCAAGACCTCACCCTTGCCGGATTTTGCCAGCTGTAAGGCCCTTCGCATGTATGTATGATGTCCGGTCAATTTATTTGATTTCAATTTCTTCCGTATGATCTATGGGGTAGGTAGAAGAAAACCCAACCACCTTATACTCCAAATTTCCTCTAAAAGTTACCACAACCTTTCTATTTAGTACCTGCTTTAAAATACTGCCCAAAATACCGCTATTCTCCTTTTCCAATAACTGCATTGCCGAAAAATTAACCGTTAAAGGCACAGAGAATTCGTCTTTTGCCGGGACCTTAAATTCCTCAGAAGAAACAGTCGCTATATGTTTTTCATCAACAAGGACCTCTATTTTATCGGTGGTCAAAGAACCACCCAAGTGATTGTGGTTTAGAAAAATGGCATTGGCCTTTAGTTTTACGCTATCCAGATCTGCCCGAACCACATCTATATTTTCAATACGAACGAATTCAGGTTTTTCCGTCAATTGACAGCCCGAAAATGTAATCAGTAGTACGAGGAACAAAATGGTTTTCCGCATCTTTTTATAATGTATATTCACACTGCAAAAATATAATTTAAAAACCTACTATTTTAATGGATGTCGACAATGTGGTAATTAGAGAAATTCGTCAAGAAGATAATCCGCGGGTTGCCGCAGTTATTCGTGAGGTACTGTTAGATTTAGGAGCGCCTAAGGTTGGTACTGCTTATGCAGATAAAGCCTTAGAATGTATGTTCGAGAACTATAATGCACCCAAAGCAACCTATTTTGTGGTCGAAGAAGATGGAAAAATCCTAGGTTGCGCAGGAGTAGCTCAATTAGAGAATTATAAGGGTAACGTTTGTGAGTTGCAAAAAATGTATTTTTTAAAGAGCGCTAGGGGTAAGGGTATTGGTGCCTTAATGCTAAAAACTTGTCTGGATCGTGCAAAGGAATTCGGTTTTGAAAAAATATATTTAGAGACCATGCCTACGATGGAAGCTGCTCAAAAGCTTTACCAGAGATTTGGCTTTACCCATATTGCTACCCGCATGGGAAACACCGGGCACTATTCCTGCCCAGTATTTATGATAAAGGAATTGTGATTCTTGATATATGCTTTTAAAAGAGATAAAAACCATCTATCACAAAGAACTCGACGATATTTATTCGAAAGAAGAGGCAGCTAGTTTTTTTTATTTGTTGATTGAAGAATTACTTGGCTTAGAACGCTTTGTTTTAGCGTTTCAACCTCAGTATGTGGTAACGAAGGAAGATGAACAGCCCCTGTTTGAAGCGCTGTCCCAATTAAAATTGCAACGCCCTGTTCAATATATTATTGGGAAAACCAATTTTATGGGACTTGATTTTTTGGTCAACGAGAATGTATTGATACCCCGTCCTGAAACCGAAGAACTTGTACGATGGATTTTGGATGATATCACATCCCACGAATCGGAAATTACTATTCTTGATATCGGTACCGGCAGCGGTTGCATTGCGGTTTCACTTGCCAAGGAATTGCCTCAGGCAAAGGTGTATGCCATGGATATTTCAGAAAACGCCCTAAAATTGGCCCGGGAAAATGTGCTTAAAAACAAAGCGGATGTAACTTTTACGCAAGGTGATATCTTACTGTTAGACGATATGGGGGTAAAATTTGATATAATTGTTTCCAACCCTCCCTATGTTCGAGAGTTGGAAAAGATCGGGATACGAAAAAACGTTTTGGATCATGAGCCGCAAATCGCGCTTTTTGTCCAGGACGAAAACCCTTTGGTGTTTTACAAAAGCATCGCCCATTTCGCCAAAAAGAACTTATCAAAAAACGGAAGACTATTTCTAGAAATAAACCAATATTTGGGGAAAGAAACGACCTCACTATTAGAAGCGCATAATTTTTCAGAAATTGAACTGCGAAAAGATTTTTTTGGCAAAGACAGAATGATCAGAAGTAGTTTTTTAAAGGGTAAAGAAATTGAAGATTGACTAAATTGAAATTCCCTATCCCATTTGGGAAGGTTAAGAAGTAGCGGATGAGAAGTATCGTAGTATTTTGCGGAAGTAGTGAGGGCAATGACCTGGATGTTTTGAAGGCCGCGTCTGAACTTGGTCGAATTCTGGCAAACGAAAAAATAACACTGGTTTATGGTGGTGCTAAAATCGGTGTCATGGGTGCTGTTGCACAAGGTACCTTAGATGCCCATGGAAAAGTAATAGGGGTGATTCCCGACTTTTTAAAAGTAAAGGAAGTTGTTCATTCCGGTTTAACCGAGTTGATTATCACTGAAAATATGCATGAACGTAAACTATTGATGCATGAATTAACGGATGGTATTATCACCTTACCAGGCGGTTTCGGGACTTTAGAAGAATTATTCGAAATGATAACCTGGGCCCAGCTCGGACTGCACCAAAAACCTATCGGGTTGTTGAATACCAATGGCTTTTATGATGATTTGCTAAAGATGCTCCGGAAAATGGTCACCAAGGGATTTCTAAAGCAAGAGAACTATGATATGCTTTTAGTAGATGATTCAGTAGTTGGACTGCTGGAAAAAATGGAAAACTACCGGCCTCTGCCAACACCAAAATGGATTAAAAAGAACCAGTTATAGCTTATTTATGGAAGTAAAAACTCAAATAGAATCATTGCGAAAAGAGTTGCGTACCCACAACCATAATTATTATGTACTCGATAATCCAACAATTTCGGATTATGAGTTCGATATGAAGTTGAAAGAACTACAGGTTCTGGAAGAAAAACATCCGGAGTTTCACGATCCAACATCCCCCACATTACGGGTAGGGGGTGAGGTGACCAAAAACTTCAATACGGTGGTACATAACCATCGCATGTATTCCTTGGATAACTCATATTCCAAGGAAGATCTGGAAGATTGGGAAAAACGTATTCAACGGGTCTTGGGCGATGTTCAAGTTACCTTTACCTGCGAACTAAAATACGATGGTGCCTCTATAAACCTGACCTATGAAGATGGCAAACTTATTAGAGCGGTCACAAGAGGCGATGGTACACAAGGCGATGATGTGACCACTAATATTAAAACCATTAAGTCGGTACCCTTGCAGCTGAAGGGCAACTATCCTCCCAAGTTTGATATTCGTGGAGAAATTGTGTTGCCTCTCGAAGGCTTTGCCAAAATGAATGAGGAACGCATAGAAAATGGAGAAGATCCCTATATGAATCCTAGAAATACGGCCTCTGGTAGTTTAAAACTACAAGATAGCGCAGCTGTCGCCCAGCGTCCCTTAGATTGTCTTTTGTACGGAATAGTAGGTGATGATACGGGTATCGATTCGCAATGGCAAATGCTCGAAAAGGCAAGGGAATGGGGCTTTAAGGTCCCGACTGTGGCAAAACTTTGTACAACCACCCAAGAGGTTATGGACTTTGTTGAGCACTGGGATGTGAAAAGACATGATTTACCCTATGAGACTGATGGCGTTGTCGTAAAAGTAAATAATCTACAACAACAGGATGAGCTAGGCTTTACTTCAAAATCCCCTCGGTGGGCTATGGCTTATAAATTTAAGGCAGAGCAGGTTTCTACAGTCTTAAACGAAATCACCTATCAAGTTGGGCGAACAGGGGCGATAACCCCGGTGGCCAACCTTCAGCCCGTTTTATTGGCAGGAACAACAGTAAAAAGGGCCTCTTTACACAATGCGGACCAAATCGCAAAATTTGATATTCGTGAAGGGGATACGGTCTTCGTTGAAAAAGGAGGGGAAATCATTCCAAAAATAATAAGGGTAGATTTTGGTAAACGACCTCAAGATTCGGTCGAGACCAAATATATAGATCAGTGTCCTGAATGTGCTACCCCTTTGATACGTACAGAAGGTGATGCCAAACATTATTGTATTAATTATTATGGTTGTCCCCCTCAAATTACAGGGAGGATCCAACATTATATTTCCCGCAAGGCAATGGATATTGAAGGAATGGGCGGTGAAACGGTTACCTTATTATTTAATGAGGGGCTCATTACCAACTACGCTGATTTGTACACCTTGACCAAGGAGCAGATAATGCCCTTAGAACGTATGGCAGAGAAATCTGCAGAGAATTTAGTAAACGGAGTTGCCGATTCCGTAAAGATCCCGTTTGAAAGGGTCATGTTCGCTCTGGGCATTCGGTTTGTTGGAGAGACCGTTGCCAAGAAATTGGCCAAGGCCTATAAGAATATTGATGCGTTGATGAGCGCTTCTGTAGAAGAATTAACGGCTGTAGATGAGATAGGGGAACGTATCGCCCATTCGGTGGAGGAATTTTTTAGTAATGAAAATAATCGAACCATTATAGACCGACTTAAGGAATATGGGGTACAATTTTCATTATCAGAAGCCCAATTGGAAAATCAAACGGATAAGTTAAAAGGAATGGCAATTGTCGTTTCTGGGGTGTTCGAGACCCTAAGTAGAACCGAATTGAAAAAACTTATAGAAGACAATGGGGGGAAAGTAAGTTCCAGTATTTCCTCAAAGACCACTTATTTAGTGGCCGGTGATAAAATGGGGCCTAGTAAACGTACCAAAGCTGAAAACCTCGGTGTTCCGATTATTTCTGAAAATGATTTTCTCGCGATGGTATAATCCTGCGGTACTAATGATTTAAACATGATAACCAACACCACAAGACGATTTTGGTATGCCTTACTTACTAGTATTGCATTTTTGGTACGCAATCGGAGCATGCGAAAATGGTTTTGGATACCCATGGTTCTGGTCGGTATTGGATTTTTGTTACCCCAACATATGATTATCCCCGTAAAAGATGCCACTACCAAAAGTTGGGATGTTAAATCATTTTGGGCCTATCCTTGGGGAACTTCCATTACCCATAAAGGGATCGATATTTTTGCCGACAAGGGTACCGATGTTGTCGCGGCTACCAATGGAATTGTTGTGTATACCTATGAAGGCGGAAAGGGAGGGAAGTCCGTCATGGTACTGGGCCCAAAATGGCGTTTTCACTACTACGCGCATTTGGATGAAATCAAAACCTTTGTTTTTAAACCCTTGAAAAGAGGAGCAGTGATAGGTACCGTTGGGGATACTGGTAATGCGAAGGGCAAACCACCACATCTGCATTATGCCATTACTACACCTTTCCCATATCCGAACTTATATGATGACGAGTCTGTTCAAGGATGGAAGCGGATGTTTCACCTGAATCCCGATATTTGGTTGCGACCTTAATTTATATTGTCAAGACCCAGTGTATTGGATGATTTTCTCAAAGCAAACACTATTCTCAATCCCTTGATACTGCCCATAGTTGGGAATAATTGTGTATCCATTTTTTTGATATAGTGCAATGGCTTCCGGTTGGCGCTTTCCAGTTTCAAGAATGCAACGTTTATAGTTCAATGCTGAAGCCCATATTTCCAAATCATTTAAAATATGGGTTGCAATCTGCTTTCCTCTTTGATCAGGCAGCACGTACATGCGTTTTACTTCTACAGTTGTTGGATCAAAGGGCTTTATAACACCACAACCTACCGCTATTTCTTTATCGTAGGCAACCAAGGCATATCGTAGATCTTGAATGCTGTTAAATTGATTATAAAAGGCATGATCCGCACCATCGCGTTGTGCTAAATCGGCATCCAGCAGGGCAACAAGGGCAATAAAATCGGGGTTTTGGGAATTTGTTCTTTCCAGCCGTATCATTTCAAAAGCTATTATACCTTAATAGAAACCCCATTGGCGCTCAGGTTTTTCGCATCATCAAAATAGAAATCGATACGCCCTAAATTCAGTCCATAACAACCAACTTGATTTACCAGGACGTTGTCACCAGCTGCATTTTTTACGATTGTCGGTTGCTCTAAAAAAGTATGGGTATGGCCCCCGATGATGAGGTTGGTGTATTTGGTTTTTGACGCCAGCGTAAGATCATCCGGTCTGCTTTCAGATTCGTATTTATACCCTAAATGAGAAAGACAGACGATAATATCACATTGTTCCTCAGTTTTCAATTTGCGCTCACAATCAAGGGCAATTTCAAATGGATCTAAGTATTTAGTTTCCTTAAACAAACGTTGGGTTACCAGCCCTTCAAGTCGTATTCCCAACCCGTAAACTCCAACTTTTAGCCCATCTAGCCCATAAATGGTATAAGGTTCTACATGACCGTTCATAAGCGTATTGCTAAAATCATAGTTGGCACTGATCAATTTGAATTTGGCATGTGGCAATTGTGCATAGAGGCCATCTACGCCGTTATCAAAGTCGTGATTGCCAATGGTGGCTGCATCATATTTTAGCATAGACATCAACTTGAATTCCAGTTCACCTCCATAAAAATTAAAATAGGGGGTTCCCTGAAAAATATCACCGGCATCAAATAAAAGGGTATTCGGATTTTCTTTTCGAATGGTATCGACCAAAGTGGCCCTTCGTGCCAAGCCACCTAGATTAGCGTAGCTCGCATGATCGTTTGGAAAGGGGTCAATGTGACTGTGCACATCATTGGTGTGCAGAATGGTTATTTTTTTTGTATGCGGTCTAAAGCAGGAGTTAAACGAAAGCCCACCCAAACCTATTAGGGCTGACGTCGCAGCAGTTTTACCAATAAATTTTCTTCTTTTCATTCTGGCTCTTCCATTTTGTTTACGCCTCTACAGGCCTGCCCGACTGAAGTCGTTTGGGCGGGTTTGGCGTACATACGTTTATAAAATTGTCGATTTGAATGATTTCAAACCTTGAACATGCTATTTAATTTACTATAAAATACCTATCGTCAATCTTCGCCCTTAGCGTATCGACCTTCTTAAAATAATCGATAATGGCATTCCGAATAAGGTAGTCGGTTTCGGTTTTTTCCAATCCATCCCTAAAAAAACCCATATTATCACCACCAGTAACCAAATAATTGCTGGTAGCAACATTATAATTTTGATTTTCGTCTAAAGGTTTGCCATTTACCTTTACTTGTTGCAAAGTTCCATTTTTGTTTAAAATGACCTGCAAGCCTTTTGAAATGGGGTGTGCCCTATTCGATTTAATAAGGTAATCCACTAGTTTAGAAACCGATTTCCCGGAAAGTTCAACCACAACTACAGTGTTTTCAAAAGGCATTATTTCGTAGGCCGTCCTGGCCGTTACCTTTCCTTTTGAAATATCTGCACGGATGCCCCCGTGATTAAGCAAAACAAAATCAATACTCTTTCCAGTCCGGGATTTAAAAATGGGATTGGACTGTTCAAAAATAATATCGGCCATTAAATTACCGGCGGTACTATTGTAGACACCATCAGTTTTGCTAAAAGTTATGGGCGCATAGGCAAGGGCGCTATCCAGAACCTGATTTATACGCTTGCGATAAGGGGCAACAAAGCTATCGATCGAGTCTACACCCACTAAAGTAGAGTCTATCAATATCTCGGTTGCTTCAATATTGTGTAAGGCAATTGGATTTTCCTTACAGGAACACAAAATGCCAAAAGTTATAAATATAACAAAATGTTTTATTTTTAAAATCATGTTTTTTTTTAACTTGCTCCCCAATTGCACGGGGGATATTTCTTTACATTTGTAGCACGTTGCTGCTTTTTTTTGCGTTATGCTTTAAGAACGGGAGACTACAAATGTAAAAATACATGTTTAAGGGAATAAAAGACAAGTTCAAGTATAAATCAGGGGTTAAATTCTTGAAACAAGAAATGAAAACTCCCCTGGTGCCAGTAAATAGGAGCCACGGAATCACCTCTATAGGCTGTATTGTTGATTTAGATGCGTTTACCAATGCCGATGTGTTCTATCAATTTCAGGACGAGTATAATTTACGTCCAAATGCGGTAAAGATTATTGGGTATAAAAATTATTATGATAAAAATTCACCTTATTCAACACCCGTTTTCTCAGACAAGGATTTGGGATGGAATGGGCAGATAGAGAACAGTTATGCGCTGGAATTTTTAAGCCGGGAATATGATTTATTGGTCAATTATTACAAAGAAGACAATTTGTTGATGAAGTTGATGAGCATAAAGGCCAAGGCGCGTTTTAGGGTCGGATTTACCGAAATGGACAGTTATTTCAACGATTTAATATTGGACATTCCGTTGAAAGATTTTAAGGTCTTTAAAACAGAACTCAAGAAGTACCTTGGAGTACTTGATGAAATAAAAAGATGAAAGAGTTAATAGGTACGGGGGTCGCTCTGATTACCCCTTTTAAAGAAGATATGACCGTTGATGTAAAAGCATTGCGCAACATTGTGCAGTTCAACATTGATGGAGGAGTGGACTATCTCGTGGTTTTAGGAACTACAGGTGAATCGGTCACCCTGTCAAAAACCGAGAAGCAATTGGTTGCCGATACCGTGGTTGAGGCCAATGCCGGTAGGCTACCATTGGTTTTGGGAGTTGGCGGGAATAATACGGCCAAAGTTGTTGAAGAGCTGCAAACCTTGAATTTATCAGATTTCGATGCCGTTCTTTCGGTTTCCCCATATTACAACCGACCAACACAAGAGGGTATATATCAGCATTTTAGGGCAATCGCGCAAGCATCACCCAAACCTATTGTCATGTATAATGTTCCTGCACGAACGGGAAGCAATATGTTACCGACCACCACGCTGCGGTTGGCCAAGGATTTTAAGAATATTGTGGCCATTAAGGAAGCCCGCGGCGATATGGATCAGGTAAAGCAGCTGATAAAGGACAAACCCAAGGGGTTTCATGTTATTTCGGGCGATGATCCTACCGCTTTGCCAACGGTCTTAGAAGGAGGTTCAGGAGTAATTTCTGTAATTGGGCAGGGACTGCCAAACGAATTTTCAAGTATGATTCGCCTAGGGTTGAACGGGAATAAAGATGAGGCCTTAAGACTACATTTTGCCATGCAAGAAGGTATGGATATGATATTTGAGGAAGGAAACCCTGCCGGTATCAAAGCTATTTTCGAGCTATTAGGCCTAAGCACTGCTGTGGTTCGCCTGCCACTAATAGAAGCCAGTAAAACTTTGAAAAGTAAAATAGGCGTCTTTATGAAACGGTTTGCCAAAACAGAAACTATTAGTTAAATCTTCGCCAAAAGGGCTATAAAACCCCATTGAACACGCTATTTTTACGGATTAAAATATGTTTTTTAAATCCGTTGATAATCCGTAATTTTGCAAAATGTTTTTGAGAATTCGAAAGTGGTTAGTTGTTGTTGGGCTTGTGGTATTGGTTACGTCCTGTAATGAATATCAAAAAGTGCTTAAGAATGAAGATATTAAGGCGAAGTATGAATTGGCTCAAAAATATTATGAAGCAGGGGATTTTAAAAGGGGCCTACGACTTTTTGAGCAGATTGCCCCAAAATACGTTGGAAAACCGCAGGGAGAACGGGTAATGTACTTTTTATCGAATTCCTATTTTAAACAGAAAGATTACAATACGGCGTCTTACCAGTTCGAGCGTTTTGTTAAATCGTACCCCCAGAGCGACAAAGTAGTCGAAGCATCTTTTTTAGGGGCCAAAAGTACCTTCTTGTTGAGTCCGGCCTATTCCTTGGATCAAACAGATACCGACAAGGCGTTGGCTAAATTACAGTTATTTATCAATAGCCATCCAGAATCGGAATTTTTCCCCGAAGCCAATATCATGGCGCAAGAACTAACACAAAAAAAGGAGAAAAAAGCGTATGAAATTGCGAAACAATATAATAAGCTCGGCAAGTTCGATTTTAGCTTTTTAACCCCTGCCATAACGGCTTTTGATAACTTTCTTAGCGATTATCCGGGTTCTATTTACAAGGAAGATGCCATGTATTACAAGTTTGAGTCGGCATCCGAATTGGCATTGAACAGCTTAGATCGACTGAAAAAGGAACGTTTTAAAAATGCTAAAAAATACTATACTAGTTTGGTAAAACAATTCCCAGAGACTAAATTCGATGCCAAGGCCCATAGTCTGCTTAAAAAAATAGATAAAGAACTACAAGTAATCGGTGCGGAAACCGCCGCTACCAAATAACAAATAAGATGAATATGAACGAATTTAAAAATTCAAGCGCTCCCGTGACCACGGTGACCATCAACAAGAATGAGTTTGATAAGCCAACGGACAATATTTATGAGGCCATTTCCATAACGGCCAAAAGGGCGGTGCAAATCAATTCTGAAATCAAAAAGGAACTATTGGAAAAACTAGAGGAGTTTGCGACCTATAGCGATAGCCTTGAGGAGGTTTTTGAGAATAAAGAACAAATCGAAGTCTCAAAATTCTATGAAAAACTACCAAAACCTCATGCCTTGGCCGTTGAAGAATGGTTGATGGATAGAATTTACCACAGGAACACGGAGAAAGACTCCTAGTGCACCTACATTGTAATAGATATACTGACCATGGTTAGCGGGAAGAACATCCTCTTAGGTATAACTGGGGGCATTGCTGCTTATAAAACCACTTTTCTGGTTCGGTTACTCATAAAGGCTGGCGCCAATGTTAAGGTCATCTTGACGGAAAGTGCCGGCGCTTTTGTTTCTCCCCTTACCCTTGCAACCCTTTCTAAAAATCCCGTGGTCACCTCTTTCGTAAAAACGGAGGATAATACCACAGATTGGAACAACCATGTTGAAATGGGACTCTGGGCCGATGTTATGCTCATGGCTCCAGCAACCGCCAATACCCTTTCTAAAATGGCGAATGGTGCTTGCGATAATGTATTATTGGCGACCTATCTCTCCGCCAAATGTCCGGTTTTCTTCGCACCCGCTATGGATTTGGACATGTATAAACATCCGAGTACTAAGGCATCTTTCGAAAAACTAGAATCCTTTGGGAATATCATGATTCCCGCCACATCCGGAGAACTTGCAAGTGGATTACACGGCCAAGGGCGAATGGCGGAACCAGAGGATATTATGACGTTCATTACCGATTATTTTTCGAAGGGATTACCCCTCAATGGAAAAAAGGTTTTGATAACCGCAGGTCCGACCTATGAAGCCATAGACCCTGTTCGTTTCGTGGGGAACCACTCGACCGGTCTTATGGGTTTTGAACTCGCCGAAGCCGCCGCTAGCCTTGGGGCCAAAGTGATTTTGGTTTCAGGCCCATCGCATCTGACAGTAAATAATACGAACATCGATTTACAGCGGGTCGTATCTGCCGACGAAATGTACGATGCCGCCCTTAATGTTTATAAAAATGTAGATGTGGCTATTTGTGCTGCTGCCGTAGCAGATTATCGCCCGAAGACCGTGGCGGATCAGAAAATTAAAAAATCGGATACCGACCTTACCATAGAATTGACAAAAAACAAGGACATCCTTTTTTCCCTTGGCGAACAAAAGAAAGAACAATTTCTTGTGGGCTTTGCACTCGAAACCGAAAACGAAGAAGAAAACGCCAAAGGAAAATTAAAGCGAAAAAACCTGGATGCCATTGTACTCAACTCCTTAAACGATCCTGGGGCCGGCTTTGGTAAGAAGACCAATAAAATACGTTTTATAGATAAGAATTTAGCGATTAAAACGTTTGAACTTAAGACCAAGGCCGCGGTAGCCGCGGATATTTGGAACGAAATCATCAGCAGAATACATGCGTAAGCTAATCTTATTATTTGTTTTTCTAATTTCTTTGGGACTTGGGGCGCAGGAGCTCAGATGTACCGTTACCGTTAACTCCGATCAGTTGACCAATGGCGATTTGCCCATTTTCAAAACCTTGGAGACTTCTTTAAACGATTTTGTGAACAAGTCTAAGTGGACGAATCGTACCTTTAAGGATAACGAGCGTGTAAACGCCCAAATGTTCATAACCATTACCAATTATCAATCTAATAGGTTTCAAGGAAATATTCAGATTCAATCCTCGAGACCCGTATATAATACCTCTTACGAAACGCCGATTTTCAATTACAAGGACGGGAAATTCGATTTTACCTATACCGAGTTTCAGCCGCTTGTATTCAATGATAACGTTTTTGAAACCAACCTTATAAGCGTAGTCTCTTACTACGTATATATTATTTTAGGGTTGGATGCGGATAGCTTTGCCCTTGAAGGCGGTGATGACTATTTTAGGAAGGCACAAAAAATAGTCACACAGGCGCAGGGCAGTAGCGCAACAGGTTGGGATAATTCCGAAAATCGCGGCAGATTTCAGTTGGTAGACAATATGTTGTCTAATACCTATAGGGAGTACCGTGTGGCCATGTATAATTATCATAGAAAAGGAATGGATGTATTGGCCGACAACAATAGCACGGGCAAGCAGGTTATTGCGGGCACCATGAAATTGTTCGAGACGATGATCAAACGTCGCCCAAATGCTTTTTTGATTCAAACCTTTTTCGAGGCCAAATCCGATGAGATTCAAAGCATCTTTTCCGATGGCCCTAAAATGGATATCGTAAAACTAAAGGAGACCCTGAATAAAGTGGCCCCCTATTATTCCAGTACTTGGAACGATATCAAGTACTAGCTTCATTTTAAGTTTGATATAAGTATCTTTACGGCATTAATTCCCGCAAAAGTGCTCGCAAACCTTTCCATAAAAAATTACGCTTTAATAGACGATTTAAATGTATCGTATACCAATGGTTTTTCCGTAATTACAGGAGAAACGGGTGCGGGAAAGTCCATTTTATTGGGAGCTTTGTCCCTGGTCTTGGGAAAACGTGCCGACCTGGGTTCTTTACGAAACAATGACACCAAATGTATTATCGAGGCAGAGTTTAAAATTGATCAATACAGTTTAAAAAAGTTTTTTAAGACCTACGATTTGGATTATGAGGAGCTAACGATTATCCGGCGCGAAATATTACCTAGCGGAAAATCAAGGGCCTTTATCAACGATTCCCCAGTTACCTTAGATGTTCTTTCGCAACTCGGAGGCCGCTTGATCGATGTACATTCCCAGCACCAGACACTGCGTTTAACGGAGAACGATTTTCAGTTAAAACTAATTGATGCCTTAGCAGATAGTGGTGAGCTACTGAGTACGTATAAAAAACAACTGATTATTTACCAAAATACCTCAAAAGAGCTAAATCAACTTATTGAATTTCAGAGTGATGCAATAAAGGAGCATGACTACAACAGCTTCTTGCTACAAGAATTACAGGATGCAGATTTAAAAGCGGGCATACAATCTGAATTGGAAGAGCAGCACGAAAAACTGAACAATGTAGAAACCATTTTAGAACAGCTGTCCCAGGCACACGGATTGTTGAGTAACGAACAAATGGGACTATTGAGTAGCCTTGGGCAACTGAAGCAAATTTCAAATCGCTTATCGGAATTCGGAATTGATTACACTGAATTGAATAACAGGATACAATCCGTTTTTTTGGAGCTTGAGGATATTAGTGGGGAAATTGAATCACAACAAGACAAAGTAGAGGCCAATCCGCAGTTATTGGAAGAAGTAAATACAAAACTGCAACTCCTATACGATTTACAGCGCAAACACAATGCAACTGAGATACAAGAGCTTTTGACCATTCAATCAGCACTGGCCACAAAGGTATATGTTACTGGGAATTTAGAGGATACCATAAAAACGAAGGAAGTTGAGCTTGCGGATCAAAAGGAGGCCCTGACCAAGATAACCGAATCGTTAAGTGCCAAAAGAAACTTGGCGATTCCTAAATTAAAAGAACAGCTGCAAGAGCGTTTGGCACCCTTGGGTATGCCAAGTGTTTCCTTTAAGATGGAATTACAAACTTCAAAAGATTTTAAGGCGAATGGAAAGGATGATTTAACCTTTCTGTTTTCGGCCAATAAAGGCACGCCTTATGGAGCGCTAAAGAAAGTAGCCTCAGGCGGGGAGTTATCAAGAATAATGTTGGTTATTAAAGCCATTTTGGGTACGTATGAAAACCTGCCCACTATGGTATTCGACGAGATAGATACCGGAGTCTCTGGTGAAATCTCCAATAGAATGGGCGATATTATGCAGGGAATGAGCAAGAGCCTGCAGGTGTTTTCAATTACTCATTTACCCCAAGTAGCGTCTAAGGGGGATCACCACTATAAGGTTTATAAGGAAGAAGACGGTACTACCACCCGTACACGAATGAAACAACTAAACTTAGACGAAAGGGTAGTGGAGCTGGCAGAAATGCTAGGCGGTAAATCCCTGACCGATTCTGCGATGGCACACGCGCGCCAGTTGTTAAATTGACAAATTCCAAATTCCCAAAGCATTTTTTATAAAGTCAATCTTGTAATTCGGAATTTCAAGTTTGGAATTAGACTTGCGCCCCTTAATTTTTTAATATCTTTGAGCCTAATTATACCTAAAGACAATTAACGCATGGCTTATAACTTATTAAAAGGTAAAAAGGGAATTATTTTTGGCGCTTTGGATGAGAATTCGATCGCCTGGAAAACTGCAGAACGCGTACATGCCGAGGGCGGTACTTTTGTGTTGACAAATGCGCCTATCGCGTTAAGGATGGGGCAATTGAAAGAGCTGGCCGCAAAAACTGGTTCTGAGATTATTCCGGCGGATGCTACCTCGGAAGAAGACCTTAATAATCTGATTGCCAAATCAATGGAAATCTTGGGTGGAAAACTCGATTTTGTCCTGCACTCTATTGGAATGTCGGTTAACGTTCGCAAAGGACGTCATTATACAGACGAAAAATATGATTTTACCACAAAGGGATGGGATATTTCCGCATTATCCTTTCACAAGGTCATGCAAAGCCTCTACAAGGCCGATGCCATGAACGAGTGGGGAAGTATTGTGGCCTTGACCTATATGGCTGCCCAACGTTCCTTTCCGGATTATAATGATATGGCAGACAATAAGGCCTATTTAGAATCGGTGGCCCGTAGTTTTGGTTATTTCTTTGGAAAGGAAAAAAAGGTACGTGTGAATACCATTTCGCAATCACCAACGCCTACCACGGCAGGAATGGGCGTTAAGGGTTTTGATGGCTTTATCAGCTATGCCGAAAAAATGTCGCCTTTAGGAAACGCTTCGGCCCAGGATTGTGCTGATTATACGGTTTCTTTATTTTCAGACCTGACCAAAAAAGTAACCATGCAAAACCTGTTTCACGATGGTGGATTTAGCAATACAGGCGTAAGTCAGGAAGTAATCGATTATTTTACCGAATAGCATGAAATAACAAACGCAAAAGCCATTCGTTGGAGCGAATGGCTTTTATTTTTGCAACCTATCATTGTAATGGATCTTCATTTTTCATTTATAATTCCTGTTTACAACAGGCCGGACGAAATAAAGGAACTGTTGGAAAGCCTTACACTGCAAACCTATCAGAAACCCTTTGAAATTGTAATTATTGAAGATGGCTCAACCTCGGATTCTAAATCGGTAATCACGGAGTTTGTTGATAAATTGGATATTACCTATCTACCCAAACCCAATTCTGGCCCGGGGGATTCGCGTAATTATGGTATGGAACGCGCCAAGGGGAATTATTTTATTGTCTTGGATTCCGACTGTATCATTCCGCCTCAGTATCTCGAAATGGCCGAAAAGTCACTTCAAGATGATTTTGTTCATTGTTATGGCGGGCCCGATGCCGCCCATGCCTCTTTTAGTTTGGTTCAAAAGGCAATCAATTATGCCATGACCTCGATTTTGACTACTGGTGGTATCCGGGGAAACAAAACAGCGGTAGGGAAGTTTCAGCCCCGAAGTTTTAATATGGGCATCTCAAAGGAAGCATTCCAAAATGTTGGAGGCTATGGGAAAATTCATCCGGGTGAAGACCCCGACCTTACCATAAGAATATGGAACAAAGGATATGATACGAAACTGATTCCAGAGGCCTTTGTATATCATAAAAGACGTATCGATTGGAACAAATTTTATACGCAGGTCAATAAATTTGGGATGGTACGCCCCATTTTAAACAAATGGCATTCAGGCACGGCAAAACCTACCTATTGGTTTCCAACCTTCTTTTGCCTAGGTTTTTTGGTTGCGGTAGTACTTGCATTTTTGGATATCAGCCTTCCCCTTTGGTGTTATGCGGTTTATTTTTTGATCATCTTTATAGACTCGCTTCTAAGGAACAAGAGTGTAGCGATCGCTATTTTGTCGGTTGCTGCGGTTTGCATTCAGTTTGTGGGCTACGGTTATGGTTTTCTAAAATCAACATTGTTGATTAACTTTAGCAGCAAGTCTCCTCAAGAAATATTCCCTAAATTATTTTTCAAATAAACTAAGGTGATTCAAAAAGTCAAAAAGGTTCTAAAAAAGCGAAAGGCCAAACTATTCTTTCTGTTTTTGTTCTTATCCGGATTGGCTTGGTTTATTAGTAATCTTTCCAACCGATATCAAAGTGACATTGCTTTTGACTTAGCGTTTGTTAACCCACCTGATAGTATGATGTTGATAAGTGCGTCCCAAAAAAACGTGGAGGCAAAACTTGATGCCGTAGGATTTCAATTTCTTCTTTTAAATCTTGGCAAGCGAAAAATTGAAATCAATCTATCAGATGCCATAAAACGAGGTAACCGCTATTCCATAAGCTCGAACACCCTAAGACGTCAAATAACAAAACAACTTATGAATGGTGTAAAGTTGTTGGAGGTAGAAACCGATACACTTTTTTTTGACTTTTACGATGTTGTTACCAAGAAAGTCCCTGTAAAACCAGTGTTGGATCTAAAGTTTGCGCAAAACCACCTCATGAATGGTTCGGTACAAACTACCCCAGATTCCGTAACCATTAAAGGTCCTAAAAATGAAGTTGATGGTATTAAGTTTTTACAGACCAATGAAATTGCCCTAGCCGATTTAAGCAAGGATTTTTCAGTTATGGCAAAACTTGATGAATTCTCTGGATCGGAAAAGGTTATTCCCTCAATTACAACGGTTGAAATTCATGGAAAAGTGTCTCGGTTCTCGGAAAAAATAATCCAAATTCCGGTAAATCTTATCAATCTACCTGAAAATACCAAAGCCCAGACTTTTCCGGAACGAGTTGATGTTTTGATAAAGGCCAGTGTCACCAATTTAAAAAAAATTAAACCCAACGATTTTAAGGTAACAGGTGATTATACGACCATTACCGAAAGCGGTCAGAAGTCGATTGTGTTGTCAATTCCGGTGAAACCTGCTTCAATACACGCTGCCGAACTTTTGCAAAACCAAGTTGATTTTATCCTGAAGCGAGAATGAAGATAATTGCACTTACTGGAGGTATTGGCAGCGGTAAAACAACCGTGGCAAAAATGTTTAAGGCTCTTGGGGTTCCTGTATATGATTCGGACAAAGAGGCAAAAAAGCTATTGCGAAGGTCAAAAAAGCTTAAAAAAGCGCTGATTTCACTTTTGGGGGAAGAGGCTTATATTGGAAAAAAATTAAACAAAGATTATGTTTCGGGTAAGATTTTTGCAGATAAGAGCTTGCTGCAAAAGATGAACGGAATTGTTCACCCCGCGGTTCGAAAACATTTTTCTAAATGGGCTAGTAAACAGGAAACACCATATGTTATTCAGGAAGCGGCCGTTATTTTTGAAAATGGAAGCCAACATAATTATGATGCGATTATCCTCATAACCGCTCCACAAGATACAAGAATAGATCGGGTGATGACCAGAGATGAAATTTCCAGAGATCAGGTCTTGGCTCGAATTAAAAATCAATTGGGAGATGGAGAAAAAATTGCGCTTTCAGATTTTGTAATCCACAATACGAATTTAGAAGAAACTGAGGCCCAAGTTTTACAGCTAGACTTAGCTCTCCGTGAGAATAGCTAGTACTCCCAAATTTTAACATTTGTGTTAAGGTTAGGTTAAACGTAGAATACACTAAGTGTTAAATCTTTAATTTTACTCAAAAGATGAACAAGAAGTTATTTGTTCTTTTGGTAGTACTCATGAGTCTATCACTAATCGGCATTATTTTCGTCCAGGGTTTTTGGATTAAAAAGTCGGTTGAAGATAAAGAAGAACAATTTTCCAATGCCGTCTCCCAGGTGCTTGGTAGAATCACTGACAAGGTTGAAGAACGCGAACGTCGGGATTATTATGACAGGTACTTTTCGCAGGACACCATAGGTGAACCGGTTGAAACCAGGCTTAAGAACATCTTTTTTATCGATAAAAATTTGAATACCAATGAGATACTGCTGTATGAGCATGGTATTCTAGAGGAAAAATACGATATAGCCTCGACGTTCTTTGACAATGGTAGTGGTGAAGACTCTACCACAATATCAAATTTTACAAGCACAAGGAATAAAATTGTGTTTAAGGAAAATTATGGACTGGACGGGCAAAGTAGTCGTTTAGAACCGATGGAAAGATTGGAGAAGGTGAACACCCTGTCCAGTATTGATAAGGCAGCATTTGATGATGTTTTTAGCGAGAGTGCTAAACTCGTACCAATACACAAAAGGGTTAGTAAACAGGAATTAGAACTACTGCTAAACCGGGAGTTGAAAGAACGCGGCTTGGATGTAGAGTACGAATATGGTATCTATAGCAAAGGCCTACCCACAAAGGTGAAGTCCAGAAAATTTAAATTCGCGAATAGTGCGGTTTATAAAGCGCCCATATTTGAAGATGAGGACGGTGATACTGACTTTTCATTGTTGATAACCTTTCCAAAGAAAAAGCGCTTTTTGATTCAGTCTATCCTTGGCATGGCGATAATGTCGCTCTTGTTTACCCTCGTGATCATAACTTCTTATTATGGAGCTATATATCAACTTCTCCGTCAGAAGAAGATTTCTGAGATTAAGTCGGACTTTATTAATAATATGACGCACGAATTTAAGACACCAATAGCAACCATTAATTTGGCGGTAGAGGCGATTCGCAATCCAAAGATTATAGATGACAAGGAAAAGGTGTTGCGATACTTGGGTATGATTCGGGACGAAAACAAGCGAATGCATGCACAGGTGGAGAACGTTTTGAGAATTTCCAAACTAGAAAAAAACCAACTGGACATCAGTAAGGATAGGGTAGACGTTCACGACATAGTTACCGATGCCATTGCTCATGTTGAGCTTATTGTTCAAGACAGGGGAGGATATATAGAAACACATCTCGAGGCTACAAGAACAGAAGTTTTAGCGAACGAGATGCATTTTACCAATGTGGTTATCAATATTCTGGATAACGCCATCAAGTACTCTCCAGAAGTACCTAAGATAGAGGTGTCTACCGAGGTCGCGAACAACTATGTTGTTATTAAGGTCAAGGATCATGGCGCTGGTATGGGTAAAGCGGTCCTGAAGAAAGTGTTTGAGAAGTTTTATAGGGAGCATACAGGAAATATACATAATGTTAAGGGGCACGGTTTAGGCCTGTCCTATGTTAAGAAAATCATAGATGATCATCAGGGTGAGGTCTATGCAGAGAGTGAAAAAGGAAAGGGAAGCATTTTTTATATAAAAATGCCTTTAATCTAAATTTATTATGGAAACAGTAAACAAAAAAATTCTTTTGGTTGAAGACGATCCAAATTTTGGTATCGTGCTAAAGGATTATCTGTCAATGAACGATTTTGATGTTACCTTGGCAAAAAATGGTATGGAAGGTTTTGAGAAGTTCAAAAAGGACAATTATGATGTCTGTATTTTGGATGTGATGATGCCATATAAAGATGGTTTTACCTTGGCAAAGGAAATTAGGGAAAAGAACGAAAATGTTCCTATCGTTTTCTTAACCGCCAAGACAATGAAAGAGGATGTGTTGAAAGGTTATAAAGCAGGTGCCGACGATTACCTGAACAAACCTTTTGATTCTGAAGTTTTATTAATGAAGCTTAAAGCAATAATTCAAAGAAAATCATCTAATAGCTTAGCGGACAGTAAGAAGTTTGAATTTCAAATTGGTGGTTTTCACCTGAATTCAAAGCTTCGATTCTTGAAGTACAAGGATGAGGAGGCTATAAAACTTTCGCCTAAGGAAAATGAATTGTTACGCCTTTTGGCCTTGCATGAAAATGACTTGATGCCAAGGGAATTGGCCCTGACCAAAATATGGAGGGATGACAATTATTTCACCTCACGTAGTATGGATGTGTATATTGCCAAATTGCGAAAATACCTGAAAAGGGATGACACCACTGAAATCCTTAATATTCATGGAGAAGGGTTCCGATTGGTTATTAAAACGGAATAATGATTTTATAACAGTATATGACGAGCACCTGCAAGAGTAGGTGCTTTTTTATTTTAAGAAGATGCCAAAATCTCTTGGATGATTTCTTCAGGTGTCGATTGAATGGCTATTGAAATCCCATCTGTTGGGATTTCCAAGGCATCAAACTGGGATCGTAACAGCGCAGCAGGCATAAAGTGCCCTTTTCTGGCCTTAAGTCTTTCTTGTATCATTTCGAAAGAACCTTCAAGAAAAACAAAAGCAACTTGCTCTTCAATACCGTGCTTTAGTAATTCCCTATAGGATTCTTTTAAGGCGGAACATGCGATTACGGCTCCTGATTGCACATTTCGTTCTGCTAATTCGTTGAGGGTTAGTAACCATCCCTTTCTATCGTCATCGTTTAAAGCGCTGCCAGAGGCCATTTTCTGGACGTTCGCTTCCGGATGGTAATCATCACCGTCAAAAAACATGAAGTTGAGCTGTTTTGCCAATAGTTTTCCTATGGTCGATTTGCCACAACCTGAAACACCCATAATATAAAAAATGGTTTTTTGCATATTAGATCGTTTGTAGTCTTTTCTCGACTAGATCAATAACCCGAGGTATTTCAAGATCGTAATCCACCCATAGGATATCTTTCCGTTTACGGTACCATGTTAATTGACGTTTGGCAAACCGCCTGGTGTTCTTTTTGATTTCGGATATGGCAAAATCCAAATCCCACTTCCCTTCAAAATGGGCAAACAATTCCCGATAGCCAACAGTTTGAAGGGCGTTCAGATCTTTGTGCTGATAAAGCATTTTAGCTTCTTCCAAAAGGCCTTCTTCCATCATAATATCTACCCGTTTGTTGATCCTGTTGTAGATGATTTCCCTATCTGCCTTGATTCCCACCGAAATATGCCTAAAACCTCGTTCGGGCTTTTCTTTTTCAAGAAAAGAAGTATAGGGGAGTCCACTACCCAAACATACTTCCAGTGCCCGAATCACACGATGCGGGTTCTCTAGGTCGACGATTTCATAGTATTCGGGATCAAGTTGCTTTAATTGACCTTGCAGGGCTTCCAACCCATCATCAGAAAGTCTTTGATTGAGCCGAACACGAATTTTTTCATCTATTTTGGGAAAACTGTCCAAACCTTTTGTTACCGCATCAACATAAAGCCCGCTGCCCCCAACAAGAATCGCAAAAGTGTGATTTTTGAAAAATCCATCTAAAAAAGAAATGGCCTCCTGCTCAAAATCGCCAACAGAGTACTTTTCCAATATACTTTTATGTTGTATAAAATGATGCGTTACGCTGGCCAATTCGGCCGGTGATGGCACCGCCGTTCCGATGGTCATTTCCCTAAAGAATTGACGTGAATCGGCAGATAGGATCTCGGTCTTAAAGTGTTGGGCCAAGACAATGGCCATTTTGGTTTTGCCGATTCCAGTGGGCCCTACGACCGAAACCAACTTTTTTGACGGCATTAATCTTCAACGAGTTTTTGCCCGCATTTTCTGCAATAGTGGGCATCGGCCCGGGCAATTTCAGCGCTACAATTATGGCAGGAACGCCCCTCATCAATTGTGTTTTTATTGTTTTTTGCCGAAGTGTACTCCGCAGAAACAATTCCGGTCGGTACGGCGATAATACCATATCCTATGATCATAACCATTGTTGCTATAAGTTGTCCAAGCGGGGTTTCGGGCGAAATATCACCATAGCCTACGGTGGTCAATGTTACAATGGTCCAATACACGCTATGAGGTATGCTGTTAAAACCATGTTCCGGACCCTCTATCAAATACATAATCGTGCCCAAAAGAACAGAGACAATAAGAACGAAAAATACAAAAACGAAAATTTTGGTTTTACTGGCTTTTAAGGCCCTGACCAGATTATTGGATTCTCCTACAAACCTTACCAGTTTTAAAATCCTAAACACTCTTAAAAGACGTAACGCCCTAAAAGCGGTAATGTATTGAGAGCCGACAACAAAGAAAGAAAGGTATTTTGGTATGGTCGAAAGAAAATCAACCAGACCAAAAAAACTAAAGATATAGCGACTTGGTCTTTTGATGCATACGATTCGCAATACATACTCGATAGAGAACAATATGGTAACCACCCATTCGGAAATGTTTAAAAAGGCATGGTATTTTTGGTCGATCCTGGGAACACTTTCCAGCATTACGATAATAACACTGTAAACGATAAGTATCAATAAAGCAATGTCAAATACCTTACCGGCAAACGTGTGTGTGCCGTAGATGACTTCGTGGAGTTTTAACCTCCATCCCTTTTTCGGTTTTTGGAATTTTAATTTCACTTATTTGTCTCCAAAGTTTTGATAATCCGTTTTTTACGAAGGTATGAAGTAATTATATGATGGGTGTTGGCGTCGGCCTTCATTGGAGTGATTATCGATTCTAAGATATGCAAATTATTTATTTGATGGTTTAATTCGTAGAATCCGTAGCCACGATATTGACCATTTTCGATCAGGATGGCGCTATGTTCGCCTATTTCACGGCCTTTGTCAATCAAAACAACACTTTTGTCCGCTAAAGTATATTTGTCCAAGACCAGTTGCACACGACGGTTGTAGTCGCCAATGGGTTCTTTTCCTTCACAGGCTCCATTGCATTTGCCCTCACCTACCTTTGAACAAGCTTGCCGTGCCTTTGATAAGCCGACCATTTTAAGGCAAAGTTTGAATTCTTTTTCAATGCGGTGCATAAAGTTCTCTGCCGATTTAAATCCATTAAAGGTCAAAAGGGGGTTCTTGCTTACATCTGCCTTATGAATAGTTAGGGTAATATATCCGTTTTCATCAGTACCTTGATAGATTGCATGTGAAAACAACTTTGAAATATTTGATTGATTGTAAGCTGGTTTATTCCGTCTAAGCTCAGCATATTCCTTTAGCATTGCGACCAATTCACTGCCCGTACGTTCAAAGCTTACCTTCTTCGTTTCCTTTTGAAGCTTTCTGGCTCTTGAACCCTCTTTCGTAAAATGTTGGTTTACCCTTTTTTTAATGTTGCTGCTCTTTCCCAAAAAGATAATCTCACCCTCTTTATTCTGCATATAGTATACGCCGACCTCAGAAGGTAGGGGCTCCACAATGTCCAGCTGTCGTTGCGAGAGTTCTCCTGTCGATTCTGTTCGTATAATATTCGTTATAATAGACTTATCTATATCTTTTGTAAGTAATAGTTTAAATAATTTTAAGGTTGCTATAGCATCCCCATTGGCACGGTGGCGATCGCTTACCGCTATTCCCAAAGAACGGACAAGCTTGCCTAAACTGTGTGATTCAGCTTCAGGAAGTAGGGTTTTCGAAAGGTCGACAGTACAAAGGGTCTTACGTTCAAAATTGTAGCCCAAACGACGAAATTCGGTTCTTAGGATGCGGTAATCAAATTGGGCATTGTGGGCAACGAGGATAGTATCTTCGGTTATTTCTACAATGCGCTTGGCAACTTCGTGAAATTTAGGGGCGGTGCGCACCATTTTATTGTTGATTCCGGTCAATTTTACGACAAAGGGCTGTATTTCTTTTTCGGGGTTTACAAGGCTGATGAATTTATCTATAACCTCATGGCCATCAAATTTGTGAATTGCAATTTCGGTGATACCTTCCTCGTTGTACTTTCCGCCCGTCGTCTCAATATCAAGTATGGTATACATTTAAAGTCTGCCCTGCTTTGTGTTAATGATAGTTTCTAGCACCAAAGATACTACTTCCGATGCGTACCATAGAACTACCTTCTTCAATTGCGGTTTGGTAATCCCCGCTCATACCCATTGAAAGTATGCTTATAGCCGGTAGCATGCCCATTGCGATTTTATAATGTGATTTCAGGGTTTTGAATTCCCTGCGGATTTGAGTTTCGTCAGTGGTAAAAGTAGCCATACCCATAAGACCCAGAACACGCACATTTTCTAAGGTTCGAAACTCCTCAGATGTTACTATTTTCTCAAGCTCCAAACGATCTAAACCAAATTTGGTTTCTTCTTCCGCAATGTGCATTTGCAAGAGGCAATCTATAATTCTATCGTGTTTTACCGCTTGCTTATTTATTTCTTTAAGCAATCTAAAACTGTCTACCCCGTGTATTAAGGAAACATAACTGGCCATATATTTAACCTTGTTGCGCTGTACGTGCCCGATCATATGCCATTGAATGTCTTTGGGCATGGCTTCCCACTTTTGCGTCATTTCTTGAATTTTATTTTCACCAAAAATACGCTGATCAGCATTATAGGCCTCCATGATATCATCAACCGTCTTGGTTTTAGAAACCGCAACTAGGGTAACATTTGACGGGATAGTCTTCCTGATTTCAATAAGATTTTGGGTAATCGACATTCGTTCTGGTAAAATTATTTATGCGAGTTAATAACAAAGGAGTCTTATAGCTCATAAATGGCCAACCCGCTTCTCAGTTTTGGTTCAATATAGGTGCTTTTGGGCGGCATGACCAGTTTAGCATCGGCAATTGACTTTATTTCGTCAACAGTTATTGGAACAAGCCCAAACCCCACCGTGAACTTCCCTTTGTCTATTTCGTCTTTCATTTTAATAACATTGTGTTTTCCGTACCCATACTGTATGCGTTTATCCTTTCGGAGATCACGAATACCCAAAATCGGCTCCAAGACCGTCTTGTACAGGATTTGCGTATCCAGGGCGCTAAGGGCATCCGTAAATTTATACACTTTTTTACGCAGATATAACGAATAGAACTCCCCATCTAAATACATGCTGAAATGATGCTTTTTGGTAGGCTTATACAGGGAATCCCCTTGATTGGTAATCCTAAAAATGGTATCAAGTTTGATCAAAAATTCCTCTTTCGTTAGCCCATTCAGCCCTTTGATCATGCGATTGAATTCAAAAATACGAATCTCCGATTCTGGAATCAGGTAGCTCATAAAGTAATTGTAAGGCTCATTACCCAGGTGTTTGGGATTATTTTCTTCACATTTTTCGGCCAGTAGATTGGACGAGGCGCTGCGGTGGTGGCCATCGGCAATATAAAGTGCCGCTACTTTTTTAAAAGCCCTTTGTAATTGATCGATGGTCTTTTGATCTCGGATAACCCATAACTTGTGATTGATCTTGTCTGTAGTGGTAAAATAGTACTCAGGATCGGTTTCCTTCTCTTTTGAAACGATTTTACTGATTTCGTCATTATCGGCATAGGTCATCAGTACCGGTTCCGCATTAAATTTAACCGTATTCAGGTAGTCAGCAAATAAGGTTTCCCTTCGTTGCAAGGTGTCTTCGTGTTTTTTAATGACATTATTTCGATAATCGGCTACGCTGGTGGCGCAAAAGAGTCCGCAACAATTATAATGTCTATTTTCTATTTGATAGAGGTAGAGGCAATCCTTGGCGTCTTTCAAGAAAATATTGTCCTCCAGAAACTCAAGATATCTATTATGAACCAGCTGAAAACGTTCTTGTCCGGATACATTTTTTGAATATTTATAACCTGGATTTATGATGTGCAAAAAAGAAAAAGGGTTATAAGAAAGTTGAGCGTTCAACTCTCGTCGGGTATAGGATTGATACGATTTGGAGGCGACATGAGCCACTTTGTCCTTAGTAGATCGTATAGCCTTAAAAGGTTTTATGGTTGCCATTTAAATTAAATAAATTCTTGGGTTATGGGCTTAGTTGAATTGTTGAGCCACTTTTTCGGCCTTTCGGGATTCGGAATAATCGTAAAACCCTTCTCCTGATTTTATGCCTAGTTTTCCTGCAGTAACCATATTGACCAATAGCGGGCAAGGTGCGTACTTGGGGTTTTTAAAACCATCGTACATAACGTTTAAAATGGATATGCAAACATCGAGTCCGATAAAATCTGCTAGTTGCAATGGCCCCATTGGGTGGGCCATGCCCAATCGCATTACGGTATCTATTTCATGTACACCTGCAACGCCGTTATATAATGTTTCAACGGCTTCATTGATCATGGGCATTAAAATACGGTTGGCCACGAATCCCGGATAATCATTAACCTCGGTTGGGGTTTTGCCCAACGTTTTCGACAGTTCCATTATAATTTTGGTTGTCTCATCAGAGGTGCTATAGCCGCGAATAATCTCGACCAATTTCATAATCGGTACAGGGTTCATAAAATGCATCCCTATTACTTTCTCGGGTCTTTTTGTTATAGCGGCAATCTGCGTTATGGAAATAGAGGAGGTGTTGGTGGCCAAAAGTGTATCTGGCGAACAGATAGTATCAAGCTGTTGAAAGATTTTCAATTTTAAATCGATGTTTTCTGTGGCAGCTTCAACAACAAGATCAACACCTTCAACACCTTTCTCCATTTCGGTATGTGACGAAATGTTGTTTAAGGTGCTGGATTTATCGATTTCGGTTATTTTTTCCTTCTGCACCATTCTATCTAAATTCCTGCCAATAGTAGCCAGTCCTTTTTCCAAGGAGCTTTGGGAAATATCAATTAAGTTCACTTTAAATCCGCTTTGGGCAAAAACATGGGCAATGCCATTTCCCATTGTACCTGCACCGATTACAGCTATATTTTTCATATATAATTACTTTTTTACTCGATAATCGAGATTTAAATGCTCAGAGGCTTGCCTCGAAATTTTAAGTTTACCTTCTTACGAAGACCTCGTGGGCTTACTCAGAGGTATTTTACTCCCACACCTGTGCTGAATTCATTTCAGCAAGATCAGGAAACTTCTTATTAGTACATCAGGACCTAGGTTGACTTTCAACAAAGCCAAAACCAGGACCGAGAGTTTTCTCTTCAGTTTCGACTATTTCCCAAAACAATCAATTATTTGCAAAGCTATTTTGAGGGCCTTTGTTCCTTGCTCTAGGGTGACGATAGGCGTGGTGTCGTTTGTAATGGCATCTGCAAAAGTTTCCAGTTCATCCAGTATCGCATTGTTGTCTATTACGTCTGGATTTTCAAAATAGATCTGTTTTTTTACCCCCTCGGCATTCTGCAAGACCATGTCAAAATCACCTATCGTTTCTGGCGCATCTTTCATTTTAACCACTTCTACCTTTTTTTCGAGAAAATCTACGGAGATATAGGCGTCCTTTTGAAAAAACCTGCTTTTTCGCATGTTCTTCATCGATATTCTGCTGGCCGTGAGATTGGCGACACATCCATTCTTAAACGCAATCCGAGCATTGGCAATATCAGGGGAATTACTAATCACCGAAACCCCGCTTGCATTAATTTGTTCTACTTCGGAATCGACTACACTTAAAATAGCATCGATATCATGTATCATTAAATCCAGGACAACCGGAACATCCGTGCCACGAGGGTTGAATTCCGCCAAACGGTGGGTTTCTATAAACATAGGGTTTTGAATGGCGTCGTTGATTGCCGTAAAGGCCGGATTAAAACGTTCTACATGCCCTACCTGACCTTTTACCTGATATTTATCCGTTAAGGAAAGTAAATCCTCGGCTTCTTCCAAGGTATTGGTAATCGGTTTTTCAATGAAAACATGTCTACCTTTTTCTATGGATTTTTTAGCGCAATCATAGTGTGATAAGGTGGGGGTTACGATATCGACTACATCAACAGCAGCTATTAAAGTGTTGATGTTTTCAAAATAGGTATAACCGAGTTCGGCCTCGACCCTCTTGGCGTTGATGGCATCGGGGTCATAGAATCCGACAAGCTCATATTTATTGGATTCATTTAGCAAACGCAAATGTATTTTCCCTAAATGCCCCGCACCTAGCACCCCGACTTTCAACATAATTTTCCTGATTTGTTTCAAAAATAAGGATACTTTGGGAGTTTGCGTAGTTTAAAGTTTGCGTGTTTATAAGTTTAGCGAAAGTCTACTACTATTTGCATTTGAACTTGACAGCTTAGCTTGAACTTCTATGATTATTTTCTAACTTCGTATCACCAAAAACCAAACCTTTGAAAGACACCCTGAAACATCGCGGAATGCGTAATAAATTGGCTGAAATACTTGTAGATAAAGGTATTTCGGATCAAAAAGTATTAAACGCTATAAAGACCATTCCCCGGCATTTATTTATGGATAGCGGTTTTGAAGGACATGCCTATCAAGATAAGGCCTTTCCCATAGCAGCCGACCAGACGATATCGCAACCTTATACCGTTGCTTTCCAAACAGAATTATTACAGCTTAAACCGAGCCATAAAATATTGGAAATAGGCACGGGAAGTGGCTATCAGACGGCAGTGCTTTTACATATGAAGGCAAAGGTATATACCATAGAGCGTCAGCAGGAGTTGTTTAAAAAAACAAGACTTTTTTTTAAAAAAATGGGATACCGACCCAAGAAAATGATTTTTGGGGATGGGTATAAAGGTTTGCCAGAAGAGGCGCCTTTTGATGGAATTGTGGTTACCGCAGGAGCTCCCGAAGTGCCCAAAGCGTTAATGGCACAGCTAAAAATAGGGGGGAGGTTGGTTATTCCCGTTGGGAATAATAGCCAGGTCATGACCTTGTTCATCAGAAAATCAGAAAAAGAATTCGAAAAGGAGGAGCTGGGTAATTTTCGTTTTGTGCCCTTATTGGAAGATAAGAACTAGGAATTTCAATACTAATAATCAAGAACCAAAGGTCAAGACAATAGGAATCTGGCCTTAATGTTACTTTCCTTAATTGTTGAAACTCTTTTTAATACGGTCAAGATCTCGTTTGTTGTCACGGTCTTTAATTGTTTCCCTTTTGTCATAGAGCTTTTTCCCCTTTGCCAAGGCAATTTTAATTTTGGCCAATCCGCGATCGGTTAGGAAAACCGTTAAGGGTACGATTGTTAGCCCGGAGGTATTTACTTCCTTGGCCAATTTTCGCAACTCCTTTTTATTCAGCAGTAACTTTCGTTCCGCCTTGGGTTTGTGGTTGTAATGTGAGCCATGGGAATATTCGTCGATCTGCATGTTTATTATGAACAGCTCTCCCCGGTCGTTGAATTCACAAAAGCTTTCCGTAATCGAAGCTTTTCCCAATCGCAAAGACTTTATCTCTGTTCCGGAAAGTACGATACCAGTGGTGTATTGATCCAAAAGCTCGTACTCAAAACGTGCTTTTTTATTCTTTATATTGATGTTGGGTTGCATTGCAGGCAAAAATAGTAACAATTATGCAACCGAACACCCTTAAAAATAAGAAGAATTTTAATCCCTACTTGGGCAGCTGCAGTTGATTTCCAATCGTTGTGAAGTTGCCACTCCGTCAATTATGGTTACAATAAAAAGACTACCATTATCGGTATCATCGATTTGCGCATACACCTCATCGTCCAGTAAGCGATTCACAAACTCAGGTGTGGTGTTACTATGCCCTACAACCAATACATTTTTGTTTAGGTTGTTTTCTTTAAATTGCGCTATATCAATATTGTGTGGATCGTAATATTGTACATCTACATCTTGTTTTATCGAGGTTGGCGAGGCGGTCATCGCGGTACGTCGATAGTCTGTACTATATACGGCATCTATCGGTACATTTCGTAAAATTTCTGCCCAGTGCATTGCCCTACCTAGCCCAGTTTGATTTAGTTCCGGGTCTGAATTTTGGGTATCCGTTCTATCTTTTTCGGCATGCCGGATCAGGTAAAAGGTAGAAACACCTGAAGTCGCCTGTGTCCCTTGTCCTTCATTTTTTTTGTCATCATTGCAACTCGCAAATCCGATTAAAAATAGGCTCAATACTAGTATTCGTAAGGTTTTCATGAGTAATTGGTTAACAGTTACACCCTTTCTTGGTTTCGCCTGTGACGTTTATCGATCAGCCCCTTTAAACAGGGTTACGGGCGGAGTTGAATTTTTTTCTACTTATTTAACTAAAAATAGCACAAAATAGTATGTGAAGGAGATTGTTTTTTGTTTTTTTGCATATGGTCAAATGGTTGGTAACTTTATTTTTCTTTCTATGCACATTAGGAATTCATTGCCAAAATAATGGCGTGCCCCTTGATTATAGACAACACAATCTTACCGAGTATAATTCAAGCTTTTTTAATCCTGTGCTATCTTTTTATGGGAACAACCCCCAATCATTGGCGTTTTGGTCTAGGTGGCAATGGCAACAGCTGGATGCTGACCCCTCTACTTTGTTTTTAAATTATACGCGTCAGATAAATGAGGAATCTGCGGCCGGACTTGGTTTTTTTCAACACAATACAGGCATATTCATAAATACGGGAGGGGTATTAAACTATGCTTATATTTATGAGGTTAGCCCTGAACTGAAGATAGGTGTTGGCCTAAACCTTTTCGGATTTAAACAGATTGTCGCGGACAACGCACTCATTATCGATTCACAAATAGAATTGCCGCAGTTGCGATCTACAAATGATTTTATCTTACAGGCTGCACCGGGGATATTTGTTAAATTAAAGAACCTGGGGATCGGCTTCACTTCAGAAAACCTCTTTGATTATAACTTTACCTTAAGCGAAAGACAATCAAGTCCCGAGGAACGTATATACTTGTTTTCTACAGCCTATGATTTTCATTTGTTTTCAAATTCAGCAGTGCTAAGACCCATGGTTTACTGGAAATCAGTGCCTTTTGAGGAGGACCAGCTGGGGTTAACCACACTCTTTTCAACTGATAAATACTGGGCTCAGGCGGGTTACAATGACTTTTATGGGGTATCGGTAGGTGGTGGAGGACGATTTCTAAAGAAAGTATCAATTGGAGCTTTGGTTGAATTTGCCACGGATTCCAGTCTAGACGGAATAGACCCCACATTCGAACTTGTTGCGGCCTATCATTTTGGAAAGCAGTATAAAGAAGAGAAGGAAGAACAGCCGAAAGAAGAACTCATAGTGGAACAAGAGGAAGAAGCAGAAGAAACTGAAGAAGCAGAAGTTATTGAAAATAAAACCCTCGAAGACGTAGCGGGAAAAACAGAAAAACGAAGACAACAAAAAGAACAAGAGGCCTTAAAACAAGAACTTAGGGAGGCTCAGAGGCAGGCGAAACAACAACAAAAAGATTCCGTTCAACAGGCTGAGAAGGCCCAAGAGCTTGCCGATAAGCTAGCCCAGGAGCAAGCGCAACTTGAAGCAGAGCGATTGGAAGGGGAAAAAGAAGCGCAACGCCAACGGGAGGCCATTGAAACCAAACAGCGTTTAGACTCCATAAGTCAAGCAACACTTGCCATAAATGAGGAACGGGCCAGACAACAACAGATTGATTCCTTAAGGCAAATTGAAATAGCCACGGAACGGTTAATGGAAAAGAGACAACAGGATTCCCTTGCAAATTTGGATTCCGAGAGAATACAGCGCAAGAAAAATGCCTTAGCAGCACAAAAGCGATTAGATTCTATGAATCAACTTAAAACCGAACAGCCTGTTGTTAAAACCCAAGAAGCACAGGAAGAGGTAGTTCTGGAGAAGAACGAGAAATACGAAGAGGTGGCCACCGAAGGCGGTCTAACACCTGGTTTTTATTTGATTACCAATGTCTTTGGAACCAAAAAATACTATGAAGCCTTTATGCAGGATCTGACCAAAAGGGGCTTGCAACCAAAATCTTTTCTTAGAAGCCAGAACAATTATCAATATGTGTATCTAGAACGATACAATACGATGGCCGAGGCACGTGAGGCAAGGAATAGTAAATTCTTTGGGAAATACACTGATGCGATATGGATTTTCCGAGTTGTGGGGGAGTAAGACGGATTATCGTCTAGCTATCAGCTATTGGTTGGGTATGCCAAGATTCACATCCAGGTATAAATGAGTGTTACTAAAGTTACAGGGAATGTAAGTGCTTAATATTGGCAGTTATTTAGCCTTTGAGCTCTCTTTTTACGAGCTGCTCCAGATACGCCACCGTATTCAATAAATACTTGCGGTCATTAGTCATAGTTTCCATAGCCACAGCTCCTTGAAGCATGGTAAACAACTGTTTGGCGAACTGCAGGGGGGTCACTGGTAATTTCAATTCACCATTGTTTACCCCGTTCTCCAAGACAAGGGCTATTTTCCCTTCTATGGTGCTAATGGTTTCCTTGGTCGCCGCACTTAATATATGGTTATTGTGTTGGCTGTCGACTCCAACATTGAGAACAGGACAGCCGCCCATTTCTTGGTTGTAGTCATTGTAATTGCGGTAAAAGTCCATTAATGAAAAAATCCGCTTTACCGCACCGCCCGAAACATCTAACTGTTCATCAATGGCATTCAATAATTTTTTGCTGTTGTATTCAAAAGCCGCAAGTGCCAGGGCTTCCTTGTTTTCAAAATTACCATATAGCGCACCCTTGGTAAGGCCCGTCGCCTCTGTAAGGTCGCTCATGCTGGTACCGATATAACCGTGTTTATTAAAGACCGGCGCAACTGTTTCAATAATGAAGGCGGTAGTTCTTTCGGCTTTGGTGGTCATTGCAACGGAATGGTTTACAACAAAGATAAAAAAATTATATACTGTATGGTATATGTGTTTCACAAAAAAAGGATGCCATTTTTGACATCCTTTTAAAAGCGGTTTAAATCGTGTTATTTCACCATTTCACTTTGGTTCCGAAATACCAGTTTATCATCGAACGAGTCGATCAAAACTATACTATCGGCGGTAATCGTTCCGCTTAGCAGTTCCTTAGAGAGTTCATTCAAGACCATTTTCTGAATTACTCGTTTTATGGGCCTCGCACCATATTGAGGATCATAACCTTTGGTTGCCAAATGGGTAATCGCCTCCTCGGTAGCATCAATGGTAATATGTTGCTTCGCCAACAATTTCTTCAATTGCCCAAGTTGTAGGTTTACGATTTTGGTAATATGCTCCTGATTTAATGGCGTAAACATGATAATATCATCTATACGATTCAGGAATTCGGGTCGTATGGTTTGGCGTAGCAAACCTAAAACTTCTATGCGGGCCGCTTCCGTTGCACTTTCCAAATCTTTTACGGCCTCGAATTTCTCCTGTATGATATGGCTACCCATATTACTGGTCATGATAATGATGCTGTTCTTAAAATCTGCCACCCGACCTTTGTTGTCGGTCAACCTTCCTTCATCCAATACCTGCAAAAGAATATTAAAAGTATCGGGATGCGCTTTTTCAATCTCATCCAACAAAACGACAGAGTAGGGGCGCCGTCTAACGGCTTCGGTCAGCTGACCACCCTCATCGTAACCAACGTACCCTGGAGGTGCGCCCACCAATCGGCTTACCGAATGACGCTCCTGATATTCGCTCATATCTATTCGCGTCATTGCATTTTCATCGTCGAACATGTAAGCTGCCAATGTTTTAGCAAGCTCTGTTTTTCCCACTCCGGTCGTTCCTAGGAAAAGAAATGACCCGATTGGGCGTTTGGTGTCCTGAAGGCCGGCCCTACTTCTGCGAATAGCATCGGAGACCGCTTGAATGGCCTCTTCTTGACCTACAACGCGCTTATGGAGTACTTCTTCCAATTTTAAAAGCTTTTCTCTTTCGCTTTGTAACATTTTGGTCACGGGAATTCCGGTCCATTTTGCCACTACTTCGGCAATATCTTCGTTGGTCACTTCTTCTTTTATTAGCGTACCGGAGTGCTGTTGTTCGGCCAGCTCGCTTTGAAGTTCTTCCAAGCTTTCATTTGCTTCTTTTATCTTTCCATAGCGAAGCTCCGCGACCTTACCATAATCCCCATTGCGTTCAGCCCGCTCAGCTTCTAGCTTAAAATCTTCAATATCCTGTTTCGTTTTTTGGATATTGTCCACGACCGTTTTCTCACCTTCCCACTTGGCAAAAATCTCATTTCGCTCTTCCTTGAAATTGGCAAGATCAACATTCAATACTTTTAATTTAGCTGTATCTTCTTCCCTTTTAATGGCTTCTATTTCAATTTCCAATTGCATGATCTTCCGGTCTAGGACATCGAGCTCCTCGGGTTTCGAATTGATTTCCATTCGCAGTTTAGCGGCGGCCTCATCCATTAAATCAATAGCCTTGTCCGGAAGGAATCGATTTGTAATATAGCGTTGTGATAATTCTACCGCTGAAATCACGGCTTCATCCTTAATACGAACTTTATGGTGTGCCTCGTACTTTTCCTTTATACCGCGGAGTATTGAAATTGCACTTTCGGTATCGGGTTCAGCAACCACTACCTTTTGAAAGCGGCGCTCCAAGGCCTTATCCTTTTCAAAATATTTTTGATACTCATCCAAGGTGGTAGCTCCGATCGCACGTAATTCACCTCTTGCCAAGGCCGGTTTCAATATGTTAGCGGCATCCATTGCACCCTGACCTCCGCCAGCACCGACAAGGGTGTGGATCTCATCAATGAACAACACGATATTGCCATCGGAAGAAACAACCTCCTTGATGACCGATTTTAGCCTTTCTTCAAATTCCCCTTTGTATTTGGCACCGGCAATCAGTGCGCCCATATCTAGGGAATAGATTACTTTTTCCTTTAGATTTTCTGGAATGTCTCCCTGAACTATACGGTGCGCCAAGCCCTCGGCAATAGCTGTCTTACCAACTCCTGGCTCGCCAACGAGCATAGGGTTGTTTTTGGTGCGACGGGACAAGATTTGTAATATCCTACGAATTTCTTCGTCCCGCCCAATTACGGGGTCCAACTTTCCATTATCGGCCATTTCATTGAGGTTCTTGGCATACTTATCTAAAGAGTTGTAGGTCTCCTCGGCACTTTGAGAGGTTACCCGACCTCCTTTACGAAGTTCTTGAATGGCTGCGTTCAAATCTTTTTCCGTTGCCCCTTGATCTTTTAAGATTTGGGCAATTTTACTTTTTGATTTGAATATGGCAAGCAATAAGTGTTCTATGGATACGAATTCATCGCCCATTTTTTTAGCGATGGTACTTGCTTCGTTCAAAGATCTTCCAGTCGCTGGGGAAATCATCAGATCGGCACCGCTTACCTTTGGGAAGCTCTCAAGTTCTTTGCCTAGAATCTGTTCCAGAATACTCAGGTTTATATTCAGTTTTTTTAGGATAAAGGGAACTACATTTTCGTCAACAGATAGCATCGCCTTGAACAAGTGTTCATTCTCTATCTGCTGATGCCCCATTTCCTGCGCAAGCTGCTGTGCCTGTTGCACGGCCTCCTGCGATTTTATGGTGTAATTATTAAAGTTCATATGTATATATCTTTTCTGTTATTGTTTACTTTTGGAGTGAGTAGGTCAATAACCTTACCAAGAGAAACCAACAGACAAAATGTCGGTAAAAGCCAATAATAACAGGACATTTAGGCAGTTTGTAAGGTTGAAAGGACTTCTCGACTTATACCAAGTTAGCCATGAAGTGGGTCACAGAAAAAGAAGTTGCTTTTTTGTTCTATGATGCCATGATTGATTTGCATAGCCTTAGCTACGGAAATCATGAAAATGGAAATAGAACGTAAAATGAACGAGTTTGGATGAGTCATTTTATGGCTAACTTGGGATTAATTTAAAAACAATACATTGCATGGGATTTTTAAAGGGATTGTTCGGAGGTAGTTCGGAAGACGGAAATAGGTCTGGCCAAAAGGTAGGAAAAGCGGAAAAAGCTATTCCATGGATTCCCTTGACCTCGGTTTCACAATTGAACGATATACAGGAAAAATCCAAAACGAAGACACAAATAATATTTAAGCATTCTACGACTTGCGGAATCAGTAGAATGGTCATGAACATGTTCAAAAGTAGTTATGACCTGACGGAAGAACAAGCTGATTTGTATTATCTAGACTTGCACGCTTATCGTGAGGTATCGAATGAAACGGGTTATACGTTTCAGGTAATACATCAATCGCCCCAGTTATTGGTTATTCGTGATAACGCTACCATCGCTCATGCCTCTCATGGGGCAATTTCTGAAGTTGATTTGTTGGAATACGTGTAAAAAGGCTGTTTAAAAAGTGCACCTAGAGGTCATTACGAGCAAAGCGAAGTAATCTGCCAGTATTGATTCGAAATACAGTTTGCCTCGCTATCATTGGCCCTAATTTTATAAAACATCGATTAAAAACTATCTGCCCCGCTGAGCCTGCCCGAACGACTTCAGTCGGGCAGGCTTGTCCAAGCGTAATCACCGTAGTAATGGGGTCTTCGACAGGCTCAGACTTGACGTGTTAGCATTGATTTGGCATTACAGCCGTTTTCCAAATTTTGTGGAGAATCTCTATCAGGCTAATAGAGAACGGCACCTTTTTAAACAGCTTCTTTTAATTAAACCGCTGTCTTTGTAGAATATCTTTTATCCTCGCCTTTATATCTTCCCCAGCATCGTATACCATTTGTTCGTTTGTCGGAAACGGCACTTCGGCAAGGTTTAAAAGTTGAACAAGATCATTGTCCAGCGCTCGCTTATCCCCATCATAATTGGCATATACGTGCTCAAAAACGAACTCACTGGATATCGGGTAGGAATCTATTTCCTGTTTGGTCTTTAGATCAACAAAACTAACGGCACCGTTAACCTGAGCGGCCTTAAATTGTGTAAACTGATAAAAATCGCATCGTACGGTTTTAAACTTGTCTACTTTTATTTTGTTGCCTAGGCTATCCTTTACAATAGCGCCATTACTGTCTACTAGATATTGGTAACCATCCTTTATCTGCTTTTCTTTTATAATCTGTTTTTCGTTAACCTGCTCTGGGGAAACGTTAATGTCTTTGAACGCTACGAGCATGTCATAATCATAGGCAAAATTGGCCTGTGGGTTCGTATGATACCGAGTCCATTTTTCGTTTAGGCCATAGGTGTTAAAGTTCAACAGCTCTTCCTCTAAACGTGCCGGAATTATTTGTCGTGTTTCGTTTACCACCCCCACTTTTATATAATGGAGTCCTTTCTCATAGGCTTCTTCCATTTTTTGTTTTGTCTCTTCAAAACCAGGATTGATTTGGTCTAGGTAAGCGAAATCATCATATGCCTTTCTAAAATCGTACTTGCTGGTGGCATTGTCCATGAGGGCTTCGGCAGTATCATATAGATATTCTGAAAGTTGCTCCTTTGCATCGAGCAAATCAGCATTATAGTCCTTGAACTCAAACTTCGCATCCCTGTTTTCTTCAATAATTGTTAAGGGTAGCAAGGGTTTGATCTGCTCCTGAATACTTCTAAGGCTTTTAAAGCTGTTATAAATCGATTCGTAATTTGCGGGATTATCATCTTTTTCCAAAAAAGCGATATGCTCCAATTCCCGCTCCGTATTTTTTTGGTAAGCCTCTTCCAAGAGCACAATATATGCCTGATTGCTTTTTTTCGTCTTGTTCTGTGCCAGATTTTTGACAGAAGTATTTATTGCACTTCCGTAATCACCTATGTTGATGGCCTCTTGGGTGTTTTTTACCCCTCCGCAGGCTACTAATAGAATAGCCAATGTTCCAATGAGTAGTGATTTTTTCATAACATCAGATTTTAAGATTGTCTTTAGGCGATTTCAACAGCCGTGCCAAAATTAATGGTTTGCCGGGTAGTTTTCGATATTCTTCCTATTTAATCGGTTATCGACCTTAGGATAAAACGCTTGCCGGAGGACCATATTGTTAATTTCTGTTTAATAAGTTCCAGATGAAAAAAAAGGTTTTGATCTATTAAACAAATACCAATGCTTATTTTTGGTACTTCTTAAATTTAAAATGTTACTATGCAACGCGACAACCTAATATTTGACCTTATAGCTGAAGAAAAGGAACGCCAGATCAATGGTTTGGAACTCATTGCTTCCGAAAATTTTACAAGTCCGCAGGTGATGGAGGCCGCCGGTTCTGTTTTGACCAATAAATACGCCGAGGGGTACCCTGGCAAACGTTATTATGGAGGTTGTGAGGTTGTAGATGTTGTTGAACAAATAGCGATTGATCGCGCCAAGGAACTTTTCGGGGCGGCTTATGCGAACGTACAGCCCCACTCCGGTTCGCAAGCGAACTCGGCTGTGTACTATGCCTGCCTGAAACCAGGGGATACCATATTGGGTTTTGACCTCTCGCACGGCGGACATTTGACCCACGGCTCACCGGTAAATTTTTCAGGTCGTTTGTACAATCCTGTTTTTTATGGGGTAGAGGAGAAGACCGGGGTCTTAAATTATGATCGAATTCAGGAAATTGCCGAACGCGAAAAACCAAAAATGATCATAGCGGGAGCATCTGCCTATTCCCGGGATATGGATTTTAAGCGGTTTCGTGAAATTGCAGATAGCGTGGGCGCCTTGTTACTGGCCGATATTGCGCACCCCGCCGGGCTTATTGCCAAGGGAATCTTAAATGACCCCATACCACATTGCCATATCGTGACCACTACTACCCATAAAACATTACGGGGACCAAGAGGCGGGCTGATTCTTATGGGCGAAGATTTTGACAACCCGTTTGGTATTACCCTTAAAAACGGAAAATTGCGAAAAATGTCGGCATTGTTGAATCTTGCGGTATTTCCAGGAAATCAAGGCGGGCCTTTGGAGCATATTATTGCCGCCAAGGCAATTGCTTTTGGTGAAGCACTTTCTGATAAGTTTTTGCACTACATGCTGCAGGTAAAGAAGAATGCCGCTGCCATGGCGGCCGCTTTTGTAGCCAAGGATTACAAGATTATTTCTGGGGGTACGGATAACCACATGATGCTGATCGATTTGCGAAATAAGGGCATTACCGGCAAGGAAGCAGAGCAGGCATTGGTAAAAGCCGATATTACGGCCAATAAGAACATGGTGCCATTTGATGATAAGTCTCCCTTCGTTACCTCAGGTATTCGTTTTGGTACCGCTGCAATTACCACCCGTGGTTTAAAAGAGGCAGATATGGAAACTATTGCCGGATTGGTTGATCAAGTACTCATCAATGCTGCCGATGAGCAGGTACATGCTAAAGTAAAAGAACAAGTAAATACGCTAATGGAGGGTAGGGCGCTCTTTAATTGGTAAAAAGCTAGCCTTAGTCGTTTAACATGTTGAGTTCTGCGAGAATGATAGACTGCATTTTGAAATCGTAGATTACGGCATCGTCCTCAGAAGTGAAATACAATCCCCAATAATCAAAATAATTAGGTTTCTTGTTGGTATTGACCTTAGGGAAGAACGATTCTGATGAATTATCGGACTTTGTGTCTTCCTCGAATACCGGAATAAAAATTTCGTAGGGTACTTCCTGACCTTGAGTCAAATTTTTATAGTGTCTTGCGAGACGGGTCAATATCACATCTAACTGCTCTGGAATACTGTCTTCGTGAATTTGGTTGATAATGATATTGCAATCCTGAAAAATAATGGAGAACTCCTCTACCTCGATCGGGAAACTGTTCTTTTCTTTTAATTGGGTAATCAGTTTATAAAACTCTGAGCCCGCATAGGCCTTATTCGAACTTTTTCGAAACTGCGCCCAAATTCCCGCCTTGAGATTACTCATTCCCTCCCAAAGACTAAAATTACAGGAAACCTCAATAATCATTTTGTGACTTTTTCCTAGACTGTCACTTTTACGGATAATTATATCCGAAAAAAATAATTGTTCCAATCTTTTTTTGAATAGAAAAAGGCCACTAATGTCATCATCTTGGATAACAACAATCGGGGGCTGATTTTTAAAGTTGTCTAGGTTAAAAGGCATAAAACGTCGAGATGAGATGATTAGTCACTAACAAAAATAGCTGTTAATCAGATCGACCACTTACAGAAAAACCTTAAAAAAATTAGGTTTTTTTTCCGAAATGCACCTTTTTTTACGATATTTTAAATAAATCCGCGATTTCTTGCCTCTTCTATCAATGCGAGGTCGGTTTTGTCTTTTACGCCAAAGAGTATTTTCAAGGCCCTTTTACGATTGTCAATAGTTGCCATTGAAACCGGAATTTTGGTCCTCATATCCTTGGTTTTTGTACCGATAGAAAGTTGGTAGAGCAGCGCCCTATCATGTTCGTCTATCTTATAATTTTGGGAGATGTTTTTCCGGGCTGCGACCAAAGCCAAATGCGTATAATATGGTGGCGCGGTCATTACCGTCTTGACCATATCGATTAACGAAAGTTCGTCTATCTCTGACTTTACCATATAGCCTTCCGGATCAACCGCTTGGCAAATACTATTAATGCGGTAGCTATCACTAAAGGAAGACATGAATACCACCTTACTCTCCGGAACCAATTGGCGTGCCAACTTGCCTAGATCTTCGCCCGTTCTAGGATCTTTTGCCTCTGAAGGAAAGAGCTGAATATCCAATAAAATAATATCATAGGGCACGGAACGGGAGGAAAATTCTATTTTCTTTTGGCCCTCTTCGTAACCCGTTGCCACCTCTACCCGTACACTAAAATTATCAAATTTGGCATCTTCGAGTATGTATTTATACCCTAAGGCGGTCATTTGGTGGTCGTCTACCGATAATATTTTTACAACTTCACTCATGTTCATTATACCTCTAAAGGAATTTTTTCGGGGGTTAATTTCGGGTTTTGTTCTTCGTTATTTGTAGGAATATACAAAATTACGGTCGTTCCCTCTCCAATTTCACTATTAATTTCCCATGAGCCTCCTAATTTTTCCAGTCGTGAACCTATGTTACGCATTCCGATTCCTTTTTTACCACCCTTTACCTTAAAGCCCTTTCCATCATCTTTTATGGTAATGTGTAGCTGCCCGTCTGATTGATGGGCAAAGCTCAAGGCTATAGTTTTGGCCTGGGCATGTTTTACGCAATTTTGTAGGCTCTCCTGTATCACCCGAAATACATTTATTTTTACATCCCCGCTCAGGTTATCCCATTCGACCTCTTCATCAAATTCAAAACTGCTTTTTAGCCCTGCACTTTTCTCCGTTTCATTTAAAAGTTCCTGAATGGTCACAATAAAACTGTAGATTTTTTGGTAGGCGGCATTGCTCAACTCGTGCGAGATCGCCCGTACTTCTTCCTGTACATCCTGAAGTTCGGTAATTGCATTGCCACGCATTTCTACAGCATCGGGAGTGGTACGTTTGTTCAGGCCCAATAAAAGCATACGAATGCCTTGAATACGGCCTTGAACGGAATCATGCAGTTCTTCTGAAATACGTTTTTGGGCCTGTTTTTTACCTTCCTCGATATTTGTTTTTTCGGAAAGTAGCATATTGAATATTTTTTGATTGCTCGCTTGCTGTTCTTCTTGAAAACGCAGTTTTTCGTTTTTACGGCGTTGATCGATCATAATGTAAATGGAGATGGCCAAGAGCAATAGGGCCGTAGCGATACCGATCCATAACTGTTTTTGCCTGGCCAAAAGCGCATTTTCGGCCAAGGTCTCGTTGGTTTCAAAACGAATACGTTCAAATTTGTTTCGGGTACGCCGTTCGGCCGTCTGTAGGCTATCGTTTAAGGTAATATAGTGTTGGGTATAGTCGGTCGCGTTTTTTGGGTCTATTTGGGTCAAGAGCCCTAAGGTCTCCAGAACGCGCAAATTGTTATCGCTGGCCTGGGCATTGTTCATGGCCAACTCGGCATGGGTACGGGCCTGTAGCGTGTCTTTTTGATCCAGATACAATTCGGCCAGGTTAAAATAGGAACGGGAAAGCGATTTTAGGTCCCCGATACTGTCCTTGATGAGCACGGACTTTTTCAGTAGTTTTTCTGCCTCTCTTATATACCCTAATTTATGTTGGATTTCACCACTATTGCTCAAAGCCTTGGCAAATAGTGCAGGGTTTTTAAACAATAGACTATCCGTTTCTGTTACCGCTAGGAATTGCTCCAAGGCTAGTTCATATTTCCCTTTGGCCAAATACACCGCCCCGATATTGTTTTTCGAATAGGCTTCCAAAATCCCTTTCTTTTTAACTTTCTTTAAATAGTCTAAGGCCTGTTGGTGGTATTCCAAGGCCTTATCGTATTCCCTTAAATTGTTGGAAACAATACCCAGACTATTGTAAGAGCCGTATAAGCGGTCGTATTTTTTTAAGGGTTTAAACAATTTTATGGCCTCGATCAAATAGGTTTCGGCGGCGGTAAAATCCTTGATAGTAATCTGTGCACTAGCCATACTCTGTAACATACGGCCAGCATAGAAATCGTTCTTTAGGTCCTTATAGATTTCATGGGCAGCAGAATGCATATAATAGGCGCTATCCGCAACACCATTATATTTATAGAAGTCTCCCGCATCCCAATAGGCAGCGGCTATGTTGGCCGAATCTTGGGTTTTTGTGGCCCAATACAGGGCCAGGGTATTGGCCTTTCTAAAATATAGGGAATCTTTGAGCCCATAGAACTTGAGGGACAACTGTGACGCATATTTGGTCTTTAAAGAATCGGAGGGTTCTTTTTCGACCGCCGCCAAGGCTTTTTTTAGGTTTTGGGAATGGGCAAGTTTTTCGGGTGCGTTTTTTCGAGAAAGCCAATAGCTAATACTATCCTTAAAAACCGTTTCCTTAGGGATGTCGGGAGTTTCCTTGCCCGAACAGGCAAGAAACAACAATACCATCGCGTAACCCAACAGCGGGCCCAAAATCTGTTTTGCTCGCATAGGGGCAAGATAAAAAAAAGCCCCTAAAAAAGATTAAAGGGGCGGTTTTATTTTATAAGAATTTTATAACGAACTAGGCTTGATTACGGTCGTTGTCACCCACCTCGGCTTCACCATCCGAAGCCATTGCATTCTCTACCTCATAAAGCGTCATATCGTCATTGGTGGTGTCAACAGCATAAAAACCAACACTCATTACAACCACTGCGGCAATCATCATTACTTTTTTCATAATTCTATAGTTTAAAGGGTTAATAATTTATAGTCTCAAATATAAGTAGGGAGGTCAGGAGGAGAGAAGGGGGATATTTTTTAGGGGTAGGTACTGGGGTTTACAGGGTATTCACGACGTGGGGGTTAGAATTGCATTAAATATGTGATGAAATCGAGTTTTTTGAAAGCCTTGATTTTAAGGCGTCAACATTGTCTTTATAGGTTTTGGAGAACGGCAATTGAAGTTTTTGCCCTTTAAGACTACAGACCGCTTTGCCGTAGTTGATGCGTGCTACATATTTGGTGTTCAGCATATAGCTCTGGTGAACCCTAACGAAATTCTTGGGCAATTGTTGCTCGAATTTCTTCAAGCTTTTATAGGCATTTAGTTCCGAACCATCTACCATAAATACTTGGGTAGCATTATTATCCGCTTTCAAATATAAAATATCGTCTGTATTTACATAGTGGTAGTCGCGATAGGTTTTTAAGCAGAGTTTTTGCGGTTCGTTGTTCTTAGGGGTCCTTCTTTTTAGTTTTAGGATGGATTTACGAACATCAAATTCGTTACATGGCGACAACCAATAATCAAAGAAATTATTTTTGATCGCCTCATAGGCCTTGTTCGTAGTTTTAGAGATCCCAATGAGCAGCGGGAGTTCGTCTATGTATTGATGCAGTTCCCTTACCATGGCAAAGAGCCGGGCAGGTTCTTCATCTAAATTGATGATTACAATATCCGGATTGTGCTTTAGGATATCGTTAATGCCTTCCGAAGCATCTAAGCAGCGCCCGACCAAATCGCATTCAGGATAATCATCAAGATAGTGCATTAGCTGTACGCTAGTGGTGGCATCCGAATCGATTATGAGGTACTTGTAGTACACCTTTCAAGTTTTTGCTTTATGCAAAGTAGCAATAGTACTTCAGTTACAATTACTGATTTTCTGTAGAAGTTTTAGGTTTTTAGGTTTAAATGTTAAAATTTATTAAAAAAGTAAGTTTTTTCTTTCGTAATGAAAGAAAAATCCTATATCTTATAAAGATAGAATCCGTTAATTTTTTTGAGAAGGCGAAATAGTACTAATTGGCCGGAATAAACTGAAAAGCTCCCAAATCCGGCATTAGCGTGCGATCCTGACCAAGAATATCAAAAGGGGTCTGTAACGCAGCTTCGAGCTGGCCTTTTCCGATGGCAGAAGAAGCGGCCCCAATCCTAAAATCGTTCTTGATGGGGTCTTTAAAATTGGCATCTTCGTTCAGAATAATAGCATTGTAGTATTGGGTATTCGTAAAATCGAACAAAGGATCTTCGGTGGCTTCATTGTACTGTAGCATACAGTTGGTAAACGAAAAATTAAAGCTGTTACTCCCATTGTTAAAGAGGGAAAGTTCGGAAAAACTACTCCCATCAATAATGCAATTGGTAAAAGCGGCATTTACGAGGTCGGCCTGTAGGGTTTGCCCTGAAGATAGGCCTATTTCATTATCGATACGCAGGGCTTCCCCGGTTCTAAAACTCCCTGACCAATAGTTGGCGATAGTGGTGTGGGTAAAGGCATACTCTCCCCCCAGATTGCAATATAGCGACACCGCTCCAGCACCGCCTAGTACCACATTTTCACCTATGATCTTCGAGGTCCTCGCCCAAAGGTTTACGCTGGCCGAGTTATAAACACGCGAATTTTTTAGGGTTAGGGTAGTGCTGGTCGGTGTTTCGTTACCCTCTACCAACAAGCCGATCGTAGCATTTTTAAGTGTTAGGTGGTTTATAACATTATTTGTGCTTCCTGGCGAAAGCCAAACGGCTCCCCATTGCCCGGAAATCGCATCGAATTCCGGTTCTAAACGATCTCCTTCAAAAATGACTTCTTTTTCCAACACTAAGGTATCCGAACTCAACGCCCCGTTTATTTGTAAAGAAGCATTGGGCTGTACCCAAATGCCTGAATTTTCGTGAAAATGCACCCTTGTACCTGCTTCCATGGTCAGCGTTCTGTTTTCAGGTACCGCGGCATACCCATAAATGACATAGGGCTTTTCGTTCGTAAAAGCGAGCTGGTTATCGGTCAGTTCAATGCCCTCAACACGAACCTCATTACCCTCGGTATCCAACCCCAAAAGCAATGTTGCCGGATTGCCTTCCGCATCTGTAGGCGGAAAGATAAAAACCGCATCTTTTACCAGGGTTACCAGCTGTACTTCCTGTAAGTTGGCCCCGGAATCAAATTGTAGGGCATCGGTATATAAAAAGGAATTTTCGTTGTCGCCAATAGCCACGGTGGTCTCGACAAAAATAAAAAGACTGTCCCCTGCCAGTAGGGGTATATTTTCAAATGTTTTTCCCGCACTACCGTCCACATTAAGGCGGTAGGCACTGCTTTCGCCAGACGCCAGCCCTATGCTGGGAATTTCAATATCCTCTTTTGAACGGTTATAGACCTTTAGGGTATAGGTGCTGCTACCAATATTGGAAAAAATAGTGTCAAGAAATACGGTATCCCGAGAGAATTCCAAATTTCCGGAACTGGCGGCATAATCAAAATCTTTTCTACAGGAGCTCCATAATACCACTGTCAGCGCCAAGAGTACGGTATAACAATAATTAGGTATGCGCAATTTCTGCATGCGAATAGTTTTCTCTATTGAATCTTAGTCCCTGCGAAAATCTCGATAATATTTTCAGGAATTCGAATGGGTTTAAAGGTACTGCTATTGAGCAAACACCACTTGGTATTGGAACGTACAATAAGCTCATTTGTTTTGTCATTCCTGATTTCAACCACCCGTACCGATATCGCCCCTCGACTTTCCTTTATGTGCGTTTTAATATGTAGTAGGTCGTTCAAGACCGCCGCATTTTTATAATCTATTTCGTGGCGCATGACCACCCAGACCATTGTTTCCCGTATGTCGGCGGACACCAATTTTTGCCAGTGTTCCTTAGAAATATCCTGGATCCATTGTAGGTAGCGTACATTGTTGACATGTGCCAGTTCATCCAGGTCTTCCTGGGTTACGGTAATGGTTTTTTGATAGCCTGCCATATTAAACTCGTATAAACTTTTTCAATTGGCTATTAAATTATCCTTTTGCGCTCATTTTTTGCTTTTTTTTCCTTCCGTAGCGCTGCTATGTAACTCAAAAAAAACTTCAAATGAGCACAAAATCATTAATTCTCGCTCTAATTCAAAAAATTAATACGAGTTCATTACTTTTTAACGATGTTCACCTCGAACAATTTGTCCCATTCCTTTCCGGTCACGAAAAAGGTCTTTCGCTCAGGGTGGTAGGCAATACCATTGAGCACATGTTCCGTATCACTCCAATTTTCGTGTTTGGCGATTTCTTTTAAGAGTCCCCCAAAATTAACAACGCCCTCTATTGCGCCACTGGTGGCATCTATGATCATCACGCTGGGCTTTTGATATACATTGGCATATATTTTACCAGCTACATATTCCAGTTCGTTAGCACTATTTACGATAGACTTGTTGGTTACTGTTTGTATAAACCCTTCCTCGATCAAGGTATTGGGGTTTAAAAACCAGATTTTTTCCGTGCCATCGCTCTTGATCAATTTTTTGCCATTGTTGGTCAGGCCCCAGCCTTCTTTACTCTCGCCATATTGAAAGTTGTCGATCTTACTCAAGTCAGAAAGTTTGTAGATGTAGCCGGTCTTAGCCTGCCAGGAAAGCATAAATATCTTATCGTTAAGAATGGTAATGCCCTCACCAAAAATGGTCTTATCCAGGTCTACCTGTTGCGCTACGGTACCGGTCTTATAATCGACTTTCCGCAGTGATGAACGTCCTTTTTTCCCGGTACTTTCATAGAGCACCCCGTCGTGAAATTCCAAACCCTGGGTATAGGCCTTAGTATCATGTGGATATTCATTAACGATTTCATAGGTATACACCGCGGGAGCGGTATGGGCAAAGATTTTTATTCGTTTGGAAATTTCTTCAGAACCGCCATCATAATCTACCTTGGCCATAAGGGTTTTGTTCCCGAGCTGCTCGGTATCCAGCACAAGATTACCATCGGTCGGGATAAGCGGATTCCCATCTATGGAATAACTTATGTGGTTGATGGTTTTATTGCCCTTATTTTTAATGGAAACGGCAACGGTTTCATGTTGCTTAAAGTTTTTACCATCCAGTTGAATGCTAAAAAGGGAGCCCTTGTTCCTGTCCATATCCCCGCAGGCAACCAATAGGATGGTGAGCAGATTAAGGGTTAAAAATTTTATGGTATTCATTTGTTCTTTGTTATTTGTTGCTGGTTGTCCGTTATTGTTAATTGACCTCCAACCTAAGACTTCGTACTTCCCACCTCAAAATCATCGGCAAGTTAATCCATTAACTTTAAAAGATAAAATGATTGTTTTTAAGATAAGGTCATATTGAGCGGGGTCGGATGTTTACATCGAGCGGAGTCGAGATGTTAAACCCTAATTTTTGTTCCTTTTAATTTTAGAAAAGGATTTAAAAGGTATTATCTTTGTGCTTGGGCAAGTCCTACACGACCAGCTCCCGTAGAATCCCCCAGGGTGGGAACGCAGCAAGGGTATATGGTTGTAGCGGTGCGATGTAGGTAGCTTGCCTTTTTTTTGTGCCCTAAAGTGAAATGGTTTTTGGTTGTTCGTTGCTGGTTTTTCATTATCATCCAACATCCAACATCCAACATCCAACATCCAACATCCTCCTTCTAACACCCCACTTACCGCCTTTTTCAAACATATTTTGTGCATTTTATCGAAATAGGTTTTTGCTTTTTGTAAAGTAGTATAAATATGACTATTTTAACTTATTAAAACTATCCCACATGCCCAAGATCGTCACTATCAAGCTCATCGTCAATGGGGAGGAGTTCCTTCCGAAATCCGGATATACCGTTTCGGTAGAACAATCGGTGGGGGGCCACAGTGCCTTCCGCATCACCTTCCCCTCCCATGCCACCGAGGGCTATGAGGGTACCCTAATGGACAATGCCCTTGGTTTTGTGGGCAAGAAGGCCTCTATCGGGCTGGACGACGGCAATATGGAGTTCTCGGGGGTGGTGACCTCTGTCGATTTCCAGAAGGGAACGGGGGCCTCCGGCCTTATCGTCCTCTCGGGCCATGGACCGGGGGTGCTCCTGGCGAATTCGGTACAATGTTTCAGCTACGACGAGGGCACGGCCCTCTCGCAGGTGGCCAACGATACGGTAGGCGGCCATTCCGGGGAACACCTGAAGAGCGCCATGGGCAAGGGCACCGATGTAAAGCTCCCCTATACGGTACAGTACAATGAGAGCGACCTTTCGTTTCTGCAGCGCCTTTGCAGCCGCTACGGGGTATGGCTCTACCATAACGGCAGCGAACTCTGCATCGGGCGTACGGGCGACAAACAGGTACAGGGCACCGTCGGGGTGGACGTCCTGGCCTTCAACCTCTCTACCTCCCTTAGGGAACAGTCCTTTGGGGTCAAGGGCCATGACTGGGTGAACGAGACCCTGCTCGAGGCGGAGTCCTCGGCACATTCCCCCAGCTCGTCGCACCCCTATCTGGACCGTGTAAAGGGGGAATCGGATTCGGTGTTCTCCAAGAAGGGGAACTATGACTATACGGTGGGCCAACACGAATACAGTGCCCAGGGCGGCCTGGATACCGCCACCAAGGTGAACACTTTGGGCAGATCGGCCGGGATGGTGGTCGCCTCGGGCACCTCCGAGCTTACGGATCTGCGTATCGGGGACACCCTTTCGTTGGAGGGGCTCAATTTCTCGGACCAAAAGAAAAAGGACCCCTATGGCTCCTATGATATCGTGAAGATCGTACACCGTTTCGACCATAGCGGGCAGTACCGCAACGAGTTCGAGGGGGTGTCGCAGGGTAGTGAACATTTGCCGTATTCCGATAGTTTCAGCGTTCCCCATGCGGGCGCGCAACGGGGTTGGGTGTTGGACAATGCCGACCCTGACGGGCTCGGTAGGATCAAGGTACAGTTCCCCTGGCAAAAGGCAAAGGGTACCAGTACCCCTTGGATAAAGATGGCCACCCCTTATTCGGGCAGTGGCAAGGGTTTCTATTTCATCCCCGAAAAGGACGAAGAAGTACTCGTTGGTTTCGAGGGCGACAACCCGGAAAAACCATTTGTACTCAGTGCAGGCTTTAATACCGCCGCCAAAAGTGATTTCTATGATGCCGATAACAACATCAAGGCGATCAAGACCCGGAGTGGGCACCTGATCGAACTCAATGATACCGAGGGGGAAGAATCCATAACCATCACCGATAAGAACAGCAATAAGATCTTTCTCAATACAAAGGACAGCAGTATCAGCATTACCGCCCCGGCGAATTTGTCGTTAAATGCCAATACCATTGATATTAATGCAAAAAATGCGATTACCATGACTTCGAAAGAGGCCACCATTGCCATAAAATCAAAAGAGGCTACGACAATGGAGAGTACCGATGCTACCATGAGCATTACGAGCAAGGAGAACGTAAGTATGCAAAGTAGCAATGCAGGGGTCGGAATCACCGCAAAAACAACTGCAAAAGTAGACAGCGATGCCATTGCCATTACCGCAGGTAATGAACTGAAGGCCCATGGAGGAGGAAAGACGAAGGTATCTGGAGGTAAGGTAGAAATAAATCAAGGATAGGCTATGCAGGTAAAGGAGGCATTGACACCAACGGGAACCAATATTTGGCAAATCTATACGATGGACGTTCGCCAACGAACGGTTTTAGGAGGGGTAGCCAATGAAAACTTTATCAAGGCCGAGGTCAAAAAAGTCCTTGCGGGCAAGAATGACAAAGGATATGTTTTTGATCTTATGGTGCTACGACGGCAACAAAGTAATACCGAAGGTATTCGTGGTATGCAAGACGATCTTGCCTTTTTACAAAAAGAACTTACCATACAAACTGATTTCAATGGGAAACCAATTAGGATTCTCAACCTAAGGCCTATAAAGGACAAATGGGAAAACCACCGGAAAGAGTTCCAGAAAAAATATAAGGGTCATGAAGGTCTTTCCGAGGCTATTTCCGGTACCGATCGGCTGGTAACGGATAATGAGGCTTTTACCACGAACTTTATAGAATCCGAAATAGGTACGCTTTTTTTTCCGCCTATTTATAATAAACTGTCCGAGGAAGGTGAGAACTGTATACAGCACAAAGAATTTACCGATTTTCTTGGTGGGGTGTCCTTACCCTTGAAGCTGACGACTACCTTAAAAAAACGAAACACGATAAACCATAAAGCGCAATTGTTGCGGCGGGGGGCTCTAAATTCAGATGAATTTGATCATTATACCGCCCGAAAATTTTTTAGGAACCTGACAGATAATATGAAATTGGCTGCCAGGGTTTCTGCCGATTATATGGAGACCTATGACCTAGATAAGTACCATGGCATTACCCATGCAGGGCAAATGCTCGGGGTTCGGGTAGAAGCTTTGTTTTCTTTTGAGCAGATTGTACGTGTAACCCCTCAAAAAAAAGGCACATGAGCGGAAAAAAATATGTTCCGGAAGATGTGTACCTCGTCTGCGATAAAGGGGTAAAACCCTCGCAGCTCAAGACCCTTTCCTATACGGAGACCTGGCTCTATGGTGAAAAGATGTGTACCAAGGTTGATAAGGCACTGGTTGTCAACTTTGAACCTTTCGGAGCTTGTGCTGCCGCCAATGGGTCGCCCTGCACCGCCCCGGTTACCGATTGGACCAATGTTACCGATAAAATTACCGTTGGGGGTAACGAACTATTGTTGGAAAACAGCGAACTGCCCTGTACTTTAGGTGGGAAGATCAAGATATTCTATTCCTTGGCCGATGCCATGGCCTCCCTACCTGCTGAAGAAAAGGGCTTTTGGGGCAAGGCCTGGGACTTCACCAAAGGTTTTGGCAAGGGCCTTTGGAAAGGGTTAAAGGGTACGGTCACCGGAGTTGTAGATCTTGCCATTTGGGCTGGAAAACACAACCCTATTTTTATGCTGACCGATCCGGTCGGCTATGCAGAGCTCATTCAAAACGATATCAAGACCGCCAAGGCCATTGGTAATCTGGCCAAAAAAGCGGGTACCTGGGCCTATCGCAATTCAGCTGTAAATGCCTTGACGAACCCAAACGATTACGCAGCCGCCCAGGTCGAAAATGCGGAAATGTTCGATAAGTTAATGGACAAGGCCGCCAATATGAGCGCCGAAGAATGGGGCGACTTTGCCGGGCAAGTGGTCTTTGAGATTGCCTTAGAAGTTGGCACCGCGGGTGGTGCTGCAGCACTTACCGCGGTAAAAGCTGCCGATAAGGTGGTAGACGTTGCCAAAGCCGTGGATAAATTGGAAGACTTGAGTGATGCCGCAAAAGCGGCAGATAAACTCGAAGATATCTCAGATGGTACCAAACTACCACCTGTGCCAGAGGAGTTGGGGGATGTTGTTTACAATAAAGGTGGAAAAAAAGGAGAAGGTTGGAATAAAGAGCTCAATAGTGATTTAAAACCAAATACCAAATATGACGTAGATGGCTATTTGTATGAAACTGATGAGCTAGGTAGGGTAAAAAAGGTAAGTGGAAAATTGGAGCTTAATGAAAGAGGAAGAAATACATATCAACAAGGAAAATCTGTAAAAATCAAAGATGGTATTGACGGTGATCAAGGTGGTCATTTAATAGGTGATCGTTTTTATGGCCCTGGGGAACAAATAAACTATGTGCCGCAGAAGGGAAGCTTGAATCAAAGTGCGTATAAGAAAATGGAAAATGATTGGCAAAAAGCACTAAAAGATGGCAAGGAAGTTGATGTAAGTATTGAAAACATTTATGAGGGAGCATCAAAACGTCCAGTTGGACAAGAGGTCAATTATACCATCAAAGATGGGGATAATATTATTGAAGTTGAAGAAGTTTTTATAAATTAGTAGAATGGAAACAGTTAGAGATATTTATGCCTTTATAGGACAAAAAATAGTTGATTCTATTTCTGAGGATTGGTTAGAGGCCAAGGTAAACTTAGATAGCATAGGAAATAATGTAAAAACCTATGGCTATTTTGTTAGTCTTGAAAATGAACGAAAGAGCTTATCCCTTAAAATGGGTTTTCAAGGGGCGAAAAAAGTTTTAAGACTGAAGGAAATAATCGGCGAGAATCCAAAAAACAAATGGAATAGAGCTGTTTTTTCCTTAAAACCAGATGGAGATTTTGATATGGAATTCATTTGGGATCAAGAACTTCAGGATGAAGTGGAGAGTTTCTAGGAATAGTAAAGAACTATAAACAATCTTAAAAAAGGTTTTCCAATACTGGAAGACCTTTTTTGTTGCCACCAATATAAGTGCCTTGGAGTGGGGCGATTTTGTCGGGCAGGTGGTTTTTAAAGTAGCTCTAGAGATGATGCATTATAATTTTTAGAACCTCGATAAATTGAACGACTTTCACTAATTTGCAACCCTATGCAAAATAAAGTAGTTCTTATTACCGGTGGGTCTTCTGGAATCGGAAAATCAATAGGCACCTATCTAAAATTAAAGGGGTATATGGTCTATGGTACGACTAGGGACAAGAGTAAGTATCCCGATTTTGACGCCTTTCCCTTATTGGAACTTGATGTACGCCATCCAGAAACCATATCCAATGCAGTTCAGGAGCTGATTTCACTAGAGGGTAAGATAGATGTTTTGGTGAACAATGCCGGGGTAGGGATTACCGGCGCGGTTGAGGAAACGCCGCGGGAAGCAATTTCAAATGCCTTCGCCGTTAATTTTCAGGGTCCGTTGGAAGTGGCGAAAGCGGTTCTCCCCCAAATGCGGAAACAGCGACAGGGTCTTATTATCAATGTAACCTCTATTGCCGGGTATATGGGTTTGCCTTTTAGAGGGGTTTATTCCGCCACAAAAGGGGCCTTGGAAATCGTTACCGAGGCGTTGCGAATGGAAGTCAAGGGTTTTGGGGTGCAGGTGACCAATCTTGCTCCTGGCGACTTTGCCACAAATATTGCGGCAGGAAGGTTTCATGCGCCGGCCGAAACGCAATCCCCGTATTATAAGAATTACAGTGCTTCCTTAAAGCAGATAAACGACAGTGTAAATGAAGGGGGAGACCCCATTGATGTAGCCAAAATGGTGCATAAAATCATCAATGCCAAAAATCCAAAGGTCAGTTACAAGGTGGGATCACCATCTCAAAAGCGCTCCATTTGGCTTAAGAATGTACTACCACAGAAAGTATTTGAGAAACTATTATTAAAGCATTTTAAATTGTAGTTTTACCACAATTGCATCTCAAAATACATTCTGGGGAAACGCATTAATGAACTCAAAACACATTCAATAATTATTTTTTCATTTAATAAACTAGACGCATGAAATTTTTTATCGATACGGCCAATTTAGAACAGATTCGTGAAGCTCAAGCCTTGGGGGTTTTAGATGGGGTTACGACCAACCCGTCCTTAATGGCAAAGGAAGGTATTACCGGAAGAAACAACATTCTAAAACACTATGTGGATATCTGTAAGATCGTAGACGGCGACGTATCGGCAGAGGTTATTGCTACCGAGTTCAGAGCCATGGTTAAAGAAGGGGAGGAACTTGCCGAATTGCATGAGCAGATTGTGGTAAAAGTACCTATGATCAAAGATGGTGTGAAGGCATTAAAATATTTTTCGGACAAGGGAATACGCACCAATTGTACCTTGGTCTTTTCACCGGGACAAGCTATATTGGCAGCGAAGGCGGGAGCCACTTATGTGTCGCCCTTTATCGGTAGATTGGATGACATCTCTACAGACGGATTGAACCTTATCGCCGAAATCCGTCATATTTATGATAATTACGCTTTTGAAACACAGATTCTTGCAGCCTCAATACGACATACAATGCATGTTATCGATTGTTCGAAAATAGGCGCCGACGTTATGACGGGACCCTTGTCTTCAATAGAAGGCTTGCTCAAACATCCCCTAACGGATATTGGTTTGGCCAAATTCCTTGCCGATTATAAAAAAGGCAACTAAAAATTCAAGGAAAGTAAAATTGTTTAAAGGCCCCGTTTGCGGGCCTTTTACCTTTTCTTACTTGAAGGAAGAAGCATAAAGATTGGAGAACGCATCTACAATGCGGGCATCTTCGGTGATAACACATTTGTTCTCCGGGTAGATAATAAGAGACTTGGTCAATTCCTTAAAGTCATTTGCCCTGTATTGCAAACCTTCGTCTAATCCGGAATTTTTCAGCATCCCTTTCCAATTGGCCTCGCTGGTCTTCATATTAATACCAACATAACGGTATTCAGGTTTTTCCTCGGTAAGTTTGAGGACCCGTTTCCTAATATTATCAAAATGTTTTTTATCAACCCCCGACCAAAAATAAAATACCGTTTTCCCTTCTTTTGCGATTTGCCTAAGCGATACTTTTTCCCCTTTTAGATTTACGACCTGTACATCGGGAATCGATTTTTGTGGCTGAATACTCTCGATGCCCTCATAGAGTTCATCTATCTCATCTAAATGCCTATTGTTCATAGAGAGCTCATGAAACTTGGCAATAAAATGTTTATTGTTCTGCGAACAATCCTGAACCTTTAACAGGTAATTGAAAGCTACATGACGAAAGAGATTGTCCTTCAGTTCTTTATCGGTAACAAGTTTATTGATCAATTCCAATTTATGTTCATTAAAGTGCAACTGGTTCTGAACCTCATTTTTCATGATTTGGCAGGCGGAGGTACAATCCATAAAGGAAAGGTTCTGAATATGGTTTACCATAAATTCATAGTAAGGGCGCAAGTAGGTGAGGTGCTTGTTACCATAATCAACCTGCTTGCGATAGTCATAGAAATTTGCCGGTAATTTTTCATGAACCCCATGCTCCGTATACTTTCCGTGTTTGAAAGGATATTGTTCACGATACGTATTATAACTGTATGTGATACTGGCTTTGGCCAAATTTTGTTGATTCCCGGAAAGGATACCCTCTTTAATATGATCTTCTAAAAGATTTAATTTTGATTCCTGTAGTGCATCTATTTTTTTCAAAAAATCCTCAGCCTCTAACTCATACCAAGAATTGATTTCATCATATTCTTCCTCACTGGCCAGAAAAAGCTCCAACAAAAAATTATTAACCTCCGATCCTTGCCCAGAGAAAACCAAAGATTCATCAAAATCCATTGTGTTGAGACGAATCATTAAACTATCCCCTTCTTCAATATAAACATACTGGTGCTCTGGCGAATGACCAAAATGATATAGTCCTTCGGAAATGGAATCAAATTTAAATGAGAATCGATTGTCCTTATCCAGCAAAGCGGAATCGATAACCTTATCGCCCTTAAACAGGACAACATTGTCACTTGTTGGGTTAACAATCTCACCGGCAAAAAAAACGCTGGGGGAATTTTTTTCCTGGGAAGTGCATCCAAATATTAAAATAAGAAGTAGATAAAGTAAAACTCTTATCATATATGACTTGCTTATTAGATGACCCAAAATTAAGTAAGCAAAGGGCTGCCTGCTGTTAATACAGCGTTAAAAGTTAGGCGATTGCGTTAATCTTTCGATAAGACGGCTACAATCCAAGTTTATTGGTCCAGACCTATTAATTTGCTTATTTTTGCACGAATTTTAAAAAGAAGAAGGTATGTTGTCGGTTTCAAATTTGTCGGTGCAATTCGGAAAAAGGATTTTATTCGACGAGGTAAATGTCTCTTTTACCCAAGGAAATTGTTATGGGGTCATAGGGGCCAACGGAGCGGGAAAATCTACTTTTTTAAGAATTTTGTCGGGGCAGATAGAACCCACTTCAGGCCATGTGCATTTAGAACCGGGGAAACGAATGTCGATTTTAGAGCAGGACCACAACGCCTATGACGAATCAACGGTATTAGAAGCTGTTGTCATGGGTAATAAGGACCTTTTTGCCATAAAACAAGAGATTGATGCCCTATATGCCGACTATTCCGACGAGAATGCCGATAGGATAGGGGAGTTGCAGGTGAAGTTCGAAGAAATGAACGGATGGAACGCCGATAGCGATGCCGCCGCCCTGCTATCAAATTTAGGAATTACCGAAGACCTGCACTATACTGCAATGGGTGACATGGATTCTAAATTGAAAGTACGTGTTTTATTGGCACAAGCGCTTTTTGGAAATCCCGATGTACTGGTTATGGATGAGCCCACCAATGATCTGGATTATGAAACGATCAGCTGGTTAGAGCGTTTTTTGGGCGATTATGATAATACTGTAATCGTGGTATCGCACGACCGCCATTTTTTAGACTCGGTCTGTACCCATATCGGGGATATTGATTTTGGTAAAATGAACCTGTACAGTGGCAACTATACTTTCTGGTACGAAAGTAGTCAGCTCGCCGCTCGACAACGCGCACAACAGAATAAAAAGGCCGAGGAAAAAGCCAAGGAGCTTCAGGAATTTATCATGCGTTTTAGCGCCAATGTTGCTAAAAGTAAACAGGCGACCAGTAGAAAGAAAATGCTTTCTAAACTGAAAATCGAAGATATCAAACCCTCGAGCCGAAGATACCCAGCAATCATTTTTGAGCGTGAACGAGAGGCCGGTGACCAGATTTTAGGCGTTGAGGGCTTGTCAGCCACCTCTGAGGATGGTGACCTGTTGTTTCAAAATGTGAATATTAATTTGTCAAAAGGGGATAAGGTGGCGATTATCTCTAGAGATTCCAGGGCGACCAGTGCCTTTTATGAGATTATAAATAATAATAAGAAGGCCGATGCGGGCAATTTTAAATGGGGGGTTACGACTTCACAATCCTATTTGCCGGCAGATAATTCCAATTTCTTTAGTCAAAATATAAACCTTGTTGATTGGCTCAGGCAATGGGCAAAAACCGAGGAAGAACGTGAAGAAGTTCATATTCGCGGTTTTTTGGGTAAAATGCTCTTTAGTGGCGAGGAAGCCCTTAAAAAATGCACCGTACTTTCTGGAGGTGAAAAAGTTAGGTGTATGCTGAGTAGAATGATGATGATTCGAGCTAATGTCCTGATGTTGGATGAACCTACCAATCACTTGGATTTAGAGAGTATCACCGCTTTCAACAACTCACTCAAAAATTTCAAGGGAACCGTTCTTTTTACTACCCATGATCATGAGTTTGCACAAACAGTGGCCGATCGCATTATAGAATTGACCCCTAAAGGCAACATTGACAGACATTTGACGTTTGATGAATACATGTCTGAAAAGGCAATTAAGGAGCTGCGAAACAAAATGTACGCGGTTCCCGTGTAAATTTAGAGAAACCCAAATCTCCACATTATGAAAACCTACAAATACCTTTGCTTGCTCTTGGTATGCACTTTTGTGCTTTCCTGCGAAAAAAATGAAGACGGTAATGACGGTACGAATCCCATTCCTGGGGGCGATTCGGATTATACACTTTTGGTACAATCGCCACTGGATTTTAAAGGAGTACTCCTAAATGCGGACGCTGATGTGGTGACCTTTAGTTCGGCTGAAAGTAAGTTTGCCGAGACTATTATCCCAACCCTTAGTTTTAAGAATGGTTCGGTTTTTTCTTTTTATAACAGAACCGGAAACTGCAGCGGAACTTTGCTCAGGTTCAATTTTGGGGATGAAACATCTAAAAGTGCAACACTGTTTTCCGATTTGGGAGATTGCAATCTCACCCCCTATGCGGTTGCGCACGCTGGTGATACTGCATATGTGGCCTACGGTCTTACCCCCTTGAATGCAGCAAGCGAATATTTTGTAAGAGTGGTTGACCTAAACGGCACGACTGATTTTATTGATATTCCGCTGTCTAAAAAGCCGGTACATATGGAATTTACAAATAATAGATTGTTTGTGCTGACCCTAGATAATCAAGTTAGTGATGAAAATTACCTAACGGTTATTGATGGTCAGACCAATAGTGAACTGATTGAGCTAAATTTAGGCTTTGATGCCCAGAAACTCTTTAGACACATAGATAATAATCTTATTATAGGTTATAATCAGTTGCATACATTGTTGAATAGTGAAACATTTGCCCCTACCTATGTGAACTATCAGTCGGGGAAAGAGCCGGAATTCGTTAGCTCGAATATGAATAATTTTGATGCCTTGGGCAAGATGTATTATGAAAGACCTCCGGGGGAGTTTAGTTCATATCCTTTGATACCGGCAGCGTTTGATTTTGCTGGGAATTTGACAACACTCTATCCTTACGAGAATTTTTTAACCAAGGCCGAACGTGATTTTGAATATGAGATTGAGACGACTTCTGCAGTCGGGTACGATGATAAAAATTCATACATGCTTATCGGATATAAGAAGATAGGTGCAGATAAAGGCGGACTTCTTCGAGTACGTACGGGAGCTACCCCGGCTGTTATTGATAATATTGATGTAGATGGCATTCCTGTCAACATTATTGTGAAATAGTTTCGGGACATAGTATTAAACCCGCTACTGAAAAGGAATCAAGCCTTGAGGTATTTGCTTTTCCAGATGGCGGGATTGAAATTCTTACCTAAGGCAACCCAGTAGAATATCACAACCGCGGCAACACTCTTGAACATAAAGAAAAAAACAATTATTTGTTCTGCTCCGGAATTTGATTTAGCAAAGAGGCCCGATGGTATCAGGGCCGTGCACAGGTAACTGATCAATAGCACCAAAATTGCAAGATTGATGATATTCTTAAACGGCCATACAAGAAGCTTGCGCAACGGATGGAGGTCATTGCCCCATTTATGAATGAGATAAAAGTAATCATTGCCGATGGGAGCGAAAAGAAGTGGATCGTCTTTGTCTTTAAGTTTAAATAACTTTGAAGGGGCAAGAATTTTAAACCCATGTATCTCGGTATTATGGGCCTCTTCCATTTGCTTTATTTTAGAAACTGCTTCTTGCGGAATATCCCCTTTAAAGTACTTGGAATCTAAAAAACGCAGACGGTAGTCAATGCAAGTTTTCTTTATTTGATTAATATGGTAGATTTTACCGGTGTCCAACAAATCAAAAACAAATGCATTGGCAGCAAGAGGGGAGTTGTTGGTAAGATTTTCTTCAATTCTTAACCGTTTTTTAGAATCTTTTTCCAAAATAAAGCGAACGGTACGCAAAATATTTTCGCCTTCCTCATCACTGACCTTTAGTCTTTTCAACTTCTCCTCTATGTTGGTCGTCTTTAAAAACACTTCTTTTTTTATGGTCTCTCAAAGTTAAGAAATTCAATTTGGAAAATCTGTTAGAACCTTTATTTGTTAATATTTTGTTAATTTCTATCAACGGTCATTTTCATTAACATGCGGAACCTATAATTAGTTGTAATTTAACGGTGAATTTAACCGTTCGTCGATACTTTGTCCCATATAATTACCAAAAACTGACACTTATGAAATACATGGCACGCCCCATAGCCGTATCCCTATTCCTATTTTCAACTTTTATTTTCTCGCAAAAAAGCAATACTGAACCCCTGCAAATGAATCCGCAGGAGACCATAGTAACGAATACCGCCAACTCGGAAAACCACACAACGCTTCTAGCCGCAATTGAGGCGGCCGAAATGGAAGAAATATTGGATGCTGAAGGTCCCTTTACAGTTTTCGCACCTTCCGATGTTGCTTTTGAAAAGCTAACCAACGAAAAAGTAGACGAGCTTCTTCGGCCGGAGAACAAGAAAAATTTAAAAACCCTGCTGACCTACCACATAATAGCTGGTAACTTTTCGGCATCAAAGATCTTAAAAGCCATGTGCAGGGGTAAAGGTAGAGCATCTTTCACAACAGTACAGGGAGAGGAGCTTGTGGCCACTATGAGTGGTATTGATATCGTGTTAACAGATAGCAATGGCCATACAGCCAAGATTACCATCGCGGATTCCACGCAACGCAACGGTGTAATTCATGAAATAGATAGTGTGTTCCTGCCAGGAAAACTATAGTGATTATCGTAATTCGGCCTGCAGTTCTTTTTCATAACGCCGTTGTAATTTTGCCATAATCTTATCGATTTGCTTATCGGTAAGGGTGTTTTTATCGTCCTGCAGTGTAAAGCTAACGGCATAGGATTTCTTACCATCCGGTAGTTTACTGCCGGTATAAACATCGAAGAGATTGACGTTTTTTAAAAACTTCTTTTCTGTTTGTACGGCCAGCTCATGAACTTCTTTAAAACTTACAGAATCGTTTAATAACAGGGCAAAATCACGTTTTACTTCCGGATATTTTGGAATATCCTTGAACACAATTTCATTTTTTCCTAGTAGTTCGACAATACCGTCCCAATCGAAATCTGCATAGAGTACTTCTTGCTTAATGTCGAATTTTTTGGTGATCGATTTCTTGAGGATACCAAACTCCACCAAAACTTTTTTCTTGATACCCAGACCAATACCTTCTGAAAAAAAGGTGTTGGAGAGAGGAAAGGTTTGTGATGTTTTAATACCCAACCTAGAGAAGGTGTTTTGAACAATTGACTTCAAATAAAAGAAATCTGACTGCCGTTTTTCTATGGCCCAGCTATCCTCCGCGCGATTTCCAGTAACCATTATTGTGAGGTGCTTTTTTTCTTTTCTCTCGGCCGCATACTGGTGGTAGGTCTTTCCGAATTCGAAAAACTTTAGATTTTGCTTCTTCCTATTGATATTGTATGATAAGGCTTCCAACCCATTAAAAAGCATTGATTGCCTCATAACCGAAAGGTCATTGCTCAGTGGGTTCAACATTATAACGGACTCCTTGTCGCCTAAATCATCAATATATCCGAAGTATTCTGGAGATGTAAGACTATTGGTCATAATCTCGAAAAAGCCCGACGCCGCCAATTGATTGCCTATTATCGTCTGTAATTTATAATCTTCCAATTTAGAGCTATTGGCGATAGAAGCATTCAGTTTTTTTTGAAAAGCAATGTTATTGTACCCGTATACACGAAGAATTTCTTCGATAACATCTACCTCGCGTACCACATCTACCCGATATGACGGGATAGTCAGGCCCAAGCCTGTTTCAGTGATATTGTTGACCTTGATTTCCAAGGATGACAAGATAGATTTGATGGTGTCCCGTGGTATTTCCTGACCAACCAATTTATTCGTTTTTTCAAACGAAAGGAACACCTGATGGTCCTGGCTCTTTTTGGGGTACCAATCGGTAATATCTGAAGTTATGTTCCCGCCGGCGATTTCCTTAATTAATAAAGCCGCCCTCTTCAAGGCATATTCTACATTTTCAATATCAATACCGCGTTCAAAACGAAAAGAGGCATCTGTGTTCAATCCATGCCGTTTTGCCGTTTTTCGAATTGATACGGAGTCGAAGTAGGCACTTTCTAAAAATATAGCGGTAGTGTCCTCGGTTACTCCAGTATTGATCCCACCAAAGACGCCAGCGATACACATGGGTTTTTCGGCATCACAAATCATTAGATCATCTTCATGAAGCTCGCGTTCTTCCCCGTCTAAGGTCATGAATTTTGTACCCGCCGGCAGTGTTTTGACCACAATTTTTTTACCGAATACCCTATCGGCATCAAAGGCGTGCATAGGCTGACCCAATTCATGTAAAACGTAATTGGTAGCATCTACCAAGTTGTTTTTAGGGGTAATGCCTATTGCAGATAATCTATTCTTCAACCAATCTGGAGAAGGCTGAACGATTAAATTACTTAGCGTTATCCCGCAATAACGCGGTGCCAGTTCAGTTTCTTCAACGACCACTTCAAATTTTAATGACCGGTTGTCTACGTGAAACTTGCTAACGGAGGGTGTTATCAATTCTAAATTGATTTCCTTTTGTTGAAGTCCAGCCTTTAAATCTCTGGCAACACCAAAATGGCTCATGGCATCCGCACGATTGGGGGTAAGTCCAATTTCGAAAACTTCGTCCTTCTCTATTTCAAAAATTTCTGAACAGGGGGTTCCGGCTTGTAAAGAATTGTCTAAAACCAAAATACCATCATGACCTTTGCCTAGCCCCAGTTCATCTTCGGCACATATCATCCCATGACTTTCCTCACCACGTATTTTTCCTTTTTTAATGGTCCATGCCTCACCTGCTTTTGTGTACAGGGTAGTCCCAATAGTCGCTACAGGTACTTTTTGCCCCTTTGCAACATTTGGCGCCCCACAGACGATTTGCACGGCACCTTCTAAACCAATATCCACAATGGCAAGTTTAAGCTTATCGGCGTTGGGGTGTTTTTCACAGCTGAGTACATGGCCAACTACAACCCCTTCAAGATTTCCTTTGACAGATTCGAAAGACGAAATTCCTTCGACCTCAAGACCAAGGTCAGTTAAAAGTTCAGCCGTTTTATTGGCCTCCCAATCTATTTTGAGAAACTGTTTTAACCAGTTATAGGATATCTTCATTGGTCAGTATTAAAGCGGGTAAAGATAAAACAATGCGTTTAGTTAGTCAACCGCATTACTTCTGTTTTGTTTTTAATTTTTTATTGTAAGTTTTTAATCGTTATTTCGATTCTTACTAGGAACTCAAGAAGTTTTCTAAAACTATCCCCATGAAAAATTATCTAACATTACTGCTTTTAATTGGAATTCTTTCGGGTTGTAAAAATCCGGAACCGGTTGAACCTTTAGAGGGGATTTGGCGCGCAGAATTGGAGGTAATGGATGGCCAGGTTTTGCCTTTCAATTTTCAACTTACCAAATCGGATTTGGGGACGTATAGCATGGAAATATATAATGCTGATGAAGTGATTTTGGTCGATGAGATTAAGGTTTTTAAAGACTCTATCATACTCAACCCCCCCGTTTTTGAAGGGTTTTTGGCAGGAAAATTTACCCAAAATAGCATTAACGGAATGTTTATAAAGGAAAGTCTAGATCGTATTGCACCGTTTATCGCAGTTTTTGGTGAGCCAACGCGATTTGATACCAAAGGAACATCGGATAATAACGTTACAGGAATTTGGGAAACGAAATTTAATCCCGGTCAAGAGGATGCATATATTGCCAAAGGCATTTTTACCCAGAACAATAATAAAGTAAATGGCACCTTTGAAACTACTACGGGCGATTATCGTTACCTAGATGGTGTTGTAGACGGGGATTCCCTCAAAATTTCAGCTTTTGATGGGGCTCACGCTTTTTTGTTCACCGCAAAAGTTACCGATAGTACTTTAAATGGGATGTTTTACTCTGGCAATCATTCGAAAGAACCATTTACAGCAAAACGGAACGAATCTTTTTACCTTCCCAGTGCCGATTCGCTCACCTTCCTGAAAAAGGGCTATGATAAATTGGCTTTTGAGTTTCCCGATGCCAAAGAAAATATGGTTTCCTTGAGCGACAAGCGTTATGAGGACAAAGTGGTCCTGGTACAGATTATGGGTTCTTGGTGTCCTAATTGTTTGGATGAAACAAAATTTTATACCGACTACTTAAAAGAAAACCAAAACAGCGATTTAGAGATAATCGCCTTGGCTTTTGAATATGCCAAGACCAAAGAAAAAGCTTTTAGCAGTATTAAAAGGTTAAAAGATAGAATAGGGGTAACCTACCCATTTTTACTAGCCCAATATGGTACCTCTGATAAGGGAGAAGCACAAAAAAAACTTCCTATGTTAAATCACGTGCTGTCTTACCCCACCACCATTTTTATAGATAAGAAAGGGGAAGTCCGGAAAATACACACTGGATTCAATGGTCCTGCCACTGGAGAGAAGTATGAGAAATTCAAAAAGGAATTTGATAATTTTGTAAAGGAATTATTGGCGGAATAGCCGCTCTGGCAATAACTGCCGACAAAAGCATGGATTAAATAATCGTGGATTTACCCAATCCGATATTTTCATCATTAATATTCAGGTCTACATCGGCATCGGTAATGTTATTGGCGATAAAATCACCTACATAATCAGTTCCATATTTTCGACTGCCTAAAACATCGGGAACAATTATTTTTTTCGTAAAAGCCTTACGAACAGAGGCGAATACAGCTTGTGATTCTTCTTTAAGCCCGAATTTTTCCAGAAGCATTACGGTACTAAAAATCGATGCTGCAGGATTAATAGCGTTTTTTCCCTTTTCCTCAGGAAGGGCGCCATGTGTTGGTTTAAACATACAATGGTATTCCCCAAGGGAAGCCGAGGGTAAAAGTCCCTGTGCTCCCAAAAGAATACTGCCCTGGCCCGAAAGCACATCGCCGAACATCGCGTCGGTCAATATGATATCAAAATTTGAAGGGTCCAAAGTCAGGCGTACGACAGCATTGTCGATTTCCATACATTCTAAAGTCACATCAGGATAACTACTGGCTATCGTTTTTACAGTAGATCGCCAGAGTTTTGATGTTTCCAAAATATTGGCTTTATCTACAAGGGTTAATTTTTTGCGTCGCCTTTTAGCAGCCTTAAAGGCTAAATGGGCAATACGACTTATTTCCTTTTCTGAATATGTGCAACTGTCAATGGCAACATTCGTAGTTGTATCAACACTACTTTTACCATTGTAAAGTCCTCCTAGTTGCTCCCGATAAATGTGAAAATCCACTTTGTCCGCAAGATCTTTGGCAAAAGGGGAATTAGTGGTAATTCCCGAAAATAGTTTTACCGGCCTTATGTTTGCAAATAACCCAAGTTCTCTGCGCAATCGCCCCAAACTTTGTTGGGCGCCTTCATTACTGTTTTCGGCATCGCGGCCGCTATCCAGCGCGCCTAATAGGATAGCGTCTGAATTTGCACAAATTTCAAGTGTCTCGGCCGGAAGGGAATTGCCTGATTCCTTAATGGCGGCGTTTCCAATAAGGGCTTTCGAAAAACGAAAATCATGGTGGAACGTTTCACCAACAGCTTTTAAACATTTAACTGCTTGTGCCGTTACCTCGGGACCAACACCATCACCCCCTAAAATAGCTATCCGTAACTGCATTAAGAGAAACTTTGAATGTGTATTTCAGAACGCTCAACAATTTCATGAATGTCTTTGTCTACTACCACTTTCTTACGGTCTGCATATTCTAAAAACTCTTTGTAAACTGCATCCAATTGAAGTTTTGTCAATTCGTAACCAACCAGTTTTGATCTATAAGCCAAAGCGGCGCGGCCACTTCTGGCGGTAAGGACTATTGAAGATTCGTTAACACCGACATCGGCCGGGTCAATTATTTCATAGGTTTCCCTATTTTTTATAACGCCATCTTGATGAATTCCAGAACTGTGCGAGAAGGCGTTTGCCCCGACAACTGCTTTGTTGGGTTGTATAACAACTCCCATTTCCCGAGAAACCATCTGACTGGTAGGGTAGAGTAATTTACTATTTATATTGGTGTCTAGATTTAAGGTTGGGTGTTGACGTAGGATCATAACCACTTCTTCTAAGGAAGTATTACCCGCACGTTCGCCAATACCATTGATTGTGCATTCAATTTGGCGGGCACCATTGATAGCCCCGGCAATGGAGTTGGCGGTGGCCAAACCAAGGTCATTGTGGCAGTGGCAAGATAAGGTTGCCTTGTGAATGCCTTTTATATTTTCTTTTAAGTATTTCATTTTTGCCCCGTACTCCTCAGGAAGGCAATACCCTGTAGTATCCGGTATGTTCAGCACAGTGGCTCCAGCTTTGACTACCGCTTCACATATTTTTGCCAAAAAATCGTTGTCTGTGCGACCGGCATCTTCCGCATAAAACTCCACATCCTCAACAAATGTTTTGGCATAGGCCACAGCACTAACCGCCCGTTCGATGATCGCATCCCTATTCGAATTGAATTTGAATTTGATATGGGAATCCGAAGTCCCTATTCCGGTATGTATTCTTGGGCGTTTGGCAAACTTCAAGGCTTCAGCAGCCACCTCTATATCTTTTTTAACTGCACGGGTCAAGCCACAGACGGTGGCATTTTTCACCAACTTTGAGATTTCGGTTACCGAATGAAAATCTCCAGGGCTGGAAACAGGAAAACCAGCTTCCATAATATCAACCCCCAAAATGTCCAGTTGCTCGGCAATAACCAATTTTTGCCTCGTTTCTAATTTACAGCCAGGTACTTGCTCACCATCCCTCAACGTAGTATCAAAAATATCTACCTTATCTTTACTCATTATTTATGTGTAGTTTTAATTGCCTATAGCTAATGTAATAGCATTAAATACGGTTTTCTAACCTGCAAAAAAACAATTACAACGTTTAACAATACATGGGGTAATACAATTATCTGATATACAGATTTTTAACCCCTTTTTTTTACGATGACAAATACCCACAAAGACTCCCTTTTCATACTGGTAAAATCCCTTTCTAAATCCGAAAAGCGGCAGTTTAAACTTTATGTCGGCCGGCTTGGGGTAAATGCCGATGCAAAGTTCTTGGCGCTCTTTAATCTTTTGGATAAGATCAAAAAATATGATGAAAAGGTCATCTTGGAATCCGGGATTGTTAAGAAAGCGCAACTATCCAATCTAAAGGCGCATCTCTACAAACAGATTTTAGTGAGTTTAAGATTGAACCCGGTGAACCAGAATATGCGCGTTCAACTTAGGGAGCAATTGGATTTCGCAACCATTTTGTATCAAAAAGGGCTTTACAAGCAAAGTCTGAAGATTTTGGACAAGGTAAAAACCGTGGCCATTGAAAATCAAGAAAAAAATATAGCTTATGAGATTGTTGAACTCGAAAAGGTTATAGAAACGCAATATATTACAAGAAGTATTCCCGACCGGGCGGACGAACTTGCCATACAGGCCAAAGAACTTTCTGCGATGAATGTGATGACAAGTAAGTTGTCAAATTTGTCATTACAGCTCTATGGTATTATGTTAAAGGTGGGGTACGTACAGAGTGATGCTGACTACCAAAGGGTCAAAGAATATTTTGAGAGTCACTTACCCAAATACAATCTAAAAGAACTTGGTTTTCGTGAGAGATTATGGTTGTACAAGGCTCATTTATGGTATAGTTTTTTAGTGCAGGATTTTCTATCCTCATTTAAGTACGCAACCAAATGGGTTGATCTTTTTTATGAGCAAAAAGAACAGATTTATCAAAACCCGGTCTTTTTTCTAAAAGGAAACCACTATCTGCTCGAGTCCTTGTTCTTGCTTCAATATACTTCCCAGTTTAGACCAACTTTGGAACGGATGGAGGCTATACTTGCGACTAAGGAATTCCCTAAAAATGATAACATTAATTCTTTGGCCTTTCTTTATCTAAATGCTAATAAGTTAAACCTCCATTTTATGGAGGGGACTTTTAGTAAGGGACTGTATCTCGTAAAAATCGTTGAATACGGAATTAATAAACATCAAGATCGAATTGATGCACATCATATTATGGTGCTGTATTATAAAATAGCTTGCTTGTATTTCGGAAACGGCGACCATAAAAATTGCATTCTTTATCTCAAAAAGATCATCAATAACAAAAACCTGAAAATGCGGGAAGACTTGATGTGTTTTTCAAGAGTGCTGAGCTTGGTGGCTCATTATGAGGCAGGAATGGACTATCACCTGGAGGTACAGTTAAAAAGCACCTATAAGTTTTTACTCAAAATGAACGATTTACATGCCGTTCAAAAAGAAATGATTAAATTTTTAAGGAATCTAGGGAATATTTATCCCAATCAATTAAGGGCGGAATTTCAAAAACTATATACCGAACTTAAAAAGTATGAAAATCACCCTTATGAAAAGCGGGCATTTTTGTATTTGGATATTCTCTCCTGGCTTGAGAGCCATTTGGAAAACAAACCAGTGGCACAAATTATCAAGGAAAAGGCATTAACAAATTCAAGATAAAAAATGCCCTATTGTTACCTGGGGCATGTTATCTTAGCTTTTTTAGCTTCTAATTCCCATCTGATTTTTCGTTTTCTTTCTCTGGATTTATTTTTGGCGTTCCCATGTTAAATTGTTTTATAAGACCATCGCCCAAGTCCCGAAACTCTTCGTTATTGGCCATTTCGCGGACCTTAACCGGATCAAAATTTCCATTAAAATAAAGGAAAGAGCCCTGAAGGGCATTGTTATTATAAATAAGAATTTCCTTAACGGCATCTTTCTTTTCCCTAATTGAAACCACATTACGTTTTAACTCGTCATTCTTCCGATAAACCTCGATAAAAGAACTACCGGTAATGCCGTTCATTTGTTTGTTGAGAAACCGTGTACGTTCGGCCGTCACGCTTGGGAACTGCATATACCTCAGGTCTTTGGTATTGCCAATAAGCGATTGCATCTCTGGGGAAATGTTGCTTAAAAGAGATAGCATAAAACGAGGTACGCGAACGGCAGTGACCTGATCATCATCTTTATGTGCATTATAAAAAGTGTCGATTGAATTGTGGGTACCGCACGAACTTACAAGTACCAATACAACTAATAAGAGTGTTCTTTTGATCATGATTTTGGAATTAATAGTGTTTAAATGTAATAAAATTAGCAACAAGCGTTCCAAACGGGATCCTGTGGTGGTTCTGCCACAAGTTCTAGTTTTTCCTTTTTTACAGGATGCACGAATTTGAGACTGCGGGCATGTAAATGAATACCCCCATCTTTGTTGCTACGGTCAAAACCATATTTTAAATCTCCCTTTATTGGGCAACCGATAGCAGTTAATTGTGCCCGTATCTGATGGTGGCGTCCGGTTTTTAGATTTATTTCCAATAAAAAATAGGCATTCAATTTTTTAGTAATGGTATAGTCTAAAATAGCTTTCTTGCTATCCGGTACTTCCTTGCTATGCGCATATGATTTGTTTTGTTTGGGGTTGCGTTTGAGCCAATGAATAAGGGAATCGGTTTGCTTTGGAGGGCTGTTCTTTACCACGGCCCAATACGTTTTTTGCGCCTCTTTTTGGGCAAACAGCTTGTTTAACCGCGGCAAGGCCTTCGAGGTTTTTGCAAAGACCACGATGCCGGTTGTAGGCCTATCCAGCCTATGCACGACACCCAGATAAACATTACCGGGCTTCTTGTATTTTTCCTTGAGGTATAATTTTACCACCTCGTTTAAGGGCATATCGCCCGTTTTGTCACCCTGAACAATATCACCGGCTCTTTTATTGATCGCGATCAGGTGATTGTCTTCATAGAGTACCTGAAGGTTCTTTGGGTTTGAATGTTTGATTTTAAGATTATTAGACAATTGAGAATAGCTATTTAAAGGATGTTATTAAATCAACCGATTAATACTGCTCCCCGTCACTAGGAAAGTCTTTGTTTTTGACATCTTTTACGTAGTTGGAAATTGCTTTTCCCATATCTTCATAAAGGTTCATATAACGCCTTAAAAACCGTGGATTAAATTCATGTGTCATTCCCAAAAGATCATGAATGACCAAGACCTGCCCGTCTGCATACTTTCCGCCTCCTATACCTATGGTAGGTATGGAAATACTTTCAGATACCTTTTTGGTCAGGTCCGCGGGAATTTTTTCCAATACGATGCCGAAACAGCCTAATTTTTCCAATAATTTTGCATCCTCCAAGAGTTTATCGGCTTCCTCTTCCTCCTTTGCACGAACCGTATAAGTGCCAAATTTATAGATGCTCTGAGGGGTGAGGCCCAAATGGCCCATTACAGGAATCCCCGCATTGAGGATTCTTTTTACGGATTCCTTTATTTCATAGCCGCCTTCAACTTTTACGGCATGTGCACCACTTTCTTTCATAATTCTGATCGCCGAACGCAAGGCCTCTTTAGGATCACTTTGGTAACTGCCAAAAGGAATATCAACCACCACAAGGGCCCGATCAATAGCCCGTATTACGGAAGACGCATGGTAGATCATCTGGTCTAAGGTAATGGGAAGGGTCGTTTCATGGCCGGCCATAACGTTACTGGCAGAGTCGCCAACAAGGATTACATCAACATTTGCAGAATCTACAATTTTAGCCATTGAGTAATCGTAGGCCGTAAGCATGGAGATTTTCTCTCCATTTTTTTTCATATCGACTAACGATTTCACCGTTACCCTTTTGTATTCTTTTTTTGCTACAGACATATGTGTTTGTTTTGGTGGCCTAAAAGTAAGGATTTTGTTCGAGGCAAATAAAAGTTCAAGATTTCAAAATGTTCCGTATTTGAATCAAAACCCCGATATTCAAGGATGTTCTAATTTTCAATATATTTGAAAAAATAGACACTAATGAAAAATACCCTAATTGCTATTGCATTTGTAGTCTGCAGTATTGCTCAAGCTCAGGACGCGGAAAAGGCGGCCGTACAAAATGCCATCGTGACTTTTTTTGATGGTTTTCATGCCCAGGATACACTTGCACTTCAGCAAAGTGCGGCAGACGCAATTGTGCTGCAGACCATTTCAAAAGATTCTCTGGGGAACACTGTGGTCCGTTCAACGCCCTACAATAAGTTTGTACAAGGAATGGCCAGCATTCCCAAGACCACAAAGTTTGAGGAGAAATTAAAATCCTTTACCATTCAAATTGATGGGGAAATGGCAAATGCATGGACGCCCTATGAATTTTGGCTCAATGACGAATTTCACCATTGCGGCGTAAATTCCTTTCAGCTTGTAAAATTTGAGGATAAATGGAAAATTGTTTACCTGATCGATACGCGAAGGAAGGAAGACTGTGATTAGCTACTCAGAAATATATCTTACAATTACCACATAAATTTAAAAGACTTTATATGAAAATTCAAATTAAATTACTCCTTACCACCTTAATGTTATTACAAGTTTTGTTTTCAGCTGCTTTTGCGCAGGATGCGAAGACCATAGAAGGTACGTGGGATTTGGTGATAGAGCAAGAAGGGGAGGAATTACCCTCGTGGCTAGAAATAAAACACTCCGGATACAATACCTTGGTAGGAAGGTTCGTCTATGCGTTCGGCAGTGCGAGGCCTATATCCGAAATAAAACTGAATGATGGGAAATTTAATTTTTCAATCCCCAGACAATGGGAACCGGAAGGTCAGGACATGCAGTTTGAAGGTATGATGGAGGATGACGGACTAAAAGGTACAATGATTTATACCGATGGAAAAACATATGATTGGACAGCTGTTCGGGCTCCTAAACTTACCTATGTAGGTAATCCTGTTTGGGGAACACCAATTGAACTATTTAATGGTAAGGACCTTACGGGATGGGAAGCCTTGGGTAAAAATCAATGGATCGTTGAAGATGGTATTTTAAAAAGCCCTAAATCTGGTGCCAATTTGATTTCCGAACAGAAATTCAAAGATTTTAAGGTACATGTTGAATTCAAAATACCCGAAGGAAGTAATAGCGGATTCTATCTTCGCGGTCGTTATGAGGTTCAGATCACGGATGATATCAACAAGGAACCTGCGAGTGTATTGTTCGGTGGTATCTATGGGTTCCTAACACCAAATGAAATGGCCGCTAAACCAGCAGGGGAGTGGCAAACCTATGATATTACCCTGATAGGAAGACGGGTTTCGATAATCGCTAATGGCAAGACAATCATTAGCGAACAAAATATTCCAGGGATAACCGGTGGCGCCCTTGATAGTAGAGAAGGTGAATCCGGATCTTTTCAAATACAGGGAGACCATGGTCCGGTTTCCTTTCGTAAAATAACGGTTACCCCAAGAATAGAGTAGTTTTGGTTTGAATTAAATCAACAATCACTTAAAAATACTCCGACCGCTAATCCGCCTTCGGAAGTTTCCTTGTATTTGGAATTCATATCCTTTGCTGTTTCCCACATGGTGTTCACCACTTTATCCAATGGCACTTTTGCTTCTTTAGGATTACTGCCAAGCGCCAATTCCGAAGCATTAATAGCCTTTATCGCGCCCATGGAATTCCTCTCAATGCAGGGTACTTGTACGAGTCCGCCAATCGGGTCACATGTAAGGCCCAAATGATGTTCCATGGCAATTTCGGCTGCCATTAACACTTGTTCTGGCGTGCCCCCTAAAAGCTCTGTTAACCCAGCTGCTGCCATGGCAGAAGATACGCCAATTTCAGCTTGGCAACCGCCCATGGCGGCCGAGATGGTGGCTCCTTTTTTAAAGATGCTCCCTATTTCACCCGCGACTAATAAAAATTGTTTGATCTCGTTAAAACCGGCTTCGTGATTTTCAATGACCAAATAGTACATCAATACCGCAGGAATTACCCCGGCACTACCGTTTGTTGGTGCCGTTACCACACGACCTAAAGATGCATTGACTTCATTTACGGCCAGGGCAAAACAATTGACCCATTGTAAAATTTGGCGAAATTTCACTTCCGTCTGACGGATACTGCTCATCCATTCCTCGGAATTGGAATAGGGAACATTGCCCTTTAATTTTTTCTGAATGTCATACGCCCGACGGCGTACATTGAGACCGCCGGGAAGGTTACCTTCCGTATGGCAACCAAGGTATATACATTCGAGCATGGTTTCCCATATACGCTGTATTTGAACGTCTATCTCGATATCTTTTCGCAGGGAACGCTCATTTTCAAGTACAATTTCGGAAATAGGTTTGCTTTCCTGCTCACAATAGGCCAAAAGTGCTTCACCTTTTTCTATAGGGAAGGGAAACGTATTGAAATTGGCTATTTTACGCTTTGCGTTCTTCCGTTCTTCCTGTATTACAAAACCACCACCAATGGAGTAGTAGGTTTGTGATTTCTTTTTTCCATTTTTTAGAAGGCATTCGAACCGCAGCCCATTGGCATGAAACGGGAGAAATTTCCTATGGAAAATAATATCCGTTTTAGGAGAGAAAGGTATCGTTCTCGAATTACCCAACAATAGTAGATTGGAAGCTGTTACCTGCTCGACTATGTTGTGAATATCGGAAACAGGAATATACTCTGGATCTGTTCCTGAAAGCCCAAGAATAATTGCGTAATCAGTTGCATGGCCCTTTCCTGTCAAAGAAAGCGAACCGTATACATGAACCTGCACTTTCTCGACGCTTTCAAAAAGATTTCCTGTCTTTAACTTTGCTAGCCAGCGCTCGGCGGCACGCCATGGACCGAGTGTATGGGAACTAGATGGACCTATCCCGATCTTGAGCATATCAAAAATGCTAATACATTCCATTTAGAATTCTTTGGAGGATTAAAGATAGCGTTATATTCAATGTCGTTAACTGGCTTTGTAAAGATTTACCTGGCGGTTATTTCTCCATCATTTTACCAATAATTTCTTTCATCATTTTTGCGGCTAAAAAGGCGGTCATCTTCTGAAAATCCCTGTTAGGGTTGTATTCCACGATGTCTGCTCCGACCACTTCGGTGTTGATATTTTGAATTAAATCGATGACTTGCCTAGAAGATAAACCGCCTGGCTCGTGATGCGAAACCCCTGGGGCAAAGGCCGGGTCAAAACCATCCATATCCAAGGAAATATATAGGGGGTTTTTAAATTTTGGGATTGACTTCAGATTAAGATTCTTCATTTGATGTACCTCTACTTTGAATTTTTCAGCCTGTTCCGCTTGATGGGGGTTCAAGGTCCGAATGCCCACTTGCACTAGTCGTGCGGCCAGACCACTTTCCATAATCCGCGCAAAAGGGCAGGCATGCGAATGTTTGTCGCCTTCAAAGTCGTCATAAAGATCGGCATGGGCATCTATATGAAGGATGTCCAATTTTGGATATCGGTCATGATGTGCTTTAATGATAGGGTACGTTATAGAATGGTCGCCACCAATAGTAAAAACTTTGGCCCCACTTTCTAAATGGGTTTTTGTGATTTCTTCAACATCCATATAGTCGGTTATTTCAAAATCACCTTGGTCATCAATATTTTTATTTTCAACTGAAACACCGTTTTCCGCAAATAGGTTCATAGAACCGCAATGAAGAGCTTCACGAATTAATGGCGGCGCCAATCTTGGTCCTTGCTGGTAGGATGATTTTGCGTCATATTGAATACCTTGAATATTGATTTTGGTCATGATATTTTCAATCATTTAACTGAATTGTCTTTTTTTTTGAAGCCTTTTCTTTTTGTAATAGGATTTATCGGCAATGTAAATCGTTTTTCGAACCTCGCAATACGTTTTTGTTTTGTGCTTATCTGTAAGAAGACTTGTTTTAACTATTTCAATTTCATTTGCCAATGTAACCCGTTTCCTGATGTCATCAAGTTCTTCTAAAGTATAAGTGAAATCTGCATATAGATTCTCTCTAGCGGGACGTTTAAAAAAAATTTCGGCAGACTTGTCCCAAACAACATAATCGTCCTCTAAAAGATTAATCAATTGTACCATGGGAATTGGATCTACCGCAGAGAACATGCTTCCGCCGTATATTGAGTTGACATAATTTCGGTTTTTGTAACTGATCGGAAGTTTAATCCGTACCTGCAATATATCTTTCGAAACAGAAATCACACGGGCTGTACTTCTTCTGTACATGGGTGACAGGTTAAAACCGTATTTAAACAGTTTTTGTTTTCCCATTAATCTTGATCCGATCCTTGCCAAATTTTGATATAGCCCCATTTTTTAAGCGTTTTTAGGATACCGACCTTCTTTTTTTTAAAAGTCTTCTGAGCAACCAACCAAATAAGAGGGCGATCAAGAGAAAGATAACCGTTACTCCCCACATTACCTTGGTCGCACTCTTATACATTAAAGAAGGGCTCCAACTAGCAATTTTAATCTGACGCACCTCTGCTTTTTTGTAAGATTCAGGAAAATCGGGAATTGTATTTCCGTTTATATCCTTAAAACTTTGTGTAAATTGAAATAAGGCGCTCCACTCTTTTACTTCCTGAGTTCCAGGTTTTGATTTAGAAAAGTCCAACAATGCATCGTTTATATCTTCAATCGGGGTGCCGTCTGCATGTTTGGGAGTCACGGTTAGAATACCTTTACTGATTTCGTCAATAAGACTAACCGATTCATAAATATAAGTGTTCATGCCTATGCCTATTAATCCTTCATCGGATGAAATATCGAGTGGGGTATAGCCATCAGCTTGGTTACCGATTTCTATTTCATAAACCTGATCGAGAGGCGCCCTGTTCGGATTGTATTTAAAACGAATACCTGAAAAATATGGGAAATAGGCATCATCTTTGATCGATGGGGCAATCAATAAAATTTCTAAAACACTTTTTAACTCCGCTGGTGTAATAAAACCTTTTGCCAAAGGGTATCCTGGATCCTGATCTAAAACACCCCGGCCTAAAGGCATTATCCGAAAGAGATCGGAAACCTGCTGTAACCCTTTTTCACCTCTAAGCAAATTATCCCTGATCAGTCCGGCCGTAGTAAAACCTACCACTGGTATTTCTGGATGATCCGAATATTTTTCCACCCCAAAGCGAATGGCATCGGCGGCAAACATTCCTAAATTACTTTCTAATAAATTGTCTCTGGAAATGGCTAGGTCAAAATCGGTTTCCGCCAAAATATCGGTAAAACGGGTATCGTATTTTTTCAATACCGTGCTATCGATTATACCTTGAAAATGATCTACCATGGCGCTAATGTCTTCCTCCGCGGCAAATGAATCATCAATATCTATCAGTTGGTAATCGGTCATGCTTATTGCCCCATCTTGGTATTGCATTTTCAGAACACCTACATATTGCCCCTCGGAACCTGCTTGTACCACTGGTGTTCCGTCTATCATGATCGGTTCGTGAAGTGGGGTGTGGGAGTGCCCGCTTACCACGACATCAATTTCAGGTACGGCTCTAGCCAAATCAACATCTTCGCCACCCCAAGTACCATCATCTAATTGCCTTACACCCGAATGGGTCATACAAATGATTAGGTCTACCTGTGCTTCATTTTTTAAATAGGCGACCATTTTTTTAGCTGATTCAATAGGGTCGTCAAAGGTCATGGGCTCGATATAAGGAGCCGCATTTACCGCTTCAATTCCCAACAAGCCGAACATGCCTATCTTTAATCCATTTTTCTCCGCGATAAAATAAGGTGCGATCTTTCCCGACTCGTAAAGGGCTTCCAGACGATCATCTTCTCTATGTTCGGTGCTAAAATTTCCGTTGGATAATACAAGCTGGGGAATACCCCCATGTTTCAAGGCCGATTCAATAATATCTGCCAACCCATTACAATTAAAATCGAATTCATGGTTTCCGATTACTGCGGCGTCATAACCTATGGCCTGCATCAGCCTTAATTCGGTACCTTCACTGGTTCCGATTGTTTGAAATAAAGTGCCCATCATCCAATCCCCACCATCTAAGATCAGGGTTTGTTCCGGGGCAATCGCTTTTTGGTTACGGATTACATTGGCAACCCTTGCTATTCCCCCGACTGTTTTATCGTCATTTATGGTAAGAGGGGTGAAATCTGCGTTGGGGGCAAAACCCAACAATCTGGATTGCAGGTCATTCGTATGAATGATGGTCAAATTTTTTTTTTGTGTTTGAGAAAAAAGTGTGGTAAAACAGAAAAAAAGGACGGCATTAAAAATTGGGCAAATGATTTTTTTGATGAAGTTAGGCTGGATGAGGTCTCGATTTTTCATCCGATAAAGTTAAAATAACTGGAGGAAGTATTAGAGATAAGTCGTAAATATCTTATTAAATAGCAATTGATTTGAACCACTGTTTTAATAGCTCTTCATTAATATTCACTTGTTTATGAATTTTTATATGCTTCATAGTAGTTCCTTTTCCTTCTAAAAGATTGTGATTATCGACAATCTTATCAATATTATAAAAACCAACTGTAATATGGTGTTTTGAAAAGCTTAGATATGCATAGTCTTTTGTCTTGGAAAATACGGGAAAACCCCATTTAATTGCCTCTGATGTTTCAGGTACACTAGAATGTATCAGCCGGCGAAGTTGTTTGAGAATTTCAACTTGCCCGCTATTTGCTTCCCGAATATAATCGCTTACCGCTTTATTTAGATTCATGGTCTTTTTTTGCTGGTCTTTAAAAAGAAACTTAATAGAAAAGTGAATGCAATACCAGTAATAAAATTCCCTATAAAGGAATAGGTACTTTGAGTAGTAGTGCTATAGTACATTGTTCTTTCTGCGAGCTTTTTATCAATTTTCTCTTTTGGAATACCCAAAAGGTTCATTTTTTCCTTCATGGCAGAAAGAAGTTCGGTTACATATTCTGGGTAAAGTACTTCATAGAAAAAATAAGTAAAAACTACACTAAAAATAGCGGTTGTCAAGCTTATAACAAACCCTTGTAGCACTGCTTCTTTGAAACTTAATTGAGAATTGTCCTGGTCTTTTTTTTTCTTTAAAGCGAAGTAAATCCCAATGAGCAAAAAGAGATAGATCATTAAAAATAAGATAGTTCCTCCAATCATTTCCTTATCAGAAGACACGGCATCCGGACCAAGTAATCCAAGTCCCAATAAACTGAACATTAAGATTGTTCCCGCTAATGCAATTGTAAGGCCATAGAGGATAGGTATTTTAAATTTTTCCATTGTTTGTAGTGTTTTAATTTTCTACAATTTTATTTAGGATTATTTGATACCTCTAATTTTTTGGGGTGGAAAAAAGGGTGGATTTTATATACTCAACTTTTCTTTAGAACCGATTTGCCAATTAAAATAAGCTCTTTTCTGCTTTTCACTCCTGTTTTTCGATATATATTATTTATGTGTGATTTTATAGTTGAAATATCAACAAAAAGTGCATCCGATATTTCTTTATTCTTCTTGTTTTCTAATATAAGCGCAATGACCTGTTTTTCTCTTTCAGTAATTCGCACTTGATATGCTAAATCAAATTCATCAGTTTGTTTTGATTTTCCAAGTAGTATTCCCAACCAACAGACAAGCGTAATAAATGGCACAAGAAAAAGGGAATTTATATTGTTGATTTCTACAATTCCGAAGGATGAGGAATAATGGAATATATCGAATACTAGTACCCCGATTGAGACCAGAAATGTCAAAATGGCTAAAATCTTATTCGATCTTATTGAGTTGTATAATTTTGAAGTCATTTTTTCAGCTTTTGAATAATTAGTGACTATTCGCAATTTAGCGAATAATTGTGCTTAGGCTATTTTAGGGGGCAAAGCATTTATTTTACCCTAAAATTGCATGCCTTTAATCCACCTTGTAAATCAATAAATGACATCCTGTCAGTTTTTGAGCCTTGGCATATTGTTTGCCAATTGGTAACCGATATAAAAAACGTACAAGCACTAATATTAAAACATATAGCATGAGTAAAATTATCGGAATAGATTTAGGAACAACAAACTCTTGCGTCTCCGTTATGGAGGGTAACGAGCCTGTTGTTATCCCAAATGCAGAAGGGAAAAGAACCACCCCATCTGTAATCGCCTTTGTTGAGGGCGGTGAAATTAAAGTTGGTGATCCTGCCAAAAGACAGGCCGTAACCAACCCTAACAATACCATATATTCAATCAAAAGATTTATGGGTAACAAGTTCTCTGAATGTAAAAAAGAGATCGATCGCGTACCCTATAAAGTAGTAAAAGGTGACAATAATACACCACGTGTAGATATTGATGGGCGTTTGTACACCCCACAAGAATTGTCTGCAATGATTTTACAGAAGATGAAAAAGACTGCCGAGGATTACCTTGGGCAGACTGTAACACGTGCCGTAGTTACTGTACCAGCATACTTTAATGATGCACAAAGACAAGCTACCAAGGAAGCTGGCGAGATTGCTGGTCTTACCGTAGAACGTATCATTAACGAACCTACCGCTGCCTCTTTGGCGTACGGAATGGATAAAAAAGATGTAGATCAAAAAATAGTTGTTTTTGACTTTGGTGGAGGTACGCATGACGTTTCTATCTTGGAATTGGGCGATGGTGTTTTTGAAGTATTGGCAACAGATGGTGATACGCACTTAGGTGGTGATGATGTAGATCAGAAGATAATTGATTGGTTGGCCGAAGAGTTTAAAAAAGACGAAAGTATTGACCTTCGCGATGATGCCATGGCATTACAACGTTTACGTGAGGCTGCTGAAAAAGCGAAGATCGAGTTATCTTCTTCTGCACAGACAGAGATCAACTTGCCTTACGTTACTGCAACGGCCTCAGGTCCTAAGCACTTGGTACGTACCTTGAACAGGGCTAAATTTGAGCAATTGATTACCGATTTGGTAAAACGCACCATTGAGCCTTGTCAAACAGCACTTAAGGCCGCCGGTTTATCTAAGAGCGATATTGATGAGATTATCTTGGTTGGTGGTTCTACAAGAATCCCTGCTGTTCAAGAGGCTGTTGAGAAATTCTTTGGCAAGAAACCTTCAAAAGGGGTGAACCCCGATGAGGTAGTTGCCGTTGGTGCCGCAATTCAAGGTGGTGTATTAACAGGTGATGTTAAGGATGTTTTGTTATTGGATGTGACTCCCTTATCATTAGGTATCGAGACCATGGGGAATGTCTTTACGAAGTTGATAGATGCAAATACGACCATCCCAACTAAAAAGTCGCAGGTATTTTCTACCGCCGCGGACAATCAGCCCTCGGTTGAGATTCATGTATTGCAAGGAGAACGTGGAATGGCTGCTGATAATAAGACTATTGGACGTTTTCATTTAGATGGAATTCCCCCTGCACAAAGAGGAACTCCTCAGATTGAAGTTACTTTTGATATTGATGCAAACGGAATCATCAAGGTATCTGCAACCGATAAGGCAACTAATAAAACGCAGGATATCAGGATCGAAGCTTCTTCTGGACTTACCGATGAAGAAATCGAAAAAATGAAAGCAGATGCAGAGGCAAATGCCGATGCTGATAAAGCCGCAAGAGAAACTGCCGATAAGTTGAACGAAGCCGATAGCATGATTTTCCAAACGGAAAAACAATTGACCGAGTTTGGCGATAAGCTATCCGACGACAAGAAAAAGCCTATAGAAGAGGCTTTGGAAGAACTAAAGAAAGCTTACGAAAGCAAGGATGTGGCCGTAGTTGCCCCAGCTTTAGAGAAAATCAATGAGGCTTGGAAAGTGGCTTCCGAAGAAATGTACAAAGCACAGGCCGAAGCCCAGCAAGGCGCCGCTCCCGAAGGAGATGCAACTGCTGATGCAGGTGCCGAAGGCGATAATGTAGAAGACGTAGACTTCGAAGAAGTCAAGTAGCCTGTCCTGAGCGAAGACGAAGGGTAGACTTCGAAGAAGTCAAGTAATATGTTCTTTACATAAATATAAACCCACAGGGCGAAAGCCTTGTGGGTTTTTTGCTAACAAGAAACCACATTTACTTATTTGGCACTCCTTTTGCTTTCCCATTACAGTATTTCAAGTAATTTTACACCATGCTAAAAGACCAAGCTATTTTCCTGCTACTATATTTGTTGGTATTGCCAACTCAAGGAAGTGCCCAAGAAATCACGATTTTTAAAGTATCTGATTTTGACCTAAACGGTCATGTGAAGACATGTTTGGTAAGTACAGACTATGGCAAGGAAAAATACACCTTTAACGAAGATGGATTTCTAATAGAAGCAGTCACACGATTCAGTGATACCGATTACGATGTAACCCTCTATAAATACCAAAATGACGAGCTGATGGAAAGGCGGGTAGAGCATTATAGGGATGAACTTATGGACCGGGCAACAAGCATAGCCAATATTTATACCATTGATACTGTTGGAAATCGAAAGGTCACCGAGAAAGTAGTGACTTATGAAAATGAAGTGTTAGAACAAAATGAATATTTATATAAGGCAAATGGTCGGCTTTCAAAACTCATACGAACTAACAATGAGGGCATTGATGAAACCTCAGTCTCATATCATCAAGAAGAAGATACAGATAGTGCTCATTATACTCTTAATAACGAGTCACAAAAAACAATCAAAACTTCGATCAAAAAGACATCTGACACCACCCAAATCAAAACTGTTGCCACTAAAAAGTTTCTTGAAGGAGAGCCTAATAGCCAAAAAGAAGAAGTTTTCAATACCGATGGAAAATTGCTTTCGGAGACCCGATCTAACTATGACAATGATTCAGCAAAATTCATGGTCATGGAAAGCTTCCAAAACACATACGGCCCAAACGGAATTTTAGAGAAAACAGAAATGCGAAAGGGGAAGGGAGTCAAGATACAAGAGTACATCTACCAATTTGACACTTCGGGAAATTGGATCAAAGAAATCATTACTCCGGGCAACACCTACAAAACCCGTAAAATAACGTATTACGAAACCGATATAAAGGAACAAAGTCCCGAATAGACAACTAGGTCCTCGGCTCTAATAGATCCCATAGATTACCGTAGAGGTCTTTAAAAACAACTACTGTCGCGTAAATTTCTTCCCGGGGTTCCTCCGTAAATTCCACCCCGTCGGTTTTCATTTTTGTATAGTCGCGCCAAAAATCATCTGTATTTAAAAAGAAGGCAACGCGCCCGCCCGTTTGGTTCCCGATACTGGCTTTTTGTTTATCGGTTACGGCCTTGCCCAGAAGTAAACCAGCATTTCCATCGCCTTTGGGTCGTATGGTCACCCACCGTTTTCCATCATCTAACGGGACATCTTGGATCAAGTCAAAATTCAGTTTTTGGGTAAAGAAGGTGATAGCTTCATCATATTCGGCTACTACCAATGTTGAATTTACCAGATGCTGCTTCATGGTTTACTTTTTTTTCTGGCTTTCCACTCGTCTTTTAAAATTCCATAGCAACATGTATTCCGTTTAAAACCATCCAACAGAAAAACATCTTTTCTGAGAATTCCCTCTAAAATACCTCCCAGTTTTTCCACCGCCTTGCGCGATTTGATATTGCGCTCATCAATACGAAATTCTACCTTCTCAAAACCCATTTCGTCAAATGCATGATTTAACATCAAGAATTTCATATGCCCATTCAAACCGCTGCCCTGAAATTCCCTGCCAATCCAGGTAGCGCCAATATGTAATACTTTATTTTTCCAATTAATATGCATGTAACGAGTACATCCCGCATAAGTCTTAGTTTTTTTGTCATAAACTATAAAAGGAATGCTGGTTGCATTTTTCTTCTGTTCCAAGGCCGTTTCAACATAATTTTTCAATGTCTCAGGAGAATAAATATCGGAGGGTGAATATTCTGCCAACTTTTCTTGTGAGGCAACGGATGCAAGCTTTGTATAATTATCCAACTTCAAAGGACTCAAACGCACGCGATTATCTTCCAATGTAAATTCAGTATTCAACATAGTTGTTATAAAGATTCGTAATCAGTTTTGGTCAAGCCGTATTGTATAAGGGTTATATACTTCCCATTTTTTATGTCATGATCCTTGAGTTCAGCCTCTTTGACCATTCCATTTTTTATCATGATTTTTCCGGAGGCTCCATTGGCTTCTATATACCCAGCAAAAACCTTGTTTAAATTCAGTTCCTTAAAACCAAATTGCAACATCACTTTTACAGCCTCGGAAGTATAACCCATATTCCAAAAAGGTTCTGCGAGCCAATATCCCAATTCGGCCCGGTTATGCTCTAGGTCTATTGTTAAACCAATACCACCCATAAAAGCATCGTCAACAGCGTTTCGCATGGCAAAAATGTACTGATTTTTGTCACGAAATCCCTGATTGGCCATGTTTATCCAGGAGATAGCGTCTTCCTCAAAATAGGGGTGAGGCATGGTACGGGTATTGTCGGTAATCTTTTTGTTATCGGCATAGGCGACTATATTCGGAATGTCATCCGGTCTTATGCGATCCAAAATCAGGCGCTCTGTCTCGAGCCGAGGAAACTTTTCCATAACTATACGAATTGATGTAAGAGTTCTTTTTTCATTTCATGAGCACCTTCAAAAATCGTTTGTCCCGCACGCCCATTAAAAAGGGTGTCTATCATTTTAGATTGCACCTTCATTACTTCAGGGGTGAGGTATTGATCCTGGTTTCCTACCAAAACGGAAACCTTGGTACCGTTGTTTTCCAAAAAGCTAAAATCTGTGGGGACCAGTTCTTTAGGTATTCCACCCGCAAATAGCACTAAATGATCACATTTAATTTCATTTTTGGCAACCCAGCGTGTCGCGATAGAAACCCCTTGTGAAAATCCTAGAACAATCAAGTTGCGATCGGTGGGTAGGTTTTCAGCTTCCATAACCGCGTTGAGGTAAGCCAAAATGTTCGTTTTTTCTTGCTCGGTATTCTCCTTGGTCAACCAACTAGCTCCCACATGACGATATTCATTTTTCAAATAATACTTAGAAGGTGCCTGAGGCGCGACTATATAGTTTTCTTTGGGGTTCAGCTCATCAAAATATTTTAGAAAATAACGGCTCAAAAAACCGATGCCATGCAGCACGATCCAAATATTTTTGGTTTGCGATGTTAGTTCGTTCAGGGTATCGTATGAATTTGTAGTGGTGTAGGAGGCTTGTTTTTGGGTCAGGGCCATGAATAGCTGCTATTTAATCGGTTGGGTTATTATGCTTATTTTTGTCAAAATTTTTACATGGAAAATACCATAGAGAAAATTCTCCGTATCTGTAACGAATCTACAAAAAATACGATGATGGAGACGTTACAGATCGAATATATAGAGGTGGGGGAGAACTTCCTTGTCGGCAAGATGCCCGTGAACTCGAAAGTGCACCAACCAGATGGCGTGTTACATGGTGGCGCGATGGTTGCTTTGGCCGAAAGTGTTGGGAGTATGGCCTCGTATGTATTCCTAGATGGGCAAAATTACTTTGTTCGCGGTATCGAAATTTCTGCAAATCATGTAAAGAGCGTGCGTGAAGGAGAGGTATTTGCCAAAGCAATTATTGTACATAAAGGACGTACTACGCAATTATGGGATATTAAGATTACCGATGCCGAGGCCAACCTCATCTCCGTTTGTAAATTGACGACTATAGCGCTGCCACGAAAGAAGGAATAATATGTCTTCAACGTTTGGGAATAGGGTAGAAGAGCAATTTTTAAATGAACTACCTTTAGTAATCTACCGAAAACCGGAACAAAAGGATGTTATTGGTATTTTTCAAGAGACCTCTGAAGTACACTTTATTTCAGACTTTTCGGTTTCAGGCTTCGTTTTTGCCCCTTTCGATTGTAACAAAAAACCCATTTTAATCAAGGTGGATGAGAAATTAGTCACCAAGGATTTTATAGCCCCTTCCACTTCAGAAACAATAGATTTTGCTATTGGCCTCTCCCAAAAGGATTTCCATATTGAGTTGGTCGAAAAAGGAATTTCAAGAATTAAAAATGGGGATTTTAAGAAGGTAGTTCTTTCCAGACGATTGAAGGTGAAAACGAATGAAAATGCCCTAGCCTTGTTTCAAAAAATATTGGCAACTTACAATACTGCCTTTTGCTATTTATGGTATCACCCTAAGGTAGGGATTTGGTTGGGCGCAACCCCTGAAATTCTTCTATCTACAACCAATAAACAATTTATGACCATGTCACTGGCGGGAACACAAATTTATGGCAAAGACGGGATTTCGGAATGGGGCAAGAAAGAATTACAAGAACAGGCTTTGGTAACAGATTATGTTACGAACGCTTTGGCGGACAAGGTAATCGATTTGCAGGTTTCAGCGCTGGAAACCTTGCGCGCCGGAAGTCTGTTACACCTGCAAACAAGAATAACGGGTCGTATTAATTCAAAATTGGAGGATGTTATCCAGGCCCTGCATCCTACACCGGCTGTGTGTGGTATGCCAATGAGAGTAACAAAAGACTTCATTTTGAACAATGAGAATTACGACCGGGAATTTTATACCGGATTCTTGGGAGAACTTAATCTTAAAGAGGAATTTCAACGCGCTCCTAACCGAAGGAACCAAGAAAATCAAGCGTATAGAGCAGTAAAGACCTGCTCTGAACTTTTTGTAAACTTACGATGTATGAAACTGGTTCAGGATACTGCTTTTATTTATGTTGGGGGAGGTATTACCGTCGATTCCATACCTGAAAAAGAATGGCAGGAAACCGTTGGTAAAAGCCATACGATGCTAAAGATAGTAAGTTAGGATAACAACATTGGTTTTACCGTCATTGGGTTGTATTTTTGTTCTGATGATATACTCCAGCATCCCTGTTGCCCAAACCGTTGTACAACATTGCAAAGAAAAAAAAATCCGTAATATCGTAATCTCACCAGGATCACGAAATGCGCCATTGACCATTGGCTTTACAGAGGACCCCTTTTTCAAATGTTTTAGTATTGTTGACGAACGATGTGCTTCATTTTTTGCGTTGGGAATTGCACAACAATTGTTAGAACCAGTCGCTGTGGTATGTACTTCCGGTAGTGCATTATTGAATTACTATCCAGCGATTGCCGAGGCTTTTTACAGTGATATACCGCTGGTTGTAATCTCAGCGGACAGGCCCCAATATAAAATTGATGTTGGGGACGGCCAAACCATTCGTCAAGATGATGTTTTTCATAGGCATATTGGCTACTCCGCGAATTTAAAACAGGACGTTTCCCATGCCACAGATCGGATTGAACGATACCGACCCAAATGGATTGCCGATCAAGAAGTTGAAGTTGTACAGCAAAAAGTACAGACGTATAATGATCATGAATTAAACATTGCTTTTAACTTGGCAATTGCCTCCAAGCTACCGGTACATATTAATGTGCGGTTAGAAGAACCCTTATACAATAAGTTAACCGATGCAACGGTACAATCTAAAATAACCCCCTCTGTAGATGTTACGGAGGAAAACATTGATTACAGCGATTTTGTAGAAATATGGAATACAGCTGTTAGAAAAATGGTTTTGGTCGGTGTTAATTGGCCTGAAACCATCAGCGAAGAAGTACTGGATCTACTAGCGAAGGACCCATCGGTAATTGTTTTGACCGAAACAACATCCAACCTACACCATCCTAAATTTTTTCCGAGCATCGATAGTTTGATAGCACCCATTGAGCGCTTGGATAACAAAGAAGAATTGTTCAGTAAGTTACGTCCGGACGTGCTATTGACTTTTGGCGGATTGGTCGTTTCGAAAAAAATAAAAGCATTCTTAAGGGAATACCAACCAAAACAACATTGGCATTTGGATCCCATTCGAGCCTTCGATACATTTTTCTGTCTATCAGAGCATATTAAAATGAGGGCAGATCATTTTCTACTGCGATTTCTACCAAAGACAAAACACTTTGGTAGTGACTATTTCAGTTTTTGGAATACCCTAAGGGTCAACTATGAAATAAAACGAAAGGAGTATTTGGACACGATACCTTTTTGCGACATGCAAGCCTTTAACGCAGTAATAGCGCATATGCCTGAGAATGTTCATGTACAACTAGCGAACAGTTCAACCGTGCGCTACGCCCAATTGTATGATTTACCAACATCCCTAAAGGTATTCTGCAATCGGGGTACAAGTGGCATTGATGGGAGTACTTCTACCGCTATTGGTGCGGCTTTTTATGCTAGAAAACCAACAGTTTTGATTACCGGCGACCTGAGTTTTTTTTATGACAGTAATGCGCTATGGAATAATTACATAAGACCAGACTTTCGGGTCATCTTGCTTAATAATGGCGGAGGAGGGATTTTCCGGATTCTTCCGGGGAAAGAAGACAGCCAGAATTTTGAAACTTATTTTGAGACCGTTCATGGGTTGACCGCGGAACATTTGTGTAATATGTACGATTTTAATTATTGCTGTGTCTCAAGGCTGGATCAACTTGAAGCTGGGTTCTCAGAATTTTATGATGCAAGCGAACGCCCTAAGATATTGGAAATTAAAACCCCCCGAATAGAGAATAATAAAATTTTGCTTGGTTACTTTGATTTTATATCTTCGGTTTTTATTAACCATTAAATAATTAGAACACTAACGATTATGAGCAAAAGAGATGATTTAATCAAAGATTACGCAGCTGACATTAAAGATAAATTTGGGGAGTCTGCGGACATGGATTTACTTACAAAAGTTACTATTGGTCTGGGCCCATCCATCTACAATTTAGATGCATCAAAGGTATCGGGTTCTGATGATAAGGAACTTGAAACGGTAAAGAACAATTACCTCATAAAGAAATTGGGCTTAAAAGACGGTCCGGAATTGATGTCTGCGATAAACAGCGTGCTGGAGAAATACGGGTCTTCCAACCGCAATAAGCACAGAGCTGTGATTTACTATCAGTTATGCAAACATTTTAAAAAAGCTTCGGTTTATAAATAGACCCAGTAAAAAAAATGTAAAGGCCGCTCTGTATCGAGCGGCTTTTTTTATCCTCGTATTTAAGATTACTTTTGCCCCATGATCGAACTCGGAAATTACAACAAGCTTAAAATAGTACGGGACACCAGTCCTGGACTTTTTTTGGAAAGTGAAACAGGGGCAGAGATCCTATTGCCCAATAAATATATTCCAAAGGTTTTTGAGATTGGTGATGAGCTTAACGTTTTTTGTTATTTAGATCATGACGAGAGGCCAGTTGCCACCAACCTAAAACCTTTTGTAAAACGCCATGAGTTTGGCTTTTTGAAGGTGGTAGAAGTTAATCAAATTGGTGCATTTTTGGATTGGGGTCTGGAAAAACACTTGTTTGTTCCATTTCGGGAGCAACGCGAAAAAATGAAAGAGGGGCAATGGTATGTGGTTTTTTGCTACTTGGATGATGTTTCGTTCCGGTTGGTCGCCTCCAATAAAATTGATAGGTTTTTGAACAATGATGACCTGAGTTTAAGAACAGGGGACAAGGTTCAATTGTTGGTGACGCGTTTAACCGATCTTGGATGGGAAGTAATTATAAACAACAAGCATAAGGGCCTTATTTTTTCAAGTGATATTTTTCAACATATGGCCGTTGGGCAATCTATGGAGGGATATATTAAGAAAATCAGGAGTGATAATAAAATTGATGTTACCCTTCAACCCCAGGGACAAAAGGTCTTAGAACCAACCGCTAAAAAAATCTATGAGGTTTTAGAAAATCAAGGAGGTTTTTTACCATTGCACGATAAATCTGATCCCAAGGAAATTTCGAAGGTATTGGGCATGAGTAAAAAAACTTTTAAGAAAGGAATAGGGACCTTATATAAGGCTAAGAGAATTGAAATTAAAGATAATGGGATCTATGTTGTTGGAAATACCTCACCTCAATGATACAATTCTATACCTAAAAGTGGGTTTTACCTCATTTTTGCTCACTTTTACCACTAAAAAAGAGGTTTTTACAACAATTAACCCTCCAATTTTGTGCGACTTTGGAACTTTTAATTAACTTTAGCCAGTTAACTCCCGTAAAAACTTAGTAGCTCATGCCATTCATTGAGGAAAGCGACTTATTAGAACTGCATAAGGATATAGACAAAGCCCAAATAATAAACGAAAGGCTTTTAGATCAAATAAAATTTAAGAACAAGGAGTTAAAGAAAAGCAAGGTGCAGCGAAATGTACTCGCTGGAATTACAGGTCTGTTTTTGATCGGTACCTTGGCAATTACTTCCTTTACCGCTGGCCTATCTAGTTCTAATAGTTTTGAGCAACAAAGCAATTTGTTGGTTTCAATAGATAGCCTCGATGCCATTAAATCGCGAATCAACAATCTTAAAACACAGAACGAAGAACTTAGTTTGGTAAAGGAATACTACTTGGCAAAGGAGTTTTTGGAAAAAGAAAAGATTTATTCCGTTCAAGTAAAGTCATTTGTTGATAACAATGTGACCTTGGCCTCAGAAGCCTTGACCAATACCATGTTTGTAAAAACCAATCCATTTTTCTCCTATTCATTGGGTAATTTCGGAACACTACAAGAAGCCCAACGTTTTAGGAAGCAGCTGGTCGATATCGGATTTCAAGATGCCTTTGTGGCCTCTTATAAAGACGGGAAACGACTACAAATAGAAGATCCATATTAGTGCAAAAGATCAAAGCTTGGCTTAATGCTGCCAGGTTACGTACACTCCCGTTATCCGTATCCGGGGTGATTACGGGCACTGCAATAGCGAATTATTATCAGGGAAACGATTTAACGATATTTTTTTTGGCTTTGTTAACAACGATAGCTTTTCAGGTAACCTCTAATTTCGCCAACGATTATGGCGATGGGGTAAAAGGTACAGACAACGAAGATCGTATTGGCCCAAAAAGGGCACTACAGAGTGGTCTCTTGTCGAGCTCCGAATTGAAGAAGGGGATTTTATTCTCAGTGGTCATTAGTATGATTTTGGTGGCGATTTTAATTTATAAAGCCTTCGGTTCCCAAAATATGCCCATGATTTTTTTGTTTTTTGGACTAGGGATATTTAGTATTTGGGCGGCGATAAAGTACACCGTTGGGAAATCTGCTTACGGATATCGCGGACTAGGTGATATTTTCGTCTTTTTATTCTTTGGACTGTTGGCGGTACTTGGTACCATGTTTCTATTCACCAAAACGTTAACATGGCCTGCGGTATTGCCGGCCATAGCTATTGGGACCCTAAGCACAGGTGTATTAAACCTAAACAATCTCAGGGATTTTGAATCCGATAAAAAGGTAGGAAAGAACACCCTGATTGTTAAAATTGGACTTATTCGAGGAAAATTATACCATTATACTTTATTGTGCGTTTCATTCTTGTGCGTAATCGGTTTTTTAACCCTTAGCGCCGACAATACGGTTCAGTATCTGCCCCTACTTGCATTTATTCCGATACTGTTTCATCTAAGAAAAGTACAGACGATTAAAGATCCCAAATCTTTTGATCCCGAGCTAAAAAAACTTGCGCTTAGCACGTTTCTGTTAGCCGTACTGATGTTTATCAGTTGTAACAAATTTTTGTAATTTTATAACCAACTAAACTACTAACCTTGGAACAACCTATTAGAATCCTTATCGTAGAAGACAACGTGATTATCGCCGACGATATGCAGTCAATGCTAGAAGAAATCGGCTACGAAATCGTTGATAATGTAATCGTCTACGAGCAGGCTGAAGAAGTACTAAAAACGCAACAAGTTGATTTAGTGCTGATAGATATTATTCTCGCATCCGACAAAACGGGAATAGATCTTGGAAAACACATCAGAGAGAATTACGATATCCCCTTTATTTTTGTGACCTCTAACTCCGATCGGGCAACGGTTGAAAATGCCAAGACGGTAAAACCGAATGGCTATTTGGTAAAACCGTTTGAGCAACAAGATCTCTACACATCTATTGAGATTGCGTTATCAAATTTTACCCGTTCTGAAAAAGGAAACAGCGCAGGATCAATGCATGAAGAAGACGTAGCGGTAAGCAATTCCGTTTTAAAAGATTCCATCTTTGTAAAGAAACAACACCTATACTATCGCATTCAGTTTGGTGATATTCAATTCATCAAGGCGGATAACGTTTACCTAGAGGTAAATACGGTGGACAAGAAATTCTTGGTACGCTCCCCTTTAAAAGATTATTTAGAAAAACTACCCAAGCACAAGTTCTATAGGGCCCATAAATCTTATATCGTAAATGTTGACCATATTGATGCCATCAACTCCAAGGATATTATGATTAATAATAGTCTTATACCTATTTCAAAAGAGTTTAAGGAATTCATTATATCGTCTATGAATTCATAACCATAAATGTTTTATAACGGAAAGGCATGTGCTCTAGGCGCATGCCTTTTTTTATTTCACTCCTCAAAAATAGACGCACACCACAAGTTTTTGCCGGTTCACAACAATATTTTTGTAAGCTGTTACTTAAAAAATATATTCGTAGTGTAATACTTGAAAAGGTATTGTTTTAAAAACGATTAAAAATTTTTCATTTTCATATAGTGTTCTCGTAAAAGAGCTTTGTCTTAATTGGTGGAGCTCTTTTTAGTTTCTCCAATTCGCTGATTATCCTATAATTTCTTTAGACTTTGACTTATTTCTACAAATCTGTTATACTCATTTTATAAGTCGCATGGATAATTATGCCATAAAATAATGATCTTTGATCTTTTGTTGTCATTCACCACATAAATCGACCATTACACAACAATATTAGATGCTTTTGCAGTAAATACGATATTTTTGAAATTACGCCTACTAAATAGGACCTTATATACGTTAAACCAGTATGGTCTTGTTGTTTAAACCGAACATGAATAAACTAATTTTTAAAAGTTTTCTCGTACCTGTCATGGCGTTTTTAGCCGTTACAATGGCCATAGGTCAGGAGATTAGCACCTCCGAGAGCAACGTTTTCCAAACTTTTAAAAACGAGGACGATTCCGAAAAAAGACTTCACCTATTTTTTGAAAACCTGAACAGGTATCAAAAAAACTCCCATTTTGATTGGCTTGATCAAGTAAATATCTACCTCAACGAAGCCATACAGAAAAAAGACACGGTCGCAATAGACAACTATTCGCTTATACAGGTGAAGACCTATCATGATATAGGGGATTATGATCGTAGTTTGGCTATTTCAAAGGACCTTTACAAAAAGAAGGACAAATTTGATATTGAGACCAAGGCCCTTTTGCTGGACATGATGGACGACAGCTATGCCCAGTTAGGATTGTACGCCGAGCAAATAGATATTAGAAAAGAGAAAAGAGAATTGGGCATAAGTGAAAAGGTGTCCTTCTATGATATCTACGCCAATCTCGGGTTTTACGACAGGGCAATGGAGGACTATATACTGGAGGAAAAAGAAAAAATTGAGGAACTCGATTATTTCGGACAAGCTACTTTTTACAATAATATAGGGAATTATCTTAGGTTAGAAAACTCTGTCCCCACCGCTTTAATCAGGTATAACAGGGCATTTGGGTTTATAAATGTTTATCTGAACAATGTGACCGAAGTAAAATCAGAAGTTGATGCTTTAAAAGCAAATTATTTAAAGGCTATCATTGAAGGGAACGTTGGCAAGTGCTATCGGATGATGGATCAATGGGAAGATGCTATTCCCCATTTGGAAGATGCCATTGAAGGTATTAAGCAATTTAATCCCAACGGGTTTTCTTCAGACCTTATTGAAAATAACCTAGAACTGGCCGAATGTTATTTGAGGTTAGAAAATTATGAAAAGACCACGGATTATCTCAGTGGGGGTTATGAGCCCTTGAAAGTGAAGAACATTATTAAGAAGAACAACCTCCTCTCGCTGTATTATGACAAAACTCAAGATTTAACAAACTCACTTTTTTACTTGCGCAAGAACATGCGGATTAAAGATTCTATAAGTGCAATAGAATCTAGATTGCTTCCACAGAAATTAAGTGTTGTTGTGGGTGAAAACCTGAAAAATTCCCGGACGATGCTTGAAGAACAGCGCCAAGCGTTAGAGCAATCTAAAAGCGAAATGTTAGAGCTTGATGAGCGAAATGATGTGGTGTTCATTTCATTGATATTTGTATTATTGCTATTTGCTGGTTTGGTATATGCCTATCTTAAAAGTATCAAAAACCAACGGTTGATTGCAGCGCAAAAACACATTATTGAAAGTTCATTGGTCGAAAAAGATTCACTGCTAAAAGAAATTCATCATAGGGTAAAAAACAACCTTCAGATGGTATCGAGTTTGTTAAGCCTACAAACAAAGAATACCCGTAGTAAGGCTGCAATTGCGGCTTTGGAAGAGGGCAAGAGTAGGGTTAAGGCCATGGCCTTGATCCATCAAAAGTTATATCAGAACGAAGACCTTTCCGTAATTGAGATGCAAGGGTATATCGAGAGCTTGATCAATAGCGTACAATCCGTTTACAAGAAAGGAGGCCATAATATCAATATCACCATAGATGCCGAGGGGGTAGAGTTGGATATCGATAGGGCCATTCCGTTTGGATTGATTTTGAATGAACTGGTTTCAAATTCTTTCAAGTACGCCTTTCCGTCTAACGACGAGAATGGTAAAATATACATCCATATTAGAAAAATTGGGGACCAAGAAGGCTTTTTTGAATATACCGATAATGGTGTAGGACTTCCCGAGGATACCGATGAGCGTGCAAATTCGTCAATGGGTATTCGATTAATGAACCGTTTAGCCAATCAGCTACAGACCAAATTAAACGTGGATAACAATACCGAAGGTGTTCGCTTCTGGTTTAATTTTAAATAAGCTAGCGCACGGTACTGTGTAGTACCATCTTGTGTAATAACCTCGGAAAGAACCGCTTTAGGTATACACCCATAACTTCTTTTTTCCCAATATAGGCTTCGAATTTTCTTTTTTCAATAGCCCTTATCGCCTTTTTTCCCAACTCGCTTACTGTTAGCCCATTTTGCGTGGCATCATCATCAATTTCCTGTTTGCTTCCATCTGCGGTTAAGGCATTTTTGGCGACGTTGGTCTTCACGAACCCCGGGCAGATCAAGGTCACGGCGATGCCATCTTTTTCATGTTCCATGCGCAATACGTCAAAAAAACCATGAAGTGCATGTTTGGCACCGCAATAGCCCGACCGGTATGGGGAGCCAAATTTCCCCATAAGACTGGTAACGGCAATAAAATGCCCGTTTTGGTTCAAAACAAAATGGGGGAGTAGCGCCTTGGTCAGGGCAACAGTACCCAAATAGTTGATGTCCATTAGACGTTTATAAACCTCGAAATCGGTATCTATAAGAAGTGAGCGCTGACTTATACCTGCATTATTGATTAAAATATCTACCTGGCCAAAGGCTGCGATTGCCTGTTTCACTTTGTTCCCCATAATGCTAAAATCAGTAAGGTCTATGGGCAGGACAAAAACCTTTTCGGGATATGAACATCCCTCCTTTACCCGCTTTAGTTCACCCTCGTTTCGAGAGGATAGGATGAGCTTACAGTTTCGTTCGCCAAGCAAATAGGTCAAACCCTCCCCAATGCCGGAAGAGGCTCCTGTAATCCAAACTACTTTATTATCAATGCGCATATCTTCTTGAATTTAACTGGCATAATATAGTTAAATTTGGAGCTATTGAATGAAAGCGATTTATAAAAAATACATTTTAGATTTTAAGAGGCCTAGCGGTACGTCACGCGGTGTGCTTACCCAAAAAGAAACCTATTTTATTGTATTGGATGACGGTAAATCACGAGGAATAGGGGAATGCGGATTATTGAAAGGCCTAAGTATTGATAATGTACCACACTATGAAGAAAAATTGCGATGGGTTTGTGATAATATAGATTTAGGGGCAGCTAAACTCTGGGATGCTTTGATGCAGTTTCCCAGCATACAATTTGGGGTCGAGCAGGCCTTTCTTTCATTGAATGCGATTGACCCCTTTATTTTATTCCCTTCCGATTTTACTAAAAAGAATAGTTCGATACCCATTAACGGACTCATTTGGATGGGGGATGAAGGTTTTATGTTCGAACAGATTCAGCAAAAATTGGAAGCAGGCTTCAATTGTATAAAAATGAAAATCGGGGCCATCGATTTTGAAAAGGAGTACGATTTGCTAAGATCTATAAGGGAAAGATATTCCCCAGAAAAAATAGAACTTCGGGTAGATGCCAATGGCGCCTTTTTACCGGACGACGCAATGAACAAATTAGGACTATTGAGTAAACTGGGGCTACATTCCATAGAGCAACCCATACGACAAGGAAATGAAATTGAAATGAAGCGTTTATGTGCCAACACACCTTTACCAATTGCCCTGGACGAAGAACTTATTGGTATTTTTGGCGTAACAAAAAAAGAGGAATTACTACAAACAATAAATCCGCAATACATTATTTTAAAACCGAGTTTAGTAGGTGGGTTTAAGGGGTGCCTTGAATGGATAAATAGTGCTAAAGCAAATGATATTGGTTGGTGGGTAACCAGTGCCTTAGAAAGTAATATTGGTCTTAATGCCATTGCGCAATGGACCTTTACCCTAAAGAATAAACTCCCACAAGGTCTGGGGACCGGAAGCTTGTACACGAACAATTTTGAGAGCCCGCTCAAAGTAGAAAATGGTACATTGCGTTATGATAACAATAAAAACTGGCAAGAAAATTTAATAGAAGATTTATGTATATAGAACAAGGTTATAAGGGTGATATTGGTTTATGGAAATACTGGTTCATCCCAACTGCTTTCATTGCTTTAATGGCGTTGAACTACGTAGCAGTATTGCTATCACCGGTTAGTGTGGAAGACAGTATGGCGGACATGATAGAAATGTTAGGCTCTAATGTTGTGTTGATAATTGCCCTGGCCCCTTTGGCCGTGGGTCTGTTTGTGGTACTTGGTTGGACGAAATGGGTGCATTCTCAGACAATCACTTCGCTGACCACTTCTAGGAAAAAAGTTGATTGGGGTCGCATTTTCTTTGCCTTTCTTCTATGGGGAACGATTACCATTGCGCTAACCGGAATAGACATTTTCATGTCTCCCGAAGATTACGAGTTTAATTTTAAGTTGGTACCGTTTCTTATTTTGGCAGTAATTGGTATTTTGCTCATTCCGTTACAGACCAGCTTTGAAGAATATCTGTTTCGTGGCCATATGATGCAAGGAATTGGCATTATGGCCAAAAATAGATGGGTACCCCTTGTCATTACCTCTGTATTGTTTGGAGTGATGCATATTGCCAATCCCGAAGTTGATAAATTAGGTATGGGCATTATGGTGTACTACATTGGTACTGGATTTTTTCTTGGGATTTTAACCCTTATGGATGAAGGTCTTGAACTAGCCCTGGGTTTTCATGCTGCGAATAACCTGATCGGGGCCTTATTGGTAACCGCTGACTGGACTGCTTTCCAAACCAATTCTATTTATCGTGATGTTTCCGAGCCTGCTTTGGGCTGGGATGTACTCATCCCCGTATTGATCATCTATCCGATTATATTGGTTATTTTTTCTAAAAAATATGGATGGACAAATTGGAAAGAACGCCTAGCAGGTAGAGTGCTATCCAAAGAAGAGTTTTTAGCATCAAATAACAACGACAGTTTGCTTGAACATTAGTACGATACATCCCAATTTTAAACTAAACGGAATTTCCTTTTCTAAGGAAACGCTAAAAGATATGGCCTATTATTTTATAAAGGAAGGCGAACCTTTTGAAAAATTTGTAGGTCATTTTTTGTCTGATTGGTTAGACGACTCACCAACTGTAGCAGTGAACACCTCAGGCTCTACAGGGACACCCAAACCCATTGTGCTGCAAAAGTATCACATGGTCAATTCAGCTTTGGCTACTGGCAATTTTTTTGATTTACGGCCCGGAAATTCGGCCTTGCTTTGTCTTTCGGCAGATTATATCGCTGGTAAAATGATGCTTGTTCGGGCAATGGTTCTAGGGCTGGATTTAAATTGCATTGCGCCTTCGTCCAATCCCTTGGAAGAAAGTGATAAAGTCTATGATTTTGGGGCGATGGTCCCCATGCAACTCCAGCATTCCTTAGATAAGATCGATAAAATTAAAAAGCTGATAGTCGGTGGAGCCCCTATTTCTTTTAGTTTAAAACAAAAATTGGGAGGGGTAAAATCCAAGGTTTTTGAAACCTATGGGATGACAGAGACCATTACCCATATCGCAGTAAAGGAAATTGATACTTCCAGGCTCAACGCCCGCCAGACAGACATAGTCGGGGTGGAAACCCTTGAAGGAAACCCATTCAATGCACTCCACGATATAACACTTTCAACTGACAATAGAAACTGTTTGGTAATCGATGCCCCTAAAATTTCAAACAAACGCATTATAACGAATGATGTGGTGAGCCTTACTTCAAGTACCACATTCGAATGGCTGGGCAGGTATGATAATGTTATTAACTCGGGAGGTGTGAAACTTCATCCAGAACTTATTGAGGGGAAGCTGGCCCCCCTGATTGCCCAGAGGTTTTTTGTTGCAGGAATTCAGGATACCATCCTTGGTCAAAAACTTATTTTAGTAGTAGAGGGCGAAAATGATGTTAAAAAGCTACTTGAGGATATAGCTGCGCTTTCTTCAATAAAAAAATACGAAATCCCCAAAGAGGCATTCTTACTTCCATACTTTGTAGAAACTGATACTGGAAAAATTAAAAGAACGGAAACCCTTGGTCTAATTGAATTGTAGACTTCCCTGGCAATACCATTCATCTTCCTTTGTTTTACCCTTGAAAAGCTGTATTTTTCTTATATAAATTACAGCCTATGAAAAGCCACCTTCTGTTTTTTGTTTTATTTCTTTTTTTGATTAAAGCGAACGCCCAGCAGATTCTACCAGAAGTGGATCGCGCACGGGTAGTGGACGAAATCCTAAACGAACGTTTTAACAAACTACTTCCGGAATTGATGGATGCCACTGACGTTGATATGTGGATTTTAATATCCAGGGAATATAATGAGGACCCTGTTTTAAAAACCATGTTACCTTCTAAGTGGTTGAATGCACGCAGAAGGACCATTTTACTCTTTTATAGGAACAGGGCGAGCAATACAATTGAAAAACTGGCCGTTGCCCGTTATAATGTAGGTGATAATATAGAATCTGCATGGGACAAGGAAAAAGAACCCGACCAATGGAAGCGATTAATGCAATTAATAGACGAACGAAATCCTAAAAAAATAGCGCTTAACTTTTCAAAAGATCATAACATTGCCGATGGCCTTGACAAGACCGATTATGACGAATTCATGCAATACCTTCCTAAAAATATGCGTGCAAAAGTAGTTTCTGCCGAAAAACTGGCCGTCCGATGGATAGAGACGCGCACAGAAAGGGAAATGGTCATCTACAAGCAATTGGTAGATATTACACACAACATTATCTCCGAGGCATTTTCTGAAGAAGTTATTACACCCGGCATTACTACCACCTCCGAAGTGGAATGGTGGATGCGACAAAAAGTTACCGATATGGGCTTAGAAACTTGGTTTCATCCTACGGTAGATGTGCAAAGAACCAGTGAGGAGTTGGTGGGACACTTATATTCCTTTTCAGGACGCCCAGATGATATGGTAATCCTTCCCGGAGATCTGTTGCACTGCGATTTCGGGATTACCTACTTGCGTCTAAATACCGATTGTCAGGAACTGGCTTATGTTTTGAGGCCTAATGAAAAAGAAGCACCCAAGTTCTTGGTAGATGGACTAAAAGATGGAAATCGGGTTCAGGATTTCTTGACCAGGAATATGATTACGGGACGAACGGGTAATGAGATTTTGGCAACCTCTTTAAGTGAAGCCAAGGTCGCGGGACTTAGACCGGCTATTTATACGCATCCCTTGGGCACGTACGGACATTCCGCCGGAACCACTATAGGGATGTGGGACAGCCAGGGAGGTGTAATGAAAGACGATGGTGAAAACTATCCTTTGAACCCGAATACCGTGTATGCCATTGAACTGAATACGACCATAACCGTTCCCGAATGGAAAAGGGATATCCGTATTATGCTGGAAGAAGCTGGATTTTATGGAGAAAAGGGATTTCGATATGTCAACGGTCGGCAGACCGAGTTGCTCTTAATCCCAAGACCCAAAGAGCATCAAGGAAGATAGAATTCAACTTTTTTTATAGAATTATGTGTAATTTAAAGGAAAACTACAAGCTATGAAAAAATCAATTTTATTGTTCGTTTTTTATCTACTGGTACAAAACATCAATGGGCAGATCATAGAAGGTCAGGTCATAAATAAGGCCACAAATGAGCCCCTAATGGGAGCATCCATATATTTTAATGGTAGTACAATCGGTACGCTTTCCGACGAAAATGGATATTTCCTAATTAATGGAAAAGGGCAAGCCAATGCGAAATTAGTTGCTAGTTTTATGGGGTACAGTACTGCCCTAATAGACAAACCGACTAATGAAGAACCAATAATCATCTCGCTTTCTCCAAAAATCGAACAGCTACAAGAGGTTGTTTTAACGAGTGATCCGTATACCAGAGAACAAAAACTTGAAGTGTTTCGATTAGAATTTTTAGGTGAAAGCACCGCAGCTTCAAGAAGCTTTATCCTAAACGAACACGACATTAAATTGTACTTCAATAGCAATGAAAAAACACTCACTGCTTATTCTGAAAAGCCCATAATAGTTTACAATAAATATTTGGCTTACGAAATAAAGTTCGATTTACAAGATTTTAAGATTGTTTTCAGGAGACACAGCCTTAGTAGAGTCGATAATATTGTATATACCGTTATTCATGGTTATTCTCGGTTTGCTGATATGCCAGATGCCTCCGATAACAAAGTAACCGTTCGGCGGAGAGCAAAGTCGTATTTGGCATCACCTACACATCTTATGCAAGCACTATGGAATAGCAGCCTAGAAAGTGAAAATTTTACATTTTACAGGGACGGAAAAAAAATTACATCAGATAAACTATTCGTTAAGCAACCCCAAGTCCGACTTGATTTAAAAAAGTTTCATCTAAAAAAAGGGAGAATATCCATTAAGTATGCCGGTAAAAACAGATACCGCTCTACCCTCAACGTGGCCAATGATATGTTTTTTACCATTGATTCCTATGGCAATTACCGGCCCTATAGAAATCTGATTTTTGGCCAATATATGGCGGAAATACGAATAGCCAATATGGTACCCTATGATTATGGACAGCCATCGGCTTCTGCACCAGTTCCTTTCGATCAAGTTGAACATAAAGGTAGCTGGAATGATATCTTAAGTGCCAGTTCGGTACAAGAAAAACACCTTATACCATGAAAAAGACTGTTTTATCGTTCATTTTTTGCCTGTTTGTTGGGATTACCATTGCTCAGGTAAAAGAAGATTTTAATGTAGTTGAGAAGGATATAACCATATGTTGGGATACTTCACTCTCAATGGCAGATAGGGATATACAGAAAGAATTTACGTTTTTGGAAAAGTATTTTAAGGAAAAACAGCAGGCTGAGGTAGGGTTGTTAGTGTTTAAAAACAGAGTGGTCGATTCTCAAATCTATACTGTTGAATCGGGCGATTGGAAAGCGATCAGGGATAAACTCGAAGGTCTTTCCTTCGATGGAGCCACTTCTTACAGATCATTGGCCGATTATATTACCGGAGGGGATATACTCCTATTCACAGATGGAAAACAGAATAGTAATATTGCCAGCCCCAAATTTGAAGGAAATCTGCATATCATTAGTAGCTCGCCTCGAGCCAATGTGACCAATATCAATTTACTCCGCATCGTTAATGAGGGGGAACACATCGACCTTACACGTATTGACAAAAAAGAGAAAGAAAATAGCCCAGATGAAATGTACGGTGGTACGGTTTATGGAGAAAATTTGGATTTCAAAAAGATTGCAATAAAAATTAAAGGTGCCGAAAAAGAAGTTTACCCTAATGAAAATGGGGTATATGAGATAAATGCCAAGGTTGGTGATGTTTTAATATTCTCGACGGCACAAGGGCTTACAAAAGAAAAGACACTTAACGAAAACAAACATACCAATGTTTGGATAGATGTGAACCGTGGAATTCAACTGGATGAGGTTGAAGTCGTAAAAAAAAGGGAGAAGCCCATAGAAACAGTTATAACGGCCTATGGCGTAGAGAATGCGGACAAGGTAGGTTATGCGGTCCAATCTATCACCGAAGATGATATCTCTTCAGTAAGTACAACCGCTTCCGCTGCGGTTCAAGGGAAATTTTCAGGGATTAGTTTGGGGCAGAATGACGATTTGAGTCAAGCGCAAATCAGACCAAAAAACTCTATTTTAGGAAATAATTACGGGCTTATAGTAATAGACGGTGTTCCCATGCCAAGGTCTGACTCAAGCTTTGTTGGTTTAAATGATGTAGCCCCTGAAGCTTCAAATGATTTGTCGGCCCCATCCCGTGTTCGAGGAATCGGGGGGATTATTGATCCCCACAATATTGAAAGTATTACGGTACTAAAAGGATTGGCAGCAACCAATAGATACGGAAGTGAAGGTAGTAATGGGGTAATACTCATCAAAACAAAGACGGGTACATTTAATACTGATAAGAAAAAGGTTGACCAGGCCCTTTTAAAAGACAATATATATGAGGGCGGGATAAAGGCACATAACAAGCAGCCGGTAACACGCTATTTAAAAGAACTTAAAAATGGAAAAAATGTTGAGAGTGCCTATGAATTGTACCTTGTTCAACGTGACCGGTATTTGAGTAATCCAGAATACTTTATTGATGTAAGCAACTTTTTTGCAACTTTCGGTACGCCCTTAGCAACTCAAATTCTATCGAACGTTCTGGAAAAAGAGACTCCTCAACTTTCAGAATTATTGGCGATGATGTACAAGGCAAATGATTTAAAAAACTATGATCTTGCTTTAGAAGCTTCAGAAAAGTTATTGCAGAGATACCCTAATAGGGTACAATCTTATGTAGATGTGGCCTTGGCAAACAAGAATGTTGGAAATTACCAAATTGCCTTAGATATGCTAAACAATATCGTAAGTAGAAAGATGAGTGCGGACCTTGACTTTTCAGGATTACAAAAAATAATTGATTTGGAAATCCGAAACCTGATCTTCGAAAAAGGAAAAGAATTGGATGTTACTAAGGTAGATAGCAATTTGTTGAGTAACATCAGATACAATGCCAGATTGGTTTTTGATTGGAATAACGCAGATGCCCAGTTCGAAATCCAATTTGTTAACCCTCAAAAAAGATTTTTTAAATGGGCACATACGCAAGAGGCAAACTTAGAAAGGGTAAGAAAAGAGGTTGCTGATGGCTTCAACAAAGAACAATTTGAAATTTATGGGAACGAAACCAAGGGAAAATGGATAATTAATGCAAAATATTTTGGAAATAATAACCCAAATAATAATCAGCCAACGTTTCTTAAATGTACGGTTCAATATAATTTTGGAAAGCCTGGGCAACGTTCGGAAGAACATTTAATACGACTTAGTGAAAAGGGTGAAGAGAAAATGCTTGCCAAATTGGTTGTCGATTAATAAGCTGGTTTTAGTGAGCCTTATCAAAAAAATGAAGTATATATAACGGCTGGATATAGAAGGAACCGGGGTCGATTTTTTGAAATTGTCTAATCAATAAAATTGTAAAAATGAGAAATACACTGTTTATAGTATTCCTTTGGATTTTTACCACTGCGTATTCCCAGAAGCAAATAACAGTTTCCGGACGGGTCACCGATGACAAGAATCTCTTGCCCGACGTAACGGTTATGGTCAAGGAAACAGGCCAAGGCACCAAAACCGATTCCGAGGGATGGTATAAAATCAGGGTTACGGTGGGGCAGGTCTTACAATTCAGTCATTTGGGTATGGTGCCCGTTGAAGTGATTACCGAAGATGTCACCACTTTTTTGAACATCGCTATGTATCCGAATATAGAGGAATTGGACGAGGTTACCGTGAAGAAAAGAAAACGCAGCCAGAAAGAGCTGGAAAAACAATATTCAACAAATAAAAATCTGATTCGGACGGCTTTCGGTATTATTGATAAAGAACGATCGGGTTTTCGGATCAAAATTGTTGAAGGCAAAGATCTCAGTTTGGGAGGTGCTGACTTCACCTATGCCCTGCCAGGCATAATGGCCGGAATACGGGTGGAGCGTTCTACGTATAACAGCGCCAACCCTGTCGTTTATTTACCGAGAAGATTTATGTCCATTCTGAACCCTCGGCCGGTCCTTTTCGAAGTGGATGGGCAACTATTTACCGAAGCCCCATTATTTATCAATACGGCCAATATTGAACGTATTGCCATTATCGGTGGCGCGGGGGCTTTGGTCCGTTATGGTAGTATTGCGGCCGGTGGATTGATTGTCATCAATACCAAGGCAGGCACACCCGGAAGCGAAAAGCCCTACGATATGGCAAAACTTGGGGATAATTATTTTAAAGACGATACCCTTGATGCCGAATCGCAATTGGTAAACTCACCAAACTATTCCCGCCTGTTGTCAGGGGTAGAAGATGAACAAGATGCTCTTAAAATTTATAGGGAACAGTTGAAAATCTACGGTTCTTCCTACCACTTTATTTTAACCGTATATCGGCATTTTGCCCACAAACTCGAAAATAAACAAATCGCACAGCGTATAATTGAGGAGAATATTGATACTTTTTATGGGAATCCCGTTGCGCTTAAGGCACTTGCATATCATTATCAGACGAATGGGGAGTTTAACAGTGCCCATCAAATATACAAACAGGTTTTCATGCTCAGACCCAGTTATGTACAATCTTATTTGGATTTGGCAAGAAGTTATCGTGAGATCGGGAAACCTAGAAGGGCGGTCGCCTTGTATACAAGATGCGATTATTTGTTCAATACTGGGCTTCTCTTGGATAAAGAAGGGATATTTAAAAAGATTTTCGACCATGAATTCAATAATTTACTGGCGCTTAAAACCGAGAATTTTATTGATGAGTCCGGAGCACGATTAATACCGTTCGAAGACGATTTTGAAGGAATTCGTTTGGTTTTTGAATGGAACGACAGCGAGGCTGAATTCGAACTTCAGTTTGTAAATCCCGATAAGCAGTATTTTGTTTGGGAACATGGGCTATACAAGAACCCCGAACGTATTAAAAATGAGAAGCAGGTCGGGTATGCAATGGAGGAATATTTAATAGATAATTCCCTGAAAGGTACTTGGATGGTAAATGCAAAGTACTTGGGCAATAAGAGCATAACCCCGACTTACCTGAAAGTGTCGATATATCATGATTATGGTAAACCAGGCCAGCGGAAGGAAATTAAGCTATTCAAACTTCGCCTTAAAGAGGTGAATCAGCACCTTTTTTCAATAAGCAACGCCATTTAGGCACTTTGGGCTAAACCTGCAAAACCCCCATATTGAATTGCTTTTCTATGGGAGCGTGATTGGCAGCCTCAATGCCCATCGATATCCATTTTCTGGTTTCCAGAGGGTCGATTACAGCATCTGTCCAAATACGGGATGCTGCATAATACGGTGATATTTGGTTGTCATAACGTTCTTTAATTTTTTGAAAAAGCTCCGCCTCTTTTTTTTCTGTAATTGTTTCCCCTTTCTTTTTTAGGGAAGACTTTTCTATTTGCAACAAAACTTTTGCTGCCGAATTTCCACTCATCACGGCCAGCTCGGCACTAGGCCAGGCAACAATAAGCCTAGGGTCGTAGGCTTTGCCGCACATAGCATAATTTCCAGCCCCATAGCTATTGCCAATTACTACAGTAAATTTGGGAACAACGGAATTGCTAACAGCGTTCACCATTTTGGCTCCGTCCTTAATAATACCACCATGCTCACTCTTGCTACCGACCATAAAACCCGTAACATCCTGCAAGAATACCAATGGGATTTTCTTTTGGTTGCAATTGGCAATAAAACGGGTTGCCTTATCCGCAGAATCGGAATAAATGACACCTCCAAACTGCATTTCACCCTTGGCATTTTTAACCACTTTTCGTTGATTCGCTACAATACCCACGGCCCAACCATCAATTCTAGCATATCCTGTAAGAATGGTTTTTCCGTAGCCTTCTTTGTACTGCTCAAATTTGGAATCATCGACCAAACGGTCGATTATCTGCAACATATCATACTGCTCGGCCCTTGATGCCGGCAATATACCATATATATCTTCCGGATTTTCTTTAGGTTTTAGCGATTTGCTCTTGCTAAAACCCGCCTTATCGAACTCGCCAATTTTATCAACAATATTTTTAATGGTGTCCAAGGCAGCTGCATCATCTTTGGCCTTATAATCGGTAACTCCACTTACCTCGCAATGGGTGGTGGCCCCGCCTAATGCCTCGTTGTCGATACTTTCACCTATCGCCGCTTTTACCAAATAACTACCGGCGAGGAAAATACTTCCGGTCTTATCTACAATAAGGGCTTCATCACTCATGATAGGTAGATAAGCCCCACCAGCAACACAACTTCCCATAACTGCGGCAATCTGTGTAATACCCATACTACTCATTACCGCATTATTCCTGAAAATACGCCCAAAATGTTCTTTATCTGGAAAAATTTCATCCTGCATCGGGAGGTAAACCCCTGCGCTATCGACTAAATAAATAATGGGTAACCGATTTTCTATGGCAATTTCCTGTGCCCGTAGGTTCTTTTTTCCGGTGATAGGAAACCAAGCCCCTGCCTTAACGGTAGCGTCATTGGCCAATACGATACATTGCTTTCCTTGTACGTAGCCGATTTTTATAACCACGCCTCCGGAAGGGCAACCACCGTGTTCTTCATACATGCCATCTCCGGCAAAAGCCCCAATTTCAATGCTATCTTTTTTATCATCCAACAAATAACCTATACGTTCGCGGGCGGTCATTTTTCCCTTTGCCCGTTGTTTCTCCAATCTAGCCTGTCCGCCACCTAACTTTACTTGGGCTAAGCGCTTTCGTAGGTCTGAGCGTAGCATTTTATTGCGGTCTTCGTTTTTGTTGAATTTTATATCCATTTTAGCTATGGTTTCTTTTTTTAATGGGATAAAGATAAGCAGTAAAACCCTAAATTAGCAGTAAAACATAGTTCGAAAAAGCTTTCGCTTTAATAAATCATACCATGTCAAAAATAATACGGTGGGGAATCTTAGGGCCAGGAAAAATTGCGCACAGTTTTGCCAAGGATTTGGCCTTGGTTGAAGGGGGACGGCTTACTGCGGTCGCATCTAGAAACTTGAGTAGGGCCAAAGCTTTTGCCAACGAATATGGAGCTGAAGATGCTTTAGGGAGCTATGAAGAATTATTAAATTCTGACCAAGTAGATGTCATTTATATTGCTACCCCGCATACCGCACACATGCAATGGGCTATAAAGGCTATGGAGCATGGCAAGCATATTCTTTGCGAAAAACCGTTGGGTATAAACCTGACCCAAGTTCAAGAAATAGTAGCTATCGCGAAGGAGAATAGCGTGTTCTTGATGGAGGCGTTATGGAGCCGTTTTAATCCATCGATCAGAAAAATAAAACAGCTGATAGAAGAAGGGAAAATCGGAAAAATAGGCTATTTGAATGCCGACTTTGCCTTTTATGCATTGGATAAGGATGAAAATGGAAGACTCTTGAACCCGGAACTTGCTGGAGGGTCCATACTTGATATCGGCATTTACCCGATATTCCTGGCGTATCTTATTTTGGGAATTCCTAAACGGATTCTTGCAACATCCAATTTTTATAAAACAGGGGCAGAAGTTCAGACTTCAATGATTTTTAATTATCCAAATGCCCAGGCGGTGTTATATAGCGGTTTGGTATCCGAGTCTGAAATGAAGGCCGAAATTTCAGGAAGCAAGGGTGAAATCTTCATCAACCGTAGATGGCATGAAGCACAAGGATTTGAAATGGTCATTGATGGGGAAACCGAACAATTTGAACTACCTACCCTAGGGAAAGGTTATGCACACGAGATTAAAGAGGTACATGCTTGTCTTCGGCAAGGCAAATTGCAAAGCGCATTATGGAGCCATCAAAATAGTCTAGATTTAATGGGCCTTATGGATGAAGTGAGAAGGCAGGGTAAGATTGTTTTTCCTTTTGAAGAATAAAGTTGCAATTTCAATCTGCAAAATCCTCTGATTTTTCCGATATTTGATATTACCGCTAACCGAAACTAAACCAGAAAAAATGGGAATGAATAAAAATACCGTACTTGCTTGGGCCACTTTTATAATGATTATTGTAGGGCTCGGCCTAATCGCCTTGGGAGCCTTTAGATATGACGATGTTGCGGGATGGGGTTTTGCTTCGGTAGGTATTGGTTTTTTCGCCATCGCCTGGGTGTTCAATGCCTTAAAAGGGAGGGTTTAAAATTCAAATCCACGTATCAAGTTCTTACACAACCGAAATGTAATCCTGAGCAGAGTCGAAGGCTACAGCGTTTTCACCTAACTGCATTCAATAATTAGTAATCAAAAATTCAACTAGCAATGTCTGACGATAAGAAAGTCATTTTCTCCATGTCTGGGGTGACGAAAACGTTTAAAACAGCCAATACTCCAGTATTAAAGAATATCTACCTCAGTTTCTTCTATGGGGCCAAAATAGGTATTCTGGGACTTAATGGTTCAGGTAAATCCACATTGCTGAAGATTATCGCTGGTGTTGATAAGAATTATCAAGGGGACGTAGTTTTCTCCCCTGGGTATCATGTAGGCTACCTAGAGCAAGAACCACAGCTGGATGAAAACAAAACCGTATTGGAGGTTGTAAAGGAAGGTGTTGCCGAAACAGTGGCTATTCTTGACGAATACAATAAAATAAATGACATGTTCGGTTTGCCCGAGGTCTATGAAGATGCGGATAAGATGCAAAAGTTGATGGACAAGCAAGCCGAACTCCAAGATCAAATTGATGCCTCAAACGCCTGGGAGCTGGACACGAAATTGGAGATTGCGATGGACGCCCTGCGCACCCCGGATTCAGATAAAAAGATAGGAGTGCTTTCCGGAGGGGAAAGAAGAAGGGTCGCCTTGTGTAGATTGCTGCTGAGAGAGCCCGAAATATTATTACTCGACGAGCCTACCAACCATTTGGACGCCGAATCGGTGCACTGGTTAGAACATCATTTGGCCGGCTATAAGGGTACTGTTATTGCGGTAACACATGATAGGTATTTCTTGGATAACGTTGCCGGATGGATTCTTGAACTGGACAGGGGAGAAGGTATCCCTTGGAAGGGGAACTATTCTAGTTGGCTGGACCAAAAGGCAAAACGATTGGCACAGGAAAGCAAAACCGCGTCAAAGCGACAGAAAACCTTGGAACGGGAACTGGAATGGGTCAGACAAGGGGCCAAAGGGAGGCAGACCAAGCAAAAGGCAAGGTTAAAGAATTATGACAAACTCATGAGCCAAGACCAAAAACAGCTTGATGAGAAATTAGAAATTTATATACCTAATGGACCTCGTTTGGGAACAAATGTGTTGGAAGCTACAGGAATTAGTAAAGGGTATGACGACAAATTACTGTATGAGGATTTGAATTTTAAACTACCACAGGCGGGGATTGTGGGTATTATTGGACCAAATGGGGCCGGTAAAACCACGATTTTTAGAATGATCATGGGAGAAGAAACTCCTGATAAAGGTTCATTTGAGGTAGGGGAAACCGCTAAAATCGCTTATGTAGACCAAAGTCATTCTAACATAGATCTTAACAAGACCATTTGGCAAAACTTTAGCGATGAACAAGAATTGATTATGATGGGTGGGCGTCAGGTAAATTCCCGCGCGTATCTAAGTCGATTTAACTTTTCAGGAAGTGAGCAGAACAAAAAGGTGAATATGCTCTCTGGGGGTGAGCGTAACCGTCTTCATTTGGCAATGACCCTAAAAGAAGAAGGCAATGTACTGTTACTGGATGAGCCCACTAACGATTTGGATGTGAATACACTTCGTGCCTTAGAAGAGGGACTTGAGAATTTTGCCGGCTGCGCTGTGGTAATTTCACACGACAGATGGTTTTTAGATCGTATTTGTACGCACATCCTTGCTTTTGAAGGCGATTCGCAAGTTTATTTTTTTGAAGGTTCTTTCTCTGACTATGAAGAAAACAAAAAGAAACGTCTTGGCGGGGATTTGATTCCGAAACGTATTAAGTATAAGAAATTGATTCGATAGTGGTAGATTAAAACTCATCATTGGGATACCAATCCAATTGCACGACCTCCAGGTCTGGATTTCCCGCGTACACCATACTTTTAAATTTGGTAACATCGCTTACCTCCGGTCTGCCCCGGTAGTGATAGGGATAAACCTGTTTTGGGTTGAACGCTAAAACGGCTTCGGCCGCTCGTTCTTCTGTCATGGTATAGGGAAGGTTCATACAAACAAATGCCTTGTCTATGTTTTGCAATGCCCTCATCTCAGGAATGTCTTCAGTATCTCCGGAGAAATAAACTCTTTGATCCCCCATGTTGAGAACATAACCATTACCACGTCCTTTGGTATGAAATTTCAAGGCTTCTTCCCTTAAGTTGTACATGGGTATTGCCTCAACCGTAATACCATAACGTTCTTTAGAATCACCATTGTTCAATATATCTACTTGTGGCGTAAAGTTTTCTGGAAGTTTATCGGCAACCGCTTGGGGTGCCATAATTTTTGCCTTCGCAGTATTCAGGGCTTCCAAAGTTTCTATACTGAGATGATCGCCGTGAATATCGGTAATCAATATTAGGTCAGGTTGCTTTTGACCCGTAAAAGCCTCAGCTCCCCCAACGGGATCAATATAAATAGTGATATCGTTCCACTCCAGAACAAGTGTAGCGTGTTCAATGGGGATGATTTTCAATAACGCATTATTTAGATCTGGGGATTCTTCCGCGGCGGTTTCCGCGGTTTTTGCGTTTTCAGACTTTTTCTTGCATCCATATAGTAAGATGCATGCTATTAGTATAAGGCTTAGCTGTTTCATAGCTTAAATAGTAATGGTATGATTGTTTTCAAGGAGTAATTCCATCTTAACGTCACTTCTTTCGTAAGGTAATTCTTTTTCCAATTCAACGTCCACAAAGCCATATTTGCGATAAATATGTAGGGCAGCCGGTAATTTGGTACTTGAATAGAGAATCAGCTTTTTCCATAACTTCCCTTTTGCAAATGAAATGGCAAATTGCATTAATTCCTGTCCAATTTTTAAGCCTTGATAATGTTCATCAACGGCCATTTTTCCCAATTCGTAACTAGACTCATCCGACTTAATAAAAGAAAAGCATCCGACCAAAGTATCATTATATCGGGCAAAAAAAATGTATCCCCCGGTATCGATTATGGACTCTTTGCAATTTTTTAATAAAATTTCATCCTTAGGCTCCACATAAAAGTACTTCTTGAGCCAAGCAATGTTCAAATCTTTGAACGTACTGGCATACTGGGCTTCAAAGGGGATAATAATTACAGACATAGCAATATTTAGGAAAAAATACAACCCTAAAGTTATGATTTTATGCTGTTTGACTCTAATTTTTTCAGTCCAAAAAATCTAAATCGAAAATAGCTCCGTATATAAAGCGATACAAACCAAATACTTTTTACTAAAGAAATTAATTTAAACATTATGACTGAAACAAAAAACAACAACGGATTAAAAGTGTTAGCAGGCTTGCTAGGTGTTGTGCTTTTAGGTACGATTATCTACACGGTTAGTCTTTATCAGGACAAAAAGAAGACTACCACTGCACTTACTCAAGAAAAGCAACTGGTCGTTGAAGATTTAAATAGCTTGAAGTCGGAATATGACAAGGCAATTTTAGAAAGCAATGCGACCAACGAAGAGTTGGTTTCTGCAAGAGACAATATTGCCAAGTATATTGATTCTGTAAAAACGATGAAGGCAGATATTTCTTCACTTTCACGTTATAGAAGACAAGTAAATGTTCTTAAAGCTGAAAGAGCACAATTGTTAAAACAAGTTGATTCATTGAAAACGTCGAATACAATGATCGCCATGCAACGTGATAGTACGTACGTTGAGTTGGAAAAACAAACCGTTTTTAACGATTCTTTGGTTGTACAGAATACACAATTGGCCGATGTTGTTGAAAAAGGTTCTGCCTTAAACTTGGCAACTTTTAATGTTGATGCCGTTAAAGAAAGAAATAGCGGTAAATTGGTATCTACCTCTAGAGCCAGTAGAACCGATAAATTAAAAATCTGTTTCACAGTGGCCAATAACGTAATCGCAGAGGCTGGTGATAGGGAGTTCTTCTTGGAAGTTCTTGACCCACAAGGAAATGTTTTAGGTGAAAGCTATTCTAAAACCAGTGATTCAGGTTCATCTGTAACCTATAGCAAAGGAACGAACTTCTATTACGAGAACAGAGCTTTAGATGTTTGTGACTATATAAACAAGCCTGCGGGCGATTTCCAAAAAGGAAATTATATGGTGAATGTTTATGATAACAAATTAACTTTATTGGGAACTAACAAGTTCACCTTAAAGTAATTAATTGCACTACCACCCATTAACAGAAAAAGGGGAATGTCTTTCGAGATATTCCCCTTTTTAATTCTTCTATTGTTTGCTCTTTATTTAAGGGAGCCAACCATGTCTTCCGGTTTTACCCAAGCGTCATATTCTTCGGCGGTAACATAACCCAGGTTGATAGCTTCTGTCTTTAGGGTAGTACCATTTTTATGGGCTGTATTTGCAATTTCGGCTGCTTTGTAATAACCGATTTTTGTATTCAAAGCCGTGACCAACATTAACGAATTATTGAGCAGTTCTGTAATAACCTCCTGATTGGGTTCAATACCGGATGCACAATTCTCTTCAAAACTGACGCAGGCATCGCCTAGTAATTGTGCAGATTGTAAAATATTGGCCGCCATCATTGGTTTGAACACGTTCAGTTCATAATGTCCTTGAGTGCCCCCAATGGTAATGGCAACATCATTACCCATCACCTGGGCACAAACCATAGTTATGGCTTCGCATTGGGTGGGATTTACTTTTCCTGGCATTATAGAACTTCCTGGTTCATTTGCCGGAATAATGATTTCGCCGATCCCGGAACGAGGCCCGGAGGCCATCATACGTATATCGTTGGCAATTTTATTTAGGCATACCGCCAATTGTTTTAGGGCCCCGTGGCTTTCTACGATGGCATCATGCGCTGCTAGCGCCTCAAATTTGTTTTCTGCCGTTTTAAATGGAAGCCCCGTAAACTGAGCAATATATTTTGCCACCAAAACAGCATAGCCCTTCGGAGTATTAAGGCCAGTACCCACAGCGGTTCCACCAAGTGCCACTTCAGACAAATGGTCCAGGGTGTTCGTAAGGGCTTTTAGCCCATGATCCAATTGTGATACATATCCTGAAAATTCCTGGCCAAGGGTCAGGGGAGTGGCGTCCATTAAATGGGTGCGTCCTATTTTAACCACAGATTGAAATTCTTGTGCTTTTTTATGTAGCGTATTCCTTAGTTGGGTTATACCAGGAATGGTGATTTCCTTTATTTTTTTATAGGCTGCAATATGCATTCCCGTTGGGAAGGTATCATTCGATGATTGTGATTTGTTTACATCATCATTCGGTTGAATTGTTTTTTCGCCTTCACCTATTGTTTTTCCGGCAATTTCATGTGCCCTGTTAGCAATAACCTCATTTACGTTCATGTTACTTTGCGTACCCGAACCCGTTTGCCATATGACCAGGGGGAATTGATCATCTAGTTCTCCGTTCAGAATTTCGTCGCATACCTGCGCAATTAAATCCCTTTTTTCTTCTGAAAGCACTCCTAATTCGCAATTGGTGTAGGCTGCCGCTTTTTTCAAATAGGCGAATCCGTATACCACGTCCAATGGCATGGAGGCCGATGGACCGATTTTGAAATTGTTTCGGGAACGTTCTGTTTGCGCGCCCCAGTATTTATCCGAAGGCACCTCTACCTTGCCCATGGTATCTTTTTCTATTCTAAAACTCATAACGGTCTATTAAGATGTAACATCAAAGGTAGGAGATCAGGTTTTTATTTCCCATCGGGTTGAATTGAAAACGAAAGATATTTTTTTGCGTTCTATTGACAGGTTTTCCTTTTTTCAAAGTATCTTTGTGGTAATAAAATAGTGACCCATGTTCGAATTCGACCAGTATTTAGGATTTTTAGCGTTTTTAACCATACTGACCATAGGGTTTTGGTTAATGATTTTTTTATTGACGTTTGTAGTGCCTTATTGGTTATTTGGGAACCTTATAGAGCAGTTTAAAGAAAGACGTAAGGCGAAACGAGCCCAACGTGAAGCATAAAAAAAGGAGCTATTTGGCTCCTTTTTTGTTTTACTGTTTTATCAACCTTCATCTTCAAAATCACCCTCACCACCTCCTCTTTCACGGTCTCGTTGTCTTTCATTTTTCTTTTGATTGAATCGGTATAGGAACGATAGGTTTATTTGCCGTTGTCTCCACTGAAACTCGCTATAACTAGCAATATTTTCCGTTCTTGTCTCGGTACGCCGTTTTCTGGTATTAAATAAATCCCTCACATTTAATGATAGCGTTGCTTTATCCTTAATTACATCTCTGCTTAAGGCCAAATTGGTACTTAAGATGCCTTTGCGCTTGCTTTGAGCATTCTCCGAAGGACCCCTGTAGACGAGGTTGGTCTGAAAATCTATTTTTCCCGGAAGCGGCAATTTGGCGCTCATACGTGTAAACCAAGTGAGATTATCAGCGTCAAAGTTTTGCGTTATTTGAGTACCTTGGGAATTTACATAGGCATAATCACCCCGCAATTGTTGTTGGAAAAGGTTCAGGTTCCAGGTAATACGCCAATTCCTTTTCGGGGTATATGTGGTGGTGAATTCCAAACCATAGCGTTTGTCGTTCGCCAAATTGATTGGGGTTCTGGCCTGAACTGGAATATCAATGGTTTCTAGGTTGTTTGGACCTGGAGGTAATGAGTTATCAAACCCTGGGTTTTCGATTCTTACGAAATCTCCAGTTTCCTGCGTAATGAATTGAAACACCCCAGTAGAATTATTGAAGTAAATGGAAGTGTTAAAAGTAATTTTTTCCCATCGTTTCAGATAACCAAAGTCGTAAGCATCTGTATAGGTTGGGTCTAGGTCAGGGTTTCCTTGAAAAAGGTTAGTATTACTCGATCTTGAGGGAAACGGATTAATAAATCGAGACCTAGGTCTTCTTAATCTTCTACTATAACTTATTGTTAATTGCTCTGTTTCCGAAAATTCATACCCCATAAATAACGATGGGAACCAGTTGGTATAGTTCTTATTGGTAACATCATCTGTATTGACCAAATCAATTCCTATATCAGAAGTTTCCATACGTAATCCTGCCAAGGCATTGAATTTTCCGAACTTGCTTCCCAACTGGGTATATAAGGCATTTACATATTCCTTATAATTTAACTCGTTGCTAAAGTTTGGGTCACTGGTCAACACCCCATTTTCCAATACACCAAAATCGAAATCGGTATTGAAATTATTAAAGGTGCCCCGGTAACCAAATTCAAATTGCGAGGCATTCTCTTTTCTGAAGGGAAGTACATAATCCATTTGGATTAACTGGTTCTTTTGGGTTTCATCATTAATCGTCTGCTCGGTATCGAAATCGATTGACTCTCCTATAATTTCTTCATTAATAATTGAATTTTCCAATTCTTGACCGGTAGAATATTGGTAGTCGATTGTAAGTTCATGACCACTATCGTTTAAATGCTTCTGATAATTTAAGGAATATTGTATATCTTCCTCATCTTCCAGTTCGTTGGTGAAGCGCCTCCTCTCAATGGTTGGATTACGCGATGCATCAAAATTTTCAAAATCGATATCTATGTCGTCATCCCCATTTGATTTTCGGTAGACAAAAGAATTGGTAATGCTACTCGTAGAATCGATAAAAAGTTCGAAACCTACATTGGTATTGAAGCCGTCGTTCTGTCGCTGGTAATCACGATATTCGTTCTGAAAACTGGAGGTACTTCCATCGGGATTAAAATTCTCCTGTTCAAAAAGCGCATTTCCAGGACCGCTTCTATAACGGTATGAGGTATTGGTAAAAATATTGAAGTTTTTCCTTCTAAGGTTTAAACTCAGATTGCCACCATAGTTCGTTGGTGTTCCGATATTGAAATTGACCGAACCATTTAAGCCAGCGGTTTTACTTTGCTTAAGAACGATATTCAAAATACCGGCGGTACCCTCGGCATCATATCTGGCAGAAGGGTTGGTAATGACTTCGACCTTTTCAATAGCTTCTGCGGGTAGTTGTTGCAATGCGTCTGGGTTCAATCCGGATAGGGCAGAGGGTTTTCCATTGATAAGTATCCGAACGCTTTCATTTCCTCGAAGACTTATATTTCCCTCAACGTCTACGGTAACGGATGGTACATTATCCAACACATCGGTAACTGACCCTCCTTTTACCGTAAGGTCTGAACCCACATTATATACTTTTTTATCTAAACGAAGTTCGACCGTGGTACGTTCCCCTACCACTTCGACGTCTGCTAGCTGTTCAACATCCAAACTTAATTCGATAAGGCCTAAATCGGTAGATGTCCTAAAAACCTGTTCTTTAAGCTCGTAGGTTTTAAAGGAAATATATTCTATTCGTACATTGTATTTGCCGGGAAGGGTTTTTACGCTAAATTTTCCTGTAGCATCTGTAATACCTCCTGTGACCCTATCAGGGTTTCGAACACTTTGCAAAACCAAAGTTGCGTATTCTAAAGGATTTCCCGAGGCTTTGTCTAGTACTGTTCCTGAAATTGTTACGGGGTCCGGTCTTTGTCCTTTAGGTCTTTGAGCAAGGGAAACCACCGATGTTAGCAGTAGTAAGGCCAGAAACAGTTTCTTCATATTAGTCTTTTGATTTCTTTTTCTTTCGTTTATTTTCCTTCTTCTTCTCCTTTTTAGACTTCTGAATTCCTTTTTTTTGCATTTCTACAAAAGCCTCGTACTTTTCTAAAGGCAATCCTGCCTTTAGCTCCTCATCCTGGTCGGCCGTAATTTTTTCAAAACCCTCGCGCATTTTTTCAGGTGGTAACTCTAAGATGTGCATTTCTATACGTTTCTGAACATATTTTTTGAGTACGGAGCTCATCACAGCCGACTCAAATTCATTGAGTTCTAGGGTTTCGGAAATTGTAGGCATTTCAGCATCAACAATTTCTTCGGCGGTTTTGGGCTTAGGTGCTTCTTCATTAGTAGTATCCGCTCCCTGAGGCATTAACGATCGTTGACGCCCATAGCCGTAACCACCGCGACCATAGCCATATCCATTGCCTCCGTAACCGTATTGCGCATGAAGTTCCGCTCCAAAAAGCAGTGCCGCAAAAAAAGTAATCCAGTATATTTTGGTTGGTTTCATACTATTAAGAGTTTAGATGATAAAATTAGATTATGGTTTAACCTGTATTGGTTAAATGTATGTTAAAAAGAGTCTTTCAAAAAACGTTCCAATTTAGTCGTTTTTAACAATTACTTTTTTGCTTTTATGAGAGTGGAAATATTCCCTATGGGTCTTCCGATAACTGCCTTATTACCTTTTACAACAATAGGGCGTTCAATTAGTTTTGGATTTGAAACCATTGCCTTAATAAGTTCATTGTTCGATAAAGCCCGTCCTTTGAATTGCTCCTTCCAGATAGCCTCATTTTTTCTTATGAGATTCAAAGGTTCAATCCCCAATAGTCCAATGATTTCTGCCAGTTCATTTTCGGTTGGTGTTTTTTCTAAGTAAAGAATCGTTTCAAATTCCATACCCGATGTTTCAAGTAACTGTAGACCTTCTCGCGACTTCCTACATCTAGGGTTGTGGTATATTTTAATCATTTGTTTCGTTTAAAAAGCTTTTTCTTAATACTAAACCGTCTTCCGTCTTCAGACTACTCTTCCCTTTGTCCCATCATCATCAAATATGCCTTTAAAAAAGCATCTATTTGGCCATCCATTACCGCATCAACATTACCCGTTTCCTCTGCAGTGCGTACATCTTTTACCAATTTATACGGATGCATTACGTAATTACGTATTTGAGACCCCCATTCAATTTTCATTTTTGAAGATTCGATCTCTTGGCGTGCTTCCATCTTTTTACGAAGTTCAATTTCGTATAGTTGCGACTTTAACATTTTCATTGCTGTTGCCCGATTATCATGTTGGGAGCGTGAGTCAGAGCACGAAATCTGTATTCCTGACGGTTTGTGGACCAATTGTACCTTCGTTTCTACCTTATTCACATTTTGCCCACCAGCACCACTAGACCTTGCGGTGGTAATTTCAATATCAGCAGGGTTCACCTCAATTTCGATGCTATCGTCAACAAGAGGGTACACATAAATAGAGGCGAAGGAAGTATGGCGCTTGGCATTGCTATCAAACGGTGAAATGCGCACCAAACGATGCACGCCATTCTCGCCTTTGAGCCATCCAAAAGCATATTCACCATCAATTTCAAGGGTTACGGTTTTTATACCTGCTACATCACCTTCCTGATAGTTCAATTCCTTGACTTTGCAACCGTTCTTTTCGGCCCACATCATATACATGCGCATCAGCATAGCTGCCCAATCGCAACTTTCAGTACCTCCTGCACCGGCTGTAATCTGTAAAACGGCAGTAAGTTCATCACCTTCTTCAGACAGCATATTTTTGAACTCCATTTTTTCAATGAGATCCAAGGTAGTATTGTATTGTGATTCAACCTCCGCTTCAGAAATTTCACCAGCTGCTTGAAACTCCAGTAACACCTCAAGGTCGCCCGATAAAGCTTCGGCCTTATTATAGTCATCTACCCACTGTTTTTTTGATTGGATAAATTTCATTTGGGCCTGCGCTTTTTGTGGATTGTCCCAAAAATCAGGCGCCAAGGTCTTTTCCTGCTCGTTTTCTATTTCGATGAGTTTAGCATCTATGTCAAAGATACCTCCTTAACGCACCTAGGCGCTCAATAAGACCTTTAAACTGATCTGTGGTAGTCATACTATTTTCTTTACGGTAAAAGTAGAACTTATGTATGGTTGTGCAATCAATTTTCAATAAATTTAGTCCGCACAATTTATACAACGATAAAACCACTCTATGAGACACTACTATATTGCGTTCCTAGTACTTTTTTCAGGTATATGGCTTTCTTCGGCACAGTTTGCCGAAAAAAGTAAGGATTTTCAAAAATTCAAAGGTTTTTTTAACCTACAATATGATGAGAAAACCGATAAAATATTTTTAGAGGTCGAGGAGTTGGAAAGGGAGTTTCTATACGTGTACTCTTTGAGTAGTGGCATTGGAAGCAACGATATAGGTTTAGATAGAGGACAACTTGGAAATGAACAAGTTGTATATTTTAAAAAAGCGGGCGAAAAAATATTGTTGATACAACCCAATATGAGATTCAGAGCTTTGACAAACAATGCTTTGGAAAAGAAATCGGTCGAACAGGCTTTTGCAAAATCAGTTCTTTTTGGGTTTAAGATCGAGGACGAATCAAAAGGAAAATATACTATTGATATCACCGACTTTTTAATGCAGGACACCCACGGTGTTGCAAATAGATTAAAAAGTAATGCGCAAGGTTCCTATAGTTTAGACAAGTCAAAGAGTGCGTTCAATCTAGAACGAACCAAGGCTTTTCTGAAAAATGTAGAGATAGATGTTATGTTGACTTTCAAGGGAGATGCTAAAGGGCGCAATATTCGTTCGGTAACACCAAATGCAAAGCTTGTAACGGTAGCACAGCACCATTCGTTTATAGAATTGCCGGATAGCGGCTATAAGCAACGGGTCTTCGATCCGCGTTCCGGGGCCTCCCCGTTCGCGTATTATGACTATGCAACCCCGGTTCAATCGCCTATTCTGAAACGGTTTATTAGGCGTCATCGCTTGGAAAAAAGAGATCCTACCGCTGCGGTTAGCGAAGCTAAAGAGCCCATCATATATTATTTGGACAACGGTACGCCGGAACCGGTGCGATCAGCATTGTTGGAAGGGGGGCGTTGGTGGAACCAAGCATTTGAGGCCATTGGTTATAAAGACGCTTTTCAATTAAAAATGCTACCAGACGAAGCCGACCCGCTCGATGTTCGTTATAATGTGATACAGTGGGTACACCGTTCCACACGGGGCTGGAGCTATGGCAGTAGTATTACGGATCCGCGCACTGGAGAAATTATAAAGGGCCATGTAAGTTTGGGGAGTTTGCGTATTCGCCAAGACTTTTTGATTGCACAGGCCCTTATGAACAAACCTTTTGCAGAAGATGACGACAATTACAAACCCATGTTAGACATGGCCATTGCCCGTATTCGCCAGCTTTCGGCTCATGAAATAGGTCATACCTTGGGTTTTGCCCATAACTATGCCGCTAGTACAACGGACCGGGCCTCGGTTATGGATTATCCCCATCCGCAATTTTCTTTGGATAATGGAAAAATCGATTTTGCCAATGCCTACGCGACTGGAATAGGGGATTGGGATAAAGTATCCGTTGCTTATTCCTATGAAAGTTTTCCGGAAGGAGTGAATGAAAAGGAAGGGTTGAATAAGATTTTGAACAATGCCAAAGCGGACGGATTACGTTTTATTACCGATCAAGATGCCAGACCGCGGGGGAGCGCCCATGTTTTGGCCCACTTATGGGACAACGGTAAAAACGTCAGTGAAGAGCTGGATGCCATGCTCAAGGTCCGCAAAACGGCCATAAACAACTTTTCAATCGATAATATTAGAACTGGGGAGCCCAACACGGTCTTAGAAGATGTTTTTGTGCCCCTATATTTCTTCCATAGATACCAAACCGAAGCAGTTGCAAAGGTAGTAGGAGGATTGGAGTATAATTATGCCGTAAAAGGTGATGGGCAGCAAACTGTGGCTGTGGTCGATAGAATGACGCAGGAACAGGCGTTGAAAAGCATCTTAAGAACATTGGATGCCCGCGAAATTGCCATTCCCAAGGAAAAGTTGACCCTATTTCCACCAAGGGCCTTTGGTTATTCCAAAACCCGGGAATCCTTGAAGGGCAAAACTGGGGTTTCCTTTGATGCTTTGGCGGCCCCTGAAACAGCCGCTGATATGACCTTGGGTCTTTTATTACATCCGGAAAGAGCTTCTAGATTGATTCAACAAAAAGCTGTAGACCCCTCAAATCTTGGATTGGAGGAGGTTTTGGATGCTGTACTCTCTGCAACCATCAAAAATATTCCTAACGACCCTTATTTAACCGAAGTCCAAAATACTATTAATTTTCGGGTCTTGTTTCATTTGACGAACTTGGCTGCCAGTGAGAAAGTACATCCGCAAGTAAACGCAACGGCACACCAAAAATTGAAGGATTTAAGATCTAGCCTGTCTGCCAATGTAAAAAATGGACTAAGGATGGAAATGGTAAGAAGAATAGATGAGTTTTATGAACATCCTGAACATTTTAAGCCAATACCGGTCCCCAAAGTGCCTGATGGCTCCCCAATTGGGACGAATTACTTTCACTAATAATCCGACAGATGGCGTTCAATTTAAAAGTATTAATAACCAGCTAATAAACAGTTCCTTTGAAAATAAACCTAATCAGTGACACCGTCACAAAACCAACCCCTGGAATGTTGGAAGCCATGATGTCTGCCCAAGTGGGTGACGATGTCTTTAAAGCGGACCCATCTGTAAACGCTTTGGAAGAGAAGGTAGCAAAACTGTTTGGTATGGAGTCGGCCCTGTTCTTTCCGTCTGGAACAATGGCCAACCAAGCCGCAATTAAACTGCATACCCAGCCAGGAGATCAATTAATATGCGACAAATACGCCCATATTTACAATTACGAAGGTGGGGGAGTTAGTTTTAATAGCGGTGTTTCCTGTAAATTAATAGACGGATATCGCGGAATGATGACTGCAGCACAGGTGGAAGAAGGTATTAATCCACCTGATTTTTACCACAGCCCGTTAACTTCTTTGGTTTGCATTGAAAATACAACAAACAAGGGAGGGGGAGCCTGTTGGGACTTTGAAGAACTTAAGAAGATAAAGTCGGTTTGCACAGAACATGGATTAAACTATCACCTAGATGGAGCAAGACTTTGGAATGCTTTGGTGGCCAAAGGTGAATCGGCCCAACAATATGGGGCACTTTTTGAAAGTATCAGCGTCTGTTTTAGCAAGGGTTTAGGTTGTCCTGTCGGATCCGTTTTGGTAGGAGATAAGCAATTAATCGATAAGGCCATGCGGGTGAGAAAGGTATTTGGCGGGGGCATGCGCCAAGCAGGTTTTCTTGCGGCGGCGGGTATTTACGCCTTAGATCATCATATTGAACGTTTGGCGGAAGATCACCAAAAAGCTAGGGAAATAGGTGAAGTTCTGCAGGATTTGTCAATTATCAAAAAAGTGGAACCCATAGAAACCAATATCATCATTTTTGAAATTGATGGAGCACAAAAGCAGGCCGAAGATTTTATAAGACGACTTCAGGAAAAAAATGTTGAATTAATCGGCATGGGGCAAGGAAAATTAAGGATTGTTACACATCTTGATTATTCCAATGAACAGCACGATGCCCTTCTATCCATCTTAAAAGCCCTTTAAACTTACAGATCAATGAAATCAGGAGAAAGGTCCGCTATTCTCTTTTTAATATGTTTTATGCCATTTTCCATTCCAGCTTCTGATTCGAATAAACCGCTGTTGCCTATTAATTGGCCTGATGGACTTTTTAAATTGAATAGAAACTTGCCATTATAATCAGTTTTTCGTTCAAATAATAGCTCATTTAAAGTTGTTGGACCTAATTCATTGATGGTCTTTTTTATTTGATGTTTGGATTTAAAAGAAACGCTATCCAATAAATTCTGGCCGTCAACACTTTTAAGTTCAAAACGATACGTTTTATTTTCTTCTTTTCTGATTTCAAACATTGTCATTTCTATAATAGAATTAGAAGTAGGTACCTAAAGTTAACCAAAAAGATCTTATGATTTTACAAGAGCATATAATATGGAGTGCAGTTCGTTGATTTTAAGTATTTATAATCATCAAATGACATATTTAGAGTGTTAGGAATATGTTAATTTCCTATTCTTTATTATCTTTGCGTACTTTTTAAAATCTTTATTAAACACCAACACCATTATTATGAAGAAAGTTTTATTCCTATTTGCGGTTATGGCCGCATCGATTACAGTAGCGCAAGATTTGCCTGCTAACCCCGAACCAGGTAAGTGTTATGTACGTTGTACTACGCCTGACGTGTACGTAAATGAAACTGTTACCATTACGACAAAGCCTGCATATAAAGTGCTAAGGACCGTTCCTGCCACTTTTAAAACAGTTACCGAAAGAGTTGAAGTGAAGGCAGCGGGTAAAAAGTTGACCGTTGTTCCTGAAAAATGGGGAACCGAAACAGTATCCTACGTTTCAAAGGAAGGTGGTAATACGCTAAGCATTAGCCCGGCATCTTTTGGTACCAGCTCTGAAACTATTGAAGTAAAACCTGCCTATGCACAGTGGGAACTTGGTGCTTCGGCTCCTGATTGTGCTTCAGGTAACCCAGACGATTGCCGTTACTGGTGCTACAAAGGTTATCCTGCCGAGTTTACCACTATTCAAACAACTACTCTTGCCAACGATGCATCTGTAAGTAGAACACCAATTGGTTCTAAAAATGCATCTTATACCAAGCAAGTATTGTTAGAGCCAGCAAAGGTCGTAGAAGAGGTTATCCCTGCCGAATATAGAGAGATTACCAAAACAGTATTGGATACTGACGCATCTACTACCGAAGAAACTGTACCTGCTGAAACTAGAACAGTTACTAAAGAAGTTTTAAAAGAAAAAGGAGGCCTGACTACTTGGAAAGAAGTGGAATGCGAACTTGTACAGTATCAGGCATTACCAATTAGCTGGAATTTGGGTAGTGCTACCCTAACAAGCGAAGCTAAACGTATTATCGATACTAGATTAATGCCTGTTTTAGAACAAAACCCTGGTGTTAAGGTAGAACTTGCTTCTCATACTGATGTTAGAGGTACTGCTTCGTCAAACAAAGACCTTTCAGAAAGAAGGGCTAAGGCGGTTGCTGACTATTTAATCACGAAAGGGGTTAATTCTAGCTTATTGGTTGCCAATGGTTACGGAGAGACCAAAACCAAAAACAGATGTAAGGAAGGCGTTTCTTGTACTGAGAGAGAGCATGCAGTAAACAGAAGAACAGAATTTAGGTTGATCAACAACTAAGATTACTTTCAATTTACCAACCAAAAAAAGGCTTTCCTATTACGGAAAGCCTTTTTGCTTTATAGGGATTTTGTTGTTAGCCTTTGTGCTTTTCCAATAAATCCAAATGGTATTGTATTTCTCCGTTCATACTATAGCCGGAATACTGATCTAATTGGGCCCCCTTTTCATTCAATATGACGAGTAAGGGAAAAACACCTTTCTTATTGATTTTTGCCAGTAAATCCGAATTATGCTTCATTTGTTCATGACTAAGAAGGTCCCTGTTTCGAGGTATATCAATATAAAGCAAGGTATAGTTTGATGAAACCGATTTAAATTTGTCTGTGTCGAAAAGGTCTTTTTTTAGCATTTTGCAGGGAGGGCACCAATCACTCCCAGTAAAATAAACAAGAATATTTCTATTTTCTTTCTTGGCATCGGCCAAGGCCTCCTCATAATTTTTCAACCAACCTTCACCTTCTTCCAAAACCGTTTCTGTTCGGTTATTGGAAATAACTTCAGGGAGATTAACCATCTCATTAGGTCCTTGCGCAAATAGTAAAACAGGCGCGCATAAGAGTAGGATTGTTTTTTTCATGATGTAGAGTTTTTTTTGAGTTTAAACAATAAGCTTGCCATTTTCGGTGTATAACCGTAAAATTAGCATTATTACTTAAATAACGAATCCATACCTGGAATATTGGGCATTCCCTCTTTCGCCACCGCGGCCAGTTCAGCTTCGTTTACGCTGGTTGCCCTTTCAATGGCTTTGTTGATTGTTAAAATCAAATAATCTTCAAGTTGTTCCTTATCTGATAAAAGGTCATCGGAAATGTTGATTGCCTTAATAGTTCTGTTTGCGGTTACGGTAACTTTTAACAATCCGTCAGAAGAATTCTCATCTATCATTACGGTATGTAGGCGTTCTTTGGTGGCTTCCACCTTGGCTTGGGTCTCTTTAAGCTTCCCCATCATTCCCATCATATCTCCGAACATATAGTTGGTTTTTATATTTAGTTAATAGTTTTAACAAAGGTCTCTGAGACAAAATTAGTAAATTGGAAGCTTAAAATCCATATAAATGACACGACTCAATAATTTTAAAGCTCTTATAATCATATGCATTACTTTTGCATGCTCTAGTACAAATGCACAAAAGGATATGAACGAAGTAACCCCCCCGATTGCCAAAAAAGTTCCGGTTAACCATGAAAAACATGGCGATGTTAGGATAGATAACTACTATTGGATGAACAATAGGGAAGATACGGCCGTTATTTCGCACTTGGAGCAGGAAAATGCGTATAAGGATTCTTTAATGGGGCATACCAAGGACTTTCAGGCAACCCTGTTTGAAGAAATGAAAGGGCGCATCAAAGAAGATGATTCTTCGGTTCCCTACAAGAAAAATGGATATTGGTACATTACGAGGTATGAGACAGGGCAACAGTACCCGATTTTCTCGCGAAAAAAAGAAAGTTTGGAGGCGGACGAAGAAATAATGTTCAATGGCAATGAAATGGCCAAAGGGCATGAATACTTTCGCCTAGGAGGGCTTTCGGTAAGCCCGGACAATACACTGGCAGTTTTTGGAGTGGATACTGTGTCAAGAAGGCAATACACCTTGCAAATCAAGAATTTGGTTACCGGTGAAATTTATAAGGACAAAATAGACGATACCACGGGTGGGGCCGTATGGGCCGATGATAATCGAACCATTTTTTATACCAAAAACGATACGGTAACCCTTCGTTCTGATAAAATATACCGTCATGTTTTAGGTACTCCTGCTAACGAAGATGTGTTGGTGTATAACGAAGAAGATGAAACCTTCGTTACCTATGTGTATAAGACCAAATCAAAGGAATTTATTGTGATAGGCTCCTACAGCACTTTAACGTCCGAGTTTCGAATTCTAAAGGCCAATGACCCGAATGGGACTTTTAAAGTCTTTACTCCAAGAACCAGAGGGTTGGAGCATAATATTGCGCACTACGGGGATGATTTTTATGTTTTGACCAACAAAGATGGCGCCACCAACTTTAAATTGATGAAGGTCAAAGAAGGGAACACCAGTGCCGAAAATTGGGAAGAATTCATTCCGCATAGAAAGGATGTGTTATTGGAGGATATTGATATTTTTAAAGAATATTATGTGCTTTCCGAACGCGAAAATGGCTTAAATAGGATAAAGATCGTCCGTTGGGACGGAAAAGATGAGTACTATCTTCCCTTTGAAAGTGAAACGTATACTGCTGGTGTAGGTACAAACCCTGATTTTAATACAAACATATTGCGTTATAGTTATAATTCTATGACCACCCCAAGTTCTACCATTGACTTTGATATGTCGACCATGGAGAAAGAGGTCAAAAAAGAACAGGAAGTTCTGGGTGGAAAGTTCGATAAGGCCAATTACCTCGAAAAAAGAATATGGGCTACCGCTAGGGACGGAGTGAAAATACCAATGTCTATCGTATACCATAAGGATACTGAATTTACCGAGAACACTCCGGTGCTGCAGTACGCCTATGGCTCTTACGGTCATACCATAGACCCGTATTTTTCAACGGTTCGCCTTAGCTTGTTGGATCGCGGTTTTGTTTATGTTTTAGCCCATATTAGGGGCGGTCAGTACTTGGGAAGACCGTGGTATGAGGATGGTAAATTGCTCAAAAAGAAAAATACGTTTACCGATTTTATAGATTGTTCAAAGTATCTGATTGCGGAAGGATACACGAGCCCACAGCATCTTTACGCTATGGGTGGTTCGGCTGGCGGCCTCCTCATGGGCGCAATAATTAATATGGATCCGGAGTTATACAATGGGATAGTAGCGTCTGTTCCGTTTGTAGATGTTATGACGACGATGTTAGATGATTCTATTCCCCTGACAACAGGTGAATATGACGAATGGGGCAACCCGAATGAAAAAAAGTACTACGATTATATGAAATCATATTCACCCTATGATAACGTAAAAGCAATGGGATATCCGAATATGTTGGTCACCACAGGATTGCACGATTCCCAAGTACAATATTTTGAGCCTGCCAAATGGGTCGCCAAACTGCGCGACATGAAAACGGACGATAACCTCTTGCTTTTTGATATTAACATGGAGGCGGGTCATGGCGGGGCCTCAGGTCGCTTTGAGGCGTTAAAGGAAGTTGCCAAGGAATATGCATTTATCTTGGATTTAGAGGGTAAAATCAACTAATTAAAAAAAACACTAATTTTGCAGCATTAATTTTGTTGATGCTTGCATCAACAGAAATATCTTGGAATGCAGAAAAAGATAGCAGCATTAGATAACATTTTGGATTTAATAGGGAATACGCCGCTAGTAAGGTTAAACCGAATTACCAAATCGTTTTCTGGCAATTACTACGCAAAAGTAGAAGCGCTCAACCCAGGCCATTCGGCAAAAGACCGTATCGCATTACACATTATCGAGGAAGCGGAAAGAAAAGGGATTCTTTCCCCAGGCGATACCATTATTGAAACCACATCCGGAAATACAGGGTTTAGTATTGCCATGGTGAGTATTATAAAAGGGTACAAGTGTATTCTGGCAGTAAGTTCAAAATCGAGTCCGGATAAAATAGACATGTTGCGCGCCATGGGAGCAAACGTTCATGTATGTCCTGCGCACGTTAGTGCAGATGACCCAAGGTCGTATTATCAGGTGGCAAAACGGCTTCATCAGGAAACAAAAGGCAGTATTTATATCAACCAGTACTTCAATGAGCTGAATATAGAGGCCCATTACAGGTCTACCGGCCCAGAGATCTGGGAACAGACCAACGGGCAAATTACTCATTTGGTCGCTTGTAGTGGTACCGGAGGTACTATTTCTGGCGTGGCTCGGTACCTAAAAGAACAATCCCGAAGCGTCGGGACCAATGTTAAAATTATCGGGGTTGATGCTTTTGGAAGCGTATTGAAAAAATTCCATGAAACGGGTGAGTTTGATGAAAATGAAATCTATCCGTACCGTATAGAAGGTTTGGGTAAGAATTTAATCCCTTCGGCGACTGATTTCGAGGCGATAGACAAGTATATTAAGGTCACCGATGAAGAAAGTGCGCATACCGCAAGGGAAATATCGAAAACCGAAGGTATTTTCGTTGGATATACGAGCGGAGCGGTGGTACAGGCCCTAAAACAATTAAATATTGAAGGTGAGTTTACCAAGGATAGTCAAGTAGTAGCCATTTTTCCAGATCATGGCTCACGTTATATGAGTAAAATCTATAGTGACGAATGGATGGAGGCACAAGGTTTCTTGAGAAACAGTAGTGCTGTGGTAGAGGAAACGCCTGAAATACAGATGGTAAAGTAATCTGAATACTATTTAAAGAAATATAAGCGAGGACCAAATTAGGGTCGTCGCTTTTTTTATGCTGTCGATAAGATTGTTTAAAAACTAGGAATGGGCGGCTATGAATGCTAATAAAAATGATATATTTTTGTATAAACAATTGAGCAGATGAGAGATTTATTCGATAGAATCATTGAGAATAAGGGGCCCTTGGGAAAGTGGGCTTCGCAGGCCGAAGGATACTTTGTTTTTCCCAAATTGGAAGGCCCAATATCCAATAGAATGAAATTTCAGGGCAAAGATGTCATTACTTGGAGTATTAATGATTATTTAGGACTGGCAAACTTACCGGAAATAAAGAAAGTAGATGGCGACGCTGCTGCCGAACATGGTGCTGCATACCCAATGGGGGCTCGAATGATGAGCGGTCATACTGAATATCATGAACAATTGGAGCAGGAGTTGGCAGCATTTGTTAAAAAGGAATCTTCTTATCTCCTTAATTTTGGTTATCAAGGATTTATGTCAGTAATAGATGCCTTGGTTACAAAAGACGATATCATCGTTTATGATGTTGATTGCCACGCATGTATTATTGATGGCGTGCGTTTGCACATGGGCAAGCGCTTTACTTTTATTCACAATAATGTTGAAAGCCTAGAAAAGAATCTTGCACGTGCTACAAAAATGGCTGAGCAGACGGGTGGTGGTATTTTGGTAATATCTGAAGGTGTTTTTGGTATGCGCGGCGAGCAAGGCATATTAAAGGAAATAGTTGCGCTTAAGAAAAAATTTAAATTTAGATTATTGGTCGACGATGCGCATGGTTTCGGAACATTGGGCAAAACCGGTGCTGGGGCAGGGGAAGAGCAAGGTGTACAGGACGATATTGACGTGTATTTGGCCACCTTCGCCAAATCTATGGCCAGTGTTGGAGCGTTTGTAGCTGCGGATAAAGAAATTATCGATTACCTGAAATATAATTTACGTTCTCAAATGTTCGCTAAATCACTTCCCATGATTTATGTGAAGGGAGCTTTAAAACGATTAGATATGCTGCGTACTCAGCCGGAGTTAAAGGCTAAGCTTTGGGAGAATGTGGATGCGCTGCAAAACGGACTTAAGGAGCGCGGTTTTGATATTGGGACGACTACAAGTTGCGTTACGCCCGTATATTTAAATGGAAGTATTCCAGAGGCGATGGCTTTGGTTAAAGATCTTCGTGAAAATTATGGAATATTCTGTTCTATAGTTGTTTATCCCGTTATACCTAAAGGATTGATTCTATTACGTATGATTCCAACCGCAACGCATACATTAGAAGATGTTAAGGAAACTTTGGAGGCATTTTCGGCTATACGCGAGCGTTTGCAAAATGGAACATATAAGCGCCTTTCTGCAGCGGTCGCTGCTGCAATGGGTGAGTAAAATCCTTGGTTTTTTTAGGCTATTAAACAAAAAATTCCAAATTCCAAGAGCTACTATTGGAGTTTGGAATTTTACTTTTTTTAGATTTAACCTAACTCCTTGCGATAGGTGCACCGCTTTTTATAAATGACGGGATCAAAGTGTTTCCACATTTGTCGAATAGCCGTGTTTTCTTCTAATTCCGGCGTTCTGTAGCACATATTAATGTTCTTGGCAGAAAAAGTCTTGTGGTATTCATTAAAAACAATGGCCGTAACACCTTTATTCTGGTATTCGGGATGTATTCCTATAAGGTAAAAGTATACGTCCTTGTTTTTCTTTTTAGCGCTGAGCAAATGAAGGAAGCCGAAGGGAAATAACTTGCCATTGGCCTTTTGCAGCGCCTTTGAAAAAGAAGGCATTACAATTGCAAAAGCAATCAGTTCGTCATTGGCATCTACAATGAATTTAATGTATTCAGGATTTATAAAACTGATGTATTTCTTTTTAAAATAGGCTTTCTGCACATCGGTTATGGGTACAAAAGAAGATAGGTTGGCGTATGTTGTATTGAATAGGTCAAACATTTTATCGGCCATGGGCAAGACCTCCTTGGTTTTCGTAAAATTGATTTCCCTGAGTTTATAGCGCCTTTTGATCAGATCATTGAGCTTTGTAAAAAGCTTAGGGTCAGCATTGCCTGCAGGGAATTTATTCTCTACATATCCCTTTTCTTTTTGGAATCCCAAACGCTCATAATGATTCTTGTAGTATGGATGGTTGTACCAGGTGATCATACTTCCAATATGTTCGAAACCCTCTGTAAGTACACCAACTTTATCCAAATTCGTGAACCCGACGGGTCCTTCGGCAAACTCCAAATCATTAGCTCTTCCAATAGAAATTACCTTGTTTAACAAAGTTTCGGAGACTTCAGTATCATCAATAAAATCAAACCAACCAAAGCGCATTTTACTGACATTTTGTTCGTTGATTTCAATTTTGTTTATGATTGCCACAATCCGCCCAGCCAGCTTTCCATCTTTATAGGCTAAAAAGAACCAGGCATCTGCATTTTTGAACGCTGGATTTTTCGACTTATCAAAGGTTTCCAGTTCATCGGCAATAATTGGTGGAACCCAATAGGGTGAGCCCTTGTAAAGACTAAAAGGAAACTTTACAAATGTTTTTAAATCGGCCTTGGTAACAGCTTCTTTAAGGGTGACCATTGATAGATTTTTCTCAGGTCAATATTAGGCATTATTGATAAGAGCAGGAAATTACTTTGCGGATATTAACAAGGTGGTGAATGTTAAAAATCAATCTCGCCGCTATCCTTTTTCTTTCCCTTGTTTTTCTTCTTTTCTTCTCTTTTAAGCTTTCTTAACTGCTTTTTAGATGGTCCTAAATCAATATCTTCGGCGCCTGTACCATCATCATTGTCGTTAGTTTTATCATCACGTTTTTTCTTATTCATGGCATTCCTTTTAATCGGGCCGCCATTTTCTCCAGCCCCCTGTTCCTCAATAGGAATCAATTTGTCCTTATGAAGGTCTATTCGATAAGAAGCTCCTGCGGTGACAAATATTCTGGAAGGTGTGTTCTTAAAACTGGCCCCCATATTAATATCTGCCTGAAGGTTATCAGTAAAAAGGTGAGCAATTCCTCCGCGGATCAGGATATCAGAATATCGGTCGCTATCTATACCTTGGTTTTCAACAAAAATGCTCCATTTCGGGTTTCTAAAGGCATGTGAAAGGGAAACCAAATAACTCAATTCAGGAAATGGTGAGCTAATACGATCATAGGCAAAGTTTGTAATCAATACAAAGCGAGGTGTAAGCCTACTCTGCGTAGCCAGCATGGCTCTATACGAAATAGTAGGGTCGCCAATGTAGAAAGGGTTGTCGAACAAGTTAAAGGTTGCACCCCCATATAACGCCACAGACGGAATCAGGTTTTTAAATTGAAACTTATAGTTTGCCCTCCAACTATATAGATTGGGTTTATTGCGTTCTGGGTTTTTATAACGGTCATAAATCAGATACTTGAGACCTATTCTATTTCTTGAAAAATTGCTGAAATTATCAGAAATCCCAAGTTGGGTATAGGTGATGTCGTTGTTTTGATAGGTACCTTCCCAATTGATTTCCAGCCGCTCAAACAATAATCCATAGCGTAATGAAAAATCGCCTCCCCAGATATTGTTTTGCGTCTCCAGTAGCGAGTGGTCACTTTGTTCATATAAAAGTCCTCCTTCAAATTGTATGACATTGCGACCAACGGCATAGGCACTGACCGATAGGCCAGGACGATTGGAATTAATAACGTCGGTATATTGGGAAAAGCCCAAAAAAGGAAGCGTAAAAAGCAATAGGTATAAAAGGTTCTTCATTCTTTTGCCGGTTATATTCATGATGATTTAAGCATTCTTAAGTGCGGCTAACTGCCTAGTTCTATTTGTTTTATTATTATTTTAAGAGTTTTGTCCTAAGATTAAAACGTTAGAATTGTATTTTTGATATAATAAACTGTAAAAATCATGGCTTTTTTAAAGACGGTATTAATTATTCTTTCGGTCTATTATCTTTTTAAGATATTGGTCAAGCTATTTGCACCGAAGATTTTTGGTTATGCCGCCAAGAAGACAGAACAACATTTTAAGGAGCGTTTTGGTGAGTTTGCCGATTTTCAAAGAGGGCAACAAGAACAGGAGGGTGACGTAATTATTGAAAAGAGGCCCACAAAGAATATGAAATCCAAGAAAAAGGTCGGTGAGTATATTGACTTTGAGGAAATTGATTGATTCCACTTGCCTTAATAACTCATTATCCTAATATAACCAACTACCATCACCATGTACCCCTATGAAAAAGGACTTTAAAGCGTTACTAATTCACTTCTTTGTTGCTGTTTTTTTTGTCTTTGCGGCCTTGACTTATTTTCATCCAGTACTTCAAGGAAAGGTCATTTTTCAATCCGATATTGCCCAGTTTACGGGTATGGCGAAAGAGCAAAACGATTTTAGGAAGCATACCAAAACAGAACCGTATTGGACCAATAGTGCTTTTGGCGGAATGCCTACGTATCAACTAGGGGCATATTATCCACATGATTACGTAAAAAAATTGGATAATCTGATTCGATTTCTACCGCGCCCAGCAGATTACCTATTTCTATATTTTATTGGGTTTTATATTTTGCTTTGTTGTATGAAGGTCGATTATAAATTGGCGATAGTGGGAGCTTTGGCTTTTGGGTTCTCTACTTATTTGATTATTATTTTTGGTGCCGGACATAATGCCAAGGCCCACGCTATGGGATATATGCCAATCTTGTTAGGTGGAATTATTTTGGTTTTCCGAAAAAAATATTTGTGGGGGTTCGTACTTACTGCGGTAGCCATGGCACTTGAAATAAGGGCCAATCACTACCAAATGACGTATTATTTTATGTTATTGGTTTTGATATTGGGCGTGGTTTATTTGGTTGACGCTATTCGTAAAAAATATTTAAAGCACTTTTTTGTTTCAATTGCTATTCTTTTAGGTGCGGTGTTTTTGGGTATTGCTGCCAATGCGACCGGATTAATGGCTACCAAAGAATATGCAGATTGGAGTACCCGAGGCAAATCGGAACTTAGTATGGATGCCTTTGGAAACAAAAAGGAGAGCGTAGAGGGGCTGAGCAAGGAGTACATTACCCAATGGAGTTACGGTATTGCCGAGTCTATGAATTTGTTTGTACCACGATTGTTTGGGGGTGGCAGTACTGATAACCTTGGCGAGGATTCCAAGGCCTATGCCTTTCTATTGGATAAGGGGTTGCCAAGGGACAGGGCATTAAATATAGTAGAACAGGTGCCGCTTTATTGGGGAGACCAGCCTGGCACTTCAGGACCTGCGTATATTGGGGCTATCATATTTTTTCTTTTCATTTTAGGTTTGATCTTGGTACGCAAAAAAGCGAAATGGTGGTTATTGGGTGGGGTGATCATGTCCTTGGTTTTAAGTTGGGGAAAGAACTTTAGTTCATTGACCGATTTTATGATCGATTACTTTCCGTTGTATGATAAATTTAGGGCGGTATCGTCTATACAGGTTATTTTGGAGCTTTGTGCCCCAGTTCTTGCAATTTTGGCACTTGTGGCCATTTTTGATCCAGCTATAGAAAAAACCAGAAAAGTGAAGGCATTTTTTATTTCGGTGACGGCTTTTGTGGGCATTTGTCTTGCGTTGTTTCTTTTCAAAGGAGTGTTCAGCTTTGAGGCTGCAAGCGATGCAGGCCTACGGAGTAATGGAATGGCCGACCTTGTGGATATGTTTACGGCAGATAGGAAAAAGGTTTATAACACTGACTTGGTACGCTCTCTTATTTTTGTATTACTGGCGGCTGCGGCTATTTGGTTGTTTTTAAAGGATAAGATCAATCAAAATATCACGATTATAGTTATCGGTGCGCTTTTGGTTTTTGATTTGGTCGGTGTTGATCTCAGGTATGTGAACAAAGACAATTTTGTTGCCAAAAGGCGAATGTTGCAGCCTTTTCAAGAAACACAGATTGATCGTCAAATTAAAAAAGATAAGGGTGCTTTCAGGGTGTACGATCCACAAGAGGGTTTTAGTGCCCGAACAGCTTATTTTCATAAGTCTATTGCGGGTTACCATGCCGCAAAACCAGCTGGGATGCAAGATCTTTTTGATTACCACATTGCCAAGGGTAATATGAATGTGTTGAATATGCTTAATGTAAAGTATGTAATCCAACAAGATGAAAAGGGTGGAGGCTATCCGGCACTCAATCCCGAGGCAAATGGCAATGCATGGTTTGTGGACAAATTGATCTATGTAGACAGTGCCGATGAAGAAATCAAAGCTTTGACAGATTTAAATACAGCCACGACAGCTGTAGTTAATAAAAGCAAGGTGAAAGGGCTAACAAGAGCCAACTTTAAAAGAGACTCTACAGCGCGTATAGATTTAACCGAGTACAAACCCAATTATTTAAAATATCGCACTCGAAATAAGAATTCTGGCATGGCGGTATTTTCGGAAATGTATTACCCCCACGGATGGAAGGCCTATATAAATGGGAAGTACACGGAACATTATAAAGTGGATTATGTATTACGTGCCATTGAGGTCCCACAGGGCCGTCACGATATCGAATTCAAATTCGAACCTGAGGTTGTACAAACGGGAAGTAAGATTACCTTGGTGAGTTCAATCGTACTTGGGTTGATTGTTTTGGGAGGAGTAGGATTTTCATACCGCAAAAGAACCATAAAGGAAAAAACGGAATCTTGATGAAAAAAGTTTTGATCATCACCTACTATTGGCCACCCGCTGGCGGGCCAGGAGTACAACGATGGTTAAAATTTGTGAAGTACCTTCGTGATTTTGATGTCGAGCCGTTTGTCTATATTCCCGAGAACCCCCATTATCCCATACAAGATGAGTCGCTCTTGAATGAAATTCCAGCCGAGATAAGCATTTTAAAACAGCCAATACGGGAGCCTTACAATCTGGCTGGTCTCCTCTCTTCCAAGAAAACAAAGCGCATTAGTTCGGGTATTATTCAGACCAAAGATCAATCTTTTTTAGAGAAAACACTTTTATGGATAAGAGGGAATCTCTTTATTCCGGATGCTAGGAAATACTGGATAAAGCCCTCTGTAAAGGTTCTTCTTGAAGTTGTTAAAAAAGAAAAAATACAAACTATTATTACTACAGGACCACCTCACAGCATGCATCTTATAGGGTATCAACTAAAGCAAAAGTTAAATATTGACTGGCTAGCTGATTTTCGAGACCCGTGGACGTCTATTGGCTATCATAAAAAGTTAAGACTGACCGAAGCCTCCAGACGAAAACACAAACATTTGGAAAAGTCGGTTTTAAATGGGGCAGATAAGTTGATAGTCACCAGCGAAACCACAAAAAAGGAATTTGCACTGCTTACCAAGAAACCGATTTCGGTCATAACTAATGGATACGATTCTGATTACGAAGGGGGTCAGGTCCTAGATGAAAAATTTACAGTGGCACATATAGGGTCACTACTCACTGGAAGAAATCCCAAGAACCTTTGGAAAGTTTTGGCAGAGTTCGCACGGGAAAACAGGATATTTAAAGAGTCATTTCAATTGGTTCTGGTGGGGGTAGTGAGTGAAGATGTGCTTGAAAGCATTTATTCCTTCGGGTTGGAACCCCATGTAAAACTTAGCGGTTATGTAACTCATCAAGAAGCAAGGGTTTTACAACAGAAGGCCCAGGTACTATTACTGGCCGAAATAGATTCGGAAGAGACCAAAGGAATAATCCCGGGAAAGTTATTCGAGTATATGGCCGCCCGACGCCCCATTTTGGCCATCGGGCCAAAAGACTGGGAAGTTGCCCGAATGATAAGGCATAATGAGTTGGGGGTAGCATTTGACTATGCCGTTAAATCCGAACTAAAAGAAGTAATTTTAGAATGGTTTGCCAAGTATCGGGAATCTAAATTACAACTGAGCCCTAAGAATATACAGCAGTTTAGTCGCAGGGCCCTGACAGAAAAACTGGCCGAACTACTCTAATGGGCATCGTACTCAAACAATCGTTGAACAATACCATCATCACTTACCTTGGGTTTGGTATTGGAGCGCTCAACGTATTGTTCCTGTATACCAATTTTATGTCAGATGAATACTATGGGCTGATCAATGTAATTTTGTCCGCTGCTACCATTCTCATGCCTATTTTGGCTTTTGGAGTGCCCAATGCGCTGGTCAAGTTTTATTCTGGCTTTACAGACGAAGGGCATACCGATAATTTCTTGACCTTGATGCTCCTGTTGCCCCTCGCCCTGATTTTGCCGATAGCGCTCTTGTCATATTTTGCCTATAATGCGATCGGTAGTTTTTTAGCAACCGAAAACCCGATTGTGAAAGGGTATGTTTGGTATATTTTCCTGATTGGGATGTGCATGGCCTACTTTGAAGTATTTTATGCCTGGGCCAAGGTTCAAATGAAGTCCGTTTTTGGGAATTTTTTAAAAGAGATTTTTTGCAGGATAGGACAAACCGTTTTGCTCTTTTTGTTATACTTTGAAGAAATCAATATTGATTTCTTCTTGATGGGGTTGGTAGGCCTTTATGTATTACGGATGTTGTTAATGAAGTTTTACGCCTATTACCTTAGAATGCCCAAGTTTGGCTTTCGCCTACCAGAGAATGCCGGTACGATAGTGAAGTATAGCGCCTTGATCATTTTAGGCGGATCTGCCGCCATTATTTTATTGGAGGTCGATAAGGTAATGATCAATCAATTTATACCCATTAAAAACGTTGCTTATTATAGTGTGGCAGGTTTTATGGCGGTGGCGGTGGCCGTCCCGGTCAGGGCAATGCATCAAATTACGTATCCGTTAACGGCAAAATTGCTCAACAAGAAAGATGATTTTGGTCTACTACAATTATACAGGAAAAGCTCTTTGACGCTTTTTATCATTTCGGGACTGTTATTTGTGCTATTGTTATTGAACCTAAACGATATTTATGTGCTATTGCCAGACAATTATAGCACAGGAATTCAAATCGTTTTTTGGATCGGGCTAGCAAAGGTTTTTGATGCCCTAATGGGGAACAGTAATTCCATTCTTTATAATTCCGATTATTATCAGGCGATATTGTTTATGGGTGTCGGATTGGCGATTCTTACCATTTTGTTGAATATATGGTTGATTCCCAACTATGGATTAAATGGCGCCGCAATTGCCAGTTTTATGGCATTTTTTGTATATAATGTTGTAAAATTGTTTTACATAAAATCAAAATTTAGAATGGCGCCCTTTACCACAGAAACCATAAAAGTAGCAGCACTCTTGCTTGCTTTGGCGCTGATTTTTTATTTTATACAATTTCCATTTCACCCGTTATTGAACATTGCTTTAAAAAGCCTGCTGATGACGGTTTTTTATCTGGGCGCATTGTATCGATTTAAAATATCCGAGGATGTTTATGGAGTACTTAGAAAATTTATAAAGAAATAAACACGGTCTAGGATTAGGTTGGCTATTTTTATAAGATGGAATACAATTTGGCAGTTTTAACGGATAGAGTAAAGGCCGCGGTTATAGATTCGATTATTTTAATTGCGATGATGTATGGCGCGACCGAGTTATTGTCATTGTTCGATGCTGTCTCTGATAATACAAGAATGGGGATTTTTATTATTGTCTTTTTTTTATATGACCCCATACTTACTGCTTCGTTTGGAGGAACAATCGGACATTCAAAAGCTGGTATAATGGTAAAGAAGGAAAAGGATAATTCAAAAAATATTTCATTTCCCTATGCCATAGTAAGATTTCTGATTAAACTGGCGCTGGGTTGGATTTCTTTATTGACTGTAACAGCTAATGAGAAAAGAAAAGCCCTTCATGATATGGCTGTGGGTTCTATTGTTTTAAAAACCGATGAAGTTTAAAAAGTAATGGCCGAATTTAAGAGAAACATATCCATTCGAGGCTCTGAGGCATTTTCCGATATCCGTTTGGAAGACCCCAAGCAAAGCGCTGCCGGACTTTTAGGGGTTAAAGTGGCCTTACAACATAGTTTTAAGGAAATGGGAGTGGCCCGTTCTATGAAAGCCTTGGCAGAAATGAACCAGGAAGATGGTTTCGACTGCCCTTCTTGTGCTTGGCCAAACCCCGAAAAGGGAAGTAAGATTGCCGAATATTGCGAGAATGGGGCGAAGGCATTGGCCGATGAGGCAACCACCAAACATATAGGGGCCGATTTTTTCCAAAAACATTCAGTAGAGGAACTATCCCTACTTACGGATTATCAACTGAATACTTTTGGAAGAATAACCGAACCACTGGTGCTCCGTCCGGGAAGTGTTCATTATGAACCTATTACTTGGGAGGATGCCAACCTTCTTATTGCTGAAGAGCTACATAAGTTGAACGACCCCAACGAGGCTGTTTTTTATACTTCGGGACGCTCCAGTAATGAGGCGGCCTATTTGTACGGAATGTTCGCAAGGGCTTTTGGTACCAACAATATGCCCGATTGCTCGAATATGTGCCATGAATCCAGCGGGGTCGCCCTTTCAGAAACCCTGGGAATTGGTAAGGGTTCGGTAAAATTAGAAGACCTATATGGGGCTGAAGTGGTTATTGTTGCAGGTCAAAATCCTGGGACTAATCATCCCAGAATGCTCTCGGCCCTTGAGAAATGCAAAAAGAATGGGGGAAAGGTCATCAGTATAAATCCGCTACAGGAAACGGGCCTGGTACATTTTAAAAACCCACAAAGCTTAAAAGGTACGCTCGGGGGTGGTGTTGCTATTGCCGACATTTATTTGGCGGTAAAAATCAACCAAGACATTCCCCTGGTAAAGCTGCTATTGAAAAAATTGGCTGCCATTGATGCCGAAAAAGGAAACATCTTTGACCATGATTTTATCGAAACTTATGTAGATGGTTATGATCAGTTGATAGAAGATTTAAAGCACTACAAGGAAGAAGCTCTTTCAAATAAATGCGGTGTATCCAAAGACAAAATAGATGAAACCGTTGCCCTATTGGCTGATAAAAGAAAGATCGTAGTTTGTTGGGCGATGGGGCTTACACAACACAAAAATGGGGTTGAAACGATACAGGAATATATCAACCTTTTGCTACTAAAAGGAGCTGTTGGGAGACCACATGCCGGAACCTGTCCTGTTCGTGGACATAGTAATGTACAAGGGGACCGTAGTGTAGGGATTATGCATTTCGTAAACCCGGCACTAAACGAGAGAATTGAAAAGCATTTGGGTTTTACCCCACCGGATAAAGAGGGGTATGATACGGTTGTCGCAATGAAAGCCATGCACGATGGCGATGCCAAGGTCTTTATTTGTTTGGGGGGTAATTTTCTAATGGCGGCATCTGATACCGAATACACGGCAAAAGGATTACAAAGATGCGAGCTGACCGTTCAGATCAGTACCAAACTAAATCGGACCCATTTAGTGACGGGGAAGACAGCCCTGATCCTTCCGACCTTCGGGCGTTCTGAAAAAGACATGAAAGCTGGGAATCTCCGCTATCTGACCATGGAAGATAGTATGGGTAGGGTACGGCAATCAAAAGGGTTGTTAAAGCCGGCGTCTGAACAAATTAAAAGCGAACCGGAATTGATTGCGGACTTGGCAGATACCTACTTTAGTGGCCAACATTCGGTAGACTGGAAAGCGATGGGGGAAGACTATGAACTTATTCGCGAAAGTATTGACAAGGTAATAAAGGGTTTTGAAAATACTTCCAAGCGATCAAAGGGGGTAGGGTACTATCTTCCCAACAACGTTCGTGAATTGGATTTTGGGATGCTCCCAAACGGGAAAGCGCAACTAACAATTAATCATTTACCAAACCACCGGTTAAAGAAGAATGAGTTTCTGTTGATGACGATAAGGTCTCATGACCAGTTTAATACGACCATTTATGGTATGGACGACCGCTATCGTGGCATATATAATGAGCGGCGCGTGCTTTTAATGAATACGAGGGATATGCAGGCATTGAATTTGTCCAAACTCGATGTGGTCAACATTCATAGCAATTATAATCGTGAAAAACGCACCGCCTATCAATTCAAAGTAATTCCCTATCAAATACCAATGGGTAATTTGGCCGCTTATTTTCCGGAAACCAATGTACTTATACCTTTTGATCAGTTTGCAGACAAGAGTAAGACCCCGATTAGCAAATCTGTAAAGGTTACCATAGAAAAGGTACTGCCTAATTAGATTTCAAATGGCAGTTGAACATCATACCGCCTTTCCCCAGCAAGTTCCACAGCGTCTTCAGGAGTATGGTGTGGGCATTTTTAACAGTATTCATACCAAATCGGCTTTAAAAAAGGCACTTAAAAAAAAGTTGATTTCTGTTGATGGTAAAATTGCGACCACCGCCACATTTATTAAAGGCGGTGAACTGATTGAGTTCAAGGAGCCTGTTAAATTATTGCCTGAAAAGGAATTGCATTTAGACTTGGAAGTGGTCTTTGAAGATGATTACCTGGCCATCGTAAATAAGCCGGCTGGTATTTTGGTGAGCGGTAATCGTTTTAAAACTATAGCGAATGCACTTCAGCAAAACCTTAAAAAAAGCCCCCTAAGTGATGTTGTATTACCGCAACCCGTGCATCGCTTGGATTATCCCACAACGGGCCTTTTACTAGTGGGAAAAACAAATAGCAGTATTTTGGCACTTAACAAGTTGTTTGAAAATAGGGCGATTACAAAAACGTATATGGCGGTTACCATTGGTGCAATGAAAGAAATGGGGGTTATTAATATTCCCATAAACGATAAGGAATCCCAATCATTCTATAAGGTATTGGGGAAAGTAGACTCGGAACGTTTCGGTAAACTAAATTTGGTGGCGTTACGGCCTAAGACGGGTAGGAGGCATCAGCTGCGCAAGCACTTAAAATTTATCGGTAACCCAATTTTGGGGGATGCCGAATATGGCCTTCCAGATTTGATCTTAAAAGGTAAAGGACTGTACCTTCATGCTTTTTCTTTAGCTTTTGAACACCCGATTACCAACGAAAGGTTATATTTCGAAAAAGAACTTCCCAAAAAATTCAATAAGCTCTTTTCGAAAGTAAAACATTTCCCAAAGAAAACCTCCGCAGCGAACGAATCCACTGCGGAGGTAAACAACTAACCAACCTAAAAACTATCTTAATGTCTTCTAGAACTTCTTCCCGAACTTGACCTGGCCGTACTTCTGCTGCTTCTGGCAGGAGCCTTTCTTACAGTCCTTTTCGAAGAGCTGCTTCTGGCTACCGTATTCCTACTTTTAGAAGGTGCTTGCCGGACCGTTCTATTAGTAGTCCTACTTTGTGGTCTCTTGTACTGTGTTGTACTTCTTTTGACCGTAGTACTTCTTGGCGTTCTAGTTACTGTTCTTTTGTTAACCGTACCTTGCCTTGGCGAACGTACCGTTGTTGATCTTTTGGTCACTGTTCTGTTCGATGCAGATGACCGGGTACCTTTTCTATAATCGTTACTTTTAATTCGTTTTGAACGATCTACTGCAGTTCTTCCGGCTACCTTACCATTTGAACGTCCTGAGCGTGTATTTACGTTTCCTCTAACGGTACCTCTAGAGCGATCAACGTTTCCTCGTCTGGTAGCTCCATTGTTACGGACTTGTTTGCCGTGACCTTTTGCTAGACCTCTATTACTTCTTGCAGCTGTATTTCTATTGCTTCGAACACCTTCGCTTCTTCTGCTATCGCGAACCGCAACTCTTTTGTCGTTTCGGTAAACCGAAGCTCTTTCCCGACGCACTTGGTTGTACCTATGTGTCTTTCCGAATGTGGCATAAGCCCTTCTATTGTTATATCGGTACGGACGATAGTACGTATATCGGTATGGGTTATAATACCTTCTATATGGGTTGCCGAACACTAAACAGAATCCTAAAGCCGGTCTTGCAAAAAATGCATGGAACGGTCTGTAAGTGTAGAACCTGTTAAACGGATTTATAAATCCTGTGTGGTAGTCGTAGAAACCTCTACGGTTATAGTAGACAGACATTCCACCGACCCTGCGAACACGGCCATTGTTATAGCTGATATCAACGCTACCTACCTGTGCTACACGACCATAAAAGTCATAATAGATGGGCACATTTTCTACTTGAATAACGGCGCCGTAATCATCATACTGAGCGTAAGGGCTATAATCATAACCAGAGTTGAAGGTTACGCCGTTTCTGCGGCCTGTTACCTGGTTTTCAATGTAAAAATCGAATTCACCATCGGGATATACCGAGAACGTAATGCCATTCTCGACGAAGATGAAAGATTTGTCGTATCGATAAGCATTGCGTGTTGCAACCTTATCATCTGTTGTACTTGAGGCCATGATACCTGAGGTACCTAATATAAGGGCCGAAAAAAGGAGTACTAAATTTTTCATGATATAAGGTTTAAATTCTGAATGCAATTATTCACATTCGATTAGTACATACCAAACAGCGTGCCAGAAAATATAATAACACCGTAATTTATTGATAATCAATCAATTAAAATATTTTATAAAAACCCACTTCTGGTGTTAATGAAATACTTTTTATTGGATTAGGAGGCTGCTGAAGACTTAGATGAACTCATTATAACACTTGTCGAAGTGCGGGGTGCATAAGGCCTGTCTACCACAGGCAGGTGTATGGAATGGATAATTTATCAAATTAGTCGATTTATTTCGTAAATCCGGTGGCTATCTTATTTATATTTATGGTTGATGTAACCAGCCGTGAAAAATGATAATCAAATGCAAAATATAGATTCTAAAAAGAAATTTCTTTTTGATTATTATCGAAAGTATAAAACATTTACACCCGAGGAAATTGATGAGATTGTAGAACACTATGAATATTTGGAGATAGATAAAAACCAAATACTGCAAAAGAATGCTCAATTATCAAAATATACCTATTTAGTTATAGAGGGTATGCTCATTAATTATATCTATGACTATAATGGTAATAAAGTAGTGCTGAATTTTATTCCAGAACACTATTGGGCGGGTGGAGGTGAAAACTACAACCTGAAAGACGTTTCCATACAAAGTATTCAACCCACGAAATTATTTAGAATTAAGAATGATATTTTAGAAAAGTTTTATGAAAGCAACGAAAAATATGCTTTTACCGAAGTTCGGCTATTAAGAAATGCATTCAAATCGCTTAAATTAAGAATGCTGAATAGCGTTTCTAAACCAGCCATTTATAACTATGAACAATTATTGTTGAAGTTTCCCGCTATTGAGCAGCGAGTACCTCAAAAATATATAGCCTCTTTTTTAGGTGTTACACCACAGTTCTTCAGTAAAATGAGAAATGAATATTTAAAAAATAAGTAATTAATAGCTTCCTAAATTATCAATTATACGAAGTTAATGTACATTAACTTTTATCATTCTTCTTGCTCATAAATTTGTACTTGTAAATCAAAACAAATACAAAATATTATGATAATCAAGAATTTTCAATTAGCAAAAGTTTCAAAACTATCTCTTAATATATCGGTAGTCTTAATCTTGCTCTTTTCTTCGCCCATTTCTGCACAATGGGGAGAGGTAGAACTAACTATTAGAGATGCTGGAAAAGGTTTGTATAGCGCAGTTGACCTTAAAGGCGAATATGCAAGTGGATTTTGGATAGCAGATGAAGGTGTTGTAGTATTTGATCCGACAAATGCAGCTTTCGCTGAAGCTATGTTCAAAGAAATCCGCTTGCGCACTGACAAACCTATAAAATATGTCATCTATAGTCATAACCATTGGGATCATATTTCAGGGGCAGCCATTTTTGCTGAAAATGGAGCACAAGTTGTTGCGCATGTAGATGCCATCGAACACCTTATGCCAAACGAAGGTGTAGTTAAACCTACATTAATCTGGAGTGGAAAAAAATCAATTATTCCAATAGGAAATCAAACTTTTGAGTTGCTTTATTTCGGAGCTAATCATGGACACGGAATGACGGTAACAAGAATCCCATCCCTGAATGCGGTTTTTGTTTCCGATTTGGTAGTTGCCAAACGCGTAGGTTTCTTGTACTTACCAGATTTTCAACCAACAGCTTGGATTAATTCTCTGGAAGAAATTGACAAATTGGAGTTTGATATTTTATTGACTAGCCATGATTTTGGTGGAGGTACTATACTGGGGCACGAATCGGTGAAGGAACAGCAAAAATTTATAGAAGATCTGATCGGGGCAGTATATGCTTCTTTTAAAGAGGGAGCAACTATGGAAACTATAGGCGAAGAAGCAAAAAAACATATGCAAGCGTATAAAGATTGGGCAAAGTTTGATGAATGGCTACCATTGAATGTACTTCGTATCGTGATGGAAATGGGTATTGGTTATTAAACAGATATGCGTATCATTATGCATGAAACAATGACTGATTTAAAAGGAAAAACCATTACTTGGCAGTGGACAAAAGGCGCTTTTAAGGGAGGGAAGTATCAAGTAGTATTGTTGACCAATGGTAAAATTCATTGGAAAGGTCTTGAAGGTGCTGAAAAAGGTCAAGAAGCAATTGACAAAGAATATCGTGTGGTAAAAGTAAGTGAAAATGTGCATACATTTTCATGGTTAGAATCTGGTGGCTGGACGGTAACGGTAACGCTCAATCTAAGGGAAAATACCGCCTTTGGGTTTGTTTCCAATAAAAATGAATGGTACCCTTTATCCGGCATTATCGCCGAAATACGCTAGAAACAAAATTCAATTAAAAAGGACATAAACCATCAATTTAGAGGGATATGAAAGCACATGACAATATCGTATCAGTGGTAGTATCTGATAAAATAAAGCCTGATCGTCAAACCGATTTTGAAAATTGGCAGGAAAGAATAATTTCCGAGCTTATAAAATTTGATGGATTTATAAGTGTTTCCCCTAAAAAACTGGAAGGTGTTGAAAACGAGTATTTCACTCTTTTTCAATTTGATTCAAATCAGAATTTACAGTATTGGTTAGATTCAGATACTTTAAAAAAGTACTTAATCGAAGCAGAACAATATACCGTAGCACCCCCCAAGGTTAGTCTTCATCAAGGGTTGGAATTTTTCTTCGCTAAAAAGGAACCAATTACCAAGCAGCCACCATTCTACAAAAAAGTACTTATGGGAATTGCAGCCGTATATCCGTTAATACTTATTGTGGGAAAGCTATTTCATTGGATCATTCCAGGTTTTGAAAAATTACCATTTGAACTGGCTTTGTTTTTTGAAGTCATCGTTATTTCAAGCTTAATGAACTATCCGGTAATGCCAACACTTACCAAATGGTTTCATGGATGGTTGTATAAATAATTAATGGAAAATTACTTCAACTTTTCCCTCAGGTATTTGGCGGTGTGCGAAGTTGTATTGCTCGCCACCTTTTCCGGAGTCCCAAAAGCAAGCAATTGTCCACCCTTATCACCACCCTCTAGCCCGAGGTCTATAATATGGTCGGCACATTTAATGAGTTCTATATTATGTTCTATAACGACTACGGAATGACCTCGCCCGATCAAAGCATCAAATGATTTCAATAACTTTTTGATGTCATGAAAATGCAGCCCTGTAGTTGGTTCGTCAAAAACGAACAACACCTTGTCCTTGGTAGTCCCCTTAACTAAGAAAGATGCAAGTTTTATACGCTGGGCTTCCCCACCGGACAGGGTAGAGGAAGACTGCCCCAAAGTCACATAGCCCAACCCCACATCTTGTAAGGGCTTTAATTTGTTTACGATTTTGGTTTGTCCGCCTTTTTCGAAGAAGGTTATGGCATCATCTATGGTCATATTTAGCACGTCATCAATTGATGCATTTTCGAAAGTTACCTCTAATACCTCCTTTTTAAAGCGTTTGCCTCCGCAGGTATCGCACTCTAGGTGTACATCGGCCATAAATTGCATTTCTATGGTCACTTCACCTTCTCCTTTACATTTTTCACAACGTCCGCCGTCTACGTTAAAAGAAAAGTGCTTCGCCTGATAGGCCCGAATCTTACTTAATTTTTGAGATGCATATAATGCACGAATATCATCATAGGCCTTTATGTAGGTAACAGGATTGGAGCGTGAAGAACGCCCAATAGGATTTTGATCAACGAATTCAACGTGTTTTATCTCTTTGTATTTGCCATTGACTGAAGTAAACTGCCCGGCTTTTTGTCCGTAACCGCCAACCTCCTTCAATATAATAGGGTATAGCAGTTTTTTGACCAAAGTACTTTTGCCACTGCCAGATACCCCAGTGATTATGGTAAGCATATTCAAAGGAAAAACAACATCTATGTTTTTTAGGTTGTTTTCTCTTGCACCCTTAATTTCAATAAAACTACTGGATGTACGACGGTTTTCGGGAATATCAATTGCTTCCGTTCCATTGAGATATCTGGCGGTCAGGGAATCTGATTGCAATAATTCTTTATAAGAACCACTGGCGACAACCTCTCCGCCCAAGGTTCCCGCCTCAGGGCCAATATCTATTATTTGGTCTGCCGCTTTCATGATATCCTCATCATGCTCTACCACGATTACCGTATTTCCCAAATCGCGCAATGATCGTAACACTTCGATGAGATTTTCGGTATCCTTTGGGTGCAACCCGATACTCGGTTCATCCAGAATGTACATACTGCCTACAAGGCTGCTACCAAGGGATGTTGCCAAGTTAATACGTTGACTTTCACCACCGGATAAGGAGTTGGATTTTCGGTTAAGGGTTAAATATCCTAGTCCCACCTTCATTAAAAATCCAAGCCGGGTATTTATTTCTTTGAGTAGGCGGCCCGCAATTTTCCCATCGTGTTCACCTAATTTCAGCCCCTCAAAGAACACAATAAGGTTTTCTATGGAAAGTTCTACCAAACCTGAAATCGACTTTTCTCCAACTTTTACGTAGTCGGTCTCTTTGCGCAAACGCTTACCCCCGCATACATTGCATTTTGTTTTCCCCCGATAGCGCGATAACATGACCCTGTTCTGGATTTTATAGCTCTTTTCTTCCAGCATTGCAAAAAACTTATGCAGGCCAACAAAGTGCTCGTTACCTTCCCAAACCAACAGTTTTTGCTCTTCAGATAACTCAAACCATGGTTTATGTAAAGGAAAATCGAATTTATAGGCAGAATTTACCAATTGGTCCCGGTACCACCCCATACTTTCTCCACGCCATGGGAATACCGCATTTTCAAATACCGATAGGGCCGTATTCGGAACCACCAAATCTTCATCTATTCCGATAACATCGCCGTATCCTTCACATTTGGGGCATGCCCCATATGGGTTGTTAAAACTAAATAGATGTACATTCGGTTCTAGGAACGCCATTCCATCCAACTCAAACTTATTACTAAAAGGTATTTGCTTTTGAGTAGCTAGTTCTTCAACAATGCATTCTCCTTTTCCTTCAAAAAAGGTCGTATCCACCGCATTTGCCAGGCGATTATAAAAATCTTCATCGTCTTGGGCAATAATCCGATCAACAACAAGATAAAATTCCCGTCCTATAGTCATAGGCGCAGCATCGATGCGTAAAATTTCTCCTTTATACTTTATACGCGCATACCCCTGTTTTGCCAATAATTGTAATGATTTGATTGTATCCCTATTTTCATCTATGCGAATAGGTGCTAATAATAACAACTTGGTACGTTCTGGGTACGACTTTACATGATTGATGACATCGGTTACCGTATGTTTTTTAACTTCTTTTCCGGAAAGTGGTGAAATGGTCTTCCCGATTCGGGCATAGAGCAGTTTTAGGTAATCATATATTTCGGTAGTGGTACCTACTGTTGAACGGGGATTTGTAGAATTTACTTTTTGTTCTATCGCTATGGCTGGGGCAATACCTTTTATATAATCCACTTTAGGTTTATCCAATTTGCCCAAAAATTGCCTGGCATAGGAAGAGAGGCTCTCTACATAGCGACGCTGCCCTTCTGCATATAAGGTATCAAAGGCAAGGCTCGACTTTCCAGACCCCGACAAACCCGTTATCACTACAAGTTTGTTTCGAGGAATAACTACATCTATGTTTTTTAGATTGTGTAGTTTGGCACCCTTTATGATAATGTTTTGCTTGGGATTTACCTCCAATAGTGTTGTCATGTTCGTATTTCGGTTCGCAAAGATACAATACGTGAAGATTTTTAACTAGAGAGGTGGTTCATTAGTAACGCACATCAACGTACTTTTTGAATGTTTTTGTAAGTTGCGTTTAATTTTTTTTATATTTGAAGACGATAAACGAAAATAGCCTATAGGTAAACAATTACTTTTTTAAATATACTGGAATAACCTTAAGGGATGCCTTGCCTCAGCGACATCTCCCAGTTTTAACCTAAAAAAAGTAATTGTTATGGAAGAATTTATCGAAGATTCTGTTCTAATCAAGCGTTATATTAATGGCGACGAAAGAGCGCTCTCTACATTAGTAAACAGACACAATTCGCGAATCAGCGGTTTTATCTATTCCAAAGTCAATAATCGTAATATTACCGAAGACATTTTTCAAGATACCTTTATTAAGGTGATTAGAACCCTTAAACGTGGTACGTATAGTGAAGAGGGTAAATTTTTACCATGGGTAATGCGCATTGCACACAACCTTATTATTGATCACTTTAGAAAGACCAGTAGAATGCCAATGTTCGATGGTAGTGATACCTTTAATATTTTTTCTGTTGTGAGCGATGATCGGTTGGATATTGAAAAGCAATTGATAAAAAATCAGATCAACGCTGATTTGGGCCTTTTAATAGAAGAATTACCAAAGGACCAAAGGGAGGTTTTACTAATGCGTATATATAAGGATATGAGCTTTAAGGAAATCTCCGAGATTACGGGGGTAAGTATCAATACCGCCTTGGGCCGAATGCGATATGCCCTTATTAACCTCAGAAAGATAATTGATAAGCATAATATTGCTTTAACGATTTAATCTGCCACAGGGCGAACAGTTTTACCATATTAATTTTAGTGGCGTTATCAATTTGAAACAATACTGAAGATATAGATATGGAAAAAAGTTACGCTGACGAAAACAATACGACCTGTAAACTAATACGAACGTCATCGGCAAGGGTAAAATTTTTATTGGATTACTCCAAGTCTTTAAATATTACCAGGGCCAATGGCATAAAATTCGAAAACAATCTGAATTAGGCTACAAGTACCAAAAGATATACCCCCGTACTGACAGTATGGGGTTTTTTCTTTCCGATTCGATATTTATTGACCTCTCAATAACATTTTATCGAAGAATTTCCTTCTTTCTGCCGAAATAACCTACAATACATCGTAAAAAGGTTACCGTTCATCGGTAAAAAAGATATTTCGCGCAACGGCTTGTTGGGGCTTTAATTGTGTTGAAACTATAAAAAACGTCGTTTCACATCAAAATAAGGGGGTTTTACAACAATGTTTTTTACAACCCTAGGGTATTATCTAGTTTTAGGTCATAATTAAAAACAAGCATTGCTTTAACAACCAAAGCATTTATTGAAAACTAAATTACCTAAAAGACACTAACTAACCCAAAAATCCAAAGTTATATGGAATTCAAAGTTGAAGACTCAGTATTAGTAAGCAATTACATCCAAGGAGATGAAAAAGCATTAGAAGTATTAATCAACAGACACAACCAACGAATATCAAGTTTTATCTATTCAAAAGTATTGGATAGGGATGTAACCGAGGATATCTTTCAAGACACCTTTATAAAAGTAATCAAGACTTTGAAAAAAGGATCGTATAGTGAAGAAGGTAAATTTTTGCCTTGGGTAATGCGAATAGCCCATAATTTGGTAATTGACCATTTTAGAAGGAACAAAAGAATGCCAATGTTCGAAGGTAGTGACGATTTCAATATTTTCTCTGTAATCGGCGATGATAAATTGAATGCCGAAAAACAACTAATCAAGAATCAGGTCGATAGCGACTTAAGGGCTCTTATAGAGGAATTACCGGATGATCAGAAGGAAGTGTTATTAATGCGTATCTATAAGGATATGAGTTTTAAGGAAATCTCTGAGAATACAGGAGTAAGTATCAATACGGCTCTAGGGAGAATGCGATATGCCCTAATTAACCTTAGAAAAATTATTGAAAAGAACAATATTGTTCTTACTAGCTAGAATACAACTTATTCTATACCCGAACAATATTTGCATATTGATGCCGTTATGGTTTTATAACTATACGATATTAATATGGAAAAAATCTACGCTAAGTATCAGAAGAGGTACGAAACAATTAAAGCAGGTCCGGAAACCGTAAAGTTTCTTTTGGATTTTTCTAAATCGCTTTGCATCTTGGAACACGGGAACTTGAAGTTTGAAAACAACTTAAACTAGAATTGTAAAATTCTAGAAAAAAGGCCACGTTACCGCGTGGCCTTTTTTTTGTAGTATTCGTTTAATACCGTTTTTCTGCCTATTGTTTTTGTAATAATGTCTTTTTCAAGATCCCAGCCTCTCGCTGGGCTATATTCACGACCGTACCAGATTATCTGAAGATGAAGGTCGTTCCATATCGCTTTTGGAAATAACCTTTTCGCATCTTTTTCAGTCTGAACCACGTTTTTTCCGTTGCTAAAACCCCAACGGTACATCAGCCTATGTATATGGGTATCAACAGGAAATGCGGGAATGCCAAATGCTTGGGAAACAACTACGCTAGCAGTTTTATGCCCTACGGCCGGGAGTTCTTCTAACAAGGCCATATCCTTAGGTACCTCCCCCTTGTATTTATCGATTAATATCTGTGATAATCCGTGAATACCTTTTGACTTCATTGGGGAAAGCCCCACCGGCCTAATAATTTCCCTGATTTCTTCGATCGACAATTTGACCATGTCATAGGGGTTATCGGCCTTTGCGAACAACAAAGGGGTAATTTTATTGACCCTGACATCGGTACTCTGTGCCGACATCAATACAGCAATTAACAAGGTGTACGGATCTTTGTGGTTTAAGGGAACCGGTATTGTAGGGTAGCGCTTTTGAAGTGTTTTAATGGTGAAGGCTACCCTTTCTGCTTTGGTCATTTTTTGTTTAATTTCGCTGTCAAAATTTAGAATACGAATTTAACTAAAAAATATACTATGAATACATTGAAAGTAGGGGATAAAGTACCGGAATTTGCTACCACAGATCAGGATGGAACCCCGGTTAAATTATCCGACTACCTAGGAAAGAAGCTCATTGTATTCTTTTACCCAAGGGCAAATACCCCCGGTTGTACGGCTGAAGCTTGTAACCTTAGGGATAATTATTCAGAGCTCCAGTCACAAGGTTATGAATTGTTGGGCGTTAGTGCCGATTCCCAGCGTAAACAGTCTAATTTCAAAAACAAGTACGATTTTCAATTTCCGTTACTGGCCGATGTTGACCATACTGTTATAAATACCTTTGGTGTTTGGGGTTTAAAAAAGTTTATGGGTAGGGAGTTTGATGGTATTCATAGAAAAACCTTTGTAATAGATGAAAAAGGCATTGTAACCAAAGTAATCGATAAAGTAAAAACAAAAGACCACGCGGCCCAATTGCTAGATTGAATGGGTATGTATAAAGAAGAGTCGAATTAGGGCTCTTCTTTATTACTTAACTTTTTCTTTTGAGGGTAGCTGTTTTTTTGTAAATAATTTACGCTCCTTGATCATTTCTGCAATACCTTCGGGTAACATTTCTTCCCAACCCGCTTCATTATTTATAATTTTCTTTAGAGCCTCTCTAGAAAATATATCCATAATATCGGGGTCATAGTCAATGATGTCCATCACCTTTCCGTTGTATTTAAAGAACTTGTATAGTTCCTTCATTCTCGGGTGAACCTTCACATTATTGGAGGTCATTATCTGCCCGGTCTCGGCATTTTTCATCGGATAAAGGTATACCTGCAGTTCTTTGAAAAATAATTTTCCAAATGCTTCGAGAATCCCACCACTTAAATGACGATAGTATTTTTCATCAAAAACATCCACCAAATTATTGACCCCCATCGTAAGTCCGATTTTGGCTTTGGTGTAGTTGTTAAAATATTCAACAAGTTTATAGTACTCTTGAAATTTCGATATCATTACCGAATGACCTAATGAACAGAGCAGTTGCGCTCGATCCATAAAGTCTTGCTCATCAATTTCTCCCGATGCTTTTAGATTGGAAAGGGTGATTTCAAAAATTACAATGGTCCTGTCCTGATCAACGGCCTGGTCTCTTAGGAAAATGTCATACGATTTTTCAAACATATCCATGTTTACCTTGGTCACGGGTCTAAAACTACCTCTTAAGGCCAAGATATTTCTTTTATAAAGAACGGATGCAGGAAGTAGATTGTTCCCGTCAGGACCGAACATCACTGCGTCTGTCATGTCATTCCTAATCAACTGAAGGCTCATTAGTCTATTATCAACGTCTTTGAAATTAGGGCCATTAAAATTGATCATATCAATTTCAACGGTATCCTTATCTATATGATCGTATAAATATTTCAATAACTTTCGTGGCTTGTGGTATTTGTAGAAAGCCCCGTAAATGAGATTAACACCTAAAGTACCCAATGTTTCTTGCTGCAGGCGAGCTTCATTCTGCTTAAAACGAACATGTAAGATGATTTCATCAAATTCTTTTTGAGTGGGATCTAATTGATACCTAATGCCTAACCAACCATGCCCTTTATAACGTTTTGAAAAATCGATTGTAGCAACAGTGTTCGCGTAAGAAAAGAAAAGGCGTTCCGGATGCTTTTCCCTGCTAATACGTTCTTCCATCAAATTCATTTCATGAACGAGCATCCGTCTTAATCTTGGTTGGGTAACATACCTCCCATCTTTTTCAACTCCGTAGATAGCGTCGCTAAAGTCTTTGTCATAGGCACTCATTGCTTTCGCAATGGTTCCCGACGCCCCACCGGACCTAAAAAAATGCCTCGCCGTTTCCTGGCCCGCGCCAATTTCGGCGAAGGTCCCGTAGATGTCAGGATTTAGGTTGATTCTTAACGTTTTTGCCTTGATAGAAGGAATATTTTCAAATGCAGTATCCCGTTTTAAAACTGATGCCATCGTGAAGTTTTTACAGTAACAAAGTTAACAAGATCAATCAATCAATTAAATAAATAAGTTATAATTTTGAAATAAATGGTCAAAGGGTTAAAAATTACGTTTTTGGGTACCGGAACATCGCAGGGAGTACCAGTAATAGGTAGCGATCATCCCGTATGTTTGAGCAAAAACCCAAAGGACAAAAGATTAAGGGTCTCTGTACTTCTTTCTTGGGACGACTACAATTACGTTATTGATTGTGGTCCTGACTTTAGACAACAAATGCTTGCCAATCCTGTTTCAAAATTAGATGGTATTCTTTTTACCCACGAACATGCAGACCATACTGTTGGTATGGATGATATTCGACCGTTTTTCTTTAGGCAGGGAGATATCCCTATTTATGCGCACGAGCGAGTTATTGCTGCGCTTAGAAAACGCTTTGATTACATTTTTACAGATGAGAACAGGTACCCGGGCGCACCATCGGTCGCTGTTAATCGCATTGAAAAAAATACCTCTTTTCCCCTTGGCAATACGGAGGTAATGCCAATTGAAGCACGTCACAACAACCTTAGCGTATTTGGTTTTAGAATTAAGGATTTCACCTACCTTACTGATGTAAAAACAGTAGATTTGGACCAAATGGAAAAAATAAGAGGCTCCAAAGTTTTGGTGGTCAATGCCCTAAGAAAGGAAGCCCACCATTCCCATTTTAATTTGGATGAAGCGCTCGACTTTGTTGATAAAGTAAAACCCGAAGTCGCTTATTTTACTCATATTAGTCATTTGTTGGGCTTTCACGACGAGGTGGAAAAAAGCTTACCGGAACATGTGCATTTAGCGTATGATAATCTAGTGGTGCAGTTGTGACAATAATTTGGGATTGGTTCAGTTATTAATGAGGTTCTGACCTCCGTCAGGATGAAAAAATAGTTTTTATGAAAAATAAGATTTTTATCTATCTGTTTATTTTTACTGCTTTGATAGGACTTTATCTCTTTGTGAGCAGTGGAAAAATGGCCGCTGCGAAAGATGAAAAAATCAGTGATTTACAGGCCGAGGTGGAACAGTTGAAGGATTCCGTTCAACAATCACAATTAGCCGTACTTGATATGCAGTATTTTTCTTTGGAAAATAATGATGATGCCTTGGCATATTACGACCATTTGAATATTAAAAATCCAATGAGGTATATTTCGGATAAATTGTTGGAGACCAATGAACAGAAGGGAGACAATCCGCTAATCCCATACGAGGGGATGGAGAGTGATTTTAAAATCAACCGTATTAAATTATTGAACCATAAATGGATTGTGGCCGATTTTTCAGACGGAAAGTATTGGGGCGAACTATTGATAAAATATGAGTTAAAAGATGATATGGGTGTAGATTTTACTATGGTCGACCATCTACTTTATACGCGAAGCCAATAAAAAGTGAGATTCTAGATTTACCACTTACGATTTACGCATTTTCTTCAAGCCATTTTTTAAATGAATAAAAGTTCTGGGGAGCGACGCCATGGCCCACAGGAAATTCTTCATATGTATGGTCAATGCCCAAGTTTTTTAAGAAACCGGGAATACGTTGCGCCCATTCGGGCGGAATTACTTGATCAACCTGCCCGTGAGAAGCATATATTTTTAGGTTTTTAAAATCATTTTTGCGGTAACCGTCTAAAAATATTCCTTCGTTTATATAGCCGCTCAATCCAATCACCTTTTTAATTTTTTTTGGGTAAGAAAGAGCAACGGCATAGCTTAAAATGGTGCCCTGACTAAAACCTATAAGTGTAATATTAGTATCATCAAGGCCATAAGTAGTGCAGGCTTCATTAATAAAGGTCACGATTTTTTCACGAGAACTGATTGCCTGTTCATCATCGCTCCATTTCCCATTTTGTGCATCAAAATTTATGGCATACCAGGCATGGCCAAAGGGTTGCATGGGGTAGGGCGCACGAACAGAGATTATGGTGTATTTCTCTGGTAGTTCCGGGGCAAAGGAAAATAAGTCCTCTTCGTTACTACCATACCCATGTAATAGAAAGATAACCGGTGCTTTTCCTTTTTCAAGGTTCGACGGTCGTACAAGGTGTTCTAACGATAGTAATGCAGTAGTCATAAGTTATTGAACGAAAGTAAACCATTTTTGAAAATAGGGCCCAAGAACAGGAACGGACTGTTTTTTTTCGGTCATCGCACCAATAAATCCATAACCCCAGAGCACAATATAGCAAATATAAAGACCGTACCAGGCATAGGCATTAAACCATTGGCTTAAAAAAAGCGCAAACCCGAGAAAAAAGAGATGTAGCCCGAAAGCCTGCCTAATATGAAAACGCGCAAACCCGTTTTTTGGTTCGTTGTTCATACTTAAGGCAATTAGCGAGCCCACTAAAGTCAGGTAAGCTACAATTGCGGTCGTTTTTCCTTCTTTTTCAATACTCATAACACCAAGTTTTGCCCAGGGTTTATTCCAAAGCGTGAAAGCACCAAAATCTTATATCCATTCTTTCGTTCCCAATTGTGCTTAAAATATCCAAAATAAGATATAAAGCGCACCTAAGATAATCGCTGCAATACCAAATTTGCCTTGCATGGGTGCTAATTTCGCCCTTAATTCCTCTCCTTTTTCTTTAGCCTCATCGCTTTTCGATAAGAAAAGTTCATTGATCATTCCGAAGCCCAGTAAAAATCCAAGCACTGCGGTAACGACGCTTACGCCCAATCCGAAAAGCCAACCTGAGCCGATACTTCCCATACCGAGTACTGCCTTAACAACACCCCAAATTCCAAGAAAACAAAATGCAAGACCAATCCACCCCTGGTAAGGTGTTATTTTATTCAATAGTTCTTTGGCATCCGGTTTTCTAGATAATAATAAGGAGGGGACGGCTAAAATTCCCAAAATAATCAATGCAATACCATAAATCATAACTAAAGTGTTTAAAGGTTAATCGTTCAAATATAATTTTAAATAACCACTTTTAGGCAAAACGCACACACGCTTAGACCAATACTTGGTCATTAGAAATTATTCCATATACCGATCCTTTCATTTGGGTTCCCGAAAAAATGGAGTTTTTAGATGTGCTATGAATATTTTCTACAGTCAAAGTATATTCATTATTGGCCTCGAAGAGAGTAAGGTTTGCCTTTTCACCTTCTTTTAGCTTTGGTGTTGCGAGGCCGTATCGTTCCCTGCCTTTTATTAAAAGACCAATGGTAGTATCTAAATCAAACAACTGATTTAGGATTCCGAATGCACTTTCCAGACCTATGGTTCCGAAGGAGGCATTATCGAATTCTACTCGTTTCTCCTCAATATCCATCGGTGTGTGATCGGTAGTTACAAAATCTACGGTTCCATCTTTAAGGCCTTTTATAAGTGCTTTGGAATCGGATTTATGACGCAATGGTGGCATTGTCTTGAAATTACCATCGTATCGGGACAATTGGTCATCGGCAAACCAAAGGTTGTGTATGGCTACGCTACAACTAATGTCCAATCCTTTTTTCTTGGCCTGGGCAATCAATTTTACAGCCCCTGCCGTAGAAATCGTTGGAATATGAAGTTTACCCCCGGTATATTCCAAGATAAAAAGGTCTCTTGCAATTTGCAGTTCTTCAGCCAAAGATGGGATACCTTTTAATCCCAATTGTGTAGAATTAGGACCTTCATTAACAATTCCCTTTCCTGCGATTTTTTTATCCATTGGAAAGGAATATATCAAAGCGTCAAAATTTTGACCGTACTGCAGTGCAATCTTTAACAGGTTAGGGTTAACAATAGGTCTTTTGAAATCGCTAAAACCTACGGCTCCAACGTTCTTCATATCGAACATTTCAGCCAAATGTCGGCCTCCTCCTTTTGCTGTAGCACTACCCAGCGGATGAAGGCGTGTAATCTCATCTTTTGCGGCGTTTTTTAAAAAAACGATATCTGAACTACTATCGGGAACCGGAGTAGAACAGGGGTTCAGAACCACATCGGTAAAACCACTTTTACCAGCAGTATATAGTCCGTTAGTTATGGTCTCCCTTTCTTCATAACCGGGCTCGCCAAAACTTACCCCACTATCAAACCATCCCAAAGACACATGTAGATTCTTATAGTCAATGATCCTACTCTTTTTATCGGCCACTATTTTTACGGCAATGTTTGCAATTTTCCCATTTTTAATATGGATGTCCCTTTTCTTTCTATGAAGGTCCTTATTGGTAGGGTCGATAATTTTAGCCGATTTAAGCAGTATGTCCATCACAGGTATTTTTGTATGAGTATTTCAACCAGCATAAAAAACAATGCTAAAATAACAAACCATTTCCAAAGCTCCTTAACGGCGTTTTCTTTTTTAATTGACTCAAAGAGTGAATCGATCGATGTGGCTACGGAGTTTTTATTTAATTGTTCTGGGTCAAGATATATCAACTGGCTTTCCTTTCTATCGTGATTAAAACTGATGTCCTGAATACCTTTTTCACCCTCCCTGAGCTCATAGATGCCATCATCCTTAGGGTTTTCATTAAAATCAAGTTGCACCCGATTAGAAAACAATCGTTGTTGCGGAATAAATTCAAAATCGTCCTTGACTGCTCTAAGAACACGGTCATTGGTAAGTTTTGATGCAATATCGATTTTGACATTTTGGCCGAGTACTTGATATAAAGTCGGTAGCTTTAAACTACTTTTTCCCATATTATAAAAAGTGGGAACAATCAATGGTGAATTTTTATAGTTTGAATTTTGATTGGATAGGGATGCGGTAAAAAAGAAAGCCTCCCTACTACCCACCAGAAAGGGTTCATTATCTTGAAACGAGAGTAGGGCAGGGGCATTGGTTTTCAAGGGGAAAAAGCTGGAAACCATGGGATATTGAAAGTTCTTGACCTTTTTCTCAAATACATTTTGAAATAGGGGGTGTGAAAAATTGATTAGGGTTATATTACGTCTGTCGTTGACCTTCGGTAAATATGAAGTTCCGAAATAGTTGTTGCTAAAACTGTTGTAGGAGTTGATCTCAGCGGTATTCGACGGTATTATTACTATTTTCCCTCCGTTATCCGTAAAGGACTTTAAACTAGTCACCAGGGCGTTGGGTATAGTAGGTAGCTCGTTTAGAATAATCAGATTTTGTTCTGTTAACAAGCTATAGTCCAAATTTTTGGTCGTTGTATTTATAAAATCGAATTCGTCGGTAGTGAAGATCCGCTTTAAGAAATCTGCATTTTCGTCGCCTATGGCAAGGACCTTTATTTTTTTCTTTTTATTCAAGTTAAAATAAAGGTGGTTATCATATAAAAGCCCAGTATCATTAATTTCCAGTTTGCCTTTGATTACCGTATTCTGAGGAAGCGTAAAATTTACCCTGGCCTTTTGGTCAGTATTAAATACCGCCGCTGTTTTTGCAATCAATTGGTCCCCATTAAACAACGAAACCGGAGTACTCTCAGTTTCGCCGGTAGCACTGAGCAATACAACAAGTTCCGGACTTTCTGCATTGGCACGCAAGTAGATAGAATCTAGAGAAACATTATTGGTATGCTCGGGTTTTAATTGCACTAAATGTGCTTCAATGCTATTTGTTGTGTCCGTTACCTGCGCTGTGAAACGTTGTTGAAAGTCGGAAATAACAATCAGATTTTTAAGTGTAGTCTTGTCGTTGCTAAAAAGCGAATTGGCCTTAAGGTAAACTTCACCTAATTGTAACTGGTTGGGAGTATGGCCTAAGGCTAATAGGTCATTTTGTACCTCAGCCAGTTCAACATTCTTGAAAATTTCGTCATTCGTAAAAAGGCTAAATTTCTGCTCCTTCGGAAGGGATTTTAATAGCGACTGTGTTGCATTGTCGAGCAAGGTGTTTCCTTCTGATTTACCCTGCATGCTAAAAGAATCGTCAAGATAAATAACAGTCTCTTTTTCTTTAAGAGCAGATTTTCCCGCTAGAAAAGGCTGCGCAAATGCAATTACCAATGCGGTTAAAAGGAGCATTCTAGTCAAGAGCAATAACCATTTTTTCAAGTTGTTGCTACGTCGGGATTCCGAAACTACTTTTTTAAGAAACTTTACGTTGGTAAAGGGCGTTTTTTTAAACCTGCGAAGTTGAAAAAGATGAATAAAAATAGGAATCAGTAGTAAAAGGAGGCCCCAAAGTAATTCTGGATGTTTAAACTGCATTTCCTATTTTGATTGGCCAAAGATAGCTAAAAAATGACGGAAGACCGCTGCGCTTTTAGACAAAAGACGTTAGACCAAAATTGGTGATACCGAATGTCTCTTAGGACGTGTGGGCCGCGGTGTTTATTTTGGGATACTACTAACAGAAGAAAAAATAATCCTTCCCATGATCTTGGGATAAGCCCGAAAAGTAGTTCTTGATCTTAGCCTGCGCTTCCCCGTTGGCAACGGTTACAATACTCTGTGGGTTTTCAAGTTTTCTCAACTCAGTATAAGACAGCATTTTTTTTCCATAGATATCCTTCCCTATCTTATTGGGGTTGTCACATAACCAATAGAAAGGGATATTTTGATTCAATAGACCTTTGGCTATTTCCTTGCCTTTACTCCCGGCACCCCAGACGGCCAGGGGCCGGTTTACATCATGCTCCAATTTTAGAAAGTAGTGCAGTTTAATATCGAGAAAATAGTTCTGGGCGTAGTGCTCACTGGTACGTGATGTTCTCATATCGTAGTCCCTCCAGTAATGCAGCATTTCAGAACAGGGAATGCATTTTAAACCCGCTTCGTAAAACCGAAAAGTAAGGTCGTAATCCTCCGGATATCGATCCGGTACAAAAGCGTCGCAGGCATCTAAGTCTTCCCGATACGTCATCCAACAAGGGGAGGGGATAACACATTCTTTAAAGATTTCCGAATAGTTAGAACCCTTTTGGGTCAACCTGTTCAACCAGGCTTCATAACGCTCATAACCATTGCTTATACCCCGGTCGGAAAAATATTTTACCTGACCGACGGCAACATGGCCTTTTCCTTTTTTCGATAATGCGGAAGCCATGATTTCTAATTTGTTCGGCGTCATTATATCGTCCGAGTCCATGCGGGTTATAAGATGTCCTTTGCTTTTTGAATAGGCCAATCGTAAAGCTTCAATAATTCCTTTTCCTTCATTTTGAGTGCACTTGATCCTAGAATCTTTTTTGGCAAAATCCTGAACGACTTGTAGGCTAGAGTCCGTTGAATGGTCGTTTACTGCCAGAACTTCCCAATTTTGATAGATTTGGTCGACAATGGAATTCAAACAGTCATGGAGATACTCATCCGTGTTCTTAAAGGGGATCAGAATACTAACCAAAGGGGACTTCATTCCCGCAATTTATATAAATTGATTGGTTTATTAAAAGAGAATTAATTTTCGGCGATTATTAATTTTTTCTATGATTTAGAAAGAAGTCAAGAATCATTTCACTGGCATTGATCTCTTTGCTGACTAGCCCAAGACGATCACCCACAAGAGGTAATTTAATACCCTGTGGCCAGGTATGCCCCCCGCCAATTACCTTGACCAAAACAACTTCAGAATTTTCAGCACAATTGCTATAGCGCGTTACTTCAACACTAGTTCCATCATTTGGCAACTCGTCTATGATGGCATCTGTAACACCGGGTAAAGAACATTGGTTGTAACCTATGAATTTCTGAATTGATTCTTCTGTAGACAAAACTACGCCTCTGCATTCATCAATATTAAATAAATTGTTAATACAACCTCCATTATAAGGTACAAGGGGGTCAAGATCTCCATTTATGATCATAACCGAGATCGGAAACTCTGGCACCAAATTTTCATTGGCTTCTGATATTTGAGCAGTAACAGGTGCAATGGCCGCGATTCTATCCGAAAGATCCGCTGCAAGACGAAAAGACATAAATCCGCCGTTTGAAATTCCCGTAGCATACACCCTACTTGGATCTACATTATATTCTTCTACCATTAGATTAATAATCGCAGAAATAAATCCAAGATCATCGTACATTGGATCGGTACCGAAGTGTTCCGTACGACCATCGTTCCAACGTTTGTCAATGCCATCGGGCGCAATCACAATTACTCCTCTTTCCTCGGCGGCGGCCGAAAGTGTGCCTGCTGCGGCCTGTTGTTCAAACTGAAGTCCGCTGCCGCCTCCACCATGAAGGGCCAATACCAAAGGTGTTGAATTGGCCTTATTAAAATTGTTGGGCAAATACATATGATAGGTTCGTTCAATCCCTTCATGTTTGATACATCTTGCATTGTATTCCCCTAATTTATCTTCAAGAGAATCCTTTGAACAAGAGTTCATAAAAAGTAGAAGAAATGGTATAATAAGGAGAACCCTATCCCATTTAAACTCGATATCAAAATTACTCATAACAACTTCCCTTTTTTAATAGTGTGGTATTTATTTGGTCTTAAAGAAATCCCAGACCTCGTTGGCCATCTCAATGTCGCCATTTTGCTCCTTAACGACCACTTTGAACAAATTACCATATCTTTCCACAATGCTTGGTTCTGTATGGCCTCCTCCAATAACCTCATAGAAAGCTACTTCGGTATTGTTGTCGCCATTGGAGTATAAATACCGCTTTATGGTGCAATTGTCGGAGGTGTTGATATCCGCAAAATCGGTTGTCATAGGGGTAGTATCTGTTTGATTTCTGTTGACCCAAAAGGCTATTGTTTCCTGAGCTGAGAGTACTTCTCCCCGGTTGCCGGATATTTGACCACCCTCATATGGATTTATAGGATCTTCTGTACCCTGCATAAAAAGAGCCGAAATTGGTATTGTAGAATTTGTGCATTGGGAATTGGCGGTACGGGATGCCACTATAGCGGCAAATGCGGTAAGCTTTCCGGGAATTTCATGTGCCAAACGAATAGCCATATGTCCACCATTTGAAGTTCCTACTGCAAAAACTTTTGACTTATCGCCTTGATATTCCTTGATCACAAAATCTATAAGGTTGCCCAAAAAAAGAACGTCGTCCGAACTGGGATTGCCCTCCGCATCGTTGCGACAATCGTTCCACCCTCGATGTCCACCGGAGCCATTACTTCCGTTAGGAACGACTAAAATTAAATCTTGTTGTTTGGCGATTGTTTCCCAAACCTTATAAGGCGCTTTTTGGCCAGTAAAACCCATAAGTTCGTCATTGCTGCCTCTGTTACCATGTAATAAAAATACTATTGGGGCATTCATCGCATTTTCTGGAATGTACAGGTGATAATTTCTATTCGATCCTGAAATAGCGATGGTTTGATCGGTATGCCAGCCGGATCCATCAACCGCCGGTGGTGGTGGAGTATCACCTTTATCGCATCTGGATAATACCGTTGCCATAGCCACATATAGAAATATATTTTTTATAAAATACATATTATCCTTTTTTATGGTTTACTTCATTAAAACGAATTCTACCCTTCTATTATTTGCTTTTTCTTCAGGAGTTGCATTGTTATTGAGTGGATTTCCTTCTCCTTTTCCTGAGGTTGATAAACGGCCAGAATCAACACCTCTATCTAAGAGTGCCTTCTTCACCGCCCTAGCGCGTTTTTGGGATAAGAGCAGATTGCTTTCATCATCCCCATCAGAATCGGTATGGCCTACTATTTCAAATTTCCAATCAGGATTGTCGATCATCATATCCATAACCCTTTTTATGACCCCTGATGATTGGGGCTTGAGAATGGACTTACCGGTATCAAAAAGAATTCCGTGGGTAACAAATTTACCATCTGCTATAACTTGGGCATATGGTTTACCGCCTCCTTCAGCAATCTTAAAATTTTTCATGCTGACCACCCTTTTTTTGTCTTTTCTCTCAGAATAACCAATCTTGATCATATTTATTTGAGCAGGTTCAAAATCCAATCGGGGAATGTTCAGCACTTTTTGCTCATCAAAATACATTTTTAGATAGCCCTTGTGGTAACTTATCGCAACATGATGCCATCCTACAAAATTTGGAATGTTTTCATAGCCATTGTTTTTGTATCTAAATTTTTTGTAGCTCACCTCGAAAGGAAACCACGAACTCACCTCTAGGCCATTATAGTTATTATCATTAAAATAGAGGGCATAATTGGTTATTGCCTCACCGGCAAGGTCATCAAAATAGATATCGAATTCTATACTAAAGGCCTCTGGTAAATAGTTGTCACTATCAATTAAGGGGCTAATAGACGTACTTGTATTATAAAACAAGAGCTCACGGTTATCACCGTACCTAGCTACTTCTGCATTCCCTTTTAATAAGTCCCACCGTCTGGGGAAATCCCCATAGTCTTCTTCGTTCATTTTGTCATAAAAGATGACGTTCTTTCCGGGAACAAAATCATAGGTCATCCAAAAGCCCACATTTGAGGTGCTATCATTTTCGGACTTGTTTATTTCCCCATTTTCTTCTTTTTCTTTTGAAGATTTCTTTTTGTCGGATGACATCGCATCATCAATCTCTTTGTCTATCTTTTTTTCCAGATTTCGTTCGACCCTTTTTTTTGCATGCCGTTTGAGCCTTCCTAAAACTTGGGCATCAACCAATTGAACGTTTGCGAACAGAAGGGATATTAAAATTGTTGGTACTATCTTTTTCATGATTATTTTTTTAGCGAACGAAAATTATATTACTTGAAACTGTTGCTTCACCTTCAGAGTTGATACAGGTAATCGAGGCCAGATATGATTTGCCAAGGACCAACCTCCTTGCAGGGACAGTATCTGCAATGCCCTCGCCATACACTATTGAGTTGGTTGCAGAAACTCCGCTCCACATCAGGCATTCCTCCAGATCCAAATTCTGCTCCAAGCATTCGGCATCCATAAAAACGACAGAGTAGAACAAACCGGAATTATTTCCGCTGTCCCAACCTAGCGCCATGGGTTCAGAAGATGTATCAACGGTGATGTTCAATGCTTCATTGTTTCCGGTCTTTTGTAAGAACCAGGTGCCATTGGGGGCTACAAAATAACTAAAGTCCGAATCACATTCAATCTCAACTTTACCACCCTGGTTGGTATAAGTGCCTTCATATCTTTCTTCCACAACAAGTTGGCCGGTGTAATTACCGCCCACATTTTTACCATCAACATTTCCTTGCCATGTGCCATCTAAATTGCCGCCAGAAACTGTGCCTGTTACCCTTCCTAAATCCAGGCCACCAGCACAACCACTATAGGAAAAGTATAATTCTCCTTCGAAACCTCCCGATTGGGGTATTTTCAGATAAATAAATCCAGGTAAGGGATCTTCGGGGTTGGTCAGTGCATCTTCTTGATAGTACCCAAACCAAAACTCGTTCAATAAGTCCGGATTGGGTAGTGGGGGAGATACTCCTTCATTATTATCACTCGGACAGGAAGTCATGAGCATGCCTATTAGTACGATAAAAGGTAATACCAAGAACGATTTTCTTTTCATAACAAAAGGGATTAAAATTATTAAGCCATTTTTTACTTGTTCCCACAAATAGGGATGCGGATAATCAATAGCAATAATCAGACTAAAGTTAGTATGCCGGATGAGGATTTTGACAACGAATTAGAATTCGATGCCTATAGATTAGAATACGAGAGGTGTTTTGTTCGGAAATTATTTTATCGGCTCAAAAAATCGACCAACGCCTTCCTTTTTCTTTGTGCAACTGGGAGGGAAATATCATTTATAAGCGTAATCGTATCATTTTTTTTATCGAATGATAGAATATATTCCAGATTGACGATGAAACTTTGATGTACCCTAAAAAAGTTTTGCCCTTGTAACTTTTGGTCAAATGATTTTAAGGTTTTGGAGACTAAAATTTTTCGACCGTCCTTTAGGTTGAAATTGGAGTAATTGTTATCTGAATTTATGTAGACTATTTGATCAAGACTAACAATATGAACCGCATCAAGATTTTTAAGCACTAATTTTTTCTGATTGTCCGGTGCGTTGAAATTATGAAAAAAGGCTTCTAGCTGATTGTGATATTGTTGGTTTTTCAATTCAGCAATAATTTTTTTGACCGAGCTGATTAGATCTTCTGGATATAAAGGTTTTAAAAGAAAATCAAGCGCACTGAATTTAAAGGCTTCCACGGCATATTTGTTGTGGGCGGTAACAAATAGGATTTTAAACGGGATAGAATCCAGTTCTTTTAATAAGGTAAATGCATTACCATCATCTAGATTTATATCAAGGATTACAAAATCCGGTTTTAACTTGGGAAGTTCCTCTTCGGCCACTAGTACAGAAGTAATCGTTGAAAGAATCACAATGCCCGGAAAGTTCTTTGTTAGCGCGTTCTTGATAAAATTTGAACTACTGATATCATCCTCAATTATTACACAGGTAAAGGTCTCACTCATGTTTTAAAGGTACTCCTATTTTTTTTGGAGTAGTGGAAATGTTAAGGTTACGGTTGTTCCCGAATCACTTGAGGCAGTTTGCATTTCACATTTATAACCGTGGGTTTTCCTTAAGTTTGCTATTCTTTCTTTAAGAATATCAATGCCCATAGAACGATGTAGTTTTTCCTCATTATTGGGTGATTTGGCAGAAAAACCGGCACCATTGTCCTTTATTATGAAAATCAGGCCGGTTCCCTTTCTTTGATATTTAATATCAATGACTCCTTTTTTTAGGTTTTTCATGCCATGAAGGACTGCATTTTCAACAAAAGGTTGTGTGAACATCGGTGGTATAAGTGTTTGAAGGTCTAAGTTCTCTTCCATCGCAATATTTGAACTAAATTTTCCTTCGGAGCTTAGTCTTTGTAGTGTTATATATTCCCTAATAGCATTTGCATCTTCCTCAATTGTAATAAAATCTTGATCGGAGCTTTCTAAAATAGACCGCATTAGTTTGCTAAAACTATTGATGTAATCCGATAATTTCTTTTTTTCATCTGCATAATTGAAACCCTGCATACTATTTAAGGCATTGAATAGGAAGTGCGGATTCAGTTGTGTTTGAAGTAACTTGTTTTTGATTTTGGAAGCGTTCAACGAAAGGTTTATCTTTTGGTTGCGGTATACCAATAGGCCGAGAGCGATTCCGGAAAGGACAAAAATTGCCATGGCCCAGATAAGATTACGTTGTTCTTTTAGCTTACTCTGGTTCAGTTCATTGTTTGTATTCAACAAATCGATCTGCTGTTGCTTTTTTTCAGACTCATACCTTTCTGTTAACTCTTCAACATTTGCTCTTTGCGCTGCTAAGTTTATAGAATCTTTGATTCTAATATTTTGTTCTAGGTACCCATAGGCTTTTCTATAATTACCCATATTTTGATGGGCTTGTGAAAGATTGTTATAAATCAATGATTTTAGCTCCCCTTTGGCATGTGGTAGGACCTGATTTAAGTAATAGAGGGCTTTTGAATTATCTCCGCTTTGCAAAAAGGCATACCCCAAATTGTTCATCACGATATCCGTATTTTGATTTAGGTTTTTTTTAATCGCCAAAGATTTCGTTCCAAAGTCTATAGAGGTATTGTATTTTTCTTTTTTTAAATAGAACCTGCATAAGTTGGAATAGATCAACCCCAAAAAAGGAACGGCTTCTTGCTCCTGTGCCAATTCTTGGGCTTCATGTGCCGTTGAAATCGCTTTATCTATATTCTTTTCATCGAAATAAACCCCTGATAAATTTGACAGTATTTGCATCTTCAAAGTATCATCCTTATCAACAAGTTCCAATGCCTTGTTCATGTAGTGTATGGCTTTTTGAGAGTTCCCGAGTCGTGCATGAATCCCGCCTATATTTGCAAAAACTTTGCGTAGAATTCCCGAATTTTCTGGTTGGTCCAACATGTTGGCTGCCTCCAGGTAATGCTTTATAGCATTTTCAAAACCCTGTTGATGATAAAAAAGAGCCCCTATATTGTTATGGGTCATCCCCATTATAGAACGGTTTATTTCCCTTGTGTTTATATTCTGGTTAAGAAGATTTTCGGCTTCTTCATAGTGCCTCATTGTTATCAGTATTCCTGCCTTGTGGGCTCTAAGCTTCGCATCTATGTTAATGTCATTGGCGTTTTGGGCCAGAACAAGGGCCCGGTTAACAAAATATAGCGAGCTATCTATTTGGGTGGCTTGATAGTCTTTGGACAATTTCAAATAGGAATCAATGTCCTTAGTTATTGCAGTGTCTGATGTAACAACTGTTTGTCCAAAAACAAAAAAAGAAGAAAACAGGATTAGAAGACAGTTAAACTTTTGCATTTTATTTATTAGTATTATAGACCCTTTGTATTTAAGAAGAGGGTAGGACTACTTGTTGTACATTTAAAACAAAGATAAGTGTGTAGACAACTTATAAATTTATTCTCCCTAAAACTAATGGATATTCCCCTAAAACGAAAAAGCCCAATTTCTGAAAAGAAATTGAGCCTTGTTCTAAGCGAAGAAGAGAACTATTAATATTTTAAATATATATTCTTTTAAAGAACCTTGAGTCTATTTATGAAAATACACCTTTTTCCTGATCACTTCTTTGCCGGTATTGATCATCATTATATGGACTGCTGTGGCCAGTTTATGAATTTCAATTGGTACGATGTTCCTGCCTTTTGTTACGGTGCCGGCTGTTTTCTGCATCACCAGTTTGCCCGACATATCCATAAATTGAACATCAATAACAGCATCATACGGGATATCAATATCCAAATTAATGGTATTTTCAAAGGGCTTATGGTAGGTCTTCACCGAGGTTTTGATTGGCGCCTTTTTGACCAAATCTTCACAAGTAACCGCATGAAGGATTACATAAATTCCTGTATCCAAATGGTTGATAGCTATTGGGTCAAATGGGTAATTTGCAACATTGTCTAAATCACCCGTTTTATATGGGAATTGTCCCGATGCAACTGTAGGTCGTCCGCCATTGTTTGGATAAGGATCTTGACCTACATATAACTGCGCCTCTGTCATCGTAAAACCATTCAACATAGTAACGGTGACCGTTATTGTGTCCCTACCATATTCAATGGAAACCTCTCCAGATTTTTCACCTTTGGCGATGTCACATTGACCCGCACCAGTATACAAATCCAAGGTATAAGACCCCATTGTTGGAAGATAATTCGTCCATCCCCATCTATTGTTACCCAAACCGTCATCAATAAAGCAGCTATTGTTCTCCGAATATCTGGCATAGGCTGTTTGACAGCCAGCTGGCGGAGTGTCATTGCAATCTAATTCCTCATCAATATCACCATCACCGTCATTGTCCAGTCCATCACATTCTTCCACATCATCGCAATCCGGTGTTCCGTCATTGTCCGAATCAAAGCCTTCATCGATAGCACCATCGCCATCATTGTCCAGCCCGTCACATTCTTCTTCATCGTCACAATTTGGTGTTCCGTCATTGTCCGAGTCAAAGCCTTCATCGATAGCACCATCGCCATCATTGTCCAGCCCGTCACATTCTTCTTCATCGTCACAATTTGGTGTTCCGTCATTGTCCGAGTCAAAGCCTTCGTCGATAGCACCATCGCCATCATTGTCCAGCCCGTCACATTCTTCTTCATCGTCGCAATCCGGTGTTCCGTCATTGTCGGAATCAAAGCCTTCGTCGATAGCACCATCGCCATCATTGTCCAGCCCGTCACATTCTTCTTCATCGTCGCAATCCGGTGTTCCGTCATTGTCCGAATCAAAGCCTTCGTCGATAGCACCATCGCCATCATTGTCCAGCCCGTCACATTCTTCTTCATCGTCGCAATCCGGTGTTCCGTCATTGTCCGAATCAAAACCTTCGTCGATAGCACCATCGCCGTCATTGTCCAGTCCATCACATTCTTCCACATCATCGCAATCTGCTGTTCCATCGTTGTCGGAATCAAAGCCTTCATCAATAGCACCATCACCGTCATTATCTAATCCGTCGCAGACTTCTTCGTCATCACAATCTGGTGTTCCGTCATTGTCGGAATCAAAGCCTTCGTCTATATCCCCATCGCCGTCATTGTCCAGTCCATCGCAGACTTCTTCATCATCACAATCTGGTGTTCCATCATTGTCGGAATCAAAGCCTTCGTCTATATCCCCATCGCCGTCATTGTCCAGTCCATCACATTCTTCCACATCATCGCAATCAGGAGTTCCGTCCTTATCCGAGTCGAAACCTTCATCAATAGCACCATCACCGTCATTGTCCAGTCCATCACATTCTTCCACGTCATCACAATCTGGTGTTCCATCGTTGTCGGAATCAAAGCCTTCGTCTATATCCCCATCGCCGTCATTGTCCACTCCGTCGCACACTTCTTCGTTTGGTTTGCATTCAGAATCGGTATCACAATTAATATGAAAGTTAAAATCTATCTTCCATCTGCGTTTATCTTCTTGTGGCCCCATCCATGCCCAACCGGCCAAGCCTTCGGCGGAAGTGTCGGAATCATATAATGCCCCTCCAGGGCCTACATGTACTCCGTAATTGCTGGTACTGGGGTTATCAGGATCTGGGCGTTGTGTTATTACAAAAGTGCCTTCCTCGAGGCAGTCTCCGCCTGTAACGGTAATGGTACTTTTAGAACCATCTACTACATAATAGCGAAGATCTTCTTTAACCAGCAATCCCGGATTACAGCCTTGTGCTTTGAATTCTCCACCATCTGCGCTCCACATAGCCCAATCTTTTATGTCTTTCAGTACAATATACAGTTGTGCCGAGCATGTACCGGATTGGGTGGAGCCTTGTATTAAAGCTGTTCCATCCGTAAACTCTGTAAAGCTTAAGGAATGTGTTGCATTCTGAGAGAAATACTCTGAACCTGGCATTATCGCTTCCATTTCATCCCAAAAGAAATTGTAGAAGGGTGCCTTATTAGGGTCGCAATAATCTATATCCAATACTTCACAGCTTTGAATAATACTATCATCCGCTATAGTAACAGTAATGGTGGCTGAATCATCCGGACAACTATTGCCACTGCTTACCGTGTATATTATTTGGTAGTTCCCGGCGGGCAAAGCTGTTGTATCAAAAGTATTTCCGCTGACACCAAGGCCACTAAAGGTACCTCCGGCTTCGCTGACTAAACTCAAGAGATCCACAATGGTACCTTCGCAAACGGCTGTATCGTTGTTTTCTCCAGCATTAGGTGCTTCGTTAAAGGCAATTTCCATAGTATCATTAACTGATACACATGGCCCGTCTCCGTCCGGATCTGATGTGGTCCAGCTTAAACTCACTGTGGTTCCCAGTTCACTTGCATTGGGAGTATAAGTGGTTGAAGCCATAGTTGCATCGCCAAAGTTACCGGAGCCACCGCTCCACATTCCAGCGCCACTGGTCGTGGCGGCGATTGCTACTGAACCACCTCCGCATGCTATTTGGTCTGCACCAGCATTGGATGTAACAGTAATATCACAGTCTCCGCTTCCAATGCTATCCTTGATGGTGACCGTTACCGTAGATGGCGTACCTACCCATTCGGGGTTGGTGCTGGATATGGTCATGGTAAATGTCTCGTCGGGTTCGGCGATCGCATCGGAGAGTATGGGCAGGGTCACGGTTTTGGATGCGGTACTGCCGTCAACCCAGGTTAGCGCCAAGGGACTGGGGATACCGGTATAGTCCTGTGAAATGGTCGCCGAGCCGTCAAAGGTCTGTATGTCGATGGTAATCTCGCCCTGACTGCCACCCACACGTTGCAGTTCGAGGGTCACCGAGCCGTCTGCCTCGTTTACACTATAGTTCGCGGTGTCGAATTGGATGGTACCGGGAGCCGGTGGCGGGGTATCGCCAATGGTCACCATTGCCGTAGATGGCGTACCTACCCATTCGGGGTTGGTGCTTGATATGGTCATGGTAAATGTCTCGTCGGGTTCGGCGATCACATCGGAGAGTATGGGCAGGGTCACGGTTTTGGATGCGGTATTGCCGTCAACCCAGGTTAGCGCCAAGGGACTGGGGATACCGGTATAGTCCTGTGAAATGGTCGCCGAGCCGTCAAAGGTCTGTATGTCGATGGTAATCTCGCCCTGACTGCCACCCACACGTTGCAGTTCGAGGGTCACCGAGCCATCGGCCTCGTTTACACTATAGTTAGCGGCATCGAATTGGATGGTACCGGGAGATGGCGGCGGGGTATCGATAATGGTGACCGTTGCATTGGACGGGGATCCGACCCAATCGGGGTTGGTGCTGGATATGGTCATTGTAAAGGTCTCGTCGCCTTCCAAGAGGGCATCGGAGAGTATGGGCAGGGTCACGGTTTTGGATGCGGTACTGCCGTCAACCCAGGTGAGTGCCAAGGGACTGGGGATACCGGCATAGTCCTGTGAAATGGTCGCCGAGCCGTCAAAGGTCTGTATGTCGATGGTAATCTCGCCCTGACTGCCACCCACACGTTGCAGTTCGAGGGTCACCGAGCCGTCTGCCTCGTTTACACTATAGTTAGCGGCATCGAATTGGATGGTACCGGGAGATGGCGGCGGGGTATCGATAATGGTGACCGTTGCATTGGACGGGGATCCGACCCAATCGGGGTTGGTGCTGGATATGGTCATTGTAAAGGTCTCGTCGCCTTCCAAGAGGGCATCGGAGAGTATGGGCAGGGTCGCCGTTTTAGGTGAGGTGTTCCCGTCGACCCAAGTCAGTGCTATGGGGCTGGGGATACCGGCATAGTCCTGTGAAATGGTCGCCGAGCCGTCAAAGGTCTGTATGTCGATGGTAATCTCGCCCTGACTGCCACCCACACGTTGCAGTTCGAGGGTCACCGAGCCATCGGCCTCGTTTACACTATAGTTCGCCGCGTCGAATTGGATGGTACCGGGAGATGGCGGCGGGGTATCGATAATGGTGACCGTTGCCGTAGATGGCGTACCTACCCATTCGGGGTTGGTGCTTGATATGGTCATTGTAAAGGTCTCGTCGCCTTCCAAGAGGGCATCGGAGAGTATGGGCAGGGTCGCCGTTTTAGGTGAGGTGTTCCCGTCGACCCAGGTCAGTGCTATGGGACTGGCGAAACCGACATAATCCTCTGAAGCGGTGGCGGTGGCGTCAAAGGTCTGGAAGTCGATGGTGATCTCGCCCGCACTGCCGCCTACGCGCTGCAGCTCGAGGGTCAACGAACCGTCTGCCTCGTTTACGGTATAGTTAGCGGCATCGAATTGGATGGTACCTGGAGATGGCGGTGGGGTATCGATAATGGTGACCGTTGCCGTAGATGGCGTACCTACCCAATCGGGGTTGGTGCTGGATATGGTCATTATAAAGGTCTCGTCGCCTTCCAAGAGGGCATCGGAGAGTATGGGCAGGGTCGCCGTTTTAGGTGAGGTGTTCCCGTCGACCCAGGTCAGTGCTATGGGACTGGCGAAACCGACATAATCCTCTGAAGCGGTGGCGGTGGCGTCAAAGGTCTGGAAGTCGATGGTGATCTCGCCCGCACTGCCACCTACGCGCTGCAGCTCGAGGGTCAACGAACCGTCTGCCTCGTTTACGGTATAGTTAGCGGCATCTAATTGGATGGTACCTGGAGATGGCGGTGGGGTATCGATAATGGTGACCGTTGCATTGGACGGGGATCCGACCCAATCGGGGTTGGTGCTGGATATGGTCATTATAAAGGTCTCGTCGCCTTCCAAGAGGGCATCGGAGAGTATGGGCAGGGTCGCCGTTTTAGGTGAGGTGTTCCCGTCGACCCAGGTCAGTGCTATGGGACTGGCGAAACCGACATAATCCTCTGAAGCGGTGGCGGTGGCGTCAAAGGTCTGGAAGTCGATGGTGATCTCGCCCGCACTGCCACCTACGCGCTGCAGCTCGAGGGTCAACGAACCGTCTGCCTCGTTTACGGTATAGCTTACGGCGTCGAATTGGATGGTACCGCTCTGTGCTAGACCCAAAGGTATAAAGGAAAAACAGCCAAGGAGTACAAACCATATTTTTAATATTGTTGTGTGATAAACTCGTCGCTCAGGAGCAATATTAAAATTAAGCTTTTGTAAAAGTACAAGTGTAGAATTCCCCATAATGAAAGTTTTTGTTAGAATAACTTTGGCATACCAATAATGGATATGTTCAATAGATTAATGGGGGAAATAAATCGAGAATAAATCAAGGTGTACAATTATCGGTTGGATAGGGTATTAGTTGTATAATTGACCCTATCTTTTTTATTGATGGTGTATTCCTGATTAAAGAAGAAGAACGAACAACCACAATATGTGACACTCAAGCTATAATTGTTTAAAAATCAGCATATTCTATCCTCTATATCAAATGTATTTAAAGGACGTATATAGTAGTGGTAGATATGTAACAAAGTGTGCAACAAATGTATCATTCTTTGTCCTAGGCGGAGAAAGGGGAGAATCCATATTTTTCACCCCCTGTTTAACTAAATTCTTAATGCAAAGAGCTATCAACGTATTCAATATTCAAATTATCATAATCAATGGAATACAATTGATAATGGCATTTTGTTTGATTAAGTTTAAATCAATAATTGAAATATGAGTTATGGAATTAATAAATGAGGCATTAGCATTTGAAAAAGCAAAAATGAGCAACATGTCTACAAGCGATAGAGTGGCTGCTTCAAGAGAGGCAAAACGATTGATACTGGCCTTAAACGAGGTCTATAAGCAAACTAAGGATACGGATCTTATGGATTTAATGAAGCTTTTAACAATAAAGAAGAAAAAAATCGAAAAACGTTTAAAAGGAAGGCCCGATCCGGCATTTTAAGATATAGCATTAAATATGCTGAAAACAAATCTAAAACCCTGTTGTGCTGATTGTACAACAGGGTTTTTCTTTTTTAGTAAAATTGATTACAAACGGCGAAAAGTACTTGATTATCTTTTAAATAGAAAAGCTAATGACCATAAGGTTGGAGGTGTTTTGTGTAGGAAGAGGAATTACCTTTGGGTTCCCTACAATCTACGGACCTGAAAATAAAACTCGATATCGCTCTTGCGATTTCAGGCTTTTATGTTTTATTGCATTTAACAAAACTTTGGTTTGCATATTTCATAAAACAAAAAAGCCCGATTTTCGATAGAAAATCGAGCTTTGCTCTAAGCGGAGGAAGAGGGATTACCTTTGGTGTTCCCTACAACCACCACACCTGACAATAAAGCTCAAAATTGCTAGGGCAATTTTTGGTCTTTTGCTTTTTAAGAACTTACTCGAGCACACTCGAGACGTTTTTAAAAAACAAAAACCCAATTTCTTTTCAGAAATTGAGCTTTGCTCTAAGCGGAGGAAGAGGGATTCGAACCCCCGGAGGTGTGACCCTCGCTAGTTTTCAAGACTAGTGCATTCGACCACTCTGCCATTCCTCCAATGAGGCCAAATTTTTTCTGACGAGGTCAGATAAAATTTGCGTCGAATTGTTCTCACGAAGGTGAGAACCTTATTCAGCTATTTACCTGAATAAGGGTGCAAATATAGAAACCTTTTTTCGCTCCTTAAAAACTTTTGAGTTTTATTTTTTCATTAAATGACAAAAGAAACGCTCAAATAAAATTTGAGCGTTTCATGAAATTTAAACAACTACTTCTAGTTCTTTATCAATTGCTCGGTACTGTACCATTCCCCATTTATAGCTGTTTGCAAATAGTACAATCCGCTAGGTAAGGTAGCTAAATTCAACCTTAGGGTGTTATTGGTTCCTCTAACATTAAAGACTGACCTCTTAACAATTCTTCCGTATTGATTGTAAAGTACAAAAGTAACTTTCGCCTTGCCCGAAACATTCACATCGGCATTCATATGCGAGACAAAAGGATTGGGATAGGTTTCTATACTTACCGTACTGGTCATATCATTTCCACAAGAGCCAAGACTATCGCCATGTGCCAAATGATCATCAACATCATTTGCTGAAATACAAATCATATTTCCATTGTGGCAGACCATCACCTTTGGTTTTTTACCATTACCACAGCTCACATCTACTACGTTTACAGTAACTTCTGCTTCAGCAGTACAGCCATTGGCATCGGTTACGGTTACGGTATAAGTGGTCGTTTCCTCAGGACATACGAATAAGGTATCGGTGGTCTCCCCATTGCTCCATGCGTAGGAGTAGGGAGCAATACCGCCCTCTACCGTGCTAACCCCAATCGTAGTACAAGCTTGTGGCTCGTAACCAAAAAAGACCGTAGTATCTTCAGATACATTTACTAGCAAGAGCGCAGGTTCATCGATTGTAACTGAGCCTTCTACCACGGTGCCTAAGGCATCGGTTACTATTACGCTATATTCCCCGCCGGAAAGGCCCGAGGCAATAGCTGTGGTTTGCCCATCACTCCATAGATAGGTGTATGGCATGACACCCCCTGAAACAACCGCCGTGGCCGAACCATCGCTCTCACCAGCACAACTGACGTCGTTGCCTATAATAGCATCTAGGCTTAGCACTTCTAAAATAAAGCGTGCGGAAACCGGGAAGTGATCCGAGGCGGTGGTGGTATAATCAAAGTCATAAAATTCGTAGCCAACGCTAACGGTCTCTTCAATATAGGTTGGGGCTACCTCGTTAGAAACAACAATATGATCGATCATGTTCTCCCTGAAAACAAAGGAGCGGAACCCGCCATCACTCAAAACACTACTGATGATGTCATAGTTTACTGTATCGTTTATATAAACTTCATAAGAACTTATTGTGGAAGGGATATCCGCCACGGTCTCATCTACATCGTCATTAAAATCACCTAATAAAATCAGGTTGGAATCTGCAAATTGTACATCCAGACTATCTTTAAGGACCTCAACATCATATTTTCGCATGTCGTAACGCTCCTGTGCACTACTACCACTATTGGCCCTTGCATGTAAGGCGACCAAATCATATTGTTTGGTAGCACCATCAATGGTCACATCCGCGGTCATTAAGAACGGAAGGCGTCCACTTGCGTAAAAACGTGTTCTATCGGCTACGGGATAATCAACTAGTGCAGAATCATCCCCTCCGTTATACAGTGGATGAATACTCTCTAAAAGTGGTCTTGTCTCGACTACTGAAACGGTCGTGGTATTATAGATAAAACCGACTTTTTGCTGTAAACCGTCAGGGTCATTTGGTCTTGACACCGCGGGCGAGAGTACGTAGTCGTACCCAGGTAAGGATCCGATCATCTCTTCAAACAAAGGAACATCCACGATTTCCTGAACGGCATAAATGTCCGCATCCAATAGGTTTAGAACAGTTAGCACGCTATCCCGTTGGATTTCGTCCGACATAGGGTCACCGGCAGGCGGGGAGTTCATTTCCTCACCAAACCACTCTATGTTCCAGGTAACCACATCAAAGGTTTTATCCCTGTCAACATCAACAGTACTCCCTAAAGGTACATATGGTCCTGCGCAGGACATGTCGTTTTCCGATCGGGGCAGCAATTGGTAGGTACTAAAAAACTTGCCTACCACTCCCACGATTTCGGCACAGGCTTCTGGTTGGCCTAACCCTACGATTGCTTCCACATCATTATCAATACGTAATTGGCCATTTCCGCTAGAGTCGGTCAACTCATAGTTGGAATTCCCGAAAAGGATATCCCCTGGTCTTGGAAAAGCAGGATCAACAACCCGAACAAGTTCTGCGGGATGGTTTGCCAATTCACTTAACGTAATAGTTAAAGGAACAATGGGCTGATTGGGCGTTCCGTTATTTTCAACTTCGGTTACAGGGCTAATCTGTATTTGCTCATTAAAAGCACTTCTTGTTCCGGTCACGGTAATGGAATCACCGACCATAAAATTGCCGTCGCCGTGCACTACTTCGTCAAATATGGCGATTGCACCAGTCGAATCTTGAAGGTAGGCCGAACCGCTGAATTGGTCAGATACCGTCAATACACCACTAATGGTGACCAACTCACCAAAAGATGCGTTTCGCGCCTCTAAAATGGTAATTGTCTCAGGTGCTGGAGGTACAGCGCCATTTTCAGCACCCGGGGTAGGAGTAGCCTGCGTATAGGTACTCGTGTTTCGGGTACCTCCAGAACCATTGGGAATACGCTGTAAGGAATGACCGTCTTTATTACCTAGTTCATCCTCATTGATCTGTGCTTCCCCTGGATTCAATAATGTCAATAAAACGGGATCGTCACTATCATTGGTATCATAAACCAACGCATCTAAAAGTGTATCATTAATTAAAATGGGTGTATCATTTGGAAAATCGACTGCATTACCTTCATATAAGGCAACGGCGTCCACTCCATTTTGCAATCCATTCGTAGTAAAAGCTACCAGGTCAACATTAGGGACCAGAGCGCTACCGATTACAAAGTACCCGTTCTCGTCCGTCGTGAATCCGTCTAAATCGATAGCTGAATTATAGCTTTGGTCATCGCTTCCATTATAAAGTACCAAAACAAGTCCATCCAAGGATGTATTTCCAGAACCACCGTCAAAAAGCTCTACAAACTCCAATGCATCGGTACCAGCGGTATCGGCATCTAGCTCATTGATTACTATTACGGCAGGTCCTCTAGTATAAGAACCAATTGGGAAAGGGGTGGTAGCGGTACCATTGTCTGTACCACCTTCTAAGCCATTAACGCCGCTGAAGTTCCAATTGGATAGGACAAAGGTATTCCCATCTGGTCCGGTATCTGAAACTCTGTAAGCCCAACCGTCTTGATACTCCCATGCTTGTCCGGTTCCATCAACATTGATATCACCGAAAACGTCTACTACAGCTCCATCTTTAAAAAGTTCTACCGCGTCATCTCCGTTTATTCCCATCGCACCTGTGGTATAGTCAGGAGCAAAACCAAAGAAACTCGTAAAACCTGTAGCTTCCGATGATACATATATAAAAGTACCCGCAGTGGCAGGGCCGGCAGGAAATGTAAACTCTTCCCCATCGGTTCCCCCACCGTTGTTTGCAGAACCTAAACCGTAAGCGCTAAGATCCGCAATGTCTTCAGTGACATACAGCTCAACCCCTTTTGGAATTCCTCCTGTCAAACTACCATCGAACACTCCGGAAATTACCAAAGCACTTCCCGTTTGAATCGGCTCTTCCAATGTTGTAAACATAACCGTTGAAGTTGCCTCCGATACATTTCCTGCGGCATCTAAGGCCACAACGGTAATGGTATAGGTAGTTTCAGGGGTTAGCCCTGTTAATTGAAAAGTTGTGTTGGTTGTGGTCCCCAACAAGGTTGTGCCGTCAAAGACTTGATATTCAGTTACCCCTACATTATCGGTTGCAGCATCCCAGGATAATTGTGCACCACTTGAGGTGATGTTCTCAGCAACGATATTGGTAGGTACAGTTGGCGGTTCGGTATCTTCAACAACATCAGCCACATTCTCTTCCCCAGGAGTAGGAGTCAAGGTGCTATAAGTACTTGTATTTCTTGCACCTCCAAACCCGTTCGGAATGCGTTGCATGGAGTTGATGGTTCCATTCCCGTCAGTATTTTCATTAATCTGAGGCTGCCCAGCATTTAGTAAGGCAAGAAGCTCTGGGTCATCTGAATCATTGGTATCATAAACCAAGGCATCTACTAAATTAACTGTCGTTACCGCAGTGCCGTTAGGGAAATTTGCCGCGTCATCTGCGAACAAAGCAACGGCATCTGCGCCGTTTTGAATTCCATTCGTAGTAAAAGCGGCCAAATCTACATTAGGAACGTTTGTGCTCCCAATTACAAAATATCCATTTGCATCGGTAGTTTGTCCACTAAGATCTATGGTATTATAACTTTCGTTGTTACTTCCATTATATAGTACCAATATCAAACCGTCTAAGGAAGAATTCCCAAAACCTCCATCATACAATTCTATAAATTCTGCTGCATCGGTACTTGTCTGGTCTGCATCCACTTCGTTAATTACAAAACTTGGCGTGCCATCGGCAAACTTATCTTCTGCTTGAGGACCTCCCCAAATGGATGTGGCAAAAGCGGGATTATCAATAAAAGGGTTTCTATTGCCTTGAATGCCTTCCAACAGCACATTTCTGTTGATTTCATATTGGGAAACGGGGTCTTCCGCATTCCATTCCAAAAAGATATCGGGCATTTCTGGGCTAAAACTGGTAGCTCCTACACCAACTACCGTTGGTAGGCAGCGATCTCCGTAGCGCAGGTACATGTACATCATCATACGGGCAACATCGCCTTTCCACTCATCACCGGGATAAAAACCGTTGTTAATGGGTTTGGCAACTCCGCTATCATCAATATAAGGTCGGTTACTGCGAACTCCATTGAATTGTACATCTGAAGCCCGTAAATGATGGGCATCGGATCCTGGGCCGGTACTCCCTAAATTGGGATTACCCAATGACCTAGGGTAGGTATGTTCTCTATTCCAATCACCGACATTTCCCCCGTTCATATCTTTATTTCGGGTTCGGTCATTGGTGATATCGGCATCGGTATCGTCATAGCCGTAAATAAGCAAGACATCGTTTGGGTTTGTCGGATCTAGATCAGTCTGTTGTAGAGCCTCCCATACGCCTGGAGTGTACTCTAGAATTGTGGTTTGCGTATCTGTAATCAGGGTAGAGAGGTTGGCTTTTAAGGGCGCTCCAGTAGCTGAGATGTCAGTTCCATCATAATAGCTTGGAACCTGGGCGTAGCTAAAAATGGCCCCGAAAAGGGTCATAACAGTTAATAAAATCGTTTTGTAATGGTAATGATGTTTCATATTTGTGGGATTTAAATTGCGATCGTAAACTTAAGAAATTTTGTAGGGTTTTTTGTAAGTATTTATTAACCAATTGTTAAGAAATATTATAGTACCCATCAAATTCTCTATCTGCGCTGCCCTTTACAACTATTTGAATGAATAATAATATAGTATTAAACTAAATCATTTCTTAAAAAATAGTTTTAAGACGCTATTTTTGCCGCATGGAAGAATGGTACCATTATGTATTGTTGGTAGCAACAGGGTTTGCAGTAGGCTTTATCAATACGGTTGCGGGAGGTGGTTCCTTACTTTCGTTGCCCGTCCTGATTTTTCTGGGATTACCGCCCAGTGTTGCCAATGGTACAAATCGCGTTGCTATTGTCATTCAGTCGGCCATGGCAGTTACCGGTTTTAAGAGCAAAGGGGTCTCCACCGCACCATTTAATATTTATTTGGGAATCGCCGCCTTATTCGGGGCTATAATCGGTGCCTATATCGCAGTGGATGTAAAAGGGGAGACGTTCAACAAGATTTTAGCTGGGATTATGGTGGCTGTCGTGTTGATCATAATATTTAAACCAAAAATGAAACTTGCCGAAATGCAGGAACGCATTACCGGAAAATACCTTTGGATAGGCATTGGCGCTTTTTTTCTTTTTGGCATCTATGGCGGGTTTATAAATGCAGGTTTAGGGTTTATTATTATCCTATTTTTGCACTATGTAAACCAGATGACTTTGGTACGATCAAATGCGACTAAAGTGGCAGTGGTTTTTATATATACCCTAGCTGCCTTGACAGTGTTCGTCCTAAACGATAAGGTAAATTGGACGGTAGGTCTGATTTTGGCCATTGGTAATGGTACTGGAGCCTGGTTGGCGAGCAGGGTTTCGGTAGATAAGGGTGATGGGTTCATTAAAACATTTTTGATTATTATGGTAATGATCATGGCCGTTAAACTATGGTTTTTTGATATAAATTAAGCTTTACTTTCATTTCCGCGTAGGTGGAAATCAGTAGAACTGTAGAAGGAGAAAATATGACAGACATTTTAGATGATTTAAATTGGCGGTATGCCGTAAAGAAGTTTGACAAACAGAGGCTTATTCCGGAAAATAAAATCGAAAGAATAAAGCAGGCTTTTAATCTTACTGCTACATCCTATGGGCTGCAGCCCATTTGTATGGCCATAGTACACAATAAAACGACCCAAAAAGCATTGGTGCCTCATTCTTTTGAGCAATTACAGGTGGCCCAAGCCTCTCATGTATTGGTTATTTGTATCGAAAACAAGGTGGATTCGGAATATATAGGTGGTTATTTTGAGGCGGTTAAAAAAATACGTGGTACCAGCGATGAAATTTTAAGCCCGTTCAAAGAATCGTTATTAACGAGTTTTTCGAACAAAAACATCGAAGAAATAAAGCACTGGTGTAAAAACCAGGCCTATTTGGCCATGGGAAACTTGCTGACCATTTGTGCTTCTGAAAAAATAGATGCTTGCCCTATGGAAGGTTTTGACCCCGAAGCCTATGACAAAATTCTCGGATTAAAGGAAAAAAACCTTTCTTCGGTATTGGTCATGCCGATCGGATATCGGGCCAAGGATGATATCTTTTCAAATTTCAAGAAAGTAAGAAGAGATCTGGACGATAGTATAATCGAGATTTTTTAATTAAATATGTTTAGGAGTTTTAAAAAACGTTTATGAGTTTAAATGGTTATGGGTTTAGAAAATGTTATTCTTAACCATAAACCATAAACCATAAACCATAAACCATAAACCATAAACCATAAACCATAAACCCATTTTGAATGCCAGGATTTGAACTTTTTGGAGATAAAGAAAGAGCAGAAGTAAATAAAGTACTTGAAACTGGGGTCTTAATGCGCTATGGTTTTGATGCAATGCGCAACGGACAATGGAAGGCCAAAGAATTGGAGGATGCCCTTGCCAAAAGAATGCAAGTGGACTATGTACAATTGGTAAGCAGCGGTACCGCTGCCTTAACGGTTGCTCTGGTCAGTGCTGGAATTGGGGCAGGGGACGAAGTAATCATGCCGGTTTTTACGTTCGTCGCCAGTTTTGAATCTATTTTGGCTTTGGGTGCCGTCCCGATCTTGGTTGATATTGACGATACGCTGACTTTAGACCCCGAGGCCGTGGAAAAAGCGATTACCCCAAAAACCAAGGTAGTAATGCCCGTACATATGTGCGGTTCTATGGCAAATTTAAGAGCATTGAAATCTATTTGCAACAAACACGATTTGCTGCTTTTAGAAGATGCCTGCCAAGCCATTGGCGGAACTTTTGAAGGGAAATCTTTAGGCAGTTATGGGGATTTAGGCTGTTTTTCTTTCGATTATGTAAAAACCATTACGTGTGGAGAAGGTGGAGCAGTAGTCTCCAATAACGAAACCTATATTCGAAATGCCGACCATTATTCGGATCACGGGCACGATCATATCGGAACTAATCGTGGAGCGGAAGGACATCCGTTTTTAGGGTATAACTATCGTATTTCTGAATTAAATGCGGCCGTGGGTTGCGCCCAGATTAAACGTCTGGATGAGTTCTTGACCATCCAAAAAAAGAACTACACCATTTTAAGGTCAACCTTGGAAACGGTTCCCGGAATTACTTTTAGAAGCGTACCGGAAGGAGGGGAGGAGAGCTATGCGTTTTTGAGCTTTTTTCTTCCTACTGAAGAAAAGGCCAAAGCAGCACATACAGCCTTAGGAAATTCCGGAGTGGATGGTTGCTTTTATTGGTACGACAATAATTGGCACTACTATAAAAAATGGGAACACCTGACCGAAAGGAAGTCTTTGGGAAAGTTACCTGCTGAGGTTTTGAATCAATTACCGGACTACGCTCAAGCGGATTTCTCAAAATCAGACCATTGGATGGGACGTACCATTTCTTGTTTGATCAAGTTGGGATGGCAAGAGGAAGAAGTTGAAGAAAGGGCTAAGAAAATGAAAGAGACTTTGAATATGATATGAAACTTAAATAATCAAAAAATATCCGAATGAGGAGTGTGAATTTTTACAATATTAGATTAATAACTATATGGAAGAGCACTAGAAAGCAACAAGGGTTTTGGTATTCATTGTTTGCAAACTCTAGGGGTAAGGGAATATCGACCATCATTGTTCTTTTTATTGCGATTAATTTTGGGAGTGCACAAAAGGGAGAGTCAAAGTTGTATTTCAAAAATGGTGACACGATTACTGGTATTGGTAAGCTAAAGGGTGCCGAGTTCATTAAATTTAAAGCCGAAAAAGGAGGGCGGTATGAACAAATTAGCTTTAAAGATTTATTTAAGGCAGACATAACTTTAAAATTAAAAGAAAAGGATACCACAATCAGTTATAGCCTTTTTCCTATTGTAAAGAAAAACGGGGAGCAAAAAGAACCATCGGTTATTGGTCAATATGTACGTGGGAAGGTGAACTTATATGTTAAGGGGGAAATTAAACGAATTGCATATTTCCACCCTAATTCTGGTTTTGGCGGAACTCAAGATGCTGTAGTTCATTATTTCCTTAGAAATGATAACGAACCAGACGCAGTTCACATAGGTTCGAGTTTTTATAAGAATGAAACCATATTGGAAAACACAAGAAGCATATTTTCAGAATGCCCAGAATTGTTCAAAAAAATACTTGCCGAAAGTAAAAGGGAAACCAGCATTTTTGAAGTGATTTCTAAATACAACCATGACTGCAGTCAATAATGAAACATTCATCAAGGAAAAGGCTAGCGTTCATCAAAGAACTGAACTAAAAAGAAAAACTCGTAATCTCGATTTGTCCATCATCGGGAAATAAAAATACGTTATATAAACATACAGCCTGTAAATAGCCTAAATGTTTAGATTTAATAGGATTCGAGAGCAAGACCTCTACTTCTAATTGTTAGGGGTTTTAGCGCAACCAGACAAAGAATTTCGCATCTAAATAAAAACAATGTTTATGAAGAAGTTCGCAATTTTATTTATTTATATTGGAATCCTATATTCTTGCAGCAATGATGACGATTGTAGTTCAGACTTAGAATTAATGGGAGAGTGGCAACTAATAGAAACATACATTGACCCAGGTGATGGAAGCGGAACATTTAGAAAAGTGGAAAGCAATAAAACGGTCACCTTCCATAGCGACGGTACCATAACATCAAATGGTAGTTTATGCGATGTATCCATTGAGGCTGATGAACCAAGCACAGGAACCTATTCTCTGGAGAATTCAAAGTTTAAACCGGATGATTGTAGCTATCCGTCTGATTGGGAGAATGATTTTGAACAGAATGGCGGGTTCTTGACACTTGCCTATCTTTGTTTTGAACCTTGTGTGGAAAAATATCGGAAAGTTTGTTCTTCAAACAACTAATACGCCACATAATCCACAATCTCCAGCCCATAACCCACAATTCCAATCCTTCTGGCCTGTTGGCTATTGGTCAACATTCTTATTTTGGAGATATTTAGGTCATGTAATATCTGTGCCCCTATACCAAAGTCGCGGTTATCCATGTCTATTTTTGGCGCCCTAAAAACCCCTTCTTTTTGCAGTTCTTTTAATTCTCCCAATCGGGATAACAGGTTTAACGATTCAGAATCCTGATTGATAAAGACAATAGCCCCCTTACCTTCTTTATTGATGGCATTGAACATGTCTTCCAATATTTTATCCTCATTGTGGGTCAAGGTTCCCAAAACATCATTGTTTACCAAGGTGGAATTGATCCGGGTAAGTACCCTATCGTCTTTATTCCAAGTTCCCTTGGTCAAGGCAATATGAACTCTGTTATTCGTCGTCTGCTGGTACGCCCGCAGTCTAAATTTTCCGAAACGCGTAGTAATATCAAAATCTGCTGCCTTTTCGATAAGGCTATCGTGTTCCATTCGATATGCTATCAACGATTCAATGGAAACGATTTTAAGATCAAATTTTTTAGCAACCTCCACGAGTTGTGGCAATCTGGCCATACTGCCATCGTCATTCATAATTTCAACAATAATTCCCGCTGGCTTCAAACCTGCCAAGCGTGCAAAATCGATAGCAGCCTCGGTATGCCCTGTTCTTCGGAGCACTCCTCCCTCTTTCGCCACTAATGGGAAAATATGGCCTGGACGCGCCAAATCATGGGGTTTGGTATCTGCGTTCGTAAGTGCGCATACCGTTTTTGCCCGATCCGAAGCAGAAATACCCGTGGTAACGCCACCACCACGCAAATCAACCGATACCGTAAAAGCCGTTTCCAGAGGATCGGTATTGTGACTGACCATCATATGCAACCCCAACTCCTTACAGCGACCCTCTGTTAAGGGAGCACAAATAAGCCCTTTGCCATGGGTAGCCATAAAATTTACCGTTTCCGGAGTAGCCAATTCGGCAGCCGCTAAAAAGTCACCCTCGTTTTCCCGATTTTCATCGTCTACAACGATAATTACTTTTCCCTCTCGAATATCGGCAATGGCCTCTTCGATAGTGTTCAACTGAATATTTTCCATTAAAGTCGTTATCATGTTCCAGCAACTTGTTTTTTCTTAAACAGGCCTGTAATGCGCTCTATTAAGCTTGAGAAATTCATTCCTCCTTTGTCGGCGGTGGCCCTTCTGGTTAAAAATATGCCTAAAGGTAGCATAATCATGGTAGAAACCCATGCTCCCAAAATAGGATGAATGTTCCCTTCTTTTGCATAGTTCGTTCCAAAAACCCCAACAAAATAATATACCAAGAACAATATTATTGCAATGACCATAGGTAAACCTACCCCTCCTTTACGGATAATAGCTCCAAGCGGGGCACCGACAAAAAAGAGTATGATACAGGAAAGTGCCAAGGCATATTTTTTGTGAAGCGATAAAATATGTAAGTTGTAAATCTTATAACGCTTTTGCAATTCGTCCTTTTTTCCCTTAACCGTGTTCAGAATATTGGAAACAGAAGTCTTTGCCGAATTCATGACCTGCACTCTTTGCCATTCTTGGAGTAAATCGAGTACATTATTCGAGTTCGCAAAGGTTTCTTGCCTTTCGATAGCTAGGTCTTTTTCTGGCAGTGGCAGGTTTTTTTCTTTGGATGCCATGGTAGAAAGTGTGTCCTTGTTCCTAGGAGCTTTATTTTCCATTGCACTTTGTATCGCTGCTGAGTTTTTTTTAAGCTGCAACCTGGCTTCCAATGTTTTTTTGTCTTTTTTAGGAATTGCAATGAAACCACCATTCCGGTTGATGATGTTTTTTGAAAATGCCTCCACAATCCTAAGATTATCCTTGTACAAGGAATCAATATCCTGATTTAAGCGGGAAACGTTTTTCATTTTATAGGTGCTTATATCACCTTCTGCTTCAAGGTCTTGTGGTAGGTCCGGAATCTCAATATTAATTCGATACACATCAAAATTTGCTCTGGCAAAAGGGAATTTCCGCTTGTCGGCACTTTTCCGCGTTTCTACATCTTCATAGTAATGCCCCTCTTTTAGTACCAACTGAATTACATCGGAATTTTCGCTACTTAATAATTCACCGCTTTTGGCCTTTATTACCACGTTATTGACATTTGAAGCCGTTTTTTTATGGATAATGACATTTTTTAAAAAGCGATCTTTTTCCCCAAACTTATCGGCTACCTTGATACTCATTCCCTCAAAATCACTAAAAACCCCTTCCTCGATTGCCGCGGCCGGTTTTACTTTAGCAATATTCTTTCGCATGTTGTAGATTTTCTGCTCGGAGGCCGGTATGACACTATTTGCAAAATAAAAGGTGACTCCACCCAGAAAAATTACAAAAATAATCAGACTTGCCATCGCTCGCTGCAGCGAAATACCGGAAGCCTTCATCGCGGCAAATTCATAGTTCTCAGCAAAGGTCCCGAACGTAAGGATAGAGGAGAGTAATACAGTTAAGGGGAGTACTTTTTCAGTAAGGTTGGGCATCAGGTAAAAAAGAAACTTCCCTATGATGATGATATCAAGCCCTTTACCGGCAAGGTCATCTATAAAAAGCCAAATCGTCTGAAATATGAAGATGAACATCAATATGACAAACGAGCTGAAAAAATTGAATAAAAACCTCGATAGAATATACCGGTCTAGTAATCGCACGGATATTTAGTTTCTTATGATATAGTACCCATCATTTTCGTACTTCTGCTCATCAAAGGTAAATAAGGTTTCTGGTAATGCCTGATCTGTTTTAAAAGAATTAACAGTAATCGTTGTGGTTGTACCATTTTTACCAGTCTCTATAAGCTTGTAAATATGTTTTGTCTCAGCATCGATTCCCAATAATCTTGATTTGATTTCAGAATTCGTATCCATGGGCGTAAGTTTTACATACTGGATTTTACGTCCTTGTACATTCTGTAAGATATCCATTTTATAGGTATGGCCTTTTCTGTAAAAGGTGAGAAGGCTTGTTGGTGAAACATCATTATCATCAGTGGTCTTGTCCTCGATGGTTACCTCTTCATTTTCGGGAACTATCGTATAAACCTTAGCGCCATCGAACAACTGCTTCGCTCCAAAAAGGTTGCCAAGGTATTTGTCGCCTTTCATGGTTACTTCACCACGGGTCTCCTGATTAATATTGGCTTCACCATTATTAAGTACATATTTAAAGTCAACATAGATATTATCGTACGCCAGTACCTTGTTATATACCTCGTCCAATATGGCTTTTGCCTTGGGGTCGTTTTGGGCAAAAGAGGTTAATGAGGTCGATAATGCTATGAATAAAATAAGAATTCGTTTCATATGATTGTTTTTAGGTTTGTTCCCGTCTGTGTTGTCTGAATTTGGCCAGCTGCGCAGTAGGGGTCCATTTCTTTTTTAATTTGTTTCGTTTTGCAATAATAAATCCAAGCTTGTTAAATCCGGTACGAGTACCTGTCTTGCCTTACTTCCTTCAAAAGGGCCTACAATTCCGGCAGCTTCGAGCTGATCCACGATTCTTCCGGCGCGGTTGTACCCTAATTTCAATTTCCGCTGTATCAAAGATGCCGATCCTTGTTGGGCAGTTACGATTACTTCCGCTGCCTGCCTAAACATCGCATCCCGATCAGATATGTTATAATCAATACTTGTGCCAGATTCTTCCCCTACATATTCCGGTAGTTCATATGCCTCGGGATAAGCCCTTTGCGACCCGATATAATCCGTTATTTTTTCTACTTCCGGGGTATCCACAAAAGCACATTGTATTCTGGTTACATCATTGCCCTGGGTATAGAGCATATCGCCACGACCGATTAGCTGATCGGCGCCCTGTGCATCTAATATCGTTCTGGAATCTATTTTGGAGGTAACACGAAATGCAATTCGGGCGGGGAAGTTGGCCTTAATGATACCCGTTATCACATTCACCGATGGTCGCTGGGTAGCAATGATCAAATGTATCCCTATTGCCCTCGCCAATTGGGCCAAGCGGGCAATTGGTGTTTCAACCTCCTTACCAGCGGTCATAATCAAATCAGCAAATTCATCGATGACCAAAACGATATAAGGCAAAAATTTATGGCCGTCGTTCGGATTCAACTTACGTGCCTTAAATTTTACATTGTATTCCTTGATATTACGAACCATGGCAAGCTTTAACAACTCATAACGATTATCCATCTCAATACAGAGCGAATTTAAGGTATGGATAACCTTAGTGTTGTCCGTAATAATGGCATCTTCAGAGTCAGGCAGTTTGGCCAAATAATGCCGTTCTATTTTATTGAAGAGGGTGAGTTCCACTTTTTTTGGATCGATCAACACGAACTTTACCTCTGCTGGGTGTTTTTTGTAAAGGAGGGAGGTCAACACCGCATTCAACCCAACGGATTTACCCTGCCCTGTTGCCCCGGCCATTAGTAGGTGGGGCATTTTTGCCAGGTCTACTACAAAGGTTTCGTTGCTAATGGTCTTGCCAAAAGCAATGGGTAGTTGCATTTCAGCTTTTTGAAATTTGGTAGACGCAATTACGGAGCGCATAGAAACAATAGTTGAGTTCTTGTTCGGCACTTCAATACCAATAGTACCCTTTCCCGGAATCGGGGCAATTATACGAATGCCCAGCGCGGCAAGGGAAAGCGCAATATCATCCTCTAAGTTTTTAATCTTTGAAATACGTACCCCAGCTTCGGGCACAATTTCATAAAGGGTTACGGTTGGCCCTATGGTCGCTTTTATCTGAGCGATTCCGATTTTATAATTTTTGAGCGTGGTAACAATTTTGTTCTTGTTTTCTTCCAGCTCTTCCTGATTGATCGTAATCCCTCCGGTAGCACCATGTTGGTCCAATAGTTCAATATGTGGAAACTTATAATTCGCTAATTCCAGCGTTGGGTCGAATTCCCCAAAATCTTCAACGAGCTTGGCCGCGATATTGTCTTTTTCCTCCTTTTCCTCCACAATTTGCTCCACTTCCATCTTTAGATTCTCGACGGACTCCTCATCGGCCACAGGTTTGTTTATTTCCAAAATTTCATCCTTAGCGGGGTCTTTCTCTAAAACAGGAATATGTTCTTTATGGGTGTAGGTATCTATAATTACTGGGGTTTCTTCTTCCAACCGTACCTCAAGGGAAGTATCTCCATTTTCAGAAAAAGAGGTTTCTTTTTTGGGTTTAGACGCCAAGGTGGCCCTCTTTTCTTTATAATAATCAAAAAGCCCGTCCGGAGTAAACTTGAAAAAGCGTACCAGAATAAAGACCAAGCCAAACAAAAGCAATAGGAATACACCAATTTTACCGGCATAGTCCTGAAGAAAATCACTGATTTCATGGCCCACAAGCCCGCCCAATAAGGGTTTTGTGGCGGCAAAAAAGCCCAGGGCAACTGAAATCCAAATCATAAAAATTAGCCCCCAAATATACTTTTTGATCAATCCTTTTGCTGGCATGCTCAGAAAGCGATACAGGCCACTCATAAATAACAGGCCAGGAATGATCAAGGACGCCAAACCAAAACCTTTATACATAAAAAAATGACTTACGGCAGCACCAAATTTATTCAATAGATTTTCGGCGGAGGCGTTGCGCACCTTGAACTCGGTAAGAAGGCTTTGGTCATCTTGCCATGTAAAATAAAAAGAGATAAAAGAAAAGAACAGGGCAATGCTGAAAAGCATTAAAAGGCTTCCCAGTATAATTTTATTTTGTTTGGACATCTTATAAGAACTAGGCTTTTTGGTGGTAGTTGCCTTTTTCTTTTTAACCTTCTTTGCCATCAACAGTTAAGTTCAAGTATCAAAAGTACAAATTTAGCATAGAAGGCGTTTAAAAAAACTTTGGAAGGTATATGATTAAACCAATAATGCTAGCACCTATGGAAACGATCATTACCGCACCGGCCGAAATATCTTTGATAAAGCCTATTTTTTGGTCGAATTCAGGTTGTATATAGTCGCATAGTTTTTCGACTGCCGTATTTAAACCTTCTATTCCCATTACCAGCGCTATGGCAAAAATTTGTAGTATCCATTCGGTATTCGATATATTGAAATAAAACCCCGCTGCGGTTACTACTATGGCTATAAATACCTGTATTTTTATGCTGGCCTCGGTACGTATTAAAAGAGCGGCCCCGCGCAATGCGAAGCCGATACCCTTTATCCTGTTTTTTATGAACGACTCCTTAGCCATGGGTCAGTGCTGCAATTGCGGCCTCGTAATTTGGCTCGTCAACGGTTTCGGGAACTTGCTCGGTATACGTTACCATACCTTGCTCGTCTACAATCACTATTGCCCTTGATAAAAGGGGCGCTAATGGTCCATTACTAAATTCCAATTCGTATGCCTTCCCAAAATTACCATCCCTGAAGTCGGATAACATTTCTACATTTTCAATGCCTTCGGCTCCACAAAAACGTGCCTGTGCAAACGGAAGGTCTTTAGAAATACACAGTACGGCCGTATTATTGAATCCCGAAGCTTGTTTGTTGAATTCCCGCACCGATTGTGCACAGGTACCCGTATCAACACTAGGGAAAATGTTCAATACCAATTTCTTACCAGCGTAATCGGAAAGTGTCGCACTGGAAAGATCAACTTTGGTGAGATTAAAATTTGGAGCGTTATTTCCTGTGCTAGGAAGTTCGCCTATAGTATTCAGGGGATTGCCCTTTAAAGTTACTTTTGCCATGTTATTGTTTTTATGAACCGTGAAATTAAAAAATAAATAGGGTTTACCCCGCTATTTTACTCGATAATCGAGCTTAGAATGCTCCGTGGCTTGCCCGCCCCTGCCCGAATGTGTTCAGGCGGGCGTGCCGGTCGGACCTCGAAATTTAAAATTTGTGTTCGTACGAATGTCCCCTGGGCTTGCCCCGAGGTAGTTTACTTAGAACTTGCCAAGGCCCTGATTTTTATGTTCAAGCCGGCAAAGAGCAAGGTCATAAACGGACTCAACCAGTTAAATATAGCATATACAAAATATTCGGCCACGCCTACACCAAGCACCCCAGACTGATAGGCCCCACAGGTATTCCAAGGAATCAAAACCGAGGTTACCGTTCCTGAATCTTCTAAGGTTCTACTAAGGTTCTCTGGCGCAAGGCCTTTATCTTCATAGGCTTTTTTAAACATTTTACCCGGAATAACTATGGCCAAATATTGGTCGCTGGCAATTACGTTCAGCCCCAAACAACTAACGACCGTGCTTGCAAACAGCCCAAATACCGATGTCGCAACGGAAAGCAATGCCTTAGTGATCCTAGATAAGGCACCGATTGCATCCATTACACCACCAAAGACCATCGCGCAAATGATTAGGTATATGGTCCAGAGCATTCCCTTCATGCCCCCAGAGCTAAACAAATCGTTCAATTGGGCATTATCTGTTTCAATAGCGGTATCGGTAAATACAGAACTTAGCAAAGCCGTGGCATCAGAGTCGGAAAGGGCATTAAGTATATCGCCTTGGAAAAACAGGGCAAAAACCGCAGCCAGTGCTACACCGACCCCTAGGGCGATTAATGGCTTTGTTTTAAATAAAATCAAAGCTATGACGACCCCCGGAACGATAAATAAATAGGGTGTTATATTAAATGTATTGGAAATGCTGGCTAAAAGATTATCAATATCGGCCGAACCCGTTGTGTCGATAGTCGTTGTAAGAATGGCAAATGCAATAAGTGTGATTATAATAGAGGGTACGGTCGTAAAGGCCATATATCGAATGTGGGTAAACAAATCGGTACCTGCCATTGCGGGTGCCAAATTGGTAGTATCACTTAATGGAGACATTTTATCCCCAAAATAACCTCCGGAGATTACTGCCCCGGCAATCATCCCAGCCGGTATTCCGAGCGCCGCGCCTATCCCTACCAAGGCGATACCCACGGTTGCAGAGGTCGTCCAGGAACTCCCGGTGGCAATAGAAATGATGGCCGCTATTATGACCGATGCCGGAAGAAATATAGAAGGACTCAATACCTGAAGACCATAGTATACCATAGCCGGGATGATTCCGCTTACCAACCAGGTCCCGGCCAAGGCCCCGACCAACAACAATATCATAATAGGGATAAAAACACTTCGTAGGTTTTCCCAGATTTCTGTAATCATGGTTTGAATAGTGACCTTATTGAAAAAGCCGACAATTGCTGCAATGACCCCGCCAAGTACAAGTATTATTTGATTGGAATATTCCCCGAAAACCTCACCATCCTTCACAAAAATATTGTAGGCAAGCATCATCATCAGTAAGACTACGGGAATCAATGCTTCCCAAATATTCAACTCTTTGTTGTCAACAATATTCTCGTCTTCCCGGTACTCGCTGTATTCTTCGTTTTGCATTTTGTGCTGGTTTGCTGTCCCTAATATTACGATTTTGGGGAGGACTGTGCAAGCCTCGGTTTGTAGGACTAAACAGAAACTGGTTGTTTGGCCTTTATGCCTAAACGCCTCATGCAATCCGTCATCATTTGGTAAGTACGCTCGATGTCATTGTCCAGACCTATTGAGAATCTTATGAGTCCGTTTGACAAGCCCATTTCCAGCTGTTCTTCCATGGGAATTTCAGAAGAAGTAGAAGTGCCCGGAGCGCTGAAGAGGGTTTTGTAGAAGCCTAGACTAACCGCTAGATAACCCAATTTTTCGGTTTGCATCAGCTCCATCAGGGCATTTGCATTTTCCAAAGACCCTACATCCATGGTCATGAGTCCTCCAAACCCATATTCGGGATTCATTTGATTTTTCATGGTTTTATACCCGGAATGCGACATTAACCCAGGATAAACAATGCGAAAACCGTCAGCTTCAAACTTTTGTGCTAAGAACAGGGCATTTTTACTGTGTTTTTGCATTCGAATGTGAAGTGTGCGCATATTTTTTAGGATGGATGCGGCTCTCAGACCATCTAACGTACTGCCTAAAAGCATTCCTGAGCCATTGTTGACATCCTTTAGACTTAGGCAAAAATCGGTAGTCCCACATACCGCACCCGCCACACAATCACTAGTTCCGTTAATAAACTTGGTCAGGCTGTGGATGATAATATCGGCGCCTAACTCGTAGGGTTTGATGGATAAGGGCGAAAAGGTATTATCGACCACCAACGGAATGCCGTATTTTTTAGCAAGCTGGGCAAGGGACTTGATATCGGCTACCTCCAGAAGCGGATTACTTACAGATTCGCAATAGATCATTTTGGTTTTAGGGGTAATCGATTTCTCGACCATTTCGATAGCCGTAATATCTATAAAGGCTGTACTGATATTAAATTTTCTTAAAAAGTTCTTCATGAAAGCATAGGTGCCCCCATAAATGGTCCTACTACTCACAATATGATCACCCGTATCGCAAAGTTGCATGATTACAGAGCTGATGGCTCCCATGCCACTGGCATAAACATTGGCTGTTTCGGTGCCTTCCAAAGCCGCTAGGGCCTCTCCTAGGTAAAGATTTGAGGGGGATGAATGCCGGGTGTAGAGATAACAACCCTCCGTGTTTCCTTCAAAGGTGTCGAACATGGTCTTGGCCGAAAGAAATGTGTATGTAGAGGAGTCCGATATGGAGGGATTAACACCTCCAAATTCCCCGAAGTATTGAAGATCTTGTAATTGGTTGGCTGAAGTATTGCTCATGATTATATGGTGTTTTAGACATTAAAACTAGTCCGATATAGTTAATAAAACAATATGATTATCATTATTTAGATAATAAATCTATATTTTTATTAAAAAGTAAATCTAAAATCACAATCGTATCGAATTTTAAAAAAATACCGAAAAAACATCATGTTAAAACTTGACAAAATAGACCTAAAACTTTTATCACTTTTACAAGCCGATTGCAAAAGAACAACTGCGGCATATGCGCAACGATTAAATCTTTCGACCACTGCAATTTACGAGCGAATAAAGCGGCTGGAAAAAACCAATGTTATTTCTGGCTATGTGGCCTTGATCGATAAAAAAAAGGTTGACAAGGCATTTACCGTGCTGTGTCACATCAAATTAATTCAACATGTTAAGGAATATGTGTTGAAATTTGAAAAGGAGGTGTTGAAATTGGCTGAAGTCGTTGAATGTTATCATATAAGCGGGGATTACGACTATATTTTAAAAATTCATGTCAGTAATATGGAGGAATATCGCGAATTTATGGTCACTAAACTTACGGCAATCAATAACATTGGTAGTACACAAACTTCCTTTGTTATTAATGAGGTAAAGCACACAACAGCTATTCATGTATAGTTTGTTAATTAACACTAAAATAGTGTTAAACAGGTGTATAGCTTTTTTTTAATCAGTAATTTATATCCTTAAAATAACTAACTGATGAATAGAAAACAATTTATAAGGAACGTCGGAAGCGGTGGGTTGGTCGTAGCAACGACTCCGTTGTTTGGATTTAGTCCACAAGATGGTGAAAAACTCGACCCAAAATTGGTTCAGGAATTTGTGGGTGCCTCCCATAAGGATATTGATAAGGTGAAGATCATGCTTGAAGAACATCCGGCTTTGGTGAATGTGGCCCATGATTGGAAAATGGGGGATTTTGAAACCGGATTAGGTGCCGCCAGTCATGTTGGGTACAAGGAACTTGCACAGTACCTATTAGATAAAGGGGCGCAGGCCAATATTTTTACAGCATGCCTTTTTGGAAAAATGGATATCGTTAAACCAATGCTTATGGCCTTCCCGAATACCTTAAATGCTATAGGCCCACATGGTTTTACGCTACTACACCACGCACAAAAAGGAGGGGATGATGCTTTAGAGGTAAAAGAATATTTACAATCACTCGGCGCTACTAAAACAAAGATTGCCTTGTATTAAAGAGTAGTTCGTTCAACTAATATGAAGAATAAAACCATTTTTAGGATTATTCTAGCAACGGTCGTTGGTGAGCTTGCTCTTATTCTTTTCACGACTTTTGCGCAGGAAATCCTATTCGATGGTATCAGGTATAGCACATCTTCGAATTTTGATATTTACGTTGGCGGATTTGCCACTTTTATAGCCGCCGTATTGGCCGGTATTATAACAACCTTAATTAATAGGAGGTGGAATTATATACCACAAACCATTATTTCTATTCTTATTTTTATCGAGACCAGTTTTTTAATCTTCTCAGGCAAGACTGACGACCCAATTTGGGCCGATGCTCTTGCCGGTCTTTCTTTGATACTTGGTATTTGGCTAGGTTATCTAATGGTAAAACGGTTCTTTTTAAAACCTGCACTTTGAATTTCTTTGGTGCTGTCAACGGTATTGTTCAACAGTAAAACATTCGTACTTTTGTACCTCCATTTTTGGTATAATACTACAATAATACAGATATGACTCAATACGATGTTGCGATTATAGGATCAGGACCTGGTGGGTATGTAGCGGCAATTCGCTGTGCCCAATTGGGAATGAAAACAGCTATTATAGAAAAGTACAGCACCCTAGGAGGTACGTGCCTTAATGTGGGTTGTATCCCTTCAAAAGCATTACTCGATTCTTCGCACCATTATGAAGATGCAATAAAACATTTTGAGGAACATGGTATTGAGATCTCAGGGGAGGTAAAAGTCAATTTGGAGAAAATGATTTCCCGAAAACAGGGCGTGGTCGATATAACGACCAAAGGAATCCAGTTCCTGATGGATAAAAATAAAATCGATGTTTTTGAAGGAGTGGGTAGTTTTAAAGATGCCACCCATATCACTATCAAAAAGAATAAGGGGAAAGCAGAGACGATCGAAGCAAAAAATATCATCATTGCAACAGGTTCAAAGCCATCTACCTTGCCCTTTATTAAATTGGATAAGGAGCGTGTAATTACATCAACGGAAGCTTTAAAATTAAAGGAGATTCCTAAGCATATGATTATCATTGGTGGTGGAGTAATTGGTCTGGAACTTGGCCAGGTATATAAAAGGTTGGGTGCAGAGGTTACCGTCATAGAATATATGGATCGGATTATCCCTACAATGGATGCAGCTCTGTCTAAAGAGTTGATGAAGGCGATGAAAAAGCAAAAGGTAAAATTCCAACTTTCACACAAAGTGAAATCCGTTGAGAGAAAAGGGAAAGAAGTAATTGTTACCGCTGATAACAAGAAGGGGGAAGAAGTAGTTTTTACGGGAGATTACTGTTTGGTAGCCGTTGGTAGAGCAGCTTATACAGATGGACTAAATCTTGAAGCTGCAGGTGTTAAAATGGAAGAAAGAGGTAGAATAGCGGTAAACGATCATTTACAGACGAATGTATCGAACATCTATGCTATCGGTGATGTGATCAAAGGTGCTATGTTGGCCCACAAAGCCGAGGAAGAGGGCACCTTGGTTGCCGAGATCTTGGCAGGTCAAAAGCCCCATATTGATTATAACTTGATTCCGGGGGTGGTCTACACATGGCCGGAAGTTGCTGCCGTTGGCAAGACCGAGGAAGAATTGAAAGAAGCAGGTGTTGCATATAAAGTAGGTCAGTTTCCAATGCGTGCCCTAGGGCGCGCCCGTGCAAGTATGGATATAGACGGATTCGTAAAAATCCTTGCTGATCAAAACACTGACGAAGTTCTTGGTGTACACATGATAGGGGCCAGATGTGCCGACCTGATTACCGAGGCCGTAACCGCTATGGAGTTTAGGGCGTCAGCAGAGGATATTGCGCGTATGAGCCATGCCCACCCGACGTATGCAGAAGCGGTAAAAGAAGCTGCTCTTGCTGCTACCGCCGATAGACCCCTACACATTTAGCCTCTAGGGTATTTAAGATAAAAGAGGCCTTATTTTTATTTTTCAAACTCTTTTTTCAATATGGGGAAGGAGGAACTAGCTTTTTATCAAACCTATCAATCGTAGTAGTTTAGAAAGATTGTTTTTTACATGCCCAAAAGTTACGGCTAGCAATTGTTCTGTTTTTGACCAAAGAAAACGTAAAGTAGTGTTTATATTCAAATTAATAAATTCCTTTTGGCGTTCATAATATAAGGCTGCATAGGTACAAACCACCATAAACACCAAAGCTCCAGAAATTGCAAATACTGGCGGTAAAGAATGATGTAGGAATCCGTACAGTCCCAAGCCCGTGAAACTCCCATATAGGATGATAAAATGAATGATGTAGATAGATAAGGTACTTTGTCCTATTTTCAATACCGTTGCATTTTTCAATAGACTTCTCACCAGCATGAATACCGCAAAAACCAAGAGTACATCCCCTAAACGAATAAACAAGTAGTTGTTAAAATAAATCAATTCAAACAGCTGTATATCAAATACTTTTGAAAAATATAAAAATGTATTTGAAGAAAATAAAATCAATACGCTCCCCAATCCCGTCGTTGCAGCAATTGCCATAGGGTATACATTGTTATAATCTTTGAACCGCCTAAATAAAATAGAAAGGAAGGCCCCGAATGATGCATAGCCAAACCAAGGAATGATCGTAAAAACAGATCCGTTGCTATTGCTAAAATAGTTGGTTATGAATTGCGGCAGAAATGCAAAATCTGCCGAGGCATAAATTGGCTCAAATAAGAACAGGATTGCGGTGATACCTGCTAGAATTGTTGGAAACAGGTATTTTTTGCGGTTATGGGTCAAGAGGTAAATGCCGGTAACGCCCAATATAGATAGCCCAATACAATGCAACACATCAACAAGGTAGAACGAGTCATAAATCTTGCCATGCAATATTCCCCATATGTTAACGCGCAGTAGATACCCAAAGAGAATAAGTTGTAATCCTCTTTTGATTCCCTTTTTTACCCGCGGATTTTCCATTCCAGTTTTATCGCCACGAATCAATAGATAGGTAAAGATGAAGCCCGAAACCGTAAAGAAAACCGGAGCGGTTATGCCTCTAAAATAGAGCCAGACGTTATAAACAATACTGTTCGGGTCACGGAAAGCGGTATCTAAAAGCCCATCAATAAAGTGACCCTGCAACATCATGAGAATGGCCCACGCCCTCATGGCGTCTATAAAATATAACCTGGTCGTTTTTTTCATTGCTTGATTTCCTGAAAGCCCATTTATGGCTAAGGACAATTTTTCATTCTATATACTTGTGCAACAGCGTGTTTGGATGTTTTGCTAGGCAAAATTAGCCAAAATACTCGCATATCAATGTCATTTGCGGTAATTTCGTCCACGGAAGTTATAAAACGGCACGTTTGCCTTATTATTGGCTGGCACTAGTATTAGCGATGGCTATAAAAACCCCTGATTTTTTGCGAACAATTATTTCCTTTCCAATTAACGATACTTCTGACCATAAAGTGCCCCTATTAACATGGTCCCAGCAATTCAAGGAAGTGGTATGGTTAGACAGTAACAGGCATGCGGACCCTTACGGCTCGTTTGATGCACTTTTGGCCGTAGATGCCCATTCGAAACTTCTTGTGAGACGCACAACAAAGGCCTTTAAAAAACTTAGGGCCTATCGTAAAGAAATAAATGATTGGCTTTTTGGGTACCTTTCCTATGACTTGAAAAATGATGTTGAAAACTTATCCTCATCAAATTTTGATGGGTTATTGTTTCCCAATCTATGGTTCTTTCAGCCAAAAAAAATCATCAGGATTCGTGAGGGACGGGTAGATTTTATGTATTTAGAAGCCTGTAAGGATGAAATTGAAGCCGATTATCGCGCGATATTCAAAAATGGCACATCCGCGACCCAAGATGCTCTAGTTCCAGAGGATGTTCGCATAAAATTGCGCATTTTCAAGGATGATTACTTTAAAAGAGCCACTCGTATGTTGGCCCATATTCATCGTGGAGATATTTATGAGGCAAATTTCTGCCAGGAATTTTATGCCGCTAACACAACAATAAATCCCCTGCATACTTATAAAAGACTTAATGCGATATCGCAACCGCCTTTTGCTACTTTTTTACGTCAAGGAGGCAACTACCTGCTTTCTGCCTCCCCAGAACGCTATTTAAAAAAGCAAGGGAATAGACTTATTTCCCAGCCTATCAAGGGTACGGCAAAACGGGATGTTGACCCCAAAAAAGATAGCCAACTTGTTGATGAATTACAAAATGATATAAAAGAACGGGCCGAAAACATAATGATTGTTGACCTCGTACGTAACGACCTGTCTAAAAGCGCCTTAAAGGGGAGTGTGCGGGTAGAGAAGCTCTGCGAGGTAAAAACGTACAGACAGGTGCACCAAATGGTATCTACCATAAGCGCTGAGGTGCAGCCGGATGCCGACCCCGTTGATTTGATCAAGGAAAGTTTTCCTATGGGCAGTATGACTGGGGCGCCCAAAGTTTCGGCGATGAAGATCATCGAAAAACTGGAATCCTTTAAACGGGGCCTGTATAGTGGTGCTGTTGGATATTTTACCCCAGCAGGTGATTTTGATTTCAATGTCGTTATTCGCAGTATTCTATACAACTCGACCAAAAAATATGTATCATTTTCTGTAGGTAGTGCATTAACGGCAAAGGCAATACCGGAAAAGGAATATGAAGAATGCCTGTTAAAGGCAAAAGCGATGCGGGAAGTACTTGAAGGTAGCTAACGTTTCAAGTTTCATTTTCTGTTTTTTACTTGTAACTTCGAAACATGCACAATAACGAATTCAAATTAAAATCGCACAACACGCAAATTCATGGGGTTTATATGCAACCTGAAGTTATTAAGGGGGTAGTTATCCTGGTTCATGGCTTTGGTGAGCATTTAGGTCGCTATAAAGAATCGGTGATCCCAATGTTGAACGGCCTTGGCCTGGCCGTGATGGCCTATGATAATATAGGGCATGGAAAATCGGAAGGAAAACGAGGGCATTGCCCAAGTTATACTGCTTTATTGGATGTTCTGGGGGTGGTGCTGCAAAAAGCCAAAGAACAATATCCTGAGAAATCTATCTTCCTATACGGACATAGTATGGGAGGGAACCTTGTATTAAATTATGCCTTAGGACGGCAAGCTAGTTTTGCGGGAATTGTGGTTACAAGCCCGTACCTGCGATTGGCTTTTCAACCCCCTAAATGGAAAATGGTATTGGGAAAATTAATGTTGCGTATAATGCCTTCGATAACGCTGCCATCGGGCTTAGATCCCAATGGGATTTCCAGAATTCCCTTGGAAGTTGAAAAGTATAAAAATGATCCCTTGATTTTTGACGCTGTAAGCCCTATGTATTCCTTTCCCGTTATGGATGCAGGGGCTTGGGCTATTGCAAATGCCGCTCAATTACAACATAAAACACTTCTGTTACATGGTACCGGGGATCAAATCATCGACTACCTGGGAACCCAGGAATTCGATCAAAATAGCGAACAAACAACCTTAAAACTCTTTGAAGGAGGATACCATGAACTACACTATGATAGTTGTAAGGATGAAATGCTTGAAACCGTAAAGAGTTGGCTGCGGCAGCAACTTTGAGTATTTTTGGCAGGTGTTAGCCGAATTCCAAAAACATATTAACGATAATTTTCAGGAACTACTTACAAAGCGATTTTTATTAGCGTGTAGCGGCGGTATTGATAGTATGGTTTTGGTGTCGCTCTGTATGCGGTCCAGTTTGGATTTTGTCATTGCACACTGCAATTTTCAACTGCGTGGGGTGGACAGCATTGGTGATGAGGAATTTGTTCATGATTTTGCAAAAGAGAACAATATTCCGGTTTGCATAAAATCTTTTGAAACTGATGACTATATTAGTCAACATAAAGTTTCAGTTCAAATGGCTGCTCGTGAACTTAGGTACGCTTGGTTCACCGAAATCATGGAACAAGATAGGATTGAAACCTTGGTTACGGCCCACCACGCAGATGATAGCTTGGAGACATTTTTAATCAACCTTTCCAGAGGCACAGGCATAGACGGATTGACAGGAATTCCGGCTAAAACCGATACAATAAGTAGGCCGTTGTTGGCATTTTCAAAAGGGCAAATAGAGGCATATGCCCAAGAAGAAGACCTTCATTGGCGGGAGGATTCCAGTAATGCGGAAACCAAATACCTTCGCAATAAAATAAGGCATGATATTGTACCCTTACTGAAGGAGCTGCATCCTACTTTTTTAGGAAACTTTAAGGCTACACAAGACCATTTATCCGGCTCCTCTGAAATACTATCCCAGCATATTGATGATTGGAAACAAAAGCATTTTGAATATAAAGATGATGGCATTGTTAAGATTGCCATTACTGACTTGACAAAATTGCGTCCACTTAAACCGTATCTGTATTTGTTGTTAAAAGATTACGGTTTTAATAGGGTATATGATGATATTGCTGTCTTGTTAGCAGGATTGAGTGGTAAAGAGGTGCGTTCAAGTACCCATCGTCTGGTAAAGAACCGCGAATACCTGTTATTGGAGGAGCTGGAAGAGCATACATTCCCTGAATATCAAATTGGTAAGGATGAAACAACAATTGAACACCCTATAGTTTTGAAAATTGAGGAAGTTGTGGCTATTGGGGAGACAGCGGAAAATGTACTATATGTAGATAAAGAAACGTTAAAGTATCCCCTAACAGTCAGGAAATGGAAAAATGGCGACTATTTTTATCCTTTGGGGATGCGGGGCAAAAAGAAACTTTCAAAATATTTTAAGGATGAAAAGGTTGATGTCATCGCAAAAAGAAAACAATGGCTTTTGTATTCCGAAAATCAACTTGTTTGGGTAATAGGTCGTCGGGCGGATAATCGCTTTAGGGTTACTGAATCCACTAATAAAATTGTTAAAATTACTTTCAATTAATGAAACAAATAATCCTACTTAGCATTCTGTTTTTTAGCAGTTTAACAATGTTTTCACAGGACGATGAAAACCCAGTTGTCTGGTCACAGGAGTTCCATAGGATTTCCGATACGGAATATGAGTTGGTGATAAAGGCAAAAATTGCTGAAGATTGGCATATATTTTCACAATTTACCCCTGAAGGAGGTTCCATGCCAAGTGAGTTTACCTATGCCAACATGGATGTGGATTATGAGTTGATCGGTACCACTTCTGAAAGTAAGACGATTACAAAGTACGAAGATGCTTTTGGAATTGACGAAGTGTTCTTTGTAGATGAGGCCATATTCAAGCAAAAAATCAAGTTTTTAAAGCCCGATGTACGCCAAATAGATGTTAATATACGGTATCAGGTCTGTAAAGAAGTCTGTATTCCCCAGGACCATGATTTTAAATTTGTGTTTGATGGGGGGAAGGCGGTAACCCTTACTAAAACGGTTGATGCGCGCAGTATAGCTATGGGCAAGGCCCTTCAGTTAGATTTGCAAGACAAGGAACGCTTGAATGAAGGAGTCGAAAATGTTGTTGATTCCAGAACCGGATTATGGGGTATTTTTGGTTTGGGCTTTCTTGGTGGACTTATCGCGTTGCTAACGCCCTGTGTCTTTCCAATGATTCCGTTAACGGTGTCCTTCTTTACGAAACAGTCTGGCAATCGGTCAAAAGGGATTGCCAATGCCATACTTTATGGGCTTTTTATTGTACTGATCTATGTCTTGTTGAGCTTGCCATTTCATTTGTTCGATTCTGTAGATTCCCAAATTCTGAATACTATTTCAACCAATATTTGGTTAAATCTGCTATTCTTTTTCATCTTCGTATTCTTTGCATTTTCGTTCTTCGGATATTATGAACTTACCTTACCCAGTTCATGGGCCAATAAGATGGATTCTGCTTCGTCCAAAGCTGGTGGGGTTATTGGTATCTTTTTTATGGCCGTCACCCTTGCCATCGTCTCATTTTCCTGTACAGGCCCTATTTTAGGGGGTCTTTTGGGCAGTACAGTATTGGAGGAAGGCGATGTGGCTAATAACCTGACTGCAGGAATGACGGGCTTTGGAGTTGCTTTGGCGCTTCCGTTTGCATTGTTTGCCTTATTCCCTGCCTGGTTGAACTCCCTTCCCAAATCCGGAGGGTGGATGACCACCGTAAAAGTAGTATTGGGCTTTTTAGAATTGGCTCTGGCCTTAAAATTCCTGTCCAACGCAGATTTGGTGGGGCATTGGGGAATATTGAAACGGGAAATCTTCCTGGGAATATGGATTTTATTATTCGTATTATTGGCGTTGTATCTTTTTGGTGTTTTTCGCTTTCCGCATGATGGGCCAAAACAAAAACTATCCATAGGAAGAAAAATTACAGGACTGGTAAGTGCGGCTTTTTCCATTTATTTGATTCTAGGACTGGCAAAAGTGACCGATTTAAAACTACTCAGCGGTTTCCCGCCACCACAATTCTACAGTATTTTTGAACAGGAAAGCGATTGCCCCTTAGGTATTGATTGCTTTAAGGATTTTGAAGAAGGCCTTGCCTACGCGAAAAAGGAGAACAAGCCCATCTTGCTCGATTTCACCGGTTGGGCCTGCGTTAACTGCCGTAAGATGGAAGAAAATGTATGGAGCGAACCTGATATTTATCCGTTGTTGAAGGAAGATTATGTATTGATTTCCCTTTATGTTGATGATCGAAAAGAGCTGCCAAAAGAAAAACAATTCGATTTTCAGTTCGATTCCGGCCGGGTTAAGACGATAGAAACAATAGGGCAGAAGTGGGGTACCTTCCAGACCCTGAATTTCAATGCCGCTTCGCAGCCGTACTATGTATTATTATCCCCAGATTTGAAAATACTACATCATGCGATTCAAAGCACTGACAAGGATACCTATCACAATTGGCTCACCAAAGGTTTATCAGAATATCGTTTGCTATCTAAAAAATAGCTGATTTCCATAGTTTTTTATCACTAAAATTATCCTATCTTTCCTTCTAAAATAATAAGATTGAAAACGGTAAGGAAAATTGGACGGATTCTTCTCGCAATCTTCGTAGTACTGCTTATTGCTGGGCTTGCCACTTATTTGAGCCTAAAGCCCGATTATGATGGCGAAAGAAACCTTAACGGACTTTCCCAGGCAGTAGAGGTGTATTATGATAACTATGGCATTCCACATATTTATGGGAAAAATCGAGAAGATGCATTCCGCAGTTTAGGTTATGTACATGCCCAAGATCGGTTGTGGCAGATGGAGCTACTTCGAAGAATTGGTAGGGGAGGTCTTTCTGAAGTCTTTGGCGAAAAAGTTCTTGGCACCGATAAATTTTTTCTTGCATTGGGTATTGACGAGGCCTCAACGAAAACGGTTTCCGAACTTGATATGAACTCTGAAGCAGTTCAGTTGTCCCAAGCTTATTTAGACGGTATTAATCAGTTTATTGAAGAAGGACCAACGCCGATAGAGTTTTTGATGACCGGAATTGATAAGTCACCTTTCACTTTAAAAGACATTCATAATACGTTGGGTTATATGGCCTTTAGTTTTGCGCAAGCCCATAAAACGGATCCATTACTCACCGCAATCAAAGAAAAATTAGGCCCGGAATATTTAAAAGATTTGGAGATTGATGTAAACCCAAATTCCACTTTGATTAAAAATCATGATCCGAGTGTCACTGATTCCACTCAGAACACTATAATCGCCTCAGTAACAAGAACTTTAGACGCTCTTAAAATTCCACTATTTGAGGGCAGCAATAGCTGGGTTATTGGTCCCGAAAAAACAAAAAGTGGCAAAGTAATATTTGCCAACGATCCGCATATTGGGTTTGCACAACCATCTGTTTGGTATGAGGCCCATGTAGTTACGCCAACTTATGAAAAGTATGGCTACCACCTTGCGGGAGTGCCTTTTCCAGTATTGGCACACAATAGAAAATTGGCCTATGGGATGACCATGTTCGAAAATGACGATGTTGATTTTTACTACGAAGAAACACATCCAACAGATACCACGAGATATAAGACCAAGGACGGTTGGGATTTTTATCAAATTGTAACCAATACCATTAAAGTTAAAGATGGTAAAGATGTAACCTTTAGCGTAAAAAAGACAAAAAGAGGACCTGTTTTAAATGGAATTGCAAATCAAATAACCGGCGAACGGCCCATTTCAATGTGGTGGACCTATACGCACAACAAGAATGAGTTTATTAAAGCCTTATATGAAATATCCGCCGCTTCCGATATGGAAATGGTGCATGCCGCCCTCCCCAAAATACATGCTCCCGGCTTGAATATTATGTACGGTGATGCAAAGGGCAATATCGCTTGGTGGGCAACGGCAAAACTGCATAAAATCCCCGATAGTGTACATACGAAGTTTATTCAGACGAGTATGGAAGCTTATCCATCGGAAAAAGAATATCTAGATTTCTCAGAAAACCCGCAGGCGATCAATCCACCATGGCATTATGTGTATTCTGCCAACAACCAACCCGATTCTATAAACGGGCAGTTATATCCAGGGTACTACTTGCCGGAAAATAGGGCAAAACGAATTGTAGAACTCCTAGAACCAAAAAATGACTGGGACTTGACTGCGGTTGAAAAAATGATTACAGATGTTACCTCCTCGGTCAACCCTTCGGTGTTTACGGACCTGGCAAATGCACTTGATATCAAGAAACTTTCAGAAAAAGAGATTAAGATCCTGGATCGTATGAAAGCTTGGGAAGGGGATTACCCCTTAGAAAGTGTATCGGCGACAATATTCCATAGGTGGCTGTATCGGGTTTTAAAAAATACTTTTGAAGATGAACTGAACGAAGATAAATTTGAACAATTCTTGACCACCCATTTTAGTAAGCGGGTAATTGCCAAAATCGTGGAGAGTCCGAATTCGGTTTGGTGGGATAATGTAAGGACAAAGGAGCTAAAGGAAACGCATCAAGAAATTATCCAGAAGTCGTTCGGGGAGGCCCTAGAATCTTTGAACAAAGATTTTGGCCCCGATGAAGCACAGTGGACCTGGGACAGAGTGCATAGCATTGAATATGAACACCCCGTCGGGCAGGTTGCGATGTTGCGTTCATTTTTTAATGTAGGACCGTTTCCGGTTCATGGTTCACGGGAAGTTATTAATAATTTAGGGTTCAGTTATACCCCTGAAGGCTTTTATAAAGTAAAGTCGGGTCCGTCAACAAGGAGGGTAATCGATTTTTCGGATATTGACAATAGCGTGAGCATATTGCCTACCGGCCAATCTGGAAATCCCTTTAGCCCACATTATGAAGACCAGGCCGAAATGTACCTCAATGGGGAGTTCCGAAAAATGATGATGAACAAAGAAGAGATTATTACACAGGCTAAATCCAAATTAGTTTTAAAACCCTGATCTTTTTTTTGTAATTATGCACTTGGCCTTAAACAAACGATTCCAGAAATGATAAAGACCCTTAAGTACTGCTTGTTTTTTGTAATGTTATGCTGTTGTTGGCCGAGTTGTTTTTCTCAGGAGTTCTCCCAAGAAAAACTTTACAACACCTTCGATCAGAATGTAGGTATTGAAAACACCAATCTTTATCAGGGAATTATTTACACACAGGAGTATAGGGTTAATAATGATAAAGCGCAATTCTTTAAGGGCAGTGATTTTAGCAAAGGTGCTGTTCAATACGACGGGCAAACCTATTACGACCTCGATTTAAAATATGATGTTTATGATGACAGGCTTTTGGTAAAACTGGTTCCCAATGCTGGCGGGGGTACCCTAGTGTTATTCAACCAGTTTGTCAAGAGTTTTGAACTAGGCGGGAGTGATTTTGTTAAAATAGATCAGGAAGAGGCCCCTGAAATAGATTTTCACGGGTTTTATGAAGTTTCGTTCGATAGCCCGGGTATGACCCTCTACACAAAGTTTAGAAAAAAAAGTATCCAAAAAAAGGATAGAAATTATACCTATTATGAGTTTGTTGACACTTCGAGCGACTATGTCCTGAAGTACAATGACAAATATAATATGCTCAAATCCAAGAAGGACCTAACAGATTTGTTCCCTCAATTTAAAAAAGAAATCAATAAATTTTACGTGCTGGCCCGCGGGTTAAGAAAATCAAATCCAGATGATTTTCAAATTGCGCTGTTAAAACGTGTTGAAATACTACTTTCTCAAACGACAAACCAATCATAAGAATGAAAAAGGCTTTGATCTTACTGTTTCTTTGTGTGAGCATGCACTATACTTTTGCCCAAGAAGGAACAACCAAAATTTCTGTGTCTTTTAATGATATTAGCCTTATCGAGGCTTTGGATATTATTGAAAAGAATACCGAATATCAATTTTTTTACCTCAAATCCTGGCTAGAAGATAAAACGGTTTCAGGCAATTATCAGGACGCACATGTGGATAAAATTCTTGAAGATCTTTTCCAGAAGACCGTATTGAATTTTTATATAATGGATGGGGATAAGATTTTTCTAGTACAAAACAATCAGATTTATGATGCTTTACCCACAGCTTTTTTTGGAAAGCAGAATGTGCCGGCATCTGAATCCGAAATTGAGGAGGATTACTTGGCAGAAGTTGCGCCCTTGTTGGTAAATGACCAGGAAAACCCCTCAACTAAAAGAATGGCGACTGTTCGGATAGGCAAGGAAAATAAGAATGATCGAAGAAAGTTGTTTACCCTTAGCGGAAAGGTTATCAATGGCACAACGCAAAAACCAATTCCGAATTTGGCTATTGTAGTGCGAGGAAAAAACATAGGTACGTCTACTGACGACCAAGGAAACTATAGCTTGGAATTGCCCGCCGGTGAAAACATCTTGGGAACAAGTGGTCTTGGTATACAAAATTCAAGAACAAAAGTTATTATTTTCAATGATGGTGTTTTCAATTTTAACCTTAACGAGAGTTTTGAGGTATTGGATGAAGTGGTGGTGCAGGGCAATAGGGATAGAAATGTGGAGGAAGCGCTGACAGGGGTAACGCTCATTGAGACCGAGAAAATAAAGACCATACCATTGGTACTGGGGGAACGTGATATTTTAAAAGTTGCCATTGCCCTGCCCGGTGTTACCAATGCCGGGGAAGGCGCTTCAGGTTATAACGTAAGAGGAGGTAAAACTGATCAGAACCTTATTCTTTTGGATAATGGTGTTATTTATAATCCCTCTCATTTTTTTGGTATTTTTTCTGCACTGAACCCATTTTCTACAGGGTCGGCCGAAATTTATAAGGGTAATATTCCAGCAGAGTTTGGAGGCAGACTTTCTTCAGTGTTCGATATTTCCACAAAAAAAGGAAATACCGAAAAATTCTCAGGAGAAGCATCAATAGGCCCCGTTACGAGCAACATTGTTCTGGAGACACCAATTGTAAAGAACAAAGCGGCTCTGCTTATTGGCGGAAGGGCGACGTATTCTAATTGGATACTGAATTCGTTGGATGATGAGCGCCTAAATGATAGCGAAGCCTCTTTTTTCGATTTGATCGCAAAGTACAATCATGCCATTAATGATAAGAATGAGATTGAAGCAACCGGGTATTACAGTAGGGATGCCTTTAGTATTACCTCAGATTCCGTCTATGATTATAGCAATAGACTAGTTTCACTAAAATGGGGTCATAAATTCAATGATAAGAACGCGGCCAGTTTAATTCTATCGAATAGTGAGTACCGATTTGGAATAGAATTCGACGGTGATACCAATAATGATTTTGACCTAGGGTACAAAAACAATGAGACCGAGGTAAAAATTAAAATGAAATATCTGTACAGTAAAAAACATAAATTCGATTATGGGATCTCGGGCAAGTTGTATGTTGTTAATCCAGGAAATATATCCCCTTTAAATACGAATTCCAGTATCTCTCCCCTTACCATACCAAGGGAAAAAGGTTTTGAATCCGCAATTTTTCTATCAGATAGCTATACGGTAAACGACAAGTTATTGATTGATGCTGGGTTGCGCTATTCGTTTTATGCCGCTTTGGGCGATGGCTCGCAGCGTATTTATCAAGAAAATGCCCCGAAAAATAACGGTACGCTTATTGAAACCCAGGAATTTGATAATAATGAGGTAATTGAAACTTATGGCGGGCCTGAAGTGCGATTATCGGCCAGGTATTTTTTACAACCGGATTTTTCGGTCAAAGCCAGTTTTAATAATGCTTACCAATATATTCATACACTCTCTAATAATACGACCGTATCCCCAACGGATACTTGGAAACTTTCTGATGTAAATATAGCGCCCCAACAAGCCAACCAATTCTCATTAGGATTGTACAAAAACTTTGAAGGGAACGACTATGAGATAAGCCTTGAGGGATATTATAAAAAGCAAAAAAACCTTTTAGACTATAAGGTAGGAGCACAATTGTTGTTAAATGAAGCCATAGAAACTGAAGTTTTGCAAGGTGATGGAAAGGCATACGGAGTAGAATTTTTATTGAAGAAAAATGGAGGAAAATTAAATGGATGGGTAGGGTATACCTATTCCCGCTCCTTTGTAAAATTAGATAGTCCTTTCAGTGAGGAAAGAGTCAACGGTGGCGAGTTTTTCCCCTCTAATTATGATAAGCCCCATGATGTAAGTGTAGTAGCCAATTATAAATTTACCAGAAGATTTAGCGCTTCGGCCAACTTTGTTTATCAAACAGGAAGACCAGTTACCTTTCCGGTAGGAAGCTTTTCGTTCAATAATGCCGAGTATACATTCTATAGTGATAGAAATAAGTTTAGGATTCCGGATTATTATCGCTTGGATTTGAGTTTTAATATGGAAGGCAATCATAAAATTAAAAAATTCGCGCATAGCTTTTGGAGTTTTTCCATTTACAATGTATTGGGCAGAAATAACCCATATTCGGTATTTTTTGTAACGGAAGGAGGAGAAATAAAGGCCTATCAAAGCTCTATTTTTGCCATACCAGTGCCAACGCTCACGTATAATTTTAAGTTCTAGTGATAGCGGATTATAAAGCACCAAGTGATAATATGTGCAATACCATGCTGGGTATTTGTTTGGTGATTGTACGACTTTAGGAGGGACGAAAGTTCCAGAATTTTGGATAGAATAGTTTTATTTATGAGAATGAATGTTAACATTTTTGATTTTATGAAAAATTACTGGTTTGTAATTATAGCTATAATTTTCAGTGGTTGTATTGAATCTTTTGATGCGGAATTTGTAGATTTTGAGAGTGCCATTGTGGTAGAAGGTACAATTACCAATGAGTTAAAACAGCAAACGGTATATGTAACACGTACTTTTGAGTTTGAGGCTGAAGGTCCGACGGCAGAATCCAATGCCGATGTAAAGGTAGTTGGGGGAGGAGCTATCTATACTTTTACCGAAACAATACCAGGCACCTATCGCTCTTCTACCAGCTTTGCCGCGCAACCTGGTATAGATTATCAGTTGCTTATTACCACAGAGGATGGTAGATCGTATAGCTCAGATGAGGCGATGTTGACTCCCATTACCACTTTAGATGAAGTAAGGGCCGAACGTGTTACAAGGGATACAGGGGAAGATGGTATTGCCATTTTGGCCAATAGTTTTGACCCAAGTGGGAATTCTGTAAATTATAGATATACCTATGAAGAAACCTATAGGGTTATTGCGCCGGAATGGAATGGGCTGGACTTGATAGGAGACCCTGACCCGGATGCGGGATGTAATGTGCTCTTGGTCCCCAAACAAAACGATGAACGAATATGCTATCCTACCGACCTTTCCAATAGTATTATTTTGACAAACACAAGTAATTTGGGCGAAGACCGGGTCGATGACTTTATGGTACGTTTTATAAATAGGAATAACTATATTATTTCCCACAGGTATTCTATTTTAGTGAAACAACATGTGCAGTCAAATACCGCCTTTACATTTTACGAAACGCTTAGTGAGTTTTCTGGGGACGAAAGTCTTTTTACGGAAACCCAGCCGGGTTTTTTAGAGGGTAACATTAGTTCTGACCAAAGTGCCCAAGAAAAGGTGCTGGGTTTTTTCGATGTAGCCTCGGTGACCGAAAAGCGAATATTTTTTAATTATTCGGATTTTTATCCCAATGAACCCTTACCACCTTATGTAGAACCCTGTGTAGAATCGGCGCCTGTTATTGCGAACATGGGAGGGTGTGTTTTAAGACCGATTATAGAAAATAATCTTGCGAGGTTTAGTGGCGAAAATCCCACCCCAGCCGATATGGAAGGCCCATTTTTTATAGTGCCCCGTGTATGTGGTGATTGTACGGTACTGGGAAGTACCGAAATCCCGAATTTTTGGACAGAATAAAGAGATTATGAAAAATAGTATTGCAGTTTTGTTAATTCTTTTTTTAGGAACAGTGCTTTGTTATGGTCAGTCTAGCCAACGACCTGATAATTTAGGTAACACTCAACTCGAAAAAATACCACAAGAAAGTGTTTTTATACACCATAATAAGTCACTTTTATTTACCGGTGAAAGTCTTAAATATAAGTTTTACGGCTTTGATAATGCCAAGAAAAGTTTTACGGAGATAAGTAAAATTGGATATGTTTCCTTAGTGGGCAAAGATGGCCGGACAGTATTTAATCATAAGCTAGATCTTAGTTCAGGATTGGGTTATGGAGATTTTTTTATTCCTACTTCCGTCCCTACTGGGAGTTATAAATTACTAGGGTACTCTGAATGGATGAAAAACGGGGCAATAGAACTTTTCTTTCAATCCGACATATATATTGTCAATCCGTTTCAAGTGGTGCCTGATTCCTACCTTGAAAAGGAATTGGATTCATCGAAACTAGTTGCTAATTCAGCAAGTACGGCTCAGTTAAGCAATGTGGCCACTTCAAATGGGAACAAGTTTTTAAAACTTATGCTAGATAAGCAAAATGCCGGAAATCGGGAAAAAATACAGATTCAACTTTCTGCATTGAACGAAGAAGCTTTAAAAGGGAATTATTCAATTTCTGTTCAGAAGGTCAATACCATACCCTCATCCTCAAAAGTTTCATCTGAAATGTTCTTTGCTGATTTTATCAAAAGAAAAAGGAACATCTCCTTACCAAGAGCGAACAAAGCTAATGTACCCGAGTTAAGGGGTGAGCTTATTTCGGGAATTATTAAGGACAAAAACACAAAGCTTCCAGTCAAAGATCAAAGAATATCATTATCGTTTCCAGGTGACGACTACCTATTTAAAATAGCGACATCGAATATAAAAGGTGAATTCCATTTTAATCTTGGCAGGAAGTATGAGAATGAAACGGCGGTCTTGCAGATTCTATCAGAAGACTGGGATCAATTCGATATAGCTATTGCTAATAGAAAAAGGGACTATAAAACAATTTCTTTTAAAGACTTTGTCCTTTCATCCGAAATGAAAGATGATATACTTGAAAGAAGTATTCAAAATCAATTGGAGATTGCCTATCAAGAAGTGAAATCAGATGCTATTACCCCAATTGATCATTCGGTTCCATTTTACCGCAAATTTACGACCGTCTACGATTTGGACGATTATACCCGCTTCAATAGCCTGCCAGAAACTATTATCGAGGTAGTAGATCAAGTGGGAATCAGAAAGTTGGCCAACGGGGATAGGGTTTTTGAAGTACGTCATGAAACAGAACTTCCGAATGACAATTTACAGCCCATGGTTTTTGTTGATGGACTTTTTCTTAAGCGACATGAAAATTTTATTGGATATAGCGCTAAAAAAATAAAGAGTATTAGTTTTTCAAGGGAAAAATACCTTCTGGGATCCCAAACATTTCAAGGGGTACTACATTTTAAAACTATTGAGGGTACTTTTTTTGAAGATTTTAATGCACCGCACACCCTTACTATAGATTTGTTCAAGCCCCAATCTGACAAGAACTATTTCACTCAGACATATACTGATGCTGAAAATCAAAAGCGTACTCCTGATTTTAGAAATCAGCTGCTGTGGGTCCCGATGCTTGAACTTGAAAGCGACGAAACGCAAATAGATTTTTATACTTCAGATGTAGCGGGTATGTATGAAGTAGTGTTGGAAGGATTTACTTTAACAGGAAAACCGGTCACTATCGTTAAGAAATTTTCTGTCAAATAAATTTCTTATATTGTAATCTTGTTTAATGCTATTTATCCTTCTGATCTAGATGCTTACAAAGGTTTTCGGTAGTGCCGTTTTCGGTGTTGAAGCAACTACGATTACCGTTGAAGTGAATGTAGATATCGGGGTAGGGTATCATCTTGTCGGTCTTCCCGATAATGCCATTAAAGAAAGTAATTACCGCATCGCTGCGGCTTTACTCAATAATGGCTATAAGATTCCAGGAAAAAAAATAACACTTAATTTGGCTCCGGCCGACCTTCGAAAAGAAGGTTCTGCCTACGACCTTACCCTTGCTATGGGTATTTTAACGGCCTCAGGACAGATACAATCAGAAAACTTGGACCAGTATATGATTATGGGCGAACTTTCCTTAGACGGAAACTTACAGCCTATAAAAGGAGCCCTGCCCATTGCCATTAAAGCCAAGGAAGAAGGATTCAAGGCTTTTATACTTCCGAAGCAAAATGCCAAGGAAGCCGCCATTGTTGAAGGGTTGGAAGTATATGGGGTAGAAAACATTTCGGAAGTCATAGCGTATTTTGATAAAGGAAAGCCACTAGAGCGTACCATTGTGGATATTCAAGAAGAATTTTACAAAAATCTTGATTTTCCCGAGTTTGATTTTTCGGATGTAAAAGGGCAGGAGAGCATTAAACGTTGTATGGAGATTGCCGCCGCTGGCGGGCATAATATTATCCTAATCGGTCCACCCGGAGCGGGAAAAACGATGCTGGCAAAACGATTGCCCTCTATCTTACCGCCCATGACCATGAACGAGGCCTTGGAAACTACCAAAATACATTCTGTAGTCGGTAAAATAAAGAATATGGGATTGATGAGTCAGCGTCCGTTCCGAAGTCCGCATCATACGATAAGCGATGTTGCCCTAGTGGGGGGTGGCGCATACCCGCAGCCTGGAGAAATATCCCTGTCCCATAATGGCGTCTTATTCTTAGATGAACTTCCAGAGTTTAAACGTGGCGTGTTGGAAGTTATGCGACAACCCTTGGAAGATCGGGAAGTGACTATTTCCCGAGCCCGATTTACGGTAACTTATCCCAGTAGTTTTATGCTGGTAGCGAGTATGAACCCAAGTCCTGGTGGTTATTTTAATGATCCAGATGCGCCGGTAACCTCTTCGCCGGCGGAAATGCAGCGCTATCTAAGCAAGATTTCCGGTCCATTATTAGATCGAATTGACATTCATATAGAAGTAACACCTGTACCTTTTGAAAAACTTTCTGAAGACCGAAAAGGGGAGGGCAGTGCAGCAATTCGGAAACGGGTAACGGCTGCTCGGGAACTCCAGACCCAACGTTTTAAGGAGTTGGACAACGTACATTACAATGCACAAATGAATACCAAACAGATACGGGAACACTGTAAGCTTGATGAGGCCAGTAAAACCATGCTAAAGAATGCCATGGAACGGCTCAATCTTTCTGCAAGGGCTTATGACCGTATTCTAAAAGTCGCTAGGACGATTGCCGATCTGGATAATACGAACGAAGTGAATGGCAATCATATAGGTGAGGCGATTCAATATAGAAGCTTGGACCGCGAAGGGTGGTTGGGGTGAGTTAGAAGTACAAAACTGGAGATACGAAGTGCAAAGTTTGAAATACAACAAGAAGCGTACGGTTGTACTTCTACCCTCGTATTTCGTACTTTAAAAGTTATGCTCTAAAGAATAGTACGTATAAGGACCATAAAAAACAGAAGGTACAATACGAATAGACCAGATAGTCGTTCAAAGTAATTTTTTCTTTCATAGGTTAAGATTTAGGGGATTAAATCTCCTACTAATTAAACCATAAAAGAGCCCTAAGCCTGTATTATGTCCGTAAAGGGTATAGAATACTCGATAGCGGAGAAAAAAGCCGATTAGGGGTTGTTTTTCATCTTTGAAGGGGAAAAACGCTAAAACACTAAAACCTTAAAAAACAACACTTTACCCGAAAAAAATCCGATGAACAACATGGTGTTTATAGCTCCGAAGGGGTATTATTGAGATAGTAATTTTGTTAATATTAGGAGCCAAGAGCCAAGAGCCAAGAGCCAACGGCAATTATTTGAATTTGTGCTTGACACTTGTACCTACATTCATTTACCCCATCACCTTTTTTAAGGCAGTACCAAATTGTTCTACCTGCTCTATAGTTCCCGTGCTAATCCGGGCCCAATTATAGAAGGGCGGAAAAGGCCTCCCAATCAATACATTTTCTTTAGCCATCGCCATACTCAGATCATTGATGTGCCTGCCAGATTTAAAGAAAACGAAGTTGCTATGCGAAGGAACATATTCCAAACCTAGGTCATCCAAGGTAGTATAGATGATCTTTTTGCACTCTATATTCTTCATCAAACTAAATTTATAGAAATCGTCATCTATTAAGGCGGTTTTGGCCGCTTCAATCGCCAAGGTATTGGTCATGGCCATTACACTGGCTTTTAATCGTGTAGCAATATCAGGGCGGGCCACAAGGTACCCGATTCGCAAACCGGCCATCCCAAAAACCTTTGAAAAGGTTTTGGAGACAATAAGGTTCCGTTCCTCTTTAACCAATTCGACCATAGAAGGGTAGTCTGGCTCGGTAATAAAGTCATAATACGCTTCATCACTAAAAATCATGGCCTTACTTTCCATAGCGAGGCAGAAATCGCGCAATTTGTTTTTTTCGATAAGGGTCCCTGTTGGATTATTGGGGTTGCAAATAAAGATAAGGCTGGTTTTATCATTCACCTTTGCGGCCATGGCATCCAGATCATGGTTCATATGGGCGTCAACGTGAACGCGATGTACGGTGGCCCCATAATGCTCTGCATAGCGCAACATGGATTGAAAGGTAGGGTCAGCAGCAATCAATTCCCCGTCTTTTAGTCCGTAGGTGAGACCTACCGCCTTTAAGCCCTCGGTAGAGCCACCGGTAACTACTATATGGTCTTTGGTCACTCCTTCTTTTTCTGCCAGCAAGTGAACCAGGTCTTTAAGTACTCCAAATGGATAACGGCACGCCTTATCAAAACTATCCGTAATTGTCTGTCTGACTAATTTAGATGGTCCATAAGGATTCTCGTTGGAATTTAATTTGGCAATATCTCCGGTTTTATAATTCTTGGCAGGGGCAGAGAGCGCTAAGGCGTCAAGGCCGCCCAAAAGGGCAAAACCTCCGGTAAGGCTCATGGTTTTAAGCCAATGTCTACGGTCGGTAGTTTTCATAATCGTGTTCTTAGGTGAGTTTAAGATACGAAATATGATAGTATAGGTGGTGAGCGAATTTAAAAGTAGGAAGCCTCTAAGCGACTGCTAGAGGTTTTGAATGATCCCCATGTTATTCAGGTCAAAGTTGAAATTCCTCGTTCCCTGCGTCGTTCTCCTCCATTTTTGAAGTGGAAAAGAGGTCTTTGACGATGTACATTGCAACAACGGCTATGCCTAAGACTAGGAGGGGAGTGGCATATTCCCATTGCAATATCTTCATAAGACTTCCGGCAATAATACATAATGTACCCATAACCATGGCAACGTTCCACCAGATTTGGAGGCTTGTGTTTTTGGCCCTTCTATCATCATCCATAAAATAAGCCGTTCCCTCCATAATAAACCAGGTTACGAAGGCTGCTCCGGTTATAATTTGGAATACCAATGTATATTCAAAGTTCATCATTCTGAAAAGTCCGTTAGCGGTCCAAAAAACGATAAGAACCAGTTTCACGTAGTCAATAAACAACTTTGGCTGTTTATTCCAAAAGCGAATACTATATAATATACCTATAGCAAAGAATCCGGCAATGACCACCTGTGCCGCATAAGGCCATTCCATAATCCGGGCGATCATCCCTAACAATAATAATGCAACTGAGACTCGCAATGGGGCTTTTAGTATTTTCTTTCCAGACATGACGTTGATTTTTTAGATTGATTTAATGTTCGCCTTTAAACCTTGCATAATGCCAATGATGTTGTTGACGGTCTCTTTAAGATAGTGGCGTATAAGAATATGAGGAATGCGAATGGTCGTAAACCCGTTCTTGAACGAGTGCATCATTTCCTCAAGGTCGGTGATTGCCTGTTCATGGGTCATCATATGGTATTCGGTATCCACTTCGATGTTCAATTTTACCCTGGAGATGGCAATGTCAACAGATTTTTTTCCATCCCACCATTCCAGCATGGCATTAATGCCTACTTCTTTTAGTCCGTAATATAATTGTACCGCTTCTAAAGGAGTATTGTGTTTTTCAATCACGGTTTTCATACGTTCTTGGTGTCTGTTACAAAGTTCAACACCTAGAGAGTCCATGGCATTTCTGTGATCGAGATAACTTAGTTCTACATTACATTCTAAACAGTTCATTCAGTAGGCTTATTTTTAATTCCGATTCGCCGGAATTGAGAGGTTCAATTTGGTATGATTTGGATATATATAACCGTGTCATTTCTGTATTATTATGTACTCTCGACGTATAACACCCCACTTTTAGACGAACTGCATTTTTTTAGATGAACTGCATTTGAAAGTGTTAAAACTGTTGTGAAAGTCACCTCTTGCTTTGTGAGGTTTTTTAATGAGACCGAGTATATTTACAACTTAACAATATATATGTTCAAAAAAATTGGTCCTGGGGTTTTGGTGGCTGCGGCATTTATAGGCCCCGGTACGGTTACGGCCTGTACTCTTGCGGGCGTAGGTTTCGGATACGCACTCCTATGGGCAATGGTGCTGTCAATTATCGCCACGGTAATCTTACAGGAAATGGCCGCTCGATTGGGGATAATTACACAAAAAGGGTTGGCCGATGTGATTAAGAGTGAATTGAAGAACCCCCTGGCAAGAGCTGTGGTCGTTGGAATAATCCTTGGTGCCATAGTTATTGGGAATGCAGCCTATGAAGCCGGAAACATAGGAGGGGCTACGCTAGGCCTGGAAGCTATTTTTGGTACAGAAGGCTCAAATTATTATCCTTTTGTTATTGGAGGACTCGCCTTTATCTTGTTATTTATCGGGAACTACAAAGTATTGGAAAAAGTATTTGTGGGGCTGGTCATTTTAATGAGCCTATCATTTCTGATTACCGCAATTATAACGCGGCCAAATGTTCTGGCCATCTTAGAGGGAATGTTTATTCCTCGAATACCGGAAGAGAGTATTCTGATGGTTATCGCCTTGGTAGGGACCACCGTGGTACCTTATAATTTGTTTTTGCATGCTTCTTTGGTAAGTGAAAAATGGAAATCCCAAGACGATTTAAAACTAGCTAAAAGGGATACGTTTATATCAATTGTGCTGGGAGGGATGGTATCGATGTCAATTATTATTGCGGCCGCGGCGATTCCGGAAGGAGAGATCAATTCGGTAATGGACATGGCAAAAGGACTGGAACCGCTCTATGGTGATGCCGCCAAATACTTTATGGGGATAGGGCTTTTTGCGGCCGGGGTAACCTCTTCCATTACTGCGCCTTTAGCAGCGGCCTATGTTGTTAATAGTTGTTTTGGTTGGAAGGCGGGGCTCAAAGATTTTAAATTCAAGCTTGTATGGATGCTTATTTTGGGGCTTGGAGTGTTGTTTATGACCCTAAATATTAAGCCTATTGAAATTATCAAATTTGCACAAATCGCAAACGGAATACTTTTACCATTGATTGCTATTTTTCTAGTATGGGTCGTAAATAAGGAGTCCGTTATGGGTAGCCATAAAAATACCAAATTGCAAAATGGTATTGGTATTTTGATTATACTACTGGCACTTTTATTAGGAGTGAAAAGCATATTCAAAGTAATGGGAATGCTTTAAATCAATAGCTTTTGACAATTAATTAAAGTGATTGTTTAACACGATTTTGATTTAATTTAATCGCTTTAATGTACCGTATTGCGAATAAAAATTTAGTTAAAAGCCAATTAAAATTCATCTGTCCCGCTGAGCTTGTCGAAGCGCTTTACCTAGTAACAAAGTCTTCGACAAGCTCAGACAGACACGGTAGTATCGTTTTGTCATTTCAATCGTTTTTCAAATATTTATAGCGAGTCTCAACCTGACAATAAATTTACGACTAGCTAACATTCGTTAGAAAATATGGCCGGTAATAGCGAACTCGCGTTAACTAAATAGATTAGAAGATAGATAGCGGTCACCACGGTCGCATACAATGGAAACAATCGTTCCTTTTTTCAAAGTCTTGGCTAGACGAATGGCCGCTGCTGCTGCCCCTCCGCTGCTCATACCTGCAAAAATACCTTCATCTTTTGCCAGCCTGCGGGCCATATGGGCGGCTTCTTCTGCACTTACTTCAAGTACTTGATCAACTTTCGAAGCATCGAATATTTTAGGTAAATAGGCTTCTGGCCACTTTCTGATCCCCGGTATTCTGGCCCCATCCTTGGGTTGTACCCCAACAATCTGGACTTTTGGGTTTTGTTCCTTTAGATAGGTAGACGTTCCCATTATGGTTCCCGTGGTACCCATGGCCGATACAAAGTGCGTTATTTTCTGTTCGGTGTCTCTCCAGATTTCAGGACCGGTGGTTGTATAATGTGCTTTCCAATTGTCATTATTGGCAAACTGGTTCATCATAACGAACCCTTCTTCATGTACCTTGGCATCGGCATAATCCCTCGCACCTTCTATACCACTATCCGATGGGGTAAGGGTAACTTTTGCTCCATAGGCACGCATGGTTTGTACCCTTTCTATGGTACTGTTTTCGGGCATGACCAGTTCTATATCCAGACCGTATATACCGGCGATCATCGCCAAGGCAATACCGGTATTGCCACTTGTTGCTTCAATCAATTTGGAGCCTTTATCAAAATCTCCACGTTTTAATCCATTCTTGATCATGTTAAACGCTGCCCTATCTTTTACACTTCCTCCTGGATTATGTCCTTCTAATTTAAAGAACAATTTTACATATGGGTTTTGGTTCAGTACCCTCGCTTCTACGAGAGGGGTGTTCCCGATGAGTTCTAAAATACTATACGACATTCGGAAGGGTTTTGATTTTTATTTCAGGAGTATGAAAAACAGTAGAATTTGGAGGTACCGAAGCTGTAACCCATGCGTTTCCTCCAATGATGCTATTTTCTCCGATTATAGTATTTCCCCCTAGAATAGTCGCGTTGGCATAGATGGTTACATTGTTCTCGATAGTTGGATGGCGTTTGACACGTTGTAATTTTTTTGCCACATAAAGAGCGCCCAGGGTAACCCCTTGATAAATTTTAACATGGTCCTTGATAATAGCGGTTTCCCCGATGACCACACCAGTTGCGTGATCAATAAAGAATGATTTTCCGATTTGGGCCCCGGGATTAATATCTACTCCGGTCTGCCGATGAGCGTACTCTGTCATAAGACGCGGGACCAACGGAAAACCTTTGGCATAGAGTTCATGAGCTAATCTGTAAATAGCGATGGCATAAAACCCGGGATACGCCATATACACCTCCTCAATAGAAAGAGAGGCGGGATCACAATTTACGATGGCCTCTGCATCTAAATTGAGACTTTCCAGTACTTCAGGAAGTTTGGTGATGTAATTTTCCCAAACCTTTTTACAAGGTTTGTCAACTTCCCAACAAGCTAGGTTTATCAGGGTGTCGAACTCTGCTTCCAACGTATCCATATTGGTCTCCACAGGGGTGTCAATATCAAATAGGGTGTAGAATAGAAGATCTGTAAATGTTTCAACCTTTTCTTTTAACTTAAACCGAAGATTGGGTTGTTTTTTATGTTTTTTTATTTTCTTGACAATCGTTTTCTTATCCATAGTAAATTAGTAGACTATTCAAATTTAAATCATTATTCCCAAAGTACTTTCCTGTAAATGTTTAACTTTATCTTAAAATCAATATAGTTTCACTGCATGTCACAATCGAAGATTACCAAAGAGGTTTTCAACTTTCTCAAAAACCTTGAACAGAATAACAATAGGGAGTGGTTTGCCGAACATAAAACGAAGTTCAAATCTTTGGAGTCCGAGGTAAAAACTTTTTTTACGGAAGTCTCGGAAAAGATGAAATTGCATGACGATATCGACCGCCTAAAAATGTTCCGCATTTACAGGGATGTACGTTTTTCAAAGAACAAAGCGCCTTATAAATCAAATCTCTCGGCATCAATGTCCAGGGCAGGAGCAAAGTTACGTGGGGGATATTATATGCATATTCAACCTAAGGAAAGTTTTATCGCTGTAGGTTTTTGGCAACCCAATAAGGAAGATTTACTCAGGATTCGAAAGGAGTGGGAACACGATGCTACCGATCTTAGGGACATCTTAGGCAAAAAGAAGTTCAAGGACACTTGGGGCGAAATCAAGGGGGATGAGGTAAAGACCGCGCCCAAAGGCTTTAATAAAGAACATACCAATATTGATCTCATTCGTAAAAAGCAGTTTATTTTCGTGAAGAAATTTACCGATAAGGAAGTTATGGCCACCGATTTTTCCGATACGTTAAATGATGCTTTTAAAACCATTCGCCCCTATTTTGATCTGATGAGTAACATATTGACCACGAATTTGAATGGTGAATCGTTGATTGGTTAAGGTCGGGCTTACCCCTAATGGATTTTATCTTGTTTTAAAATAAAAATAGGCCATCAACTTAGTTGATGGCCTATTATGTATCGCATAATTTGAAAAGTTTAGTTGCTCTCTAAAAACTCTTCAAAACTCTTTATCGCCAAAGGTTCACTGCTCTTGAATTTTTTCTTCAATTTAGTAAAATCGGTCTTTGCTTGTTCAAAACGATCAGAAACTACCTTTAAATTCTGCATTTCAGAGGCCGATGGTTTGTCATAACTATTGGCCACTTTACTGTACAAGTCTGCAAGCTTTTCACGTAACTGCGGCTCTGCAGCACCAACATAATTGTCACCTGTTGTAATGACCAGCGTTTCTTTTAAAGCATTGAGTTTTTTGGCCGTCTTGGCATCTGCCTTTCCCAGCATTTCGTCAAGCTCATATACCATATAGGCCAATTCTTCGGTCATATTGTACAATTGCATTGTAGTTGCATTTTTTGCCTTTCGATCTGCTTCGTTGAGCAAAGATTTTTTATCGTACACCAAGTCGAAAGTGTCCTCATAGGTATCCTTACCTTTTTTCATAACCACCTTATAGGTGCCTTCAGGTACCGTCGGGCTTGTAAACCCACCAAAAGAAAAGGTCTTGCCCTTTGCAACTTGAGGTTGTTTTCGCTTATACCCCCAGTTTACGATATTGATTCCTTTTGATTTACCAGGACCTAATTCAATGATTTTGTTCCCATCCATGTCCTGAATTTCCATGGTCATTTTACCGAAGGTATGTCGTTTAGGTAAATAATATTTTATTTGGGCATCCTTGGTTTTATTGCGGCCCACAAATTGGGTTTCAGCTCCGAAACTACCCGAAAAATTACTGGCTTCTGCCATTTCCGTAGGCTGGGAGCTAAAGAAATGAACCTTCTTGGCCATCACTTCAGGTGTAAGTTCACGCAACGGGGAAATATCATCTATGATGATAACACCCCTACCATGTGTACCCATCACAATGTCGTTGGTCGCTTTCTGCATTTCAACAGCATGCACGGCAACTGCGGGCATATTATTGGTAAACTTTTTCCAATTTTTCCCACCATCCAAGGTGATATACAAACCAAACTCAGTTCCGAGAAATAGTAAGTCTTCATTTACAAAATCCTCCTGGATACTACGGGCAAAACCTACGACCTGATCCGTCATGATATTTGTCCATGTCTTTCCAAAATCCGTTGTCTTATATGCATACGGATTCATATCATTTTTTGTGTGACCATCAAAGACCGCGTAGGCCGTTCCTTTATTGAATACGCTTGCCTCGATTTGATAACACCATGTATTCGCCGGCAAACCAGGAATATTTGCGGTAGTATTGGTCCACGTTTTACCACCATCTTGGGTCACCTGAACATTTCCGTCATCGGTACCCACCCAGATTACATTTTCATCTAAGGACGATTCCACTATGGTGAATATGGTTGTATGATTTTCTGCTCCGGAGTTATCCTTTGAGAGTCCACCTGAATTTTCCTGTGTTTGTTTTGCTGGATCGTTGGTCGTTAAATCCGGAGAGATAATTTCCCATGTATCGCCCATATCTTCGGAACGGTGCAGAAATTGACTTCCCATATAAAATCTATCTGGTTTATGGGCACTCACCGCCATCGGGGCGTTCCAATTGAAACGCAATTTGGGCGTACCTTCTGTAGCCAAAGGTTGAATGGTCTTATCTACATTTCTATCCGCATCATAGCGCCAAACGTTTTCGGCACCCTGCATTTCAGAATAGATAATGTTTTTGGTGGGATGTTTTAAAACTCGAAACCCGTCGCCGTAACCGACAGAATTCCAATCCCGTGCCTGCACGCCACCGGGTGCAGAAGATGGGCCATACCATGAACCGTTGTCCTGAAGACCACCATATACATTGTATGGGGTAGCATCATCAACACTCACATGATAAAATTGTGAGAGAGGAAGGTTCTCTACAATCTCCATATTGGTTCCTCCGTCCCATGAGCGGTAAACACCACCATCGGTGCCCACATACATAATATCGGAATCCTTGATGCTAAAGGCGATATCATGAATATCGGCATGCATTTGTCCCAAGTTTTTAAACGTCTTTCCACCGTCACGGGAAATAGAGCCCCATAATCCACCTTTTACCACCACGTTCTCGTCTCGAGGGTCAACAACGATTCGAGAAAAATAAAAGGGTCGCACTGTAATTCCGAAGTCGTTATTCAGTTGTTTCCAGGAACTGCCAGCATCATCGCTTCTATATAGTCCTTTTCTTTCGTCTTTTTCGGCCTCGATGGCAGTATAAAGAACATTAGGGTTGGAAGGGGCAAGGGCAATACCCAATCTTCCTAATTTCCCCGATGGAAAACCATTGTGAATTTTATTCCAATTGGCACCGCCATCCGTAGATTTATACAAAGCGCTGTTAGCACCTCCTGATTCAAAGGACCATCCGGTTCTTCTGAATTCCCACATTGAGGCATACAGAATACTAGGATTTGTAGGGTCCATAATCAAATCTGCACAGCCGGTCTTCGCGTTTACATAAAGTAATTTCTTCCAAGTGGTACCACCGTCTTCCGACTTATAGACACCCCGCTCATCGCTATCTCCCCAAAGCGCACCAAGTACGCCCACATAAACTTCCTTGGAGTTTTTCGGATTAACAATGACATTGGAAATACGTTCTGATTTGTCGAAACCGAGCTTTGTCCAGTTCGTACCGCCATCTACTGATTTGTAGAGGCCATCTCCAATAGAAACGCTGTTACGGGGCCAGGTTTCCCCAGTACCCACATAAATGGTATTGTCCGGGTCATTAGGGTCAAGTGCAACTGCCCCAATAGATTGGCAATAATCATCAAAAATAGGAGTGAAGGTTGTACCTGCATCCTTAGATTTCCAGACACCACCACCAGCTGTTCCTGTATAAATGATTCTGCTGTCGGTAGGGTGTACCTCCATATCGTTGATCCGCCCGCTCATTAGGGCCGGGCCAATATGCCTAGCGGTCATGTCGCCAAATAATTCCTTCCCGCCATTATTTGCGGACTGCGCGTTCATAGCTAGTGGTAGGGTTAAGACCACTGCTAACGCCCCCATTACAATTTTTCTCATGTTCTTAGGTTTTTGTTTTAAAAAAAAGACCCTTGTAACAAGGGTCTTTAACTATTGAAAAAGTTAGTTTTTTTCTTCTACTACCTCAACCTCCTCGGGAAATGCAAATGCGCCATCTTCCAACGTAGGATTTAGTTCTATACTATCGATGGTGATGGGTTGGCCGGGTTGGCCCTTCACACCTTGGGTCATTGAAAACGGGAAGTAAAGCCCGTCAACTTCTTGATAGTCACTCATGGTCGTTTCAGAGGTTTGTCCTTTTGCAGGCCCCATTTTAACTTCGGACTGCACCGCTATGGGTACAAAATTTTCAGTATCGAAAAAATAAAATGAAACATCCTCTTCTTCCTTGCCATCAACTGTGATTGGCTCCTTGACCAATTTGATTTTAAAGGTTTCTGCTCCGTCAATGGTTTCTTTGCCCATCAACTCCACGGTGTATCCTTTTTCCTCATAGTCGATAAAGGAATCGGGGAAATCGTTAGCGTTGAGCTTAATGTTTTCAGTGGTTTCCGCATCACTTTTTTCAGCTTTCATGGTCATAAAATTATGGCTCCATAAAGTTTCACCATCAAAGACGCCTTGTTTTAATTCCTTTCCTTGAAAGTTTATGATGGTCATTTGTTTTCCATCACTCATTTGATAGATTTCCAATGGAATTTCCATTCCTTGTTGATTTACCTTGGCAGTCATTTTCACGCCCTTCACGGCTTTTAGCTTATCCAGCCCACCAATATTCTCAAAATAGCTCGTTAATATTTCATCAGCCGTTTGTGCTTGTACGGGTACCATTACCGCCAAAACAAGGATGGCTACAAAAAGTTTTACTGTTTTCATTTTCTTGTGTTTAAGTTTACTGTGTATAAGTATCAAATATAACTGTATTGTTACAGTTTTTTTTATTTTTTTTGAAGGAATGGGAATCATAGGTAAAACCCCATTTGAAAACATCGCTAAACTAGGAGAATTCATTACTTTTAAATCCAATACAAAAATGAAGTGGTATGAAATTCGGAAGTACGGATCACCCCGAACAAATTGATTTTACATTACCAAATGATCATCTGGATACAGCGGTGGTGTTAAGCAAAACGAAAAAAAAAGATACACCCAATATCTTTGTTGGTTGTGCAAAATGGAATCGTAAAGATTTAAAGAATTTCTACCCCCGGGGTACCAAAGATGAATTGATATATTATGCCTCCCAGTTCAATAGCATAGAGCTCAATGCTACATTCTATCGCATTTTCCCTGCTGAGCAGTACCAAAAGTGGTATGACAAGACCCCGGCAGATTTCAAATTCTTTCCTAAGGTTGCAAATGATATCAGTCATTTACGAAGACTGAACGATGCTATTTTCCCAATTATCGATCGCTATCTTGAAGTAACTTCAAATTTAAAGGATAAACTGGGAACTATATTCTTGCAAATGCACAATAACTTTGGACCCAAAAATTGGGATAGGGTAGTGCGATTTGTTGAATACTGGCCTAAGGAATTTCCCTTGTCTATGGAGTTTCGTCATACAGACTGGTTCAACGATGAAAAGGTGGCTCAAGAACTGTTTTATTTATTGGAAGAAAATAATATCTCGAATACCTTGGTCGATACGGCTGGTAGAAGGGATATTATGCATATGCGGCTGACCAATAATGAGGCATTTATACGCTATGTAGGAGCAAATCATGAAAGTGATTATGCTCGGCTGGATGATTGGGTAGAAAAATTAGCCGATTGGCATGATAAGGGGCTTAATAACATTCATTTCTTTGTACACCAAAATTTAGAGTTGGCATCTCCTCTATTATCGGCCTATTTTATTGATAAATTGAATAAAAAAATGGGCTCTGACCTTAAGATTCCTCAAACACTTCATGATGCTGGACCCAAGTTGTTCTAGTAGTATAAACTTTGCTAATTTTGTTTAAAAAAGTGTAACAACTTATGCATTTAGAAGTGCAAGAATTATTTTCCAAAACCCTAATAGAATGCGATTTCATACCAGAAAGTGGGTAAAACCAGAAGATTTGAACGCCAACGAAACCTTATTCGGAGGTAAGTTGCTTGCTTGGATAGATGAGGAAGCAGCACTTTACAGTATCATACAGTTAGAGAATAAGAAGGTCGTGACAAAATATATGTCGGAAATCAACTTCACAAGTTCGGCAAGTCAGGGGGATATTGTTGAAATTGGGATCGAGGTGGTTAAATTCGGAAAATCATCGTTGACCCTCAACTGCGAAGTCCGGAATAAAATGACCCGTGAAACTATAATTACCGTTGATAAGATCATTATGGTTAACATTGGCCCGGATGGCAGACCAATGCCACATGGTAAAACCCAAGTTGAATTCGTCAAAGATCGTTTAGCTTCTAACGACTAGCTTTTTTGAAGTCTCGCCGCAACGGCCTGCACCTCGTCCAGTACCCGCAATAGATTACCGCCCCAAAGTTTGGCGATTTCATCCTCGGTATAACCGCGCTTTACGAGTTCTAAGGTTACATTAAAAGTTTCGGAGGCATCGTTCCAACCTTCAATCCCACCACCGCCGTCAAAATCTGAACTGATGCCTACGTGGTCAATACCGATCAGGTCTACCATATAATCAATATGATCTACAAAATCGCTAACATTTACTGCAGGGGGTGCATCTTTGTCCTTTGCGGCGATTGTATTTGAAATTTCCAATACCTTGGGTCTGTTCTCCCAGTAGGTTTCTATTTGCGCCTTTGACAGGCTTGCAAATTGGGAGCGTTCAAACCAATCTATTCCTAAAGAATCGGCCACTTTTACGTATATATTTTTCATATATGCCGCACGGGCATCATGCTTTTTTGTTTTTAAATAGGAACTAAATGCAACGGTTTGTACAACGCCGCCGTTCTCTTTCATCAATTTTAATTGGTCATCATCTAAATTCCTACTATGATCACAGAGGGCTCTGGCAGAGGAGTGTGAGGCCATTATTGGCGCTTTTGAGAGTTGTATCATCTGTTCCATAGATTTTTTTGAAGGATGCGAAACATCGATCATTATTCCCAACTTATTCATTTCTTTTATTGCTTTTTTTCCAAATTCACTAAGACCATTATGAAGCCAAACACTATCTTTTTCGCCGGTATTTGAGTCACAGAACTGACTGTGCCCGTTGTGCGATAATGAAATATATCGTGCTCCGAGTTCGTGATATTTTTCAAATTCCGATAAATCTTCTCCAATAGGGTAGGCATTTTCTACACCGATCATCGCAACTTTTTTACCGGCAGCATCTATTCTGCGTACGTCGTCTGAGGTAAGGGCAAGTTCTATTTTATCTTTGGCCAGCGAATCACATAATCTGTGAATAGCCTCGAACTTGGCCATGGCATTATCTCTTGCCTTGGTATAGCCCTTCTCATTTAAAGAATCTTGCCCGGTATATACGATCAACCATGAAACATCAAGACCGCCTTCCTTCATTTTCGGAAGGTTTACCTGCGTTTTAAGACGTTGGGTGTAGTTTTTTTCGACAGTAAAATTTTTCACATTAATGTCGTCGTGGGTGTCAATTGTGATGACTTTTTCATGAATTTTCATAGCCCTGTTTTCTAGGCTCTCCCCTGTGTTTTTACGGGCTTCACCACACGAAAACAGCATTAAAAAAGTAATTGCAAGTACAGAATACCTCATATCGTAAGAATTTATACCTACAAATAAAGCAATTTGACAACAGAATTTGGACGTTAGGTAACATTTTATTGTCCAACCTACCTTAATTATAGAGTTTTACATTAATCGGATTTTTAGAAATTGAATTATCCCATCGTTACGTAGGAAAAGTTTTAACATTTTAAAAATCTGTGGCTAGATAACCAAACATTCCCAAATTGAAACCGAAAGAACTGCTTTCCAAACTTTCCAATGTTGAATCGCTACTCAATGAATTTTCGTTCGAGGAATTAAATTCCGAACAAGCCAAGGCCCTAAAACGGTCTTTAGAAGCTTTTAAAATTCAATTGCAGGAAACTATTGAAGGGAAAGTCGTTTTAGACCATAATGCACACGATTTTACATCATCTGCAAAATCTAAGGTTTATCAACAGAAAGATAGCAACCCAAACAAGCCCGAAAATCTTTTGGTTGCCAATGTTAGTCATGAACTAAGAACACCTTTGAATGGTATTATCGGTTTTACTGACTTGCTGAAGGAGGATGAGCTTACTGAAATTCAACAAGAACGTGTAGATGCCATACAATCGGCATCCTATTCATTGATGGGAATCATCAACGAATTGTTAGAATATTCAAAACTTTCTGCGGGCTTGGAGAAATTTGAAAATGTCGACTTCAATTTTTATAGATTGGTACGGGATGTGGTTTATCTCTGTAACACCTTGATCGTCCAGAAGAATGTTTCTTTGGAATTGGTAATCGACCCAGCCATTCCCAAAGTGTTGAGGGGAGACCCGGCTAAACTTAGTCAGGTGTTGCTCAACCTTTTGGGCAATGCCATTAAGTTCGTAGATGAGGGACACATAGATTTGAACATCCTTTTCAAAAAGAAAGAAGAATCTGAATTTCATATAGAATTTACCATAGCCGACAATGGTATCGGAATAGAGAAGGAGCATTTGCCCTTTATTTTCGATTCTTTTCGACAAGGGGCAGCCAATACTAACAAATCGTATGGTGGAACAGGACTTGGCCTTAGCATCGTAAAACAAATCATTACCAACCTGAATGGCGATATTTCTGTCGCCAGTAACCTGGGCAAGGGAACGACCTTTACGTTCTTTTTACCATTTGCTGAGGGAGACAAGACCAAAATTCGAAAAAACAATACTGCCAAGGATCACCTTAGAGATGCTGCCAAACTAATAAAGGGCAGCCGCATATTGGTTTTTGAAGACAACCCTTTAAACCAGCGACTTATTGAAGAACGTTTAAAAAACTGGGGTTGTACAGTATTTGTGACAGACAACGGTAAATTCGGTATCGGTTTATTGGAAAAACAAGATATAGATATTGTTCTAATGGATTTGAGGATGCCCGGGATGAACGGGTTCGAGGTATCGGAATGTATTCGAAAGCATAAAACAAAAGCCATAAGCCAAACCCCGATCATTGCATTAACGGCAGATTTCACGGTTAGGGACAAGAAAAATTCTGAGTTACATGGTATTAACGATTTCATATTAAAGCCATACAGCCCCGACGAGCTCCTATTGAAATTGATCAAGAATAAAAATACCCTCGAAAGTAAAACAGATAGCCTTGAACCGACTTTGATCGGCTTTTCAACAAAAGATACCGAATCAGATGTATTTAGCCTTGATCACATTTTTAAGGATTGCTTGGAAAAGATAGAACTCGTAGAAGAGCTTGTACGTCTATACAAACAAAATGTACTGGAGTTTATAGGGGAAGTAAAGCACCATCTACAACAAAAAGATTTTGATGCCTTGGATTTTTCATTGCATAAAATGAAATCAGGGCTCGCCATGATGCGAACCTATGAGTTAAACTCAATTGTGATGCAAATGGATAAATGTTGTAACTCGGATAAGGATTTAAAACATATGAATTTTCTCTTTGATTGCTTCGTAGCGGAATATGCTGATACCGAAGTGGCAATGGATTTGGAATTAGAAAGACTAAAAAAGAAGTAGAAGAAGAATAATGTCAAGAATAAAATTATTGCTAGCGGAAGATGATGAGCTAATGGCTTCCTTATTGAGTTTTCGACTCGAAAAAGCCGGTTATCAGGTTATCCTATGCAGCAATGGCAAAGAAGTGAAAGAACAATTAAACGAGGAACTACCCGATGTTGTGGTAAGCGACATTATGATGCCATATTTTTCAGGAATTGAGCTGATAGATTACATCCGAAAGGAACTTCAGTCCAGTGTTCCTATCGTCATAATTTCCTCTGCCGGCAATGAGCAAAATGTATTAAGCGCTTTTGAACTTGGCGCCAACGATTTTTTATCGAAACCGGTAAACCCATCTGAGCTGCTGGTGCGTTTGGAACGAGAAATGAGCAAAACGTGATTTGAAAATATACAGTATTACATATCAGGCGATTTCGCTAATTAATGCCCCCAAGATTCATACGGACATTATTTGGGACCTCACTATTTTGTTTGGGGCCATTGCCATTTTGTACTTCACATCAATTTTCTTTTTTAGAAATAAGATCACAAGAAAGTCACGTAGGGCTTCTACCTTAAGAACTGAATTATCCCCAATGATTAGTGCTTTTATTTTCCATGATGAAAGTGGAACAAAGGAGGAAAAAAGTCATTATGTCAACTTGAAGGTCAAAATCCGGGATATGCTCCGTGACGATTTTACCCGTAAGGTTGTCTCAAAAATAGTGTTGGATTTGAGAAAAGACGTATCTGGTAGTGCCCAAGATCGACTTTTTGAACTGTTTCAAGATTTAGACCTTCATAAAGAATCCTATAAAAAATTAAAAAGTTGGCGCTGGGAACGTGTCGCAACAGGAATAAAGGAACTTACCCAAATGGAGGTAAACCAATCGTATCAGCAAATCAGCAAGTTTGTCAACGATAGGCGCGGTACAATCCGAAAGCAAGCCGAAATAGGAGTTGTGGCCTTGCATCCGGAAGGTGTTAACCACTTTTTGGATACTACACGCCATAAAATCTCAGAATGGCAACAATTGAAATTAATGGAAGTGTTGAGCAACAAAACGGACTTTAGGCCACCCAGTTTTAAGGTATGGTTGACCTCAACCAACAAATTTGTCGTGCTCTTTGCATTACGGCTGATCAAATATTATGCACAGAACGATGCCAAGGCCTCAATAATAGAATTAGTAAAACATGAGAATAATCAAATAAAGGCCGGAGCAATAGACTGTATTCGGGCATTTAATATTCTTGAAGCACTACCGACCTTAAAAAAAATCTTCTGGGGAAGTTCTACGGACATAAAAATTGCCATTCTCGATACCATAGGTATCCTCGGATCGGTCAACGATTTTGTTTTCTTGAATAGCATTGAAAATAAGGAACACGACTATGCCGTTACCAACAAAGCTTTAAGTGCTATAAATGTGATAAAGCCAGGAAGTATATTACCTACAAAGGGAATAACCAATATTCAGAATATCCAGGTTCCGGAGGATATAGTTTTAAATAAACATGGTGAGTTATTCATCGATCAAGATGAGGAGAAACTGGTGGCAAAATCAAAAGAGGAACAATTGTCTGAAAACAGTGGGCTTCACCCAAATCATGTCCTAGATGAACTTGAATCCGAAGAATTAAAAAATGATATCAAGGAGGAACCCTTGGAGGAAGCATTTTCTATGGATTTTATTCCGTTGGTTGTTGAAACGGAGCCATATCAGCAGCATACCGATAAATTGGAAACCATGCATAAGCCGTTAAACAACATAGATGTAGTTTTTGAGGAAGTTTTGGACAGGTATAGTCCAAAAGAATTTACTGGGAAAAATACGAACATTAATAACATTGAGGTGATAGCATCGGATCTGGATTTTCTGCCCATAGTTGTTACCAATCAAGTAAAAGAAGGAACCCCTTCTGAGGATATCAACTCCATAACCGTAAATTTTGAGGAAGTTGGACCATCCTCGATTGCTAAAGCCGCAACGGATATTACGGATGTAAATGAACTATCAGTACACTATGAGATAGTAAAAGGAATTTCAGAAGAAGCCAAACTAGAATTGAATGATATTCAAGTGGTTTTTGAAGAGGTTCTTTCCTACGAAATTGAAATTTCAAATGATTTCAAAGATCATTTGAGTAAGACTTTTGATTTTGAGGTGATATTTGATAATGGCCAACCTCCTCTACGCATTCCAAAGGTAGAATCTTCTGAGCTTTTTAATATAGAGGTTGAAGTTGAGGAAATAGATACTTCCTATACCTCTCTTGCCGAAATTCCGGTAATCGGCGAAATCGTGACTGGAAGAGAGACAATTGAGGTAGAAGAGACCCAAGAGCTGCCATTATGGCTTCTTAACGAAATTGCCCAAGAAAACAGCAATTATAAGCAAGATGATTCCCTTAAAATGGAAGGTCCCGAATGGGAGGCCAAGGAGTCTAAGATGATGGCCAAAATTCACTCCTATTTTAAGCGCATTCCCAAATCAGCATATCACGACAATGAAGTTACCCAAATGGATCAATTGCTTAACGATCTAGCGTTGTTCGGCGATGAAAGAGAAATCCCCCTATTACAAGAATTAATGGAAGAAGAAAATCGAATAACGAATAAAGAAAGAATAGATGCTTTAATGAAACGCTTTATAGGAAATGATGCCTATGGTTCCGCGCCTGAAGGAAGCTCGCCCTATAGCGTATTTGAAGAACTGTTCAGAAACTGTGATAAGGAATCAAAATTAGTTTTACTGGATGAAATTGTACTGATAGGTGATGAAAAGGAAATCCATTTTCTGGAACAACTTATTTCTGATCCAAACCAGGAAATCAGTAAAAAGGCGAAAAGATCACTTGAATTATTAAAAGAAAGGTCGGAACGGGTTGAATCTGGTGAAGAAAAAAGAGATGCTGATGAGTACGAACGTTTCCTGAATATGATGGAACTAATGCCGCCCAAGGAATCTAGCATCTTTGATATTGATTTTGAAGTTTCACTAGAGAAGGAAGAAAAATTGAAAACTAAAAAAGAGAGCACTAAAAAGGTCGGAGGGTTCACCTCTTTTATTTCAGATTTATTAAACAGACTAACCAACTAAAAATGTTGACATTTAGTGGATAACGGGACATTCAATATCATATTAGAGTACATCAACGTAGTCTTCTTTACGTTTACTACGGTGCTCTTTACCATGTTTTGTTGTATGGCTTATTTGTCCACCCGAAATTCTATTCATTACAAGAACAAAAACAGCTTTGGTGATCTTTCAAAAGTTATGGCATCGCCCATTGCGCCTAGTATTACCATAATTGCTCCCGCGTATAATGAGGGCATGACCATCGTAGAGAATATTCGATCATTGCTATCACTTCATTATGTGAATTTTGAGGTTATGGTCGTTAATGATGGTAGCAAGGATGATACTTTGCAAAAAATGATCGATGCTTATGATTTGGAGCTAATCGATCAGAAAATAGATCCCAATTGGAAGTCCAAACCTATTCGTGGAATATATAAATCCAAGCACAAAGCGTTTTCAAAACTTACGGTAATCGATAAAGAAAATGGCGGAAAGTCAGATGCTCTGAATACCGGTATGGCATTGTCCCGCAATAAATATGTAGGTTGTATTGATGTAGACTGTTTGTTGCTCCCCGACGCATTATTACATGTTGTCAAGGCCTTTTACCAGCGTTCGGAGAAAAAGGTGATTGCAGTGGGCGGTGTAATCAGGGTGGCAAATTCCTGTGTAATCCAGGGTGGGCGGTTAGAAGAGATACGTCTTCCAAAAAATTGGCTCGCCCGTTTTCAATTGTTAGAGTATACAAGATCATTTCTTTTAGGTAGAATGGCTTGGGGACGAATAGACAGTCTTTTGATTATTTCTGGGGCTTTCGGGTTTTTTGATCGAGAGATAGCGCTTGCCGTGGGGGGTTATGATACCACCACGGTAGGCGAGGATATGGAAATCGTGTTTAAGATGCGACGTTATATGCATGATGAAAAAATTCCATATACGGTCGAATATATTCCTGATTCCCTGTGTTGGACCGAAGTCCCTGAAGACACCAAAATATTACTGAACCAACGGGATCGTTGGGCAAGGGGTAATCTAGAGACCCTTTACAAACATCGGGATATGTTTTTTAATGCAAAATATGGTCGACTGGGATTGCTCAGTTATCCTTATTGGTTTTTTTATGAATGGATGGCTCCCTTACTGGAGTTTTTTGGCTATTTCACGATAGTACTATTTTATTATTTGGGTATTTTGAATTTGCCATTTTTTATAGCAATTACGGCCTTTATCTATATGTTCTCCATCATGTTTTCATTTTATGCGATTCTAAATGATGTGTTTTCCTATAACGAGTACAGGAAAACCAAGGATATCCTGATACTCATGCTTTGTGCCATTATAGAGCCGGTTACATTCCACCCCCTGGTAGTATGGGCCGCAGTAAGGGGTAATTATAAAAAGTTATTTAAGGTCAAATCCGGTTGGGGCTCCCAAGTACGAAAAGGTTTTGCGAAAGCTACTTAAGATGCAAGAACAAAATAACAGACCGACAGAAATTGAAAGAGGCACATTAAAGGACTTTGTTCCCTTGGTGTTATCTTTTTTGGCCTGTTTGGTTCTTTTAAGCTGCTATCAAAATGTACGCCTATATATTGACGGGGTGTTAGACGGTTTTCTGAATAGGAGCTTGTTTTTATTGATCCTGCACCACCTCGGTTTTGCTGCTCTAGTAGGACTGATTCTTGCCTTTGTCTTTAATATCCTGGAAGGGAAAAAGGCCGGCTTGGGATTAAAGACTGTTAAAATAATTTTGGTCGCGCTGCTTGTCTTGGAAGGCTTATTGATAGAATACTATGTTCGTGAATATGAAATTCTGGAGGGAAGCACCCTTAAATTGGCCATAGGCTCAGAAGACCTTTTACCCACATTATCGGTAGTTTCTATTGGCACGGTACTCTATTTCGTCTTTTCATATTTGCATAAACGCATGGCACGGGTATATCGGGTCGTAAGTAGGATGTATCCGTTTACGATTATCCTGTTTAGTTTGTTTTTGGGCATCCTAAACTCAGATAAAAAACCCATCAATGAGAACAAAACACAGCATTTTGTGGTTAGTGTTGTGGAACATGTGACGGATTTAAATACGTATGAGGGTTCTAAGGAATACCCCTTGGTAAAACCCTATCAAATGAATGATGTATTGGGTGAACATTTCAGCCTTCAACAAAAGAAACCAAATATTGTAGTATTGATTATAGAAGGTTTTGGTGCTGATTTTATTGGCAAGAATGCTACATATGCAGGTTTTACACCTTATTTGAATTCGCTATCAGAGCAATCACTTTATTGGGAAAATTTTCTAAGCAATTCGGGGGTTGGTTTCCCAGCCCTTACTAGTATTATGGGTTCTTTGCCTTTCGGGGAAGCGGGCTTTACTAATGCAGACCGCTTTATTCATCGGCAGACGCTCTTTGGTCTCCTTAAGAAAAATGGCTATCGTACCGGATTCTATTATGGCGGTAACTCGGCATTGCACCATTTTGACAAGTTTTTGGAAGAAGAATCGGTAGATGTGGTACTCGATAAAAAAGGTTTCGGAGTTGGATATGAACTTCAAGAAAAAGATGCTGCCGGTATAACATTAGGATATCCAGACAAGGCGCTTTTTTCCAAATGGGCGGCCAGCAATGCAAAAATCGACTCGCCAAGTTTTGAAGTGTTTTATACACTAAGCACAAAAAAGCCTTATCTAGTTCCAGAATTTGAAATACTTGAAAAAAGGGTTCAGGACCAGTTGACAAATTCAGGACTTTCAAACCGACAAAAAAGGCTTGTGCGTAAAAACAGCGAAATTTTTGCAAGTTTAACGTATATGGATGATGCCATAGGTGATTTCATGACCTCCTATACAGAAAAGCCCGAATATTCAAATACCATCTTTATCATAACAGGAAGTCATAACCTAACGGATTTACCGCAGTATGATGAGTTAGGAAGGTATAAAGTACCGCTGATGATTTTTAGCCCCATGCTAAAAGAGCCAAAACTGATAAGTACTTTGGCATCCCATGTCGATATTGCCCCAAGTTTGGTACATCTGCTGGACAATGCTTTTGAAATGGAAGTTCCAAAAACCGTTGCTTGGTTAGGCGATGGGCTGCGCTCTAATGCGGTTTTCGATACCGGAAAGGCCATTCCACTTTTTAGGGATACAGAAAGTATTAAGGATTATATAGTTGGTAATCAATTCATTACGAAAAGAAAATCCTATACGCTTGGTGATAAATTACAATTATTAGATGCCAATGATGCCCTGACCGATAATTTAAGGCGGTCTTTTAAAGAATTCAAGGCGATCAATGCCTATGTGCTAGAACGGGATAAGATCATACCAAAAAAGAATTCCCTTGTTGCTCTGGCGACCCCAGAATTTTCGAAGACAGATTTAATTTGGATAGAGAGCGAATTCAATGGTAAAGATTTTGACAATGCGTACAGTACGGCCAAAGAACTGGCTTTTGATAATGAATGGGACAGATCCTTGCTGTTATGCACTTATATTTTGAGCGAAATCCCTGGCCATGTAGACACTGAAATACTTATGGGTAGGATTTATGCCTGGAAAACAGATTTTGCTAGGGCAGAAGGCATCTTGGAAAAAGCTGTTCAAAAGTATCCTGTTTATGAAGATGGGTATGCCGCCCTTTTTGATGTTTATTTTTGGACCGATCAGCCGCAAAAAGCTATTGCACTTGAAAAGGTGGCCGAAAAAAATAAGGTACAGTCTACGGAACTTAACCTTAAAATAGATAGGGCAAAGGCCCAATTGAAAAAGGCAGATAACAAAGAAGGCCTAGTTACACTTGACCAGTAAATAATGCAACCGATAAAGATATTTGGGATACTCATACTTGTTTTGTTCGGAAAAATGGTTTCTGCGCAGGAAATAGCGGGTATTGAAAACCCAGATGCATCATTCTTTAGGGCCAGGGACCTAGCCTTTAATGGAAAACGAACACAGGCTAGGGATACCCTTAAAAATGTACTTACCAAATATCCAGATTACACAGATGTCCGTAATCTACTGGCAAGTACTTATAGTTGGGATGGGGAATACGAAAAGGCGAGGGGGCATTTTAATAAAATCACCTCCATTGAACGTGAAAATAAAGAGGCATGGGTGGCGGCAATCAAAAACGAGCTTTATGCGGAGGAATATTACTTGGCTCTTGGCTTGGCGAACAAAGCACTAGGCTATCTCCCCAATGATTCTGATATTACGCTATTATTAGAACAGGCGACTGTTAATAGCAATAATAATGCAGGGCAAAAAGGGAAGCTGAAAGAAGATGGGATAAAAGATTCCATTGAAACAAAAAGCCTTAAGAATCAGTTACGGATAGCAAATGCTTTTGAACTTTTTGATGTGGTTTATGATCCTACCATTAGCACTAGTATTCAGTATAAAAGGGAAACCAAGGCAGGGTCTCTGATTCCTAGGGTAAACTACGCCAATCGTTTCAACACACATGGAACGCAATTTGAAATTGACTTCTATCCAAAATTTTCGAAGCCCTTTTATGCCTACCTAAACTATGGGTATTCAAGCTCTACAATTTTCCCAGACCATAGGGTAGGGGCAGAATTATACTCCAACCTACCAAAATCAATGGAACTTTCGGCCGGAATCCGCTATCTGGATTTTGCCGATACCAATGTAAACATCTATACAGGTTCGGTAGGCCTTTACCAAGGTAATTACTATTTCTCATTGCGCCCCTACGTTACCCCAACAAATCAGAAGACCGGTCTGTCGGGAACATTATTAGCCAGAAAATATCTAAAAGACGGCGATAATTATTTGGGAGCTACCATAGGTATGGGCTTTGCCCCGGAATTAAAACAATTACGAAGCGCGGACACCCTTTTTGCCGAAACCCTTCTTTTTATCGAATCGCAACAGCTCTTGCTCGAATACCAATTTACTGGAAAAACAAATCCGAACGTGTATAAAACCAATCTGGGTCTGACAAGACAGGAATTTATTTTTGATAGTGGAAATTTCTTTTGGGCCGTCTCGGCAGGTTTTACCTATGGGGTGAAATTTTAGTTTTTTTATTTTTTCATCGAAGAAATGTACCGTTCAACGAGGGTCGCTATGCAGTTCATCGGGTTCACAACAAAATCCTAATGCTTCACCACATTTTATTGTTGTCCCGTTTTGTTTTGGATAAGTTTATATCATAATAAGCAAACACAAATACAAAAGCCCAAATCTTAATCATTAACCTAACACAGTTCCTAATATGTTATATGACACTTACGGCGAGGAATATTTAGATTTCCTTCAAGATCTCAACGAAATTTTAAGTTTAAACGAATTAGCAGAGTTGGACTATATGTAGTTCAATCCCCTGCACACCATTTCTTAAAACCTACTCTTATGGCAAATCAAAACCCAGACAATGCAGCGTACATGAACTTCATCGAAAGTTTGAATGAAATCCTTAGCGATTCTGAAATCAGTAGATTGAATTATTCTTAAGTTGCAAAAAACGTATTAGTATCAACAAAAAAGGGTCACGCTATAGCGTGACCCTTTTTTTATTGTTTTCAAATGGCTTAACCCAAATAGGTCTTCAACATTTTACTTCTTGAATTATGGCGTAGTTTACGAATAGCCTTTTCCCTAATCTGACGTACCCTTTCCCTGGTCAGGTCAAAAGTAAGCCCGATTTCGGCCAAGGTCATCGACTGTTGATCACCTATCCCGTAGTATAGTTTTACCACATCTGCTTCTCGCGGCGACAAGGTCTCCAATGCCCTATTGATTTCCGTATTAAGGGACTGCTGCATCAAAATATTATCCGGTCTTGGCGATTCTCCCGAGCGTAGTACGTCATATAGGTTAGAATCTTCCCCTTCCCTTAAGGGTGCATCCATAGATACGTGACGCCCTGAGTTTTTAAGCGATTGCCTAACCTCGTTCACCGTCATCTCCAATTCCTTCGCGATTTCCTCTGCAGAGGGCGGACGTTCGTGTGCCTGTTCTAAATAAGAAAAAGTCTTCTTGATCTTATTGATAGATCCGATTTTATTTAAGGGCAAACGTACAACACGTGATTGTTCGGCCAATGCTTGTAAAATAGACTGACGGATCCACCATACGGCATAGGATATAAATTTAAACCCACGTGTCTCATCAAAACGCTTTGCCGCTTTTACGAGACCTACGTTACCTTCATTTATTAAATCTGGGAGTGTTAGTCCTTGGTTTTGGTACTGTTTTGCTACTGATACTACAAAACGAAGGTTGGCGGTAGTCAATTTTTCTAGGGCCGCTTGGTCCCCATCCCGTATTTTTTGTGCCAATTCTACTTCTTCGCTTGCGGTGATTAAGTCAATTTTGCTGATATCTTGCAAATACTTGTCGAGTGATTTTGATTCCCGGTTCGTTACCTGCTTGATAATCTTTAGTTGCCTCATATGTATTATTTGTTTGTATAATGGTTAAGCTTACATGATACATTAATATATTCTCTTATCCAAAAGATTTAAGGTATTATTATACATATTTTATAAGTAAATTGGGAATAAAGGCTGAGATAGGGGGTTTATTGATGTTGTCCGGTTTCAAGCCGGTACTTTTAGGCAAGAAAAGGCCTATATAGGGGCAATTATTAGTAATAGCGGCATTTTTTTCTAAGACATAAACTAAATTTGTAGCCTAAACCTTAGCGTTTTACCGAGGAGAATAGTATCCATAAAAATAAGGGTCAAGCAAGCAAGTTCATGAGTAAAAGACAACTAAAAAAGTACCTTTCTGATTTAAAAAAACCAGCCTTGGAGGAGCAGCTGATCGACCTTTATGAACGCTTTCCTTTGGTCAAGGAATACTACGATTTCGTTTTCAACCCTAAGGAGGAGAAGTTATTACAGGCCGCAAAGACGAAGATATCCAACGAATATTTTCCCGTTCGTAGAAAGCGACCCAAGGCCCGACGATCTGTCGCGCAGAAATTTATAAAACATTACATGAAGCTTGGTGTAGAACCACATTTGGTGGCAGATGTGATGTTGTATAATTTGGAAATAGCCCAGAGTTATTCTACCAATAGGAATCTACCCGATAGTTTTTTTAAAAGCATGTTGAACTCCTTTGACCAAGTGGTACATTATGTTTCTTTAAACGGATTGTTAGGCAGCTACAGAAATCGTATAGTGACTATCTATCAATTTGCGCAGGACCGACATTGGCCTTTTGAAGAAGGGTTTTCAAGGGCGTTGGATGCTATAGATTAGGGGGCAGGGAAGCATGGCACAATTTATCTTTCCCTCATTGCGCTTTCAACGACTAACTTCCCACTTGATTACCAGAGAAGTAGCGAAGGAAAAAATTATTTCCTGTTTTATATTTTTCATCCCTATAAAATTCTATTAATTTTGCAAGATTCGGGTTAGCGCTAAGCCGCCCTACAATAGTACTAATAAAGATTTGCCTGTTTGGAACTTCAAAAAGATACTACCGAGAAAACACTTTACGACTATCAGATTACCGATCTAAATGTCATTTTTGAACATCTGGAGGAAGCCGAGAGTGGAAACCTACTCTATCAGTTGCCGACCGGTGGTGGTAAAACGGTGGTCTTTTCGGAAATAGCCAGAAGATACATTGAAGAAAAGAAGAAGAAAGTGGTCGTGCTTACCCATCGTATCGAGCTAAGTATTCAGACGTCGACCATGCTCAGCGGATTTGGAGTAAAGAACAAAATCATCAATAGTGAGGTGAAGGAGTTAAAAGACCAGGACGAATACATGTGTTTTGTGGCCATGGTCGAGACCCTCAATAACAGACTTCAGGAAGAAAAAGTAGAGATCAATAACATTGGCTTGGTCATTATAGATGAGGCACATTATAACTCCTTCCGTAAATTGTTTAAGTATTTTGAGAACTCTACCATCTTAGGGGTTACTGCAACTCCCTTGAGTTCCAATATTAAACTCCCAATGAAAGACAACTACCAAAAGTTGATAATTGGGGAGTCAATAGGGGCCTTGATCAAAAAGAAATTTTTGGCAAAAGCCAATATGTATAATTACGATGTAAGCCTGCAAAGTTTGAAATTGGGAATAAATGGGGATTACACCGTAAAATCCTCCGACGAGTTTTATGGCAATCAGAGTATGTTGAGCAAGCTGATGACGGCCTACTCGGAGATTTCGAAGGGTAAGAAGACCTTGATTTTTAATAATGGGATCAATACGTCAAGATACGTTTATGAAACCTTTAAAAAAGCAGGGCTGAACATCCGCCATCTCGATAATAAGAATACGGCCTCGGAGCGAAAGGAAATATTGACCTGGTTTTCGGAAACCCCGGATGCCATTTTAACCTCTGTAAGTATTTTGACCACCGGTTTTGATGAACCTACGGTAGAAACCATTATTCTGAACAGGGCAACACGTTCGTTAACACTTTATTTTCAGATGATTGGTCGGGGCTCCCGTGTTTTGCCAAAAAAATCGGAGTTCACGGTCATTGACATGGGTAATAATGTAGCCCGCTTTGGCATGTGGGATGCCCCAGTAGACTGGCAAGAGATTTTTCATTTCCCCGATTTTTATCTGGAGAATATCAAGAACGATGAGGAAATCGAAAGAGAGTTTGTATACGAGATGCCGGAAGCCCTTAAGTCGCAGTTCAGCAAATCGGAAAATATCGAATTTGATATCAAGGCCGAATACAAAAAGATTTTTGCACAAGGCTTACGTTCTAAAATTGTACTGGAAAAAAGTATAGAACAGCACGCCCAGATATGTGTTGAAAATGCCGAAGATGTTTTTGATGCCCGTCTTTTGGCGAAGCAGCTGAAAGAAGAGATTCAGTTTCGGGTAAAGCAATATTCCTATTGTATTATGAACAATACCAAGAATTATAAGGAATGGCTAGAAGAGGATTATGAGCGTCGTTTGCGTTCTGCGATTTCCAAAAAATTTGCTGCCATGATGTAGTGTTGGGTACTGGATGTCAGATGTTCGATGACAGCTATGAGTAATTCTGGGGAAGTAATTTAACTAAAAACCGGTTCGAAGTAAATGTCACACTGAGCGAAGTCGAAGTGTATTTAAAAAAAGCCCCGATGAACCTCCGAGAAAGGCTAATTTGGAACTTGAATGTCACGCTGAGCTTGCCCGAACGACTTCAGTCGGGCAGGCTTGTCGAAGCCCAACCGAACAACAACAGGCCCCTCGATAGGCTTTTACTGACAATGTTAGTTCCAGTTGTTTTTTAATTTTTTCATGTAATTCCTTTTTTCATTCTTTTATTCATGGAAAAAAACCTTCTTATCATCGGAACTGTTTGGCCCGAACCGGGCGCCACCGCCGCGGGGGGAAGAATGCAACGCCTGATTCAATTCTTTTTGGAGCATGGCTGCCAAATTACCTTTGCCAGTACTGCCACTGAATCTGATCTTTCCATGGATTTGGACGTTCTTGGCATTGCCAAAAAACCAATTCTCCTAAATAACCCAAGTTTTGATATATTTCTAAAAGAAGTACAACCCGATATGGTACTGTTCGACCGTTTTCTAATGGAGGAACAATTCGGGTGGCGGGTAGTCGAGCATGCCCCGAACGCCTTACGCATATTGGATACCGAAGATTTGCATTCCCTTCGCAAAACACGGGAGACAGCCCTAAAAAAAGAACTCACTTGGGACACCGATTATTGGCTTGGGGCCGATATCACCAAACGGGAAATTGCTAGTATCTATCGTTGTGACCTTTCCCTAATCATTTCTTCCTTTGAGATGGAGCTGTTACAGAACACCCTAAAAATGGACAATGAAATCCTGTTGCATTTGCCCTTTATAGTGGACGCGCCTACCGAAGAAATGATGGCAACATGGCCGGATTACAAAGAGCGAACTGACTTTATATTTATCGGTACGGGAAAGCATACGCCCAATCTGGATGCTATCAAATGGCTTAAAGACGAAATCTGGCCTTTGATACGGGCCGAACTCCCAACCGTAAATTGCCATATCTATGGTTCGTATTTACCCAAGCAAATCATGCAATTGCATAAACCAGCGAACGGATTTTATTTGGAAGGCGAGGTGACCGATCTTGATGCAAACATGCAAAGCAAACGGATTAATTTGGCACCGCTACGTTTTGGGGCCGGACTTAAGGGAAAGTTACTGGCCGGAATGCAAAACGGTACCCCGAACCTTACAACGTGCATTGGAGCGGAAGGCATGCACGATCACTTACCCTGGAACGGCGCCATCGCCGATACTGCAGAAGCTTTTGCACAAGCAGCCATTTCATTTTATCAGGATGTCAGTAAATGGAGAGCTGCACAAGAAAATGGTATTACACTTCTCAACGCGCTATATACGCCCACCGAACATAAAAACGAGCTGCTCCAGCGACTACAGGAAATCACTACAAATCTACGACAACACCGTTCACAAAATTTTGTTGGGGCCTTGATACAGCACCAAACGATGGCCAGTACCAAGTATATGGCCAAATGGATTGAAGAAAAGAATAGGGGGTAAGGCGGTTTTGTTATCGGTTTGTATACAAATATTAAGAGGTTAAAATGTATCTGATTTTCAGATACGCACTTAAATAATTTGCAATTTTATCATTAATTTCTCCTAAACTATCGAATTGTAAATTTGATGAAGTTTGTTATAGATCGTTATCTATATCTAAACAATCCAAATACGGCTCGTAAACTTTTTTATCAATGATCATGCCTTCTACTTTTTCAAGTTTTACTCCATCTGCTGATAAAGAATGTATTTTTATTCCCTTAGTTTTTTCAAATTGAATATGGATAGGTTTGGGGTCAAATTTGGATGCTAGTGGGATATAATTATACCAAATTTTTAGGGTGACATCCATTTCTGGATCAAGGTCACCAAGTTTAAGGTTCAATTTTGTACCAGGTATATAGTTTCCAAGTGTGTTTTCTGAAATGATTCTTAAGTTGTCTAGCATTATATCATACAAATCACCTAGGATAGAAATAGAAATAGAACAGTTTTTTAATAGAATATTTCGATCATGTCTTAATTTCAATTTAAAAATAATGTTGGGCATTGTTTTTTTTACGTGCCAAAAATCCTTCTCTAACTTCATATAGTTTTCAAATACTTCTGGATGATTCTGAAATAGTTTATTTGCAACTTCGTTCGTTCCGTCCCTCAAAACCATTCGTAACTGAGTATATAAATGTTCATCTAATTGATCATCATTAAATTCGCTTAAATCCTCTTTAAAGGAATGTATTTTATCTGGTGAAGCTTTTACAATAGGAATAATATGTTTTCTATAAGCTCGGTTTTGAATAAATTCTAAAATCTTGTTGAACCTGAGAGTCCTATCTTCATTCACTCTAATAGGCCAAAAAGATTTGTAATCACTTTCCTCACTATAAAATGGAAAACCAACATAAGGTTCAATTGTTTCCATCATAGCTCCTATAGGAGAACCCTTTTCAGCAGGAAATAAACGATAGGTTTTTGTGTCATACTGTAATTTTCCATACCCAATGATTGGAGGTTTTGAAATATCTCCTTTAATGTCTCTTATTAAGTCCGTTAGATTTTCTTTGTATTTTGTTTGGTCAGAAAAGTTCGCATACCTCGTGCCTCGTAACCTTTTAGGGTAAGATTCTATACCATTATATATTATAGGAATAAATTTCAAATCATCTCCACTAATTACTTGTGCTTTGGCAAGTTGAACTTCAAATTTAACCGCTCCACCCTTGTTTGATGCAGATTCAATAGATTTTTTTGAACCGTCCGAAACAATAAATAAAAAGTAATCGGCATCGGGGATTTTAGATTCCATATACTCAATGAACGATTCACCATATTTAACTTCCCATTTGTCCAGTAAGGCATCTATGCCATTTTGCCTTAAATCTTTAGCAAAATTTTCCACCCATGAATTGAGTTCATCACTTTCCCATTTATATGAAATAAAAGCTGTCTTTGGTTTCGACATAAGTTATTTTTAATGATTAATATCCATTCGCTACTAGGTGTTTGAATTCCCTGTAAACGGTTGATTACTAAGTTCGACATTTTGAAAGAAATTTCAATAGTTAAATGTAATGTGTTTTCAAGAGTTTTTAACAGTTTTGTTTTTACTATATGTTTTACGAAACTATGATTAAGGTCATTGCCTTTCTAACCAATGGTTAGTGCCGAATACATGCCCAAATGGATTATGGAGCGTATGGTATTAGAAAGGCTTGCAGCACTGTTCAACCTAAACATTGTCCAACTTTATTATTTAATACTAATTTTATGGTCCTTGGCGAACTTTCTATTATCGAGCTAGTAAGGCATATCCATTCTAAACAAAAAATAATGTATAACACACTACTGAAAAACATATATTCATGACCTTATCACAGTGGAAAAATAAAGAGCAATTTTTTAACTATAACACCCACAACATTTTTACTGTTGACGAGGGAAGTGGGGATGCAATACTGCTTATTCATGGTTTTCCTACCGCCTCGTATGATTGGTCAAAAATGTGGGGAGAATTAACCACCAAAAATAGGGTGTTAACGCTCGATATGATTGGCTTTGGACTTTCAGATAAACCTGAGAAATATGCCTACAGTATTTTTGATCAGGCAGATCTGTTTGAAGAATTTTTGGCGTATAAGCAAGTGAAACAGGTCCGGATTATCTGTCATGATTATGGAGATACCGTAGCCCAGGAACTATTGGCGCGCTATCATGACCGTCTTCAAAACAAGCAGGACGGCCCAGAAATAACATCTCTTTGCCTGTTAAACGGTGGAATATTCCCAGAAGCACATAGTCCTTTGTTGATTCAGAAATTATTAATGAGCCCTATTGGTAGGATCGTTGCCCGTTTTTTTAGTCGGAAAAAACTGGGAAATAATTTTAAAAAGATTTTTGGCCGGAAAACACAACCCACCGAAGAGGAATTGGATGAATTTTGGGATTTAATGAATTACAATAACGGCAAGGCAATAGTCCATCTACTGATTCGATATATGAAAGAGCGGGTGCAAAATCGGGAACGATGGATCGGTGCCATCGAGAAAGCGCAGATCCCTGTTCGGCTTATTAATGGGGCGTATGACCCTATTTCTGGCCAGCAGATGGTAAATCGGTACAAAGAAATTGTTCCCAATGCCGATATCGTGGTACTAAACGATATCGGTCATTTTCCTTTGATTGAGGCTCCAGAGGAGGTACTAAGGCACTATTTTGAGTTTATTTTAGGTAGTTAATCTGTCTATTTGGGATAGATTGCTGTTGATTCTTGCTATTGAGTACTAAGAAACGAAAGTGAGGAACGCTTTCCCACCATCTACCGCTTTGGTAGCATAATTTTCTTTTTTATCTGATACATAGTCAGCATAGGGACGTGTACCTGCCATATCCATATTATCGGCATAGATTAGGGTACCAGAATGAAACAAGGGTTCTAACAGCTGGAATAATGGTAAATAGAGATCCTTCCAACCATCTAGAAATAAGAAGTCTATTGGGGAGGCATGTTCTTTTAACGTTTGCATGGCGTCGCCTATTCTTAGCTCAACATAGTCTAACAAGCCTGCATCTTTAATATTTTGCATGGCCCTGTTGCCCTTACTTTCCAATAGCTCAGTAGTAATTACTTTGCCGCCTGTTTGGCGAACGGCATCAGCCAAATAAATGGTCGATATCCCGAAAGAAGTACCAAATTCAACAACATTTTGGCAGTTGTTTTTTAGAATCAGTTCCCGGATCGATTGTCCTTGTTCCCTCGTAATGGGCAAATAGGCATGCTCGAAATCTGCGGGTTGCATGGGACGAAAGATAGATTTTACCACACCTTTACCGATTCGCATATAATCGTTTTTGGCATCTTTATGCAGTCTATTGAGTATGCTTTCTATACTATTGCTTTTTATTGCATTCATTTTTACTTCTTTAAGTTAATTCTATAAAGGAAAAGCCGCCTAAATTGAGACGGCCTTCCACCTAAAACTATGTTGTTAATATTGAAACTGGTATCAGCTATTTTACGGTATATCTTGCCATTTTCATAGAAGCACCATCGATCATAGCAGCATAATCTTCGACAGATGCATCGCTCATGAATTTATTCATTGAGGCATTGGCATCTTCATCCGTACGCCATCTTACCACCACGACTACTTCATTATTGTCGGGCGAGTAACCACTTTCCCTACTGATATAACCGGGTTGCATACTGGTATAATCCGCTTCTATTTCGGCATCTCTTGCCCAAAACGCATTCACATCTGCCGTTGTCTTGTACTTAAAAGTGGTAACTTCAATAACATAAGGTTTCATGGTTTCCTCATTTTGTGAATAGCCCATTGTAAAAATCCCAACAAAGGCTAGTACGATTAATAAACGCTTTATTTTCATCTTTAAAATTTACCGTTTTCATTCTTCCATTCAGACTTGGTAGGAATTGGCTGAATCACATCCCAGTGTTCCACGATTTGACCATCTTCCAATCGGAATAAATCGTAGTACGCCACATGGTCGCCCGGTGCCTTCCCGAATTTACCTTCGCTCATGGTCAATACAAAATTACCTTCTCCCAATACCTTGTGCACTTTGTCATAGATCATGACCATATCGTTTTCGGCAAAATACTTTAGCGCAGCTCCCAAACCGTCTAAACCATCGGCAACTGCCGAGTTATGTTGAATGTAATTGGTAGGGTTCACCAAGGTATTTAGGTTATCCATTTTGCCGTTTAACAATACTTCATGGATAAAGGTCTCCACTACCTTTTTGTTGGCGATTGTTTTTTCTTTATCGCTTATATCGGTAGCTCCATCAAACTGGGTTCTGCCACTTGGGTTGGGTGAGGCTACTTCTGCTAGGTTATCCCAATGTTCTACGATTTGACCATCTTCAAAACGGAATACATCAAAAGCTGCTTTGGGTCCAAAGAAGTCATATTCGGTATGGGCTATAACATAATCGCCATCTTGAAAAGCTCGTATAACATTGGCTTTAAAACCTCCTTCGGGCGCATTATGCATAATTTCACCAAACCCAGCTAAACCATCACCAACTGCCAAATTATGTTGAATATACTTGTTCGGGTTAATGTAAGAGACCGGGGTTTGGTCGCCTGTGTTAAAACTATTTAGTAGCGCGATTACTTTTTCTTTGTTCGACAATTCCATTTTTTCTTCTTTTTTAGGTTCTTCAATAGGTGTATTTGATTTTTTCTTTTCTCCGCAACCAACTAACAACAAACCGGCAACAAGTAAAGAAAGGATAAGACTGTTTTTCATTTTTAACTATTTTCTTGTTTGTATTATGATGCAAAAATAAATGGGTTGCTCTTTGAAGGAGGTATCAAAAAAGGAGTAAGTACTGTAAAAATGGGAAAGTAATTAGTAGGCAGCTCTAAATTGCTCCGGAGTGGTTTGGGTCTGTCGTTTAAAATATTTATAAAAATTAGTGGTTTCCTCAAATCCGGATCGATAAGCGATTTCCTTTATTGAAAGTTTGGTGTTGATAAGCAGCCGTTTGATTTGTTTGGTTCGGACTTCATCTACAAATTCTTTCGCTGTTTTATGAATAACGCTTTTGGTAATCGTATTCAAGGTTTTGGTGCTCATGCCCATATGCTTTGCAAAGTCTTGTACTCTGGAGGTTTCTGATACCTTTTTTTCAACTAAATCTTGAAATTGAACAAATTCTCTAAGATATTTCTTTTCAAAGTTGATTTGTTCCCTTTTTGCCTTCGCCCTGAACAGCTGAGCTATTAAAATGTGTAGCTCACTTCTTATGATACCCAACGAATGATCGTCGCCGATTTTGAAATATTCATTTTCAATTCGTTTAACAATTTGACTAATATTTTTAAACTCCGAATCATTCAACTGTAATTTTGGCGCCCCCAATAATTCGTTGAATAGAAGAATCGTTTTCTGCGACTCGGTTTTCTCAAGATAACTGACCAAGAAATCATCTGTAAAAAGCAATATGCTACCTTTTAAATCACCACTTCGAAAAAACTTATGAATTTGATCTTGTCTAATCGTTAGCAAGGTGCCTTTTGAGCATTTGTAATCGGTAAAGTCAATCGTATGATAACCATGCCCATCTTCTATGAAAATGAGGAGATAGAACTCAACTATGTGTAACTCGGTAGGGGAATGGTCATCGTACTCTCTTTGTAGTATTTTTTCCAATTTAATAAGATCGAATTGGGCAATAGGGTTTTGTGTATTTCGAAATTGAATATGTTTGGTGTTTTCTTTCATTTAATGAACAGTCTCCTTTAGTATCTTAGATTCCATACAGCTTTTTTGCGCTTTCAATTTGATCTTGCTCCGTAGTTTCGGGATACAGTAGATATTTTGGAGCTATGATGGGCTTTACCTGTTCAACAGTGATTTTGGTAACAGAGGCGAAAGGGAATTTCCCCATAGTCATCTTAAGCAATATCTTCTCCAATTTAGGGAATTCGATATCTGATTTTCCTATGATTTTTGCTTTTCCTTTAAGCTGAAATCCCTTTTGAACAAGAACATCTATAAAACTGACACATACATTTTCATTATTATTGATATTCTTGACGGTTTGAGGAGAGGCAATGTTCGCAATTATGATACTATTCGTTCCATAATAGGTGAATATTTCTTTTGGGGAAACATTTGGGACGTTTTCAGTAGATGCGGTTGCAAGCCAGCAGAGTACACTTTTATCGCTATACGTTTTTATTTCAGGGGTTAATATCATGTTATTACAAGAATTAATAAGATTATAATAACGAAAGCTACAAAAAAGAAGAGTAACACGATGTTGTCGAAAAGTTTTACTCGATAATCGAGATTTAAATGCTCCGAGGCTTGCCTCGAAATTTTAAGTTTACGTTCTTACGAATGCCTCGGGCTTGCCCCGAGGTGGTTTACGGTTGGGTTTTTTAGTTTTTAGTTTTGATAAATGGGCGTTACATTTTTCGATGGCATGGATACTCAACATACCAACTGGTAGCTCCATAACGATCCTTATTACCGCCCACTAAAGTGTCTTTTTGATAATTCGTCATAAACCCTAGAGTATACCCATTCGTACCGACCATTTTATTCCAATGGTTCCAAGTCCTGAACTTCATTTTAAGGCTGTCGTTGTCAACCGTTGGTCTTTGACCGATAATAGTAGAAATTTGGGCAAATACTTCCCCTTTGAACTTTTCTCCATCCACAACGGTTAAAAAATTAGCATTTGCATAATGGCGAAAGGTCTCTCTGCCAAAACCAATACGCACAGAATAACCCGCCCTGACCGCTTCAACCAGCTCTTGTTTGTCCCCAAAAGCGGCCGACCCGTCCGGGTTGTTTACAAAAACTTTTTGCCAACCACAGCTGCCATGCTCCTCATTTTTACAACCACTTGCCAATAAGACAAGGATAGTTCCAATAGTAATTAGATGTCTTTTTCCCATAATAGTATTGTATTTGTGAAATACTAACTTATGGAAATAGAAAAAAAGTTTTTAAAACCGGAGTATGGAATTAGTTCGGAATCGTGATTTCAAACTACTTTACCTCCTTTTTAAACTCGTTGGGGGTTTTACCTGTATGTTTTTTAAATGCAGAAAAGAAAGTCGATTTTGATTTGAACCCACTCTCGTTACCAATCGCCTCCAAAGTATAATTCCTATTTTCGAGAATAAGTTCCTTTGCTTTATTTATCCGGAATTCGTTTATATATTGATTAAAATTTTTGTTCAGCTTTTCATTAATTACTTGAGAGAGTTGACGGGACGGTATATTAAGTAATTTGGCTATATCCTTAATTTTAAGGTTGGGATCTGTATATATTTCTTCTTCTGCCAATCGGTCGGTCAGTTTTTGGAGCAAGTGCGGTAAATCTTGGCCATTCAACAATTTACCCCCATATTTAGCTTTAGGAAGATATAGAATCAGTTGATTTGCATTGGATGAATTGATGAGAATCACCAAAAGTGAATAAAGCATGAACAAAAAGAGAACCATGGTGACAAGTCGGGTTCCATAACCCAATAAGATAATGGTGCTTCCGATCCATAATAACACCATTCCCCAATAAACCCCCTTTAACCAATTAGCGTTTCTAAAAGCGCATCCTTTTATCAATAAGGGTATCATCCCCATCTTATAAAGCATAATACCTGTAATTAACAAATAAGCAATACGCTGTAGGTACAGTAGAAATATAATCTTTTCGCGCCATAAGTCTGTATAATCCCAATACGGGTATACAAACAGTATGGAAATTATGAAAATAGTATTTAAGACCAAATGGCCTTGCCACTTGGTATATTTTGGTTCTACCCCGATATAATATAGTATATATAAATACATCAACGGTCCAATTAAGAAACCGGCAAGGATACTTATGGCCAAATAGGCCTGTATATAACCATCATTGAGTTGTAGCTGAAATACAATCGATTTCGAAATTTTTATAGTTAGGGCTAAAAAAAGTCCGGCAAGAAAATAAATATGCTGCTGCCTTTTTTTTGCGCCAAAAAGGAAAAATAATAAGAGAACGACCCCGTTGATGAGTCCCAAAACGGCCAAAATTAACAAGTACGATTTTTGTGGCATTCAATTTATTTTAATGGACCGCGTATGGGTTTCAGCTTTAGACACTTAAACTTTCCAAGAAGTTACAATTTTATTATTGTTTATGTTTCCCCATTCTTTCGACTTTGGCCAGCCACTTTTCACGAAACTTGTCCGAGGAGAGTCGTAACGGGCCTATGGACGTAATCTTTACTTTTTTTATTCCTACAAAGTGCATGGTCAGTTTTTTCATAGCCCGGTGGCTGGGCATACCATTAATCCACCGGTAATACCAGGTAGGCTGATCCATGGTACAAATTAAGCGGGCAGTCTTGCCACTCAGATGCTTATCCCACCAAACGGAGTTCTCCCTTTTTTTAAAGGCAAAACCGGGAAGAAAGACCCGATCAATAAAACCCTTCATTATGGCCGGTACGGAGCCCCACCAGACGGGATACACCCAAACCAAATGATCCGCCCATTTGATTTGTTCTTGGGCCTTGAGCAGGTCAGGTTCCAGTTCGACTCTTTTTCTATACCCATATTTCAAATCCACATCGAATTTCAAATCCCTGATATTTATTTCCTTTACTTCGGCTTCAGAATTTCCAGCCCCTTTTTTATAAGCGTCTGCCAGTGCTTTGTTGTAACTTTCCACATCGGGATGGCCATCTATTATTAGAATTTTCTTCATTTCGTATCCTTTCAGTATTATATAGCTCCAAAGATATCAGCTAAGCGATTAGATACACTTGATATTTATCAAGAACGAGATAAGGGCTAAATAGGGGAGGCTCCTTATTTTCCTCTGATTCGGCTTAGCGTTTCTGGGGTAATACTCAAAAAAGAGGCGATATACTTTAGTGATACTCTTTGAAAGAGTTCTGGATGTTTTTTTAAAAGGTTATTATAACGTTGTTGAGCATTGTTAAGTTGAAGATCGTCGAGGCGTTCGCATAAATCCATATAGACCTGTTGCATGAACAATCTACCGAAACGCTCATATTTGGGGCTGGATTCAAAGAGATTTTCCAAATCTTCATAGGTAATGGCCATAACCTCTAAATCTTCTAGGGCCTCAATATTGTATTTGCTTTCTTTACGGGGAATAAAGCTATCAATTGCCGTAATGGTTTCCTGTTCCTTGGCAAAATATACCGTTATATCCCGGTGCTCATTAAAATAAAAGACCCGTGCAATCCCGGATAAAATAATATAAAGATGATTGCAAATGCTTCCGGCTTCAAACAAAATATGATCTTTTGGATATTTCTTATAAACAGAGATGTCTTCAAGGGCTTCAGCTATTTCCGGATTTTTTAACAGCAGCGCAAAATTTTGTTCTGAAAATGGATTCATAACCGAAATTAATTAGACTAGCAACCCAAATGTAGTTAAAATGTGCAACTACAAATATCGTTTTCGGGTATTCAAATCTACCGAACTGATAATAGTACATTATCTTTATGACCTAAATTAAAATGTTGATCATGAACACTCCCAATTGGCAAACCGCTATCGAATTTGAAGATATCACCTATAAAAAATACAATGGCGTAGCACGCATCGCCTTTAACCGACCCAATGTGCGTAACGCCTTCCGTCCCAAAACCACAAGTGAGTTGTACAAGGCATTTTATGATGCACAAGAAGATACTTCCATCGGGGTAGTTATGCTTTCGGCAGAAGGACCCTCAACAAAAGACGGTGTATATTCCTTCTGTAGTGGGGGCGATCAAAAGGCCAGGGGAGAACAGGGTTATGTTGGGGAAGATGGCATGCACCGGTTGAACATTCTTGAGGTACAACGACAAATACGTTTTATGCCCAAGGCGGTCATCGCTGTAGTACCCGGTTGGGCCGTTGGCGGCGGCCATAGCTTGCATGTCGTTTGTGATATCACTTTGGCGAGTAAGGAACACGCTATTTTTAAACAAACCGATGCCGATGTTACCAGTTTTGATGGGGGCTACGGCTCTGCCTACTTGGCAAAGATGGTAGGACAGAAGAAAGCACGGGAAATCTTCTTCCTAGGCCGGAATTATTCGGCACAGGAAGCTTTTGAAATGGGGATGGTGAACGCCGTTGTCCCCCATGATGAACTGGAAGCTACCGCGTACCAATGGGCACAAGAGATTTTAGAAAAATCACCTACTTCGATAAAAATGTTGAAGTTCGCCATGAACCTTACGGATGATGGAATGGTAGGGCAGCAGGTATTTGCCGGAGAGGCAACTCGTTTGGCCTATGGTACCGAAGAAGCCAAAGAAGGGCGCAATGCCTTTTTAGAGAAACGCAAACCAGATTTTGGCAGTGATAAATGGATTCCATAATGTACATTTTATTTTCGTTCCCATGAAGATGGGAACCCCCTCATGAAACCAATTAAGTTGATTTTACATGGATTCAGTTCTTCAGCAGAATAAAAAAATAGAAAAGGTTTCGGTAGATTCCGCCCTTCGGCGGAATGAAAAGTAAAATAGTCATTAATCTAAAAAGAGCCTCGTCAATTAAGACGGGGCCCTTTTACGAGAACACTATATGAAAATGAAAAAAATTAACTAGTTGGTTAATTATTATGAAGTAAACTTACGGCCAGTGTATGGCAATACAAAAGTATTGTTGTGTGCCAAGGCGATTTTGTGGCGTAGCTCTTAAAAGTTGTTATTTGGAAGTCGGAAGCCCGAAGATGGAAGTTGGGAGAGAACTATTAAAACTTTGAATTTACTCCCTTAGTTAATTGCCGCCAATACATTCTTAAGGAAATCGTTCGCATCAAAATCGGGTTCTTGCTCAAGCCCTGTTCTAACGATGACCAGGTTTTTGGAAGGAATAATAAAAACACGTTGCCCTTGAAATCCGTTGGCGGAATATAGGTCTCTTGGAGCATCTGGGTATTTTCCTTCGGCGTTTAGCCAAAAGTGGGCTCCGTAGGTTCCGTCTGAGCCAGCAGTGGGTTTAGCAACGTAGTCGACCCATTCTGGTCTAAAGATCTGTTCCCCGTTCCAATTACCCCTATTCAGATAGAGCAGTCCAAATTTTGCCCAATCCCGGGTATTTGCCCATCCGTATGAAGATCCAACATAGTTACCGGACATATCCGCTTCAATAAGCATGGAATTCATTCCCATTCTATCAATAAGCGCCGAATAGGGAAAGTCCAAGTATTCTTGATAGGTCTTGAACTGTCCTCGTAAGATACCTGATAAGAGATTTGTGGTTCCGGAAGAATAATTCCATTTTTTAGGGGAGTCTAATGTATAATGTGTCTTCGTTTGGGCCTTGGTCATGTCCTTGGCCAAAAACAACATTTTGGTAACGTCCGAGATAGAGGCGTAGTCCTCATCCCATTCCATGCCGCTCGACATCCGCATCAAGTCGTCCAACGGGATAAATTCCCTTGGATCTTTCCCCATAACATCCGTTAAATCAAGTTCCTGAAAAGGCTTATAATCCATATTTATTTTCCCTTGGTATTCCAATATACCATATAAGGTCGCCAATACACTTTTGGTCATACTCCATCCTAAAATGGGCGTATCGGCCGAAAACCCTGGGGCATATTCTTCGGCAATGATGTTGTTCTTATAGGCGACCAGCACTGTTCGCGTCCGTTGTGTTTCATTATCAATAAAAAGTTCATGAACGGCGTCCGTCAATTTTTTATAATCCACATTTTCAAAAACGGTATCCTTAACCCCAAGATTACCATAAGGAAATGGTAATGAATCTCCAATTACGCGGCGTTCCGGAACAGGAACCTTGGTATTTATATCGTATTCATCATCGATTAAAACACAACCTAAACCCTCCCTACAAAAGGTCTTTCGATCCATCAACCCAAATACCTTTGCCGAAACGCGGTCATCGGTTTCAGTTACTTCGGCCAATTTTATCAACGGCATGTTATTATCATTTTGGGCAATATCGGCGAATGACCTTCCGGCAATAAAATTGGTAGAAGCGGCGTTTTTTGCGGCATAACCAGAGACAATATTCAATTTTGGGTAGTTATAAAAGGCGGTTATTGCCAAAATAATAAGTAGTACTAGTAGAATTCTTAAAAATCGTTTCATTAAAGGTAAGTTGGAAGTTTGGTTCGCTATTTTTTGTTCAATCGATCTTTTTACGAGCTAAATTTTTTCCCACATCTTGTCCGGCCCCAATTTAAAACTGCCGACAAAATCAAAATTACATTCGTTTGGAGAAATCAATGAAAGAAAAACACTCTGATCCTTGGCTCTATATAAGTGATATGTTTTCCCTGTAATTGGTTCAAAACTATACTTTGCACTATATAGAAGGTTGTTATATTCAAACTGTTCCATCATTTCCCGATATTGTGTTTGAATATCCTCATATCGCGCCTTAAACTGATTGTTGGCAGAAATTATATTGGCATTCTTCCAAGTGGTAATATCCGGCGGAACAATTTTGGGAGCCGCAACACCACTGGCGTACGGTAAAATATTCCCGTGGTATTTCTGGGAATCGGTATCAAAAACTATAACATCAGGTTTTTTTTCTTTCGGCATAGCGTGTAAATTTACAAAAAGCTTTCTATTAGTTTTGGATGCCAAAAAGTCTATGGCTATCTTGATAATTGAAGACGTAAATCTACCCAATGCCCTTTAAAGCTCAATTCTTATTATTGATTACTGGTCTTCTTTTAACGTACTCCTGTTCAGATAAACAAAAAAAAGAAGTTGTTTTATACAATACCTATTGTGCTAGTTGCCATAAAGCCCCAAAAATTGGGGAATTACCAAAACATATTTGGGAGAATAATGTTCTGCCTAGAATGGCCGCAAGAATGGGGATTAAAAACAGTGGTTTTGATTATAAAGAAGGGCATAGTTTTTCGGAACAGGCTGCCATTCTAAAATCGGGTATTTATCCAACCCGGCAGATTATTAGTGATACCGATTGGAAACTTTTACACGATTACATTATTGCCTTGGCGCCCGATTCATTAACCCCGGGTAGGGTAATACCTGCCCAGACCATTGAAAAATTTAAGGTACGGGCAATTGATTTGGATGAAAACCCAACTTCTTTGTATAGCTATATGAATTACGATGACCGTACAAATGAGCTGCTTTTGGGAACGCTATCCAGTCATCTCATTGCATACGATTTCGCCAAGGATAGCAGCATTATTAAAAACGAATATAAAACTCCAATTGTAGATTACTATCAGAACGATTCGGTGGTTTACGCTACGGTAATTGGCAAGTTGCCTCCAACGGAGCAGCTTACGGGAGGGATTTTTAAAACAGTCAAGGAAAGCTCTGAGGTGATTGCTAATCAATTACATAGACCTGTGAATACGCTTGTCAAGGACCTAAATGGAGATGGGCAAGAAGAACTGGTGGTATCAGAATTTGGACACCTGACCGGCCGACTTTCACTACTGACCAAAAACAATGAAAACGGTTTTAATAAGAATGTAATCTTAAACCAACCGGGCATCGTGCGTACATTGGCCAAGGATATGAACGGTGATTCGAAATTGGATTTAGTTGTGGCGAGTTCTCAAGGTGATGAAAGCATTTATATCCTATACCAGGAAGACGATTTGCAATTTTGGGCAGAAAAAGTACTCCGTTTTAGTCCTGTTTATGGCACGAGTTGGTTTGAACTTATTGATTATGATGGCGATGGCGATGATGACATTATTACGGCAAATGGGGACAATGCCGACGACTCCTATATAAACAAACCCTACCACGGCATCCGTATTCACATCAATGACGGCAGTAATCATTTTACTGAAAAATATTTTTATCCGATGAACGGGGCAACAAGGATTCTGGCTAATGATTTTGATGCCGACGGGGATATTGATATTGCCATAATTGCTACTTTTCCAAACTACGGAGAGTGTCCCGTGCAGTCCTTTAACTATTTAGAGAATACCAGTTCCAGTACGTTCGATTTTACGGCCTATACTTTTGAAGAAATGAATTGGGGACGTTGGTTCTTGATGGATGCCGCCGATGTTGATTTTGATGGGGACCTGGATATTGTCCTAAGCGCCTTTTCCTTTCCGTTTACGACCACGCCAAAAGACATGTTTGTCTTTTGGAAAGAAAAACATATAGATTTACTAGTGCTGGAAAATCAATTAAAAAACAACTAATGGGGGGTAAGAAATTTTTTTGGGCAACAATCTCGATCTTTTTATTTTCCTGCGGTGCAGTAGATGATGGTTATGAATGGAAATCGATACCTGTAAAGGCATCTGCGTACAATTCAGTGAGAGGGCAAACAGATGGGCGCCCTAATCTGGCCGCCTGGGGCGATACGTTGGTGCCGGGAATGAAATGTATTGCCGTTTCAAGGGATTTGATCCCATTAGGTTTAAAACACAATACCCAGGTTAAAATTGAAGGTTTGGAAGGGATTTACCTGGTGAAAGATAAAATGAACCGTCGGTACCGGAACAAAATCGATATTTTTATGGGGAAGAACATAGATAGTGCCAAGGCCTGGGGCAATAAAAAGCTGACCATTCAGTACAGGATAGAAAAGGTAGATACGCTTAAAAAATAGCATTACTATGAAAGGTCTTTTTATATGGGGAATATGCTTATTGGTTATTTCATGCGTTTCATCAAAGGAAATTATTGATAAACCCATACTATTTGATGCTGAGCGCAAACAGCTTACTTTGGATTACCTTTCAAATCGTTACGGTTTGGAACAGGAACAGCCTATGATAATACCCAAAATGATCGTGTTGCATTGGACCGTTATCCCAACTTTTGAAGAAGCATTTGAAACGTTTTATCCCGCTAAACTGCCGAACAGACCCGATATAAAAGATGCCAGCTTACTTAATGTCAGTGCCCAGTTTATGGTAGGTCGTGACGGTACCATATACCGGTTGTTGCCAGAGACAACAATGGCGAGGCACGTTATTGGACTGAATCATTGTGCGATAGGAATCGAAAACGTAGGGGGCACCGAAGATTTACCGTTGACCAAAGCGCAGTTGCGGTCAAATATTTGGCTGGTAAACTATTTATCGGATAAATATGATATTGAATACCTTATCGGACATTACGAGTATACTCAATTTGAAGGGCATGAACTCTGGTTGGAAAAAGATTCAGGGTATCGAACTAAAAAAACAGACCCAGGAGAGGATTTTATGAGAAACGTTCGCACGGCAACTGAAGAACTGAAATTCAACCCTGTACCCATAAAACAATAGAAATATGAAAACAAAAATGATATTGTTACTTCTTTTTATTGCCCAACTTGCTTTTGCCCAGGAAGCAACTATTACTTCCCAGCTATATGAAACATATGATTTATACAAAGAATCAACGCTTGACAAACGAAGAATTAAGCATCACCAATTACAACCTTTATTGGCAAAATATAGGGCCAACCCAAAATTCACGGTCAAGGTTGTGGGTACGTCTATTGAGGGTCGCGATTTAACATTGGTCAGTATAGGTCAGGGGAAAACTAATGTATATTTATGGTCTCAAATGCATGGTAATGAGCCAACCGCTACACAAGCGATTTTTGACATTTTCAATTTTCTGACCAGTGACGACCTTGAAACGGCTAAGCAAGAAATACTGAACAACCTAACCCTTCACTTTTTACCCATGCTCAATCCTGATGGGGCCGAAAGGTACCAGAGACGAAATGTATTGGGTGTCGATATCAATAGGGATGCCCTACGCTTGCAATCCCCTGAAAGTAAGACGCTTAAAAGAGTACGGGATAGCCTAAATGCCGATTTCGGGTTCAACCTCCATGACCAGAGTACCTATTATAATGCTGAACGTACCGAGAAACCGGCCACCATATCCTATTTAGCTCCGGCCTACAATTATGAAAAGGAAATAAACGAAACCCGTGGCGATGCCATGAAGGTGATTGTTTTTATGAATAATATCATTCAGAAATATGCCCCCGGGCAAGTGGGCCGTTATAATGATGATTTTGAACCACGAGCTTTCGGTGACAACATTCAAAAATGGGGGACAAGCACCATTTTAATTGAATCGGGTGGCTATCAAAATGATATTGAAAAACAGGAAATCAGAAAATTGAATTATGTTTCTATTCTTTCTGCAATTTATACAATCGCCAAGGGCAACTATTCAGATATTACCTTGGATGATTATGAAAAAATTCCTGAGAACGACAGAAAGCTGTTCGATTTAAAAATTGAAAATGCTACCTATGAGCTTTTGGGGCAACCGTATGTTATTGACTTGGGTATAAATAGGCCCGAAGTCGCCATTGAAAATAGTACTGATTTTTGGTATAGCAGTCGTATTATTGATCTAGGAGATCTTTCAACCTATTATGGCTATGAGACTTTAGATGCCTCCGGTTATACGATACTACCTGGAAAAATATACCCAAAATCGCTCAGTTCTGTAGATCAGATCAGGGAGTTAGAGGATCTTTTTGCTGTTTTAAAGGATGGCTATACCTATGTTCGGGTAGAAAACTTTGACAAGAACAGTCTTTTCTCACCATATCCGCTGCATTTGATTGGTAAGAAATATGAAGTTCCAGAACTTAACTTGGAAGTAGGTATAAACCCCACCTTTTTATTGGAAAAAGATGGGGCAATCAAATATGCTGTGATCAATGGCTTTTTAATAGACCTTGATAAAGGCGTAGACAATTTTAAAAATGCGATGATTTACCGGTAACTATACTAATACCCAAACTGAACCTTCCGGTATAGCCCTTCGGTCAACAAGAAATAAAGGGAAACTGATATTAGGAATACGATAACGGTAAAGATGAACAAGGTAGTAATCTTATACCATCGTGGCATCCCAACAAGGGAACTGTTCCTGACAAATGTGTGTAGTACATCCATAATCTTTCTTTTTTACATAAAACATTTTCATAGTCTCTAGGATGTAGGTGGGTTAAAACAAGGGGTGTTCTAAGGATATAACAACTAATACATCAAATACCCGACCATATTAGATGAAAAAGGGAGGCAATTGCCTCCCTTTTTAGTGTTTCTTGATGTCAATTGCTGGTCTTTAAAGGCTCTCAGCTTCTAAAAGTGCGAAGAATTTATCCAAATTCGGGATAATAACAATTTTCGTACGTCTGTTTTTGCTGCGATTTTCTTTGGTGTCGTTCTCAACAAGCGGCACATAACTGCTTCTCCCCGCTGCAATCAATTTGGCGGGATCTACATCGTACTTATTTTGTAACGTACGTACTATAGAGGTTGCTCGCTTTACACTAAGATCCCAATTGTCTTTGAATAATTCAGTACTAATGGTTCTGGAATCGGTATGACCCTCAACCATTACTTCCATGCTCGGTTCTGAATTAATTACACCAGCCAGTTTTTCTAGAATGGTATTGGCTTTATTGCTGATCTTGTAACTACCACTATTGAACAATAACTTGTCAGAGATATTGATCATTACCACGGTCTTGTCGATATCTACATTGATATCGTCTTCCTCATCTGCAATTGACTTTTTCAAGTGGTATGATACGGCAAGGTTCATAGAATCTTGCAAAGTCTTGGCCTCAGCCAATTTTGCGGGATCCACTTTGGATAAGGTAGAGCGCATTTTTGCTTTGGTATTATTGCTCATTACGGCAACATCGGCCACTGAGGTATATTGGCTGTCATTTACCTCTTTTAAGGAATTGATTTTGTCATTGTATTCAGCAACCCGAGCTTCTATTTTAGAAACTTTGGTTTCCAATTCCTCTTTTTCTACTTGTGTTTTAGATAAAACACTTTTGGTTTCGGCCAAGTCAGTTTCTAAGGCCACGTATTTCTTTTTAGATACACAGGACGACAGGACCAGAATTGATAAAGCGCCGATAAAGACTGTTTTTTTCATTTTAAAATCATTTAGATATTATGGTTCTACAGCTTTATACGTTGCAAATTGGGATTAGGATGTTTTGATTTTCAAATTTTTGACACTATATCGTTTTCGGGGGCATTTTATAAGCCATTTGAATTTAAAAAAAGCCTTGGATATAAAAAGGGAGCGCTTTTAACGCTCCCTTTAAAAAAGTTCTACTATTAAATTCCTTATTCACAGCCGCCTGTAAAGCCGGTAGCATTGAATTTCGTTTGAACCGCGCCCTGTTTGCCGCTTTTTTGAACTTGTATGGCAAGGTTGTTTTCCCCGCTGCCATCCCGTTTGGGACTACAATACTCGAACAGGTAAAAACTATTTGCCTGCTCCGCTACACGAAAAGAGATATCGTTAAAGGTATTTTCTAATTCTTCTTTATTTCCGGCAAAAACGCTAAAGGTTTTCCCAATATCCGTTAGCACCTCGGTGTCAATTTCTGCACCAAGACCAATGGTAAAGAAGGCGATATTAGGATTCGCACTATCTACTTTCTTTTGGGCATCTGCCTGTGAAAATCGTGAGGCTTGATCCGTACCGTCGGTAAAGATGACAATAGAGGCCGCACCAATTTTATCGCCCTGGATACTCTCGTTCAACAATTTGGTAGCGATATCGGTAGATTTAATGACCGCGCCGTACAAGTCTGTTGATGGGTCGTTACTGATATCATCGGTAATACTGTCAATGGCTGCTATCAGCTCCTGTTTATCCGCCGTTAATTGGTTGAGCAAATGAAGCTCGTTTTCTCCGTCAAACCAATAAATGGCCATTTTAAATGATTCTTGTGTTGTCGCTGGCATTACATTGTTCACAAAACTGATCGTAGCAGTTTTCAACTCTGCCAAACTACTACTCAATACACTATTACTCAAATCCAGAACCAGAAGGTTGTTGTTACTGAAAATTTGTGAATTGGGCGAGATACGGGCCAGGGATTCCGAGGTAGATATGGTATTAAAACAGTCGTCGTTTCTTCCTTGCTCATAAATAGTAAAATTTTCCGCTGCCAGCCCAGGAACGGGATTGCCCTGGTCATCAGAAACTTTAAAAAAGATGGATACTTTTCCAGGCAGGGTCGTAAATTGGTCCTGAATAGATGGCACCAATTCATTGGTTCCAAGGTTCAAACAATTATCAACCGGTTTGCCTTCTCCCAATTCCCCGAGATTGGGAATAAAGTTTACATCATCTTCGGCATTTCCACAGGAAAAGACCAAGAAAACAACAAGTAACAAGGGAAGTAGTTTAGCGTAGGTTTTCATTTTCAAAATTTAATGGTTCACCTAGCAAAACGGACAAAATTCATAGAAAGTATCGAATTCCGAAAAAATTATGTTAAAGCTTGTTAAAGTAATTTCATGACTGTTGTACCGTTTGTATGTGATTTGCTTTACCGATTTTTCCTGGTTTAACAATCCCTTAACGCTTCATTGAGACCATTGCCCTATAAAATTTAATAACTTACAGGACTAACAGTAAAAATCACCCTAAAATTATATCCTATGCCAACATATCAACTTACCTTAAACGGAAAGTCTACGTCAGTCGAGACAAACGAAGACACCCCTGTTTTATGGGTTCTTAGGGATCAACTTGATCTTGTAGGAACCAAATACGGTTGCGGTATTGCCCAGTGCGGAGCGTGCACCGTTCATTTAGATGGAGTGGCCGTTCGCAGCTGTTCCCTAACAATGAAAGCGGTAGAAGGCAAATCGCTAACAACTATTGAAGGCCTATCGGAAGATGGTTCACATCCGGTTCAGCAGGCTTGGGCAGCAGTAGATGTGCCGCAATGTGGTTACTGTCAAGCAGGACAAATCATGACGGCCTCGGCCTTTTTAGAGCAAAACCCTAGTCCTTCACGAGCTGAAATTCGAGACGCAATGACTGGTAATATATGCCGGTGCGCATCTTATAATCGAATCGAAAATGCAGTTGCTATGGCTGCAAAAAAGAAAATGGCCTAATCTAAAATCGCAAATCATGTCAACTACAATACCAACGAAATTTAGCAGAAGGTCTTTTTTAAGAACTTCTTCACTTGCCAGTGGCGGAATGCTAATCGGTTTTAATTTTTTCACGGCCTGCAAGGACAATGTGAAAATGCCGGTCGACATTTCTAAACTTGATTACAACGACTTCAACGCCTTTATTAAAATATCTAAGGAGGGTATGGTGACCCTTTTCTCACCCAACCCCGAAATCGGCCAAGGTGTGAAAACTTCTATGCCCATGATTATTGCCGAAGAACTTGATGTGCCCTGGGCAAATGTGAATGTGGTGCAAGGAATTCTGGATACGGAAAATTATTCGAGACAGGTGGCAGGCGGTAGCCAGTCGATTCGATTTGGATGGGATGCCTTACGTCAAACTGGAGCTTATGCCCGCCAAATGCTGGTTGATGCGGCCGCTGCGAAGTGGGGAGTTGACGCTTCTGAATGTTCTGCAAAACAGGGTGTCATTACAAACGCAAAAGGAGAAACATTAGGATATGGCGATGTGGCAAATGAAGCCGCTATATTGGAAAAAGAAAGAGCTGAAAAGAGAGCGGCACTTATTGCCTCTTTGGCGGAAGGTGAGCAACCACCCGCGGAAACAATTGCATTGAAAGACCCAAAGGACTACACCTTGATCGGTACCGACATCGGTAATGTGGATATTGATAAGATTATTACCGGAAAACCTTTGTTCGGATTGGATTACAAGGCAGATGGGATGGTATATGCTGCCGTATTGCGTCCACCAGCTTTTGGTCAAGTATTGGAATCTTATGATGATTCGGAAGCAAAAGCTGTTCCGGGGGTAATCGATGTTGTTAAGATTGGGGAAAAGGCAATCGAGATGATGGGCAAGGAAAAAGTGGATTGGTCCGTTCGCTTGGCACCGAGCGAAAAGGTGGTGGTCATTGCCGAAAATACATGGGCCGCCATAAAAGGGAAAAAGGCCTTAAAAGCAGAATGGAGTGCTGCAACACCCTTGGAAAATACTGAAACGCATGATAAGGCCTTAACGGATTTATTGGATGGCAACAAATTTCAAAATCTTCGCACAGATGGGGATGTGAAAAAAGCATTCCGACAAGCTGATAAGGTTATAGAGCGCACTTTTGAATCTCCGTTCCTGCCCCACAATTGTATGGAACCCATGAATTTCTATGCCAATGTAACGGATTTAAAAATTCATCTGGTAGGTCCTGTGCAAACACCTGCCTCTGCGGCAAGCACGGTCGCAAATTTGTTGGGTAGGGATGTAAAGGATATTCGACTGGAAATGACCCGAATGGGCGGTGGTTTTGGAAGAAGACTTTATGGGGATTTTGTGTACGAGGCTGCAGAAATTTCAGATAAGATTCGCAAACCGGTAAAAATGGTTTCCACTCGGGAAGATGATATGATGACCGGTGTATATCGTCCGGCCATTAAGTACCGTATTGCCGCCTCGATTAAAGATGATGAGATTACGGGATATCATCTAAAAGAAGCTGCGGTAAATAGCAATATGTACGGATTGATTCCTAATTTCTTTCCGGCCGGTGCAATAGAAAATTATCAGGTAGATGTGGCAAAATATGATAGCAATATCACAACCGGGGCATGGAGGGCGCCCTATACTAATTTTCTCTCCTATGCGGAGCAAAGTTTCTTGGATGAGTTGGCAGAAGATATGGGCAAAGACCCAGTTCAAATGCGTTTGGATATGCTTGAAAAGGTAAAAGGGACCACCGATGATAGAATCCAGTACTCGGCAGAACGCTTACAAGACGTATTGAAATTAGCGGTTGAGAAATCTGGATATAGAACTCCTAAGGATGGGGTTTTTCAAGGCGTTTGCGCCTACTATTGCCACAATACCCATGTGGCTGAAGTGGCCGATGTGGTACTAGAAAATAACGTACCCGTGGTCAAAAAGATTACCGTAGCTGTCGATTGCGGAATTGTGGTCAATCCCTTGGGTGCCAAAAATCAAATTGAAGGCGGCGCCATTGATGGGGTAGGACATGCCATGTATGGGGATTTTACCTTTGAAAATGGAGTCCCGGCAAGCAACAATTATGACAAATACCGTTTAATTCGTATGAATGAAACGCCCGTCGTTGAAACCTATTTCATTAAAAATACGTTGAGTCCTACCGGGTTAGGGGAACCAACATTTCCTCCCGCCGGTGCTGCTGTAGCTATTGCCCTAAAAGCGGCGACAGGAAAGAGAATCTATAAACAACCTTTTATGCAAGATCCCGGTTTTTGGAATACACCCGAAAAGGAAATTATTGGATAGTCTGTTAATCCACTATATGTACGAAAAGTACAAGGCGACTTTTTTAAGATCGATGGTATGAATGAAACCCAGAATGCCATCATCATTCTCGCTGCGGGTGCTTCTGTGCGAATGGGTAGCCCCAAGCAATTATTGCCGTGGGGTGAGGATTCCTTACTACAACATACCATAAATCAGGCAGCTCAATCTGATTTTGAAAAGGTTATTGCGGTTATCGGAGCCAATTCAGACGCTATAAAAAGGACACTCGCCGCGAATATAATAACCCTTACCAATGAAGATTGGCAAACCGGAATGGGAAGTTCCATTTCCTGTGGCGTGCGTTTTCTTCTTCAGGAGGAATATGCTTCTATTCTCCTTATGTTGGCGGATCAACCCTTTATAGACACGGAACATCTCAATACGATGCTTTCTATTTTTTCAAAGAAGACAAAAGGTATTGTTGCAACCGATTACGACGGTAAGGCTGGTGTACCTGCACTGTTCGGCCAACCCCATTTTAAACAACTCGCGGGACTAAATTCGGAGTATGGGGCAAAAGAGCTTTTAAGACAAGAAGGCCATGATATTTTCCTATTAAATGCCGGCGCAAAGACATTGGATATTGACACCAAGACGGATTATAATCATTTAAATCAAATAAATAGATAATTAATATTAGTTATATGAAAATCAAATTAATAGGTATTTTTTATTGTATTGTCATCGTGTTTGCCAACGCCCAGGAAATGAGCTTTGAGGAGTATAATCCCAAGTCAACCTTAGTAGTAGAGGGGCAGGAGGTGCCTAGGGCTAAATTCCCTTTTATAGATGTACACAGCCATCAGCGTAATATGAAAGCAGAAAAGTTGACTTCCTTGATTGCAGACATGGATCAACTGAATGAGGGGATTATGGTAAATCTGAGTGGGGGATCTGGCACTAATTTGAAAAGTAAAGTGGAGAGCATCCAAAAAAATTATCCCAATCGTTTTGTGGTCTTTGCGAATGTTGATTTTGATGGAGTAGAGAAGGAGGGCTGGCCCGAAAAGGCCGTTGCCCAGTTGGAAGAAGATATTAAGAATGGAGCAAAAGGCCTTAAAATCTATAAAAGTCTTGGATTGCGATATAAGGATGCCGATGGCAATAGGGTGCGGATTGATGATCCGCGTCTTGATCCTATTTGGGCAAAATGCGGAGAATTGGGCATTCCGGTATTGATTCATGCCGCAGACCCAAAATCGTTCTGGGATGCTATGGATGGTGATAACGAGCGATGGTTAGAGCTGAAGACCCGTCCAAGAAGAAAACGGTCGGATACTGATCCCGTGCCTTGGCAACAAATTATAGACGAGCAGCACCGTATGTTTAAAAAACATCCGAAAACCAAATTCATCAATGCACATATGGGTTGGTACGCCAACAATCTTGAAAAATTGGGGCAGTTGCTGGATGAAATTCCCAATATGAATGTTGGTATTGCGGCTGTTATTGCTGAATTAGGTCGGCAGCCCCGTAATGCCAAGGCCTTTTTTATTAAATACCAAGACCGAATCCTTTTTGGTAAGGATAGTTGGAAACCAGAGGAATTCCCGACCTATTTTAGGGTATTGGAATCTGACGATGAGTACTTTCCGTACTATAAAAAGTACCATGCATTTTGGGCCATGTACGGACTTGACCTTCCTGATGAGGTCCTGAAAAAAGTATACTACAAAAATGCTTTGAAATTGATTCCAGGATTGGATAAGAGCCTGTTTCCAGAAGATTGATTTATAAAACCACCAGCTGCTTTTCAATATAATCCTGAACCAATAGCCAATTCATTTTAAGTACCAAGGCGGCCGATGGCACATTGTCTTCTTCAATGGCCGATATAATCGCCTCATGTTGGTTGTCGGAATTGTAGTAAAAAGATTCATCCGACATAAAAGCTTTTTCATAAAGAAAGACCCTCGTTTTCAAGTCGCCAAGAATTTGCTGGGCAACAACATTCTTGTAATTCTTTGTCAGGAGATTATGAAAGTCCATGTATGCATTAATGCGGTCTAGGGGCTCCTGCGCTTGTTGTATTATTTGCTGTTGCCGTCGTAAATTGACAATAGTGCCCTCATCAAAAACGGACTGTTCTAATGCCAATACTTCCAATTGGGCTACAATTTCATAGAGGTTTTTAGCCTCATCATGACTTAGTTCTTTGATAAAAAACCCCCGATTCGGAATAGCCTCGATTACCTGGGATTGCTGCAATTGGGTCAGCGCCTCACGGATAGGGGTAACGCTAACCGATAATTCCCGGGATAAAGCGGCAAGATTAACAGAGTCACCCGCATTCAAATTACCTAAGCGCATTTGTTCGAGCAAATGTTGGCGTACGCTATCCCTAAAAGTTACCTTGGCCATATCACCAATATACTAAATCGTATACGATTCTTATAAAATATTCCATTCTTTTAACTTGGATATCGAATAATAGTACGGAAAATAGGATAATACCCTTTTATTCAGTTATTTGTAACAGAAAAAATTAACATTTTAATACGTTGCCCAGCCCTAAACTAGGTACTAAAGAGGGTGATTTTTCGTTATATATATCCAAAACCAAAAAAATATACCATGAAAGACCTTATGACTAACACTTTTAGGGTTGCTTGGGTTTTTGTTCTGTGTCTGGCCATTTCGGCCTGCAGTGAAGACTTGGAAAACCCAATGAACATCGACGCTGATTTTACCGCAATCGAGGTTAAAACTGTCTTAGATGCCAATAAACTATTTGGAATAACCGACGAGTTTCTTGTAGATGTTTTCAGTGCAAACCCTACGGGTAAAATGCCGGAATGCCATCAAACGGAAACTTCTGGGCTAACCACTATCATAACTTTTAACAACTGTATAGTTGATGGTAGCGAACCCATTAATGGAATGATCACCGCCAGTTATAGTGTTACTGCCGATTTTACCACGATCAACGTTACCTATTCTGATTTTACGGTCGGTGAAACTGCCATTGCGGGTACTAAGACCTTCATTTTTGGCAATAATTTAAATAGCATACAATTTACTATTGAAAGTGATATGCAGGTAATCATGGACGATGGCCAGGTAATCAAGGAGAATGGGACTAGGATTATAGGATTCGTTCTTGACAATATAGAACAGCAAACAATAACCTTGGATGGTGAATGGACTGTAACTAGTGGTGATACTACTTACATTGCTGTTGTAGCGGACCAGCTTGAAACTATTTTACCCTGTGAGTATGCTGGCAAAGGAGTGCTTAAACTTTCTAAGAATGGCCTTTTGGTCTCCGTAGACTTTGGCGATGGTAGTTGTGATGATTTAGCTTCGCTGACCTATCCCGATGGGACCATGGAGGAAATTTCCCTGAGGGATTAGATTGTCTTACTATAAAATCACTAAAATGGCCCGACATTGAAATGTCGGGCCATTTTAGTTTTATAAATAATAGTTGTTGACTCGAAGACTTTTTAAGCCGCTATACTCCATCCATATCAAAAATAAGCTAGTCTTTGTTCAAGGTCTCTAAAAGATCGTCGTAAAACTCAATATTGGTATACAAACGCCCACCGAGGTTAATAATTGGTTTACTGATACTATCTAAACTCGTTGGGAAAGATTTTTTAAGCTGCTTTGTTATTTCAGGATGTTCGTTAAGCTTTACACTTTTAAAGATGTAATTGCTTTTTTCCAAAGGAGATACAATGCTATCACAACCTGTACAACCATCCGTTATGTAAACTGTAATAGATTTTTTGGGATTGATTTTAATGCGTTCAAATTCCTTCCTTACCGCACGTTTAGAGAGGCTGTCGTTAACAGTAAGGTCATGGGAATAAGTGGGAGTTTTGCCACGGATGGTCATAATCGTTTTCAAATGTACCTTTGCGGCTCCGGGAACACGTATTAGACGGGGTTTCGCCTTACTCTGTCTAATGTTCGTTCCATTTATTTTGATCAGTACGTCTACATCATGCTCATTTTCATTAACAGCGTAAAAAGCAATCCTATTTCCGTTATTTTGGGTCACCACTTCAACAAGTTGCTCCTGGGCACTCAACTGAAAAGTTACCAATAAGGTGAAAAATAATAGTTTTTTCATGATTCAATAATTTTCTCGTAGGTACAATATAGGGAATTATGGGCATTGCTTGATTAAGCCTTTCATATTCTCGAAGAAACGCCGATACTATCGATAATCATGACGAGTACGCGAAATATTCAATCATAAATCATATATTTGTGGAGGTTCAAAGGAAGAACAACATCTTATTATTTCGGTAGCTACGGCTAACTATAATCAAATCAATTGTTTACCTTCTTTTCTCTTCAATTAATATTCGTCTAGAATTTGAATTTCCTTTAGAGCCCAAAGTATTAATTAAAATTTATGAATGGCTAAATCACAGCAAACATACAACAAGACCGAAAAGGAAAAACAACGCCGTAAGAAGCGCGAAGAAAAAGCAAAACGCAAAGAAGCGAGAAGGGCAGAGGCGAAAGAGAAAGGTGGCGGAATCCCAATGGCCTATGTCGATTTTAATGGGAACTTGGTTGATACACCCCCAGATCCGTCAATGAAGGTGCAAATCGAGGCCGAAGACATTGTTCTTGGTATTCCAAAGAAAGAAGAGTCCGATGAGGACAAGTTCAACCCAATCAGAAATGGGAAAGTTTCCTTTTTTGATCACTCCAAAGGATTTGGATTTATTATCGATACAGAGAACAACGAAAAATACTTTACCCATGTAAGCGGACTGATCGATGAAATTACAGAAAATGATACCGTACAGTTTGAACTTGAGAAAGGAGCACGGGGTATGAATGCAGTTCGGGTGAAGAAGATTTAACCTGGGTAATTTAATTTCTAGTTTTAGACAATAATATTAGGCGTCGACATTTCTCGACGCTTTTTTTGTGCTTAATAAAAGTAAATGGTTTCTTGTTAATTTTTACTATATTTAACTACGCAAAGCGTTTTCTCCCAATAATTAAGTTCCCTCAGCGATTACCACTCTATTCTAAGGTATTTCCCATAAAGAAATGCGTCACTATGATGCTTTGGGTAATTTTTTTTAAATCTTAATCTAAGAAAAAATGGAGAAGTCCTATATTGACATGCATTGTCACCCTGCGTTAAAGCCCTATGGCAGGAGTTTTAAGGAAAGCAAGACCAAAAAACGAAATAGCCCGAATAGAAATCGGGTAAATAGTATTTACCATAGACAGGGTCTAAATCCCGTAAAAAAGAAACTGAACAACCTATTTACCCTGACCAAGTTTACGCAGTCAGATTTCACCTCGGTGCATAATAGTAAGTTCAAAATACTTGTCGTGTCGCTTTATCCCATGGAAAAAAACATGATCCTTGATAAGGATGGTGTTAAATTTACAGGACGCCTATTTCGTAATCTTGCCACCGGAATCGGATTAAAGCGAATACGCTACCTGCAAAAGATGCCCGACTATTTTGTTGATTTATTGGACGAGTATCGGTTTTATGAAGAATTGGATGGCAAACAGATCACCTTTCGCAAGCAAAAGATTCGTTATAAATTGGTAAGTAGCTATGATGAAATTGATACTTGGGTAGATGACGGCGTACCTACGATTTTTATTATCATGAGCATTGAAGGTTGCCATGTCTTTAATTGCGGCCTGCAGTTGGCAGGAAAACCTAAAGCAAATAAGACGGAGGTATTGAATAATATTCAAAAAGTAAAGCAATGGTCCTTTCCACCTTTCTTTGTTGGTTTGGCCCATCACTTTTACAATGAGCTATGCGGACATGAAAAAAGCATGGGAGGGCTGGTAGATGCCATCATCAAACAAGAAGTAGACAAGGACCTGGGGATAACACCGCTTGGTTTAGCAGTGATTAGGTCGCTATTGGATACCAACAATGGCAAAAGAATACTAGTGGATATTAAACATATGAATGTAAAGTCCCGCTATGAATACTATGACCTCATAAAAAAAGAATACAATAGTAACATTCCTTTTATTGTAAGTCATGGGGCTGTTAACGGTATAAACAATCCAGAGGACAATAATAGGATAGACCCTAATTTCAACGACGCTACCATAAACTTTTACGATGATGAAATTTTCCGGATTGCCAGGTCGAAAGGAATTTTTGGAATTCAATTGGACGAACGACGGATAGCAAACAAAAGGGTTTTTGGCTTGTTGGCCGGAAGAAATAAGAGCTCCCTATTAATATGGAAACAAATAGAGCACATTGCAAAGTATCTTGACATTTTAAATATGAATGCATGGGACATTCAATGTTTGGGAACCGATTTTGATGGAATTATTGATCCGTTACCTGGTTTTTGGACCGCAAAGGACTTGGACAAATTACCACGTTTTTTAACCAAACATGCCCAGGAATTCCTCGACTCTCAAAGAGGTAAAAGCCTAAAAAGTAAAAATAAAATAAGCGCTAAGGAAATAGCAAATAAATTTATGTACGGGAATGCACAGACTTTTTTGATGAATCATTTTAAATAAATCCCGTTCCTGGTTACTGATTTTTTTCTCTCCTTTATTATACTTCTTGCGATTGGTTACATTGCACTTTAGAAAAAGTTTCGACCACCATAACTTTGCTAATGCGAAAGCTTTTTATACCTTAAATTTTCTTTGATTTGTTACCTCAAAACCTTCCTTAAAAATGAATCCAATGTGATTCCTTTGAACTGGGTGGACGATTGTTGGAAAAGATTGCGACTGAGTGCTAAATAAATAATCAACCCAAATATATAATGCATGGCAACTATTATTGGACTAAAGGAAATAAAATTTATACTCAAGGATATCGATGTGGTAGCAGCGATGGAAGAGGGGTTTGTTCAATATAGCAATGGGAATGCTGTAGTACCTCCGGTTGGGGAATTGCTCTTCGAGGACCCTAAGGGTGATGCCCATATCAAATACGGATATCTGAAAAAAGATAAGTATTATGTAATTAAAATCGCCTCAGGATTTTATGACAATCCGAAACTAGGCCTCGCATCGAGCCAAGGATTAATGTTGTTATTCTCTCAACAAACTGGGGAGCCAAAGGCTGTATTGCTTGATCAAGGTCATCTAACCGATGTCCGAACAGCAGCAGCAGGTGCGTTGGCTGCAAAATATTTCGCACCCAAAAAAATTACTGGTATTGGAATAATAGGTACGGGAATACAAGCCGCATTGCAATTAAAATACCTTCGGCATCGGTTCCCCGGAGCTAAGGTTCGGATTTGGGGGCGAAATAAGGAGAAAGCAACACAGTTTACAAGTACGTTTGTTGACGAATGTGATATCGAAGTGGCCGGAAGTCCATCAGAAGTTGCAAAACACTGTAATTTAATTGTCACAACCACCCCATCGGAATCAGCTTTGTTAAAAGCGGAGGATGTCCAAAAAGGAACGCATATTACAGCAGTTGGTTCGGATACCGAAAACAAACAGGAACTGGAAAGTAAACTGCTAAAAAAAGCAGATATTGTCATCGCCGATAGTATTCCACAAAGTAAAAGTAGGGGAGAGGTCTACAGAGCGATAACTGATGGTGAAATTTCAGAGAACAAGATTATTGAGTTGGGAACAGCTATTCAAGATCCAAAATTGCAACGAACTAGTGATGATCAAATTACGGTGGTTGATTTGACCGGAGTCGCCGTACAAGATATTATGATAACCCAAGAGGTTTATTCCGGGTATATAAAAAAATGAAATTATGCTTCAGTTTGTTAGCAATAAAGGAGGAGGGAAGCCGGTAGATTTTGAAACCGCCATATTGGACGGTTTTGCCGTAGATGGCGGATTATATGTTCCAGAAACACTCCCTCAAATTACCATAGCTCAACTTGAAAAATGGAAAAATTTGGGTTATGTGGAATTAGCCTTTGAGGTCCTTTCTTTATTTATAGATCGATCGATTGTTTCCGAGAAGGAATTGAAATCCCTTCTAAAAACGGCATATGCCCCTTTTGAAAAGAAGGCGATAATTCCGTTGCATAAATTGCAATCGAGAAGGGAGACCTACATTATGGAGCTGTTTCATGGCCCAACCCTCTCTTTTAAGGACGTTGGATTGGCCTTTGTGGTTAATCTGGTTAATTTTTTTCTTGAAAGAAAAGGCGAGCGCCTTACGGTAGTTGTGGCGACCACGGGTGATACCGGGCCTGCAACAGCCTATTTTGCTGCTGGAAAATCGAATTTGGATGCTTGGGTCCTCTATCCTAAAGGATTGATTACAGAGGAGCAAGAACGTCAAATGACCACTTTGCAACACAATAATATTCATCCGGTAGGCGTAGCCAATTGTCCCGAAGGTGGCGATGACCTGGACGCGGTTATTAGCAAATTATATGCGAACAAGCCATTTAAAGAAAAACTTAGATTATCAAGTGTAAATTCCATTAATTGGGGTCGTGTAATGATGCAGACCGTACATTATTTCTATGGATACCTACAGGTTATAGATCGTATTGGAGAACAAATAAACATGTCGGTTCCTTCTGGGGCGTTTGGTAACCTATGTGCCGGAAGCATAGCGAGGAAAATGGGCCTGCCTATTAAATATTTTGTTGTCGCAAATAATGAAAATGCTTGTTTGCACCGTATTTTTTCGGAAGGCCGCTTTACAAAAGAAGCGATTATCGAAACAGCGTCCTCGGCAATAGATATTTTAATACCCTATAATTTTTGGCGGTTTTTATACCTCAGTATCGGTGGTGACGCAGAAAAAGTAAAGAATTGGATGCATGCTTTCAAAACCACTGGTAAGGTGACGTTTGACAAAGAAACTTTTGAAACCTATAGCGAAGGTTTTTTATCGAACAGCATCAAAGACATGGAGGGATTGGATTTGATCAGTAAAATTTATCACGGTGAAAATTATTTGCTTGACCCTCATGGGGCCGTAGCGTTATATGCAGCAGATAGTCTAAGGGAAAAGTTGGGGCCAGAAAAATTGATATGTCTGGCAACCGCGCATCCTGCAAAATTCCCAGAAGTAATTAAAAGGGCAATCGCTAAATTACCAGGAGCTGCCACACACGGCAGCATTGAAAAAGCTAAGGAACTATGTGAAAAAGTGCATTTATGCGATCATAAACATTTAGAAAAGGCCCTAACACATGCTATGGAAACAAATTGGGAATTCACAAAAGGAAGATAATATGGCTCCATATACGCTTTTAAACGAGGCAAGCTTGCTAACTATTTTAGCGCATTACGATATTAAAAAAGTAACATCCTATGCCATATTGAGTGGTGGATCCGAGAATACGAACTATTTGGTGCGCACCGAACATAAAGCGTTTGTACTTACTATTTGTGAGCAAAAATCAATGCAAGAAACAAAACAGCTTGCTTCTTTATTAGCGCATTTAAAACAAAACAATTTTACTACATCAATTCCGATAAAGACGATTAGGGGAACTTTTACAACGGTTTGGAATGGTAAACCCACAATGCTAAAGGCGTTTATTGAAGGGGATATAATCAAAGATTTATCGAACGACATATTGAAATATTTAGGAAGGGAACTGGCTAAACTGCATAAAATAAAGGCGCCGAATTACCTCCGTAAAAAGCTAGCCTACGGAATAGAACGTTTTGATGATGTACAGGTTTATGCGGCGGATTCCCTCTTTTACAAATGGTTAAAACATACCCAGAACTTTATTGAGAATTATATACATAAAGATTTACCCAAAGCTTTGATACACAGTGATATTTTTTATAACAATATCATTATTGCCAAAGATGCAAAGCGGGCGACCATTATGGATTTTGAAGAGGCTTGTTATTATTACCGGGTGTTTGATATTGGAATGATGATCACGGGAACCTGTAGTGCCAATGAAACGGTCGACTTGGGTAAAATAAGGTATCTACTTCAAGGGTATCAGGAAGAAAATAAACTTTCAGCAAGAGAAAAAGAGGCCTTACAGGCGTTTACGGTGTATGGTGCCGCTGCCACCGCTTTTTGGAGGCACCAAAACTTCAATTATACTAATATTGATGAGACGAGGGCCGATCGTTATTTAGAAATGAAGATCCTGGCCGATAATATCAGGAATATCCCGGCCAAGGAATTTATAGCTTGTTTTTAATCTAATTTATCGCAAGTGAACAAGGGCATATCAAGGTTAAAATCACACTATTTTAACACACAAAGGTTATACTAGAGAGGTGAAATCGTCGTTATGAAGAGACAATACTTCTGTGAAAACAGGTAAAATCTATTGAAATGATTTATTTGGTCGCCTTGATCTTTGTGAATATTGGAGTTGTGGTAGGGTTTTATTTAAGTGCTGTTTTACGACGCATGAAGCAGCCTCAATAGTCCTTAAATTCTTTTTGTTTTCAGTGCATACTTAGAACTTTTCCCAACGCTTTATAAGAGTAAGGTCTTAATAATCTTATTTTTCCTTGAATTAACGCACCCTCTCTGATATACTACCGCGTCATCCGGAGTGCCCGAATTTAATTCCAGAAATTCTGCCAAGGGCCTAGAACGGATTGGTTTTCATCAACAATAGGGTCCTGTAATTTAATAGTTCGTAAATAATTTCATACATTTATCGTGTCCAAATCACTGCGCTACAAGTGTTTTTTAAGCACAATATCTTCAGGCGAACTGATGGTCATTGTATCAGTAATCTTATACTAGAAGTGCTGGTACCGGTGCATCAGGATTAATTAGGTCAAAACTCTCAATTGACTTAAAATGTTTGAGACATTAATTAATGTTTAATTTTTTTATTATGAAAAAACTAAATTTAGAAGGTGCTCGCAAGTTATCTAAGAACGAGCAAAAAAGTATTAACGGTGGTGCAGCAAGACGCTGTGGAGGCGATGGTTCTTTTATTTACGTAAATGGCAGAAAGGTTTGCTGCTATGTACCATGGAGTGGTGCGTACAGATGTTAGCATTTTTTGATTGGAATCTTAAGAATTTGAATTTAAAAAAATGGATTCAGGTTCCTTAAGAACGATAAGCTGTTTGGGAACACTTCTAAGCAGCTTATTTTTTTGCCCAGGTTTTCTTCGATTTTTGCATCCCAAAATAATTTTTACGCTGACGAAATTATCATTTCAACAGCTTTTCTTCAGTATTTTATCTTGATTTGCCTCAGTAATCTTAAAACTATTGGTATGCTCAAAAAATATCCTATTCTTAAATGGACCTTAATCGTTTTTTCTAGTCTTATTGTTCTTCTTGTTGCTTTTGGTTGGTGGTTTATGAATTTATTACCATCAAAAGATCCCAATAAGGACGTTACGATAACCCAGGTATCGGATATCCCTTATTTATCCGAAGATGTACAACCCTATCGCGGAAAGATCCTTGCCGTAGTTACCAGCACCAGTACTATGGGAACAAGTGGTAATGCCACGGGCTATGAACTGACCGAATTGGCACGAGCTTATTATGTGTTCCAGGCCAACGGTTTCGATGTAGATATCGCTAGTCCATTGGGTGGAGAACCCGTGGTCGTCATTGATGACGAAGATATGGGGGCGTACGACTTCGCTTTTTTAAACGATAGTATTGCCCAGTACAAAACAAGAAATACCATTCCAATGGAAAAAATTATCGCTGAAGATTATGAAGCGATTTTTTTCGCCGGAGGGAAAGGTGCTATGTTCGATTTTCCGGAAAACAAACACATTCAGTCTGTTGTTAAACAGCTATATCAAGCAGATAAAGTTGTTGGCGCCGTATGCCACGGACCTGCAGCTTTGGTAAATGTCACATTGGATAATGGTCGTCCATTACTTCAGGACAAAGAGGTTAGTGGTTTTACCAATGAAGAAGAATTACTATTGATACCCGAAGCCAAAACCATATTTCCTTTTTTGTTACAGGACAAACTAGTTGCACAAGGGGCGCGTTTTAACGAAGGTGCCATGTATTTGGAACAGATAAGTCATGACAAGAATTTGGTTACCGGCCAAAATCCATGGTCTACTTGGAAAATGGCAGAGACTATGGTAGCACAATTGGGGTATACGCCAAAATATAGGGAAATAACAGCCGAGGAAAACGCCGTACAAGTCTTACGAACCTATGAGACCCACGGATCTCAAAAAGCTAAGGAGTTAATAGACCATATGTGCCAAGTTAAGAATATACCTATTGAAAGAATACTTATAGCCAAGCACAGCATAATGGCCGCAATGAAGGGTGAACTGGGAAGGTTCTTTGCCATTGTTGACCTGACCTCTTACACAAAGCAAAAATCCAAAGATGGTTAATATCACTATGTAGAGGTTATTTCTTTGGTATAAAGAGTTATAATTTAGCAAAGAATTTATACATTATCAACCTATTAAATAACCTAAGATTCAAGTAAAACCAAGCTGTGGGGTTTTTAGAGATTCTCCTTATTATCGTCAGTAGTGCAGGGCTTTTGCACGGGGTCCTGTTTGCCTCTTACCTCTGCATTTTTAAAAAGAAAAAAACGTTGACCAATCTATTATTGGGGTTGATTCTTGTTTTTATGGCATTTCGGATAGGTAAATCCGTCATGTTGAATTTTGGTGATGGTCTTGAACCTATTTTTATTTTTGTGGGCTTGGCCTTTTTATTGCTGATCGGCCCCTTATTAAGATGGTACGTTCTCGGAATGACGCGACCGGACTTTCGTGTAACCAAAACCCACTATTTTGAATTGCTACCGTTCGTTCTGATTTTTATCGCCAGTCTTTTCGTTACCAAAGAATGGTATGAAAATAGCGAAATGGTCATTATTATATTTGCCAGTGGTCTTATCTTTATTTACCTGCATTTGGCCTTTTATATTGCCATGTCGTGGTACATTGTAAAAAAGGTGAAACAGCAACATTTGGGAACGCTACAAACAAAATCCCAAAAGGCAATTTTAGATTGGTTACCGCTCTTAATTGCAGGCTTAGCGGTCATTTGGGCATCTTATGTCCTGAATATCCTCGATGATGCCGTGCCTTATGTAATTGGCCCCATCGTATATTCCTTGGTCATTTATTATTTAAGCTATAAAGCATTTCAACTAAAGGTCACGGATCTTGATGGGAATGCGTTTAAAGTAAATGACGATCCCATACTATTTGATAAGATTACCAAACTTGTTATTGATGACAAACTGTACCTCGAACCGGACCTATCTTTATCTAAACTTAGTAAAAGGGTAGGGAGGAATACTCAAATGATTTCATCGGTCATCAATCAATACGCAGGACGAAACTTCAATGATTTTATCAATTACTACCGCATTCAGAACGCAAAGGCATCGCTAGTTAATGACGAAAGTGAAAAATACACGATTTCATCTATTGCTTTTGATATGGGTTTTAGCAGTTTGTCATCCTTTAACGGGGCTTTTAAGAAGTTTGAGGGTATGACCCCATCTGCGTATAGAAAAAAGCACCTACCATAATACTGATTATCATATACCTCACTTAGAATTCAATATGTTCAATAGCTGTACAGTACTTATGTATGTAATAAAATCAATACCACTGTGATTTTTTCATCTTTTTATATACTAATTAGGTAAAACTTAAATTTATGGGACTACGAGATTATTTTAAAAACTTCGATTTTAGAAAAAAACTAAGACGTTTTTATCAAAAGGAACTTAAAACGTTCGATAAAATATTGGGAATCAAGACAAATTCAGAATGTTAAGGCAAATAGGAAACCACATTCGGTACTTTCCAAAGAAAACGTTTACAGGGGCAAAAGGGGCTTTAACGGTTAAAAGAACGTCGTTTGGTTCGGTTATTTTATAAGCTAGGCGGATCTTAGTAATTTCACTAAGAATAACAAGCGATAGGCGCTCATGATCGACAAGGTCCTACAACGTAAAAACAGTATATACTACCATATCCTTTTTTGGATGGCCTATGTAGCGCTTTACACTTTGATGTGGGGCAGTTATGACGAGGAATATTGGGAACAATTCCAGAAATTACTTTTTCTTCTGCCTTGGAAAATGATTCCCACCTATATTACGCTCTACTATTTAATGCCGAAGTTTCTATATCCCAAAAAAACTGTCGGATATGTATGCTTATCCATCACTTTAGCATTGGCAATGGGTCTGATGGATCGGTTTATGACCTGGAACTACCTCTACCATTGGTTCAGTCCTGAAAAGGAGCATTGGAAAACCCCCATGTTGTATTTCCCCAAAGTGCTTAACTCCGTGGTAGCGGCGTACACCCCTGTTTTTGTGGCCATGGCCATTAAATTGCAATTATTCTATTACCAGAAGGATAAAATCAATAAAGAACTGGAAAAGGAAAAGGTCGCCACAGAATTGAAATTTTTAAAGGCCCAGATTCACCCCCATTTTTTGTTCAATACACTGAATAGTATCTATTCCCTCTCGTTATCGCAATCAAAGAAAACCCCTGAGGTGGTTTTGGGCCTGTCAAAGTTTCTGGATTATATGCTCTACGAATGTAATGAGCGATTCATTTCCATAGGTCGTGAATGGGAACAATTATTGAATTTGGTCGCCCTTGAACGTATACGCTATGAAGAAGGGCTTAGTATTAACGTTACCGAATCTATTGATGATAGCGAAACACAGATCCCATCGCTATTATTGTTGCCATTTGTTGAAAATGCATTTAAGCATGGAGTAGACAACGAGATCAGTGATTCCTGGATTACCATTGACCTTAAACTCATCGAGGACAATTTGGTATTTATGGTGGAGAACAGCAAGAGTTCCATACCCTCCGAAAAAGGATTGGATACGGACAAAAACATAGGGTTGACCAATGTAAAAAGGCGATTAGACCTGTTTTTTCCCGACAAATATGAACTGAAGATTCTAGAGGAAGAAGATAGTTTTTTAGCGAAGCTTACCATCGACCTTAGTACAATTACAAACTTAATGCAACAGGAAAATGTCAACTAAGATCAAATGTCTCATAGTAGACGACGAGCCTTTGGCCCGAGACGTATTGGTCAATTATGCCGAGCAAATTGATCAATTAGAGCTCGTAGCGAGCTGCGGAAATGCCTTAGAAGCTTTTGAGCACATACAAAAGGGAAACATTCAGTTGGTTTTTTTGGATATAAAAATGCCCAAATTAAATGGGTTAGAACTAATTGAGTCGATAAAGAATCCGCCACTGGTAGTATTCACCACGGCCTATAGGGAGTTCGCGATAAAGGCCTTTGACCTTGATGCTATAGATTACCTGCTAAAGCCGATTTCATTGACCCGTTTTTTAAAAACAATTTCTAAGGCTAACAAGTACTTACAGGGGCAGCAAGTTGAATTGAATAAAGAGGGTACGGAAACTGGCAAGGGGGAACAGTCTACCCCTCCGGAGCAGGAATTTCTCTATGTCAAGGCGGATCGTAAAGTAGTAAAATTGGATTTGAGCTGTGTCCGATATTTAGAAAGCTTGAACGATAAGGTTATCATTCACCTAGCGGATAAGGAAGTGGTCACCACTCAGCGCATTAGTTATTTGTTGGAGAAACTCCCCAAACAACAATTTATTAGAATACATCGGTCCTTTATCATTTCCCTATCCCATATAGCGGCCTATAACAACATCATGGTAGAAGTTAAAGAGCGGGAACTACCTATTGGCCGCAATTACCGTTCCCAGGCTTTAGAGGCCTTACGCCGCTAAGCCTTTGTTTCTGTTTGATAAGATTTTCCTATACCGTATTTCTCACGAAGGTTATGCGCTGCAGATCTCAGTCTTTTTTCACATTCTTTTGTGTTAAGCATTCCTTAAATTAAGGGTCAACGGTCTTGTCACCTTGTCAACAACGCTTTTTGCCCTGTTTGCGTCATAGATCGACTGCTAAAAGTCATATCCTAGAGAAAGCAGGTCATTTGCAAAAATGCCTTGATTGCTTATGTAAAGTGTTCTTACTTTAGGGTATCAATTAAAGAACGGACAGTCTTTATGATAAAACTTTCATCACGTTTTAAAAGACGTTCAATAGTTGTATCTTTCCTACAAAGAGAAGTACCCGTCGGGAAATACAGCTTGTACTAATTAGCAAGGTGTCCTTATCATAGGCATATAATGGCCCTTATATAAATAGGCCATGGTATGGACGCCTTTTTTTAAAAGGAAAACTTATGTCGACCATTTGTCAAGCCACTTCTGATGCAGATGCCCATTTTACGGTTTTTAAAGTACCTCAATGGCGCGCGGCAGTATATCAGTTCTTGTCCATAGCCATTTGGGGAGGGCTGCCAAGCCCTGTACAGCGAAAATTATCAGCTTGGTATTCGGCATTTTACACGAAGCCCTATTCCAAAAAGATAATCGCTCCCTATATCAAGATAAATTATACCGACAAAAACTATATTAATAACTTCAAACCCCCTCATGGAAAAAAAGAATTTGAGAATTTTCAGGATTTTTTCACGAGGGAGTTCCGAAGCCCCCCCAAGAACACCAATGCGTATGTCTGGCCTTGCGAAGGCTTACTTTGCGATATAGGTGCTGTTGCTGATACATATGTCTCTAGGGTAAAGTCGGACAAGCGCCGTATTGAAACCATTTTTCAGGTGGGAGAGCGTACCATTCCCAAAGACTATTTTTTTACGAATGTGTTTTTACACAATAAGAACTACCATCGTATTCATGCCCCCGTATCTGGTACGGTGAGTAGAATTCAGCATGTTCCTGGGGATTTGGTGGTACTAAGGCCATGGATATACAAACAAGACCCATCATTGCCTGCACTTCGCAATGAACGGTATAATGTTGATATTATCGATGCTAAAGGCCGTACTTGGTTCTTGTCTATTGTTGGTGGCCCAGCTGTTGGTACCATAGCCCTGCCAAAGAAACTTGTTGTTGGTTCCAAGGTTCAAAAACTTGATGAAATAGCACTATTCTATTTAGGCTCAACCTGCTGTATGGCAGCCCCGGAAGCCCCCAAGCACCATTTAAAAAACAGCTTTGTTCAAGTCGGTGCTACCTATTAAAAACAAGCGCGGGAGACTTCACTACGCTAATTGCCCAAGGAGCGATAGGTTGATTCTTAAAATATTAAGTATATTAACTCCCTCGAGCGAGCACAGCCCTCATTAGTACAAGAACATTTTTGAAATAGGCCCTATCTCGAGATTTTTCTAATTTTAGAATGCCATTGTCATTCATGCATACAGCAAAATACTCAGTTATGAAATTAATTAAATATTTTTCCATCGTACTCCTTATCCCCATGTTGTTTGTCTTAGGATGCTCCAATAATGACGATGAACCAGATATTGACGGTATGGACCCTACCGATCCGGTGGAAGAAATAGCATTACAGCAACGTTTGCAAAATATCGTGGATAGTAAGATCGGTATTGATCAAGATAAATTGGTGGGCGTCTCCGTATCCATTCGTTTAAACGGCGAAGAACGTTGGGTAGTTACAGGCGGAGTGTCTGAAACAGATGTACCTGTGAATCCAAATATGAAATTTGGTGTGGGAAGTGTTACAAAAACAGTTATTGCCGCTACGATTCTGAAACTGGAAGAGGAGGGTTTACTCTCGACCGAAGAAACTATAGGCGACCATTTAAGTCTAAATACACCTAAGGTAGATGAATCGATAACAATTTTTCAATTACTCTCTCATTTTACAGGGCTAGGTGGCTATTTTGGTGCTCCGCTCTGGGAGCGCGTAGAAGGTGACCTGGATACCGCCGTACCGCCGCTAGATATTGTAGACTATATAAAAGATCCTATCAACCAACCAGGAATAGCGCATGAATATTCCAATTCCAATTATCTGATTTTATCTTTGATCATAGAGTCGGTAACGCAACAGACGGTGGGTGAGGCGATGCGCGAACGGCTATGGTCTCCGTTGCAATTGAACAATATTTACTTTGGCGCCAATGAAACCATTACCGAACCAATTGCCAGCGCATGGAGAGACAGCAATGGAGATGGGGTGTTACAAAATATTTCCGGAGAATATAGAGCTGCATACCACAGCGTTTTTTATGGCGCTGCTGGAATCTTTGCAACGGCATCCGATCTTTCTCATTGGGCTTATGATTTAGTAGAAGGGGAAGCCTTATCTGCCGCTTCGAGAGATAAAATGCTTACTCGATATGCAGAAATTCCCGATCCAACATTTACGGGTTATGGCTTAGGGATGAGGCGTAATGTGTATGCTGGAAAGGTTATGTGGGGCCATACAGGCGGGGTAAGAGGCTATGGTGCCCATGTGTTTCATGACCCTACCAACGGTGTTAGTATCGCGGTTGTTAATAACCAAAGCCGATCGGCCAATGGTCCGCTACTACGACACGAACTTATAAATGAGTTGCTGGAGGAAGTGTACGGGGAGCTGTAGGTTTCTTTTGGATTCAGAATTTAAACTTGACATCAAGGCCAAGTTTAAAACTTTGAACCTGCGATAGCTACTAGAGCTAGCCTGAAAGGTAGTATGGTCCGTTGTTTTTGAAGATAACCCTTAAAGCCTCGCCGCCAATCTACTGCCTTGGTCTATAGCCCGTTTTGCATCCAGCTCGGCCGCAACATCGGCACCGCCAATAAGGTGTGCAGCAATGCCTTTGGCGCCCAAGGGTTCTGATAACTCCTTAAATGGTAATTGACCAGCACAAATCACGACATGGTCCACCGCTAATACTTTTCGCTCCCCTTTTTGAACATAGTGCAAGCCCTCATCATCAATTTTCGTGTATTGCACTTGGTTTATAAATTGTACTTTCTTCTTTTTTAATGTAGAACGGTGGATCCAACCCGTAGTTTTGCCTAATTTCCCGCCAAATTTACCCTTGCTACGCTTGAACATAAAAATTTCCCTGGGTGACGGATGAATTTCTGACTTTATCCCCTCAATACCACTTCTCGCTTCTAGGGTTTTATCAATGCCCCATTCCTTTAACCAGGCATCAATATTCAAAGAAGTACTTTCCCCTTCGTGCGCTAAATATTCGGCTACATCAAAACCAATTCCTCCCGCGCCAATAACGGCTACCCGTTTGCCAACCGGTTTTTTCAATTTTAAAACATCTACATAGCTTAAAACCTTGGGGTGGTCGATACCTTCTATTTTTGGCGTTCTCGGTTTAATTCCCGTGGCTAATATAACCTCATCAAAATTGCCGCTTTCCAAATCTTCAGCATTTACCCGAGTGGCCAATTTTACCGCTACATTGTATATTTCCAGTTGCTTTTTAAAGTAGCGGATAGTTTCATAAAATTCCTCTTTCCCCGGAATTTGCTTCGCGATATTAAATTGCCCTCCTATTTCAGTATCGGCATCAAACAGTGTCACTTCATGGCCCCGATGTGCGGCAACAGTGGCCGCGGCCAGACCGGCAGGACCAGCGCCTACAACGGCAATGTTTTTCTTTTTGTCCGTCGGGTGATAATTTAGTTCTGTTTCATGGCAGGCTCTTGGGTTTACCAGGCAACTGGCCACTTTTCGTTTAAAAACATGATCTAAACAAGCTTGGTTACAGCCAATACAGGTGTTTATTTCGTCAGACTTATTGGCTTCCGCTTTATTTGCCCATTCCGGATCCGCCAAAAAAGGACGTGCCATTGAAATCATATCTGCATGACCTTCAGCCAACACCTTTTCAGCTGTTTCCGGCATATTTATCCGATTCGAAGTCACCAAGGGAACAGAAAGTTCCTCTTTCATTTTTTGGGTCACCCAAGTAAATGCTGCCCTAGGTACGGAGGTCGCAATTGTTGGTATTCGCGCTTCATGCCAACCAATACCTGTATTAATGATAGTTGCCCCGGCTTTTTCAATTTCTTTACCCAAGGCCACTACCTCTTGCCAAGTGCTTCCTTTTTCTACCAAATCTAACATGGACAGGCGGTAGATGATGATAAAATCGGTTCCAACCGCTTCCCGCGTTTGCCGTACCAATTCAATGGGCAATCGCATTCTATTTTCGTAGCTGTTACCATAATTATCGGTGCGCTGATTTGTTCTTTCCGCAATAAACTGGTTGATTAAATATCCCTCCGAACCCATGATTTCCACCCCGTCATAACCGGCAAGTTTTGATAGTTTGGCACAGTTTACAAAATCGCGAATCGTACGTTTTATCCCTGATTTGTTTAGTTTAAAAGGTTTAAAGGGTGTAATGGGGGATTTTATGGCAGAAGGGGCAACTGCAAACGGGTGATAACCATAACGTCCGGCATGTAAAATTTGCATACATATTTTACCACCTTCTTTATGTACCGCATCAGTAATTACCTTATGATGTCTTGCATGGTTTTTATTGCTCATTCTGGCGGAGAATGGTCCTGTCCAGCCTTGTATATTGGGCGCAATTCCGCCGGTAACAATTAAACCGACACCACCTTTTGCCCGTTCTGCATAGTAGGTGGCTATTTTTTCGATACCATTTTTTTCTTCCTCTAGCCCCGTATGCATTGAACCCATTAAAATACGGTTTTTAAGGGTGGTAAATCCTAAATCCAATGGCTCAAAAATATATTTGTACTTGGTCATTCTTCCTTTTTTTTTATTATGCGCGCATAATAAATGCAAGATACGTTTTTTTAAGAATGAAAGTACTCAGCGCATACTGGTTTATTATGAACAGCGGTTGAGTTACAGTTTGAGGCCATCCCGATAGCAATCGGGAGAAGGCTTTTATACCTAAATGAAGTTGTTTATCTGGTCTCCCGTTTCTATATTTTTCATAACTTATAGGCTAAAGGGATTAGTTTTCCTAAAGCCTGTATACCGTCATTCGGTGAACAAGGAATGGGTGTGGTGCATGGCAGTTTATATAGGTCTTATGAAACAATTGCGTCTGCCCATTTTTACGTCTAAAATAAAAGTATATAATCTACGGATTGTACCTCCCAGTCCTGTTTTCGATGATGTGTTGAATTTTAAAAAACAATTTGAAAATGAATTCGGAAAGCAACCACTTTCCAGATCAAAACCTCATATTACACTTGCGGCTTTTAGAATGAATTCAAAATATCAAAACAAATTGATAACCGTTTTTGAGCAATTGTCCCATGGTAAAAAGTTTACTTTAGATATAGGTGGGTTTGCTGCATTTGAAAAGAACTCAAATACCTTGCATCTTAAGGTTTCCAAGACAGACACTATTGAAGCCCTGCATGCAAACGTTCAAACTCTATTTGACGACCATCTTCGCAGAAAGCTTAAAGCCTTTGCGATTGTACCTGTACCACATATTACCATTTCTAAGACTACAGGAAAAAAAATGCTATATAAAAGTTTGGCCCATTTTCAGAACGCGGGTTATGCAAAAAAAATAAATGTAGACCATTTGACCTTGGTGTCAAGGTCTAAGTATAAGACTTGGGACTGGGAACATGTAATTGGGCTTTCTTAAGTTCCCGTGCGACCCTTATCGTTTCTTATCTCTTGGGGATTCGTATTAAACTGATTTATAGTGGGAGGGGAGCATAATCTTAAGGGTATATTAACGCGTAAAAAGGAGCAGCGCGTCATGAATATGCTCCCATTCTGCACTTAATCTATTAAATAAAACCGATTGCAAATTAATATTGGAGTTCTGTTATTTTTGTTTTAAATTATAGCCGATAGAAAGGGCTGCGCGTTAAACATGCAGCTCTAATTTTTAACCAATTAAACATAATTTATTATGAAGAACACTTTGAAAAGATCCGGACTCCTTTTGGTTTTCGGATGTATTTTTAGCGCTTTACTGTTTACCTCGTGTTCAGAGGAAACATTAGACAGCAGCTCACCAGTACTTGAGGAAAGTCAGGACTTGACTATTGCCTTAAAGCCGACCCCCGCAGAACCTATAATGATCGAGGCTGAGAGTGGCGAGGCATTAAGAGCTACGCAGGCTCCCGGGGTAGACCGCGGTCGTTACAATATCAGTTTGCGATATGTTGTTCCCGTTGACGAAAGACAGCAACAGGTTTTTGAAGATGCTGCCGCTCGTTGGGAGCGTATCATTATTAAGGACGAGACCTCCATTCAAGGACCCTTTCCTTCAGCTTTTGGTGGCGTACCCGATATTGAAGGTGTCGTTGATGATATCGTTATCGAAGTAGCACTTATACCTATTGATGGCCCAGGAAATGTTCTTGGGGCTGCCGGACCGCAATTTGTACGTACCGAAAATTTTCTGACCATAACAGGTGTCATGTTCTTTGATACGGCAGATTTGGATTTCTTGGATAGTTTAGGGCTCTTTGAAGAGGTAATCGTTCATGAAATGGGTCATGTTTTGGGTGTAGGTTCACTATGGAACGTAGCGCCTTTTGGCTTTGATAGAACACTTCGGGGTGGTTCTGATGACAACCCTTATTTCTTAGGTAAAAAAGCCAATGTTTTCTGGAATGCTGAAGGAGGGACTTTTGAATTGCCCATTGAAGGTGATTTTGGCCCGGGAACAAGATTCAGTCACTGGGATGAAGCAGCATTAAACAATGAATTAATGACTGGCTTCCTGAACTTGGGCGAAAACCCATTAAGTCGTATTACTGCCGGGTCTATGAAAGATTTGGGTTATGGTGCCGCTAGCGTTGGGGAATCTTACGATTTACCAAAAGGAACCCCTGGAGTAGAAGCCAGGCCTGGCGAGGGACTTCACATTGCTGAACAAGAGGTTATACTTAGTCCTGTAGGTTTCGTTTCGATTAGGAAATAGATCGCTTTGACTTGAAACCGTTCCTAAAGTTTGCTTTATAGTTGAGTTTAGAACGTAATTTTATAAGAACCCACGATAGAATACATTCTATCGAGGGTTCTTTTTTATCTTTTACGAAGCATTTTATTTAATTCATTGCCGCTTATTGCTGGTAAATTAAAGGGGTATGGTTACTCCTAACCCAGATGTTAACCCTCCCCATCCAGTAGTTAATTTATTACCATTTTCATCTAACAAAAAACCACCATCTGGATTATCCTCTTTTAATTTTATCTTACCTCCATAATAAATATCTAAATCTAGATAAGCTCTTAGCACCACAAAACCAATGGGGTACTCGTATAGGATTCCTGCACCTAAACCTAAATCCAAGGATTTAAAATCCAAACTGTCAAATTGGGATGCACCTTGTATATTGGTATCTGAAGTGATATTAAAACTTGAAAATGTTACGAGGGTTTTGAATTGAAGAAATAAATTACCATTTGGTTTTGATACTATGGGCAAATAGTATCTATAGCCTATGGTATGTCCCTTCAGCTCGTTCGTCAACCTCAAATAGCCAGAAAAATCGGCAACCGAAGTTTTAGCACCAGAAACTTTATTGGCATAAAAAAGGGAAGAATTAAGATTGTCAATCGCAAACCCTATTGAAAACCCATAATTAATATTGAAGTTATCGGTCGTTTTAAAATTTTCGAAGTTGACCTGCTCCACCAAACTTTTATGAAATGCTTTTAGCGGTGATGTAGGGGTAGTACCCAAATTAACCTCCAAAATAAGACCGGATTCTTGTGCCACTGCTTTTGTAGTGGTCATAAAACAAATCGCAATAATACTTGTTATTATGTTGCGGAAGACCTTACTCGATATCGACATAAATCCCTTTTGAGTGAATTAATTTACCGTTTGTTAACCACAGATTGTAGTCACCTCCTAGCTGACTATAACCTTTGTAGGATTCATAAGAAAATTGTGAAGTTTCACCGGAGTTTAAGTCATGGATAAAACAAACTTCATATTGTGTGCCAAGTATTTTGTTTGAAAGGGGATCATAGGTTATGTCGGTACTATTGTTACCTGCTACAAAACTACTTGTTGCAATTGTTTGATTTGTTATAAGATCAATTACTTCAATATTTTGATTTATGGTTGAATAATACAATTTGTCGGCGTAAATCTCGATCGAGGAGATGCCATAGGGTCGTTCCACTAAATCCAATCTTTTTGTTACTGTATTATTCGCTATCCTATAAACCGCATTTTCTGCAACCAACCTCAAAAAAAGGTACTTTCCATCATTGGATAAATAGCTAATGTTGGAAGAGTTCGATCCTTCAGCATTCAAAGAATAGAATACTTCATGGGTATCTACATTGGTCAAGGTTAGGAGCTTCGTTTGATAATCCCAGGTTTTTAATATATTACCTCTTAACTCCAACGCCCCTGGACCTGATATACCCTGTGGTGCCACATATTCCTTGAGTCTATTTAAACTAAACTTATCCAGCTCCATAGTTATATTGACTAATTGTTCATCTCGGTTTCTATAACGGATATCCACATAAAAATTGTTGCTCTCCGGATCCATATTCATGGTAAATAAGGTATTGCTCCCAGATGAACTCAGTTCTACCAAGCGGGTTCTATCGAGAAACTCCATATCCGAATTATATCGGAATATGCTAACTCCTCGTGTACCTCCGGAGGTGTAGTTCTCCAATGCCAATAGGTAATACTGCTGTGTGCTAGGGTTATAAATAAAATCCCTTCCATAATAGGGTTGCATATTCGATATGGGTACAAAACTGTTTTCATCCAATCTGGGCCTGTAATTATAGGAAGGTATATACGGGTCATAATTGGTTTCGGGAAATAAGGTGCCAAAGTAATCCGCACCAAAAGAATAGGGGGCATTTACGAGCTCTGTTCCTCCAAGGGTAGAGGCATTTACAATATGTGCCTCATAAAAATAATCTTTACGAATGGAAATACGGTAGGCGTCAAAATTCGCATAAAGCGGGTGCTGCGGCCAGGACACCCTAAAGCTTTCTAAATCTACAAATGACATAGAAACGTCAAGCCAAGATGGGTCATGTTCTAAGGTTGCCCCTTGTCCGGATACTTCTTCAAAATCACTTATTAATACAATGGAATAGGTGACCCGAGAGCGATCTTCATCTTCTGGCCTATTAGAGTCGAGCGGGAACAATACCGTATATGTATCAATATAAGATTCCCGTTCAAGCATTTCTGCTGTCAGGGGTATTCTCTTTTCATAATCCGGGAATTGTAGACTCAAATAAGCACTTATGTACTCCGGATTGTCGTCGTTTTGCCACTCCAAAGTGATACTGCCATTTTCAATTCTTGCGGCTGCAATGGTGGGAGGGGTAGAAGGCTCTCTATTGATGGTAAATTGAAACTCTTTAATGGCGGTTAGGGTTTCCAATTGCTGTTGCTCGGCAATACTGCCCGTACCCGAACTAAGAACATGAACAATACGAATAGTATGTTCGCCATCATCATATAAACTCGGACGCAATGTAAATTCCCCTGAATCGGTTCTCGAACTTGAACCGATTCGTTTATTGTCCAACAAAATTTCAGTAGAAATTCCATATTGATCCGGTCCTTTGTTTATGGTGTACGACATCCTTCTTTCAACATTGATCGTATCCCCTTCGTTAAACGAGTTTAATCGTATAGAAATACCATCTATGGTAGGCGCCTCTAGGTCGATATAATTATCCTCGGAAAAATTATAGGAGCAACCAAGCAAGCAGGTTCCCAGTAATAAGATTACTATTTTGGATGTAACTATGCTCTTAAAATTTTGACTATGTGCGATAGTACTTTTTAATTTTAGGGATTCGAGGACTAAAATAAAGATTTCATTTAGGATATAAACTAAATAATCGACTGAACGCCAATTTACTCCTGTGACCGTTGATAAAACAAGGTGGGCTGTATTTTACAAGAATTATAAAACTGAAAATGCGTGCACATGTATAAGACCTATTTTAAAACCATTTCCCCTTTATGTTTTTATATCTGGTTCTTCCAATTGGGATACGTTCCTCATTTTTTAGCTCGGCCATGTATTTGCTACCGGATTTTACCGCAATTTCCTTGACTTCGGACATCTTCACCAAGTATGGGTTTGGAATTTACAAATTTGGCCCCTCCTCAGCTCAGAAGTATTTTATTGATTAATTGTCACCGGTTAATATGGCATTTTAAATTGCGATTTATAATTTTTGGAACTGGTTCATCGGGAAACACTTTAGCTTGAATCTACTTAATTTACTTCTTGAACAACCAGATTACCGAATAGGGAATGCCCGGGATCCGTGCTCCCCATATTTGGGTATAGCCATAAGAAGAGTTCGGTAGCTCCGTTTGGCACGGTTACTTCTTGGGTATGTGTAGACCAACCCTGCCCTTCTCCATATTCGTGGCTTATTAGGGGTTGAGCGTTATTGTCGGCATAAACTTTGAATTTCGCATTTCCATCCACTCCGTTTCCATCCAGACTGATAGCGATCCTGTCGCCAGCGGTTATATTGTTGGCTTGGTCTTCTATATCAATGATCATCCTATATCCGGCCCACTGATCACCTATCTCGTTTTTTTGCAGTTTGAGCACGCAGCCAGTGGTATCGTCCAGAACACCCGCTATGAGTTTGCATCCATCCCATGAACCGGGTCCCTGGGACGCTATGGCGATAGAACTGTTCGTATTGGACAGGTCGTCGGGGCAATTGTCATCCGATACATCGATATACCCACAACCTACTTCTTGAACAACCAGATTACCGAATAGGGAATGTCCGGGATCCGTGCTCCCCATATTTGGGTATAGCCATAAGAAGAGTTCGGTAGCCCCGTTTGGTATGGTTACTTCTTGGGTATGTGTAGACCAACCCTGTCCTTCTCCATATTCGTGGCTTATTAGGGGTTGAGCGGTATTATCGGCATAAACTTTAAATTTCGCCTTTCCATCTACTCCATTTCCATCCAAACTGATGGCGATATTGTCGCCATCGTTTATATTGTTGGCTGGGTCTTCTATATCAATGATCAACCTATATCCGGCCCACTGATCGCCTATCTCGTTCTTTTGCAGTTTGAGCACACAGTTGTTGGCATCGTCCAGAACACCCGTTATGAGTTTGCATCCATCCCATGAACCGGGTCCTTGGGAGGCTATGGCGATAGAGCTGTTCGCATTGGACAGGTCGTCAGGGCAATTGTCATCCGATACATCGATATACCCACAACCTACTTCTTGAACAACCAGATTACCGAATAGGGAATGTCCGGGATCCGTGCTCCCCATATTTGGGTATAGCCATAAGAAGAGTTCGGTAGCGCCGTTTGGCACGGTTACTTCTTGGGAATGTGTAGACCAACCCTGCCCTTCTCCATATTCGTGGCTTATTAGGGGTTGAGCGTTATTGTCGGCATAAACTTTAAATTTCGCCTTTCCATCTACTCCATTTCCATCCAGACTGATAGCGATCCTGTCGCCATCGTCTATATTATTTGCTTGGTCTTCTAGATCAATGATCATTCTATATCCGGCCCACTGATCGCCTACCTCGTTTTTTTGCAGTTTGAGCACGCAGCCAGTGGTGTCGTCCAGAACACCCGTTATGAGTTTGCATCCATCCCATGAACCGGGTCCCTGGGAGGCTATGGCAATGGAACTGTTTTCATTTGACATGTCGTCGGGGCAGGATGGAACAGTGGGTGTTACCATATTATATGCATTCAGTACGCCGCATTCGCCTGGCGAATTCTTGATTACCCGTAAGTTCCCAATGGAGGTATTTAAGAGATCGGCACTATCTACGTTCGCCGACTCTTGCCATGGCCATTTATAGATTCCAATTTTCCAATAACCGCCCCTTGGCTGTTCAACATAAACGGTTCTTTCCTTTTCGCTATATACCTCAACATCATCGACCCATACTTCATATAACCCTTCATTTTCATCGCCCCAAACCATATGTACTACTATGTTTAAGGTTTGCCCAGCGATAGGCACAATTCCTGTAGGGGTGACCTTCGCATTATTTGTTGATATTGCAGCGTTGACTACAACCAATTCTCCTTGACTACTGCTGCCGCCATAGCTATTTATCCAAAGACTCGTCATAGGATTAGGGGGACTTTGAAAATCACCATGAGTTTGCCATAGGATCCAGGGCAACTCATCGGCGATATAATCTTCACCAAATTTATAATCAAAACCCCACCACTGTTCTGTACCCACCGGGTGGTTTACATTTGAGGGTTTATCGCGTATTTCTGAACGATAATTATAGGGATGGGGCGAATCAATAGGCGGTGCGGGATTAGTTGGGTTTACAGAAAAATGTAATCTTCCATCTTGAGCAAAAACACTTCCGCCATCGTAATGTACGCTTTTAGCCAACTGCCCACTACTAAAAGAATCTTGGGTACCGGGTGTATTGTTAATCTCGTTTGCCAAATCACCGGTCCAGCACCAGGTCTTTAAACCTTCATCACCAGCCATACCGCCATTGGTTTCACAATCTTTATAGACATTTAAATTTGCAGAAAGCTGAACGTCCTTCCCTTCGCTCATATACTCTTTCCCTTCGCCCATATATTCTTCACTACAACCAAATGTCAGAAATAAAAACAATAAAATTAGAATATTTTTCATGATAAAATCTGTTCTTTTATTTATACGAAAGTAAGAATATATATTAAAATCGGAAGATTAGCAGAGACGTTAGATAAGCGAATAAAATTTATTAAGAAATATGATTACTCTGTCAAAAAGGTAACGATCACACTAATCGAACCAATGCTTGATTTTGAATTACCAGAATTATACGAGATTAAAGATGCGCTATTATTGTCTTCCAAAATATATAAACATCGCGAATAAAGCAAAGTAGGAGGGGAGTGAAATCGACACAGGAGATACATGAATTCCTAATTTAATAAAGTAACCAATAAGGAATAAATACATGCGAGCCGCAGGCAGTTATGTGAAATGAGAATTAACTATTCCATGATCTTGTTAAAACTTCCAGTTTTTTAAAAACAACAACCTTATACATAGCACTCACAGGTACTTTTTTATTTTCAATGAACAAATGTGTTCTGGTTGCTTTTGTAACTCTATCCAAATTGGCAATGTATGATTTATGTGTGCGTTGGAAATTTTCAGATAATAATGTGGTGATATTAATAAGTGTTTCGGAGGTCAGGTACATTCTTGAATCTGTAAAGATTTTCAAATAATTTCCAAAACTCTGAACATAAAGAATAGATTTAAATGGAATGTTAACTGGCATTCCATCATGTTTTATTTGAAGTTCTTCACTTCCAGTATCCTTTTTAGGTTGTGTTATTTTTGAAGCTACAACCTTATTTATTGCTTTTAAAAAGCGTTCAATTTTTATAGGTTTCAATAAATAATCTACAACACCGTAATCATAACTTTCTAAGGCATACTCAGAATAAGCAGTGGTCAAAATAACTTTAGGTTGTTTTATCATAGAACGCAAAATTTCCATACCATTAAGTTCAGGCATTTCTATGTCCAGAAAGATAAGGTCAACTTCATTTTTCTGTGAGAAATTGATGAATTCAAGTGGATTTCCTGTGCTGACAACTATTTCTAAAGTGTCGAGTTTAGAACAATACTCTTCCAGAACTTTTCGTGCTAGTATTTCATCATCTACGATTCCAACCTTAATCATTGACTAATTTTTTAATGCCGAAGCGGATAAATCAATAGATAAATTTACACGATATGCTTTTTCCATATCATTAATTTCTAATGAATGCGCATCATAATATAATAGATTTAAACGTCTTCTCACATTTTCAAGACCCGTTCCTTTTCTATTCGATGCAGAAGCCATAGGAGGCTTTGAATTTTCCACACAAAAGTGAAGGGTGGAATTTTTTACAGCGGCCGAAATATCAATTTTACTCTGTTCATTTGTACTTTGAGCGCCGTGTTTAACTGCATTTTCAACAAATGGGATCAATAACATTGGAGCAATCCTTAACTTCAACAGATCTCCTCCAATTACAAACTCCAGGGTACAACGATCACTCAGTCGTTTTTCTTCTAGCAACAAGTAATTTTCTATAAACTCAAGTTCTTCTTTTAATAAAACGGTATCCTTTTTAGCACTCTCCAATTGATATCGCATGAGTTCTGAGAGCTGCATTACTAAATCTGGAGTTTCTGGCGATTGTTGTCTGGAAAGGGAATAAATACTATTTAATGAATTGAATAAAAAATGAGGATTCACCTGCTCTTTTAAATAGTTAAGCTCCATCTCTTTTTGTAATTTTTCCTTCTCGGCATTTTCTCTTCGAAATAAGATACTTCTTCTCAGAAAGAAAGCAGCCATTCCAGTTCCGGTGGTATAAATAAGAAAAAAGAACATTTTATAGACGCCAATCCAGCTTGTTGGAGAATACCCTTTTAAGTAAGACGTTAGAAATATGGTCCCTATAAGGAGTATACCATATAAAAAGTACTTTTTTTTATCATAAAAAAGCGGAATAAGGATAAAATGGTTGACCCAAATAACCGCCATAATACTTATTGCAAATCCTAATTGCCATATATAAAATGCATAATCGCTATCATATTTATCTCTGGATAGCCAACCACCCAATATTTCAAGAATGGCGACCAATAAAAAGGCTCCTAAATTAATAAGTATGGTATGCTGTAAAGACTTTTTAATCATCAACTCTTTATTGAAATCGATGGAAGATAAGGTCTATAAATACAAATTTTCCTAATTTTTTTACAAAAGGGCTATATCAATGATGAAATGGCTTTATCATTTAATTGTTGTGTTTATCCTTTTTAAGAAAGTAAACATCGATCATACTATATTTTTATACAACATTGAATTAAAGTACGGGCCGTTACTTTTATTAATCAATCCTTCATTAAAAAATTGATACATGAAAAATAGTAACAATGGAAGACTTATGCATATCGCAAAAATGTTAAATTAAAATTATGAAAAAGAAAACAGCACTACTACTTTTAATAGTAGGTATAATAACAAATTATGGCTTTGCCCAAGAAAACAAAGAGAGCGATTTCAACTTCCCAGACTTAGAGGGACCTTACATGGGGCAAAAGCCTCCGGGCATGGTGGCGGAACCATTTGCTCCGGGAGTAATTTCTAAAGAAGGCTGGGAGATTGAAGGTGTGTTCGCCCCTGGCATGAAAGAGTTTTATTTTACCACACGAAGCGGTGAAGACACGCCCATCACCGTAATTGGCTTCCGGCAGCAAGGTAATATTTGGAAGAAATACATTGAATTCAGGCGCAGAGGTGAAATATCGTTCTCACCTGATGGTTCTCGCATGCACATGGCCAAAGGTTACAAAGACCGCATGGGTGATGGCTGGTCAGAACGCAAAAGCCTTGGCCCGCAGTTTGACCGGGAAGAATGGGGTATTATGCGCCTAACGGCATCATCGGAAGGTACCTATGTGTTCGATGATTACAAAAGCGGCGATGTAATACGCATATCTACACTTAAGAATGGCAAACGAGAGGCCCCAAAAAAGATGGGCCCAATCGTTAACACAGGTAAATGGACCGCTCATCCTTTTATAGCCCCTGATGAAAGTTACCTGATTTGGGATAGCGAAAGGGAAGGCGGCTATGGTGGATCTGATCTTTATATTAGTTTCCGACAAGGGGATGGCTCATGGGGTCCCGCCATCAATATGGGCGATTCGGTCAATTCGGACAAATGGGATGCCTATGCGAGCGTCACCCCGGACGGAAAGTACATCACCTTCAACAGAGCTATAAACGACGATTATAAGAACGTAGATATCTACTGGGTAGATGCAAAGATAATTGAGACGCTCAGGCCCCAATAACGACTCATTAAAAAAAGAAACAAAACATGAAAATTTCGAAATTACTCCTCTTGACAAGTATTATGGCCCTCAACACTGTTTTCGCACAAGAAAATAATGTAAAAGAGTTCCCATCCAAACGAAAAGGAACTTCCTTGGTATTACCGCAAATTCAGGTTGTCCCGATAAAAGATACCAAGACAGAAAGAAACTATGAATTGTATATAGAGTTGCCAGAAGATTATTCTGAGAACAATAATAAAACCTATCCTGTCCTTTATTATACAGACGCTATGTGGCATCTCGAAATGTTATCTGGCTCCGCAGAATTCATGCTGGAAGATGTGATTCTAGTTGGAATTTCCTGGCAATTAGATAGCAATGAAGGCCTGAAAAAAGAGTTTGGAGACCATGTAAGTCGATACAGAGATTACAGTTTCACAGAACATCATAATCCTGAAATTCAAAAAAAAATACAGTTCGGACAGGCCGATAAACACTTAGACTTTATTCGTGATGATATCATTACCTATGTTGATAACACGTATAGAACCGATCCAAACAGTCGTACGTATTTTGGATATTCTATGAGTGGTGAATTTGGAGCTTACATACTTTTGACTCAACCCGATACTTTTAACAATTACATTATCGGCAGTCCCTCGATCAAAAACGAAGTGCCTCATCTGTCTGAGCTCCATTCGAAACTGGGACCATACGATGCATTGAATAGGGCCACAAGCCTAAATTCCAATGTTTTTATTTCACATGGTTCATTAGAAGAAGACATGGTTCAACCTATAGATGAATTCGTTAGTTTATTAAAAGATAGAAGAGATGACGGTTTAGCCGTATACAAAGAGGTGATTGATGGTAATCATGAATCTGCATTCCCTTTGACCGCGGTTCGTAGTGTCGCTTGGTTGTCATCGGTGATGAGTCCTGTTTCAAGCTACAACAATGAGGTCTCTTTCTGGGATATTCCGCATCTTAATAATCCATTTATCAGTACAACCCCCGAGGACAGAAAAGACGGGATATTGGTTGATACATTATCGGTAAGCGGTGATGATCAAAACGCAATCCTCAACCTTTCTCAAGATATTTTCGATGGCAAACATGGGAGCTATGATGCTGTACTCATTTCACACAAAAACAAATTAGTTTTTGAATCCTATTATAAAAAGGGCCGTATCAACTTACCTCACGGACAAGCATCAGCCGTAAAAGCGTATACCAGTTTGGTTTTAGGTAGGGCTATTCAAATGGGTTACCTATCCATGGAAGACCTAGACAAACCTTTGATCAGTTTTCTAAAAGATGTTAATCCTGAAAAAATGACCCAAGGAGCCGAAAAAATCACACTTCATAAGGCATTGACCATGCACGGAGGATTGACTATAGACAACGATACATGGAAAGAAATTGAAAACGATTCAGTGCGATTAAAAGGGCAGGGGCTGGTTCAGACGCTTCTTGAGCAAAGCGGACCTATAACCCCAGAATCTCAAACGTATTTGTATGGTAATTTTAATCCAATATTAGTGATGACGGTCATTGACGCTGTTGTCCCCGGAACGGCTGAGGATTTTATTAAAAGGGAGCTACTTGACAAACTCGGCATTACAAATTATAAATGGTCGACTCATATTAGCGGTTTGCCAGAAGCAGGGTGGCGTGTAAGTATCATGTCTCGCGACATGCTAAAATTAGGTAATTTGGTTCTCAATAAGGGTAAATTAAACGGGGAGCAGCTTATTTCTGAGGCCTATCTTGCCAAAGCCACTAGTGGCCTAGTGAAACCTACTCAAGATTGGATGCCTGCAGCCTATCGTTACGGTTATTTTTGGTATCAAACACTGGTAAAGGTAGGGGACAAGAGTTATGATGCCACATTTGCTTGGGGAGGTGGTGGGCAACGGATCATTGTAATAGAAGAACTTGATTTAACCATTGTAATTTCTGGTCATGATGGTGAAGATAAAATAATGACTCAAATTTCTGAAATTGTTATCCCTGCGTTTGTGAATCATTAATTTTAATAAAAGCAATAGACCTAACATTATAAACCCGAACTTGTATCGGGTTTTATAGAACAGTTATACTATGTCTTGCGCCCGCCTGAACGAATTCATTCGGGCAGGTTACCTGCCTGCCCTCCTACGGCGGGTGAACCGGCATGCAGGAATGTGGAATGGTATTTTACTACGATTTTTAATTTTGCTACTTTTTAAATAATCTATTACCCTTTTACTGTGCACAATTACCATTGGAAATATCGCTAACTGTTGGGTTGTAAGCATTCCGTTCAATTAATACTTCATCATAGTAGCCATTCGTTATTAAATTTGTTATTGCACAGAAATCTACTAGGGATGGGTTGCCATCAGAAAGCATGGTAAGATCGGGAGCAAACCTTGCTCCGATTGTAATTGTTTCACCCACTGAATTCAGGTTTTCTAAACCATTTAATGAGGTGATACCGTTTTCATAAATTGACAATCTCCCTTGTATTGAAGTTAAATTATTAAAGCCTTGTAGTGATGTTAGACTCTGATTTCGTGAAATAACTAAATGACCCAAAATTTCCGTAAAACTTTCCATGCCTGCTAGCGAAGTAAGATTATCGTTAGAATCAATATATATTTGCCCTCTTACCCCATTTGGACCCCCAAGAAGCCCATTAATAGTAGTAAGATTATTTAAGCCTGCTAAAGAAGTAAGGTTACTATTATCAATAATGTTTACATATCTACCTTGAATCGTAGTAAGACCTTCTAAGCCAGAGAGAGAAGTTAAATTGTTATTCGTATCAATTGTAAAATTATCTCCAATAAAAGAAAGATTTTCTAGTCCTTGTAAACTAGTTAATGGTGTATATTGAATTTTAAAAGTCCCTCCAATTTTACTTAAGTGGTTTAGGCCCGCAAGTGAAACAATACTATTTGTAGCTTGATTTGTTATGGTTAAATCACCAGTAACTTCGCTGTACGCAAACAATGCAAAATCATCTACTTCATCTTGCCCATATAAAGTAATTGAGCCTTCATATATTTCACCACTTAGGCCTGTTCTTTCACAATTACCATTAAGAATATCACTAACCGATGGATTGTATCTATTATTTGAAATAGTGACATTGCCATGGGATCCTGTTGTAAATAAATTAGTTAAGGCACAAAAATCTGCAAGAGCATTGTTAGGACGAAAACTATTACCAATAAATAATAGGTCACCAATTGTAGTAAGATTTTCTAAGCCTGCTAGCGTACTAAGATTTTTGTTTCCATTTATTCTTACATTTCTAGCAACAGCATTAAGATTTTCCAATCCAGTAATTGACGTAAGTTGGTCGTTGTCTTGAACAGTTAAATCAAGCCCAACTGCCGTTATATTATTTAAGCCTTCGATGTTCGTTAGATTCAAATGATTATTTACACTTAAAGATTCATTAATTGTGGTCAAGTTTTCTAAGCCTGTTAGAGTGGTAAGGTTTTCATTGCTATTGATTGAAAGATAACCGACAGAAGTTAGGCTTTCTAAGCCTGCTAATGTAGTAAGGCTTTCATTAATATTAATCCATAAACTACCGCCAACTGAAGTTAAACTTTCTAGTCCAGATAGACTAGTAAGGTTGTAATTCGTATGGAATGAAAAATCACCTCCTACGCTTTGTAGGTTTTCTAAGCCAGTTAAACTTTGAACACTAGTTTTAACATAAATATTTCCACCTACTGTTTTTAAATCAGACAAACTGGTAACCGAGACAATGGTCTGTTGGCCATCAAGTATAATATCACCGGTAACTTCAATATACCCAAATGCTCCAAAATCATCTACTTCTGCTTGTGTACTTAAGGTAATTGAGCCATCAAATACACCGCCACTTTGGGCTTCTTCTTTACAATTACCGCTACTGATATCATTGACAGATGGGTTGTATTTATTATCTGAAATGACGACAGCCCCAAATGACCCTACAGTAAATAAACTAGTTAAAGCACAAAAATCTATTAAGTTCGGATTTGGGTGTACGTCATTACCAATATAAATATTACCGACTGTGCTAATATTTTCTAAACCCTGCAAATTCGTCAACGGTGTATTAGTAATAATCAACGACCCTCCAATTTTAGTTATGCTATTTATATTTGAAAGTGAGTTTATACTCAATGTGCCACTATCCTCTATTTTTAGATCACCAGTAACTTCAATATACCCAAATGCTCCAAAATCATCTACTTCTGTTTGCGTAGTTAAGGTAATTGAGCCATCAAATACAACGTCTTCTTTACAATTACCGTTACTGATAAAATTGACAGATGGGTTGTATTTATTATCTGAAATGACGACAGTCCCAAATGTCCCTGTGGTAAATAAACTAGTTAAGGCACAAAAATCTATTAAGCTCGGATTTGGGCGTATGTCATTACCAATATAAATATTACCGACTGTGCTAATATTTTCTAAACCTGTTAGTGCTGTAAGAACTGTATTACCCCTAACTACTAAATTTTCATTAATAGCGCTGATATTTTCTAATCCATTAAGGTTACCAAGTTTTTCATTATCTTGAATGGTAAGACTACCAACTACTTCTATTTTCTCGATACCTTGCAGCGAAATAAGATTTTTATTACTATAAATACCTAAGTGTTCAGTAATGGTATTTAAATTTTCTAATCCTGCTAGTGAGGTCAGACTATCATTTCCTTTTATCTCAATATTACCCACTGAAGTTAGCTTATCTAGACCTTCCAAAGAACTTAGATTTTTATTAATTCCGAAGGCTAAATAACCTCCTACTGATGTTAAATTTTTAAGATCGGCTATCGTGGTAAGATTAAAATTAAAATCAAGAATAAAATTGCTGCCTACAGTTTGAAGATTTTGCAAACCCGTTAAACTTTCAACACTAGATCTGATAAAAATTTGCCCTCCAACGTTTTTTAAACGAGATAAGCTTGCTAAAGAGTGTATACCCTGTTGAGCTTCTATATGAATATCTCCGGTAATCTCACTATAACCAAGCAATCCAAAAGTCTCTATTTCTTCTTGTGTAGTTAGGGTAATTGACCCTTCGAAAACTCCGCCACCTGTACCGGGGCAGGTTTGTAATAGATCTAAATTAGTTATACCGTCTTCATTGATGATAACGGCAATTTCATCGGAAACTTCTCCGGTATCAACATCAATGACAATAACGCCGTATTCTCCCTCTTTGCAGGACGAAAAAGCTTGTTCAATTTGACCGTTAATTATGGGTAGCAATTTTGGCTCTGCAACACTATTTTTAGTATACACAAAAGCGTAACCGTTAACCAATGGTTCATTATCACAGTTCCTTACTGTTGCTGTAAAAGTAGTAAGAGCTATACCTATCAATTCATTAATATCGATACTAACAGATGAGCTATCATCAGTATACGGACCAATTTCTTGTGTTACTTTCTGAGCATTAAAACCGCAATCACTTAATAAGCTAAAGCTAAGCGTTTCGTTTTTTGGAATTAAACCGCAATTTATACCTTGCTCATTGGTATTACCTGAATAAACAAGCTGATTATTGCTAGTTCGTTTTATTGTAAAATAAGAATTGGGTAAAGCCAAATCTTTTTTCAATTCAAAACACAATTCAACTGTTTCAATAGCCAAATCGCAGTTCCACCAAGTAAAATGAGATACTTCGGCAACATACTCGCCGTTCACTTTTGTAGCCGCTCCTTGCTCTTTCCAGTACCCAACAGTTTCATCAAAATACCAAAGTGGTATACTTGAAGGCGCGTTTGGAGTTGTTGTAGAAACAGGAAAACGTATTTCCGAAGGTGTATCTTCAGCAATATTTAAAACTTCTCCTGTAGGGGAGTATAAGTTAATAGCAAGCATACCATAGGTTTCCATAGCTGAGGCTTCATTATTTTCTCTTTTCCCAAACAGCGTACCTGGCATTTGAGAAAAAGTTGCCGTTTGGTTCGGTTCTAAATAATGCATGGAAACCTCAACCTCTCCTGAATATGGCGCTCCGGAAGCATCTACAAAACTACCACCGAAAGTTACTTTAGCTCCATTCGACAAACTTACTTCTGAGGCTTCACCAGAATCAACGTTCGCAATGTTATTTTTTTTAAGTAGCGTAATGTCTATAAAATTACTACCATTGGCCGCAGGTACTATGGTTCTAGAACCTAAAATATAGGTTTCTTTTTCAGCTTTGATAAAAGCGAATTTTTCATTTACGGCGACCTCATTTAAAACAAAAACACCATTGGCATCCGTTAATACGGCTTGGTTGGCGATGGTTATTTTTACATCTTCCAAAGGCTGAGAATCAATATCTGAAAGTTTACCAATGAAATTGCTGGTTTTCGAAGCTCCAAAATTTTGGACTGCAAACTCCGCGTCGGTAATAACGTCTATCTCTATAATAGTTGTTGTGTCAATAGCGGTGGTGTCATTTATAATCGGATCTACGGAATCTTTTTTTAATAATGGAGCATCGTCTTTTGAACAAGAGACAATAACAACAAATAATAAAACTATAGCGGATAAATGTTTCATGGGGCGGCTGGTGTTGTTACAGAATAGGTATTTGGTTTGTGTCGGATTATATTTAACTAAAAATGTTAAAAAAAATTGCAATATATCCCGGTATTCTTCCTGTCGTTTCGTGTATCCGTGACCAAGTAGGGCCTATCTTCAAATAAGAGGTTTCTCGCTGGTGTTGCTACGAATTTGAAATTTATTAAAAGGTTTCCTTTTCCAAGATAATGGAACACCTATGAGGTGAGTTCATCCTGTTCTGAGCACGGGCGAAGGGTAGGAGAGGAGCTTAATGCCGGCTGCCACAGGTAAATGCAATGGTATTACTCCCCTTTTTAGTACGAGCAGCTTTTACAACAAATGTGCACCATGCACTTTGTTGGTAGCTGGCTTTATAATAGTTTAATTCCCTTTTCTAATACCTTATCAATTGTTGTAAAAAATTGCTCTTCGCCCATTTCATAAACTTCAATTAGTTTGCATCTATAATCTCACTGTCTTCCGATGTTTGGGCATTTATCACAGGCATTCCACGATAACGAACTGTCGCTGCTTCGTCTACCTTTCCGTTTAATTCAGTGGTACAGGTTATCTCTAATTCAGAAGCATCTCTTGATACTGTATTTAAAATTTCCGTTGTGAAAGAAAAGCCATTTATTTCACCGTCATCGTTAACCTTTGTATTTAAAACATCGGAAGTTCCTTGTAATGTCAAGGCAGCTGAATCGTTAACTTCAAACTCCATTTGATTCGAAGTGAAATTAACCTTAGCCCGGGTATTATCATCTAATTGAAGCCTTTTCAAAATGGGCATTTGCATATTTACCACAAAAGTTTCGTTATCATACGACCCATCTTCAAGAGATATTATTAATATGTTATTAACGACGGTAGTTTTAAGTCGGTTTTGAAGGTTTTCATTTACATCAATTTCAACGAATTGCTCATCGTTCTGAACGATAGTAACATCCAAATCATCCTGGGCAATAACACTCGTAAATGGTGATAAATCACGAGTTATCGTTATGAGGTTATCTGAACCGTTAAATTCATCCTTGTCGCATGCAATTATGAAAGTAAAAATCAAGCAGATTGATATGAGATGGAATATGGCTTTTTTCATAATATAAGTGTAAAATTGATTTTTGATTACTTATGTTTTCTTTGACTGATTACTTAAATAGACAAATGCTTTCTCCAAAAGTTGCATATTCCGGTCATAAATTTGTCGTCTAAAAACTTTCTTCTCCGAAGGCAATGAAACCAAGGACCAGATTTTGAAACAAGCAAAATTTCTTCACTCCGAGGTTCATGAACTCCTTTAAAAAACAATAAAAACCTTGTAATAAACACTTATTATATGGACCGATTCCGATAGCTATCGGGAGTAGGGGAGTGAAATCGACGTAGGAGATTCATGAACTCCTTTAAAAAACAATAGACAAGTAATGAATAACACCCGCCCGAACATATCCGTTTCGGTACGGGCGGGCTTATTATACGAGCAGACGATAGGAGGGAAGGCAATGCCTGCCTGCCGGCAGGCAGGTGTGCGGAATGGATTGTAAATAAACACCCTAATGACATATCGGCACCTTTTACTTATGTTATTTAAACTTGTGTCATTGGTTTTATCAAAAAATAAAAGAATAATCAATTGGTCTAACATTTGATTCTAACAAATCAAATAAATAGACTTATGAGTACTATAGTTGTAATTGGAACCTATCATGTTGAAGATGGAGCATGTAAATCCGAAGAATTGCTTAAAATCATCGAAAAGATTTCACCTGATGTAATTTTTTGTGAGGCAGCGCCAGAGGTTTTCCCTAAAATGATAGAAGCAACTGAGAACTTCAATCCTCCAGAAATAAAAGTTATTAGAGAAATATTAAAAGATAGTACCATTAAAATAGCACCTGTTGATATTTATGGCAAAACTGTAGATGATGAACGTATTGACAAAATGTTTGATTTATTTAAACAAAAATTCGAGAATTATAAAAATGCAGTACATATTCAATTCGATGAAACTTACGAAAAGGGATATTATTTTTTAAATAGTAAAGAAAACGATAAAATTAACTTTGACAAAGCATTAATGGAACGAGAGAGAGTTACTAGAGAAAATAATAGAGACCTTTATATGGACTATGTCAAATGGGTGAAATGGAATAACTATCGTGAACATCATTGGATAAAATTAATTCATAAATATTTTCATGAAAATTGTAAATGACAATTTAAAAAGTATAACCGTGATATTGGTGGTATCCTGCCAAGTCTAATATTTAGGATACCTTGCCGATTTTCAAGAATATTTTAAATTGTACACTCAAAAGCTAAATAGGGTAGTGGTATTTTAAAAAGTACAATTGTAGGCGCGATTAAATTTTCTCTTCAATCACCTAGAAAATTGGTTTATTTGATTTTTTGGACCGCTGGTTTTCAGTAAAAGTTTAAAATTATCTCAGGATAAGGTTTAGAAACGCCGCGATGGATTAGTAACAGATTATCCTTCAAACCCTTTTAGAAACAAGGCAGCTAATGAATCAAGCTCGTTTGAGGAAATATCTAGCTCAATTCTTTTCGCGGAATTTACCGTGCCGTACTTTGAGTTAAGACCTAAATGTGATTTGCCTTTTGCTGTAATATAGGTTCGTTCGGCATTCGCGAGCCCTATCACTTTGTCGGTTTGCCCTGGATCCGATAAATTATCAAACGAAAATTTTAAATCCGATTCTAATGTTTTAAATACACTTTTGTCATCAAAGACTTTTGTGCCATTTGGGAAAATTAGGTTGCCTTTTGCGGAAGTTAATTTTTCTTCAATCCAAAAAAAGTACCCTTTGGTTGCTTCCATTCCACCCTTATAGCCCGATTTAACCTCAAATAAAACGTGGATTCTCACTTTTGAACCATTATCATAAAAGCTGACAATTAGGTTGTCCGAATACAGTTTTGGAGGCAGTAACTTTCCATTTTCCATTAATTGTATTTTGACATTAGTAATAAGTTGAGCGTCAGGGTATTTTGTTCTAACCCGTTTTAATATTTCCAATTGTTTGGGAAACGAGAGTACTTCTGCGATACTTCCTTTCATATTTTTTAACAACTGAGCATTGGTTAGTCGGATATGGGTTATGCCCTTCTTAATGCTTCTATACCTATTTTTTACATTTTGTAGAAATAAAGATTGTTTTGACGCATTCGCCGATATTTTTTTATCTACCCCTTCGAATAACGTTCTTTTTAAATTTGTATGTTGATTAAGTATATTGTCCGTCATTTTGACCGATTTTTTACTCGGAACGGGTATATCCTTCAATGATAATTTTACTTTATTAAGACTGTTATAATGTCTAAAATCATTTCCAAGGATAGCTTTTAACGCTTGGTAGGGTTTACCCCTATTTATTTTATTAATCCATTTTCGTGGTGATAAAGCATTCTTACCCTTTCTGCTGGTGTAAGCATTATAATAAAACTGTAGTTCTTCATATTCTTGCTTGAATCCGGATTCATCTAAAGTAAGTATATCCGAAATTGTTAGTTTTGGCCTTTTAACTTTGGATGTGATTTGGCCCATTACCTCTTTTTCTGCTGCGACAATAACTTTCCCATTTTTTGCCTTCTTTGTTACATTTCCAAGAAAACTCTTCTCTTTTTTACCTAACGAAGCAATTTCCTCAATTAACACACTGGCTTCATCCGCGTTATCACCGAATGTCTTTGTTAGCGCCTTTGTGCCCATGGCCATCCCCTTACTAACAAATGGAATAAGAATTGAGAGTCCTATTATTGCCATTCCCATAGAATCCATCTTATTACCCCATTTGTCCTTACCGGTATAATGAGCATAAACTAATTCTGCAATATCTGCCAAGTCGCCTATTATTGGTATAGCCCCCAAAATGATGTCAAAAACAACTTCATGAGGTTGAAACGCCTTGCTCTTTGGCTTGGATAAATTCCTTACTTTGCCTCCTGGATCTAATTTCAAACGTGAACCCATGTTTGGGATTCGCCTATAAGAGGAAATAATATTTATTTTAAAATAGTGGCTCCATCTATCATATTGTTCTTGATTTCCCCACATAACCAGTTCAATAGATACCTCTTTGGTAGCTTGAATCAATAAAAGTGGTTCAGAAGTACTATAATAATGCCCCTTTTCATTAAACCAAAAAGAATATTTGGCCCTCCATTCCTTGTTCCAGTACGGTATTTTTTCAGTTCCTCCCAGTCTAATTGGATAATAAGGAACCCTAAATATTAAATCTGAACCTCCGTAATAATCTCTAATAATTGTTTCATTAGGAAGGCGAATTATGCCAAAGTACAAACCTCTATCTCTTAAATCCAAGCGATAATTCAACCCATAAGAGCCTCTTTCTGGAAAGTATTTTTCCGGGAAGTGACTGTGCCTAAAAACTTGCCCAGGATTGGAAATCATTTTTTCATCCTGTATCCGGTAAATATTTATCCAAGGTGCTTTATGGCTCGGTTTAAAAAATTTGTAGGGACGCTTTTGTAAAGGATGATTCTTAAATCGGATACGAACACCTGGGCCAGCCATAATGCTAATGACCGGATGTCTGTTATAATTGTTTCCGGCACTGAAACGATAATAGGCGGGTAACTTTCCGTTTGACAACTTTTTAGTACGGAGAGAAATCTTTATTGTAGTAGATTTTCTACGCATCAAATATCCATCAGGATAATATTCTAGAAGAATCTTTTTGCCCCCTTTTGACCTACGAGCTCTAAAAAAAAGTATTGTCGTGTCATATAAAGTCCTGAACAATCCCATCAACTTTCATTAATCTGCCTTCCTGAAATAGGATCGTATTTAACGGCTACGGGTACAACTTGATCAGTGGGAAGTATTTCAATCCATTGGTCGAAAACCTCGAATGGTTCATTCACATTTAATTTAAAACCATCTTGATTCGGATAAAAGCCATGTTCGTAGACTTTGTCTAAAGGTGTGGCGGAGACTTTATTGTCATCATTGATTTCCTCGCTCGGATAGGATCCTACTTGGTTCGACATATCGTGTTTTTCTTTGACCTGATTACATAGATGACTAATTGCATCTTTGATAGTTACCTTCTGGCCTTCCTTTGGAATATTGTTCAACTCTTGGGTTGGTGCGATATATTCACTATCCAAACCGTCTGAACCTTCAACCTCAATACGTTGAAGCCAATTGAAAGCTGTCTTTTCCTTTCCAGGACGAATGGGAATTACAGCTTTTACCCAAGGAGCATTAAGAAACTGGTTACGCATATTATCGCCGTCAAGTTGCAATAACCAACCCAGAGAACTTCCTAGTTTAGCCGGTTTTGAGTCATCGGTTATGAAGTATTTATCGCGACGTTTATCGTTTATCCCTCCCCAGCCCACTTGATTACTATCAGGTACCTTTTCTTCATTTGTATTCCGCAAGGCTGACGAGATACCCTTTTTATACGCATATAAAGACTTCGAATTATAAGTTCCAGACCTGGCAACATTGCTTTTCTTTTTAGGTTTGGCAGAAAAAACTTGACTGCTTTTAATTCTTGGCTTCCACCATTCGGGTGCCACGAAATACAACATTTTATCAAAGTCAAAGATGCTGCTAAGCAGTTCAGATGATGCATGCCTTGTTCTTGAGTCACCTACAGGAATATCCTTGGTCAATATATCTTGTAGTAGACTTCGGTAAATAACGATTCTTTCCTCCTCACGCAAATCTTCAAATTTCCGAGTCTCAACTTGACTGGCCAGTTTAATTCTTTCCTTTGCAGCCTCTACAAAGCTATTTTCATGGGCTCTTTTGGTCTCTTCGTTGTACTGATCCATCCGGTCCTGGTTCTGTGTATCAATTTTGGAGATTAAATCTTGCGAGGGAAACCAGGTAATACGCACCTTCAATGGAATTGAATCAGCTCCGCGAAAGTTAACTTCTCTAACCACTACATTAAAAGTTAGACTTCCTTCGTCATTCTCCAGAATATATGGTTCGGCCCTAATATACGCTCCCTGCCCATCCAATTCAATTTTTTTATGAATGTAGCCAGATTTTCCTGCTAGAAAATTATACGGCCCAAAAACATGATAGATACTTTCTGGAGTTCCTTCGTTAGTGCCTTCGGTATCATGCTCGCTCCCATCAATGTAAGTCTCATCTTTATCTTCATCGACAGTTGTATTGGTTTTGGGTCGAAAGGTTATAGAAATGGTCGATTCGGCTGTAAAAGACTCTGGAAACGGAACAGCTTCTGGCTCCTGTATTTGACCAATATCTGCCGGTTTGGCAATATGAACTAGACTTGATATGCCTAAATCCTTTCCCGGTTCGTCTACAAACGCTTGCCAACAAAGATAGGTTCCGATATCTTGGACCTGAACCCCTACTTGTCTCATTTTTCTCCTCAATTCATAATTAATCAGTTCATCGGTCGTATTGTTCAAGACATATTTTGTGCTCCTGGTATCGGTATTCTCATTTATCGTTTTGAATGATGTTCGATAATTTTTTCTAATTTCTGTGGATAACTTCCTGCTTTGTTCCTTCATTCTACGATGCGTCACCTCCCTCGCCATTTGTTGAGTTCTCTCCATGTCCAAGCTGGTACTTGCCTTTGCAGATCCTCCTACCCATCCTTGCTCTACTTCCACATTGAAACCAAATTTTGTGTTATCCCTATTTTCTTTCTTTACGGAAGAACTCAGTTCCTCTTGTTCCTTAGTTTCTTCTTCTATCTTGGTGGTTGTCTCAAATTCAGTCTCGTAAGTTTTCTCAACAATAGTTTTTCGAGAACTGGTTTCTACCAGTTCAACGGATGATCCAGGTGAAAGCCACACGTGCTCAACAGGTTGACCCAGAAATGTGTCAAATTCAAAGAAATATTGTCGAAAAATATGGACTACAGATATTGGACTTACAATTACCCTGTCCAAATCACCATGTGGATCCAAATACTCAAAAGGGTCTCTCTTTTTTAATACATTGAAAAGTGAAGGAAGTTTTTTCAATCCCATGACGATTTTCTCTAATCTATCATATGATTGCGATTCCTTAAGGGATAAAAGGAAAGAAGCCATAAAAGATTCTTTGTCAGCCTGTTCTTTGACAATTGTGTTAAACTCATTTAAACCACCTAGTTGTTCAATCAGTTCTTCATCAACGGCTAAGGCATTTAACTCTTCGGCAACATTGTTGGTCAAATACTCTTGAAGCTTTTCCTCTTTTATCAAATCGTCCCAAATGTCCTCACTGAGTGTACCTTGATTGTTAATACTCTTTTGAAGGTGGTCTATTAAAAAGCTTCCAGTTCGATTTCTATCTTGATCAATTCGTTTTAGATTTATGGTGTTTAACCTAATGTTCACATTACTAGAATCATCATCGCCGGATTCAATGTCCTGTCCCAGTTTGACCAAACCGTCTTTAATTTTATTTTTTATCCTGGATTCTACTATGCGCTTATCAGAAGACCATCCTCTTTGGAATCGGATATTCATACGTTTTGATTTCCAACCTAAAAGGGGTTGGTATACACCAAATAATTCTGAAGAGTAGGGTAGTACGTTTAGAAAAGCAGAAAGGTCTTTTGACTTTTTCATAATAAAGTTTTTTCAAATGAAGTTTTTAACTAGCAAGGGGAGTCGAAAATATGAAAGGGCCATTTTTTGGTTCAAAAAAGTTTGCAAAGGCGGGCAACTCGTGAATAAATGAAAGTCGCCGATAATAGTTCTTTACTGAATCTTAAGGTAAAATATTGCAAAATGAAAAATGCTAACCCTTTTACTCATTATAAACTATAGGAATTCCTTTTTTTTTGAAACTATTTTTGTGTAGGTGGTACTAATAACTGTATAATTAACCGGCTATGAGCTGAAATGTTTAGATTAGGGTATAAATCTGCCCAGATTAAAATGCCATTTGAATGAATAGCTAATATAATAGTAGGTTTTCGTGAAAAAGTAAATAGGTCAATCGAAAAGAAAAACCTTAAACTTCATGATTTTTTCACGAACAATTTCATGAAATAAATTTGCAATCAATTGTTAATAAGGTTTTTAAAATTTTCAGTGTAGATTTTTATAAAGATTTTAAATTACCGCTGCCTTGATTTTAAATTAGCGGTAACATTGGGTTTTAAAAAACCATTTACACGAGGGATATTTTACATAATAGAATTATGACTTACAGCTAAAGGTTTGAATAACAATTACATATATCAATCTGTATCATAATTTATATTATGTAAAATAGAATATTTCAAACCTATCGCCTATTAAGGCCAACGCTGCTCCCGATAACTATCGGGGCGCCGTCTTTTCTAAGTCATCCACAGGATAATTCAAAAAGTGCCAGTATGTAAATGGGATTCCTCCAGATACCCTAATCGTAAACTATTGAAGCGTCGTAGCAGTATTTGATCGATTTGCTTCACAACACCATTTTTTTGTACTCTTGGTGGGCTCAGCATACTTTTTAGGATTAGTAGTCGCTGCGCAAACAGTATTACTTTTGTTCGGGGAACCTATATTTTTATCATGAGGAGTATTGAAAATCGCAAATATCAAGAAAATGCCCCCTAGCCAAAAACTATAAAAAATTAAGAAGTTGCGGTGCTTTTTCATACGACTATTGGTATAACTCCAAGATACCTATGTTTCGTACTTTAAAAATCCCAAGGTTTCCTTAAAATGTCTTAAAAAATTTACAAAATATAACATCAGAAGCTTATCCCTACTCCTTTTGAGCAATCAACATCCAAATCACCTTATCTTTATCATTCTCCCAATACCCCATATTATTTTCTTGATGAGATGGTATAAACCCCGCACTGATCAATTCTTTCCTTACGTATTTTGGAGATAAGCTATGCGCATCAACTTGATCAGCTCTTGATTTGCCTTTTATACGGCGTTTTAACTTTTCGATTATAACAATAGCACCACCTGGCTTTAATGATTTATATACATGTTTTAAAATGGTGGTATAATCTTCCATTTCATGATAAGTGTCCATTATAAAAACTACGTCTAAGGTGTTTTCGGGTAGTTTGGGATCATCGTAGTCTCCAAGAATAGTTGCTACATTAGAAATATTCCGTGCTTCTAAAGTCTCGTCCAAAACTTCTAAACGGTCTTCTCTGACATCTACTGCATAGACCTTACCAGCTGCCCCAACTTTGTTCGCCAAATGAATGCTCAGATACCCTTCATGACATCCTATATCGGCCACATAACTTCCTTTTTGTATCCCTGCTTGCTCAAATATGTCATGAATATTCATCCATGTATCACGTTCTTCCCAATCATATTCAGAATATTGCGCAAATGAAATAGCCGGTAGTACTATAAGCAGAACAAGATAGATAAGGTTTTTAAATTTCATCTACACAAGGTATTGAATTATGAGGTCGTAAAGTCTTAGGGTTTTCTTAAAAAACACGGCATAGACCCGAAGCTTAAGAAGCTTAGGAGTATTGAGCAGCCTGCCCGCCTCTGACGGAAGATGGCGCGCCGGCATTATCCGAAAAGTTACGTTTATACCAGCATAATGGTCAAACTACTTTCGCGCGGTTTTAACGTACAATTCAACTTCTTCATATAATTTTATGAATTCCGCGGATTGTCTTTCTACATTTTCAATATTGTCCAAAATCGAAATGTTATGCTCTTTTAAAATAGCCAACAATTCGTTGGTGGTATCGGCCATACGGCTTAACTCCGTTTTTAAACTCGCTTTTTTCTCGAATAGATTGCTTGTTTGAGGGGTACACAAGTAGGAATCCAACTTTATTTGTAATTGCTCTACTTCCTTTTTTTTTCGTTCTAATTTGTTTAGGATACCTATTTTTTCCATACCGTTCGTAAAAATCAATTGATTCATATACCAAACGTGCAGTACTAAAATAGATTGTATACAATGCCCCGCTTTCTGTCGGTACAATTCCTGGGCCTAAGAAGATCAATCGATAGCATACAAGGCCGAGGCCTTGCCAGAATATGTTATCGGTTTTCGGTGTGAACTGGTGATTATAATCCTTCCATTCAACTTTGGGGTTATTGTTATGTTCACACCATAGGATTCCAAGTTTTCTGAAATTCTAAAATTAATCATGGTTTGTTGCCTCTTTTCGTCTTTTACAACTTCAAAATCCTCTGGAACCCCCTCAAATTTGATTCCAGTATTGGAATTATACCCCCCTCCCATATGGCGCTCTCCAAAATAAGACAATTCGGCGGCCACCTGGTCACCTTCTATTTTTAAAAAACTACCGTCACCCATCAGATTAATTTGGTTTGTAGCGCTTCCTGGAGGGCGAAGGCTTGTCAAGACATTGTTCATATCATTTGTCATCATGGGTCTGGCCCAATCAACGTCTATTTTGAAGTGTTTTGAAAGGACTAGCTCGTCCAGCGCAGCACTATCTACCACAGAAGCTGTTTTCTTATTTGCGCTTCCACATCCTAGAACCATCAAAAAAACGAAAACACCGACTATTGCATTCTGGATTGCATTTTTCATCGTATTATTTTTAAGGGTTTTAGCACATAAATTAAGCCAAAATTCAATTGTAAGCCTGCCTCTCCCCTATTTTAACACCCGAACTTCCATGACTTCTAAGACTTCTCGACTGCCTGCCCGACTTTATTATTCCCGTCCGTACCGGCACGGGCGGACAGGCGGGCGCTCGAAGTGACTGTAAATTTTTAATTGTTCATTGCACTTCAAAGGGAATCGTAATCATAGCCTTAGCCACTTTTTGATCCGGAGCTTTCTTTAAATCCGTATCAAAAAGGTGGTTCAAATTATTTCCTGCCAAATCTTCAAGCTTTGATTGTACTAGTAGCTTGTAATTTATTGATTTCCAATTGTTATCTGGAGTGAATTTCAAAACCTTACCGTGCTGTTCCAAGTAGAAAGTGCCTTTAATTTCCATTCCTTTTGAATCATGCACCTTTATCGTTTCTTTTGCCAGAAAGGCGTCCATAGGCTCGCCAAAATCAACGGTCAATATTCTTAGTGTGTCTTTATGCTGTATTTGTAATTGCCATTCGTCAACCTTCGGCTGTTTGTCGTCCCGCGGACCCACATAAAAGGTTTTGGTGTATTTTTTAGCCAAAGGCACGCCCCGCTGCGACCTCCACCTATCGTTGATAGATACGGTATAACGCTTACCTTCCGTTAAGGGCAATCCACTTTGCTTATTGGGAATCAGGTCGGTCTTTATGCGGCCAGGGTCCAACCATAGGGTCAATAGGGTGCGTTCCTTGTTCCAAAGTTCCGACTCCAGCCGTAAAAATGGCTGCGTTACACTACCATCGGTTTCGTTGGTAACGGTAATAAAATCCAGCGCATTACCTACCTCTTGCATGGGTTGGGCAAATTCAAAATACATCTTTAAAAGATTCTCGGGTACGGTGTCCAAGCTTGGATAAATCGCCAAGATTTCGGCTTTCTCTTTTATGGCGCCTTTTGGAATGCTAAAGGTGGCCAGTACAATCGTATCCATTTTGCGAAGGGTATAGGTCTGCCCGGGTGTAAACGGAATTACCGGTGTAAATTGGTGCTTATCATTTTCACTAACAATGACCCCAATGACTGAGGTCTGAGATGCCTCCCCGAGAAAAACCCGAATATTTTCAACATCCATAGGTGTTGAAAAGGTGACGCCAACTGCTTTTTTGTCTTCATAGTCTATCTGTTCAATACGTATAGTATCCCCAAGTCTACAAGCCAGGATCAGCACCAAACAAAAAAAGACCAAGTAAAACTTGATCTCTTTCGGGCTGTTATGTATATGGTTTACATCCATTCTGTTGAGCGAACACGCAATCTCAGGTCCCCGTCAGATAGTCTTTGGAGATAAATGACCTGGGTCGCATCTAGATTGTCCATTTGCAATACGTACGGGAAAGGCAGGTTATCGTAGGCGACTCCTGCGGTCTCCGCAAATACGGGTACGGGTTCGGTCATTGTATCCTTAAAATTGGCAATAGCATCGTATTTAAAGCGCATAACCGGTCTGTTGCTATTCGACATCAAGAAATAGGTGCTTCCCTCCTTTTCATAGGAAATCATGTCGAGCGGTGTGTTTCCGGCGCCCAATTCGGCCACTGTCCGCCCTTTTGTGTGGGTTCCATCTTTGAGTTCATCCAGACGGAAGAGTACCAAAGGGGTGCAGGTATAGCTTGCCATTACGTAATCGACCTGGTCGAGTGCTATCACATCAAAGGTCTTAATGGGGGCATGGGTTTCATATTCACCATGGGCAGCATGCCAAATTTCAAGGGATGCAAAATCTTGGGCATCGGCAAACGGAAAAGGGATGCTGCGAAAAGTAGAACCGAATTCCTTGTTCGATAGGCCCGAGACCAATACTTTTCCCTTATGGTACTTCAGATCGGAAATGGCCCAAGTGCGTAGCGGTCGATCCCACTTATCTTTGGCGTCGGCAGGTACCGGATCTGCCAATTCTATTTTGGAGTAGCTGACGTCTGTTAAAGGAACATTTTCAAACCCCTCCCCTTTCAATTTGAGCAAAACTGAGGTTCCGTCAATGCTATTTACCGCAAAGTAAACGTTTTTTGAAATCGGATTGACGGCCATATCACTGATCTTGATGTTTTCAATGGTAGTCCCTAGGGACGCGGCGACCTTCTTGTCGAAGCCGTTTATGTTTATTTTGGGCACTTCGTCCGGAGCTTGTATGTCTTTGGTATCAAGTGCGTAAATGGCTGCGTTTTTAGAATCACCCAAAAATAAAATTCCATCTGGACCAAAACTCATCTGATTGATCGAAGCGATTTCCGGGTTTCCGGTCGTAAAACCTTCTGTCAAATCCGATCCGGGTTCCAAAATGGTTGTTGCGGACAATGTAAATAAAGCCACAGCGCAAAGCGAAAAGATAAATATGATTTTTTTCATTTTTAAGGAGGTATTAGTCCCTTTGAAAATATCAAATTCTTTAGTAAGAATAACGCCTTATTAGGCCAATTAACTCAAATTTAACGTGTTAGGCTAGGGAGGTGTTTTGATATTATCACCGCTCTCCAGCCCTACTCTTCCAACCAATTATAGCGCTTTAGCATATCGAGGCCGGTTCGGTACATCTTGAGCATTTCGGGAATGGGCCGGTTAAAAAGTGCGATAAATACAATTTGCTTTTCCGGTATGCTGATAAAAAAAGCCCGAAATCCGCCTTGTGACCCTGTATGGGATATCAATGTAACACCTAATTCTGGATTCCTTCGCAATAATCTTTCTTCCCCAATAAACCAGCTATACCCCGTGTAGGGTTCCGCACTGCTCGACCAGTTTTTTGGCAGGTAAATAGTTCTACTTTTATCAAGGGATTCCTCATTTATAAAAATATGGTTTTGTAATGCCGCCTCGTATTTGGCCAACTCCAACACCGAGCTCCATATTCCGCCATTACCGGCCGCCGCAAAAGTGGGTGTTTCGCCATAGTCAGATTCTACATAACCTTCTCCATATTCTACATAGGCATGTGCGACCCCAGACTGCGGGTGTGGGCCATCGGTTATAGTACTATTATCCATACCCGCCGGTTTGAAAATGCGATCCGCAATAAACTCTTGCCACTTTTGACCGCTTACTTTTTCGATAATCAATGCCAGACCGTTATATGCAGGATTGGAGTATTGGAACTTCTCCCCTGCCTTAAAATTAAGAGCGGCTACCTTTTTTATGGGTTCAAAATTAGCCGTATCCTTGGCCGTAATATAGAAGTCAGGGTTTTCCCCTACCTTTCTGATATCTGGCAACCCTGAACTATGTGATAATAAATGCGCTATGGTAATATCCTTAATCACCTCAGGATGTTCAAAATCATCAAAATACTTTGAAATAGGATCTTGCAGACTCAATTTCCCTTCTTCCGCAAGGATCAATATGCCATTGGCCACAAAGGTTTTTGAAATGGATCCCGTGTTCAGGATCGAATTTTCGTCGAGCTTTGTCTTTGTTTCCATATCGGCCAGGCCGTAGTTCTTTAAAAAGATTGTTTCCCCACTCTTTTGGATTAAAAACACACCCCCTGGGATAGTATCGGAAAAATATGGATCGAGTTCTGCGGCCAATTCTTTTTGAAATGTTGTTTCTTGGGCCATAGCACCACTAATAAAAAATGATGCGATCAGGAAAAATATAGGGACGTGTTTTGGCATAGGATACTCTTTTATGTTTTTCTTAAATCATCAATAGGGCCATCTTATCAATCTTTATATTGGTGCCCAGATATCGCAAATCTGTTAAAAATAGAAAAAGCATCCCATTCTTTGTATTTAAATGAGACGCTTTTTTAAAGCTATTTTTGATTTATACTATTTATCCAAAGAGGCTGCTTTTTTGAATGCTTCGTCCGCTTCTTTTTCCTTACCCACACTTTTATAAGCCTTACCAAGACCTTCCCATAAACGTGCATTTTCGGGATACGATTCTACAAACTGTCCGAAGAGTACCAAGGCCCCCTCTTTTTGTCCTATTTCCAGCAAATATTCACCCACTTTCAAAAATTCCTTTTCAAAATCTATGTGGCCGTACATGGGGTCATTGATTATTCGTGCAGAATCTGCTCTGAGTTGTTCCATCTTACCGGCGATAAACAAGTTTCTCAAATGTTCCATGGGGTCAATGATGAGCGTGTCATAGTCATAATTTAGGGCCATATCCACTACTGGGTCCTGATTGGTACGGTATTGATCAAAGGTCATTTCCTTCGGAAAATGAGGCACCGTGGCATCGGCATTCTCCCATTGTGGTATGTCCTGCCACCAGGCAAATGAGAGATATGCATTTATTTTGGAATTTGGCAGCTCCACTTTTTTGTTATCGCCATAGAAATTTTTGTTTTCTGAAGTAGCCTGGCCTAACATAATGGCATTGGTATAGTTCTCTATCTCATTGGTCAAATTTTGACAGGCGGAGTACGTATCATGCCCAATGATATAAAAGAATTTCCCTGTCGTATTTAATCCCGGGCGGGCCATAATGCCCTGGATCAGGGGTTTGTTATTATAATTGTTACCGCCCCCATTTAAACGTACATCGTAAATGAACTTTTCTACCTCGTTGGTATCCACAAACGCAAGAAGACGGTTATAAAAATCAGTCAGTTTTTCCGTCTTATGATCAAATACGGAGCTCTGTCGTACGTATAGCGTTTTTGTTTCCGGTAAGTACTCAAAATAAAAGTATTTTTCGTTCAAATGTTTTAGATATAATGGCGTCTCCCCTTCCTCTCTTGTACTTAACCATACGTCATTGGGAATGGTAAAACCATAATCCCTAGACAGTTCATCCAAGGCAACTGTAGGTAAGGAGTACTCGATAATTTCGCCCTCCTTTTCAAGGGTGAGGCTAATGTTTTTGGTGTATTCTGGCACTACCCCTTGCGCATGCAGGACTGTGGGTACGGTTAGGAACCGCAGGCCATACCTCTTAAAATAGTACTCGTTTTCGGCCGGGACCACGGGACGTATCATGGCCAGCGCTTCCTCAACGGGGATATTGGCGACCTTTAACACCTTGGCCCCAAGTATTTGGGCATGTGCTTTCTGTGCGCCTTCCACATAAATACCATCTTTAAAATGGTACAGATTTACTGGCAATACCCCATTTTTAGCAACCGTACTAAACGTAATTTGGGTATGGCCATATTTAAAAAGTGAAACGATACGTGCGAGCCCCACCTCCACTTCATGTGGTTCTAGATTGGGGATTTCGGCATATAATTTCACTACTTCGGCATCCCAGGTTTCCTTTTTTACTTTTTTAAATAAGAAGGGATAATCGGAATGAACGGTTTCTTGTAAAAAGAGTAAATCTTCCTGCCATTGTTCTGTTGATGGCGTTTGTTGGCCAAAAGCAATGCCTGAGCAAATAACGAATGTAAACAGTAAAATGAATTGTTTGATGGAATTTGTTTTCATGATTTTATGATTGATGGATTAGAATGCAAAGTAGCGTTAAAATGTCTAAAAAGTTGGAATTGAATTGACTGAACTGTTGAAATAAAGGCTTGGACCGTTATCGCGGCGGTATTCGTTGAATTTTTTTTAAGGACGCCTATTATAGGCCAGGCTCCTCTTTCAAGAACACTATTTTTCTGACGCGGGGATTATCCTAACTGTGTGCTTAACGGAAATAATAGCCATAAAAAAGGCCCATCATTCCTGACAGGCCTCTCTTTAAAAGCTTAAGCGTCTATTGTATAACTGTTACGTTTACCGCGTTTAGTCCTTTTTTACCCTGGGTTAGTTCGAATTCTACTTCATCGCCTTCGCGAATCTCATCTACCAATCCAGAAATGTGAACAAAATGTTCTTGTGTTGAACCTTCTTCTATGATAAAACCAAAACCTTTGGCATCATTGAAAAATTTTACTGTTCCTTTACTCATTGTAATCTAATTTAATATTAATAATTACTATGGGCATTTCAATTATGATGCCACAATTGATTCAAATTCCAAAAAAGGTATTTAAAGAAAGGAGTTGGCCAGTCTATACCCCAAGATTCAAAAGCATCAAAAATCAATAGCCGATACCTTAGCCATTTGAATTTGCGAATTGGACCCTGAAATAGTGGTCCATGCGAAATAGACTTCGTCCCCGACCAATTCCATTTGCGGGAAACCTGTTTTGCGTGACGCATCCAGGTTGGCAATAAGCAACTCTTTCGATTTTATGCCGGATCGAACTTTGAGCGCTTTCAATTGCGCTTGTTTGTCTTTGGCTTCCATCCAACTTACGATAGCCGTGTCGGTATCTACCAAGAGTACATCTACCCTTCCTATGGAATTGGCGCCACCTATTTGTATGGGATTCTCAAAACGTGCCCCACCATCTCTGGAGAGTGACAATTGCACCCTTGGGTTTTCTTGGGCTCCCGTGAACCAGGCTACTGCAAGATTATTATCCAAAACTGCCGCCTTTGGCCCATTTACGGGGCAGCCTTTTATTTTCCATTCATCATTATGAATACTTTTGGGGCTTGTCCATTTCCCATCGATCTGCCTTACGATGCTGATATCCCGTACTTCTTCCTCAGAGCGGTCGCGATATAATACAATGGGGCCATTATCGGTTATGGCCGCCGTGGTCTGACAGCAATCGCAGGTGCTTCTATCCAACTCGCTTTCGGTATGTATTGTACCCTCCGTGGATACTTCTGCCGCCCTGATGGTCATGGCGCCTCGCTCCCCTGCCTCATTTTCTTGGGTGTTTCTTCCGTCCAACCAGGTGACAAAAAAAGCGCTCTTATAAGGTAATATCGTTACGAATCCGTGTTCGGTGGGCGTACCATCGGAATGTAGGGTCATATCCGTTTTCCAATGGGCTGCCCCTTTGGGAAGTACGTTCATTTTTACATCATAGGAATAGGTGCCCGATGTGGATTTCTTCAACACATGGGACCATAAATTGCCTTGGTTTTCAGCAATCATGGGAAAATCGGCCCAATTCACAAACCAATCCGTGCCCTGAAGAATTTCTAGCGGTTCTTGCCATGTTCCTGCTACCAGTTCGGCATACTTTAATTTGGTTAGGCTATCCCCATCTTTTTCTACCCATGACATCAGGGTTTTTTCACCGTTGGAAAATAAGTAAGGCAACGAACTGTTCGCTCCCGTTGGTGAAGTCATTGGTACAACCGTATTCCTTTTTTCCTTGGGTAATCCCTTTTTTTCTTTCTCTTGACAAGAAGTAAAGAGCAATACCAACATACTAAAACCTATATATAGGGTAGTTCGCATTAACGAAGGTCTTTTAGTTTTTGAATCATTTCGGGAGTATCCCAAGCCGTTTCCCCGACTATGCGTTCTACCTTCTCCCCTAACGCATTGATGATAAAAGTGGTAGGCAGAGCAGTAATGTTTTCATCTGCCCAAGTGCCGTTGTATTTAATAAATTCCAAATTGTACCCTTTGGTTTTCTTGAATTTTTTGATTTCCTTCATCGACTGATCGGAGGCCAACAAAAGAACATACTCCTTGGCCGGTAAAATACTTTGCAAACGTTCTAAGGAAGGCATTTCGGCAATACAAGGCCTGCACCAGGTTGCCCAATAGTTCAGGATTACCTTCTTATCATGATAATCGGAAAGTGCAATCGGCTTTCCATCCATATTTTCATATAAGGGTTTCGGTGCTTGTGGTTCTAAAGCAACCGGTACTTCTTGGGGCGGAGCTACTTCTGCATTTTTTACTTCCTTGCAGGCAAACAACAACAGCAGTATTCCTACAGCGCCGATATATCTTAACTTCATAAATTCATTTTATCAGGATTTTAAAGTAGAAAAAGTTAGCCTGTCGCGCTAAAATAATACTATGCTTCATGATAGTTATAAATATTTGCTTAAATACTTTTTAAAATACCTCGCACTATCGCTCATACTTTGCATGGAATTCTTTGTGTAGTTACCACCCTGTTCTAGATAATAATATTGCAAAGCACTGGTATCGATAGTAGAAAGAATGGCCTTATAATCTATGGAGCCGTTACCAAGTTCGGTATAGTCACGGGTACGTTTGTCCATATCTTTGATATGCCACATTACATATCGTCCTGGTTGATTTGCAATCAACTCCGACGGGCTTAATTTTGAGGAATGCATTACCCAATAGAGGTCCATCTGCAGTTTTACCAGCTCCGGATCTGTATTCTTAAGTATAATTTCATAACCATTTTCACCATTATAGTCTCTAAACTCAAAATCATGGTTGTGATAGGCAAAACCAAGCCCAGCTGCCTTAACCCGCTCCCCTATTATATTTAGCTTTTCAGGAAGTAATTTATAGTTTTCGAGGGTTCTATATTTGGGATCCAACCATGGCCAGGTTATAAAGCGTTTGTCCAGGGTATCTGCACCAGCTATACATAGGTCTGTGAATCGTTTTAAATCGTCAGTCGATTTTTCAAAATAGTCAGAAAACGCATAATGCCCGCTGGTTGCGGTAAGGTTCAAATCATCCAATAGTTGCTTAAAATCTTTGGATTTGTAACCATAATACATGTCATTCTTAACATCATAACCATAGGTCTCAAAGTCCTGATACCCTAAGGCGGCCATTGTTTTTAAGCTTCCCACTGGATCTTTTTCCATAGCATCCCGTATACTATAGAGCTGCAGTCCCATCTTATACTTCGGGGGTTTGATCATCGAAAAACCTTGAATTGGTACTACTACGGCAGCGGTAAATAAGCTAGATTGTTTAATAAATTTTCGCCTTCCAAAACCTGTATTTAATTTCATGGTGATGCAGTGTTTAAATCTATAATTCTAAAGTACATAAAATATACCGGTCCATACTTTAGTCCTTTAGCCACTGGCTAGAGGTAAGGCCAATGCACATCAATAGATTAACAAGAATCTTACTACTTTTCGATTTGTTCATCTCAATTGGGAATTGTAACTTAATACACTCTAAAAACTACTAGATTTATGAACATCAACTTTGAGTACGACGGCGTAAAAGCCAGCAATCGATTGGAAATTATGGCAGCAGAACGAATCGATAAGTTATTTGATAAGTATGATTTTATTATTCGGGCAGATGTTTTCTTTAAGACAGAAAACACCTCGGACCCAGAAACTGGGATGATTTGCAATATACGTTTAAGCATTCCTGGACCTAGGTTGTTCGCCGATTCGAGTACTAGTTCTTTTGAAGCCTCAATCGCCAAATCTACAGAAGATCTTGATAGACAACTACAAAAACGAAAAGCTAAAATGAAGGCCCATTTTTAATTAATGGAATTCTTTGCACCTACGTCCGCCCAGTACTATGGGCGTTACGCTCATGAAATCGGAATATATAAATAGAAAGAAAAACCTAGACTTCTAGTCTAGGTTTTTCTTTTGTATTGATGCTCCCCAAGGATTTGAGGTTTTACAGCAGTATAGATGCCTACGCTATAGGCCTTACCTATGTATTACTAATCTTTAATTACCTCATCATCTTCGAACTTTACATCGGCCATGGCACGGTTAAGTCGGTCGGAGTATGGTGTATTGTTCAAGTCGGCGAGTAGTTTTCTCTTTTTACGACGAGAGATATCCATCGTATCCAATGCCCTTTTCTTCATTTCAATTTCGGCAAGATGGTCCAATTTACGCTGCTTGCGTTCTTCGGCTGTTTGCATTATTTCAGGCGCAAACTGCTCCATAACGGTATGGCGTTGCACTTTCACCTCTTTTTCATCTACCTTTTTCTCAGCATCTTGAGCTGACACTTGGGTTGCGGTCACCAGAAATATGGCAAGAGCAAAGCCCTTTAATTTTGGTATTCTCATTGCAATTTTCATATAGTTCTCCTTTAAAGGTATTCTTTTTCTGTTCTCTATCACAATTTTGGTGCCCAATACGTTTTTAAACGAAAATTGGAGCAATTCGTCGGAGGTATCTAGCCCCCTTGGTACTTATTCATCATCAACATCCTCGAACTTGACATCTGCCAATACGGTTTTCGAAAGACGATCAGAAACGCCATTTTTATACAGATCTTTCAACAGTTTTCTTTTTCTCCGTTCAGAAATGTCCATGGTGTCCAAAATTCTTCTAGCACGTTCAATACGCGCTTTTTTCGCTTCTGTTGCGGCCAAAAAATCAGGCTCGAATTTATACATGCTAGGGCCCTCTTCTTCTTCTTCCTCAAGTAAGGCCTTTGTTGGGGCTTTGGGTTTCTCGTCAGTCTGTTGTGCCTGTAGTTGTTGGCACCCAAAGGCAAGAAAACATCCGTAAACGGATAAAATCAGCAGTTTTTTCATTTTAAAATAGTGTCTCGTGTTGCAATAATATGACTTTCAGCCGGGACGGACCCTTTTTATCGTTTATCTGGCCCGATTATCTGTTTTGTGACCCATATTATCCAAATATTTAAATCAGTAACTTTGGTACGACAGTTGCATACCATAGTACAACTAACCATTGCACAGTAGCCAATAAATTAATAAAAAAATTGCACACTAACAATAGCTAAAATGAAGACTTTTTACATACTGTTTGCGGCGTTACTGGTTCAAGTAGCTGCCCATGCGCAGCAAACCGCTCAGATTTCGTCAGCAGAAATTACCTTTGTTTATCTTTCCAACGACACCGATGGTAGTATTTCAGGTTTTAGTTCTTCTTCGGTAATTGACACAGTGAATCCCGAAAATTCCGTTTTTCAAGGAGAAGTACGGACCAAAACGCTTAAAACGGGTAACTTTTTACGGGATTGGTCCTTAAAAGGGAGCAAATATTTTGATGTCGATAGTTTTCCAAGCATAAAATTTAAAAGTACTTCCGTAGTAACTGATGAAGCTGGATATACGGTGGTCGGGAACCTTACGATTAAGAATATCACGAAATCCGTAACTATGGAATTTACAAGGAACGGAAACCAGTTAATAGGGACCACTACTCTATTTTCTTCGGATTATGGTATTCATGTTAAAAAGAAAAAGGAAGATAATAAAGTATCGGTGCGCCTGGCATTTTCTTTGAAATGAGGTGCGATACCTTCTATAAATCCTAGTAAACTACCTCCGGGCTAGCCCACGAGGCATTCGTAAGAACGTAAACTTAAAATTTCGAGGCAAGCCTCGGAGCATTTAAATCTCGATTATCGAGTAAAAAAGTCCTCTTTGCATCGGATTCCGAATGAATTCCTCCGCACGTACATAATGGGTTCTCGGTGTTTCGATAAATTTTATATTGTAGTACCTTCGCAGGCGTAAAATACGCTCGGTATGTGGGTTTGGATTCTCTTTCTGGCCTTGATCATTGTCTTTTTGGCCTTAGATCTTGGGGTTTTTCATAAGGAAGAACATGTTATTAAAAGCAAGGAGGCCGGTATATGGACGGCAGTATGGGTTACTGTAGCCTTGAGTTTTAGTGGGGTAATTTACTGGCTTTTTTCTAATGGAATGGTCGAAAACCCTACAGGTCTGACGCCCAACAATGCTGTTTTAAAATACATTACGGGATACCTGATTGAACTTTCCCTAAGCATTGATAATGTTTTTGTTATCGCGGTAATTTTTTCTTCGTTTAAGATTCCTGCCATATACCAACATCGTGTATTATTTTGGGGAATTCTAGGTGCCATCGTTTTTCGTGGGCTTACCATTCTTTTTGGAGTGGCATTGATTACCAAGTTCGATTGGATTATTTATGTATTTGGGGTTTTTCTATTATGGACTGCCTTTAAAATGCTCAAGGGCGAAGATGAAGATTTCGACCCCAAAAAATCCTTTGTTTTTAGACAGGTGAAGAAGATCTATCCCATTACCGGGGCCATTCAGGGAAATCAATTTTTTGTAAAAAAGATGGGCATTACGGCGGCAACCCCTCTTTTTGTGGCCTTGGTTATTATTGAACTGACCGACATTCTTTTTGCTCTTGACAGTATTCCAGCAATCTTGGCTATAACAGCAGACCCGTTTATTGTATTCAGTTCTAATATTCTTGCAATACTTGGACTTAGGTCAATGTATTTCCTCGTATCCCGAATGCTGGAAAAGTTCCGTTTTATCAATTATAGTTTGGTGGTCATTCTAGCTTTTGTAGGATTAAAAATGCTCTTTTCGCATCAGATAGAACTCCCTGAGTGGCTTTCCCTAGTGGTGATTTCACTTTCCCTAATCGCAGGTATTTTGGCGTCACTTTTCATTCCGGAGAAAGGCTCCGGGGATATGACAAGCTAGAATTCGTCAGGAATTCAATGCTGCGCTTTTGCCATACGGGTATAGTCGAATATTCCCTTTTGCAACTCGTTAAATTCACGTAATTGCTTTTTTACAACATCGGCCACATCTTCAAATGACTTCTTACGTTGCCTCACAGCGGCTATCAATTCGTTGTTCGAATTACGGAGTTGTTCCATCCGAGTTCGTAGGGATTGTATTTGCTCGTGCATGCTTTGCGTGCATGGCTCACAAGTATAGGAATTGAGTTTGTGTCCCAACTGCATCAAGTCATTGTTGGCGCGATCTAATCGCAATAGTTCATTGATCTTTGGACGATTGTCCCCGGTACGGTTGTGGTTTTCTTTCATGCTATTTGGATTATGGGGTTGTAACATAATACTAGCTCGCATCTTTCAACACGAACGTCATAAAAAAAAGCTTATTGGTAATTTATGCCGGATATATAAACCAATGCGAAAACAAAGAAATCGCAAATTCCTTTTAAGGCAACAACTACCCTCAAATAGGACTCTCGTAGAACACCAAGCAAATTTTGGTTGGTGTCTTAAAGTTACTAAAAATGTGGTAGTTATAAAATTGTAGGGAAAGAAAAATTTTAAAATTTAACTTTTGTTTCGTACTTAGGAGGCATAGTGCGGGGTTCTGGTAGATACTATGTAGTAGGCATTAATGGTCGTAATATGAATACTTGAGCATATCAATTTTATTCCGCTTCCTTGCCAAAAATCAATTTATAGAGCCTTCCCACCACCCAATTGCCCAAGGGAAAATATAAGGCAAAGAACAAGGCCATTCCCAAACTAAAATTTCTAATGTTGAAAAATTGATCTAAAAAGTTGTCGGGATACGCATAGGATGTTTGCAAGGCATAGCCACCAAACTCCAATAGGCACATGGCGATGAGGCCGTAGGCATACTGGGTATGAAATGGTAATTTTCGCAGCAGCAGCGAAATAGGAACCATATACAAAATATAACAGGTGATTACCTGCCACCAATACGTAAAACGGGCAATTTCAACTTGGGCGCCGAACCAGTCCATTGTCATGCCCCAAATAAAATATACAATACAATAAAGGGCGATCAAACGGGTATCAACGTTCAATTTTTGTTTTGCCCATCGTAGAAATTCGTTCATCGGAGATTGGGAATATAAGATTTATGAGTTCAGTTTGGAGTCAATGATGTCAAGGGCATTTTGTACGGTTTGCATTTGCTCCATGTCCTCATTTTCGATCATGATATCAAAAGTATCTTCAACATCCAGAACGATATCTACCAAATTGGCTGAATTAATGTTCAATTCACTTGTAAAATGACTTTCGGCCTTAATATCATTAACCGATACGTCTTCTGGGAGATAAATTTTGATAATGTCACGGAGTGCCTTATAACGCTGGTCTTGGGTCATATGATTCAATTATGGTATTTGGGATTTCCCGTAGGTTTAGCCATTTGCTACTATCAGTCGGGAAATTGCCTAAAAATAACACAAGCGTTTACATCCCCAAAACCAAAACTGGCTTTTGCCAAAATTCTTGGTTGTTGTAAAATTGTTTTCTGTGGAATTTTGGAAGGATGGACCTTTTCGAGAATCTGGGGATGCAGGTCTTCACAATTTACATTTCCAAACAGTTGGCCTTTGGCTAGCTGCAAGACTGAAGCCACACATTCCAAACTACCGGCCGCTGCCAAGCAATGACCAAACAGGCCTTTGAACGAATTCACGAACGGAAAATCTTTACCTGAGGCCTCCAAGGCAATACTCCAATTTTCTATTTCGGTCGCATCTTTTCCAGTTGCGGTAAGGTGTCCGTTTATGGTATCCACATCGGCAGGTCCCAATCCTGAATTTAGGACCGCGTCCCGGATACATCTAACGACGGCCTCGCTGTTCGGGGCCGTCATACTGCCTTCCCCTCGTTGTCCACCACTATTTACGCCCCCGCCGAGTACTTCTGCATAAATTTCAGCACCTCTATTTTGGGCACTTTCCAATGACTCGAGCACTAAGGCCCCAGCTCCACTCCCGGGTACAAACCCCGAAGCTGTTGCACTCATGGGCCTACTTGCCTTGGTCGGTTGTTCATTATATTTTCTGGGAAGGATTCGCATACTGTCAAACCCGGCCCAGATATAGGGGCCGCTGTCGCTGCAGCTACCTACCAACATACGTTTGGCCTTTCCGGCCTGAATACGTTCAAAAGCCATTAAAACACCCTCGGTACCCGTGGTACAAGCAGAAGAATTGGTCGTTACCTGATTGCCACAACCGAGCATTCCTCCCAAATAAGCACTAATTCCGCTTGCCATCACCTGCATAACGGTGCCACTACCCAATTTTCGTACATTCTTTTCATCAATGGCGTAAATGGATTCCCGGAATTTATCGGCTCCCAAAATTCCCGTCCCGAATAAGATTCCACTATCCCAGTCCGGCGTATCTTTCGAAGAAAAGGAAAGACCGGCATCTTTCCAGGCATCTTGTCCTGCAATAACCCCGTAGACCAAACCGCTCGAATTAAGCCCTCGTAGTTGCAGGGGTGTAAAATAGGTAGAAAGCAGGTTGTCTTTGATCAAGGGCTCCCCGGCAATTTGACAAGAGAACCCCAATTGTTTAAGCTTCGGATGAAAACGAATGCCACTTATCCCCTTCTGCATTGCCTCGGTAAAAGCGGAAAGTCCTACCCCATTCGGCGCACAGGCCCCTAATCCGGTTATGACAACACGTTTATTCATGTACATTCGCCTTTAGCATTCCAGAAAGTGTTCCCTTACAAATTAATTTGCCCTTTTCGTTATGCATTTTTACCTTACACTTTAGTTTATTAAACCGAAAATATACTTTTTCTGAGCTAACCGTTACTGTTTCGTTGGGCAAAACGGGCAATAGAAATTCCATCTCAGAACTACTCAGTGCCACTTGAACCTCCTTTAAGGTGTCTTGATGTTGCAGGATATAAAGCCCTAGACAGACCAAGCCGATCTGTGCGCAACATTCCGTTAAAATAACCCCTGGCGTTACCGGATTTTCCTTAAAGTGACCCCTGTAGAAATCGGAATCCCCCGAAAAGGTGTAGTGCCCTGTTACCCCATTTTCATCAAGCTGTGATAAGCCGTCAACAAACAGGAACGGTCTAGTGTATGGGAGTTGCGCTATAATATCATTATGACTCATTTAATCTAAAATACGAGGTGCAACATTGAAAATACAAAATCCATATTTCGTATTTCACACACTTCTAAATTTATTGAAGGCTTTCCCCACCGTCAACTTTGATAATCGTTCCAGTTATCCATTTGGCCTCATCGGTGGTTAAAAGGTAAACGGCATTGGCAACATCCTCGGGGGTGGTGAGCCGACCATGTGGGTTCCGTTTTAAAGCATTATCCTTAAGCTGTTCGTGCCCTGGAATCATTTTAAGGGAAGCTGTTTCTGTAATTCCTGCTTGAATACAGTTGGCCTTGATGCCTTCTGGGGCAAATTCCAACGCTATATTGCGTGTGATTGCTTCCAAAGCAACTTTTGCCGCCGAAACTGCAGCATAATTGCTCCAAGCCCTGCTATTTCCTTCACTGGTCATGGATATTACCCGGGCATCCGTAGTAAACAATTCGGTATCATGAATGGCCTTTACCCAATCATATAAACTTATCGCCATAGCTTCTAAAGTCAATTGAAAGTCCTGATTGTTCAAAGTAGGTTGATCTTTTGATGCCATGGGCTTCAGGTTTCCCTTGGCAATACTATGCACCAAAACCTTAATTCCGTTGAAATCTTTCATGAAAGACTTTAGTTCTGAAACCACACCTGCTCTTTTCGCTGGGTTAAGCGCATCAAGGTTAAACGACCTCAATTGTACTCCGTTTGAAGTGATTTCGTTAAAATGGGAGGTGATTTGCTCGGTATCAACTTTTCTATCTCTATGAACTATGACAATGTTGAAACCATGCCGTGATAACTTCTTCGCAGCGGCAAGGCCCAAGCCGCTACTGCCGCCCAGAATCAATGCCCATTCTTTTGAATCAGTTTGAACCATATGTTGGATTTATCATTTGTTTCTGGTTGTTATTGCGGAATGATAACCGCTACCTTCAATTTTGTATTTCTAACCTACTACCTTACGCCTTGTACTTCAAACTTCGTATTTCGTACTTTCATTACCACTCTAACAAAACCCGTTGCGCAGAAAATCCAGGGCCAAAACTCAGCATTAATCCTTGCTCACCCGATTTGATATCCCGCTGTATAAACCGCTCCAACACATATAATACTGTGGCACTACTCATATTACCGTATTGTTTGAGTACTTCGCGGGTATCATCTATATTTTTACCCAATTCCCCAAAAAGCCCATCTACGGTTTGCACTATTTTTTTTCCACCTGGATGAAAAATCAAATGGTCTACCTTTTGTATGGAACTCCCCATTTTCTCCAAAAACGGATGTACAATATGTGAAAAATTGTCCGATATCGCCTTGGGTACATCGAGGTCTAATATCATTTTAAGTCCAAAATTTGTTAGTTCAAAGCCCATTAGATTTGTAGAATCCGGAAAATGATACATCTCGCTGCCCAAAATACGTGGTCCGGTCGCATTTTCCTCGGAGGATAAGAGTACGCATGCTGCCCCATCACCAAAAATAGCGGCACTGACCATGTTGGCCATAGAGTAGTCATTTAATTGAAATGTTGCAGTAGGACTCTCCACAGCGACCACTGCTGCCCTTTTTCCAGGGTTTGCTTTAAGAAAATTCTGAGCATAGATCAAGCCGGAAATTCCGGCTGCGCAGCCCATTTCAGTTACGGGCAAACGTACTACGTCTTCCCGCAAATTCAATTCATTGATCAGATAGGCATCCAAAGAGGGAATCATGATACCTGTACAACTTACGGTGATGATAAAGTCTAAGGAGTCTGCGGGCCAATCGGCATCGGTTAGCGCTTTTTGCAACACCTGGGTTCCCAGTTTTTTAACTTCACGAACGTAAATGGCATTTTTGGCCTCGAACGAGGTTGCGGTAAAGACCTCCTCCGGATCCATAATACTATAACGTTTATCAACAGCCGCGCCTTCAAAAATCTTAATGACCTTGCGCCTAAAGCGTTGGTCCTGGTCTGCGAGCCATAGTTCAACAAATGGTAGAATATCCGCTGTATCCCTTGAGAATTTTGGAAGCTGTTTTGCAACTGTTTTTATGTGTATCCCGTTCATTGCGTTTTTGGTCGGTTAGGTTGCATAATCCATACAAATCTGAAGGCCCATTTCCATTTAATGTAATGGTTCATATTGGGTAGTTCTTGTGCGAAACTGAGTAACTCCTGTTTTTTGAAACCTCTGCTAATTGAAATTAGTCCATCTATCTTGGTAGTTTTTGTTTTGAGGAAAAACATGCTGAATAGCTTGAAAAGGTAGTAGGCCAAAGGGCTACGGTGCAAATCGTTATTTACAAACCCTATTGCTCCCAATCCTGCGAGTTGGGCCAATAGACCCGGAAGTTGTTCATTGGTGAAATGATGCAGTGTTAGGGTGGTTATCAAAATATCGCAATTCAGGTCCGTTTTATCTAATTTCAAAACATCCTGGTTTAAGAAACGAATTTCAGGATAGTTTGTCGAGGCCTTTTTGGCAATATTAAGGGCATCGACGTTTAAATCAAGACCAATGAGCTCGACTTTAACACTTTGCTTCCTGAAATAAATGGCCAATTCCCGAAGCATACTGCCATCGGCACAACCTACATCTATGATTACATAACTTTCCCGGGGATTCTCATGTATTAATTGGGCGACAGCATTGATCGTGATGTTATTGCCACCCAAAACCCGGTTGACCCTGTTAATATCGTTCAAAACGAGTTTCAGTTGTTCCTCCCCTTCCTGAAAATCATCTATTAATTCCGGTTCCCTACTCCTTTCCTTTAACCTCCTTAGCATACAATAGGTTTACCGTGGGTCTGTGCAATTAGTTTTTGTAACAACCATGAGGACTTTGCCACCGTTGCTAGCGCCATTTTTGAAAGGGATTCACTCAATAAAACAGTTTGCAATTGTCTCCCCATCTTTAAGCGCTTACTGAAGTTAGAATTCCATTCCAATCGATATTCATTTTCCAATTGATTGCGATCATAGTTGTTTTGTTCGAAATATTTCAAAATACTTTCTGAAGCAATCTTTGCACTATGGATGGCCATAGCCATTCCATTTCCACAAAGTGGATGTATTAATCCTGCGGAATCCCCGCACATTAAAATATGGTTTTCAATCGGCTTCTTTTGCTCAAAAGATATTTGGGCAATGGTCAAGGGCAAATCGAAAATCGGTTTTGCGTTCCTTAAAAAATCATTTAGAAACGGATTTTCACGTACCACATTATTATTAAAGTCATTAATGTCTTTAAATCTCTTAAAACTTTGATAAGAAGCTAAATAGCAAAAATTTATTGCCCCTGTTTCTGTTTTGGAAAGCCCTCCATAGCCTCCATTAAAATTGTGTAGTGCAACCTTGTTTTCAGGAAATCGTGAATACTCATAGTGACACTTTACCCCAAGCCAAGAAGACTTATTTTTGATAAAACTACGGTTCAATTGCTTGTCTATATTTGAGCGTTTTCCAAAGGCTCCAATCGCAATCTTTCCTTGATAAACATCATTTAAAGCCGTAATGCATTCGAAGAAATCATTTTTATAGACAATAGATGTTACGGCATTGAATACAAATTCGACCCCACATTCCAAAGCGTGCCTATATAACAAATTATCTAGGGCATATCTACTGATTCCAACGCCTCCCAGTGGAAGCTCCAGTTCTAGACTCTGTCCTTTAACCGTGCTTAGTTGAAGGGTATCAATAGCTACTGAATTGGCCGATAAATTGACCCCTAAGGATGTTAAATAGGGAATAACCTCTTTGGAAACGTATTCCCCGCAGACTTTGTGATGGGGATAGTGTTCTTTTTCAAAAAGACAAACTGAACGCTTTTCCCGAGCCAGATGAATGGCCGCCGTTAAACCAGAAAGGCCTCCCCCAACAATAAGTACATCATAGCGCTTCATCTAAGGTGAAGATACTACTTAAAACAAAAAAACCCGCCGATTAGGGCGGGATCTTAATGGAATGAAAGTGATATTAGTTACCTGTTTTCTGCTCCGCCTCTTTCTTGAGTTCATCACTGGCAACAATAGCCAATTCTACCCTTCTGTTTTTGGCTTTGCCTTCTGAAGTTGAGTTATCAGCTTTCGGCTGGTTTTCCCCATACCATTTGGTTGTGAACCTGCTGGCCGCCAACCCTTGCGATGTTAAATAATTTGTAACGGATTCGGCTCGTTGTTTTGACAGATTTTCATTATAATCTTCAGGCCCAGCGCTATCGGTATGGCCTTCTACCAAAATATAAGATTGTGGGTATTCTTGAAAAACACCTGCCAATTTATCTAAGGTAGTAGCTGATGTTCCTTTGATCCCCGCCTTGTTGGTGTCAAAATACACTCCTGCATCTTCGGTGAATGTCACGTTGATTCCCTCACCAACACGGGTGACCACCGCCCCAGGAATTTCTTCCTCAATGCGTTCTGCCTGTCTGTCCATTCGATTTCCGATGTAGCCACCGGCGGCACCGCCAACCACGGCTCCGATAATAGCTCCCAAAGCGGTATTATTTCCGCTTCCTACATTGTTGCCGATCACCCCTCCGATTACGGCGCCTCCAGCGGCCCCGATAGCACCACCTTTTTGAGTGTTATTGGCATTTTTGATGGTTTTACAACCGATTATCATGGATACTGCCATTAAAATATATACTGACTTTACTATTTGCTTTTTCATCTTATTGTCTTTTTGTGAATTGATAAACTATGGTAACCCGATCCGCACCAACTGTAGCGTTCGATTTTAAGGTCATTTCATTCGCTGTCAGGGAACTGATATTAAGACGATAGCCCACTCCGTTCGAAATATCCTTGTACTTATCATCGATCATTTTGAATTGCAACCTATTTGGGCTGCCATCAATTACAGACCACCTGATTCTACGGTCACCACCTTCACATAACGAAGATTGTGTGATAGTATAGCGCCCAGTACTGTTATTGTCCCTAAAGAACCAGTCGCTGCCTTCAAAACAGATGTCTTTGGCGTCATTAAAGAGTACAGATTGAAAATTTCCGGTACCATTTTCATACGATACATCGGTCAAGGTCCAAGAACCACTTAGTAAGTTGCGTTGTTCTCGAGCTGCCTTAGACACCGAACAGGAACTGGCCAAAGTGGCGAGCACCAACAACAACATAATTGATTTGTTCATTATTATTAGATTTTGAGGTTTTCCTATATACGGGAGGAATTCCCATTTAGTTTTAATCTAACGTAGAATGTTTGTTTTTGGTACAGGAAAACTGGAAGAAATTTAAAAAAAAGAAATGCTGCCTTCGCCAGTCCTATTAGTAAGCGACAAGGTCTTTTAATGCTAACTTAAATCGCTCTTTGGGTAAGTAATTATTTTCCAATTTTTTTGCAAAAGGAATCGGTGTCTCCAAACTGGCCACCCTTTTTACGGGGGCATCAAGGTATTCAAAGCAATTCTCCATGACCAAAGCGGATATATCACTGGCAATACCGCCAAAAAGACTGTCTTCCTGTAAGATGATTAGTTTGCCCGTCTTTCTTACCGAGGTATAGATAGCTTCAATATCTAAAGGAGTCAAGGTTCTTAGGTCAAGAAGATCTGCACTTACCTCGGAGTATTCCTTTAAGGTATCCAGTGCCCAATGTACTCCTGCTCCATAGGAGACTATAGTAATGTCTTCTCCCTTACCCAGCAATACCGCCTTACCTAAGGGAAGTGTATAATAGTCGGTTGGTACATCTTGATAGACACTACGGTATAGGGCCTTATGTTCAAAAAACAAAACAGGGTTTGGATCTTCGATGGAGGTGGCCAGCAAACCCTTGGCATCATATGGGAATGCGGGATAAACCACTTTTAAGCCTGGGGTTTTGGTAAACCATGCCTCATTGGTCTGTGAATGAAACGGCCCTGCGCCCACATCGCCCCCACAAGGCATGCGAATAACCACATCGGCATTCTCACCCCAGCGGTAGTGGCTTTTTGCCAAGTAATTTACAATGGGATTAAATCCGGTGCTCGCAAAATCGGCAAACTGCATTTCCATTACCGCCTTCATACCATTGATTGAAAGTCCCATAGCAGCTGAAACTATGGCAGATTCGCAAATTGGCGTATTACGTACCCTCTCCTTTCCAAAGACCTCCATAAAGCCATCGGTGATTTTAAACACACCGCCATAATCGGCAATATCCTGACCCATAATGATAAGCTTGTCGTATTTTTCCATCGACTGCCGCAAACCGTCCGAAATGGCATCAACCAGTCGAATTTTATTTACTTTATTTGAAGATGTAACTTCCTTGAAATCAAATGATTTAAATACATCACTTAACTCTTTGTTTTTAACTACCTCTATTTCGTCCTCACCAAAAGCCTGCTTTAAATTTTCATCTATTTCTTTTGTGATTTCTTCTTTCAAGGCTGCTATTTTCTCGGTAGACAAAATACCCTGTTCCAATAAAAAGGATTCATAATTAGTTATCGGGTCTTTTTCTGCCCATTTAGCCATGAGCTCCTCGGGAACATATTTGGTTCCGCTCGCCTCTTCATGTCCACGCATCCTAAAGGTTTTAAATTCCAGTAAGATTGGTCTTGGCCTATTTCGAAGACTTTTACTTAGTTTGTTGATTAGTGAATATACTTCTAAGATGTTGTTACCGTCAGCCATATGCGCTTCCATTCCGTAACCCACTCCTTTATCAACAAGATGTTTGCAACGGTACTGTTCATTGGTTGGCGTAGAGAGCCCGTAACCGTTATTTTCAATGCAGAATAAAACAGGCAGATTCCAAACCGATGCAATATTTAGGGCTTCGTGAAAGTCGCCTTCACTTGTACCGCCTTCACCTGTAAAAACTGCGGTTACCTTCTTGTTTTTTTGAATGACGTTTGCCAAGGCAATTCCGCTTGCGACGCCCAATTGTGGTCCCAGATGCGATATCATGCCGACAATGTTGTATTCTTGGGAACCGAAGTGAAAGCTACGGTCACGTCCGTTTGTAAATCCATTGGCTTTACCCTGCCATTGGGAGAAAAGACGATGTAATGGAATATTACGGCTCGTAAATACGCCCAAATTGCGATGCATGGGGAGAATGTATTCATCATCATTCATGGCGGCGGTCACTCCTACCGAAATTGCCTCTTGTCCAATACCGCTGAACCATTTTGAAATTTTCCCTTGGCGCAATAGAATTAGCATTTTCTCTTCCACCATACGGGGCTTCAGCATACCGCGGTATAATTTCACTTGAATTTCTTCCGAAACGCCTTTATTTTGGTACTTCATGTTACAAAAATACTGGGATCAACTTTTTGGAGCGATAAATGTAACAAAAAGCGAAGGAAAAAGTACGATTACATTCCCTGCGATTTCCAATCAATATTTATTAACTTCGTGTAAACTTAAATTCTAAATCATGAGTGGTATACCTAGTGTTGACTTGCGGGATTTTATTTCTGGTGATGACCATCGAAAACAGCAATTTATAGCCGATATCGGTAAGGCCTTTGGAGATATTGGGTTTGTTGCACTTAGCGGACATTTTCTTTCTGAAGAACTCGTAGAAAACCTGTATTCGGAAATCAAAAGGTTTTTTGAGATGCCCCAAGATGTAAAAGATTCATATGAGATTGAAGGAATTGGAGGGCAACGAGGCTACACTTCCTTTGGGAAAGAGCATGCCAAAGGACGTAAAGTGGGTGATTTAAAAGAATTCTGGCATTTTGGACAGTATGTTGAGAATGACCCAAGGCTTGAAGCAGAATACCCGGACAATGTAATGGTAAAGGAACTTCCCGCCTTTAATGAAGTCGGCAAGGAAACCTATCAGATGTTAGAAAAAACCGCGAAATATGTTTTGCGGGCGCTGGCCTTACACTTGGGCATTGAAGAGACTTATTTTGATGAATACATTAAAAATGGAAATTCTATTCTTAGGCCCATTCATTATCCACCAATTACCGAAGAACCTAAGAATGCAGAGCGCGCTGCGGCCCATGGCGACATCAACCTCATTACCCTTTTAATGGGGGCCCATGGCAAAGGCTTACAGGTACAAAATCACGAGGGGGAATGGATAGATGCCATAGCCCGCCCAGATCAATTGATGATTAATGTGGGTGATATGCTTTCCAGGTTAACGAATAATAAGTTGAAATCCACGATTCACAAGGTTGTTAATCCACCAAGGGAGCTTTGGGGTTCTTCCCGCTATTCCATTCCATTTTTTATGCACCCTATAAGCGAAATGTCATTAAACTGCCTTGAAGAATGTATTGACACAGATAATCCAAAAAAGTTTCAAGACATTACCGCTGGTGAATTTTTACATGAACGTTTGGTAGAATTAGGGCTGATAAAAGGCTAGGATGAGTTTGGAAGACCAGCTTAAAAATCTATTTCCGGACCATGTTCCGGAGAAAATAGAAACCAAAAAGCCAAAAAGCAATATTTGGATTCAGGGCGATCCAATAATTTGCAAATATGAGAAGCGCAAGGGAAAACCCATTACCATTTTAGAAGGGTATAACGGTACCAATGGCGACCTAAAGACCTTGGCCAAAGAACTGAAAACCCGATTAAGTGTGGGTGGGACCGTTAAAAATGGTCTCATAATCATTCAGGGCGATTATAGGAATAAAATCATGGAACTACTTCTTGACAAAGGATTTAAAGTAAAAAGAGTAGGTGGTTAAAGTTTGAAATCATTACAATAAATGCAATTCAAAAGGGTTCTGTGTATAACTTATTTGATTTTTTTGTTAATTTTTTTCATTCCTTTTGATTAAATGCTATTTTTATTGATTAGAAACCCAACGACCTAAAACATGAATTCCCTCCTACATATTACGAACGGCGATAGCTTTACCAAAAGATTAAAGTCGCTCAAGCTCAAAGGTGATATTATTACATGGCGTGAAATGCTCTGTGAAGGAAAGACGCTCACTAGTGTTGGTAGTGAATCTTTTTGGAAAACGCGATTTGACTTTCTTCATAAAAATTACAAGGTTACCAAGTCCATATTCATCGAAAAAACATTAAAGGAATACCGTTCGCTCTGTAATCATAAGCAGCAGGACCAAATTGTGCTTTGGTTCGAGTACGACCTCTTTTGTCAAGTTAATATGATTGCGGTCATTAGTTGGCTAAAAACGCATCGCAAATATGCACAGATATCACTAGTGTGTAGCGGTAAGGAGGATGAAACGGATAAAATGTACGGGCTCAACGACCTGAATGATGAGCAATTGAGGGCATTGTATGAAACGAAAACCGTTTTGAAACAGGGCGACATAGAATATGCCGATTACGTATGGCAGCTGTATTGTAGTGATAACCCCATACGGTTAGAAAACCTTTCTGATTTTGATAACTACCAGTTTCAATACCTTTCAGAAGGTATTAAAGCCCATCTGCATCGTTTCCCTACCATTAAGAATGGGTTGAACGATATGGAAAATAATATTTTGCTGCAGGCGGCCGAAAAGAAACCGGAAAGCAAGAAAAAATTTCTGTCAACATTGTTACAAAACCAAGGAATATTAGGATTTGGAGATTCGCAATACGATAGGGCAATTGGTAGGTTAAAACCATTGTTCAGTGGCTTTAACCCTGTTAGACTCTCTAAAAAAGGCAAGGAAATCCTTGAAGGAAAGACCAGTTATTATTCTAGCATCAGGGATAACGATGCCTATTTGGGCGGTGCCTTAAAATATAATTACCTCTACAATACTTCCAACGACAGAATCCTTAAGCTGTAATATGGCAATAGGTTCTTCCGAGCTCATTCTCAATGCCGATGGCAGTATTTACCATTTAAATCTTCTTCCAGAGGACATCGCGACGACGATTATCACTGTTGGTGATCCCGATAGGGTCGGTACCGTTTCAAAACACTTCGATACCATTGAAGTCAAAAAAGGAAAGCGGGAATTTCATACACACACGGGAACTTTAAATGGGAAGCGCCTAACAGTCATCTCGACAGGTATAGGGGCAGATAATATTGATATTGTATTAAACGAACTTGATGCCCTGGTCAATATTGACTTTAAAACGAGAAAGGTCAAGGAGAATTTTACCCAACTGGAAATAGTACGCATTGGTACCTCAGGGGCAATACAACCCGAAATTGAGGTAGATTCTTTTTTAATGAGCTCATATGGTTTGGGTCTTGATGGGCTTTTGCACTTCTATCAACATCAACTAGCTAGTCATAAGGAATTTATTGAAGCCTTTGTCACGCAAACGGGTTGGATAAACCAGAAACCACTACCCTATCTGGTTCGCTGCGATAAAGAGCTTCAGAAAAAAATGGCATCAAATCGTATACGATTGGGCGTCACCGCCACGAATTCAGGTTTTTATGGACCACAAGGGAGAAATTTGAGGCTTGATAGCCAAGATCTTGGCTTCAATGACAAACTTGCCCAATTTCGATATGAAGATTTGAAGGTGACCAATTTTGAAATGGAAACCTCGGCGATATACGCACTGTCCAAATTGTTGGGGCACCGTGCCCTCTCCCTAAATTGTATTATTGCCAATAGAAGTACTAAAACATTCAGTGAAAACCCAAAAGCATCTGTTAATGAGTTGATTATGTACGCTTTAAAAAAACTTGTTACATGATAAAAGCTCGGATTATTGGGGTGCCGGAGCACTTTAATCTACCATGGCACCTTGCCATCGAGGAAGGCGCGTTTGAGGAAAGGGGTATTGATCTGCAATGGACGGATATTCCGGAAGGAACCGGTAGAATGTGTCAAATGCTCAATGACAATGAGACCGATCTGGCCATTATCTTAACAGAAGGCTTGGTTAAAAGTATAACCGAAGGTAATCGCGCTACAATAGTTCAAGAATATATAGCCACACCACTGAGATGGGGTATTTATGTGGCAGCTAAAAGCAACTACAGCGCGGTGGGTGATCTAAAAGGGACCAAGGCTGCCATTAGTAGGTTTGGGAGTGGAAGCCACCTCATGGCCTACGTAAATGCCCAAAAACAAGGTTGGGATACCGATTTACTGCAGTTTGAAATCATCAATAATCTAGATGGTGCCGTAAAAGGCCTAACCAGCGGAGCAGCGGATTATTTCATGTGGGAGCATTTTACAACAAAACCCTTAGTAGATAACAATACCTTCAGAAGATTAGGAGATTGCCCTACCCCATGGCCCTGTTTTGTAGTGGCTGCCACCGAAAATTTTGCAAACGAACATAGCGGAGCTCTAAAACATATTTTGGAAACCATAAACCGTTATACAACTGAATTTAAAGCCATACCAAGTATCGATCGGACATTGTCCAATAGATATGGACAAAAATTAGATGATATTCAAGAATGGCTTTCCATTACGCGTTGGAGCCAAAAACAACTCTCCAACGACAATTTAACTGCTGTTCAAGAAATGCTTATGCAACTTGGTTTAATTGATTTGGTAGTAAACGATAAAAAGATTTTATACCAGAATACTGCTCAACTTAAATAATTTTAGAATATGAAACCAACCGTCAACTACCTTCTTGCCTTTATTTTTTTGATTAATCTAAGCTTTATGGGTTGTAGTGAAGATGACCAAGTAGGAACATTTAATATTGAGCAGGCAGATTTACTGAGTGTAGATAATGATAAAAGTGCATATGCGCTCGGAGAAGTAATATGGTTGAACATAGATATCCCAAACGTACTGACTGATATTCAAGGAAATGAAAGAAATATTAGGGATTTGACCGGCGCACAGTTCGCCCTTACCAATATCAAATTTTTTGAAAGAACGGGGTTTTCCCTTCCTGCGCATTTACGGCTATCGGAAGAGGATTATATCGTGGAGAAGGGAATTATGGAACTTTTCCCAAATGAAACTTTAATGCGAACAAGAGCTACCCTTGAAGGCGAGGTTTATCGCTTTCGTTTTGGAGTTAAATTAGTTGAACCGGGCAATTACTTTATATCTACCCCATCGGGTGAAGGGGATTTTGAAACTTTTTTTGATGTTGGTAATGGTAGTGACATTGATTTTAACCTAAAGACTACAATTAAAGGAGGCAGTACCAACAACCGATTTGAATTTACGGTCATGGACCTCGAAGTTTCCAACTAAAATATTCTCTTAGAAGAACTTCTGGATCAGTTTTTTAAACTTTAGATCAGAAAGTGGTTTCGTCACATAATGCTTGACGTGCGGATTTTTCCTAGCTTTTGACGTATCTGCCTTATCACCGCTAATTGAGATGATTACAATAACTATTTGATCCTTGATTTCTTGGGAAAATTGTTTGTCGAAAGCTTCCAAAAACTTCCAACCGTCCATAACAGGCATACGTAAATCCAATAATACCAAGCATGGGGCAATAAGTGAATTCTCAATATGGTCTAAAGCCTCCATACCGTTTAAGGCAATATCAACTTCAATATCCAGATCAAGTTGGGAAATGAATATTTTGTTCAAGAAATTGTTAGAGTGATCGTCATCTACCAATAAGATGGACTGTAATTTTGGGGTTTTTGTTTCCAATGGTCTGGGTTTAGAAATTAAAACTTGTACACGTAAGTTTTTTCCTATAAAATAACAATAAAAAAACCAGATTATTGTCCGTTACCAGTTGATTGGCTCTAAATTTCGTTGAAGTAATAGTTTATTGGTCATGCTGAAGTGTTTGTTTCCAAACCAATATCCACGATTCGCACTTAAAGGCGATGGATGACCTGAATTGAGCACATCATGTTTTGCGGTGTTAATCAGGCTTATTTTCTTCTTTGCAAAACCGCCCCAAAGCAAGAAAATCAACCCTTCTCGCTCTTTAGAAAGAATTTTAATGACAGTATCCGTAAATTCTTCCCAGCCCTTTTTTTGATGGCTTCCTGCCTGATGGGCCCTTACGGTCATGGTAGCATTGAGCAATAGTACACCTTGCCGAGCCCACCGTTCCAAATTTCCGCTTTTCGGATAAACATGACCCAAATCGGTTTGGATTTCCTTAAATATGTTGATTAGCGAGGGTGGATGTGGAATACCATCCTTTACCGAAAAACAGAGTCCGTTTGCTTGATCTGGACCATGATACGGGTCTTGTCCAATAATGACCACTTTGGTCTTCTCAAACGGACAATGATCAAAAGCCGCAAAGATGTCCGGACCCTTAGGATAGCAAGTATGCTGGGAATACTCGGCCTTGACAAAATGGGCCAAATGGGAAAAATATTCTTTCTTGAATTCAGAAGTCAGCCGGGGTTTCCAGCTTTCGTGAATTGATACGTTCATCGTAAGGTGTTGAATAGGTTACGATAAAAGTATGGTATTAAATGCCGTTCGGCAACCAAAAGCTACCGCAGACTGTTCAAAACGTTGCTTTTGAATTCTTATTTGGAAAATTCCACCGTGGCCAACTGTTCTTCTAGCAGCGGTTGTTTTTCAATACGCTTTTTCAAGGTATTGATGTAGTCAAGGTAAAGCTCGCTATTTTGGGTCTCATAGGCTTTGGTAGCCCAGGTCAATGCTTTTTCCAAATGGTTTTCACGTTCATTGGCAACGGCCAAGTTATGAAAGGCCCTACTGCGTACCTTTAAATCGGTATTTTCTGTTTCCGTTTCCCAAATCGAGATGGCTTCTTGCCAAGCACCTGCATCAGTTTTTTTGGCCGCAAGAACCAGGTTCTCGGATCCTTTTACAAAATAGTCTCTTGAAACAGGATTCTTGAAAGGCAATAAGCGCTGTCCATAATTACTTCCCCTTGTCCTACTCTTTTCCAACATGGTTTCCTTTCGGTCCCCGATAGCGCGATAGGCCAGTACAGGGTTTACGCCCTTTCCTTTTGAGATAATCTGATCATTAAATACAATTTCATCGATTAATTTTTGATTATTGGGGTCATAAATTCGCCATCCATTCTCGATTAAGGTTTCCAAAGTAATCTCCTGAGCTGCCACCTCCTTCAGTTCCCGTACCATATCGGCCCGCTCCATCTTGGTTTTTTTCAAGGAAACCTTTGTATCCGTATCATAAAAGGCCAGTGAAAATACGGCGTCCACATCGTTTGATTCACACAACGATTTAATCGTTGACCAGGCAATTGCATTGGGGTCTGCTCCCATTCCTATCATTTCATCTGGGACATTCTCCAACAATTTTACCTCTTCAAATCGTTTATCCTTTAAAAGTTCATCAAATAAACCGGTAATCGCGGCATTGGTTCCATTTTCGGTCAACCATTTCTCCTCTGCAGCCAAAATATAGTCTATTTTATTAATGCCTTTTGCACTGTCTACATAGGCGGTACGGTCAATAATCCCAATTTTTTTGATGTTATCTGAAATGGCTACCGGTGATGGTTCCATGGTATTCAATACCAATTGTTGAGTGGCTCCACAGCCCACAAGGTTTGCAAAGATTCCCAAGGCCAGTAGTCTGTATATGTATTTTTTCATTGGTCGATCTGGTTCGCGCTTTAAAAATATGCGCAGTTAGAGTTAGTACTTAACAGTATTTTACTAGTTTTTATTGCCCAAATCATTGAAAATCGGAGTCATTTTTTGAGCTTATATTTTGTAAAAAAGGCAGATGATATTCAATTACTGGTATAAAACCATACAAATCGCCCCTATTCGCTACCTTTGCTCTCGATTTTTTACCTGGATGGATAAGATTCTTAAAAAAACACTTCAAGACCTTGAATTCCCTACCGTTTTGCAACAGGTACGTGACCATTGCACTACAGATTTAGGAAGGGAACAGGCGTTGTTAATTGCCCCTTTGGCAGATAAAGGGTCCATTTTGGATGCGCTGGGTAAAACCTCCGAATATTTGGCCTCGTTAATCAGTGAGAACCGTATTCCCAACCACGGATTTGATACCATCAGCGGAGAATTGCAGTTATTGCAAATAGAGAATACAACCTTGGAAATAGGCGGGTTCAAAAGAATTACCAGTATTTGTAATACCGTATCGTTGCAGAAAAATTTTTTTAAGAAGTTCAAAGAATATTATCCGCTATTGCATACTGAATCGCTGCGTATTGAGGCGAAGGCAGACATTCCAGCAGAAATCGGAAAAGTGATAGACCGGTTTGGAGAGGTGAAAGACAGGGCCTCGGATGCACTTTTTACCATTCGCGGACAAATGAATCAGGTAAAAGGCAAAATTGGGCAAAGTTTCGCTTCGGCCCTAAATGCATATCATGGCTCGGACTATCTAGACGACATCCGGGAGTCTATTGTTGAAAATCGCCGTGTTCTTGCCGTAAAGGCCATGTACCGTCGGAAAATAAAGGGTACCGTTATGGGGACTTCCAAGACGGGCAGCATTGTCTATATTGAGCCGGAAGCTACCCTAAGATATAGCAGGGAACTCAACAACTTGGAATTCGACGAAACGGAAGAAGTACAGCGTATCTTAAATTCGTTGACGGACTTCATTCGCCCCTTTGCCCCACTTTTAATGGATTACCAGGAGTTCTTGACAGCATTGGACATTACGGCCGGAAAGGCAAAGTATGCCTCTAAAATGGAGGCTTTAATGCCGAAGATAAATAGCGAAAAGCGCTTGTTTTTAAGGGATGCCTACCACCCTTTACTCTTTTTGAGCAATCGATTACGAAATGAAAAAACACATCCACAAACAATCGAGTTACACCCAGAAAATAGGATTACGGTAATATCAGGGCCCAATGCCGGTGGAAAAAGCATTACCCTAAAAACCATAGGACTATTGCAATTAATGATACAAAGCGGACTTTTGATTCCGGTTCACGAGCGTAGTTCTGTTTGTTTGTTCGATAAAATTTTAACGGATATAGGTGATAATCAATCCATTGAAAATCACCTAAGTACGTACAGTTATCGGCTTAAAAACATGAACCGATTCTTAAAAAAGTGTAATGACGATACGCTCTTCCTTATTGATGAATTCGGTACAGGAAGCGACCCAGAACTTGGCGGGGCCTTGGCCGAAGTTTTTCTGGAGGTCTTTTACGAACGAGGTGCTTATGGCGTTATTACCACCCATTATGCCAATTTAAAGGCATTGGCAGATGAACTGCCCCATACCACCAATGCGAATATGCTTTTTGACGGCAACACCCTCGAGCCCACATTTCAATTGGTATTGGGCGAGGCAGGTAGCTCTTTTACTTTTGAGGTGGCCCAAAAGAACGGCATCCCCTACTCGCTCATAAACAGGGCTAAGAAGAAAATAGAGCGCGGTAAGGTTCGTTTTGATGCGACGATAGCCAAATTGCAAAAAGAACGCAGTAAAATGGCTAAAACAGGCTCTAGATTGGAACTGGAGGAGTCCAAAGCAAGGGAGGAAGCGGCCAAACTGGAAAAATTGAACGCAAAAATTAAATCCAAACTTGAAAATTATCAAGAATTATACGATCACGACCAGCGAATGATCCATTTGGGAAATAAGATAAATACAGCGGCAGAGAAGTACTTTCAGGATAAAAAAAAGCGGGTATTGGTTTCAGAATTACTTCGTATTGTGGAGACCGAAAACAGCAAGCGAAAAAAGAAAACGGCAAATCAGGCGAAAGCGGAACGGACGAAAAAAAACCGGGTGGCCCAAGAGGTACAAAAAGAGGTTAAGATTATTCGAGAGGAAAAGAAAGTAGCGAAGAAAAAGGCTATTGTCAAAGAAAGAAACAAGCCAAAACCCGTTTTTAAACTTGGTGACCGCGTACGCCTGCACGATGGTAAAGCCATTGGAACCGTGGATAAACTGGAGAAAAATAAGGCCGTGGTGAATTATGGTATGTTTACGACCAATGTGAGTGTAGACCAATTAGAGTTGGTAGAAAGAATGAAAAACTAGGAAAACAATAAGTGGCACAAAGCGTACATAAAATCATTTTATTTGACGGGGTTTGCAACCTTTGCAATACTTCTGTTCAGTTTATCATTAAACATGACAAACATGATGTATTTCGTTTTGCTGCCTTACAAAGCGAGGTGGGCCAAAAGCTGATTTTAGAACGGGGAATAGACATTTCAAAGGTAGATTCCATTATTATGATCGAGCCAGGAGTGGTCTATTATACCAAATCTGGGGCGGCTCTGGAAATCGCAAAGCATTTAAAAGGATATCGTACTATTTCAAACGTAATAAATTTGATTCCCAGTGGTTTACGGAATATCGTATACGATTTTGTGGCACGTAATCGCTACAAATGGTATGGCAAAAGGGACCAATGTATGGTACCGACTCCGGAGTTGAAAGCAAAGTTCTTATCTTAAATCAAACACCGACACTTTTTAAGCTTAAGATGTAATACAAGGCAATAAGAATGGTCAAATTATGAATGCCGTGAAAAAAGATTCCTGTTAATAACCCCTTGCTTCTTTTGACCCAATAACCAGTTATCAGGGCGAAAACAAAGAAAAACGGAAAAAGAGACAATTCATCATGAACCGATGCGAATAAAGTGGCTTGAAATACGTTCGCTCCCTTAAACCCTATATACTTCTCCACAGAACCTAATATTACGCCGCGAAATATGATTTCCTCATAAATCGGTACGATCAAAGCCACAAGAAGCGCGGTAGCCAGAAACCCATATTGCGACATAACGGCCATAATTTCTTCTTGAGCATTGAGTATGATATTCGTGCCCGTATCACTCTCCAAATCAACAAAAAAACTTAATCCCTTTATAAAAATGCGATTGAAAACCACAAACAATATGCTCAGGCCTATCATTTGACGCACGCTGGAATTTGTGCGTAACACGTCTCCTAATTTTTTCCGATTTAAAACAAGTAACGTGGCACCGGCCATAAAAAGGACAAAAAGAATCATTTCATTCGCCAATAACTCCTGATCAGTATCTTCGCTTCCATAACTACTGCCTAAATCAAAATAATAATTAATGTTTTCCTGATATTCGAAAATGAAAATTGTGACTATGGTTGCTAAAACGTAAAGGAAACTTATCAACCAAAAATGACCGATATTCCAAGTAAAATTTAGCTTTGGTACGATCGAAACATTATTCTTTTTCAAAAATGTTCCAAGCCCAAATACCGGGAGTACCCATAGATAAGGCACCAAAAATGCGATTAGCACCAATATATGTAGCAAAAAAATGCGGAATACATCAGATGAGTTCCACCATAGGAAGGGGTCCTTTAGGAAAATGCGAAACCTTTTAATACCAAAAAAATCATCGTAGGTACTTTCCTTTTGTAACTCGCGATAGGTGCTAAGGGTGGTTGTTCCACTTGAATGTTTTACGTCATGATTGAACAATCGTTGTTTTGCATTTAACTTCCCCCATTCCTGGATGGTATCCCTCACCAAAAACTCCCGGGCTGTTTTAAAATTCCCCAGACCCGTAAGCGCATTTGCCATCTCTTCATTGTCAATAAACGTAGAATCCCTTTTTTCGATCGCATCGAATAAAGACATGGCCTTTTGTGGTTCGTCCATTTTGATCAATAAATCAGCCTTCTGATTAAGAACCCAGAGTGCAGTGTCTTTTTCTAAACTTGGAAGTAGTACCTCTTTGGCCCTTTCAAGCTCTCCTTGTTCGTAGTAAATTTTGCCGATATCCAAAGACAGGTCCAATTCATCATTAAATTTTTGGGCTTTTTTATAATAGCGCAGGGCGCGCAGTTTTTCCTCATAATGGTAATCACCCAACATCCTATTGATTTCGGCAATTTCATCGTTTAACCATGCGGTCCGATTCGTTTCTATTAGGTTTTTACCGGTATTCAACAACTCTAACTTATCTTCACCATAGGCATTTTGTGCCTGATAAATAAGAACTTTGGGGTTTTCTGGGTGCGCATTTGCCAAGTTTGAAATACAGGCCTCCGTTTCCTGATATTTTAGATTGTATTCTTCATATTCATCGATATAAGAATTTCCTATAAACTTGCACAGTTCTATTTTCGCAATAATATCATCTGGATTACGCAGAATGTAGTCATTATACAAACCGATTATCTGCTGAAAATCCTGATCCTTTGCATTTGCAAGTTGCCCTACATAGTATTCATGGCTTTTTACCGTACCAAAGCTTGGAATTTCTTGGGCGCTAGCGTATATACCCAAAAGAGTGATGAGGGAAAAAAGAAAGGTTCTAGACATTCATTCAGTGTATTAGAATTGATGATTTACAATAAAAACGTTACATAGTGCTGCTGCGCGTTTTAAAAAAAGGCGTTTTACGAAAATACTTTTTTTGAACAGGTTACCGGGACAAATGAATTCAGCTAGTTTAAAACAATAATTATACGGTAAAGGTTAAAGTAAATGACCGGTTATTAACCCTAATCCCCTAATTTTGTATTGTATAATTTATGAGCTTTATCAGCGATACTGGACACCCCAAAACATTTTTAAATGGAAGGATTATCACATTTACTTTATGATTATTTGGTGAAAATAGGGCTTTCTGCCGAGTGGGCGTCCTATATCAATATGTTCATCCTACTTATCGCACTCTTGATTATATTATTATTGGTCGATTTTATTCTTAGAAAAGTCCTGGTTGGCCTTTTTACAAGGCTTTCGAGCAACTCAAAAACCCATTTTGATGATTTGTTGGTAAAGAATAGGGCGCCGAGAAATATAGCCCATATAATCCCCTTGGTGCTGGCCTATAAAGCAATCCCAACCATCTTTAGGGATTTTCCAATGACGGAATCCTTTTTACTCAAATCAATTGAGGTCTTCGGCATCTTGCTATTTTTATGGGTGGTGAGAAGCCTGCTCCATACCATAAAAGACTTTCTTAAAACCCTGGCCAATCTTAAGGACAAACCCATAGACAGTTATATTCAAGTGTTTATGATTTTTTCATGGGCCGTTGGACTGTTCTATGCTTTTTCGATTATTACGGGCATAGAACTTTGGAAATTCCTTACCGCTTTGGGCACGGCATCGGCAGTGATAATTCTTATTTTCCGCGATACCATTTTAGGGTTCGTCGCAAGTATTCAGGTATCCATCAATGACATGGTGCGTATCGGGGATTGGATTACTTTCGAAAAATACGGGGCAGATGGCGATGTTATCGAAATAAACCTGGCCACCGTTAAGGTTCAAAATTTTGATAAGACCATAACCACAATTCCTACCTATGGCCTTATTTCAGATTCGTTCAAGAATTGGCGCGGAATGATAAATTCAAAGGGAAGACGTATCAAAAGAGCCTTGATCTTAAAACAGGAAAGTATTCGATTTTTGACCGAAAAAGATATGGAGCCCCTCAAAAAAATTCAACTGTTAACTGATTACCTTCAAAAAAGAAGCGCTGATATTGTGAAATACAATACCGAAAATCAAATTGACAAATCACTATTGATAAATGGAAGGAACCTGACCAATATTGGGGTTTTTAGAAAATATATAGATGCCTATCTACACAAGCATTCGGGCATTAATAAGGAAATGATGATTATGGCGCGCCAACTGGCCCCAACTGCTCAAGGTATTCCTATAGAAATCTACGCCTTTAGCAGCGATAAACGGTGGGAAAGTTACGAGTACATTATGGCAGATATCTTTGATCATCTTCTAGCCGCAATTTCCTTCTTCGATCTTGAGGGCTTTGAATTACCTAGTAGCACGAATTTTAAGGTGAAGTAATATTTTGGTGCACTTATTAAATATGGATAACGGACTAAATTTTGGAGCTTACTAAACGAAAAGTATACTTTGCTCATTCAAATTCATGTCTCCCGTATTCTTGATTGTCAATAAACATGGTTGGTTATAAGTTTACCCAAACTTTAAAAAATAACCACCATGAAAAATCTTATTTTGTTTCTTGTTTCAGTGCCTTTGCTAATTTTCGGCAACGACGGAAAAATTCCCTCCCAAATAAAGGAGGTAACCGTATACTTAAATGGTGCCAGTATTACTAGAACAGCGGAATGTAGGCTTGCACCTGGAACTTCAGAGGTTACCCTAACCGGACTTTCCACTAAAATTGATGAAAGTAGTATTCAAATTTCTGGGCTACAGAATGTTTCTATTTTATCTATGTCATATGACATCAACTTTATGCCCATTTTGGAAGACAAAAGTACTTCTTTACCGCTACAAGTAAGACTTGAGGCTATCGCTCTGGAAATAGCTATGTTAAAGAATCAAATATCCGGTCTGGAAGAAGAGGAACAAGTTATTTACGCCAACCGAACGGTTAGTGCTAGATCTCAAGCTTTAAGCCTTGAAAAAGTAAAAGAAATCAGCACCTATTATCGACAGCGTATTACCGCTATTAAAAATGAAATATTCAAAGCGAATATAGCAGTGAAGAGCCTAAATGATGAGGAAAGAATAATACAAAAGCAGATGGCCGAACTCAATAACGTCCCAGAAAAAGAGCAGGGAGAAATAAAAATAACCTTTGATTCTCCAGTAGATAGCAACCTCAGCCTTATTGTTTCCTATCAAGTTCAGGATGCGGGATGGATTCCTAATTACGATATCAAATCCAAGGATATCAACACCCCGTTGTCATTGAAATACAAAGCACATGTATATCAAAAAACCGGAAACGATTGGAATAATGTAAACATTATCCTATCGACTGGAAACCCTAATGTAAATGTTGCAAAACCTACCTTGGGAACAAAGTATTTAAATTTCACCAACGGATATCGGCATAGAAATACGAAGGTGACAAGAAAGAAACGCTATGTCTACAACCCTTTGGTAAAACAGATTAGCGGGACGATTGTAGACGAATCGGGTGTTCCGCTCGCAGGGGCAAATGTGGTTATAAAAGGAACCTCCAAAGGGACTCAAACGGACTTTGATGGTCATTTTTCTTTGGATGTTCAAAATGGACAAGAATTGGTTGTTTCCTATATTGGTTTCAATACTACTGAATTGCCCATATATTCTTCAGTAATGAATATTAGGCTAGATGAAAGTTTTGAAGCGCTTGAAGAGGTAGTTGTAACGGGTATGGCAATCAAAAGAGAAAGAAAAGCGCTGGGATATGCAGTGAGTTCGGTAGGCACTGAAGATGTTTTACAGGGCAGGGTTGCTGGTGTAACCGTACGAGGAACCTCCTCCATTACAAATAAATCATATAACTCACCTCCGAATCCACCATTATACATCATAGATGGCGTAGTCACCACAGATTTTGTGGATGGTGATTTAGATATGGACGAAATACAATCGGTGGAAGAGATAAAAGGCGCCAAAGCTACTTCAATTTACGGAAGCCAAGGCGCCAATGGCATTATGGTTATAACAACAAAAAAGAGTACTAGTCAAGATGATGTAACAACGACTAAGTTTGTAATCAAAAACCCCTATTCCATTGCCTCTGATGGAGATATCACAGCAATTGAAATTAACACATTCAAACTGGATTCAAAATACGAATATTTTGCCGCCCCCATCATAAACGAAAATGTTTTCCTAACAACAACTTTTAAGGACTGGGAGCAGTATAACCTCTTGCCTGGAGAAGCAAGTGTTTACTTTAAGGGCACCTATTCAGGAAAAACAACCATTGATCCTTATACGACTAAAAAAGAGATGACAGTTTCGTTGGGGTTGGATCAGAATATTACGGTGACAAGAAAACAAAACAAGAATTTCAAAAGTAAGTCCTTTATGGGGAGCAATCGTATTTTGAATAGAATGTATGATTTAGAAGTAAAAAATAACAAGGCAGTTGCCATCAACTTAAAATTGATGGATCGAATTCCCATTTCTCAAAACAAGGATATCAAAGTGGATGACATAGCAACCTACTCGGCAGATTATGAGGACAAAAAAGGGTTATTGACGTGGAATTTAAAACTAACTCCCAAGGAAACGAGGACGGAAAGCTTTTCATTTCAGGTAAAATACCCGAAGTACAAAAGAATTTCTATATAATAATACACAGTGAATTGCCCAAATCGACAATATTTCGGTCGGTTTGAGCAATTTATTATTAAGCCAAACCTACTTCAAATTATTTAAAATAAAGTCTAGCGTTTTATTGCTATTTAAATTTTGTAGGTATGCCAAATTGGTATGTACATTCTTTTGGGCAAGTCCTAGTTTGTAGAGCTTGTTTATGGGTGATTCATAATCCAAAGATACTTTTCCGGATAACAGCACCTCCATAGATTCCTCCTCCAGATAGCGTTTGTAGATTTTTCGAAGCCCACTTAAATACAGTCTGTCTTTGGTAAAGCCCCCTCCCCTATGTGCCCGTAAGGTGATGGAAAAAGCATCATCCCGATTAAGTTTATATTGATTGTGGATTAAATCGAAGGTATCTGAAAAGGTATACCCCTTAATCAAACTATCTGATGCCAAAACCCGATAGGACAGTTCCTTTAAGCGTTTTAAGGTGAGCGCACCACTCATATATTCACTAAAAACGGCTAGCCCTTCTTGGGTTTCAACGTTTTTGGGAAATCCGTTTGAGAAAATTTTTAGAGGTTGCTGCTGTCCGTTAAAGGTGGTGACCAGATGTACCCCTATTTCGTGGTTTGCAAGGGTTAAAAGCTGGTTTTGGCTGAATTTCGCATTGCGCTTTATCAAAAGTGATTGCGAGGCGTTGCTCACCATGGCATCCGCGGCGATATGAGTCGAAAATTTAATATTCAAAGGAAAATCATACTGCTTTGAGAAATCCTCGAAATACGACTTGGCATCTTCAGAGTTGTATATTTTCTCCATATCCGAGCTCATTGGCTCATTGGCATAGTGAAGTATAAACCGTGCATTTTCAACGTCTTTCTCGGTTGGCGAGCCATATATGCGTAAGGAATTATAATGAAATTTCTTTCGCTGCCCAATGGTTTCGATACATTGTACCATGTTCGAATAGTAGTAGACGATTTCCATGTACATGGTTCTGATCTGATCGTCCGCTATGCGCTCCAAACGTTGTGAAAAGAACGACCGATGAAGCTTGTAAGGGCTGAATTTTAATTTAGGATATCTGAAAAGGGGGTCGAGCGTATATTTTGAGGCAAAAAACTGATGCTTTTCCTTCTCTATATTTAGCGGGTTTACATAACTCAACAATTCAATTTTCTTTACCAAGCGATCTAGATTGGTATCGATTTCGAATAAATCAGCGTGATTTTTTTGTAGTTGTTGTAGTTCGCCTTCCTGTATCATATAGTATTTTGGAATTCCCTTGCCTGCAAAGGTATCAATTCTTTTAACTGCTCTTCTACAGCACGCACCACTTCTGGATATAGTACCCCTGTATACTCATCACAATAGATTTTTGAGATTTCCGTGGCAAGGACCAGGGTATTTGTAAAGTTTTGGGTGATGTATTTTAAAAAGTAGCCGTTCCCCTGAAAAGTGTCATTTATTTTCGAAGTGGATTGAATTCCGTTCGGCAGTTGCAATTGCCGAAGTTTTTGGCTCCATGAACTAGCCAGTTCACCAAATCGGTCGGTATCTATGTTTTTGGTGCCCAAGTTCCAAACGGGTACTTCACGCTCCCAACGTTTCCAGTTATAACTATGCATGTCAAAAACAAGGGCTTTGCCGTACTTCGTTTCAATTTTATGTACCAGGGCAGAAACGAGCTCATAGAAATTATTATGTTTCTTGAGGCTTAGATTTCGCTCATCGTTCGGAAGCGGGTCTTTCCAAAGTTGTTTCCCCCAAGCATCTGTATAAATGGCAGTTTCTGGGGCACGGTTTAGGTCATATTCAAAACGACTGTCACAACCGGCAAGCACGATAGGAAGGGATTGTACCATTTCCTTGGTACAGGGGTCTTCTTCATACCAACGGTCATATTCGGAATGCAAACAGTTTTCCCAGAGCGATTTTCGAAATTGATGGCCGTCATGTACAGCCCCACAGATATAGGGTGCATATTCGACTATTTTTATCGTAAATGAATAATCTTCGCAAACGGCTTCAAAAGGAATTTCAGCCTTTATATTAGAAATGATATGATGTAATGGAAGTTTATGCATTTTCAACCTCATCGCGCAATCTAGAACGACGTTGAAAGGCGTTTACCTTGTCCAACACCTTACTCTCAACAAAATCGATGACCTTGCACTGCAATTTGGTCTTATATACTTTGTTCATATAGGTAATTCCACCAGGGGACATCACATTTACCTCGACCAATTTTCCTCCAATAACATCGATACCAACAAAATAAAGCCCATCATTAACAAGTTTGGGTCCGATCTGCTTGCATAAGGCCTTTTCTTCTTTGGTCAATTGGTGTTTGGCAATGGACCCACCGGCAGAAACATTCGATCGATGGTCATCGGATCCGGGAACGCGTTTCATGGCCCCAATAGGTTCCCCATTAAGAATCAACACTCGTACATCTCCTTGGTCTGCTCCTTCAATGTATTCTTGAAGTATTACATAATTAGATGTTCCATCTGAGTTAGTTACATAAAAATCAAGTAATGATTTTATATTACTCATCGCAGATTTTTCTATAAGAATTACCCCAGATCCCCCAAAACCATTCAAGGGTTTTAAAATCATCTTATCGGCATCCGATTCCTTGATCTGTTGTACCAAATAGTTCTTGTTTTTAGATACGTGCGTGGCGGGAATAATATTGCTGTGGGAATCACCAAAAGCAGCGGTATACAATTTGTTATTGGCCTCTCGCATGCCCCGAAGGGAGTTTACAATAAATACGTCATCTTTTACCGAATCCAAAAAATTGAGCATTATGGGATCTAAAGGCGGATTAGCCCGCATAAAGATGACATCAAACCCAGCTAGGGGTAACATCTCTTCCCTTAAATTTGCCTGTTTGTAAAAAGATTTTAAGCTGCCCGAAACTTTATCCATGCGACCAATAACCGTGCAAAAGGCATTGGTAACGCTATTTCGTATAGTTAGATTCGCTGGACTACAAAGGGCTACGCCATGCTTTCGTTTTACACATTCATGGATTAGGGCCAGACTGGTATCGTTTTCAGGGTCTATTTCTTCCCAAGGATACATTAAAAAACAAATGTTCATAGAAAAGTAGTTTTCAACGTCATTCCCGTGAAGACGGGAATCTGATTAATACAATTATTACTTCACTTCATCATAATGGTCATCCCACTCTTTTACTTTTGGTTTCCCCAGTTTGCCGACGGATTTTGCTACAATCATAGATACGGTAGCATCACCTGTTACATTGATAACGGTACGGCACATATCCAAAGGACGGTCTACGGCAAAAATCAAGGCCAAACCTATAGCAAGTTTATCCGCAGGAAAACCAATTGCCTCCAACACAATAACCAACATTACCATTCCCGCTCCCGGAACGGCAGCAGAACCAATGGATGCAAGCAAAGCTGTTAGGACGATGGTAAGCTGACCGCCTAAGTCCAGGGGGAAACCTAGCGCTTGGGCGATAAATACTGCAGCCACGCCCTGATAGAGGCTTGTTCCATCCATATTTATTGTTGCTCCAACAGGCAAGACAAAGCTCGAAACCTCTTTGTCAACCCCAATATGCTCTTCTACCCGTTCCATGGTAACTGGTAGGGTGGCAGCGCTAGAGCTCGTGGAAAATGCCAATAACTGGGCCGGGCTTATTTCCTTCAGAAACTTAATCGGATTATAGCCAACATAGGTCGATACAATGACCGTATAAAACATAACCATTAGGAGCAATCCTAATACCACTACCCCGGCATATTTAAGTAGGGCATATAACAAATCCGGGTCCCCGGAGGATACTACTACACTTGCCAACAAGGCGAAAACGGCCAAAGGCGCGGTTAGCATGATCAAATCCACCATTTTTAGGACAACATCGTTTAACGAATCAAAGAAGTTTTTCAATGGTTTTGCCCTTTCCTCACCTATTAAAAGCATAGAAATACCTAATAGAATGGTAAAAAATATTACCTGGAGCATGGATGCGTTGTCACCGAGGGCCTTAAATGCATTATCGGGTACCATATCTTCTAAAAATTGCAATGGACCGGCATTTTTTTGACGGGAAGCCTCTTCGAGCTTACCGGTAACTCCACTGTTATTAGAATATGTATCCGTTAGTTTGGCAATGGTTTCATCCGAAATGCCATCACCAGGTTGAAAGAGATTTACCAGCAGCAGGCCAATGGTTATGGCTATTACCGTTGTGCCAATATAAATGGCGATGGTGCGAAGGCCAATATTCCTAAACTTTGAAATATCCTTTAAATCCGAAATACCCTTGATCAACGAAGCCAGAATTAAGGGAATCGCTATTAGCTTAAGTAATTTGACAAATATGGACCCAAAGGGTTTGATCCAATCGGAAACGAAGCCCGGTCCCCATTCAATTTGCAGCATTGCAAATCCGAATAAAATTCCTAAAAGCATCCCGATAAGGATTTTCCAATGCAATGCAAGTTTCTTCATGCCTGTTTCGTTTAGGCCAGTAAGATAGCATTAAAATATGAGGTACGAAATACGAATTTCAAAGTACAGAAAAGCAAAAAACAACCAGTAGTACACATGTAAAGAGGAAGGGTGTCAAATGGTATTTTTAAGGCCTACTATTGCCTAATTGTACGGTTGAGCAAGGTGTAATCCGCCAAAACCAGTGCGGCCATTGCCTCTACAATAGGCACGGCACGGGGCACCACGCAAGGATCATGCCTTCCCTTGCCCTGGGTTTGTACCATATTTCCTCCTTTATCAATAGTTTCGTAACCCTGGATTACCGTCGCCACGGGTTTGAAGGCCACCTTGAAGTAAATATCCATACCATTGCTGATTCCGCCCTGAATGCCACCACTGAAGTTGGTTTTAGTACTTCCATCTGCATTGAATTGGTCATTATGAAGGCTGCCTTTCATTTTTACGCCATCAAAGCCGCTACCATACTCAAACCCCTTTACTGCATTGATAGAAAGCATGGCTTTTCCTAGTTCGGCATGCAATTTATCAAAGACAGGTTCGCCAAGTCCTACAGGTAAGTCCTGGATTACACAACAAATTACCCCGCCAATGGTATCCCCTTCTTTGCGTACTTCCTTTATATAGGCTTCCATTTTTGCCGCAGTTTTCGGGTCAGGGCAACGAACCGGGTTGGACTCTGTTAATGAAAAATCCAACTCCTTATAGCTTTTGTCCATTAGTAGGGCTCCAACTTGGGAGACATAGGCATTGATTTTGATTTCGGATAAGAATTGCTTGGCAATAGCACCTGCTACTACCCTACTTGCGGTTTCCCGGGCCGAACTGCGCCCGCCACCTCGATAATCCCTAAAACCATATTTCCGATCATACACATAATCGGCGTGGGAAGGCCGATATGAATCCTTGATATGGGAATAGTCGCGGGACTTTTGATTGGTATTATGAATAGCAAAACCTATCGGGGTTCCTGTGGTCTTACCTTCGAAAATGCCAGAGTAAAACTCTACAGTATCGGGTTCTTTTCGTTGGGTCACAATAGCAGATTGGCCAGGTTTTCTGCGGTTCAGGTCTTTTTGTACGGCATTCAAATCCAATTCAATTCCTGAGGGACATCCATCTAAAACACCGCCAATAGCAACACCATGCGATTCGCCAAAAGTCGTTAATTTAAAAAGGTTTCCGAAAGTGTTTCCTGCCATAAGACGTCTGTTGTTAGAGGTTTCAAAGGTAAATCTTAAATTAATGCCCTCAAAGCCTTAGTTGATAAGAGCCTCTTTTAAAACGGACACCGGATGTTGGGCCTTTCGTTTTGTGCCATCATAAATTTGATGCCTGCAACTGGTCCCGTTTGCTGCAATGATAACTTCCTCTGGGGATTTTCTGATAGACGGGAATAGTTTTAACTCTCCTATTTGCATGCTTGTTTCATAATGCTCTTTCTCATATCCGAAGGAACCTGCCATTCCACAGCATCCGGAACTGATAATAGAAACCTTATAATTTTCGGGAAGGTTTAACATGTCAAAAGTCACTTTCTGGTTGCTCAGCGCTTTTTGGTGGCAATGATTGTGTATTTTGACCTGACGTTTCTCCTTTGTAAAGCTGTTTTTAGTGATTTCCCCCTTTTCAATTTCGGTGGCAATAAATTCCTCGATCAAAAAAGCATTCTCCGCTATTGCACTTGTAGCTGCCCTATCATTGGTAAACCGTTTATACTCATCCCGAAATGTGAGTACGGCGGAAGGTTCCAGACCAATGACCGGAATTTTAGCATTGGCAAAGATTTTTAGGTCAGCAATATTCTTTAGCGCTATTTTTTTGGCTTGTTTTAAAAAGCCTTTAGAAAGATAAGTCCTACCGCTTTCGGCATAAAAAAGTTGTACATCGTAACCTAATTTGCCTAACAGTTCAATGGCATCCTTTCCAAGGTCAATATCCAAGTACTGTGTGAATTCATCTATATAGAGAACAACTTTTTCTTTTTTTGTATCGTTCTGGTTTTTAACAGCTAACAGATGTTTATCGAAATTAAAATCATGGACTTTTGGAAAGCTTCTTTCTGTTGCTACGCCAGCTAAATTTTTTAACGTACCACCAAGGGTTTTCGATTTGTATACGGCATTTGTAAGCCCTGCCACTTTACTGCCCATTCGGTTCAATCGGGTATTGTGGGCGAATAATTTACTTCGCAAACTATAGCCGTTCGACTCCTGGTACTGATATAAGAATTCTGTTTTTAATGTGGCAACATCCACATTGCTTGGGCATTCAGTAGCACAGGCCTTGCAGCTAAGACAGAGCTCGAAAACATCTTTTAACTCTTTTTGGTCAAATTTGTTCTTCTTGTTCGAAACCGTTAGGAACTCCCGTAGTGCATTTGCTCGCCCTCGGGTAGTGTCTTTTTCATTTTTGGTGACATGGTAACTTGGGCACATCGCCCCGCTAATATGGTGTGTTTTTCGGCAATCCCCACTTCCGTTGCATTTTTCGGCAGCTTTTAGGATTCCTTCGCTATCGGAAAAATCCAAAAGCGTATTCACTACAGGCTCTTCCCTATTTATTTCGTACCGTAAAGATTCATCCATCGCATAGGCGTCCACAATTTTCCCAGGATTAAAAATGTTATTTGGGTCAAAATAGGTTTTCAAACGCTTTAATAGCTCATAGTTCCTTGTTCCAATCATTATCGGGATGAATTCCGCCCTGACTATCCCATCACCATGCTCACCGCTAAAAGAGCCCCTATATTTTTTGGTAAGCTTTGCGACATCAGTCGTAATACCCCTGAACATTGCAACGTCTGCGGACTGTTTCAGGTTTAAAATGGGCCTGAGGTGCAGCTCTCCTGCCCCTGCATGTGCATAGTATACCGCGTCCTGACCATAAGCCCTCATAATCTCGGTAAATTCGCCAATAAAATCCTTTAAATCTTCCAGGGCAACGGCGGTGTCTTCAATACAGGCTACCGCTTTGCGGTCTCCAACCATATTGCCTAATAGACCTAAACCGGCTTTTCTAAGTTCTATGGCCTTGCCGATTTCTTCTCCCATCAATATAGGGTGGGCATAGCTAAGCCCAGATGTTTCAATTGTCATCTTTAACTCGGAAATTTGCCTATCTAGTTCTTCACGACTATATGCCTTTACTTCCAGCATCAATAAGGCAGCCGGATCACCTACTACAAAAAATCGGTTGCCCAATTGTTGTTTGTTATTCTTTGTGCAGTCAAGAATGACCTTATCCATCATTTCACAGAGATGGAGTGAATGTTTCATGACAGGCACCACGTCGGTAAGACAGTCTTCGAGGCTTTTGTAATGCGTAACTAGCATTGCCGAAAATTTGGGAGGCAGGTCATTTAGCTGCAAAGTGATTTCAGTAGTAAAGGCCAGCGTTCCCTCGCTACCACTAAGTAGTTTGCACATGTTAATATCTTCAGTGGAATCACTGAACATACTGGTTTTTATCAATTCATCTACGGCATAGCCTGTATTTCTTCTATGTATTTCTGCTTTCGGGAATTCGGATATAATATCTTTTCGAATAATACTGTTTGATAACTCTTTATGTATATTTCTATAAAGTGATGCTTCAAATGATTTCGGTAACATCTTATCTTCGAATTCGCCTTTCGTCAACGTCTTGAATTCCGCTTCGCTTCCATCGGAAAGAATCGTTTTCATGGCAACAATCTTATCCCTGGTCACACCATATTGAATTGATGTGGTACCTGACGAATTATTGCCTACCATACCACCGATCATACAGCGGTTGGCGGTAGACGTATTTGGACCAAAAAACAATCCATGCGGTGCCAAATATTGATTGAGTTCATCGCGAACCACACCGGGTTGAACAACTACCTGCTTCTTTTCAATATCCAGCCCTATAATTTTGGTAAAGTGCTTAGAAACGTCCACCACAATGCCCTCCCCTACACACTGTCCGGCCAAAGAGGTGCCGGCTGTTCTAGGAATAAGACCTATTTTATTGGTATTCGCAAAGTGGATAATTTTTTTTAGGTCCTGGTTGGTTTTAGGAAACGCAACGGCCAAGGGTATTTTGCGGTATACCGAAGCATCCGTAGCGTACAATATCGTAGTTAATGAATCGGAAAGCAAATGTCCTTCAAGAGATTCACCAAGGGTTTCAAGCAAATTTTTATCCAACGAAAACAATTTTGAACGCTAAATTAAGTTTTATGGTTGAAAGAGGATGACAACTTATTCTGAATTTTCAAAACCTAAACTCACCTCTGGAAGGATGGGTTCAAAAAAGTAAAACTTATGAAAAACTTGAAATTATTACTTTTTACAATGCTTTTTGTAGCAGTTTCGGCCAATGCACAAGAAATATCGAACCATGCCCTTGGACTCAGATTGGGTGATAGTGATGGTTTTGGGGCCGAAATTTCGTATCAAAAAAAGATCAAACGCTATAATAGGTTGGAATTGGACCTTGGCTGGCGGGATAGTAGAAATTATAATGCTTTTAAAATAGCCGGCGTATATCAGTGGGTACTTCCAATTGACGGTCGTCTTAACTGGTATTATGGTTTTGGTGGCGGTCTGGGCAGTGTCGACTTTGAGTCAAGATTTAACGATAATAACGAACCTTTTGATCCAGATGGCGGACTGTTTGTTTTCGCAGCTGGTGATGTGGGTATTGAGTATAATTTTGATTTTCCATTACTGCTTTCCCTTGACTTTAGACCAGAGATAGGCTTGGTAGGCTATGGTGATTTTAGTGATAGCTTTGACTTTGATGTTGCGCTGGGCGTTCGCTATCAGTTTTAGCAAACGTTGCCGCAGGCAAATTCATTTATAAATACTGGAAAGCCCCTGACTTACTTTATGTCAGGGGCTTTTTTTATTTTACGCATATCACTACATTTGTCCCTACTTAAAATAAAACAGATGAAAAGAATTTTAATGGTACTCATGGCAGCGGCAGTAGTTGTGTCCTGCAATACAAAACCAGAAGGTTATGTTATCAATGGGGAACTGACCGGTGAGGTTGCGGAAGGTACTTCGGTGTTCCTAAAGGTTATAGGAGATGATAAACAATCCGTTTCGATTGATACTGCTACTGTAAATGGAGGTAAATTTCAATTTACCGGTACCGCAGGATTGCCGGAGATGCATTATATCTTCTTGGACAAAGCAAGAGGTTATTCCGCAATTATTTTAGAGAATGGGGAAATTAGTTTCAAGGCACAAAAAGATAGTTTGGGATTTGCTAAGATTGGGGGCACTCCTCAGAATGACATTTTCGCTGACTATATGGAGAAATCGCAAGGTGTTTCGAAAAGAGCTACATCTATTCAAGCTGATATGCAAAAGGCCGCCGCTGAGGGTGACCAGGCTACCATCGCCGCCCTTAGGGAAGAAATGACAGAACTGCAAGATGAGTATAAGAATTTTGAATTGGATTATATAAAGAATAATCCGACGGGACTTATATCGGCGCTCTTGGTAGACCGGGCGTTGGCTTCCAAACAACTTACCGCTAAAGAAGTTCGCGCTTTATATGATGGTCTGGCACCAGAAGTAAAGGAAACAAAGGCTGCTAAGGGTGTTTTAGAACGTTTGGGGCAATTTGAGAAAAAGGAAGCATCTGCAAAAAATACAACTATTGGCGCTACAGCACCCGAATTTTCTGCCCCTGATCCAAGTGGCAAACAAATTGCCTTATCAGATGTTAAGGGCAAACTTACTTTAGTTGATTTTTGGGCGGCCTGGTGTAAACCATGTCGGGCGGAAAATCCAAACGTGGTACGTGTATATGAAAAATACCATGATAAGGGACTCAATATTATTGGTGTTTCCTTGGATAGAAAGGCCGAAGCTTGGAAAAAAGCGATCGAGGATGACAAGTTAGTGTGGAATCAAGTTTCGAATCTGGCTTATTTTAATGATGAAGTTGCAAAACTTTACAATGTGAATGCTATACCAGCTGCATTTTTATTAGACGCTAACGGGGTAATAGTAGCTAAAAATTTAAGGGGTCCTGCTCTGGAAGCCAAGGTTGCCGAACTACTACAATAAGAGATAGTTTAAACATAAAAAAGCCCCTGAAAATGTAATTCCAGGGGCTTTTTTATATTGTATATTGTACGATTAAAACTTATTTCTTACGTCCCTAAAGGCTCCTTTAACTTCAACATTCCCATTTCGGATAACCGAGCCAAAAACATTCACAACGGAATCTTCACCAAGAAATTCTAAGGTAGCACCATCATTCAATATCAAATCGCCGTACACAATTAAATTACCTTCGACCCTGAATGTTGCATTGCTGCCAACGGTTATACTTTTCCTTCTGTTGTTGGAAGCGACCACCAAGGTGCCATACATTTCGAAAAGTGCCTCATTGTTTATAGCGATATCATTTCTTACCGTCCATGATCCGCACAAAAGTATAGAACCGTCAATATCCATACTTCTAAAACGTTTTGCTCCGCGGTATGCCAAATCTTCTCCCGTATTGACCACAAGTCGGTTAGACCTATCATACACAGGTATGTTCGCGCATTCTGCAACTAAGCTCTGATTTGGTCTATTCAACTTAATGACCTGAAAACCTGCTTTACCCGCGGCGGCAAAAAGATAGTCATCCCTAGACTGTACATAGTTTATAGAGCCTTCCAGCTCAATAACGCCCATTACCTCAAGATTTCCATTTTGTTCTTCGGCAAGTGAAAGTCCTCCTCCACCGTTGGCAATAAACAATTGGCCGTCGTTTGTAGCTACTCCATTTGTAACGATATCAGCTGTACTCGTTCCATTTGGAGATGTCATAATGGGTAGATGTTTGACAAGACTTCCGTTATCAATATTATAGATTCCCGTTCCCTTGACACCTTCGGCAACGGCAATTGAATTCTCGAAAAAATCCAGGGTACGTTTTGTGGCTAAGCCAAAATCACCATCGATTGAAATTTCTTTTACAATATCAAGATTTGCATCTAAAAAACTCACACCTTTACTGGCATCTAGAACGGCAATGTTATTATTTTTCATTGCAATAGCCCTAATATCAACAAAAGGTTCCTCTTTAATAATGGCAAGTGTATTCTTATCGTATATGGTCATTGAACCATCTTTACCACTACTTACCAAAAGTGTATTATCTAATATCTTGACATCTGTTGCATTATATCCTTGTTGAAATCCGTATCCGATTCCGGCGTCCAGATCAAACGTACCACCTGATACTCTAATTTTTGCAATTAATGAATTAGAGGTCGCTCTGACAGATTGTTCGGAATCGACTCCTCCTGCGACGTAAACAAACCCGTTTTCATAGGCTACGGCGTTTACATCAACATTTAAATAGTACAAACGCCCAGTAACCCGTGGGTTGTTGGGGTCGGAAATTCTTATAATATCGATTGCACCTGAAAAATCATCTTCTACCGTATTGTATGCCACATAAGCATAGTCTCCATCAATAGCGACGTGTGATGCCGTTAAATTGGTGGTTCCTTGATATGAAGGTGGGTCAATTTGGGCTACAAGCGATAAAGGATAGTCCCCCGCCTGATCGTCAGGGTACTTTCCAGATTTACCTGAAACTCCAGTACCTTCGAAAATGTCGAGTACGCCGGCATTGTCGTAACTAAGACTATTATCTAATATTGATTGGGATTTTTCCAGTGCGATTTCCTCTTGAGGGTCGCTAAAAACTGTTGTCTGATCTGCACATGCAGAAAAGAATACTAAAATGGCCAAAGCCATTAGATTCAAAACTTTTTTCATAATTGTAGGTTGTCAAGTTTAGATTTGGGCTCTAAACAGAACGCAAAAATAAGGGCGTTGGTATAAATTCCTACAATTTACTCGATAAAAAGCTGATTTTTTACCGTAATTTACCGGTTTTTTCCATTCCAAAAAGGATGATAATGGGAATTGCCAAAAGTCCTACCATCAGACTATTTTCGGTCAAAAGGCTCGGAGCGAGCAACAAGGTCGTTGCAAAGCCCCCAATAGCGCCGCCAAAATGCGCGGTATGCCCAATATTGTCGGAACGACTTTTCATACCGTATATAGAATATAGTAAATACCCTATTCCGAACACATAGGCTGGTATGGGTATGGGTATAAAGAATAGGTACAGACTCATTTCAGGCCTCAAAAGAATTGCCGCATATAGAATACCAGTAACCGCGCCACTTGCGCCAACGGCACTATAAAACGGTTCATTCTTATGAAAGAAAAAGCCCAATAAACTTCCGGCAACCAAACTGATAAAATAAATACCTGCAAATTTCAAAGACCCAAAGGCAGAAATAACAACGTCCGCAAAAAAGTACAACGTCAGCATATTAAAAAGAAGATGGGTAACATCTACATGTAAAAACCCAGAAGTCACCATTCTATCTTTTTGCCCTGCCTGAATTCCCTTTATCCAAAATTTGTAACGCTCAAAAAAAATTCGGTCATTAAATCCCTTCATTGACACTAGTACGTTAACTGCAATAATGGCAATGGTGACGACATTCATATTGTACATAAGATGAGTTTATCTTCGTTTCAAATATAGCTATATTTGCCCTCATAAAATAGCGCATGCAATTTCTTGTTTTTATTCTGGTTTACCCGATTTTATGGGTGATTTCGGTACTTCCCTACCGCCTTTTTTATGGGTTCTCCGATTTCTTTTTCTTTTTGGTATACCGGGTAATTGGTTATCGTAAGGAAGTAGTTAGCAAGAACCTTCAGTTGGTTTTTCCAGAAAAATCGACTTCAGAAAGGGAACAAATAGAGGTCAAGTTTTTCAGGCATATGTGCGATATGTTTATGGAAATGGTAAAAACCATGAGCCTCTCAAAAAAAGAAGTGAAAAAACGGTATGATATTCAGAATATTGAGGTCATACAGGAAATAGAGAAAGAACGGAGCATTCTTATTGTATGCTCACATTACGCCAATTGGGAATGGAACGTGAGCATTAACAATTACGTAAAATCTAAAGGGTATGCGGTTTACCAACCCATATCGAACAAATACTTTGACAAATGGATACGCGATGTTAGGGCAAGGTGGAATACAACCCTAATTTCACAACGCGAGACTTCCAAAACCGTCGTCAAGAATAAACAAGATAATGTTACCGGTATTTTTGGCATGGTCAGTGATCAATCACCACAACCAAGCAGGGCAAAATATTGGCGTGAGTTTATGGGTATAACGGTGCCGGTAATCAACGGAGCCGAGACGCTTGCCCGAAAATTGGACTTGGCGGTGGTTTTTTTAAAGGTATCTAAAGTGAAAAGGGGGTTTTACCAGGCTGAGTTTATTCCAATCGCTACCTCCGGAAAGAACACTGAAAAGAATGAAATCACCGATAAATTTATTGAACTGGCCGAACAGCAGATTTATGAACGTCCCGAACATTACCTGTGGACGCATAAAAGATGGAAACATCGTGATAAGGTTCCATCCCAATTTTTATAATAATTAAAATTCAGGATTATTGGTCGGAAATTATTCAAGACTTATCTAAATATTCTTCGATTCTCAGATTGAACATAGTTAAACCCGAATTTATGACAGACATTGAAATCTCCCGTAAAGTTCAACTTCAGCCGATTGCACAGATTGCTGCCAAGCTTGGCCTTCCAGAGGATTCTCTAGAACCTTATGGACGGTATAAAGCAAAAATCCCCTTAAAGTTCATTGATACCGCCAAGGTTAAGGACTCAAAACTAATTCTGGTTTCAGCGATATCCCCTACTCCAGCCGGAGAGGGTAAAACCACAATGTCCATAGGTCTGACGGAAGGTTTGAATCGCTTAGGTAAAAAAGCCGCTGTGGTACTTAGAGAACCTTCGTTGGGCCCTGTTTTTGGAATTAAAGGGGGAGCAACCGGAGGCGGTTATTCACAGGTGTTACCCATGGAGGATATTAATCTTCATTTTACAGGTGATTTTGCGGCCATTGAGAAAGCACATAATCTGCTGTCGGCCATTATTGATAATAACATACAAAGTAAAGCGACCTCATTAAATTTGGATCCACGAACGATTTCATGGAAACGGGTCATTGATATGAACGATCGATCGCTCCGCCAGATAATAGTGGGTTTGGGTGGGACCTCTTCAGGTATTCCGAGAGAAACTGGATTTGATATTACCGCCGCTTCTGAAATAATGGCCATTCTTTGTTTGGCCGAAGACCTTCCAGATTTGAAAAAGCGATTAGGCAGCATATTCGTGGGCTATACTTTTGATAAAAAGCCCATCTATGCGCGAGATTTAAGGGCGGAGGGTGCCATGACTGCTCTACTCAAAGATGCAATTCAACCCAATTTGGCGCAAACGATAGAAGGTAATCCGGCAATCATCCATGGTGGGCCGTTCGCCAATATTGCGCAGGGCACCAATTCGGTCATAGCTACAAGAATGGGCATGACCTTTTCTGAATATACCGTGACGGAGGCGGGATTTGGTTTTGACCTAGGAGCCGAGAAGTTTTTTGATATCAAGTGTCAGAGTGCTGGCCTTTCTCCAGTGGCTGTTGTTCTGACAACAACGATAAGGGCCTTGAAATACCATGGTGGGGCAAAGCTTAATGAGCTTACTACAGAAAACTTGGAAGCTTTAGAAAAAGGAATCCCCAATCTTGAGAAGCATGTTGAAAATATTAAACGGTTCAATGTCACACCTGTGATTGCAATCAATCGTTTTACTTCCGATTCAGAAGCAGAAATCAAATTGATAAAAGAAACTGCCGATCATCTTGGCGTACATGTTGCCCTAGCCGATGTATGGGCCAAAGGTGGCGAGGGTGCCTTAGCATTGGCAGAAAAGGTGGTTGAAATCACCGCATCTTCAGAGGCGGGTTTCTCGCCCTTATACGACTGGAAAATGCCCGTAAAAGACAAAATCAAGACCATAGCGACAAGAATTTACGGTGCTGAACATGTAGACTATACAAGCCAAGCCCTGCGGGATTTAAGAACAATTCGGGATTTGGGGTTAACCGAGTTACCCGTTTGCATTGCAAAGACACAAAAATCACTTTCTGATAATCCCAAACTCTTAGGAAGGCCCAAAAACTTTATTATTACCGTTAGAAGTATCGAAATTGCAGCCGGAGCAGGTTTTTTGATTCCAATAACCGGAAATATTATGCGTATGCCCGGACTGCCGGCCAAACCGGCATCAGAGAATATTGACGTTGACGATCAAGGGAATATTTCTGGTCTTTTTTAACTTGGACTAAAGACCAGCGATTGAATTGATTTCGCCAATAATCCTATCGGCAAGGATATTTGCCTCAGATTGGCTTTTTGCCTCGGTATATATTCTAATGATCGGTTCAGTATTTGATTTTCTCAAGTGTACCCAATTCTCCGCAAAATCTATCTTTACCCCATCAATGGTGGACAATTCCTCGTTCTTATATTTTTTCGCCATAGCCGATAAAATTCCATCAACATCCAACCCTGGTGTTAATTGAATTTTCTTTTTACTCATATAGTAAGATGGGTAGCTGGCCCGCAATTCTGCTACAGTACCACCTTTCTCGGCCATTAACATCAAAAATAAGGCGGTTCCTACCAGTGAATCCCGCCCATAATGGCTAGCTGGATAAATGATACCACCGTTGCCTTCACCCCCAATTACCGCATTGTTTGCCTTCATTTTGGTTACCACGTTCACCTCCCCTACGGCAGCGGCCTCATAAGTTCCACCATGTTTTTGCGTAATATCCCGTAAGGCTCTGGAGGAAGATAAATTAGAAACAGTGTTCCCCTTCGTCCTGCTAAGCACATAGTCCGCACAGGCCACCAAGGTATATTCTTCCCCGAACATTTCCCCATCATTACTGATAAAGGCCAAGCGGTCAACATCGGGATCTACAACAATGCCAAAATCTGCCTTCTCTTTTACAACCAATTCGCAGATATCTGCCAAATGTTCCTTTAGCGGTTCTGGATTATGTGGAAAATGACCTGTAGGGTCACAATAAAGCTCTATAACATCAACATTCAGGGCATCAAGCAGTTTTGGAATGGCTATACCGCCAGTAGAATTTACCCCATCTACCACTACTTTAAACTTTTCTTTTCGAATAACATCAGTATCCACTAAATCTAAAGCCAATACTTCGTCAATATGTATATCTATATAGGCATCATTTCGTGTAATCTTCCCCAAATCATCAACTTCGGAAAAATCAAAATCCTCATTTTCAGCAATTTTTAAAATCTTAGCACCTTGGGCCGCATCTAAGAATTCACCTTTCTCGTTCAACAACTTTAAGGCATTCCACTGTTTTGGATTATGACTTGCCGTTAAAATAATACCCCCATCGGCATTTTCCAAGGGTACGGCAATTTCTACCGTTGGTGTCGTTGATAAGTTCAAATCGACGATGTCTATCCCTAAACCGATTAAGGTTGATACGACTAGATTTTGTATCATTTCCCCAGAGATACGGGCATCACGCCCAATGACCACCTTTAAATCCGATTTGTTGGAATACTCCTTAAGCCAAACCCCATAGGCAGCGGCAAATTTAACCGCATCAATAGGTGTTAGGTTGTCTCCTGGTTGGCCTCCAATGGTTCCGCGTATACCGGATATAGATTTGATAAGTGTCATAATTCTAAAAAGTTTTTGCAAATATACAGGTCTATGGTTAATCCTATGGTCACAATTCGTAAATTCGAGGTCAAGAAGTCCTCGCCCGACCTATGAACTTTTTAGCCCATATTTTTCTCTCTTTCGGTGACAAAGAAATTACCATTGGTAACTTTATTGCAGATAGCATTCGCGGCAATAAATATCAACATTTGCCGGAAAGGGTGCAGCAAGGTATTTTTCTTCATCGGGAGATAGATACGTTTACCGATGCCCATGCTATTCCCAAAAAGAGTAGCAGACGGTTACATCGCAATTACAGTCATTATAGTAGGGTAATCGTCGATATTTTCTATGACCATTTTCTTGCTAAAAATTGGTCACGTTATTCCAATATTCCATTAGCTATTTTTGTAGAAGATTTTTATGACCTGTTGGAAGACAACTATACAATTCTGCCAGACGGTGTCAAAAGAATGATGCCCTATATGATCGCGGATAATTGGATTTTCAACTACTCCAAAATGGATGGGATCGGCAAGGTATTAAATGGCATGAACCGCAGGACAAAAAACAAATCAAAAATGAACTTCGCCATAGTAGATCTTGAAGAACACTACGAGGAATTCGAGACGGAGTTTAGCGAGTTTTTTGATGAATTGATTACCTTTTCCGAACAGAAATATATTTCACTAAAATAAAGTACATTTTTAATCAAACCTATTTTCAAATGAGAGTATTTAGAGCTGTAGTTATTACACTACTTACCTTAAGCCTTTTCACCAATTGTAAAAACATGGCTGTTGCCCCTCCAACTCCTACTGGATTGGTTACTGAGAGCGCAATGGTTGTTTCGGCCCGCGAAGAGGCCTCAAAGATTGGTGTGGAAATCCTGAAAAAAGGCGGTAACGCCTTCGACGCCATGGTCGCAACGGAAATGGCCCTGGCGGTAGCATATCCCTTTGCAGGGAATTTAGGTGGCGGAGGTTTTATGGTCTACCGTAAGGCGAATGGGGATATTGGCGGGCTGGATTATCGCGAAAAGGCACCCTTATCGGCCCACAAGGATATGTATTTAGATTCGCTCGGAAACGTGATCCCCGGAATGAGCACAAAAGGGGCTACCGCCGTTGGAGTACCCGGAACCGTTGCAGGTGTTATTGCAGTTCATAAGAAATTCGGTACCCTTCCCTTAAAGGAGATATTGGCACCTGTTATCGCTTTGGCCCAAAAAGGTGTAATCGTTACGAAAAAACAGGCAAAACGCTTAGCGTACTATAAAGATGTGATTTTAGAAGTAAATGATAGTGTGACCACATTCCCTATCACCTGTATTGCGGGTGATGTCATTAAATATCCAGCTTTGGCCGAAACCATGCAGCGTATTTCCGAAAATGGACGAGATGGTTTCTACAAGGGCAAGACAGCCAAGACACTAGCGGATTTTATTCAACAAAAAGGAGGCTTCATAACCGAGGAAGATCTAGCCAAATATCAGGCCAAGTGGCGCGAACCCATTGTTTTTGATTATAAGGATTTAAAGATTATCTCTATGAGTCCGCCTAGCAGCGGTGGGGTTACCATCAACCAAATATTAAGAATGATGGAGCCCTATGATGTTGCCAAGTTTGGTCATAATTCTGAAAAGACCATTCAATTGTTTACTGAAGCGGCACGTCGTGCCTATGCCGATCGCAACTACTACCTCGGTGATCCGGATTTTGTGGATATTCCTTTAGGTACCTTGGTGAGCGGGGAGTATTTGAAAGGAAGAATGGAAAATTTTTCATTCGACAAAGCAACCAAATCTTCTGATGTTGCAAGGGGAAATGTAGAGATTGTAGAAAGTATGGAAACGACGCACTACTCCATTGTTGATGACCAAGGGAATGCCGTTTCTGTTACAACGACTTTAAATGGAGGTTATGGTTCCAAACTCTACTCCGATGAACTAGGATTCTTCTTTAACAATGAAATGGACGATTTTAGTGCCAAACCAGGTGTGCCAAATATGTTCGGGCTCATTGGCGCCGATGCCAATAGTATTGCTCCCGAAAAAAGAATGCTAAGTAGTATGACTCCCACCATTGTCGAAAAAGATGGCAAACTCTATATGGTTGTTGGCACTCCTGGAGGTTCTACGATTATTACGGCCGTGGCCCAGACCATATTAAATGCATATGAATTTAATCTCAGCATGCAGGAAGCTGTAAATGCTCCTCGTTTTCATCATCAGTGGTTACCGGATGTTGTGACTTTTGAGCCAAACGGTTTTTCAACCGAACTCATAGACGGTTTAAAGGGTAAGGGATATATTATTAATGAAGAACGGACCCCTATAATAGGCAAGGTAGATGCTATTCGTGTGCTCCCCGATGGAAAATTAGAGGGCGGAGCCGACAAACGTGGCGATGACGCGGCAGCCGGATATTAATTTAGGTCGTCGGTAAGATTCCCTTCTAATTTCAACATATAAAATAATGGTACTATCGTATAAAAAAAATCCTTCACTCAGCACCCATTATGATACCATAATCATAGGTTCGGGTATGGGTGGTTTAGCCACGGGGGCCATTTTGGCGAAAGAGGGACAAAAAGTGCTTATTCTTGAGCGGCACTATACGGCAGGGGGGTTTACCCATATTTTCAAACGAAAGGGCTATGAGTGGGATGTGGGCATACATTATATCGGTGAAGTACAACGCCCGAACAGCCTCACCAAAAAAATGTTCGATTACATAAGCGATGACCAGCTCAAGTGGGCCGATATGGGAGAAGTGTACGACCGTATCATCATTGGTGATAAATCATATGACATGGTCAAAGATGTACAAGGTTTCAAAGATAAAATGGGGGCATATTTCCCGGAGGAGAAAGAGGCCATTGAAAAATATGTGAACCTTGTTTTTGCTACGGTAAAAACAAGTCGAAAATATTTTATGGATAAAGCACTTTCGCCTTTTTGGAGTAAGATGTTAGGTTGGACCATGCGCAAGCCATTTTACAAATATTCGGATCAAACTACCTATGACGTCTTGCGCTCTCTTACGGATAATGAGGAATTAATCAAGGTACTAACGGGGCAATATGGGGATTATGGACTGCCCCCCAAACAAAGTAGTTTTGCCATGCACGCTGCCTTGGTTCGCCATTATTTTAGTGGAGGAAGTTTTCCTATAGGTGGATCATCTCAAATTGTAAAAACAATAAACCCCATAATTGATGTGGCAGGCGGGGCCGTGGTCATTAGTGCCGAAGTAGAAAAAGTACTCATAGAAAACAATAGAGCGGTCGGTGTGAAGATGAAGGACGGGAAAACGTTTTCCGCCAAACATATTGTTAGCGGGGCGGGAATTATGACAACGTATAATAAACTGCTTCCCGAGCATGTTGTTACGTCGCATAAATTAAGGGAAAGTTTATATCAGGTAAAACCCTCAGCATCGCATGCTTGTCTTTACATAGGCTTAAATGGGTCCCCCCAAGCATTGCAATTGCCCAAAACCAATTTTTGGATATATCCTGATAAAGACGACCACGATACCTGCGTTGAACGTTATTTAGAAGATACTGATGCCCCTTTCCCCCTTGTTTACATTTCCTTTCCTTCTGCCAAGGACCCAGATTGGTCCAATAGATATCCGGATAAGAGTACTATAGACGTTATTATTCTAGAACCCTATCGGAAATATAAAAATTGGGAGGGCAGTCGTTGGATGAAAAGAGGTACGGATTATGAAGCGATAAAAGAAAAGATTGCGAATCGAATACTAAGAGTACTTTATAAACAATTACCCCATTTAGAAGGCAAAGTTGATTATTATGAACTGTCTTCTCCCCTCACTACCCAGCATTTTATCAACTATGCCAACGGGGAGATTTATGGTGTTGACCATAGTCCGAAACGTTTTCGTCAAAAGTTCTTAAGACCACGAACGCCCATCAAAAACTTCTACCTTACGGGCCAAGATGTCGTAACTGCTGGTGTGGCTGGTGCAATGTTTGGGGGTGCCCTAACCGCTTCGGTTATTACCAAATCAAATGTTATTAAAAAAATAATGAAAAACTAACAATGAAGAGAGTCGCTAAAAAAATAGTTAAGGTTATTCTTGGTCTTCTTTTATTTTTATTGGTCACCTTCGGAGTACTTTATGCCTTATATAACAAAAACCTCCCTCATGGCAAACCGGGCCCAGAGGCCGATGCTTTGGCACAAAAGATGCTCCATGCGATAAATGATGAACAATATCAAAAGACTCGTTTATTAGAATGGACGTTCAATGGCGGGAAGCACCACTATAAATGGGATAAGGAAAATGGCAAGGTACAGGTAAGATGGGGGGATTATAAAGTGGACCTTAATCTAAACACCCCAAAAAACAGTCAGGTCTATAAAAATAATTCCTTGGTGTCAGCGGATAATAGTGCTAAACTTATAGAAAAGGCATTGGCCAATTTTAACAATGATTCCTTTTGGCTGGTCGCCCCATTTAAGGTTTTTGATAAAGGGGTAACACGCAGCATTGTAAAATTAGAGGACGGAAGCGAGGGCCTTTTGGTATCTTATTCGCAAGGAGGTACAACTCCTGGCGATGCCTACTTGTGGAAATTGGGCGATACGGGTTTTCCGATCAGCTATCAAATGTGGGTCAAAATATTACCCATTGCTGGTCTTGAGGCATCTTGGGATGATTGGAAGGTAATGGAGAATGGCCTGTTCTTACCGGCATCTCACAAACTTGGCCCAATAACTCTTTATATGGGAGATGTTAGGGCATACGATTAAAGTTCTGTTAAGCCAAATTCACTTAGTACCACCTGCCATTCCCGGGTCTCCATGATTTCCAATATGCGTTGCGAAATAGCTTGTTCTAATTCAACATTATCCTTGGCCAAAGCGAAAGCGTAGAACTGCACATCAAATTTAATCGGTAATATATGTAGTCTATTTAATGTTGAGTCTTCCTGAATGCGATATTTTAAAATAGGTTCGTCATACATAAAAGCCTCAATTTCCCCATTTTTCAACCCATTTAGACCAAAGGCAACACCATCATACGGCTTAACTTTTTTAAAAAAATGTTCTTTTAAAAACTGGTAGGCACTAGAATTATTAACACTGCCGACAGGTCGTTCTTTAAACGCATTAAAGCCATCTGGGTTGTTGTTCAATTGCGTAACCGTAAGACTGGATGCGATACTTGCGGTAAGTCCCGAAATAAACAAAAGACCTCCGAACATGAGTACCAAAGCAGCAATTTTCCCCATTCGGGTCTTGGGCGCTTTATCCCCATAACCGACCGTAGTCAAAGTGACTGCAGACCACCAAATCCCATCCCATATACCACGATAGCCGGTTCTAAAATGTGCTTTGTTTTCCTGGCGTTCAAAATACCACCCTATTAAGCCAAAAATCAAGATGATCAACAACAATAGCATCAGGCCTTTTAAAAAGTTCTGATTAAAAAAGCCTTTTACAAACTGAACGAATTTTTGAAATGAAGATATATCTGCCACCGCAATTGTAGAGTTGGAGGCATAGAACGAATCTGTAAACCTCATTTTTCGATTTCGTTCGCTAGTAATGGTCAATGGGTTAATGCTGATATCAATGCTCCCGCTTTCTAAAGAATCCAGCATTTGTGAGAAGCTCATGCGCACCATAGAATAATCCAGGTTAAGGTCGTTCGCGATTTGCTTCCATAACCAGATGTTTATACCTTCTAAATGTTCGCCATCTTTTACGATAAAAGGTGGCGCCGTTGTATAACCCACTACTAAAGCCCTATTTAGCGTATCCTTACTTATTTGGGCATTCATGGGTATAAAAAGCAAGCATAAAACCAAGGTAAAAATGGTTCTTTTCATAGTACATAAGCTGTTAATTTCTAAATATACAATAATTCAAAAGAGATAATTCAATGGTAGTTTTATAACTTTATTACGGCCAAAACATTTATATGACTATTGAACTTCTTAATCCGGATACTTTAAACCAAGAAATTGAACTTCAAATAAATATTCTCTATAAACAGCTGAATTCCGATATTGACCAGCTTTCCGTATCAGAAATAGGTAAAACCAAAAATAACACGGTAATCGCTCTTTGTAAAATTGATGGTTCTATTATTGGCATTGCTATGATGGCGACCTATAAGGTGATATCCGGTCATAAGGGGATGATAGAAGATGTGGTAGTTTCCCAAGAATATCGAGGTAAAGGAATCGGAAGGAAGCTAATGACCGAACTGATCAATAAGGCCAAGGAACTTCGGTTAAGTGAAGTTTTGCTGTTCTCCGGACATCATCGTACTCCGGCCATTAAACTATATACCAGTATGGGGTTTGTCCTAAAAAATAGCGGATTGTATCGATTGCCAATAACGCCTGTTTAAATAAGGATTGCTAATCTACCTTTTTAACATGCTTGAACTGGCTCTTTAGCTCATCCATAGATTCTTGTAGTTGACGAAGCAAGCCTTTTTCTGTGGTGGCATCAAGACCGAAAGTAATTTTACTGTTCACCTCCCACATTTCCTGAATCTGAAAAGGTTTGATTTCATAAGGCGGGTAGCTTTCATTAAGGGATACCAACGAAACATTATTGGAATTAGGTTTCCGATCTATTTTCTTTACCAAAACCGCATCCTCCAAGACCACGACGTACATCTTATTGGCACTGACCTGATCAATATGTTCAACGGCCCTTGCCAAAACCCAATCCCCCGGTTTTAAATTTGGCAGCATACTGTCCCCTTCTACCTGAAAACCACGATAAGTGGCATTGCGAAACTCCGGAATCGGAAAATCAAACGCGGGCAATTGTTGATACCAACTTGTATCTTGTATATTCTGGGGGTAACCTGCCGCCGCTTTTGCATTTACCAATACCATATTCTCATTGTCGGCAGCATCTACGGTAACCACTTTTGGGATAACACTTACATTTGAAGGCTGTAAATATTTTTCCTCACTCTCTCCGAATAACCAAAGCGGATTCACCTTGAATTGCCGCAACAACTCGGCTACTACTTTACCCGAGAGTTTGGTGCGCCCACGTTCAATATCGGCGGTGGTATTTGAAATTCCAAGTAGTTTGGCAAATTCGGCCTGTGTATGACCCAATTCCCTTCTGAGGTCAACAAAACGCTTTAAGGTAAGTTCATTTTCCATAAAATAGTAGTTTTAATATCATTCCCCTGGAGAGGGGAATCCCTTTTTAATTCTATATGGTACAATAGATTGATGTAGACAGCAACCAAAAACAGTTGACAATCAACTAAATACTCCTTCAATTTTCTAAAAACAGCGCCTTCATCCCTTCAAATATACAAAATATGGATTATATCCAATAAATTATATGGAATATTTCCATATTTGGGAATATTTCCATATTTTTGGATTAATTACAAGAACGATTTTATTCAACTGGTTATGGAAGATGCTAAAATTTTAATCTACGATGGAAGTTTTAATGGGTTTTTAACAGCTATTTTTAAAGTGTATGAACGGAAAACGTTAGTGGCAGACATTCAAAAAAAATCTGTTTGCCAAAAGGGGCTTTTTTCCCAGACTGAAACAGTCTTTACCCAAATATATTTGGCTAAAAGAGTTTGGAATAGCATACAGGCTAAAAATTCATTGGCCATGAAGCATATCTATTTTGCTTTTATGAGCGAGACCCCTGGTATTGAGTTACTTCTTTACAAGTATATCAAAAAATTATTTTCACCAAATGGTGCATTGTCCCTGAATTTTTCAAATGACTTAGAATCGAAAATAGGTCAGTTGGCGAAGGCAGTCGCCAAAGAAAAAAAGTATGTAGAAGGTTCCGTTTGCTTTCAACTGACACAAGATGATGTTTTCTTTGCCCAACTAAATTCGAATTATGATGTATTACCCTTGGTATCAAAACACTTTCGGGAAAGACATCTACAACAGGAATGGGTTATATATGATACTAGAAGAAAATATGCCCTGTATTATAATCTAAAAAGCATTGAAATTGTAAAATTGAATTTCAAGGGTGCCATTGGTGATGATAATCTTCCTGAACTAAAAATCAAGGATTTTATCAATGAAAAGCTTATTCATCAACCCATATTAAATTCACCTGAGTATTATACTCAGGAAAGAACCGCCGTTTGATTTTAAAACCCGGTTTTTAGGCCGTTAAGAATCCGTTCAGCAATTCTAAATCTTGGGTCTTCGCCCCTTTTTATAGATGATTTCAAATAACTTTTCCTAAAGATGATGATAGTGCTTCCTTATTTAAATAGGTTGTTAGGAATTTATATGACTTTTATTGAATCAGGATAGACACTACTATGGATTAAATCCACAAATAGGAGGCCAACCCAAATACAAAAACTAAACTAGTCCGGCTATTTTATTAGGTGCCAAAATCGTACTTTTGCAGCCTTGTCAATTTTGCATGATAAACTACGAGGAAAATATTGAGGTTCGCGGTGCCAGGGTGCATAACCTAAAGAATTTGGATGTGACCATCCCTAGGGAAAAACTGGTGGTAATTACCGGACTTTCTGGGAGTGGGAAGTCATCCCTTGCCTTCGATACGATTTATGCCGAGGGTCAACGAAGGTATATTGAGACTTTTTCTGCCTACGCAAGACAATTTTTGGGAGGATTGGAACGACCCGATGTCGATAAAATAGATGGCCTCTCCCCTGTCATTGCCATAGAACAAAAGACTACCAGTAAATCACCTCGTTCAACTGTAGGTACGATTACGGAAATTTATGATTTCCTAAGGCTATTGTTCGCCCGTGCAGGAGATGCCTATAGCTATAATACGGGTGAAAAAATGGTAAGTTATAGCGATGATCAAATTAGGGAGTTGATCATAGCATCCTTTGCCAACAAAAAAATAAATATTCTCGCTCCAATCGTTAAATCACGAAAGGGGCACTACAGGGAATTATTTGAGCAGATAGGCAAACAAGGTTTCGTAAAAGTTCGTGTGGACGGTGAGATAGTCGATATTGTTAAGGGAATGAAAGTGGATCGTTATAAGACCCACGATATTGAAATTGTTATTGATCGACTCAAGGTTAACAAAACGGATGAGCTGAGCAAGCGCTTAATGGAATCCATAAATACGGCAATGTATAGCGGCAATGATGTATTAATGGTTTTAGAGGAAGGTGCGACCGAACCCAGATACTTCAGTCGGGATTTAATGTGTCCCAGTACGGGAATATCGTACCCTTCACCAGAGCCAAATACCTTTTCATTCAACTCCCCCAAAGGAATGTGTCCTGAGTGCAAGGGCCTGGGCCATGTGCATGAGGTAAATGAAAATAAAATATTTCCCGATTCTAAATTATCGATCCATTCCGGTGGAATTGCCCCATTGGGGGCTTATAAAAAATCATGGGCCTTCAAGCAAATCGAAACTATAGCACGGCGTTATGGTTTTGAGATGACTGATGCCATTGAAAAAATTCCCGAAGAAGCAAGAAATGTGCTACTGAACGGGGGGCATGAGGTTTTCGAAGTAGATTCTAAGGCGCTGGGTGTAAAACGCAGTTATAAAATTGATTACGAGGGCATATCGAACTTTATTAAAAGCCAATTTGAAGAAGCAGATTCTACTTCGATCAAACGTTGGGCCAAGGAATATATGGATAAGGTGGTTTGCCCTGTATGTGAAGGATCGCGCTTGCGCAAAGAATCGCTTTACTTTAAGATTAGCGAAAAGAACATTTCGGAACTCGCCCATATGGATGTTACCGACCTTGCAGCTTTTTTTATGGGCTTAGAAAAGACTTTAAAAGGGAACCAGTTTAGAATAGCTGAAGAAGTTATTAAGGAGATAAGGACACGCATCCAGTTTTTATTGGATGTTGGCCTCGACTATCTTTCCCTGAACCGAAGTTCCAAATCCCTCTCAGGTGGTGAGGCACAGCGTATTCGGTTGGCCACCCAAATCGGGTCGCAACTGGTAGGGGTACTCTACATATTGGATGAACCTAGTATTGGACTTCACCAAAGGGATAATGGCCGTTTGATCAAATCATTGGAATCGCTGCGCGATATCGGTAATTCTGTTATTGTTGTGGAACACGACCGGGATATGATAGAAAGGGCGGATCATGTAATCGACATTGGGCCGGAGGCTGGTCGCCATGGAGGTGAGATTATTTCAGAAGGAAATCCGTCCGAATTAAAATCACATCAAACCCTTACAGCCGATTATATAAGTGGAAAAAAGAAAATACCGGTTCCAAATAAACGGCGCAAGGGGAATGGCAAAAAGATAGTGCTTTCCGGATGTACGGGTAACAACCTGAAAAATGTGACCATAGAATTACCCCTGGGGAAAATGATTGGTGTGACCGGAGTTTCAGGAAGTGGTAAATCTACGCTCATTAATGAAACACTCTACCCGATTATGAATGCCCATTATTTTAATGGCGTTAAAAAACCAATGCCCTACAAAAAAATAACCGGGCTGGAACATATTGATAAGGTTATCGATATTAATCAAAGCCCAATTGGCCGTACACCCCGCTCTAATCCTGCAACGTATACAGGTGTTTTTAGCGAAATCCGCTCATTGTTTACCAAAACCCCCGAAGCCGCCATTCGAGGATATAAACCGGGTCGTTTTAGTTTCAACGTCAAAGGTGGCAGATGCGAAACTTGCCAAGGGGGTGGCCTTCGCGTTATTGAAATGAACTTCTTGCCCGATGTCTATGTAGATTGCGAAACGTGTAACGGCAAGCGTTTCAATCGGGAAACCCTAGAAATTAGATATAAAGGGAAATCGATTGCAGATGTTTTGGAAATGACAATCAATGAAGCAGTTGCCTTTTTTGAGTTGATTCCTAAAATCCATAGAAAACTAAAGACGATACAGGATGTTGGCCTGGGTTATATTTCGCTAGGTCAGCAGTCCACTACCCTTTCTGGTGGTGAGGCACAGCGCATTAAACTTGCAACCGAGCTATCAAAACGGGATACTGGGAATACTTTTTATATCTTGGACGAGCCAACCACAGGCTTACATTTTGAAGATATACGGGTTCTGATGGAAGTTTTGAACAAATTAGTGGACAAAGGAAATACTATTCTTGTAATCGAACACAATATGGATGTTATAAAAATGGCAGACTATATTATAGACATTGGTTATGAAGGTGGTCGTGGAGGCGGTATGATCGTTGCCAAAGGATCACCAGAACATGTAGCAAAAGACAAGAAAAGTTATACAGCAACGTTTTTAAAGAAAGAACTAAATTAGAGCGAACTGCAGACGGTATGGATTTAAATAAGAATCTAACCTGGACGCAACGCTTGAACTTGAACATATTTTTATGAGAAAAGAACAACATCACAAGGGGTGGAACGAGATGAAAACCAATGATTCTTGGGCGATATTCAAGATAATGGGCGAATTTGTGAACGGTTTTGAACGTATGAGCACCATTGGGCCTTGTATCTCCATTTTTGGATCAGCACGTACAAAAGAAAATAATCCAACCTATCAACTGGCCGTTGATATAGCGCAGTCAATTTCGGAAGCTGGCTACGGTGTTATTACAGGCGGCGGCCCTGGAATTATGGAGGCTGGTAACCGAGGAGCGCACCTGGCTGGTGGTACCTCTGTAGGCCTGAACATAGAGCTGCCATTTGAACAGCATGATAATCCGTATATAGATGGCGACAAAAGCCTGGATTTTGATTACTTTTTTGTCAGAAAAGTGATGTTCGTTAAATATTCCCAAGGGTTTGTGGTTATGCCTGGCGGTTTTGGTACGTTGGATGAACTCTTTGAAGCTATTACCCTTATCCAGACCAACAAAATTGAAAAGTTTCCTATTATCCTAGTAGGTTCTTCATTCTGGTCCGGTTTAATGGAATGGATAAAAACCACTATGTTGGATGTGGGTAATATAAGCCCTGGTGATTTAGACCTGATTCACACGGTCGACACAAAGGAAGAAGTTGTCGAAATAATCGACGCCTTCTATAAAGGACATCTATTAAGCCCCAATTTTTAGAATCTTTTTGAGAAAAACCCACATAGCATATTATCTCCTATTGGTCTTTGCTGTTTTTTCAAAAACAATGGAGGTTCAGGCGCAGCATACTAATGATCTTACCGCAACCTTAAACCCGACTACTAAGGAGATACATATCAGACAGGCCTTTACCTTTCACAATTCCTCAAATAGCACATTAAGCGAAATCTATTTTAATGATTGGGCCAATGCCTACTCAGATAAAAACACAGGTCTAGCCAAACGCTTTGCGGAAGAGTTTAAACGGAGCATGCATTTGGCCAAGAAAAAAGAACGGGGCTATACTGAAATGATAAGCGTTGTCGATAACAACTATCAAGGACTTCAATATGAGCGTACAACAGAAAAGGACATCCTTAAAATAAGTTTGAACAAAGCTGTAGCACCAAATTCCAGTACGGAAATATTTTTGACCTATACCGTAAAACTCCCACCTAACAAGTTTACGCCTTATGGTTATGACAATAGAGGTGGCTATTACTTAAAAGATTGGTATCTGACCCCTGCGGTGTTTGATGGACAATGGCAATTGTATTCCAATAAAAACTTGGAGGACCTATACACAGGTATTACCAATACCACCCTAAATTTCACTTTCCCCGAAGGCCTTTATATGGCATCTAACTTTAAAAATTCGGAGATTAATGCCACCCTAGATGGGCAGCAGTCGGTACTGACCGGTAAGAATCAAAAGAGTTGTGAGATTATTTTATCCCCTGTCAAGAAATTCATCACCCATGTTACAGAAAACCTTAGGGTGGTATCCGATATTGAGGCAGCTCGCTATGATAGGGTTTTGCAAGGCCTTTCGATTTTAAAGATAAGTGAATTCATAAAAGAAAACCTTGGAACCTTTCCTAACGATCAGCTACTGGTCAGTGAAATAGAGTACGAAAAGAACCCTTTATATGGAATAAACCAGCTTCCTGCTTTTATCCGGCCGTATGAAGATAAGTTTCAGTTTGAAATGAAATTTCTAAAAACCGCTCTACGTACCATGCTGGCGGAGTCTATTTATCTGAATCCAAGAAAGGAGCAATGGTTGAACGATGCTATTGCCAACTATTTGATGATTGCGTATGTGAAACAATATTACCCTGATCAAAAACTATTGGGCAAACTTTCGAAGATTTGGGGAATTCGCAGTTTCAATTTAGCAAAAATGGGTTTTAATGAGCAGTATCCCTTTTTATATAATGTTACAGCGCGTACCAATCTGGATCAACCCCTCACCGAATCTAACGACTCGCTTATAAAATTTAACCAAAAAATAGCCAATAAATATAAGGCTGGTCAAGGGCTATCCTATTTGGCAAGTTATGTGGGAAAGAACAAAGTAGATACCAGCATCAAAACCTACTACCAATTCTTTAAGAACAACGAGACAAAAACCGCCGATTTCGAATCCATAATGAAACGAAGCACTTATGCCGATATCGATTGGTTTTTTGACACCTATGTTTCAACAGGGCGAAGAATCGATTTTAAAATAAAAGAGATAACAAAATCTGAGGATTCCCTTTACGTGACCATTAAAAACAAAGAAAAAACAAATGTCCCTATTTCCCTATTCGGGTTGAAAAATGATTCAATAGTTTCCAAATATTGGTTTACAGGGGTTGATGAGGAAAAAATCTTCGCCATACCAAGAAAGGGAGAAGAAAAACTAGTGTTGAACTATGACCAAAAAATACCGGAGTTTAACCAACGTGACAACTGGAAGTCTTTGGGAGGGTTTTTTAAAGGCAATAAAAAATTAAAATTTACATTTTTCAGAGATGCCGAAAACCCTTATCGCAATCAAATTTTTTACGTACCTGTTGTTAACTTTAACATTTATGATGGGTGGACACCGGCATTGCGATTGTATAATAAGACCCTATTACGTCGCCCGTTTATTTTTGATATCGCACCAGGTTATTCTTTTAGGGAAAAAGCGATTGTAGGTTCTGGTAAAATTACCTATCAAAAGTACTTGACCAAAACAGGGCTATACGTAGCAAACTACGGTCTTCGTGGATCTACATCGCATTTTAACGTGAATTCCCGATACTCCACACTTACCCCATCTTTGAGTTTTGGGTGGCGTCCAGACGATTTGCTAAGTAATAAACGACAGGCGCTATCATTTCGATATGTGAATATCTTTAGGGATTTAGATCCAGCGATTCAAGATACTTTTAATGCTTCTGAAACCCCAGATTATAGCGTTTTTAACGCGAGGTACTTCAATGTTGATAACAATATTTTGGATTATAAGTCGATGTTGGTCGACTTTCAGCTCGCAGGTAAATTCACCAAACTTTCGTTGGAACTGGAATATCGGAAATTATTCGAAAGTAACCGCCAATTTAATGTAAGGGTATATGCCGGTAAATTTTTAAGTAATAAAAGTGATTCTGACTTTTTTAGTTTTGCGTTGGACAGACCTACCGATTATCTTTTTGATTATGGGTATTTGGGCCGTTCAGAAGGATCTGGAATCTACAGCCAACAGATTATCATTGCCGAAGGTGGATTTAAATCAATACTGGACGAACGTTACCGATTTTCAGACGATTGGCTAGCGACGATGAACGCTAGTGTTAACCTATGGAAATGGATAGAGGTTTATGGGGATTTAGGATACGTAAAAAACAAAAACCTTGCTGGTAAGTTCGTTTATGATTCAGGGGTTCGCTTAAATTTGGTTACAGATTATTTTGAGCTCTACTTACCGGTTTACTCCAATAATGGATGGGAAGTATCCCAACCCGACTATGGTGAAAAAATTCGCTTCGTGGTTACCGTAAGTCCAAAGACCTTGATTGGATTGTTTACGAGAAAGTGGTTTTAAAATTATTGAATTCGTATTATCAAAGTCTAATTTTGTTCAATATTTAACAAATACGCAGCGTTTTACAACAATTTTTATTGATATCTTAACGATTAAGCGTTATATGATGTTGTAAAAAACTATGGATTTTGATATTTTTGTGCAAATCACATTCCGTACATGAAACTATCTTCCAAAACCAGCAGCGACATCTCTTTTGAAGATTTTAAAGTGCAGATATTACAAGACTACGAAACGGCATATTCAAGTCGGATTTGCAGTCTTATTGGGCGTAGGGAAGTGCTAACCGGGAAGGCCAAATTTGGAATTTTTGGCGATGGAAAGGAACTACCCCAACTGGCGATGGCCCGTTCATTCCAAAATGGGGATTTTCGGAGTGGCTACTATAGGGATCAAACCTTTATGATGGCATTAGGGCTTTTAAAGCCAAAAGAATTCTTTCACGCCCTATACGCTACCCCTGATATGGATAAAGACCCTATGAGTGGAGGTAAGCAGATGGGCTCACACTTTTTAACCTATAGTCTTAACGAAGATGGTAGTTGGCGGGATTTGACCAAGCAGAAAAATACGAGCTCCGACATTTCATGTACAGCGGGGCAAATGCCTAGATTATTAGGGTTGGCCCAAGCCTCCAAGATGTACCGACATATCGACGGTATTAAGACCAATGGGTTTTCTGTAAACGGGAACGAAGTCGCATGGGGTACAATTGGCAACGCAAGTACCAGCGAGGGTATGTTCTTGGAAACCATTAATGCGGCTGGGGTGCTGCAAGTACCAATGGTTGTTAGTATTTGGGATGATGAATACGGAATTTCGGTACCAGCAAAGTTTCATACGACCAAAGAAGACATTTCGAAATTGCTAATTGGTTTTCAAAGGGAGGAAAACGAGGCAGGTTATGAAATACTCAAAGTCAAAGGTTGGGATTATACAGCTTTGATGCATACCTATCAAAATGCTGCCGACATTGCCCGCGAAGAGCATGTACCGGTTATTATACATGTAACTGAACTTACACAACCCCAAGGACATTCTACCTCAGGATCGCATGAGCGCTATAAAGATGCCAAGCGCTTGGAATGGGAGGCGGATAATGACTGTAATAAGCGATTTAGGGAATGGATAATTTCGTCCAATATAGCCACAGATGAAGAGTTATTGGAAACCGAAAAGCGTATTAAAACGGAAGTGCGATCCGCAAGAAAACAAGCTTGGACAGAATCCCTGGAAGAACAAAGGCAGAAAAAGAAGGAGTTGATTTTGCTTTTGGAGCGGGCGGCAGAAACAAGTGCCAATAAGAACTTTCTTAACAAAGTGAAGAACGATCTTATAGCTACCGAAGAACCTATCAAAAAGGATTTGGCTATAGCAGGCCGTAAGGCATTGCGCTATTTACTGGGTAGTGATTCCGCGGAATGTAAAAATTTAAGAAATTGGATTAGCGCATTTCTTAACGAAAGTCAACCGAAATTTAGCAATAATCTGTATAGCGAATTACCAACTAAGGCAACAAACATAAAGGCGATTCTTCCAAAATACGAAGCAGAATCCGAAATGGTAGACGGACGTATAATTTTAAGGGAAAACTTTGATAAACTTTTTAGCCAATACCCAGAGGCTTTGATATTTGGTGAAGATACCGGCGCAATCGGTGATGTAAATCAGGGTTTGGAAGGGTTGCAGAAGAAATATGGCGAGTTGCGAATTGCGGATACCGGTATTCGTGAAACCACTATAATTGGTCAGGGAGTTGGTATGGCGTTAAGGGGGCTACGGCCTATCGCAGAGATTCAATACTTGGATTATATTTTCTATGCGATGTCAACCTTAACAGATGATTTGGCAACGATGCGCTATCGAACTTCTGGTAAACAAAAAGCACCGCTGATCGTGCGTACCCGTGGTCATCGATTGGAAGGTATTTGGCATTCTGGTTCTCCAATGGGTGGTCTTATACATCTCCTGCGCGGTATGTATATCCTGTCTCCCAGAAATATGACCCAGGCCGCAGGCTTTTATAACACCTTAATGAAAAGTGATGAACCCGCTTTGGTGGTCGAAAGCCTTAATGGATACCGTTTAAAAGAAAAACTTCCGAGCAATTTAGGGGAGCTATGTACACCTATTGGAGTGGTTGAAACCTTAAAGACAGGAGATGATATTACATTAGTTTCCTACGGTTCAACCCTACGGCTTGTTTCAAAAGCCGCTGAGGAATTACGGGAGGTCGGAATTGATGCCGAAGTGATTGATGCGCAAACATTGCTGCCTTTTGATATCAATCGCGACGTTCTAAAAAGTGTACAAAAAACCAATCGTTTGCTAGTAATTGATGAGGACGTTCCTGGTGGTTGTGCAGCCTATATTTTAAATGAAATTATTGAAAAGCAAGGAGCATATCGATTTTTAGATAGCGCCCCGCAAACACTCACCGCACAAGCGCATAGACCGGCCTACGGTACCGATGGCGATTATTTCTCTAAACCAAATGCCGAAGATGTTTTTGAGAAGGTATATGCGATAATGAATGAGACTAATCCTGAAGATTATCCCAAATTAAGGTGATGTTTTGATTTTAATAAATTCAAACCTAGATTGTATAAAAAAGAGGAAATCCTCACTTCACTTTGTACTTAAATATCCTTAAGTTTATCCATATTTCTATGGATGCATTCTAAAATTACTGCTGTATTAAAAAAGCATTTTGACATTTGTCCAACCTCAATTTCAAAGTTGGAAGGTTACGATAGTGTCAATTATAAGATACTGTCGGACAGGGGTACTTTTGTCTTAAAAAGATACGATTATTCTCAAAAGACCAATAAACTACTGCAAGCTGAAAATGCCGTTTTAACAACGCTCGCCAATCTTGAAAATCAAGAATTCCCGACTGGAATTTGTACCACCGAAGATGAATTCGAGGCAATTGAGGGCGATTACATCTATAGACTGCTCAGTTACATAGAAGGCGATTTTCTTGGTGATAGTGCGCATACTCCACCCCTACTTCGTTCTTTCGGCAGCTTTATGGCAAGGCTTGACAAACAATTAGAGGAGAGTTACCACCCCGCTATTGCTGCAAAAGAAACACGGTGGGATCTAAGACACTTTAGATTAAACCATAACTATTTAAAGTACATCCCTAATCCAAAAGACAGGAGTCTCGTGGATTACTTTTTTCTACAGTTTGATGAAAATATTTGCCCCATTCAGCACGAATTTCGTAAGACCCTTATTCATAATGATGGGAATGATTGGAACGTACTTACCAAAAATGGTCTCGTCTCAGGTATCATTGATTTTGGGGATATGTGCCATTCCTGGCTTATTAATGAAGTAGCCATTGCAATAACCTATGTAATGATGGGGAAAGAGAACCCACTTGAAATCGCATCCGATGTGATTGGAGGGTATAATGCCATAATCCCCCTAAAACAACAGGAAGTAGATGCCCTCTACTATCTAATTGCCGCTCGCCTTTGCACAAGTGTTTGCAATTCGGCCTATACAAAGACGCTGAAACCTGATTCGGAATACATAACCATAAGTGAAAAACCTGCTTGGGATTTACTCCGGAAATGGTTGACCATAAACCCCCAAAGAGCCCAATCAATTTTTCGGAAGGCCTCGGGTTTTTCCAGAAGCATGCAAACCCCATTAAAAAATCAATTAAAACGTAGGAGCGCATTTTTGAGCGGAGCATTTTCCTTAAGTTATAAGCAACCCATTCAAATGCAGCAATCTGCATTTCAATATATGTACGATGTAGATGGGAATACTTTTCTAGATGCTTACAACAACATTATGCTTGCTGGACACTCCCACCCTACCGTGGTAAGGGCGGCGCAAAAGACAATGGCAAGGCTCAATACTAATACCAGATATATCTATGAAGAACTTTTGGAATACAGCGAGCAACTTTTAAAACGTTTTCCCACCAATCTTAATAAGGTCTTCTTTGTGAATTCGGGAAGTGCCGCTAGCGATTTGGCGATTCGTTTGGCGATGACCCATACTAAAAAGAATAAGATTATGGTTCTGGAACATGGGTATCATGGCAATACCAGAATAGGAATAGATATTAGCCATTATAAATACGACCACAAAGGAAGCCAGGGTAAACAGGATTTTGTTATTGAAACAAATATGCCGAAAGCCTATGGTTCCGGCTTTGAAGATGATGGTACCGCAGGAAAGCATTATGCAGAAATTGCCAAGGATAAGATTAAATCAAATTCTAAGTCAATTGCCGCTTTTATCGCGGAACCTATCGTGGGTTGTGGTGGACAAGTGCCACTGGCTAAAGGTTATTTAAGGGAGGTATATCCAAAAATAAGAGCGCAAGGTGGCCTTTGTATATGCGACGAGGTTCAGGTTGGATTTGGCCGGCTTGGGGATTTTTTCTGGGGATTTGAAATGCACGGTGTTATCCCGGATATTGCAATATTGGGCAAACCAATGGGAAATGGACATCCCATTGGGGCGGTGGTCACCACCGCGGAGATTGCCGAAAGTTTTGATAATGGTCTGGAATTTTTCAGTTCCTTCGGAGGAAACCCTGTTTCCTGTTCAATTGGAAATGCAGTGTTAAAGGTAATTGACGATGAAAACCTGCAACGTCATGCCAAAGAAACAGGAGATTACCTTAAGGCCCTTTTGGAAAGCCTTCGGAAAACATACCCGCAATTAGCAGATATCAGGGGAAACGGACTTTTTTTAGGCGTAGAAATTTCAAGTCTTGATGGAAAGCCTGATACGAAGTTGGCGGTGAAGATAAAAAATGGGCTTCGGGAAAAACATATACTTATCGGAACAGATGGCCCCTTTGACAATGTTTTAAAGATAAAACCTCCCTTGTCTTTTTCTAAAGACGATTGTGATGTTTTAGTCGCATCAATAGAATCGATTATATGCGAAATTCATAAAAATTGAATACTTTTACAACGGTTCCCTAAAAAAATTGACATGAATGATAAAGTTTTGCGAGATGTAGGACTCGCATTATTAAGAATAGTCCCTTCAGTATTATTACTTACTCATGGCATCCCAAAGTTTCAAAAGTTGATTGCTGGTGGCGAAATAGCATTTGCCGACCCAATTGGCATTGGTGCCGCACCATCTTTGTTTTTAGCCGTAATTGGTGAAGTTCTTTGTCCTATTTTATTGATTTTAGGTCTAAAAACCCGTTGGGCCGCTGTACCTTCTGCCATTACTATGGCAGTTGCCGCTTTTATCGTACACTCGGCCGACCCATTAAAGACCAAGGAACTTGCCTTACTCTACCTAGTGATTTTTGTTGTTATTGCTCTGGTTGGTCCAGGAAAATTCAGCATTGACAGAAAATAGTTAAATGATTTTCACCAACAATTCTTTAAGCAAATCTGCCTGAGGAATAGCGTTGGCATTTACCCCTTTTCCTTTTAAATCCATTTCGCGAAGATGCGATACAATACCACTCACTTTTTTCATCGGATAATTTCGCGCCGCGGTCTGAATTTCCCCAACAAAGAAAGGGTTTATCCTTAAAGCGCTGGCAACGCTTTTAGAAGAATGATCCTTTAGACCATGATATTGAAGTAGTTGTGAAAAAAAAGAATACAATAAGGATACGGTCAGCACAAATGGATTATCCTTAGGGTTTTGTGCAAAATAGTTGATTATCCTTGTTGCTTTGACCACATTACGCTCGCCTATGGCCTTTTTTAATTCGAAGTTATTATAATCCTTACTGATACCTATATGTTCCTCTATATGCTTAGGGGTGATTTCAGTATTCTGCGGGAGAACCAATTGCAACTTGTTCAACTCATTGGCGATTTTCCCTAAATCGGTGCCTAAAAATTCAACCAATAGAATGGCTCCCTTTGGGGTAATACCATAGCCTTTTCCTGCTAAAGTTCTCCTAATCCAATCTGAGACTTGGTTCTCGTATAATTTCTTACCCTCAAATAGCACTCCGCTTTTTTGGATACTCTTATACAATTTTTTTCGTTTGTCAAGCTTTTTATATTTATAGCAGATGACAAGAACCGTTGATAGTTGCGGGTTATCGGAATAGGAAACAAGATTTTCTATAGTCCTTGATAGATTTTGGGCTTCTTTTACTATCAAAACCTGCTTCTCGGCCATCATGGGGTAACGCTTTGCGTTTGCAATGATATCATCTATGCTAACGTCCCGTCCGTATAAAACGGTTTGATTAAAACCCTTCTCTTCCTCTGTTAGCACATAATTTTCAATGAATTCTGATATCTTATCAATATAATACGTTTCTTCCCCAAATAAGAAATATATGGGTCTTATGCTTCCATTCTTGATATCGCTAACGATATGTTTTACTTCATCCATCTAAAAAAAATCATCAACTTTGTACTATGCAGGCCCTTAACTTTTCGACCTATGACTTTCGTTTCAAAAATAGCGAAAATAAAGTGCACATATTTGATGTTATTCGCAAAAAATTTGTGGTATTACAACCCGAGGAATGGGTACGACAACATGTAGTTCATTTTCTTATTTCAGAAAAAAAATATCCCAAAAGCCTTATTAATGTCGAAAAACAGTTGATAGTCAATACAACAAAAAAGCGCTATGATATTATCGTTTTTCGACCCGATGGAAGTATTGCATTGCTTGTGGAATGCAAAGCACCGACCATAACCATAAATCAAAATGTTTTTGACCAAATAGCCCGATATAACATGCAATTAAATGCTAGCTATCTCATGGTAACCAACGGACTAAAACATTATTATTGCGAGATGGATTATGCGGCGGAAAAATATCGTTTTTTACCAACTATTCCTGATTTTAGCCGTTAATTTGCTATCGTTTTGAAAATTGCCGTCGTCATATTGAATTGGAATGGGGAGCTTTTATTAAAAAGTTACCTTCCTTCAGTGATGAAATTCTCGAAATCTGCAACCATTTATGTTGCAGATAACGCCTCTACAGACGATTCGGTGGCCTTTGTTAAGGAGCACTATCCGGCAATACAAATAATCACCAATTCGGTGAACGGCGGCTTTGCCAAAGGATATAATGACGCCTTAAAACATATTGATGCCGATGTGTATTGCCTACTGAATTCAGACGTTGAGGTCACGGAAAATTGGTTAAAACCAATTGAGAAACTCTTGACCGAAAATCAGGGCGTAGCGATTGTACAACCAAAAATCCTGGATTTAATGCGCCGTGACCATTTTGAATACGCTGGTGCTGCAGGCGGTTTTCTGGATAAATTGGGGTATCCTTTTTGTCGGGGGCGAATTTTTCAGGCCTTAGAGAAAGATGAAGGACAGTACAATGATACGAGGGAAATATTTTGGGCGACAGGGGCCTGTATGTTCATAAGAAGAGACATTTTTTGGGAGCTCGGCGGATTTGATGAAGACTATTTCGCCCATCAGGAAGAAGTTGATCTTTGCTGGCGGGCCCAAAATAAAGGGCATAAGGTGTTTTATGTTGGTACATCAGAGGTGTTTCATTTGGGTGGCTCAACCTTGAGTAATATGAATCCCAAAAAAACTTACCTAAACTTTAGGAATTCGCTATTTTCCATTACCAAGAATTTACCGAGACGAGAGGCATTCACTATAATTTTTATGCGATTGTTATTAGATGGTGTAGCAGCGCTGCGTTTTGTCTTTCAATTTAAATTTAGCCATTGCTTTGCTATTTTATGGGCACATGCAAGCTTTTATAGACATTTTGGTAAAATGTACCGCAAGCGCGAAAAAGCCAATTTTATATTAAAATACTACATTGTCACGTCTATAGTATGGTCACATTTCGTAAATCAGATAGCCCGTTTTAACATTTTAGTAAAAGATTAACTAATTTTGAAATCGTAAAGTACTGTGAATAAATAATTTTGCAGAGGCTACTTTGAACTTAACACATTAGAACTAAATTAATTCTACAACTTTTATTATGAAAAAAATTATCTTAGGCTTTTTGGGACTAACATTGTTATTGTCTTCCTGCGTATCGCAAAAAAAATATGCAGACCTAGAGGCAAAACACAAGGAAACACAGGATCTTTTGAATTCTGCCACCGTTAAATTGAATAGTTGTCTAGAGGAAAAAGCTACGGCCACCTCAAAGCTGCAAACACTGCAAGATCAAAATGCTTTCTTAAAAGCAAATAACCAAGAGTTGATCAATAACATGGGTAATTTGACCACCTTGACAACAAAAGGTGCCGAAAACCTTGAGAAGTCATTAGAAAGTCTGCAAGAAAAGGACCTTACTATTCGTAAATTAAATGATGCCATTACCCGAAGGGATTCAGTTAATCTTTCCTTGGTACAGAGCCTTAAAGGTGTGCTTGGTAATTTAGATGATGAAGATATTCAAGTTAGCGTAGAGAAGGGAGTGGTATTTGTTTCGATTTCAGATAAACTATTGTTCAGCACTGGAAGCTATAACATTACGAGCCGGGCAAAAGAAGTTTTAGGTAAGGTTGCCAAGGTTGTGAACAATAAACCGGATTTTGATTTCATGGTAGAGGGCCATACTGATGATGTTCCTTATCGCAAGGGCGTCTTGTTGGATAACTGGGATTTAAGTACCAAACGTGCCACCGCGGTTGTAAGGGTTTTACAAAATGATTACAATGTGGATCCAAAGCGGATGACAGCCGCAGGAAGGGCGGAATTTGTCCCTGTATCTACAACGGAAAAATCAAAGAATAGAAGAACCAGAATCGTTGTATTACCAAAAATCGATCAGTTCTACAGTATGATCGAAGAAGGAATGAAAGATCCTGCTATCAACGAGTAACCAAATAAGTAATAATTCGATAAAAAAGGTGTGCTTCTTGCACACCTTTTTTTGTTTTATCAAATTTTTCGTTGAATTTTAAAAAATATCCAATTCCCCTTTGCCCTCGCGAAGAACGATCGGTTCACCCCCCGATAAGTCAATAATCGTAGACCCTACATTGCCTCCGTAGCCTCCATCAACTACTACATCAACAAGGTTTTCCCATTTTTCAAAAATGAGTTCCGGGTCAGTGGTATATTCAAGAAGTTCATCTTCATCATGTATCGATGTTGAAACGATGGGGTTTCCCAAAGCCTCCACCAAAGCTGTACAAATGGCATTATCCGGAACCCGAATACCCACCGTTTTCTTTTTTTTAAAATCTTTGGGCAGGTTGTTGTTTCCAGGCAATATAAAAGTATAAGGCCCCGGTAGTGCCCTTTTTAATACCTTAAAGGTTGCCGTGTCAATTTGCCTTATGTAGTCGGAAAGATTACTTAAATCTGCACAAAGAAAAGACCATTTGGCCTTCGCCAGTTTTATTCCTTTGATCCTTGCGATTTTTTCGAGGGCCTTTGTTTTGGTAATATCACAACCAAGCCCGTAAACTGTATCTGTCGGATAAATGACCAATCCACCTTTTCGCAGCACATCTACCACCCTTTTAATTGCTTTTGGGTTGGGATTCTCTTCGTAAATCTTTATGAATTCGGCCATGAATAATGTTATCTACAACTTTGTCACAAAGTAAGCAATAACTTTACGAAAGAAAAACGATTATTTGTCAGGCTCAATATCCTCGATTTTACCGGAATTGTGCATCATCTTTGGTTGCAGTATTTCGTAACTATTCCGATTTAAGATGGGTTACTTGGCTTCCGTAGATAATCATAGATTTGGTTTTCAAATACTAACTAAAAAGAACCTGTTACTATTCTACTTTTAAAAGCAGGCAATCACCATTGCTTAAACTTTTTTGGGCCTTAGAAGCCTGTAGATGGTAACTATATGAGCAAAGAGTACGATGGGCACAACAACGGTTGGCAACCAGACAAAAGGAAAATGCAAAATCGCTATGTTGGGTTGGTCAAAAGCAAACTGTTGAATAGGCAGTTGAACGGAAAGAATTGCGTTGATCACGATGTTCAATAACAAGATCAAACAGACCACGTTCCAAACAAGTATACCTATTCTTCCCATTTGTTTTTTTACAAAGCCAAAATAGTAAACAAAAGGGGCGGAAATTCCTGCAAGGATATCAAAGTTACGACCGGAAAAGGTCATGAGTTCAGGAATCATATTATAAATAAAAAGCCCATATAGTATAAGTTCAACCGGAATCCGAACTAAATGAACTAGCGTTAGGGCCTTAAGGTCCAGGGTATTTAACCAATTTCTTCCTTTTTTGTTTAAAAAAACAAATAAGATAACTAAAAGAGCCGGAGGAGCCGCCAATAGAAATTTAAATGGTTTTGCCTGCACGTCAAGGTAGAATCCGAAATATCCTAGTACCATCTGTAGCAACATCCAGGTTATTAAAATTAGGAAGGTAACCTTCTTATCTGTTACAGCCCTTGCAAACAAAAACAAAGTAAGAAGGGTAGTTATAATAAAGGATATTGAAATATAAACAGGAAGATTTTGCACACCTTTGTGTTTAGTGGTTACCTAACCTGCCATTCTTAGTTTGTGCGGACTTGTCTTGGGCACTCTTTCAATAATTTTTTGCGCCTCTAAATCCAATTTTACACTCACTACATACCAACCCACCTTACCATCAAATGTTTTTTTGAGTTGTTGAACAGCTAACTTGTCTAGACGCTGATAGGAAATTTCCCCATGTTCTTTGATTGTGTTAAGAATAAACTCCTTGATGATGTCATACCATCTTTTTAGTATATGAACTCCTTTTTTACCTTGCGGGTGCAGGGTCATTATTCTGGTTTCTTCGCTCATTATATTATGGTTTATACAGTATTTAAGGTCTAAAACGGGACGAACAACTATAATTTATAGTAATCGAAGACTAAAGTAATAGGGAGAAATCAAAATAGACTTGTCCTATGGCAAGAAATACGTTTTAGTTTTTGCTGGTTTCTTTCCGGATTCGACTCAGGGAGGAGTCGGTTATACCCAAGTAGGAAGCAATATACTTTAAGGGAGCATTTTGCATTACCAGCGGTTTGTCTTTTAGCAACCTTTGATACCGCTCTGTCGCAGAGTCGGTAATCATGGCTACCGAACGTTGTTTAAATTCAAACAGGCTATTAGCCATCCAAGCTCTCCCCCATTCGCGAAACCCTTGAATAGAATTAAAAAGCTCTTGAAAAACCTGAAATTCCAATTTCCAACAAATACAATCGGTGAGCGCCATAATGTTCTCCTCTGAGGGCACCCTTTGAAAAAGTGATGACGGCTCAATAACCAATTCGCCCGCCGAAAAAAAATTGGTAGTAATATCATTTCCGTTATAGTCAATAACGTATGATCGCATCAATCCATCTTCAATAACCAGATATTCATTGGAAATGGTACCCGCCTCAAGGACATGTTCCCCCTTTTTGAAAATAATTTTACGATGCGCATTATACACAGCTTCCAAATCTTTCTGGACAAGAAGTGGATGACGATATGTTTTCTGCAACGTTTCGGAAATCATTTTGCTGATTGCATTTATAAATTAGGATTCATAAAATTTGAGGATAACATGATTATTCTACTACCTCTAATTTGGCGAACCGAAGTAGCAACTTTTTAACATCACCTTTTTCAAACTGGATCTCAGCTTTTTTATCGTTACCAACCCCTTCTATTTTTAGCACCTTTCCTCGACCAAATCTAGAATGATTGACCAAACTACCTTCGGCAAGATTTGGATCGACTACATTGGTATTCCCTACCGGCTGCGCTATTTGGGGTTTCAGTTTTCTAAGTTTTCGAAGCTGGTTTTGGTTGGGTTTTCCAATACTAGGAGGAGTACCGGTTTTAGGTTTACTTTGTCGTAATTTACTCTTGTCTACCTCGCCAAAAATATCGGCATCTACCAGTGGTTTATAACGGTAGGCTGCATTGTCTATTGGTGTAAGGTTCTCTATGTACTTTTCATCTATTTCTTCCAAAAAACGACTAGGTTCTGCATCGATTAACTTTCCCCAACGATAGCGGTTTTGGGTATACGTTAAATAGGCTTGCTTTTCCGCACGGGTCAAGGCAACATAAAATAATCTTCGCTCTTCTTCCAATTCACTTCTGGTGTTCATGCTCATACCTGAAGGGAAAAGGTCTTCTTCCAAACCAACAATATACACGTATGGAAACTCCAAGCCTTTTGCCAGATGAATGGTCATTAAGGCCACCCGGTCATCATCTCCGGTATCCTTGTCCAAATCAGTGGCGAGGGCTACATCTTCCAAAAACTCGGCAATGTTTCCGGTGGCATCGGCCAATTCTTTTTGCCCCTCCACAAAATCTTTGATACCATTGAGCAGTTCTTCTATGTTCTCCATTCGGGCAATACCCTCAGGAGTACCATCCTTCTTAAATTCCAAAAGAATCCCTGTCTTTTTTGCCACATGTTCGGCTAAAACAAATGCATCGGCTCCCTCACTCATAATCTGAAAACTCTTGATCATGGTGACGAAATCCCGTAATTTGTTCTTCGTTCCTGCATTGATCCTCAAATCGATCTTGTCCAGATTTTCAATGACCTCAAAAATTGAACGCCCATAATGGTTGGCGGCAACTACTAATTTATCAAGGGTAGTTTGCCCAATACCACGGGTGGGGAAGTTGATGATCCTTTTTAAAGCCTCTTCATCCTTAGGATTGATTACCAACCGCAGATAGGAGAGCACATCCTTTATTTCCTTTCTTTGGTAAAATGACAATCCTCCATAAATACGATAGGGAATATCACGTTTTCGTAGCGCATCTTCTATTGATCTGGATTGCGAATTGGTACGGTAGAGTACTGCAAAGTTCCCGTTTGGCAACTGTTTTTGCATTCTATTTTCCCAGATTGACCCGGCAACATAACGGCCCTCCTCCGCATCGGTAGGACTGCGATGTACTTTGATCAATGCGCCTTCGTCATTGGCGGTCCAAACTACTTTTTCTAGTTGATTTTTATTTTTGGCAATGATTGAATTCGCTGCATTTACGATATTCTTGGTAGAGCGGTAATTCTGCTCTAGGCGGTACATTCCAACATTTTCATAGTCCCGTTGAAAATTCAGGATATTACTAATATTAGCGCCGCGAAAAGAGTAGATACTCTGTGCGTCGTCACCAACTACGCAAATGTTATGGTACCTATCGGCTAAAGCCTTAACAATTAAATATTGCGAGTGGTTGGTATCTTGATACTCATCAACCAAAATGTACCGAAATCGGTCCTGATATTTCATCAGGACTTCTGGAAAACGATTTAGCATTTCGTTGGTCCGCAGTAAAAGGTCATCAAAATCCATCGCTCCCGCCTTAAAACATCTATCCACATAATTTTGATAGATATCACCCATTCTGGGACGTTTTGCCATCGCATCTGCTTCAATAAGCTCTGGATTATTGAAATATGCCTTTACGGTAATTAGGCTATTCTTATAGGAAGATATTCTATTTTGAACTTGCTTGTATTTGTAGATATCCTTATCAAGGCCCATTTCTTTGATAATGGATGCTATCAATCGCTGAGAATCCTGGGTGTCGTAAATTGTAAAATTGCTGGGGAAACCTAACTTATCCCCATCAAACCGCAACAATTTGGCAAAAACCGAATGAAAGGTTCCCATCCAAAGGTTTTTTGCTTCCGAAGTGCCAACAATCTCGGCAATTCGCTTTTTCATTTCCCGTGCGGCCTTATTGGTAAAGGTCAAGGCAAGAATATTAAATGCGTCTACGCCTTGTGCCATCAAATGGGCAATACGATAGGTAAGCACACGCGTCTTTCCGGATCCTGCACCGGCAATGACCATTAAAGGTCCATCTTTGTGCAAAACAGGTGCCTTTTGGGCATCATTCAGCTGGTCAATAAAATTTTCCAAAGCGTTAGGGAATTTACCATTTTATGGGAGCGTGAATTTAGCTATAATAACGGGTATTGAAAAAACATCGGTTTAATAATTATGAACATTAGCGTGGGGTTTTGATGAATTTGAATATATTTAAAGCGAGAACAAGATCTAATGCGAAAAACAGGCTCCTTATTACTCCTCTTCACTTTTATTTTTGTGGCGGGCGTATTTGCCCAAACCAAAGAAGCCGGGCCGATTATCAAGGACTTTGGCAAGGTCTGGAAGGTGGAAAACCCAGAATTTGAGGTGGACGTTACTAAAGAATACAAGGTGGTTTTTGATATTATGAACTCTCCCGAATCGCATACAGAGATCAATAAGCGTATTGAGACTGCCGCCCGTTTTTTGAACATGCACGCCCAGAGCGGTGTTCCTGCGGAGAACTTAAAGGTAGTACTGGTGGTTCACAATAAGGCCTCTAAAGATTTGATAACCAATGAGGCCTACCAAAACAGATTTAAGACAGATAATCCAAACGCGAAGCTTATTACCTCATTGATGAATGCCGGAACGGAGATCGTTTTCTGTGGACAATCTTCGCTGTCACGCAATTTTCCAAAAGAAGATCTTATCGAGGGGGTTCAGATGGCGCTCTCTGCCATGACGGCTCTAATACATTTGCAGGATAAGGGATATCAACTTATAAAATTTTAAATCAGATACGTATGAACAAATTAGTATGGGGATTGTTGCTTGCCGGGTGTACGGTATTTGCACAGGGTCCGAATTTAGAAAAAGATTATACCGCAATAGAAGGTAAAGTTGTAGAATGGCGCAGGGATATTCACCAAAATCCAGAACTGGGAAATCGTGAATTCAAAACGGCTGAAAAAATTGCTAAACACCTAAAATCATTAGGGATAGAAGTACAAACAGGTGTTGCCCATACTGGGGTTGTAGGCCTTTTAAAAGGAGACCAGCCCGGTAAGGTAATTGCCTTACGTGCCGATATTGATGCCTTACCCGTTACAGAGCGTAATGACCTCCCCTTTAAATCTACAGTTACCTCAGAATTTGGAGGTGAAAAAGTGGGCGTAATGCATGCCTGTGGCCATGATACCCATACGGCAATTTTAATGGGAGTTGCCGAAGTATTGTCAAAAAATAAAGATAAAATAAAGGGCACGGTCAAATTCATATTTCAACCTTCTGAAGAAGGCCCACCACCGGGAGAGGAAGGCGGGGCCCTGCTGATGGTCAAAGAAGGGGTAATGGAAAACCCAAAGGTAGATGCCATTTTTGGGCTACATATTAATTCGCAAACCCCGGTGGGTATGATTCGATACAAATCCGGAGGTACCATGGCTGCTGCCCAGAGCTTTACGATCAAGGTAAAAGGCAAACAAAGCCACGGTTCACAACCTTGGTCCGGTGTTGACCCCATATTGATCAGTGCCAAGATTATTGACGGCTTGCAAACCATTATCAGTAGGGAAACGAACCTTACTAATGAGGCTGCTGTAATCACAGTAGGTAAAATAAAAAGCGGGGTACGTTTTAATATTATCCCTGAAAGCGCAGAAATGATAGGTACAATTAGGACCTTGGATTATGATATGAAAGACCACATTAACAAGCGAATGATAGAAATGGTCGCTACCATTGCAAAGGCTTATGGCGGCGAAGCTACTTGTGAAATTAAAGATGCTACCGAGATTACCTATAATGAACCCTCATTGGTAGAACAGATGTTACCAACCATGCAACGAGTGGCGGGAGCAGAAAATGTGGTAACCCAAAAAGCGATTACGGGAGCAGAAGATTTCTCATATTTCCAAAAGGAAGCACCAGGTTTTTTCTTTTTCTTGGGCGGGATGACTCCTGGAAATACTGAGTCTTTCCCCCATCATACCCCGGATTTTAAAATAGATGATAGCGGATTGATTCTTGGGGTACGAACTTTGACCGAAATGAGCCTGGATTATTTAAATCAATAATCAGATGTTAGTTAAAATTTAGGAGGTCGGAAATCATTCAAAAGTTTGTGAATTAGTGTATGGAAGCTATTTTTAATTTTCTCGGCAACATTTCTTGGTGGGTTTGGGTGCTAATCATGCTACTTCTTGTTGCCATTCGTGATGTTTTCTTTCAACGGGCACATACTATATCGCACAATTTCCCAGTAGTTGGTCATTTGCGATATTGGTTGGAAAGTATAGGCCCGGAAATGCGGCAATATTTTGTCGCGAACAATCGTGAGGAATTGCCTTTTAACCGTATTGAACGGGGGTGGATTTATGCCTCAGCCAAAAAGGAAAATAATTATGAAGGCTTTGGAACCGATCGGGATATTTATGCCCACCAGCATATTTTTATCAAGAATAGGATGATGGCTTTTAAATTGCCTGAAGGCCACCCTAATTTAACCGATAAAAACTTTCTTCCCTGTGCCAAGGTCATGGGGCAATATAACGGGCGTAGGAAACCCTTTAGGCCGGCATCTGTCATTAATATTTCTGCTATGAGTTTCGGCTCCCTTTCCGCGGCCGCTGTAGCAGCTATGAATAAAGGTGTGCTCAAAGCACAGGCCTATCATAACACAGGAGAGGGTGGACTTTCCCCGTACCATAAACAAGGTGGTGATGTAGTTTTCCATTTCGGCACCGGGTATTTTGGCGTTCGTTCTGAAGACGGCAATTTTTCAATGGAGAAAATGGAGGAACTGGTTGCCAATAACCCTTGCATAAAAGCGATAGAAATTAAACTTTCCCAAGGCGCCAAACCCGGGAAAGGAGGGGTATTGCCGGGTGCAAAAATCACTGCCGAAATTGCAAAGATCAGAGGGGTTGAAATTGGAAAAGACGTCCTCTCCCCTGCTACCCATAAAGCATTTGGTAATGTAAACGAATTGCTACAGCTTATAGAGGCCATTGCAGATAAAACTGGTCTTCCGGTAGGCATCAAGGGCGCAATAGGGAAATTAGATCAATGGGAAGAACTAGCCGATAAAATGTTGGAAACGGGCCGCGGACCTGATTTTATTGCCGTAGATGGTGGTGAAGGTGGTACCGGAGCTGCTCCCCCATCTTTTGCTGATCATGTTTCCCTACCTTGGGTTTATGGCTTCTCCAGCTTGTATCAGGTATTTAAAAACCGAAACCTTACCGATCGCATTGTATTTGTTGGTAGCGGTAAGTTAGGATTCCCCGCTAAGGCGGCTATGGCATTTGCTATGGGAGTCGATTGTATCAATGTCGCTCGGGAAGCTATGATGAGTATCGGTTGTATTCAAGCCCAGATTTGTCATACAAACAGATGCCCAGCCGGTATTGCCACACAAAGTAAATGGAAGCAAAACGGTATTGATATTCCCTTAAAGTCTGAACGCCTCGCGCAATACTTTAAAACCTTCCGAAAAGAGTTTTTGGAAATCACCCACGCTGCGGGCTACGAACATCCCTGCCAATTCACGATGCATGACGTTCAGGTAAATGTAGACGACACCAACCTGAGCAGAGATTTAAAATCTACCTACGGTTATGATAAAGTCGTGGTTCCTTTTGAATCGATTAGCAGTTTACAAGATTGTGAATATCTGGGGGGCAAGCGTTTCGAAAAAACTGACTAATAGTATATTTTTGCATAGAATTGATTAAAAAACATCCTATGCAAAAAATTATACCCCTGTTACTGCTTTTTTTATGTTGTGCACTCTCAACCTATGGTCAAAAAAAGAGCGAACTTCTAGCACAAATTGATGGTTTAAAAGTGGAATTGGACTCTGTTAAAGCGATGGTTGCTGGTGCCCAAAGCAATGAACGTATTAGTACCATAAAATCCGAATCTTTAGCAGCACAGGTGGTAGAACTTCAGGATGCCAATGCCACGCTGTTGAAAAACTTGAATAGCTTTGCGACGGTTTCCAGCAAAAATTCGGAAAACGTCAGTAGGGCCATGGAAAGCCTTCAAGCAAAGGAGTTGCAATTAAAAGCAATCAATGACGCGCTTGCAAGAAACGATTCAACCGCAATAGTGCTATTGACCAATGCCAAACAATCTTTGGGAGAAAATGCCAAGGTGGGCGTTGCGAATGGTGCCTTGATCATATCGGAAAGTCTTGAGACCCTATTCGGTGGGAGTTCGTCAGCCACCCCCGCCCCTACCAGCGAACCTTGGCTTGAGAAAATAGCAAATATTCTAAAAGCGAACCCTACTATGAATTTGACCATTGAAGGTTTAAGTATGACGGGAGAGCTTGACCTGGCAGCACGACAAGCTGGGACAATTGCAACAGTCTTACAGCAGAAATTTAGCATTGATCCCGCCAGAATTACGGCCTTAGGAAAGGATGGCAACCTTAAGGAAGGTATCGCTTTTAAAATCCACCCGAAGTTTGACGAGTTTTATATGATGGTAAAAGAAAATATGAAGAATGGGAATTAGGGATTTCTATCCCTAAGGAGTCCATATACTTTTTATAAAAATCCATCGTTTTAATTGCATCAACCAAGCCCAACTTACTATTGGGCAAAACCCAACCAAAATGAACGGAGACGAAATTCTACAACTTTTCGGATTTTTATTACCAGCTGTAGTTACTGGCGTTGTGGCCTTTTACTTCTTTAAAATGCACACCAAAAATGAAGAAGGACGCAGGCGGTACTTATTGCTTAAGGATACCCAAAAGAATACCATGCCAATTCGCTTACAGGCCTATGAGCGTATGGCCTTATTCCTGGAGCGCATTGCGATTCCCAGTCTGGTTGTTCGGGTAGCTCCAAAATCGACGGATAAGAGTGCTTATGAAAACCTTTTGATCCAGAGTATCGAAAAAGAATTTGAACATAATCTTTCGCAACAGATTTACCTGAGCGATGAGTGTTGGAACGTTATCAAGGCTGCTAAAAGCGCTACTATTCAAATGATCAGAAAGGCCGGGATGAGTGAAACGGATTCTGCCGATAAACTACGGGAGGATGTATTGACGGAAACCATGGATAAGCCATCACCCTCAGCAACTGCCCTGTCCTTTATTAAAAAGGAAATTAGTGGTCTTTGGTAGAACAGGTTTAAAATGTTTAGAGGGTTATTTGTTTATGAGTTTAGGATTCTCAATTTTTTCTTATCACTTACCACTAAATTACTCATGTTCATTAGGCGTAATCGGATTTGTTTCTTCATTTTTATTCTTCGCGTATAAATACCCCCGTTTCCACCATAAGGTCATCTTGGCCTTGTCAAAAACAAGGGAGTTCGTGGTCAGCACAGTAGGAGTATAATATAGGTTGATTATTGCATCTTTTTGGTTCGCTACAAACTTACCAATCCTAATATTCTGATATTCGATACGGTCTAGGATAAAACTTAACATCGTGGTTAAAAGCTCAAAAGGGTTTCTTGAAGGCATTCTATTGTAATAATTGACCTCTGTGTGAAGAACAACTACATCTACATGGGTAGCCCCTCTTTTAATAGCTTCTTCGATAGGAACGATACTACCTAAACCTCCATCGGCGTACTCGCAATTATTTTTTCTTACGAGACTCATAAATGGGGTATAATTGGATGATATCCAAATCCAGTCACAGAACTCGTCATAGGTACAATCGTTAATAGATTTGTACTCCACCTGGTTTAATGATAAATTGGAAACGGTAACCACAACATCGGTAGTGCTCTTCTTAAGGGTGTTAAACTCTTCAACGGTAACGCTATTCCTGATAAGCTTACGTAGATTTTCGCTTTCCCCAAAGGTTTTTTTGCCCTTCATAAAGTTCCCAAGAACGTTCCAATGGTTTACTGAAATTTCATCATAACCCTTTTTTTTCTTAACAATAAAAGGGTTGCTACTAAAAATACTCTTTTGGTTTACATTGGAATAAATGTCTTTGATCTTATCCAATTTACCCAAAGCTAAATGTGAAATTAACAAGCTACCGGTAGACGTACCCACGAACAAGTCATATTTGTTGCCCTCCTCTTGAATCAGAAACTGTGCAACACCACCTGCAAAAGCCCCCTTGCTTCCACCACCAGAAATTACCAATGCCCTCATTCTATTTTAATTTGGTTTGAATATAACGTTTTTCTTCAGGCTTTAGTTTACCCACCAAGGTTGCAATTCGTTCTTTATATATGTCGTCTTTCAATAAATCATCTAACAAGTTTCGAGCATACTTTTTAAATTGCCAGGAATGGTGGTCGGCAGCCTGCATTAAGTCCATAAGGTTCTGGTCCGTAAAACCAAAAGCCTCTTTTAAGTATTGAAATGCCCCTTGACGTATTTCAAAAGAATACATTGGATTCGTATAACTGCTAAGTTCAACAAAATATTGTTTTGTCATTTTAGGATGATAACCTTCTGTCAAAGTGGCTAAAGTCAGCCATAACAATCGAACGTTCTTGTTGGGTAGGCCAATTATTTCCCTTGTTTGATCCAAATATTTTACGCGATCTTTTGGATAAGCTGACCATAGCTGAATTAGGGCATTTTCAACCGTTACATAGCTTTTATCATGTAAAAGGGATTCATATTTTTCCTTAGGAAATTGGGTAATGTCATCTTTATACACCAATGGCTGACGATTTGCGAGAGAATCTGTCGTAAATACCTTTTCGATAAGAGAAGACGGAATTTTATTGGGGTGATTGGCCAGTATATAATTTTTTAAATGTATCGAGTTTGTAGTATCCCAATAATCCATGTAATCAACTTCCTTGATCTTGTCCTGAATGAAACTCTCTTTCAAATGGAGTGCCGATTTCAAGGAAGGTGCATATTCGGAAAAATTCATTTTCACCGCCTCGGATGGCATTGAATCGCTTTCTAGCCATTCTTTCTTAAATCCCGATAGATCGGTCTTGCTAGATTTTTCCATTTCTGATAGAAAATCGGAAACGATAACATTTTTAAATTGAAATTTTTCCAAATAAGTTTTAATTCCCCTGCCAAACGCATCGTCACCAATTTGCGCCCGTAGCATGTGCAGTGCTAGGGCACCCTTTTCATAGAAAACCAAACTACTTGCTTTGGAGTCTAGCAGACTTTGCCCTTCTCCCCTATTTTCCAAATCTTGCAGTTCTTGAAAAGAACGGAATAATTTCCAGTAATAATGATCGGCTCCAAAAAGTTCTTTTTCGGCCAAATAGGCATAATAGGTAGCGAAACCTTCATGCAGCCAATGATGGTTCCCATTTTTCTCCGTAACCAAATTGCCGAACCATTGATGTGCCATTTCATGGGCATTTACATTTACATAGTTTTTATCGATAAAGGCGGTGGAGTCAATGACATAGCCATCGGAGAAAATGGTCGTTCCCGTATTCTCCATTCCCGCATACAGAAAATCCCGAACAGGAACTTGTTTATAATTCTGCCAAGGATAGGGCACTCCGATTTCCTTTTCTAGAAAATCAAAGATCTCTTTGGTATAGCGGTAGGTAGGTTCCACTTTTAAACTGTCATTGGGATAGTAGTAATTTTCAATAGCGATTCCACTTGAAGAGGTTAAACTTTGTTTTTTATAGTTACCAATAACAAAGGCCAAAAGGTAGCTGCTCATTGGCTTTTGCATATTATACTCCCAAATTTTTGAGTCTTTGAACTTTCCTTCGGTTATAAGATTACCATTGGCTATCACCTTATTATCTTCCTCTAGCATTAAATAAAGATCAAACTCTACTTTCTCCTGCATGTCATCAAAACTGGGAAGCCAATGACTGGTGTATTTTCCTTGACCCTGTGTCCATACTTGTTCGTTGCCCTCTACTACATCATCCCAACCTAAAAAATAAACCGTTTGCTTTGGTATGCATTTATACACGAGTTTTAAAGTATCAAGATCTCCTTTGGCGAACTTATTATGAATGGAGATTTTCTTCCCATCATACTTATATTTTACCGTCTCGTCATTTAATTTTATTGAAGAGAATTCCATGTTTTTAGCATCCAAAAAAACAGAATCCACATTTTTCAGGGTAGTAAAGAGATATGCTACAACGCCATTTATGGATTTCTCTTCTGGGTTTGGATTAATTATGACCTTACACATCGTAAAATCAACCTTATCCTGGTGCTGACCCGTCAGTAAACCGGTAAAAACAAAAAAACAAACAATAGAAAAGATTCTCATAATAAACCCAAAACAAATAGTGGACCAAATTTACCATTTTAGTTTGTTGCAGTTGAAGAGGCGAACCCCTAATTTAGTCTTATGAATGTGAATGCTCTGCAAACGCCGATTGTTTATTTGAAGGGAGTAGGTCCCAGTAGGGCCGAAACCCTGCAATCGGAATTGGGTATTCGCACCTTTCAAGACCTATTGAACCTCTTTCCCAATAGATACTTGGATAAAACGCACTATTACAAGATCAACCAACTTCAACGTAGTAATGCCGATGTGCAAGTCATCGGAAAGATTATCAATATCAAAACCATTGAACAAAAAAGAGGGCAGCGCTTGGTGGCAACATTCGTGGATGATACGGCCAAAATGGAACTTGTTTGGTTTCGTGGGCAAAAATGGTTAAGGGAAAATTTGCAGCTAAACATTCCCTATGTCATTTTCGGAAAATGCAACTGGTATAACGGTAGTTTTTCAATGGCACATCCTGAAATGGAACTCCTATCTGAACATGAGAAAGGTTTGAAAGTAGCGATGCAACCGATCTATCCCTCAACGGAAAAACTTTCTGCAAAAGGTGTAACAAATAGGGCCATCAATAAAATAATGCAACAGTTGTTCCTAGACTCCAAAGGAATATTTTCTGAGACACTTTCACAAGATATTATTCATGAACTAAAATTGATGTCGAAAAGTGAGGCACTCTTTAATATCCATTTTCCAAAGAATCAGGAGTTATTGGCCAAGGCCCAGTTTCGCTTAAAGTTTGAAGAACTCTTCTACATCCAATTGCAATTGATTTCAAAGAATATACTTCGTAAAAGAAAAATAAAAGGGTACAATTTTGATCAAGTGGGTTCCCGCTTTAAGGAGTTTTATTCGAATCACCTACCTTTTGAGCTTACCGGTGCCCAAAAACGTGTTATCAAGGAAATACGGGCAGATTTGGGTAGTAATGCCCAAATGAACAGGTTATTACAGGGCGATGTGGGTTCGGGAAAGACAATAGTCGCCGTAATGATTATGTTACTTGCCATTGACAACGGTTATCAGGCGTGTTTAATGGCGCCTACCGAAATATTGGCAAATCAGCATTACCAAGGTATCACGACCTTATTGAAAGGTACTGATGTTCGTTGTGCCCTGTTAACGGGTTCGGTAAAAAAGTCAGCAAGAAAACCAATTCATGAACAATTAGAAACTGGAGAACTTCAAATCCTGATAGGCACGCATGCTCTTTTGGAAGATAAGGTGCAATATAAAAATTTAGGACTGGCGATTGTTGATGAACAACACCGTTTTGGAGTTGCGCAACGCGCTAAACTATGGCATAAGAACGAAATTCCGCCACACATTCTGGTCATGACGGCCACACCCATTCCCAGGACCTTGGCCATGAGTTTATACGGTGATTTGGATATCTCGGTAATTGACGAACTGCCACCCGGCAGAAAACCCATAAAAACGGTACATCGCTTTGATGCCAACAGGCTTAAGGTCTTTCGTTTTATACGGGATGAAATCCAAAAAGGAAGGCAGATCTATATCGTATATCCTTTGATTCAAGAATCCGAAGCCTTAGACTATAAAGATCTGATGGATGGCTATGAAAGTATCGTTAGGGACTTCCCCCTACCCGATTATCAAATATCCATTGTACATGGGAAAATGAAACCGGCGGATAAAGATTATGAAATGGCCCGCTTTGTAAAGGGAGAAACCCAAATCATGGTCGCCACCACGGTCATTGAGGTTGGGGTAAATGTCGCGAATGCCTCGGTTATGATCATTGAAAGTGCCGAACGTTTTGGCTTATCACAATTGCATCAATTAAGGGGCCGTGTGGGCCGGGGAGCGGATCAAAGCTTTTGCATTTTGATGACCGGACATAAACTGTCTTCAGAGGCTAAAACTCGATTAGAAACCATGGTACATACCAATGACGGTTTTGAAATTGCCGAAGTTGATTTAAGGCTCCGAGGCCCCGGGGATATCATGGGAACCCAGCAAAGCGGAGTGCTGAACTTAAAAATCGCAGATATTATCAAAGACAACGATATATTGAAAACCGCTCGTCATTATGCCATCAAATTGCTAAAAGAAGACCCCACTTTAGAAAAACCGAATAACCTTGTAATTAGACGTGCCTATTCGCATTTAATTAAATACAAGAATATTTGGAATTATATTAGTTGATGGGTCTATCTAAATTTAATTAGTTATCGGAGAAACAGAACCTCCATTTCCACTAGACCCGATGAAAAAACCAGTCAAATTATAGGTATACGTTCCAGGTTGAATTAATGGAGTGTCCGTACTATCGATATCTTCACCAGCTGCGAATGCGAACCAAGACCCTTGTCCAACAATTTCAAAAGTAATGTCGGATTCAAACTCAAAGTTACCTGACCCCCCAAATGCTATGATTCTAAAGGCCAATGGACCATTAGAGATTGTTAAAGTACCAGTGATTGAACTTAGTCCTGGGCTTACGGACGTTCCATTGCTAAATTCAGCACTCGGCGGTAAAGGTGGATCTACAACAATGGTAAACTCAACAAAATCTGTTGCACCGTCATCATCGGTAACGGTCATTCTTGCGGTATAAGTGCCCTCTGCATAAGTGTGGTCTATTAAATATGGGAAACCTCCATTGCTTGAAGCCCCATCACCAAAATCGTATTGCGTACCAACAATGGACCCATCTGAATCGGTTGAATTTGAATTTTTAAAGTTTACGATTAACGGAGCATTTCCAGTTTGAGGGTTGGCAGAACCCATTGCCGTTGGAGGCACATTGGCAGCGGGGTTTACGGTTACCACAACAGTATCGGTGGCCGATGCACCGTCATCATCTGTTGCTGTAGTTCTAAAGACATAAACACCTTCTTCCAAGTTGGTTATATCAACCGTTCCAAAACCTGTACTTGTAATGTTAAAAGCTCCACCGCTTTCTAAAGCCCATATTATTTCAATGATGGAACCATCGGAATCTTGCGCATCTGCACTTAAGGTAACCGAGTTCGTGGGCAAAGTAATCGTCTGATTAGGACCTGCTTCCACTGTTGGAGGCATGTTGGCAGGATCTACGGTTATCCATACTACGTCGCTTGCAGAGGCGCCATCATTGTCAGTTACCGTAAGTGTAAATTGATAATCCCCAACGGCTAATCCCGTAACCTGGGTCGTGGCTGAATTAGGATTCGAAATAGCAGTTACGGGAACCGAGGTCCATTCATAGGAAATGATGGAACCATCGGTATCCTCCCCTGTTCCGTTCAAGATTACGGAATTAGTGGGCAACGTAATCGTCTGATCGTTGCCGGCGTTTGCGGTGGGGGGTACATTGGCGGCTGAATTCACGGTTACGACTACGGTATCCGATCCGGTTGCACCATCGTCATCGGTAACAGTAAGGGTAAATTGATAGGATCCTTGTGTCAAACCGGTAACCTGGGTCGTGACTGAATTAGGGTTTGAAATATTCGTTGGGGGAAATGAGGTCCATTCATAGGAAACGATGGTGCCATCGCTATCGCTTGCACTCCCGTTTAAGGTAACCGAGTTTGTCGGCAAGGTAATCGTCTGGTCCAGACCGGCATCCACGGTCGGGGCAACATTGGCCGCAGGGTTAACGGTAACGGTAACAAAATCTGATGTTAAGGCCCCATCGTCATCGGTAACGGTAAGGGTAAATTGATAAGAACCTTGTGTCAAACCGGTAACCTGGGTCGTGGCCGAATTAGGGTTTGAAATAGCAGTTGAAGGAACCGATGTCCATTCATAGGAAACAATGGTGCCGTCTGTATCCTGTCCCGAACCGTTCAAGGTTACCGAGTTCGTCGGTAAGGTAATGGTCTGGTCAGGACCTGCATTGGCGGTCGGTGCAATGTTTGTATCATCGACACCGGTTACGGTAACGGTTACCTTGGCACTGCTAAAACCTCCATTACCGTCCGTAATGCGATAATCTACCTTGGTTTGGGTACTTTCCCCAGCATTTAAAGCATCAAAATTCCCATTGGTGTCAAAGGCCATATTTCCACCTGCGTCGATCGTAAATTGACCACCTTGGTCACCATTGACAGGATTCCCCACATTTGAGGGGTTACTATTCACTAAATCTACGGTTATCGGGTCACCATCAGGATCGTTATCAGGACCATTGCCATTATCATTGAAGACACCGCGTATTAGAGTTCCATTTTCAGCAACCGTAAAGAAATCGTCCTCTGCCACGGGAGGGTTATTGGATACAGCAGTAACGTTTACAGTCCTGACCTGTTGTGCGGCGGCATTGCCGGCGGCATCGCTTACATTATAGGTAACGTTATAGCTTCCGATGACATTTGTGTTCACGGCAGTGGCATCGATCAGGATATCTGCGGTAATGTTCCCGTCCACGTTATCGGTGGCGGTGGCACCTAGTTCGGTATATGCATTTCCGATGGTGATCTCCTGAGGGTTTGCCCCTACCAGTACGATAACGGGCGGCGTTGTATCTGGTGCAGCGGTAACGTTTACGGTCCTGACCTGCTGAGTGGCGGCATTGCCGGCGGCATCGCTTACATTATAGGTAACGCTATAGCTTCCGATGACATTTGTGTTCACGGCAGTGGCATCGATCAGGATATCTGCGGTAATGTTCCCGTCCACATTATCAGTGGCGGTGGCACCGAGTTCCGCATAGGCGTTTCCTAGGGTGATCTCCTGAGGGCTTGCCCCTACCAGTACGATAACGGGCGGCGTTGTATCGGGTGCAGCGGTAACGTTTACGGTCCTGACCTGTTGTGCGGCGGCATTGCCGGCGGCATCGCTTACATTATAGGTAACGTTATAGCTTCCGATGACATTTGTGTTCACGGCAGTGGCATCGATCAGGATATCGGCGGTGATGTTCCCGTCCACGTTATCGGTAGCGGTGGCACCTAGTTCGGTATATGCATTTCCTATGGTGATCTCCTGAGGGTTTGCCCCTACCAGTACGATAACGGGCGGCGTTGTATCTGGTGCCGCGGTAACGTTTACGGTCCTTACCTGCTGTGTGGCGGCATTGCCCGATGCATCGCTTACATTATAGGTAACGCTATAGCTTCCGATGACATTTGTGTTCACGGCAGTGGCATCGATCAGGATATCGGCGGTGATGTTCCCGTCCACGTTATCGGTGGCGGTGGCACCTAGTTCGGTATATGCATTTCCGATGGTGATCTCCTGTGGGTTCGCCCCTACCAGTACGATAACGGGCGGCGTTGTATCTGGTGCAGCGATAACGTTTACGGTCCTTACCTGCTGTGTGGCGGCATTGCCGGCGGCATCGCTTACATTATAGGTAACGCTATAGCTTCCGATGACATTTGTGTTCACGGCAGTGGCATCGATCAGGATATCTGCGGTGATGTTCCCGTCCACGTTATCGGTGGCGGTCGCGCCTAGTTCGGTATATGCATTTCCTATGGTGATCTCCTGTGGGTTCGCCCCTACCAGTACGATAACGGGAGGCGTTGTATCTGGTGCCGCGGTAACGTTTACGGTCCTTACCTGTTGTGTTGCGGCATTGCCGGCGGCATCGCTTACATTATAGGTAACGTTATAGCTTCCTATCTGAGAGGTACTCACGGCAGTGGCATCGATCAGGATATCTGCGGTAATGTTCCCGTCCACGTTATCGGTGGCGGTGGCACCTAGTTCGGTATATGCATTTCCTAGGGTGATCTCCTGCGGGTTCGCCCCTACCAGTACGATAACGGGCGGCGCTGTATCGGGAGCAGCGGTAACGTTTACGGTCCTGACCTGCTGTGTGGCGGCATTGCCGGCGGCATCGCTCACATTATAGGTAACGCTATAGCTTCCGATTACATTTGTGTTCACGGCAGTGGCATCGATCAGGATATCTGCGGTAATGTTCCCGTCCACGTTATCGGTAGCGGTGGCACCTAGTTCGGTATATGCATTTCCTATGGTGATCTCCTGAGGGTTTGCCCCTACCAGTACGATAACGGGCGGCGTTGTATCTGGTGCCGCGGTAACGTTTACGGTCCTTACCTGCTGTGTGGCGGCATTGCCGGCGGCATCGCTTACATTATAGGTAACGCTATAGCTTCCGATGACATTTGTGTTCACGGCAGTGGCATCGATCAGGATATCTGCGGTGATGTTCCCGTCCACGTTATCGGTGGCGGTGGCACCGAGTTCCGCATAGACGCCTCCCAATGTAATCTCCTGGGGGTTTGACCCTACCAATGCGATTACCGGTGGATCGGTATCCGGGCTAACGGTCACATTGACCGTCCAAACCTGCGTATCCCCGTTCTCCGCCGTTACCGTATAATCTACAGGGGTGTTAAAGTCCTGAATACTAGTGGCCGAAGGGGAAATGCTGGCATTGGGGGAAATATTCAATGACGAAGGGGCTACATTTATATTGGTGCCCGCGGCCACGTTTACCGTTATCGTATGGTTGACATTGTCAATATCGGAACTGTTTTGAACGGGCAGTTCAAAGGCCGTGATATCGTTTTCACTGCTTCCCGTCGGAGGGGAGACCGTGACGTTTACCACCCATTGCTGTTCGGTTCCATTCTCGGCGGTAACGGTATAGACCACTTGGGCATTAAAATCTTGTAGTGCATCGGCAGTTGGTTGGACCGTTGCGCCCTGGGAAACGGTCAACGCTTGCGGGGCCACGTTCAGCGTGGTGCCGTCGGGAACATTTACGGAAACGGTATGGTCGGCCACATCTATGGTCGAGCTGTTCTGCCCGGGAAGTGCAAAGGTGAGGATATCGTTCGCAGCACTGCCTGTCGGGGGCAGCTCCGTAACGTTTACCGTCCATATTCTTTCAACGCCGTTTTCTGCGGTTACGGTATACCGGACAGCTTGGCCAAAATCCTGGACCGCCGCAGGGCTCGGGGACAGCCCGGCGCCTACAGATATCAAAACCTCGCTAGGGGCAACATTCAGGTCCGTACCGGATGGTACCGAAATACCGACCGTTGCGTTGGTCACATCTATAGTGCTGTTCCCCACTTGCCCGGGGATCGAGAATGCCACAATATCGTTTTCATCATTGGTATTGGGTGGGGAGACCGTTACGTTTACTACCCATACCTGTAGATCACCATTTTCAGCGGTCACGGAATATTCTACGGAAGCGCTGAAGTCCTGTGCAACGGAAATTGCAGGGCCAAACGATGCCCCTGGTGATACCGTCAGTACCTGTGGAGCGGTGTTAAGGTCGGTGCCCTCAAAAACATTGACCGTAACGATATGGTTGGCGGTATCGATACTGGCACTGTTCTGTACCGGAAGCGCAAAGGAGAGGATATCCGTTCCGCTTTGAAGGGTACCGCCCGTTATCTCGACGGTTATGGTCCCTGAAATGTCCGGGTCCGAGACCGAGGTCGCGGTTATCGTAACCGAACCATTGGATAGCCCTGTTAGAAGCCCGTTTTGATCGATCGTTGCAATATCGGAATCATCGGAGGACCAGGTAACGCTGGAATCGGTCGCATCGACCGGGAGTACCGTGGCGATCAACTGCCGGGTCGCCCCATCGGCCGAAGGATCTTCCTGGGACACCGTAATCGCCGTTACGGGAACCCTATCGGCCGCGGTGACCGTAATCAGCACGCTATCGGTCGCATCGGGATTAGAGGTCGAGGTCGCCGTTACCGTTGCCGTGCCCACCGACAGGGCGATACAGATATTGTTTTCGTCGATAAGGACCACATCGGGGTCACTGGAGACCAAGGTAATGCCCTGATCCGTGGCGTTTGGTGGCGTAAAGGTTACCGGACATTCCAGCTCATCGCCGACCTGCATGTCTATTTCATCATGCTCGCCAAGATCGATCGCTATGACCTCTATAAATTGAACAACGGTGAAAACGATCTCGGTCTTGAGTTCCTGCCCGTTGCTATCGCGCAACGCAAAAACTATTTCCTGCCCACCGGCCGCCTCCGGTGTAAAATCGAAAGTATAGCTCCCCGGGACGATCGTCCCATAGGTTCCACCGATATCGTAAGTGTTGCCATCGGAAGGAACAAGTGTACCCCCGCCCTCGGCAAACTCATACCTCGCCTGATAGGAAACATCCAAGGTGGTGTTCACTATCTCGAACAAAAGTGTGATCCCCGCACTTTTGCCCAGCTCGATCTCGCTTACCCCGCTAGTGGCCTGCCAACGGGCAGGGACGTTCTCAAGGTTATAAAAGATCTCTATTTCCTCGGACATCCCGAAGTTATCCGAGGCCAGTATCTTCAATCTGTGCTCCCCTACTTCTGTTCCCACATACAGCAAGGATGTGGTCAGTGGGGGTATGGACAGGCCCCTTCCAGCATCCAACCTGTTCCCATCAACATCCTCGAAGTACCCCGCCCCTTCCAACACTTCATATGAAATATCATATTCATAGCCTTCCAGTTCCGCCTCGGGGATGATCGTAAAAGTCGTTGGGAGCCCCTGGTTGATAAAACCCTCAGCGGTATGCTGCTCCAAAAGTTGGAACTCTACCTCGGTAATCAACCCCACGTCCTTGGTGCACGCCAAGACCATTAGGAATAGGCATGGGAAGTACCAAAAACGGTTATAAATCTTTTTCATTCTCGTAGCGGGGTAATCCAATAAATTTAATACAAAATCCGCACAAAATAGGTAGGATTATGCGCGAATCTTAAAATAATCATACAATGTACATATTACCCCAAATTTTGGAAAGAAGATTGGAAAAAGACTTCCGATTTTTAGTTGAAAAACTGCAAAAATTCGATAAATGGTATAAGGATTCTCTGTTAAAGCTAATCAAAATCCTAACTATTGAATCGGATTATTTGCGGAAAGAGTTGCGAACTGCGAGGGGCCTTGATTATTTGTTATTTCAACCTCGGTAATAGAAATAGAAATAATATCATTATGCCTTCCATAAAAATACACCTGTCCATTCGCAGGCATTACGAAACTATCGGAATCCTGTAAAAATTCTGCCTCTATTGGGCCACTTTGGTTCCATGTATTATTTAATTCCATCATAGGAGAAGTGCCAGATTGATTAGATGAAGTATGCGCCCTTATGTACGCACTTCCTTTACCATACGCTTCGGTCGTTATAGTTACGGTAACAACTGACCCAGCGGGGGCCATATATAAACCTGTATTACGGTTAAAGGAGGTGCTTGTTACTGTTATATTCGATGTATCAGAAATGGCCGGATTTTCTTCCGATGCTGCAGTTATTACAGCCGTACCGTTGCCCACTCCGGTAACATTACCGTTTGTATCTACGGTAGCAACCGCAGTATTGCTAGAGGACCAAATAACATTTGTATTGGTTGCACTTGCCGGTATAATGGTTGCCGTTAAGATTTCTAATGCTCCCATTGTCATACTTAATGCGGTCGGGCTAAGGTTTATACCAGTTACCGGAATATTATCAAAAACGGTAATTGTTATTGTATCTGTATGCGTAAGAGCAGGAGAGCCATCGTCGGTAACAGTTAACGTAACAGTGTATATCCCAGCGATAGTAAATGTATGGGACACATTGTGCGGGAACCCACCAGTATTTCCTGGACTACCATCCCCAAAATCCCAATTGGTCTGGATGATATTTCCATCATCCGTAGAGCTTCCGTTTGTAAAGTTGACGGTTAGTGGTACCGTACCACTGGTTATATTGGCTTCCGCCACGGCGGTCGGTGGGTTGTTGGCCAGAGCATTCACCGTAATACTAATTGTGCCGCTCACTGGGAGGTTAACGCCATCATCAACCAAATATATAATGACATCGTTTCCATTGAATCCGTTGTTTGGTGTATAGGTGATAATGTTCCCGGAAATAGAGGCCGTGCCATTTGCAGGACTGCCTACTTGTATGGTTACTGTTAGTGGGTCACTGTCGGGATCATTGATTTCACTGGACACGTCGATGGGATTATTCAAAGAATTTTCTTCTACTGAAACTGCGAAATCATTAACCGAAGGAGGATTGTTGACCACAGCATTTACCATTATCGTTATGGTTCCGCTCACCGGAGGATTGTTCCCATCGTCAACTGAATATATAATTATATCGTTTCCGTTGAACCCAATATTTGGTGTGTAACTGATTGTAGATCCTGAAAAGTTCGCCGCGCCATTGGCGGGGCTACCCGCTTGGATAGTCACAATCAACGGATCACCCTCAGGATCGCTGATTTGAGAACTCAGATCAATGATGTTGTCGCTAGAATTAGTAAATACCGAGGTGGTGAAACTGTTCGCCGTTGGAGGTTCATTGGCAGGCGCAGCTACTGTAACTTCGGAGGTATCTGCAAGTGTATTGTTTTCTAATGAAGCTCCCTTAATAAAAACTACACCTTCTGAAGTGGCGGTAACAAGGCCATTGGCATCAACGGTTGCAATCGCTGGGTTGCTGGATGTCCATATTACTCCCTGGTTTGTAGCGTCAGAGGGAGTAAATGTTGCCTCAAGCTGCTGCGTATTCCCTTGCAGAATCGATACCACTGAGGGTGTTACATTTATACCGGTCACCGGTATATCTATAGCGCTCACGGTTATCTGTGAAGTATCCGATAAGGAGGTATTATCAACTGAAGTTCCCGTAATTACAGCGAGGCCTTCTGAAACTGCGGTAACAAGTCCGCTCCCGTTTACCGTGGCAACTGCCGGATTGCTGGATTCCCAGATCATTCCTTGATTGGTTGCATCCGAAGGAGTAAAGGCAACATCTAACTGTCGCGTGTTCCCCTGTACAATCGTTGTCGATGAAGGGCTAATACTAACCCCTGAAACGGGGATATCGTTCGTGCTTACCGTAACTTCAACCGTATCCGAAACAGAGGTATTATCCACCGATGTTCCAGTGATTACAGCAAGGCCTTCTGAAACTGCGGCAACAAGGCCGTTTGCGTCTACCGTAGCAACTGCCGGATTACTGGACTCCCAAGTCATTCCTTGATTTGTTGCATCCAAGGGCGTAAATGCTACATCCAATTGTTGGGTGCTCCCTTGGTCTATCGTCACAAACTGTGGGGTTACATTTACACTGGTTACCGAGATGATATCGATAACCTCAAATTTTACCTCCGCAATATATTCTTGTCCGTTACTATCCCTTAAATTAAAGACGATAACAACTATACCCATGGCATCGGGAATAAAACTATACTGATAAACACCAGGTAATATGGAAGTAAATCCATCAAGAATTACGTCACTTCCTCCAATCATATTCAGTGAACCCGACCCCGAAATTATCTCATAATTGTATTCATAGGTAGTGTTTAACATATCTGCCCCGCTTTCCAGGGTCAAGGTTATGCTGGCTACTGCTCCAGGCGGGATTTGTTCTACCGGACTGGTTGCCGTCCAAATAACAGGAATCTCATTTATAATGTACTGCAGTTCAATTTCCTCAGTAAATCCAAAACTATCCTCCGCCCGTACTTTTATGGTATGCGACCCTATGGAGGCTCCTTTGTATTGAATTGATGTAGACAATGGATTTAATGGGATGTTCTCACCCTTTGGCAAAACCAAACCGTTCGCATCTTCAAAATAACCATCCCCACTACTAATGGTATAACTGTAGAAGTACTCATAGTCAGGTAACTGTTCCTCCGGGATTACAGTAATGTTGGTTGGTATTGATTCATTCACATAACCTTCCGGATTATGTTGTTCTACAATTTGAAATTCCACTTCTGTAAATAGACCGACATTCTTGCTACAGGCAAGAACCAATAAAACTGTGGCCACAAGATAGAATAGTATGCCAAAAAACTTTTTCATGTCGCTTATTAATTAAAATAATATCTAAGCCCCAATCCACTATAATTCGTATACTTGCCAAAATCACTGTTCAGATGATAGAATTCAGAGGTTTTCAGCATAAGTGAGATATGTTCTGTAAGGATAATATCCAAATCTGCGCTTATGACCCCACCATAAATAAATTTACTCTCGCCATTTACGGAAACAATGTTGGATAGCTCTACCTGGCCATTATTGGCCGCTTCGTAGCCTGCCATTGCTCCTAACCCTATAGACAGGGATTGCATTCTTCTATTTCGGCTCAAAACCGTAAGGAAAAACGAATAACTACCCGTGAAACTATAGTAAGGCACTTTAACGCTTCCATTTTGAAAATTGGTAAAGGTTCCGTTTAGCGCAATTTGGGTAAAGGTGTTCTCACTCAAATTGGTGTTGTAGGTTACCTCACCCCCATACCCATCACCGTAGATACCTCCAGATACCGAAAATGTTTTAGAATAGGTCTGGGAGAAGCCAACTATAGGTAGGCACAGTAGAAAAATGTAGAATATGCAATGTCTCAATTGGATGGGGAATTTATTAATAAGTCGTCTAATGGAAGTATCACCATATGATCGCTATTCTCGTCTGCAAGGGCTATAAAAATACGCTCCTTGCCAGTGATTTTAAAATTCTCAAATACATATACCACTTCATTAATACTATCAGGGTCAATATTTTCTTGAAGATTAAAACTATATAAGGGATTCATGATTTTTTCGAGTTGACCAACATCCGATTTTTTAAAAAAACTTAGGCCGGCCACTTCAAATTCCTTTTTAGAATTGTTTTCAATTTGCAATACAAAATACTTCTCGTTTCTATCGACCAAAATATTATTAAGTCTTACCGCTATTCTCTTGTTTTGCCTAAAACTTCTTTTGAAAATAGTTTTCTGTAAATAGTTGTTCTCGCAGAAAATACGATAGTATTCCGTGCGATCCACGTTATAGAGATCGTCCTCTCCGTTCTGCATATTTTGGGTCACCCGGGGTTCTTGAGGTATATTTTCAATTTGTGTAGTGGGCGTATGGGTTGCCTCGGTTGTTTTAACCGGGACAATTGGTTGATTTGTATCTTTGGTTTCACCTGTACTGTTGCTGGTCTTATTTTCATCGTTACCCGCTTTTTCGACCGTAGTTACTTGGTCATTATTAGCGGCTTCGTTGGTCCGTACAACGGTATCCGGTGATTTTGTGTTTTTTGCACTTTGGTTTCCGGAATCAACTAGGGTAATAGGTTTGGTTTGGCCAATGGCCTGCTCCGTGTTTAAGATAAAATTAAATTTTTGCACTTCTTCAGAAAAGCGAAGCGCAAAAGAATAGATATGACCTTGCTCAGTAATAACCGTGAGGTTGCTTGGTTTTCCATTACGTCCTTTTAGTAGCCCAATATTGCTACCCTGTTCGTATTCAAACTTAAAATTTGCCGCTGGTGGAACAACCTTTGCAATGCCAGAAGGAAAAAAAATAGTTGTCGTGACATTGTCATTTGATGCTACAGGAATTGCCGACTGCGCTTGTAGGGTAAAACTGGAAGCTATAATCCCTCCTAAAAAAAAAACAATATGTATAACAAACAATTTCATAAGCAGGCTTGTCGGATGGCTTTCTTATAGGATTACTAAACCAGTCAATGGGCTTTAAGTATTAACGATTAAATTACGAAAATATTAAAAAAAGCCTTTTAAACTTTTATGTAATCGCCCAACGGGAGGGTTTAGCGGTCGTAACAACTTAATGAATAGGCATTTAGACCTATAAACAAAAGGAGTTAACAGTAGATTGGCTAGCTAGAGAAGTAGGGTTCGATTAGTAATTTTTCTTTGTTTTTCCATTGAATCCATCCATATTTCCAAGCGTTTTCAGTGCCCCATTTTATCTGTAGCCATTTACCTTTTATCTTGTTCGGATGATAAAGTTCATCCTCGTTATATAAAATGGTCTCGGCGTCTTTTTCCAAATTGGATAAAATAGGGGTTTTCTCAGGATCAAAACCAACAGCAAAAAGATTTAGGATGCATTCTTCCCAGGTTTGAAATGCCAGTATGGACGAATTATCTTCAATATATTTTGTTTCCATGGTCGCCTCATTTACAATTAGTGGTATCAGTCCGTTTTCAGATCGTCCCGCTACCTTCATATAAAGTAAAAAGTTGTCCGGATGAAATGCATAGGGGCTAAATTCTGGTTTATGGAATTCATATTTCCCATCACTGTCATCATAATAGAAAGTAAACTTATGCCATAAGCTTTTGTCCTTATTATATATTCTAATGGTATCTTTTTCGGAAATATCTTCAATAAGACCTACCAGGCCAATTGAATTTTCAATTTTTACACCTGAATCATCTTGGGTATCATTACGAATATCGAGTAGACCATTAGTGGAATCAACTTTCTCCTCGACTGAAGTATTTTGGTCAATAATTTCGATTTTCCCAATCTTTTGTTCTTTTTGACCCGAATTTTTACAGGCAATGCAACACACTAAAAACAAAACGATAAGAAGGAAATGTTTCACAACTTAAATTCTAAATGATTGAACCAATGATACTTTCCATAAACGGGTGGTTTCTTATTATATTTCCATTTAAGGTCTTTGTGCTGTAGTCCCAAATGGCCATGATCGTTATGACCATTTACCTTAGTCACTCCCTTTAAACTACCTTTGGTCCCCTGATAATTTTTGGTAAACCCATACATTTTCGCAGTATCATAAAGTCTTTGATTATTAATAGCGCTAAATGAACTATCGCCGAAAGCATTCCGCTTTTGAAAACTCTTTCCACTCGTATTTAAGTACCTAAAGTCAACATCCATTCCGCTTCTCTTACCCTTATGGCCATGACCCGCATGATGTTTAAAACCTTTTTGCCATGGATCGCTGCCGTTAGATGAGGACATGTCGCCCAAACTAACGACGATACTATAATCTGAATGCAATTTATTAATCAAACCAAAAAGTGCCGCCGCTGTTTCTGGCAGAAGATAATGATCTCCTTTACCTACCGTTTCTTTGGGGGTTTTTGACGCTCCTCCAGCATCAATGGTACCATATCTTCCAAAACCGGTGCCACTAGATGGGAAAAGTACCAATCCGTCTGAATTTTTTTCGAGTTCGGCGATTAGGCGATATCCTATTAAGCTTTTGTTATCCTGGATAAAAAATCGTTCCCTACCGCAATTGGCCCTCACAGAGGTTATTGACCCATCATCATTTGTGTAGTGATCGTCCGAGGGTTTAAATATGGAATTGCAAATTACAGATTTTCGTTTTCTGAAATTTGCCTTGCGCTCTACCATCATCATATTTCTATGGGCTGCGCGTTTAAAATGAATCGTTCTACGGGCCTGTCTGCGTTCGAAGGCATTGCCAACTCCAGGAACCAAAGTTCGGGCAAGACCTCCGGCAAATTCCAATTTTTCCCCAGCGGCGCCCATTACTTTCTCTGGCATACTGCCTACAATAGGTAAGGCCTTTTCTATAACGGATAAGGGGCTGCTTAAACCGTCCTGAGCTTGTCCAAATAAAATATCAGTCTGCCAGCGAGAGGTTTTCTTGGCTACGCGAATACCATTCTCGATATCTTGTTGAAATTTTAGTAGTTCTAGCTGATTTCTCAAAACATGTTGTTATGAATTCAAAAAATACGGAGACCAAACTTTGGTGTCCTGCCTTATTTAACCTTGATCCTGTTTACTTTGGCAAGTATTATTTCCCCCAACTATTTTCGAAAGTCATGTCCCCAATTTTAATGGTTTTGGCAGAAATAACTATTCTTTTTTGCATGGGGATATCATCTACCGAATTAAATTCTTCTTCCAAACTTACGCAATACGCTTCGGTAAAATCTACTTTTTGCAGCTGTGACATGGCATCCCTTTTATAAAAAATGAGATGTCCATCCTTAGTTTGGTCCGGTGAGGCCATCCAATGAAATAAATCGAATTTTCCTTGAGACTCTAGGGTAACCATTATCTGACCCCCAAGTGGTTTTCCAGAGGGTTTTCCGGTATTATCCATGGGTTGTTCAAAAAAGTAATTGCAATGTAAAACATTGTAATTTTGACCGTCAACAACAAGTTTTGCTAAAAAAGACATAGCTGTGGGGTTTATGCGTTTTTTTCTAATTCAAAAAGTAAGGGAAACGATACTGCGCTACTTACTCTGTTCGTAATCGGTATCCCATTCGGCGCCTTCGTCACCTTTTTGACCATCCATTTTGATCAAGAAGTTTTTAGCCGGGAAATATGGTTTTAACCTCACGTCAAGATAAATTCTATCCTTTTGGTTTGGATCTTGTTCAAACCTTCTAATCTCAAAATTCTCAATCAGTTTGTCCGGACCTGAAACTTCATCTAAAAAGCGAACGATCTGGTTATGGATTTCCTTTTTAGTCTTGGCATTGAAATTCTCAAAGGCTCTTCTATTTAAGAAATCCATCAATACTTTGGTAACATAATCAAAGACCCGTACTACCGAATAGGTCTGTAATCCTAGGTTGTCACCATTGAACAATGTTTTTGCCGAAAATGCCATGACTTTACCATATTCATTTACCATAGGCACCAGACCAAGGTTTTCGAGATTGGCTATTTCACTTTTTCTAAGTTCAAAACGAACGCCGTCTACCTCGCTAAGGCCACCATGTTTTTTTCCCGCAGTAACCTGCGACATTAAGGTCTTATATATTTTACCTGCCAAGGCTCCTGAAGGCGGTACATGAACGTCATCCGGCTCCCCTACTTCATCTGCCTTACCACGGCCTACAAGCCAATTACAGGTCATAATGGTATTGGAAAGATGCATATCGCCACTAGAAAGATTGGCGCTTTCAAACATTTCCATTACATCATCCGGCTCATCAAGGTGGGCAAAATCGGTAATTAGGGTTACCTTATTTTCATGGGCCATTTTCGCCCATTTATCTACTACAGATTTTGAACCCAAATACCCTGGGAGTACCATTAGACCATAATTTTCCCTAAGATCCAGCCTATCATATTTGGAGACTACCTCATCCCTGATGTAATCAAAAAAACGGGTATTGTCCAAATCGGTCAATTGATCCAGCTCTGCATTTATAATGGTTACATTTTTCAAGGATGGCAAATCGGTGTTTTTGTAAAACAACGCTACCGAACGATACGAGGTTTCCAGTTCCCTAGTTTCATTTAGGGCAAGTTTAATATTCTTGGTATATGCTTCTTTTGATTCCTTTGCCTTGTCATCTGCCGATTGCACCAAGGAAATGATGTCATCACCTGATTTAAGTGCATCTGACCAAAGCGACAATATTTTTAAAAGCGAATCGCGCTCTTGCTTTTTATTATTTTCGGTAAGGAACATTTTTCTTCGAGCCTTACGATCAGGGTTTAGGTTTTGAACATCATCAATAGCCGATTCCAATAAATCAAAACCACCATATTTGGCAAGGTCATCTGATTTTTCCTTTATCTGGTCTATATAAGGCTTGTCGCTAAGTTGGGACTGTTTTTGCTTGTTTGGCGAATCTGACATATTATTGTTGGATATTGTAGTTATTTGGTATTTTTAATTTCTTGGATCAAGGCGTCAATGGTTTCAACCAAAGATTGCTTGGCTTCGGCATCTTCAAGTGCAGCCTTAAGAATTTTATTGGTCTTCAATTGCTTGATCATTTTCTTGTACTGATCACTTTCAATTTCCAACTCCTTTAGAAAGACGCTATTATTGGTAATGCCGTTTTTACCAAAATCCCCGAGATTAGTAAAAGACAGTTCTTCATTCACCGTTCCACCATCTTTGTCCTCAAACGGAATCTTCAATTTTGGTTCAAAATGTTCAAATGCGTCCTCAATGGTTCTAAGACCCTCTACCACTTCTGGTTTTACGGGTGCGTTAGGGGTAAGTTTACCCGCAATAAGGGTTCGGTTCTGAGGTATGTCGGTTAGGGCTTCGTTAGCGTCGCCTTTCACTTCATTACCGCCAATTCCTAGGTTGTCAATAGCCATAAATTATAGTTTTATTTTCTAAATTTAATCAAAATATTATTTACCTACACTAGGTGTGGGTTATAAAACGCAAAAAGGAGGCATAAAGTGCCTCCTTTTTTAAATTAAAAAATAATTTATTTAGATTATACCCACTCATTAACGTGCTCACCGCCGCCTGAAGATAGTTCTTTGGCAGATATGGTAAACGTCTCAGTTAATGGGTTCTGACCTGAAGCATCAAAATTCTCTTTGTACTTGATCAAGTAACCTTCTTTAAAGTTCACTTCTTTAAGTGTTGCATCTGTATCTCTTTTAACAAATACGATGGTTCCATCCTTTCTTTCGAAGTTATTGGTCATCCACTCAAAAAATCCGGTTTCACCATTTGACTCTACTGTCAAATAAATACGACCTCCCCTGGTTACAGAAGATGGTCTTCCCGTTGGATCTACTTCTTGATTCAAATCATAAGAGCAATGTAGAATTGTGTGCTCTTTTCCAGCTACTTTTAATTTTGCTTTAAAAGACATAATAAATGGTTTTTGTGGTAAATATTACCGATTAATAATTTATATAACGTCACATAAGGACACCTCTAAATTAGATAACCTATTTAAAAAACCCAATTATTTTCGATGAAATGCACTCATTTAATATGATTATTCCTGTTAAATCGTAAGTTAAGTTCACCTACGACTATGTGATTATTCTAGAGTACTAGATAAAATCAAGGGGAAAATACCAACAAACGAACCTGATGTCTTTTCTTAAAGAGCGATGATTTTAGCGTTAAACAGGCACGTATTACTACTAAAAGGTCTTCCAGAATAATCCTTTCTTCGTACGCATATCTACCGTCATACTTTTAATGCACCCGGCCTTTTTATCCCGATAAAGCTTCAAACTTTTTATCTCAAGTTTATTTACATCTCGAATTGCCTTGAAAAATTGACTAACGGTGAAACGATCACCACTTTTGTTGAATACTGGAATATTGGTGACACAGAAGTAATTACGAATGGTTATATCATCTAAGTTTCTGACCGAATATTTCTGTAACATATCCCGTATTTCGTCACCGGAAATCTCAATATAGGCCACCTCATCGTCGTCAACTACCGGAGGTTCTATAATCGTTGGTTCATCAGGTATATCTACCAGAACATCAGCAATCGGGGTTGTAATATTTGTATTACGCTCTTGTTTGGCCTTCTTTTTAGCGGGCAAAACTGTGAGGATCTTTTTTGCCTCATGTCTTCTATCTTCATTTACGACCAGCAATACCGTTTTTTTACCTGGGGTTTTGTACGTATATGTTTCTTTGCGGTCGTTACCATCAACCCTTGTGGTCTCCCCAAAGCTCCATTGCCAAGATTTGGCGAATTTGGAATCATTGAAAAATTCGACCTTGTCTCCCACCCTTACATATTTTGGTAAGATAATATTAGGTATCAATTCGGGTGATCTTATTATTTTGGTCTTTGAAATTACCAATTCCCTGGTAGCAGCACATTCACCGTTCATCTGTAAGGATACCGTATAGGTTCCGGGTTTTTCAAACTGATGCACCACATTAGACCTATAGGCCTCAGGAGCGTTATCACCAAAATCCCATATCCATTCTACGCCCGAGGTATCGGTGCTCTTAAATTCTATAAGATCCTCTATCGTGTAGGAATTTGAAATAACATCAAAATCAACATTGCTACAATCTACTTTGCTATTTAACCGAAAAGAAAAAAGGGCCAATCCACATAAAAGTAATACTAAAAAGGTGATAAACACGTTTAGATCAAAGTGGGTTTTAATACTTTTATTGTTCATAATTATTACCTATTTTTCAACTATTTTTCCAGTCCTTTAAAAGTACGATTATTATATGAAATTAAAACTGTGTTTTACCTTGGTTATTGTGTTGCTGACGGCCTGTTCTAAAAAAACTTTGAGCGGCGGCGACACAACTTATTACAGGCAAGAGATGGAAAAATCGAAACGATTGGCCGCCGAGAAGGAAAATCGTAAGAATATTGAGAACAAAGTAGTTGGTCCTTCCTATCTTACCGCTTCCGAAAAAACTAAGTTTGCCTCCATGCTGGAAGTTGGTGAAGAAGAAATTGAAAACGAAAAGCTTTATGACATTATCAATGATTGGTTGGGAACCCCTTATAATTGGGGCGGGACAACCAAAAACGGGGTTGATTGTTCTGCTTATGTACAGGATGTTTATCAAAAAGTCTATGATTTTGAGCTTCCGCGTACATCCAATGAACAGTTTAATTATGATATTAAGGCAAATTTTAAAGGGCAAGAGCATCTTCAAGAAGGGGATTTGCTATTTTTCAGGCTGCGCTTTGATGATAAGGTAGTTTCCCACGTGGGCATATATCTACAAAATGGAAAGTTTACCGGATCTAATTCCCCACATGGTGTACAAATAGTTGACTTAAATACTCAATACTGGCAAGATAGGTTCGTTTCTGGAGCGCGCTTGCTTAAAAATCAATAACCATGAAAGCGCTTTCCCCAAAACATATACGCCAGGAGGTGCACGATCTGGGTTTCGATTTAAAAGCCGAGACCTTTATTTCCTACCTGGAAGAGGAAACCGAACTGGATATTGCCTTGAACCATTTTTTCCAAAGAAGATTTAGCAAGGATATTACGGGCATCCAGAAAAACCTTGATAAAGACAATATTCTCGATGTCACCCTGAGCAGACGAGGGTTTTACAATATATTTCCCGAACGCTTTTTTCATAGCACCTACTCCAGTACCCCTTTTGTAGAAACCATGGTGACCGATTACCATGGGCGAAAAATAGAGGAGGAGAATGCCAGAAAATTCTTCAAGCCTTTAGAGACGGAATTTTTTCTGCAACGTGTTGATATAGAAACAGCTGAAAATCAAATATTTAAATCCTTAGGAAGCCCTGAACTTGTTGAATTTTTAATGGATCTGTGGCAGATTGATAAGAAAATACCACAACGAATGGCAGCTAAGATTTTAAAGACCATGCCATTTATGCACAAGATAGCCGGCAATTTACCGTTGTTAAAACTAATATTGGAAAATATTATCGAAGAGCAGCTAGTTATAGAGCATGATTTTGCATCGGTAAAAAACAATATTAAAAAAGAACCTTGGCAACTTGGTGTAAATATGGCTACTGCTGGAAAGCCCAAGACCTTTTTACCAAAGTACATTTTTATTATTGACAAGATTAGCCGCCCAGACGAAATCGGCGATTATCTGCCGCAAGGAAAGATTACGGCAACAATAAATTTCTTTTTAAGGCATACCCTGCCCTACGAAAGTGATTTTGAAGTACGGTTCACTTTGACGCCGCAAAAAAGAAAATTTGTGATGAGTGATGCGATTTATTCTGGAAGGCTGGGTGTGTCGGCAACAATTTAGAACACTATGATTAGAAGTTACCTTAAAAGATTTATAAGTATCGAAGCCTTGATGCCGTTCGCCATAATCATGGTCATCGTTATTTTGGCCTTGAGATTACTTGCTTCTAAGACTCCGGGCTTCAAAAAGAGAAGGAAGAAGTACTACTACTATCTGGCTGGCCATATCGCCGTAATGGCAATTTTTGTAGCCATTATCTATAATTTAAAGCAATCGACACTGATGGTACGGTATTTCTCAATGCTGGTGTTTGCCATGATAACGGGTGCTTTTCACGTGTTCTTTTATCGGTATTCATTTGATAAGTTTGATGATGAGAAGGGCCTTAAAGAATTGTTGTTTGCGGTTATAACCTCGTTTGTGGTGCTGGTGCCAGTAATAATGATTGCCACCCATTTTCAAGACTTACAGTACCTGCCCTATTATTTTTTGGTGGCTGCTGCTTTCACTGTACCCACAAGCTTTTTCATTTTATATAAATATTCCGTTTCAATACCGGTTAAATTATACACCAAATGGTACTACCCTTTGGGTAAGAAATATGAAACCCCAAAACACTACGAGTTAAAGAACATGATTGTCCTTAACTTTATGTTCTATAAAAGCACTCAGGCAGGAAATATGACTAGCTTTAAGGCAAAGGCACCAAAGAATATGGAATTTGGAAGACTGTTCTTTTTCTTTATCAACGATTACAACGTTAAAAAAACACATACCAAGATAGAGTTGACCGATAAAACGGGAGACCCATACGGCTGGTATTTTTATAGCAAACCAAAATGGTACGGAGCCTCTAAGCATATTGATTCAGAGCTGACCGTAGAAGAAAACAACCTAAACGACGGCGACGTAGTAGTTTGCCAACGCATATAACCATCATATCATGATAGAAGACATTAAGAATTTTAAGATCAATTGGGTCGATGGCATGAAAATCTCAAAAGAGCATTTTCAGAACCTTCAGAACTTTGCGGAAAATAGCATCAAAGATGCCTATGTCGTTCGTAAAGGAAGGTATGGCCATGGTTTTTTGGCATCATATCTTGATGGCAATAATGAATACGCCATTAATCTTGATATTCATAAAAGCCTAAAGGTCAGCATTAAAAAGTTGAGGGCTATTACTCCCAATGGCAATAGAATCGATATCACCGAAAACACCCCGTCAGTAAAGGAAGAAATAGTTGTTGCCGAATTGGCCGATAAAAAATTGGAAGAAGGTTTTCTCCTTATCAATTTAGATACAGAAAACCCGATTCCCTTTGGTGAACAGGATCCCAAGGAAATCCCACCAAGGCATCCATTTTTGACCAATGGTCAGTTTTTTACGTTTATTACCTCCGGTGAACTTGAAAAATCAGGGCTTTCAGGAAATCAGCTGCCCATAGCCAAAATCGTAAAGGAGGGCAAAAGTTTGGCAACGGCCACAGATTACATACCGCCCTGTTTAACCTTGGGGGCACATGAAAGTTTGGTCGATTTTTATAATGAGTCTGAGAATTTTCTTAAAATGACCGAGCGCAATGCCATATTGATCGTTCAAAAAATAATGACCAAACAAAGCGATAATCCCATTGCCGATGCAATGCAATTGGTCGTTGATAAAATATATGTGTATTTGGCGCAACAGATTACAAAGGTTAAATGGGAAGAGTATGATATGCATCCAAAAGAACTGCTCGAAATCATCGTAAGTTTCGCGAGGGTTTTTAAGGGTTCTGTTGACATTTCTTCGCCTCAAAACAAAGAAGAGCTTTTCAACTATTTTGGTGAGTGGACCGATTTAAAGGGAGGCGATTACGAAAAAATGTTTACCGATGTAATCAATATGCAGTACAATCATCACGACGTTAACCAAAATGTGATGCTCGTTTCTGGTTTTATGTCCATTATTGACCGCCTGCTTACCGTCCTAACACAAATAGACTATATTGGAAAACGCAGGGATATGGGAATTTTCGTCAATGAAAACATTGTTAAGGACAAACCTGGTAAATCTGGCGGAACGACCTTTTTAGCAGAATAAAATAGACACTATGGAAGTACTTAATAAAAAAGAAAGAACCTCTTCTTTTCTCTTGTTTCTACTAATGTTCCTGATTACAGTAGGACTTTTGTTTACGGCCTTTTTCTTCAGTTATAAACTACCGTGGAAAGAGAATGCCGTATTGCGTGAAGAAAATCAAAGATTGCAATATGAGTTTCTATACCAGAAGAAGTTTATCAACGCGCTTGAAACTGTAGATAAACAGATAGATTCTTTAGACACTGTACGGGAAGGTTATTTCTTTTTGGAACAATCTATTAATGTAGACCTTATCGATCTTAAAAGTGAAATCCCAAAAGATTCACTTAACGATCGCAGTATGTATGAAAACCTGATACTTACTTATAAGAAACTGGTAGATGCAAAGCGCGATTTGAAACAAGTAGAAAATGCCCGACAGGATATCAAGGATCTTGAAGAACGGGTTGCAGAATATGAAAAGGAAATCAATAAACTAAATACGGCCCTTGAACTGTCCCGTCGTTTGAATAGAAACTAAGTACTGCATGAATCCCGAATTAGAAAAGGCCGTACATATAGCCACCCAAATTGCGGAAGAGTACCAACATGAAAGTTTTGGTCCTGCCCATTTGGTAAAAGCGTCCCTAAATAGAGATCTTTCCCTTTTGCGTTTTTTACATGATAAGGGGGTTGACGTATATTTTATGGAAGAATGGGCAGATGTGAATATCGAATCCTACCCAAAACGTACCAGCCGGACAATGACCGTTCGGGCCAGTTCTGAAGCAAAAATAGTTTTCGTTGAGGCCGAAGAAGTTCAAAGCAAGCTCAATAAACCGGAAACAGACCTTGTATGCTTGTTTATATCGGCCATTACTCCAGGGGTAGGTTTTAGCTTTGATCAATTAAAATCACTTCCTGTCAGCAGTTCAGAACTTTTGGATAGCCTTTCAGCGGGTATGAATTCAGACGGCCCAAAGACCAAAGTAAGCTCGGCAAACGATTATTCGTCTGATGGGGATGTATTAAAAAAATACACCAAAGATTTAATTGTTGAAACTTCCCAAGGGTATTATGACCATATTATAAATAGAGACAGGGAGTTAAAACAAATCGCTGAGATCTTGAGCCGTAAATCAAAGCCCAATGTAATGGTGCAGGGTGAATCTGGAGTGGGCAAAACCGTTTTAATTCAGAATCTAGCAAGGGAAATACACTGCGGTAAGATTGTTGAAAATCTGCAACAAGCCAGCTTGTTGGAAATCGACACTTCCGTCTTGCTATCCGGAGCCTCCTATAAGGGAGAGGTTGAAGACCGATTACAGAGTATCTTTAATGAAGCAAAAAATCTGGTAAAACCGATTGTGTTTATCGATGATTTTCATGCTCTTCTACAAGACGCATCGGCCAGCCAGGGAATATTGAATGTCATAAAGTCCGAGCTCAACAAGGGCGAAGTCATTTTAGTAGGGGCAACAACGGCCGACAATTACAGAAAACATATTGCAAATGATGATGCACTAAATAGAAGATTCGAAGCGGTTACGGTTGAGGAACCAGATGACGAAATGGCCTTTCGAATTCTAAAAAGTGTCGGGCAAACCTATGCTGATCACCATCATCTAGAGATTGATGACCAGGCACTTCGCGAATCAATCCGCCTATCAAAACGTTATTTAAAAGAGAAAAGCCTTCCGGATTCGGCCTTAGATCTTGTAGATCGCACTATGGCCGCGGCAAATGTTTCTACACAATCCCTACCTGGTGATTTAGAGGATTTAAATGCCAAGGTCGACGAAGTGGAAAAAGAAGCCAATGCTCAACAAGAATCGGATAATATTCAGGCAATCGATTGGATATACATCGAACTCAAAAATAGGTTGAGCCCCATTGTATTGGGAAAATATGACACGGAAGACGGACTTCGTTTCCCCACTTTTAAAGAAAAAGCGGGTTATGTAAAATCTATTTTAGGATCAATAGACAACTACTCAAAAGACACACGAACGGGCATTGGTGAAGAAGATTTGGCTGCCATGGTGGCCGGGATAACCGGAATACCGGCCGGTAAAGTACAGACCCAAGAACGCGAACGGTTGTTGGATATGGAGGACACTCTTAAAAAAAGGGTAATTGGTCAGGACAATGCCATACAAACGGTTTCGGAGGCGATTATAGAATCACGCTCTGGTTTATCTAAGGCAGGCCAACCAATAGGTTCATTTTTCTTTTCAGGTCCTACGGGTACCGGAAAGACAGAACTGGCAAAATCATTGGCCGAATTTCTCTTTAATGATGAAACGGCAATCATTCGCTTTGATATGTCCGAATTTAAAGAAGAACATTCCGCAGCCTTATTATATGGTGCTCCTCCGGGATATGTTGGTTATGAGGAAGGTGGGGTTTTGGTCAATAAAATCAGACAGAAACCATACGCCATTGTGCTCTTTGATGAAATAGAAAAAGCGCATCAATCTGTATTTGACGTATTTCTCCAGATATTGGATGAAGGTAAATTGAATGATCGTCTCGGAAAGGTTGGTGACTTTTCCAATGCCGTAATTTTATTCACCTCAAATATTGGGTCCGATTTTATTAGTAAATCCATAGAAGGAGGTAAAATACCCAAATCTGATGAGTTGCTAGAGATTATGGCGTCTTACTTTAGGCCCGAATTTTTAGGCCGTATTACTGAAATTGTTCCCTTTGCCCCCATTTCTGAAAAGAATGCACCCTCAATATTCGACCTCCATCTTAAAAAGGAATTATTGGTGCTCACCGAGCGCCTGGGAATTACCTTGGAAATAGATAAAAAAACCAAAGAACATCTTTCGCTAGATGGCTTCTCCCCTACCTATGGAGTTCGCCCTTTAAAGGCCGTAATCCGTAACAAATTAAAACGTCCTTTATCAAAAATGATTATTTCGGGGGAGTTAAAGGCACCACAAACGGTAAAAGTAACGTTAAAGAAAGACGAACTAGATTTTAAAGTAGTAGAATAATTTATAAACACGTAATTCTGAGTTTTAAACTTAAAGATGAACTTGCTCTTGACACTTGAACTTTAAAAAATGGCAAAACCATATTATCAGGCACCTTTTGATTTTAAACGGTTTTTTGAAAAAAAGGAATTCAAAAAACTGTCTTTGGGTGATTCTATTTCGCAGTTCATGAGCGTTATCATCACCACGTATTTTGAAGAATATAGTTTTGATGAAAATTTTGGAAGTGAGATATGGGAGACTGATTTCGATCTTTTGGTAAATGCCAATGTGCTAAAGGAACGGATAAAAAAATCACTCAAAAAACAGATAACTACATATGAAAAAAGGTTGGCCAATATTGATTTAAATATAGAGTTGATGGAAAGTCTGTCCTCTAAAACGAACAAAGTCCGGTTAAAAAAGTACTTGTACATTACGATTAGGGGCACCATTGTAAAAACAGATGAACCCTTCATATTTACTGGGGATTATTATCTGGCACCTTTATCGTACAAATAAAGCCGATCGCAACTAAGACTTAAGCGAAAAATAATTTAATGAAAAGCCTTACCAAGGAAGAAATAAAAGATAGACTTATCCGCAGAGCGGCCGACCATTGGGGTGTTGATGATATGGAAATAGAATATTCCTTTGATCCCATTGTCGGTATTCTGTTTGACGCATGTGCTCATGAGTTCGAACGTATTTCGGAAACCATAAAAACCAGCCGAACAAAGGTAACTGAGCGTTTGGTAGACTTGCTGACCCCAGAAATTTCGGTGGCGGCAAAACCAGCTCATGCCATTATGCATGCGCTTCCGGTTGATCAAAAAGTGGTTATTAATGAGCGCAGCCAATTTTTTCACAGAAAAAGAATGCCTTTGTTCAAAGATAAAGGCAAAGAGGATTTTAAAGACTTTTTCTTTTGTCCCTCGGGGGAATTCACCTTAAACAATTGTGAACTAAAGTATATTGCCTATCCCGATAAGATAGTGGCGCATCATAATCATAGAACAACACCCTGGCTAAAAAGTTCCGATTTTGATGGTACCCCAGAAAGCTCCTGTATTTTTATGGGAATAAAGCCGGCCCCTGGCATGAAGACCGTTGATGACCTGCTTTGTTATTTTGATTTGCTGAATTTTTCGAACAAGGAGCTATTAGTGCATCATTTGGGAATCGCCAACTGGTCTATTAATGATGAATCCCTAACCGTTACCAAGGGATATGCCCAAAAAGAACCCGTTAAGGACGATTATAGTGCGTATATTAATGAGAGTATTCAAAGTAAGATCCAGTTTTACGAAGCGTATGTACGGGAGTTCTATCATAACCATTTTTACACGATAGAAGGAAATATAGAATTAAAAGGGAAGCTTAAAAAATACCCGGAAGAATTCAAAGGGTTTTTGGCATCAAAAGAACTTGATGCTTTTACCACCCCTTTACTTTGGTTAAAAATAGAATTCTCGAGCGTGGCCTCAAATACTATGCTAGAGAATTTGCATTGTCATATCAATTGCTTTCCCACCTTAAACAAAAAATCGCATAGCATCAATAAAAGGCTTCAGCCGTATTTTAATATCATTCCTTTAGAATCAGAAGATGATTTCTTCTTGGATGTGCAAAGCGTTTTAGGCGATAGCGGCAATAAATATTATGTTCGTGATCGCGATAAAAAGGATGATTCCCGACCGCAGGCCTATCTAAGGTATGGAGGTGTAAGTAGGTTTGATGAGCGTGACGCCTCTGAACTATTGAATTACACCCTAGATCTGCTTAAAGAAGATAGTGTGGCCTTTTCTGCAATGGGCGATGATTTCATCAATTCAAATCTGAAGGACCTAAAACAAATCGTTTCTAGAATAGAACAACAAATAGAATTACGGAATTTCAACAAGAACAAAATCCCATATTTAATCATTAACAGAAATAGTGTTGAAAAGAATAGGGACAAGATTGTCTTTACCGATTATTGGACGACTACTGGAGAAAAAGCAAATAAGATCAATCCATATAGTAAACTATTTCAATATTCTGGAACGGCATTTAAACCCGATACGTTGGTGTTTGTTACAGGAAGTTTGGGTGGCCATGATGAACCCACCCCAAGTGAAAAAATATATGCTTATCGCGAGCATATACTTTCCCGTGGCCGTATTATAACCCGTCAGGATATTGTACATCATTGTTATGCGGTTTTCAAGGGTGCCATTTCAAAAGTTGCCGTTGAAAAAGGAGTAATGGTGTCTCAGGACAACGCTGTTGGGTACACCCCAACTACCGATATTTATATCAGCCGTAATCCCGAAGCGGATTATAGTGAAACCGATTGGGAATATTTGAAAAAGGAATTGCTTATCGGTATGCAAACAAGGTCGGCAAATGTCTTACCATTTAGGGTTTTCTACGCCTAGAATGGTTCTTGAGGACTGTTGCAGTAGTGTAAAAAGCCCTTGGGTACTACAAATTATGCAGTAGAACGAAAACACGACGTATTTTTTGCCCAGCCATTTGGTAATGGCTATTTTAACTTTTAAAACATCCCACATGCCCAAGATCGTCACCATCAAGCTCATCGTCAACGGGGAGGAGTTCCTTCCCAAGTCCGGATATACCGTTTCGGTAGAACAATCGGTTGGGGGCCACAGTGCCTTCCGCATCACCTTCCCCTCCCATGCCACCGAGGGCTATGAGGGTACCCTAATGGACAATGCCCTTGGTTTTGTGGGCAAGAAGGCCTCTATCGGGCTGGACGACGGCAATATGGAGTTCTCGGGGGTGGTGACCTCTGTCGATTTCCAGAAGGGAACGGGGGCCTCCGGCCTTATCGTCCTCTCGGGCCATGGACCGGGGGTGCTCCTGGCGAATTCGGTACAATGTTTCAGCTACGACGAGGGCACGGCCCTCTCGCAGGTGGCCAACGATACGGTAGGCGGCCATTCCGGGGAACACCTGAAGAGCGCCATGGGCAAGGGCACCGATGTAAAGCTCCCCTATACGGTACAGTACAACGAGAGCGACCTTTCGTTTCTGCAGCGCCTGTGCAGCCGCTACGGGCTATGGCTCTACCATAACGGCAGCGAACTCTGCATCGGGCGCACGGGCGACAAACAGGTACAGGGCACCGTCGGGGTGGACGTCCTGGCCTTCAACCTCTCGACCTCCCTTAGGGAACAGTCCTTTGGGGTAAGGGGCCATGACTGGGTGAACGAGACCCTGCTCGAGGCGGAGTCCTCGGCACATTCCCCCAGCTCGTCGCACCCCTACCTGGACCGGGTAAAGGGGGAATCGGATTCGGTGTTCTCCAAGAAGGGGAACTATGACTATACCATGGGACAGCATGAATACAGTGCCCAGGGCGGCCTGGACACGGCCACCAAGGTGAACACTTTGGGCAGATCGGCCGGGATGGTGGTCGCCTCGGGCACCTCCGAGCTCACCGACCTGCGTATCGGGGACACCCTTTCGTTGGAGGGGCTCAATTTCTCTGACCAAAAGAAAAAGGACCCCTATGGCTCCTATGATATCGTGAAGATCGTACACCGTTTCGACCATAGCGGGCAGTACCGCAACGAGTTCGAGGGGGTATCGCAGGGTAGTGAACATTTGCCGTATTCCGATAGTTTCAGCGTTCCCCATGCGGGCGCGCAACGGGGTTGGGTGTTCGACAATGCAGACCCTGACGGGCTCGGTAGGATCAAGGTACAGTTCCCTTGGCAAAAGGCCAAGGGTACCAGTACCCCTTGGATAAAGATGGCCACCCCTTATTCGGGCAGCGGGAAGGGTTTCTATTTCATCCCCGAAAAGGACGAAGAAGTACTCGTTGGTTTCGAGGGGGACAACCCCGAAAAACCCTTTGTATTGAGCGCAGGCTATAACAATAGTGCTTCCAGTGGTTTTTCAGATGCCGATAACAATATCAAGGCGATCAAGACCCGGAGCGGGCACCTGATAGAACTCAATGATACCGAAGGCGGGGAAATGATTACTATCACCGATAAGAATGAGAACTTGATTACAGTTGATACCGTAAATAATGATATTACCATCAATGCCAATAATAATATAACGGTAAATGCTGTTGAAACTATTAAACTTTCGGCTAAAAACATCGAATTAAAAGCCATTGAGGATGTACTCGTCGATGCCGGAAAAAGCATTAGTGCCACTGCCGGGGAAAATCATAACATCATTGCAAAAAATAAAAATGTTGTTGTTGAAGAGAATAGTACGGAACAATCGAAAGTATCTGAGAAAATCGCAGAAGAAGTCGTTGTAAACAGTACTTCTAAAAACATGACCCTATTCTCCCAGAAATCTGTAGACATACAGAGCAACGAAAAAGTAAAACTCTTTTAAAAAAGACATTACTTGGAGGAACCAGTATATTTTCAACCTAACCATACCTTAGCACTAAACCCTCATAATCTAAAAAGGGTGTATGGGATTACCATAGAATTTAAGCAAGATGGAAAGGAGAAACAAGTTGTTCGTTTTGAGATAGAGGTTCTGGCCGTAAAAGACAATAAGACTAAAACATGGCTTTTTCAGTTCGATAGAAGAAATGTTTTTATCAATATGAAAAAACCAGATACAATTGCCGATAAGTTAGCGCATGAATGTGGGCAGGTAATGTATCCCTTAATTATCGAAGTTACAGGAAATTGGTCGCAAAGAACGGTTAAAAGCAGAGGTTTGGCCAAAGAGAAATTGAAAACGCTCGAAGAAAAAACAAGAATGATATATCAGAGCAATCTTATAGACAGATACTTTGAGAAAGCATGGGAAACCCTGAATGATAAAATCAAATTTATTCGTTCAGTAGAACAAAATCTTTTTCTCTCCTTTTTCTTTGCACCACTTTATGAGCGCTATAATATGGTTACTAATATGGCCAACACCCAAATGCAAATACCAATTATTCCCTTTTGCAGACCAGCGCTATATGACATTAAACAAAAGGTGATGCCCAACTATACCCGTTTTAATACCATTACGGTAATACAGGACGGACAGATTAGTGATAAGCGAACTGAAAAGGATTTCGTAAACAGATTCGATGATGCAGTTTTTACCGGGAAAGGACAATCGAAAAAGACAAAGGGTAAACTACAGGCCAAATATGAACTTAGCCAAGATACCCGCGTTTTGCATTCCCTTACTGCTCAAGGTAGTATAGCATTACCAAAAAAAATGGGACGATCATTTGAATTACAGGCATATTACCTTTCGGAACGGGACAGGCTCATCAAAGACAATGTTGTTATGCCCCTTTCATCCTTAAAGCCCGGTGAAGATGAGTAAGGAAGAATTTTTGGTCTGCCAAGGCGCCATGTGCCAATGTAAAATGGGGGTTAAACCCGATAAACTAAAGGTACTCAGTCAGCAAAAGTATTATATTAACGACGATAATGGTTCGGATAAATTGGTCGGCAATACCATGGATTTGGGAATACCTTTTGAAACCGGAACATTTGGTAAATGCTCAGTGACCAATAGCGCTTGTGCTCCTGCCATAATACAGTGGGAAGGGTTTTATGAAAAGGTGGAACTTGGCAATGGCGGCCAGGTACTTACCGAGAAAAGCAAAGGTATTTGTGCTGTATCCGGAAGTCCCGTAGTAGAATTTATTACCACCGGTCAAATGGGGGCTCCTCAAGATTCCAATTTTGAGGAAGAAGATGAAAATGTGCAGAATCAACTCAATCCATTGGTAAACCCCCAGGAACTTATTAACGAAGATCCCTTTGAGGGCGTAACTGCCAAATCTGTTTAATTATATTTTATGCCCATAGGAATTAAAACATTGAATTTGGTCAGTGAAGCCTCAGGGGTTAGCCTTCTTGACGAGGTTAAAATCGAGGGCAAAAACCACAAGTTGCTCAAGGTAAAGCTTGGGCATGCCGCCCATATGGAAATTGAGGTCTTTTTAAGGAGTTGGCGCGCAAAAGATGAAATTAAACAAAAAGTAAAGTGGATTTGGGCGATTCAAGATGAGCATACAAAGGAATGGCAGCTAAGGGGATGGACGGATGACGACAATCTCCCTATGGAAATACTGGGTAAGAAAACAACAGAATACGCAAACAGCCCAACAGTCCTGATTACAAGTGATAATTCCAATATTGCCGGTAAATTGTACTGGCTAGAGGCCTTTATTTATTATCCAGAAATGCCAGAGGCATCAATACCAAAAGGTGTGTATGTAACCTTTGAAGATAGTCCTGTACTAAAAAAGACCTGTTTTACAGATAAGGGGACCTGTACCTTTTCAAAAAAAGAACTAGCGTACATACCCATAACTCAGTATGGTCAGACCATAGACTTATTTTTAGAAACGTATAAACTACCAGATCCAAATCTCCCATATCACAACTACGGCGTGTTTAAGGTAACCGTATTTTCAAAAAAAACCGGTGATGCAGTACAAGAAGAAATTGTTTTTGAGCAAGAAACCGAAGGTGACAAGGCATTTTTAGGAGTTACAAGGATATCGTTATTAGTCTCTGAAGAATGGCGGGCTAAGATTGGGCACCAACCAAAGGAAGTGGAAGAATTCTATGCTGAAGTTACCCCTGTACTCTTCTACAACGAAAATGCCACCCTTGCCAGTAAGGGCCAACCGCAAAGGCCATATTCTGTAATCTCACGTCGCGAAGGCTTTACTGAAACAAGTGCCCCAAATGATGAGAGTGTCCTTATAAGTCATTACAGACCTCCTAGATTGACCTTATTATCTTCAATAAGTACTTCAAGAATTTATAACGAAAACAAGGAATATGAACAAACGGTACTACCTGTCGAAAAAACGATGAACACCTTTAAGGTTTTATATAATACGGGGCAGGAGATTCTGATAGCGCGTCAGAAAAAAGTGGGACAGCAGATGGCCAGTATTTTAGATACTAAACATAAGTGTATCCCTAATGATTATGGCTGTAAGTATACAGGAATCACCCTGACCGAAAAGGATAAAAACCCCTATGATGTTTTAAAAGAAAATGATGCCGGTGAAGTAATTGACCACACTCAAAGGATATTTGGTATCATAGCAGGTGACAAAAAGAAAAAGGAAGTTACTATTACTTTGGAAGATTTAACACATGCCGGCAGTGATAAACCCGTCGAATGTTTGGAGATTGGTGGAAACAAACATGAGTCCCCAGAGTCCGTTTTTTTAATGGATGATAAAGTACTGGCATCTCAATCAATTTCAAAAGATGATTTTACGATCGATGGAAATAAGCTAACGCTGTTTGCCAAGTACAACTATAACAGAAGTTATGAATCCAAAGCTCAAAAATGGCTGGGAATTGCTGCGAATACGATTTCTTCGGCTGCTAATCCTAGAGTAAGTAATAATGATATTGCCTGGGTCACGCGATATTTCAAGATGAAAAATGAGCATGCGCAACCCCATTTTATTCCCGTACAAACGTGTAGATATCCAAATCAGGTCGTAAGGTTGAACGTGTACCCAGATTTTGAATGGTGGGTAAACTTAAAGTTTAATGCAGAAAACCCTGTTTACGTCAGGCAACCACCCAATTACGGTTATCGGATTTTCACAACTCGAAAAAACCAGAATCAAAAAAAGGCAGGCGCTTTAAGGAGCGATAAAGCCAAAGCTAAAAAATGGGAATACGATTTTGAATTTGAGGCTGGGTTTAGTCAAAATGGAGTTAAGGAAGATCTTAAATTGGGCGATGGTTTTCCCGCGATTAACGCGGTTAATTTTCTTTTAAAAGCGTATGAACTTTTTAAGGCCCTAACATTTGCCGACGAAACCGAGGATAAAGAATCCAGTATTGCAGCAGGAAAAGCCAAAACTAGCTCCGGGGGTGTGGCCAAAACAATGAGTAAACGTTATGCACTTCGAAAAAGCAAGGGCTTTCCCTTTAGGATTGATGTAAAAAGACCTTCACTTAGTTTGGGCTTTCATGGTAAATATGAATATAGTAAAACAAAAAAAGGAAGTGTAGGGGAATATTATACCGCCAATCTTGCAGCTAGTCCTTTGTTTGGAGTCACCGGTAAAGTAGATTTACTATATTTTGCTCAGTTTATTGGGCCCATAGGTCAGGCCATGCACCGAATTAATCAAGTTGTAAAAAGAGTAAATTATTTAACCTTAGGTGCCGTTCACATAGATTACTACCTTTATATTGCTGCCGAAGTAGACTTTAATCTAAATGTTGATGCTTTGGAATATCATTCGATTGATGGTTGGGGTGGTGGTGACGTTTCTTCAAAAATCGACATTAAAATATGGCTAGAGGCGGGAGTAAATGTAGAAGTTAATATTCAAGGTGTGGGCGGTGGAGAGGCTGCGGGCGTGGTTCGCGGAGAAGCAAAAATGTATGTAAATATTTTACATGACAAACGATCAAATAAAGCGGAAGGATGGTTTAAGTTTAATGGGCTGGATGCCAAAATTTGGTTAAAATTAAAAGTTGAAAGCAAAAAGAAGGGGGGTAGTAGCAAAAACCCAAAAAACCAAGAAGAACCTAAGGAAAAACCAACGGCAATAAAAAAAATTCTCGACGCTGCCGAACCATGGAAAATCAATTTTCTTAAATGATGAAAAAAGTAGTAATCCTTTTAATATTAATTGCGCAATCAGGTTGTGGGCAAAAGAATAAAAAACAACTAGTACCGGAAGAAATGAAAGAAATCCAAATTGCTCCCAAAGAAGAACAAATTACTTATGCCGTTCATATAAATGCGAAAACCCCCTATGAAATATTCTTGGATGACATTCCAGTAGAAAGGTTCTATGAAAGTGGAATGAACTCGACTATAGAATTGAATCAGTACCTGCTTAAAAACGGTAAACACGAGCTAAAAGTCAGATACCTGCCCAGACCAGATGCAGAAGATGGATTGTTACAACCTGGTCATGTGTATCATTCCAAAGACTCCAAATGGAACATATTTTTTGTAAGTTTTCTGAAAAATCCAGATGCAGCCTTAGGGTATGATGGCGAAATCGACTATGTGAATAGTGAACTTGAGGTAATTCCTCCTCCCAAACCGGTTCCATTTTGGGAACAGGTTTTTGAATTGGAAGTAACAGACTTGCCATATGAATTAGAAGGATGGTCTAATGGACAAAATCTCTCCCAAGTAGATAAGAAGGAACTTAAAAAAGAAGTTTTCCAATATTACGGTAAGATTAGAGAACTATTGAATCAAGGGAAAGTTGACGAATTTTTAGAAATCAATAAAAAGCAGTATTTGGAAATGGCTATTTGCCTGTATACTGAGGATGTAACTTCCTATTGGTCCGAATCAGAAAGAAATGAATTAATCCAAGATTGTAAGGACAATATGTGGCCATTAAAAGAAGAAGATTATTCCTTAAAGATTTATGCTAACGGGAATTTAGTCTCATTGGAGCGCGTTAATACTTTTAAAAATCAAGGCTTAATTGCTGAAACCGAAACTGATTATTGGTATTACAGTTTTCTACTCTTCAAGCCAATGGGCGCGAAGAATTTTGAAATCATCAGAAAATAATTACCATTAGTAACCCAATCAAGAGTATATTTTGATTGCACTGATGTCATTAAACTAAACAAACAGAAATAAGAATCAATATAAATCTGAAGTTAAAGATTATTGTTCAGTGGACACCAATTCCTCACCAATAGCATTGATCATTTGGCCATCTATATTTAGGACCGTGCTCCTAATACCATTTAACTCATCTAAGGTGACATAGACTTTTTGATCTTCACTCAACCTAAATTCCTGAAATACATATACCATTTTCTTTGTTCTACCTGCTTCAATATCTTCTTGGTGATTATAAATATGCAAGGGAGTCATCTGAACTGGTTTATCCTCTAATGAGGTGCGTACAAAAAACTGTAATTTTTCAGCAGTGAATGAAGAAGTAAGGCGATTGGTAACCTGAAGTATAAAATAGAACTCTTTCTTATCTGCGGTAAGCGCGTTCAATTTCAATTCGATTCCTGCACCAGCCTTAACGGACTTGGATGTATCGAACTCGAACTTCCTATTATAATTGTTCTCACAAAAAATCTCATAATAGCTCTCCTTATCGGTATCATAGAGGCTTCCTTCCCCTATCTCATTCGCAAATGACTGCGAAGCGACTGTTTTGGTGAAATCTGCCCTTTCTTGGCCTTCCGTATCGGATTGTATAGCCCTTACCATAGGTTTTTCGTCTTTCACCTTTTCGAGGGCCACTTTCTTTTGCGGCTTTTCCGCTGTTTGGTTTTCAAAGGAAGGATTTCTTTCTGTTTCTCTGGCCGCAGAAATACCCGTAGTTATCCCCCTAGGCTCCATTACTCCTATAGCCTGGTCGGAGGAGAGCACATAGGTAAAATTGTCTACCTCTTGATCGTATTTGAGCAAAAAGGAAAAGATGCTCCCGTCTTTGGTAATTACGGTTAGATTACTTGCTACGCCCTTTCTGGCCATAAGGGTGCCCATCGTCCCATTTTGTTCATATTCAAACTTGTAGTTCACCGCTGGTTCGATTACTTTTTTTATTTCTGAAGGAAAAAATAGGGTAACGGTAATACTCTCGTTTACGGTTACGGGTATTGGAAGATTATTTTCTTTCGCAATGATGCTACTTGTCGTGAAGAACAGCAACGTAAAAAATAGGGCCTTTAATTTCATTCGTAGTAGGTTTAACTTCAAGTTCAGATTGGTATCATAAAGATATTGTTGATAGTTCTGTTCCGAAAATTTAATCGCCATGGTGTTCGAAACATAAGGTTATTGCGGTTCGTATCGTTGTTCAGCGATACAGACCCGATAAAATACAAAGCAGATAATCTTTAATCTAAAAAATTGAATTAATGATCTATAAAAGCGAGTATCTTATAATAAAACAACCGGATGAAACCCCTACCCTACTTTTGTACCCTAGAATTTTTTATGCCAAGTGTCTTCGGTCAAAATAATGTTGATAACAGGGTAACAACGGAGACGATGATTTTAGAAGTGCATAAAATTGCAATACTTATATTGAGATGATAAAAAAAACGCCCAACCTAGGGGCTGGACGTTTTTTTATAGCGCATTGTAGTTTAATTGATGTCTTCGCCATTTTGCAATTTCACCAGAAAACCAGCTATAGCATCCTTGTTTAGCTTGTCAGGAGCCCTACCTTCGGCAATTTTTAAATGTTTTAAAGCAGTTTTATAATTACCTAGTGCAGAATATCCTCTTGCTAAACCAAAATCAACTGGCCATGCACCTTTATTCATCTTCGCATTCGTTTGGAAAATTTCCAAGGCTTTTTCTTTTTGTCCCTGACCAATTAATTGTCTTCCATAGCCATGTATCTGAAATACGGTCGCTAAAGGAAGTGCTTCGTTCATAACGGCTTCCGCCTCTCCCGTTTTTCCCTGTTTGGCCAAAATTCTGGACTTAATACCAAGGTTATTGAAGTTTTTCTGGCTAAAAAATTGCCCTTCGATTGCGCCATTTACCCAACCTAATGCCTCATCAAGGTCGCCATCATTATTTAAGGCAAAATTGGCCGCCTGCTCCCAATTCTGTCTGTTGAACCCGGGAGAGCCTTGAAGTTTTTTCCGAATATCGGCTAAAACTACATCCGCCACATCCACTTCTACCTTAAATGGTATTTGTTTTTTCTCCCAATCTAAAGCCACTACTGCCGAACTGGCATCTACGTCGATAAATTCGAAAGTAAGCTGTTCCGTATGTGCCGTTTCTTTTGTTGTCACATCTACTTTGAGCGCATCTTCCGACGGGTCGTAAAAATAACTTCCCCATGCCCCATGGTTTTTCGAAAAAATAATGGTCGCCTTATCATCTTCATGTATCACCATATGGAGGCCATATTTTCCCGCAGGCAATGCTTGTCCTTCAACTTTTACATCATCTGTAAACTTGATAATAGTATTTTCATTGGCCCCAGCACGCCAAGGGGATTCTTTTGCGGTTCCGAAACCAAGGTTATTCATTCCATAGGGAACCAATTTCCCCCATATTTCGCGGTCATTAACGCTAGGTCGCGAGTAGACGATCGTAACATCGGTAATTCCAATACGCTGCGATACCTTTGCTTTTTGACTACCATTTGGTAGATCTAACTGTTGGGCCATTGCCTGTGTTGAAAAGAACAATAGCGCCAATGACATCGCAACTAAAGCCTTCGTGTAAACATGTTTCATTTTCGTTGATTTAAATTGATTGAATAATTAAGTTGTTCGGTTTTCAAGATAGGAACAGTATGTGCTCAAAAAAGTTACTATTGTGTTAAACTAGTACCTCCGGATGTTAAACTTACAGCGCTATTGAGCGATGGTTGAACATCGTAATTTTCAATTATGACTATTTCTTAAGATTCCCCTCATTCCTTAGTTTTGTTAGCTTAGAATTCAAAGACAATGAGCGTAAAAAAGACACTATTTGACAAAGTATGGGATTCCCATGTAGTTCACCACATTGAAAATGGCCCAGATGTACTGTTCATAGACCGTCATATGGTACACGAGGTAACTAGCCCGGTAGCGTTTCTTGGTTTAAAAAATAGGAATATTGGGGTCATGCACCCCGAAAAAACCTTTGCAACCGCAGATCATAATACCCCTACAATTAATCAGCATTTACCGGTCACGGACCCACTTTCGGCCAATCAATTGAAAATGCTTGAAGAGAATTCCAATGAACATGGTATTTCTTATTGGGGCTTGGGGCATAAAAAAAATGGGATTGTACATGTTGTCGGCCCTGAATATGGCATTACTCAACCCGGTGCAACAATTGTTTGTGGAGATTCACACACCTCTACACATGGTGCTTTCGGAGCAATTGCCTTTGGAATTGGGACCTCTGAAGTTGAAATGGTTTTGGCAACACAATGTATCATGCAACCTAAACCGAAAAGCATGCGCATTACTATTACGGGTGAACTGCAATACGGGGTTACCTCAAAGGATGTTGCGCTTTTTATTATATCGAAATTAACTACCTCGGGTGCTACGGGTTACTTCGTGGAGTATGCAGGTGATGTCTTTAAAAATATGACTATGGAAGGACGTATGACCGTCTGTAACCTTAGTATTGAAATGGGAGCTAGAGGTGGTATGATTGCTCCGGACGATAAGACCTTTCACTATATAAAAGGACGTGAGTTTACTCCCAAAGGAACTGCTTGGGACACTGCAATGGATTACTGGCAAACCCTATATACCGATGAGGGGGCCACTTTTGACAAAGAATTAACCTTTGATGGTGCCCAAATTGAACCCATGATTACTTATGGTACCAACCCAGGAATGGGAATGGGAATTTCAAAGGACATTCCTCAAGCCGATGCGGTTCAAGGAGGGGAGGCAACATTTAAGAAATCTTTGGAATATATGAAGTTTGACGAAGGCGATTCCATGATCGGAAAGTCTATCGATTTTGTGTTTTTGGGAAGTTGTACCAATGGAAGAATCGAGGATTTTAGGGCTTTTGCATCCATCATAAAAGGACGAAAAAAAGCGGATAATGTTACAGCTTGGTTAGTGCCGGGAAGTCACAAAGTAGAAGATGCTATAAAGGAAGAGGGTATCTTGGATATCCTGACCGAGGCAGGTTTCGAACTGCGCGAACCGGGCTGTTCGGCTTGCTTGGCAATGAACGATGATAAAGTGCCACCAGGAAAGCTGGCAGTGAGTACATCCAACCGAAATTTTGAGGGAAGGCAAGGACCTGGCTCGAGAACACTATTAGCGAGCCCCTTAGTTGCGGCGGCAGCTGCGGTTACCGGCAAAGTAACCGACCCTAGGGAATTAATGGTAATGGAAACGGCTTGATGGCTAACCAACAATGTCACCCACAAAAAGGACAGTCGAAGGACTTAGTGTTAAATAACTCTACAAAGAAAATATATTGAAAAGATTCCCTCCTTCGAGAGAATGACATTAAAAGATATTACTTATGGCATACGATAAATTCACAGTACTTAAAACATCGGCTGTACCACTTCCAATAGAGAATGTGGATACGGACCAAATAATCCCAGCACGTTTTTTAAAAGCGACGGAGCGTAAAGGTTTTGGTGATAATCTATTTCGTGATTGGCGATATCATCAAGATAATTCACCAAAGGAGGATTTTGTCTTGAACAATTCAAAATACGGCGGCAAGATATTAGTTGGGGGGAAGAACTTTGGCTCCGGTTCCTCGCGTGAGCATGCGGCTTGGGCGGTTTATGACTATGGATTCCGTTGTGTAATCTCTAGCTTTTTTGCTGATATATTTAGAGGTAATTGCCTGAACATAGGGGTGTTACCAGTTCAAGTGAGTCCTGAATTCCTTGAAAAAGTATTTTCTGCAATCGAGGCAGATTCAAATACCGAAATTGAAGTAAATCTTCCGGAACAAAAGGTTACCCTACTCGCTACCGGTGAAAGTGAAATCTTTGAAATCAACCCGTATAAGAAAGGAAATATGACAAATGGTTTTGATGATATCGATTACTTGTTGAACATCAAGGAAAATATTCAGGAGTTCGCCAAGACAAGGCCTTTTTAAAATCATTGTCACCTTGAGCGCACCTTGCCTGCCGGCAGGCAGGGTCGAAGGGCTACAACGGAAATTGCTCAGGTATCTCGACTCCGTCCGATATGACAACTAAAACCTAACCAGACACTGAGACGTACTGAAATAGATTCAGTATAAAAGTTCAGCATGAAATGAAAAAAAGACACTTGGAAATCATGGATACCACCCTTCGCGACGGCGAACAAACCTCTGGTGTATCTTTTTCTGCTTCCGAAAAACTCACTTTAGCCAAGCTTTTGCTTGATGAATTAAATGTGGACCGAATTGAGGTCGCTTCTGCTCGAGTATCCGCTGGGGAGTTAGAAGCTGTAAAGCAAATCACGGCCTGGGCCAAGTCTCAAAAATACTTGGATCGTGTTGAAGTGTTGACCTTTGTGGACGGGGGTCTTTCTTTGGAATGGATGAAAAAGGCAGGCGCGAAAGTCCAAAATTTGTTGACCAAAGGTTCCTTGAACCATTTAACGCACCAACTAAAAAAAACACCTCGTCAACATTTCAATGGCATCAAAAAAGTGCTTGAGCAAGCCAAGAAGCAGCGCGTTGCAACCAATGTATACCTGGAAGATTGGAGTAATGGTATGCGAAACTCCAAAGAATATGTTTTTGAATTTTTAGATTTCCTGGCAACCCAGCCTATAAAACGTGTATTACTTCCCGATACCTTGGGGGTTATAACGTATGCTGAAACCTTTGATTTTATCTCCGAAATAGTAAAGCGTTATCCAAACATCCATTTTGATTTTCATGGTCACAATGATTATGATCTGGGCGTAGCCAACATAATGGAGGCCGTAAAAGCAGGTTGCCATGGCCTACACCTAACCGTAAATGGCATGGGAGAACGTGCTGGGAATGCTCCAATGGCGAGCGCAATTGCGGTAATCAATGATTTTTTACCAGAAGTACACATCGCCGTTAACGAAAAATCACTCTTTAAGGTCAGCAAAATGGTTTCAGCATTTACGGGTATTACCATTCCTTCGAACAAACCTATTGTTGGAGATAGTGTTTTTACGCAAACTGCTGGAATTCATGCAGATGGAGATAATAAAAATAACCTTTACTTTAGCGATTTAATGCCCGAGCGTTTTGGTAGAAAACGTAAATACGCGCTAGGTAAAATGTCAGGTAAGGCGAATATTCAAAAAAACTTGCAGGAGCTGGGTATCACTTTAAACGATGAAGAACTTAAAAAAGTAACTGGTCGAATAATTGAGCTAGGTGATAAAAAAGAGCGCGTAACCAAGGAAGATTTGCCCTATATTATTTCAGATGTTCTTGATACGGATTTTCAACAAAAGGTATTTGTAAAATCGTATGTGTTGACCCATTCTAAAGGATTAAAGCCGTCTACTACTCTTTCTTTGGAAATCAATGGAAAATCATATGAAGAAAATGCTTCTGGAGACGGACAATACGATGCTTTTGTAAACGCGTTGCGAAAAATTTACAAATCGTTAAAGTTAGAATTACCCAAATTGGTGGATTACGCTGTACGTATTCCTCCCGGAAGTAATTCAGATGCATTATGTGAAACACTCATTACTTGGCAAATAGATGGAAAAGAATTTACCTCAAGAGGTTTGGATTCCGATCAAACCGTTAGTGCCATTAAAGCCACTGAAAAAATGCTGAATATAATATAATGCATTCTGAGTGCCGGCCGGGATGAATCTTCGCGCTGGTAGTTGAATGACCATGATACTAGAAAATTGAAACTTAAAACCAACTTAAAAAGATTCCTGTCTTCACAGGAATGAAGTTAAAACATTATTAATGAAACTAAACATTGCCCTATTAGCCGGAGATGGTATTGGACCAGAAGTAATAGACCAAGCTGTAAAGGTTTGTAATGCCATTGCAGAGAAGTTCAACCATGTAATAAATTGGCAACCAGCCTTAACAGGAGCTGCGGCTATTGATGCCGTTGGGGAGCCATACCCAGATACAACACACGAAATATGTGCCAATGCAGATGCCGTTCTATTCGGTGCCATTGGTCACCCTCGTTTCGACAATGACCCCTCGGCAAAGGTTCGTCCGGAACAGGGATTACTAAAAATGCGCCAAAAACTGGGTTTATTTGCCAACGTACGGCCCACATTTACATTTCCTTCTTTAATAGACAAATCCCCGTTGAAAAAGGAGCGAATAGAAGGAACGGATTTGATTATTCTTCGAGAACTGACCGGCGGTGTATATTTTGGGGAACGTGGGCGAAAAGATGATAGAAACACAGCTTTTGACACCATGACCTATGAGCGGTATGAAATTGAACGTTTGGCAAGAAAAGGGTTTGAAATGGCCATGGGCCGTACCAAAAAACTCTGCTGTGTAGATAAAGCAAACGTATTGGAATCTTCAAGATTGTGGCGTGAAACGGTACAGGCATTGGAAAAAGAATACCCTGAGGTTGAAGTTAGCTACGAATTTGTAGATGCTGTTGCCATGCGCTTGGTACAATGGCCAAGTTCATATGACGTGATGATAACCGCCAACCTTTTTGGCGATATCCTAACCGACGAAGCTTCCGTTATTTCTGGATCTATGGGGCTTATGCCCTCTTCATCCATCGGTAGTAATGTGTCTATGTACGAACCTATACATGGATCTTACCCGCAAGCAGCAGGGAAAAATATCGCAAACCCACTGGCAACCGTGCTTTCCGCCGCTATGCTATTTGAAGATTTTAAGCTTAAGGCCGAGGCCAAAGCGATTCGTGATGCTGTGAATAAGTCACTCGCTGAAGGAATTGTTACCGAAGATCTTGCCGAAGGAGGTACCGCGTATAAAACAAGTGAGGTTGGCGATTGGCTGGCGCAAAATATATAAAATACAAAAGCCTCTTTGGTTATAAACCAAGGAGGCTATATGACTGGCTAAAAGTTGTTATGAATTTAATCTGCTATAAGGGATTTGACTTTTAAAGTAGCCGCATCCTTTTTTTCTACCTCATTAATTACTTTTAAGGTTTTTAGAACCGAATCCGGAGTTACCGAAATGGTATCGATTCCCTCCTTCACGAGAAAAGCAGAGAAATCGGGAAAATCAGACGGCCCCTGGCCACAAATACCAACTTTGGTATTGTGTTTTTTTGCCGTAACGATAAGGTTTCTGATCATTGCTTTAACTGCCTCGTTGCGCTCATCATATAGATGGGCTACAAGACTGGAATCCCTATCAAGACCCAAGGTCAGTTGCGTTAAATCGTTGGAGCCTATTGAAAACCCGTCGATCATAGGAGCAAATTGCTCTGCCAGTAAAACATTGGAGGGCAGTTCGGCCATAAGATATACTTCAAGTCCTCCCTCTCCCCTTTTAAGTCCGTTTTCCTCCATAATTTCGAGAACTTTTTCAAGCTCCTGAGGTGTACGGCAAAAAGGAACCATTATCGTCGTATTTTCAAGACCGTACTCGTCGCGAACCTTTTTAAGCGCCTTACATTCCAAAACAAATGCTTCTTTAAAGGTTTGGGAATAGTATCTTGAAGCCCCACGCCAGCCCAACATCGGGTTCTCTTCATGCGGCTCAAAATATTTACCGCCTAATAAATTAAAGTATTCGTTTGATTTAAAATCAGAAAGCCTGGTAATTACACGATTAGGATAAAAGGCCGAGGAAATTTTGGCGATGCCTTGTGCCAATTTGTTAATAAAGAATTCTTCTTCGCTTTTATAGCCTTGCATTAATTCAGAAATGGCAGCGGTAAGTTCCTTATCCTTTAAATCACGATGTTTCAATAGCGCAAGCGGGTGCACCTTTATATAATTGTTTATAATAAATTCCTCTCGGGCCAAACCAACTCCGGCATTGGGTATTTTTCGATATTGGAAAGCGAGTTCTGGCGAACCTACATTCATCATGATAGGTGTTTCGGTTTTTGGAAATTCATCAAAAGCTGTTTCGTGCAATGTATATTTAATAGCGCCGTCGTACACCTTTCCAACACTACCTTCAGCACAGGAAACAGATACCTCCCTACCATCTTCCAAGATATTTGTTGCGTTAACGGCACCAACTAATGCGGGTACCCCAATTTCCCTTGCTACGATAGCAGCATGGCACGTCCGTCCGCCCTTTTCTGTAATAATGGCGGAAGCCTTTTTCATTAGGGGTTCCCAATCAGGATCGGTCATTTCGGTTACTAAAACCTCACCTTCTTTAAAATCGGTTTCATCAGAACTACCATCCCTGCCATCTAGGGTAAGAATTCTTCTGACTTTACCACTACCAATTTTATCCCCTACAGCAACACCTTCGAGAATTAGTTTATCGGCCAGCTTATTGGAATCTTCGATTTCGTACTCTTTAACGGTTTCACCTTGAACTTGGGAGTGAATGGTCTCAGGTCTTGCCTGAACAATGTAAAGTTCGTTGGATAGGCCATCTATTGCCCATTCCACATCCATGGGACACCATGCGCCCCTTTTGCTGCTATAATACTCCTCGATTTTTTGAACCCATTCCGCCAATTCGATTATCTGAGCATCATTAAGACAGAACTGCTTTTGTCTTTTTTTATCTACTGGTACTCTTTTAACGGTCTCAAAGGGTTTATTACCGTAGACCATTTTGTGGGTTTTCTTTCCTAATTTTTTGTCGATAATAGCAGGATACCCTTTCTTTAATGTAGGTTTGAAAACCAAAAACTCGTCGGGTGAAATTTCACCACCCACAACCAGCTCGCCAAGACCATAGGCACCATTGATAAGGATAATGTCCTTAAAACCACTTTCCGTATCCAATGAAAATGCCACCCCGGACATTCCTAAATCTGAACGTACCATTTTTTGAACACAGACCGATAATTTGACCGCAAAATGATCAAATCCCCTTGAAGAGCGATATGAAATTGCCCTATCGGTATATAAAGAAGCAAAACAACTTCTTATCGCCGTAAGTAACATTTCGCCACCACGAATATTTAAATAGGTAGACTGCTGTCCGGCAAAGGAGGCATCTGGAAGATCTTCGGCGGTTGCCGAAGAACGAACGGCTACATCCGTAGCTTCTTGGTCATAGTCCTCCGAAAGTTCATAATATGACTTTAAAATGGCCTTTTCGACCGAAACCGGAAATTTGCCGTTTGAAATCAGTTTTCGAATTTGGGAGCCAGTTTTTCTCAGCTGAACAATGTCCGCAACGTCCAAACCTTTCATGGCATCATTTATCTTGTCCTTTAAATCATTTTCTTCTATAAAAGCATCAAAGGCATCTACCGTTACGGCAAAACCCTTTGGTACACGTATATTTTGTGAGGTCAAATTTTGAAGCATTTCTCCAAGTGAGGCGTTCTTACCTCCCACCTTGGCGAGGTCGTTCATTCCTACTTGATCTAGGGGTAAAATAGATTCAATAGCGTTTGTCATATCTAGTCAATGGTTTTAATGGTGTTACGAAAACGTTTTCGCTAAGAACCAAAAAAATAATTCACTGACATATAATTTTAGACAAGCTACCTGATTTACTCTTTCAAAATGAATTTAACGCCTCAAGAACTACAACGTTTATCTTTTATAGTTGCCAACATAATTGGTAAATATGGGCCATCTTAAGCCAATTAAAACTGGATGCCTCATCATTTATACACTCCAATTCAATGACATAAAAAAGCCTTTGGATAAAAATCCAAAGGCGCTATACTAAGTTGAAACCAATGTATGGTTACCCAATTTTTGCCTTAAGATCGGCAAAAAGTTTCTGCTCTTTTTCACTGAAACGTTCTCCTCCAAAACCTAAAAAATCTCCTTCTTTAGCTGCATTAGCAACCTTTTCTGCAACCTGGAGTACCAACTGCTTATAGCCGCTTACTACTTCGGCCGATTCTTTCTGCTCCAAAATTTGGACGGCCTTTTCACAATCCTGCAAAATAAAATTTTGTAGCTCTTCCGAAGATTTTACCCCACTCGATTTTAATCTGCCCATAACTATTTCCCGTTGTGCTTTGGCATCGGCCATTGCAGCTTTTGGATCTGAAGTGTCCGGTAATATAGATTGTATTAAAGTGTTCCCTTCATATTCCTTTCTTGCGGACATGATGCTTCGCGCGCTAGCGAACATTTCCTTGGTCGAACCAATGAGCCCACTACTACCAGCGCCGGCCATCGCAACCCCAACCAGTTGTGGTACGGATGATACAACTTCCCATTCCGATTCTGTATAATTTTCCAATTTTCCCATGATATAATTTTAAAGGATTAGTGTGGTAGGAAAGATATAAAAAATTCAAACAATTTTCACCTTCACCGTTCTTAAGCGTACTATTATCTAAAATGTGACCGTTCATTCCTATGTGCTAGCAGAAAATATGTAAATTGATTTTTTATACGTTGCTTAAGCAACTTTTTCTGTAAAAGAGGCGTTACATAAGAACCAACCAAAACTAGACATATGTTCCTTAAAAAATTAGCACCCCTTTTTATTCTTTTAATTGCTTATAACGCAAATGCCCAGAATAATTTAGATTCTGGTCTGGATTTGTCCAACCTATCGCAGACATTCATCTTCAGCGATTTTGAAACATCCATGGCTTCTTACACTGAGTTACCATCAAGTGAAACAGCAGTGAATTTCATGACCGTCGAATATGCCAATTCAGCAATTCTTGCAAACAATTTGAATACAACTTTAGGCTTTAAAAAAAGTAGAAACGGTATGGAAAAGACCGGGCGTATACTCACCTATATTGGCGTACCCCTAGCTATTCTGGGCGGTATTATGGTTGCGGGAGCCGATGAACTGTACTACAATTGTGTAAATGGTGATTGCGAGGGCGATGCCCGTGGTGGTTTTGGTATTGTTGCGCTTGCAGCGGGTATTGGGCTTGGTGGCACCGGTGGTGTCCTATGGATTATTGGCAGTAAAAAATAAAGATGTCACTTTAACGATTGAGGTCTTCTCGTTACGTAACAGGTTCTCTTTTATTGGTCTTAAAAAAAGTATCATCGTTTAATAAGTGTTTACGCGGCGTTTTCATAAACCCAATTACTGTTTTTTGAAGTAAAAAAGTGGAATATGACCTCAATTCACAATGAGGCAATATACGTTAGAATGTTTCCAAAGCCATGTCGCTGGACAGTCATTTGTTGCTACCCCGGAAAGCAGTTGCTTTACAGCAGCCCTTTTGCCGTTACCAGAAATCAATAGAAATATCTTTTTAGAGGCCAAAATATCTTGCATTCCTAAAGTCAACCCTTTGACCGGTTTTGTCGGGATGCCCATAATCATATTGTGTTCCTGCGATTGTGGTGTTAAGTTCGCGATATGGCAATACGGTTGCAGTATGTGCGCCGGTTCGTTAAAACCCAAATGACCATTTTTTCCCAAGCCTAGGATACACACATCAATAGGACCATTTTTCCTGAGCAATTGCTGAATACGAGTACATTCTTTTTCAAGAGGTGTTGTATTTACATTAAAACCAAAATACCGCTCTTTTGATATTCTTAACGGCTTTAGTACATGTTCAGAAATATAGGAGTGGCAAGATCCCTCAGCAGTTGGTAAACCTATCCATTCATCCAAAGGAATAATACGGGTTTTTTCGAACAGGCCTCTATGATCTTGACTTTTCTCAGCTAAAATTCGGTAGAGGTTTTCTGGGGAGTTTCCGGTCGCCGTACATAGCAATAATTCAGGGTTCAGGCGGACTTCTTCAAGTACATACGTCGCAGCCTGTTGGCTCATTGCTTTGGTATTTGAAAAATATTCGATGTTCATGGGGTTTCTTGTGTTTTTACCGTTTCTACCTGTTTTAATGTCAACCAACCTGTTATTCCACCAATCGTGATTAGTACCAAAGCAGTGGTATAACTACCTAACACCAAATGTCCCACACTGAATAAAGTACTGTTCAAAAAGATGACTCCAAAAACAAACCCTAGCCAAGAACCTCGTGAACTACTAGTATCAACAAGATGCGGTACTTGGGCCGCTATGGGGCCCCACCATCCTTTAGGGCGTACCTTTTTGTAGAACACAAGCAATTTGTCATTATCTACAGGCTTGGTGGCAAACGTCACAACGAAACTTATCGCGGTACATAACACTAGAATTACCGTTGCACGAATGAGCGCAACATCGTCTTGGTACCAACCATTTACTTGTTCAAATAAGGTATCATTTACCCATCCAAAATCATGCATCCATTTGGCCCATAAAAATCCATTGGCCAAGACCAGGGCCGAAATCATACTCGTAATTTCTGACCATGCATTGATACGCCACCAAAACCAACGTAGCATCAATATAATTGCGATACCGGAAATAATTTCGATAATGTAAACCCAGGCCCCTGCAATACTATCCATTTGCCATGCAGCAACAGCCGATAGTAGTAATAATAGCACAATACTCACTCGGGAAACAAATAAATAGTGGCTATCACTGCCTTTGGTATTGACAAAACGTTTGTAAATATCATTGACCATATACGAACCGCCCCAACATAAATGCGTATCAACGGTACTCATAAAAGCTGCCATGAAGGCTGCAACCAAAAGCCCTTTTAATCCCTCGGGCAGGACTGCATTGATCATCATCGGATATGCCAATTCAGGATCTTGCATCAGAGCAGTAGATGCTTCAGAAATGGGCAAGATAATAATGGAGCCCAGACCCACCACAATCCAAGGCCATGTCAGAATGACTACCCCGGCTACTGCAAACCAAAGGGAAGCCTTGATGGCATGTTTTTCTGTTTTTGCGGAGAACAGGCGTTGTACAATATAACCATCGCCCTGCGCCTGCCCAAGCCATAATACGCCTATAAGGCAAACAAAGGCTATCATTTCGATGGCCCCAATATGTGATAGGTCGGGAAACATATCCAACACGCCCGGAGGAGCATCAGTACGTGCCGCAATTTGAATAGCCAATTCCGAAGGTCCACCTACTTGAATCAAGATTAAAATAGCGAGTACGATAGTACTAATGGTTCCCGTTGAAAAATGCAGCATATCCAAAATTACTACCCCTTTAATACCAGAAGTCAGCGTATGGATCAGTGCAAAGGTCAAGGTTATACCAAGGGCAAATTCGGCGCTCCACCCTAACATGATATTCGAGAATTTGAGCATGGCCAGAATTACCCACCCCATGGTAATACAGTTTTTGAAAACTCCGAAGAAGGCAGCCGTAAAACCTCGTAGGACCGAAGCTGATTTACCACTATACCGAAGTTCGATCATTTCGGCATCTGTTAGTATTTCTGCCCGACGCCAGTATTTGGCATAAAAAAAGACCATCATCATGATACCTGTGCCTAAATACCACCAGAGCCAATTCGCATAAATACCCTTACTGCGGACCAATGCGGTCACCGCCAAAGGGGCATCGGTGGCAAACCATGTTGCGGCAATTGAAGTGCCCAAGAGCCACCAAGGCAAGTTGCGCCCGGCAACAAAAAAATCCGTAATGTTTTTTGATTTATGCTTTGCAACAAAAAACGCAATCCCTATTGACAATAGCATATATCCAACAATAACCGCCCAATCTAGGAATTCAAGTCCATAGACATGTTGGTTTTGAAGTTGATCGTTTGCGTTCATTTAATAAAGTGGAGGTAGTACCTCTTTTTGTAAGTTCAGCATTTCATTGCACATGTCGATAGCATTTCGATAGGAGTTTACAGTAGGTTCAATTAAGATCGCTTGCAATAACTTGTCTTTAGATTGCTCATTGTAAGCTTCTACTAAAAGTTGGTGAATACTGGCATGTAATCGAATTGTCGCGGCAATGCCTTCAGGAATCGGTTCCATGGTAACTGGTTGGATACCTCTTGCATTACAATAGGCCGGAAGTTCTACAACCAAATTATCTGGTAAATTCGGAATAGCCCCTTGGTTAGGAACATTGACAGCTTCAAGCCACATGTTTTCATCGTTGATGACAGATTCCATAATTTGCGTCGCTATTTCGCCAGAACTCTTAAAACTTCCGTCTTCATTTTCCAATTGTATTTCTTCTGTGCTTCCTACCGGCAAAAGTTTCTTGCTCCAATCTTTGTTCCATTCCCTCTCATAATCAACCCGATCAACGGTATATACCCCTTCAGGAATTTGATTGTTTTCCCATGGATGGCCTTCATAGGGGTCATAGAAAAATTGTACTTGAGGAATCACGAATTCCTCTGCCCAACGGAGATATTCCCCATAATGATTGGAAGCGGGTGAAGGCCACTGCCCAAAGCGTCGGAAAAGAATTCTACCCAAAGCCAACTCATGCCATTTGGCCAACCAATCGCCTTTTTGTTCAATCGTGCGTAATTTCGGGTATAGGTCTTCACCCGTAGATTTTTGTTTGATCTCTTGAAACCAGGTAAAGTGATTGATGCCGCAGGCCTTGGTTTGTAAATCGCTTAGGGGAACATTTAATAACTCTGACAATTGTTCCCTGCCCATAAAAACGCCATGACATAATCCCACCGTCTTTATTGAAGTTAATCTGGTTACTGCTTCACATATTTTATGCTCTGGATTTGAGAAATTCAAAAGCATGGCGTCAGGACATAACCTTTCCATAGTTCTAGCTAAATCCATAATAACCCTGATATTCCGTAGTGCATGAAAAAGCGAACCTACGCCCCCATTTTCACCGTATACTTGTCTGAAGCCGTATTTTCTAGGGATATGAAAATCTTGTGACCAATATACATTGCGGTCTTTTTCAAGGGCGCAAATGACAAAATTTGCGTCTTTGATGGCTTCATCCCTATTTGTGGTGGCGATGATTTTAGCCTTACGGCCTAGCTTTTCGTTGACATAGTTACCATGCTTGACTACATGGTCTAAATGGTTTTTTTCGATATCCATTAAATAGAGCTCCAAACCATTTTGACATAATGTTGTGCTCATCAAAATGTCTTGCACGATAACTGGTCCAAATTGTAAACTACCAGCACCGATGTAGGCTATTTTAATCATATGGTTTTCTTTTATCCAGCAATTCTCTAAATATAAACGGTTTTTAGAGTGGAAACAAGTCACCTGACCTCACTAGTTTACCTAGTGAACAAATCTATTAAAATGAAGTGGTAAAAGTGATTATTGGTAGTTATCCTTAACAATCTTATATAAATCCGGGATTACCGTTCGGGCCAATTTCGAATTCCCATTTAGAAGTACACAAATACCAATATCAGCTTCTGGAAACAGTGCAATCTCATTTCTATAATTGTTAACACTCCCGCCATGATGCCATATCGTATTTTCCTTGGCATTGCTCCCTTCCTGGTATGTATGGACCCGCCAGCCAAAGCCATAGTATGATTGTTTATGCCCTGGCCAACGTTGGTAGTATTTGTTATTATAACCAATAGCTATAAAAGGGTTTACCGCTTTTTCGATGGTAGCAGACGGCAATACCTCTGGGTTATGCCCCAGCAAAAAGCGCATCCACTTGGCCATATCAAGGGAACTTGCATTAATTCCCCCAGCGCCTATGGCATTGTAGTATCTATTTCTTAACGGTAAACTCCTCCACCCTTTTCTTCTTTTCGCATGGGGCATCGCAATATTTTCTTCTTGAAGCAGCGCATTATGGTCAGTAGAGGTAGAAGACATGCCCAAGGGATCAAAAAACCTGTTCTTTAATGAGGTTTGTATTTCATTACCTGTTGCTTTTAACATTACCTCTTGGGAAAGGGAAAACATGGCATTCTGATAACTGTACATTTGGCCGGGCTCACTTATTGGCTTCACTTCATTGAACCGTTTTGCAATAGTTGCCATAGGCAAACCCTCTTCTACAAGATTTGTAAAACTGTGATATGGGGTGCCTGAACTATGTGACAAGATATGAGCCAAAGTAACTTTATGGGTGTTGCTTCGATTTCCAAAACTAAATTCAGGAATATAATCAACAATCTTGTCATTCCAGTCTAATTTGCCTTCCGCTTGTAAACCAGCTGCCAGTATGCCGGTAAATCCCTTCGATAGAGATCCAAGTCGAAATATGGTTTCGCCATCAACTTCATCGGCGCCATTGATATCCCTTTTTCCAAATCCTTCGGAAATTACAATGGAGTCACCATGTACAATACCAACTCCTGCACCAACGATATCCCCTGATGCAATAGCCTTATCGAAATATTTCCTTAATGCAATTTTTAATTTTTGCTGACGCGAGGTATACTGTTTTGTCCTTCTCGGTGTAACCGCAGAATTCTCTAGAGCGAGGACAGAAGTAGTATCCACCGATTTATAGGTGTTTTTTTTTGAAGCTGTTGCACCAAAAAATGTGAACACCAAAAGCACGGCTCCTGCCAAGATTTTATATCGCTGCACCCGAATTATTGTTTACTTCCTAATGTAAACGAATAAATTTAGGATAAAGTACCCCTGGTTGCAAATTCAAAATGCTAAATTTCAAATTACTAACCCTAAGATTTGGATTCCATATTATTATTGAGCTTTTGAACTATATTTTCGGCAATTATAAAACTCGCATAACTTCTTGAACATCAACAAAAGAACCAGGACACCCTCATTTGGCAATCCCCCAATTACCATCTGGATCGCCCTGTCTCTTTTGTTCAGTGATCTTTAATAACTATTACCGCCCTATTTGTATTTGCGTCCTAAACCGCTTAGAAAAATCTTGAACGAGCCAAATAATAATGTCCATTTAGCTCGCTGTGCCCTCAGGTTCCATAACTCCCAATTGTTCCATCAATATCATCTGATCTGCAATAAGCCACATATCAGTAATAATTTCATTTTCGATGGTGTAACGAATTACAAATGGAAGGTCCATTTGTTTTCCGGTCGGTGGAATGCCATTCAATTCGCCCTTGTGCGTACCAGTTGCTCGGCCTTTCACTACAACCTTATTGCCTTCGGTAATCATTTCTTCAATAAAGAGCTCGTATTTCGGAAAGGCGCTTTCAAAAAATTCAATATGCTCAATCAAATTTTCATCTGTGGTATATTGTTCGCAGAGTTCCCTGGTCTTTTCCTTCCCCGAAACAGCGTTGAAGTACCTCATGATAAACTCCCTGTTCTTCTTTAGATGATCCATAACTTAAGTTTGAGATTAATACTATATTTTTTTCCTTACTCAAAATTAAGGCCTCAAAAAATGCAAAAATTGACCGCTTGTTGCGAAAATTTGTGTACCTGTTGCATGTTTTAACTTATTTGAAGCTAGATGGATTGAATCCAAACTCTTTTTGGAACGATCGGGTAAAGTGACTTTTACTAGCAAACCCCACCTTATAACAGACTTCACTTACATTTAGCTCCCTATCATTGGATTGCAATAACTTTTTTGCCGTTTCTAAACGTACAAAGCGCAAGTATTTTTGTGGAGACATTTGTGTAAGTCTTTTGAGTTTTCGAAACAATTGCGTTCGACTTAAAGCCACGGCATCCGCCAATTGATCGACCTTGAAATCCGAATCGTCCATTCTTGATTTGATAACAGCATTTATTTTCTTTAAAAAAACACCTTCGTTAATGTTTCTTTTTGACGCTGCTTCCTCTAAATGTTTTGAATTCGCAAAGTGATTGAAAAGTCGTCTGTTCATCACAGAATGGTACATCGGATATTGTTTTGGTAACAGGGATTGCTTTTGTCCCGTTTTCAGTGATTTGGATTCAACCTGGTTTATTGGAATCTCAACAATGAAACAAGTTCCTTTTTCCAAACGCTCTACCGAAAGCCCTTCACTTACCGATGATAAGATTTCACCCAACTTAGAGAGATCTACCCCAGTATTTCGGATTCTAAGAAGGCAACCTTCACCATGTTCATTACATTTTTCAACAGAGACCATAACCTTGTAAGATTGCGGTATAAATGCAATAATGCGACTTAGTAGCACGGTAATTTCTGAAAGAGCCTCTGCAGGATTATAGGAGGCAAATAAGTTTTCAACTTTAGCTTCAAACCCCAATTCTACCTGTTGCGCAGTTGCAAAAGGTTGCAGCCCGGTTACCAACCCACGAAATAAGGGTACAAGATCGGCATGGACTTCAAAGCTCATAAATCAAGGCTAAAATGGTTAGGAATACTAAAAAGGTATCCTTTTTTTAGCAAATTTCCAATTTAGCTTAAAGGGGAAATAATTGAAAGTCTATCATCTTAGCTAAATCAAAACCAAATGCCAGAAACAAAAAAGTCTAGATTTCACCAAAGGTTATTATTATTTTTCAGGCTAGCAATTAGAGAATGTAATCCGTACTCACAAAATTAGACAATCGCGTTTCCAGCAATTGCTCTAAAATTTCATTGTTCAATTCATTGTCTTTCGAGGCTACGAAAGTCCGTATGGAGAATGAGCGCAAGGCATCGTGAACACTCAATGTAGCTACAGCGGAATCTTTTCTTCCCGTAAAGGGATAAGCATCCGGACCGCGCTGACATGAACTATTCAAGTTTACCCTACAGACTAAATTAGCCAAGGTATCGATCAATGGCGCCAAAGTATGCACGTTTTTACCGAACAAACTCACTTGTTGTCCGTAATTGCTCTCTGCCATGTCATCCAAGGGCTGTTCTATATCGTTGAAGGATAGTATGGGAATAATCGGCCCGAATTGCTCCTCCTCATACACGCGCATTTCTTTGGTTACTGGGTATAAAACAGGAGGCCAAATATAGTTGTCAGAATGTTGACCACCTTTTTTGTTCAATATTTTTGCGCCCTTTGCAATCGCATCATCCAACAGCTCTTGAACATATGCCGGTTTATCCGGTTCAGGTAGTGGGGTGAGTTTTACATCTTTTTCCCAAGGGTTCCCAAAAGATAGTTTATCAACTTCAGCGGCAAAACGTTCGTTAAACTTATCAACGACCTCATCGTGAACATAAACCACCTTTAAAGCCGTGCAGCGCTGCCCATTAAAAGATAAAGTTCCTGCCAAGCATTCATTGATAGTTAAATCCAGATCTGCATCAGGCAATACGATTGCAGGGTTTTTTGCCTCTAATCCCAATACCAATCGTAATCGGTTACTTTTTGGGTGTTGTTCCTGTAGCGCATTGGCCGATGAGCTATGACCAATAAGGGCCAAAACATCAATCTTGCCTGTTTTCATAATAGGACCGGCAATGGCTCTTCCCCTACCGAACAGTATATTGACCACTCCTTTGGGGAAACTCTCTTGAAAAGCTTCCAGTAAGGGTGTTATAAGCAATACCCCAATTTTTGCGGGTTTAAAAACAGCGGTATTTCCCATCAATATTGCTGGTATCAATAAGCAAAAGGTTTCGTTCAGGGGATAGTTATATGGCCCCAAACAGAGCACTACGCCTAAAGGCCCACGCCGTATATGTGCCAAAACACCTGAGTTTTTTTGAAACTTGGCTGAATTCCGGTCTAGCTGTTTATAATTCTCAATGGTGTCATAAATGTAATCCACCGTACGATCAAATTCCTTTTCGGAATCGGGTAAGGTTTTCCCAATTTCCCACATGAGCAATTTTACGACCTCCTCGCGTTTGGTCTTCATTTTTTCAACAAATTGCTCCATACATTCAATACGATCACGTACCCGCATGGTGGGCCATGTTCCCTGGCCTTTTCCAAAGGCCTTCACAGCCGCATCTAGGGCATCTAAAGCTTCAGACTCCCCCATATTAGGTGCACTTCCCAAAAACGTGGGTGCATAATCCTCAGTTGAAGAAATCGTGGAATATACATCTGCAGTTTCTCCACTCCATCTTTTAAGTTCGCCATTTACCAAATAGTTTTTTTGATGTATGGGGCTATCAATTTGAAATTCAGTCGGAATAGCTATATTTTCTTTGATCATCTTATAGTTTTATGTTCCTGTGTAAAAAATGAAATAATAGTTACCAACCTTAGAATTATTTTCAGTTCTAGTTGGTTGAATGGACTTCTCCCTATGAAAAATAAGGAGGTATTAGCCTTCAATAAACGGGTATAGCCTATAAAAAACGAAATATATCCCCCTTTTTCAACAGAAAAGGGGAATTTTGTATGTTTCTATTTAAGTGAAATTGTTTGGTCTATCGCGCTAAACAATTGGTTTCATTGCCGTCATTGACTCACGTAATCGAGCTCCAACAATTTCTACAGGATGTTCCCGTAACGTTTTGTTTACCGTTATCAATTTGGCATTATCTACTGAATTTCCATCTGCATACGAAGTACCGATTACATCGGTATCGATTTTAGTCATAAAATCGGCCAATAGCGGTTTACAGGCATGATCAAATAAATAACAGCCATATTCTGCAGTGTCGGAAATAACACGATTCATTTCGAACAGTTTTTTTCTGGCAATGGTATTCGCGATCAATGGTGTTTCGTGCAACGATTCGTAATATGCGGATTCCGCAATGATCCCTGATTCGGTCATTGACTCAAAAGCAAGCTCTACCCCTGCCCGCACCATAGCAACCATCAACACGCCATTGTCATAAAACTCTTGTTCACTAATATCCATATCGCTAGCAGCTGTTTTTTCAAAGGCAGTTTCACCTGTAGCAGCTCTCCATGTTAAAAGATTTTTATCATCATTGGCCCAATCTTCCATCATTGTTTTAGAAAAATGACCTGTCATAATATCATCCATATGCTTTTGAAAAAGTGGTCGCATTATAGTCTTAAGCTCCTCTGACAGTTCAAAAGCCTTAATTTTTGCAGGATTTGAAAGGCGATCCATCATATTCGTTATTCCGCCATATTTCATTCCTTCTGTAATCGTTTCCCATCCATATTGGATTAACTTAGATGCATAACCTGCATCAATGCCTTTCTCCAACATTTTATCAAAACAAAGAATAGACCCGGTTTGAAGCAATCCGCAAAGAATGGTCTGCTCTCCCATCAAATCCGATTTTACCTCCGCAACAAAAGAAGACATTAGAACTCCTGCACGATGGCCTCCGGTACCCACGGCATAGGCCTTTGCTTGTTCCAAGCCTTTTCCTTGAGGGTCATTGTCAGGATGCACGGCAATCAAGGTCGGAACCCCGAAACCTCTTTTATATTCCTCCCGAACTTCAGAACCAGGACATTTGGGTGCAACCATGATTACGGTGAGATCCTTACGAATTTGCATGCCTTCTTCCACAATATTAAAGCCATGTGAATAGGATAAGGTTGCCCCTTGTTTCATCAATGGCATTACCGTACTGACCACATTGGTGTGCTGTTTGTCCGGTGTTAGGTTGATGACTAAATCTGCATCTGGAATCAATTCCTCATAGGTACCTACTGTAAATCCGTTCTCGGTGGCATTGACATAAGAGGCCCTTTTCTCTTTTATCGCTCCTTCACGAAGTGCATAACTAATATCAAGACCAGAGTCCCGCATGTTTAGACCTTGGTTCAAGCCTTGCGCCCCACAACCAACGATTACTATTTTCTTTCCTTTTAAAGCCGATACGCCATCAGAGAACTCACTAGATTCCATAAACCTACATTTCCCCAACTGGGTCAACTGATCTCTTAATGATAGTGTATTAAAGTAATTTGCCATGAATAGATTATTTATTTTTCATTCCCTTGAAGAAGGGAATGCGTTAATGTTCTTATTTGTTTAGAAAAATGCCCCCATAATCCCTTTTTTATAAGGGGAATTTAATGTTGAAACTCTTTTATTAATGCTGAAATTTGCATTTCCTCCTTTGAAACAGAAATACGTCCCGATCTCACAAACTGCATAATCCCAAACGGTTTCAATTCGTCATGCATTTCATCAATTTCATGCCTGCGTCCCGATTTTGCCAAAACAAAAAAGCCTCTTGCCACCGTAACAATTTGTGCATTGTGATCCTTGATGATATTTTGAATTTGGCGTTCATCGAACAATAAATCAGAAGCTATTTTAAAAAGTGCCGATTCTTGGTAGATGGTCTCGTCATCAGTATGATAAAATGCCTTTATGACCTCTATTTGTTTTTCTAGCTGCCCAACAATATTATGTACCCATTTTTCAGTGGTATGCACAACAATCGTAAACTTAGAAACATCATCAATTTCCGATTTAGACACGTTCAAACTTTCTATATTGATATGCCTTTTTAAAAATATTCCTGAGATTCTGTTTAACAATCCAACGTTATTCTCAGAATACACGGAGATGGTGAACCATTCTTTTTCCATTACTACTTATTTCTAATTCTTACTAATCAGTGAATTATTTATATTTCGCTCCCGCGACCTTATCATTAGTTTGTTTTTACCGCTATAATCAATCCAGTGGACCAATTTAGTTTGGTCAGGGTAAAATCTTCCCTCATTTCTAAATAGGCTACTAAACGGTCCACATTTTTTTCGTGCCCATCTGGCCAATTCGATTGAAAACTCATATCATCAACAACATAAAACCCTCCTACTTTTACGAGTGCCAAAATTTCTTCCGTTTCGCTATATTTTCCGGGCCAAGCATCTGCAAATACCAAATCGAACATAGGCCCATGATACTGCTTTATCCAATCTGTGGCATCAGCACAAACAATTGTTATGCGCTGGTCCTTATCAAAATATCCTTTTACAATACCAATCAAATCCTGCTCATTATCTACCGTGGTCAGGCACGAACCTTCATCCATTCCATCAACCATCCAAGAAAGACTTAATCCAATACCCGTGCCCAGCTCTAAAAAATTACCTGACGGTTTTGAACTGATTAAAGTCTTTAGCAACGTACCTACGTACAAATCTGACGGCATGGTAAAACCTATATCGACTGACTTTTGCTCAATCTCTGAATGAATGTTCGGTATGTCTTTAATCTTTGAATCGTTCATAATCATCCTATCAGTCCTGGCCAGTCTGCCGACCGGCGATGCGACTTATTATTTTAATCGCACATCTGAAACCGAAGCCCCAGAGGGTATCATCGGAAATACATTGTCCTCTTTTTCAACTTTTACTTCTAAGAAGTAGGGCTTATCTGAAGCTATCATTTCTTGAATGGTAGCTTTTAAATTTTTGCGCTCACTAACTCTTTTCGATTCTATATGGTACCCTTCAGCAATCTTTACAAAGTCTGGATTCACCATGACCGTAGACGCATACCGTTTATCAAAAAATAACTCCTGCCATTGTCTTACCATTCCCAAATGATCGTTGTTCAATACAACGATTTTAACCGGAATTTGATGCTGAAAAATAACACCCAGCTCCTGTATCGTCATCTGGTATCCGCCATCTCCAATAATAGCAACGACTTCCCTATCCATTGCACCCATTTTTGCACCTATTGCCGCTGGCAATGCAAAGCCCATAGTACCCAGACCGCCTGAGGTAATGTTACTTTTGGATTGATTGAACTTTGCATAACGACAAGCTATCATTTGGTGCTGCCCTACATCGGTAACAATTACGGCCTCGTTCTTTGAGGCGAGATTGATTTCCTCAATAACTTCGCCCATGGTAAGACCATCCTTTGTTGGGTGAATGTCGTTCTTGATGACTTGATCAAATTCAGTTTTATACTTCTCAGCAAAGGTATTACGCCATTCCTTATGCTCATTTTCTTTAAGTAAGGGAAGCAACAGTGCCAAGGTTTCTTTTGAATTCCCGAGAACGGCAACATCCGCCTTTACATTCTTATTGACTTCGGCAGGGTCGATTTCAAAATGAATCACTTTTGCCTGTTTCGCATAGGTATCTAAACTACCGGTAACGCGATCATCAAAACGCATGCCTATAGCAATGAGCAAATCGCATTCGTTCGTCAATATATTAGGGCCATAATTACCATGCATCCCTACCATACCTACATTTAATGGGTGGTCCGTATCTAATGCCGAGGCGCCCATAATCGTCCATGCGGCAGGAATCCCTGCTTTTTCGACGACCGCCTTCAATTCTTCCTCTGCCTGCCCCAAAATGACGCCTTGCCCCCAAACAATAAAAGGTCTTTTGGCATTATTGATAAGGCCGGCTGCGGATTCAATAGCTTTCATATCGGGTTTAGGGGTTGCCTTGTAGCTACGTACTCCTGTACATTTTTCATAACTGAACTCAAATTCATCAAACTGGGCATTCTTCGTAATATCGATTAAAACGGGTCCCGGTCTTCCTGATTTAGCAATATAAAAGGCCTTAGCCATAATCTCTGGAATCTCCGAAGCCCTGGTAATTTGATAATTCCATTTGGTTACAGGGGTAGAAATACCAATAATATCCGTCTCTTGAAAAGCATCGGAACCTAATAAATGTCTTGGTACTTGTCCAGTAATGCAAACCATTGGGGTAGAATCGATCTGGGCGTCTGCCAGTCCCGTAACCAGATTGGTAGCTCCCGGTCCTGAGGTGGCCATGGCCACGCCAACCTTGCCGGAAACCCTGGCATAACCTTGGGCGGCATGGGTAGCGCCTTGTTCGTGGCGCGTGAGAATATGGGTTAGCTTATCTTGGAACTTATATAGTTCGTCATAAACGGGCATAATGGCCCCTCCCGGATAACCATACAATAGGTCAACACCTTCCGCCAAAAGACAATGAACAATGGCTTCTGCCCCACTAATTTTCATAGCTGATTTCTTTTTGGTTTCCTTTTGCTTTTCTTTTACTGTTTCCATAATCAGGGTTCAAAAACTTGATATTTATTCGGCTCTTCAGCTATCTCGTCTTTCTTAAAACTTATCGGTAACACAACCTTGTGAGGCTGACGAAACTGTTTTTGCATATTTGTATAAACTTCCTTTTTTGACTTTCAAATCGGGCTGCTTCCAGTTTTCTCTTCTGTCCGTCAATTCGGCATCCGTTAAAGCAACTGATATGCTGTTCTTTTCTGCGTCAATGGTGATCACATCCCCATCTTTCAATAAACCAATTGTTCCTCCTTCTTGTGCCTCAGGGCAAACATGACCGACCACAAAACCGTGTGTACCTCCGGAAAAGCGACCATCAGTAATCAAGGCTACATCTTTACCCAAACCGGCACCCATTATGGCGGCGGTAGGTTTCAACATTTCAGGCATCCCCGGCCCTCCTTTAGGACCTTCGTAGCGAATGACCACTACATCCCCTTTTTTAACTTCTCCCCGACCGATTCCGGCATTTGCCAAAAATTCGTCATCATATACTTTAGCCGGACCTGAGAAATGAAGGCCTTCCTTACCGGTGATTTTGGCTACCGCACCTTTCTCGGCTAGATTGCCATATAGTATTCTTAAATGTCCTGTTTCCTTAATTGGAGCATCCAATGGTTTAATTACTTTTTGTCCTTTTAACAAACTAGGTACATCGGCCAAATTTTCTGCTATGGTCTTACCGGTTACCGTGAGGCAATCGCCATGAAGCATTCCATTTTCAAGCATAAATTTCATAACCGCCGGAACACCACCAACGCGATGTACATCTTCCATCAAAAACTTTCCACTTGGTTTAAGATCTGCCAAAAATGGTGTGGTGTCACTAATTTTCTGAAAATCGTCTAAGGTAAACTCAACTTCAGCGGCTTTTGCTATAGCCAAAAAGTGAAGTACCGCATTCGTAGATCCGCCCAACAGTGTAAGCAGACGTACCGCATTTTCAAATGATTTCCTTGTAATGATATCACTGGGCTTAATGTCCTTTTCAAGCAGTAGTCCTATGGCCTTTCCCGAACGAATCGCATCATCTTGCTTTGTCTTTCCGATTGCGGGGTTTGAGGAATTATATGGCATTGCCATACCAAGTGCCTCAATCGCCGATGCCATAGTATTTGCCGTGTACATGCCGCCACAGGCACCGGCACCAGGGCAAGCGTTCTGTATGACGCCCTTATAATCTTCTTCATTCATGGTTCCGGCAACTTTCTCTCCCCACGCTTCAAAAGCAGAAACCACATCTAATTTTTTATCCTTAAAACATCCGGATGCTATGGTTCCCCCATATACCAAAACCGACGGACGGTCCAGACGTATCATGGCCATTAAAGCACCAGGCATATTCTTATCGCAGCCGACAACGGTAACCAGACCGTCATAATTCATGGCCTGAACAACAGTTTCCATAGAATCGGCAATGATGTCTCGAGATGGCAAGGAGTACCGCATGCCATACGTGCCCATAGAAATCCCATCACTTACTCCTATGGTATTAAATATCAAGCCTACAGACCCACTTTCATTTACGCCCTGCTTAACCTCTAAAGCCAAATCGTTTAAGTGCATATTGCAAGGATTGCCCTCATAGCCCGTACTACCAATACCTATCAATGGTTTTTTTAGGTCGTCTTCACTCAGGCCTATGGCGTAGAGCATTGCCTGTGCGGCCGGCTGCGTGGGGTCCTGAGTAACATTTTTACTGTATTTGTTCAATTTCATATGGGTATTGATCGTTCAGTTTTCTGGTTCTATTTTCAAATATATTGGCTTTTATAGGGCCTAAAGAGGCAGCAAGAATTAACACTTTAAATTCAACTGTATTCAATTGTTGTTATATTATTGATTATCAAACAAGTAAGCATAATATTTTATCATATTCAATCTATACCAAAAGAAAAAGCCTGTAACAATTTTCATTGATACAGGCCTTTAAAATATAACGTAACCGTATCATCCCCTTTCAGGGACGATAATAAGGCTAACGTTTTCTATAAACACTTTCATTGTTGCAAGTTTAATTTAAATATAGCAAAGCACCAAATCATAAAATTCTTTTTATGGTATTTTGAGGCTGCTTCCGTTTCGCCTTTTTGATAGTTTTAGGAACGCTTAGGAATTTGTTCTTTTAAAAGTGAGTTTATCCCCAAATTTCTTCTGGGATAAAATTACAATGGCTTCTTCGGTAAGCTGCAAAATACGGGGATACCCACCGGTTGTCTGTCCGTCTTTCATTAATATCACTAGTTTTCCCGAAGGTGTTAACTGTACGGTACCCGGCATTGTAGCGGATGTTAAGATTGAAACTTGGTGTTCGGGAATACTATCATTTAGCTGATACGCCATGCGGTTGTTCTCCTTAGCTACTGAAAATTCATTTTGGAACAGGTCAAGCAATTGGTCATCTGATAACATTTCATATTCCGGGCCCGGAGATACCTCAAGAACAGTCTCATCCAACAAGGAATCTATTTTCAATTCCGGTAGTTTTGGCGTAAAATCGGAAATAATTTCATAGTTGATTTCCATTCCATCTTCAATATGACTCTTGACCGTAAGTGGAAAGTAGAATGAATGACTACCTAGTACTTTTTCGGTATTGAACCCATTTTTAACTCCTAGGTAGTTGCGAAAACCTTTCTTCAATTTCCCATAGGACAAAATATCACCACCAACGATCTTATGTACTTTGTACGGATAAATTGGTTCATTGTTAAGGGTTACCGACATTTCTGCACCACCAAAACAAATAAAGGTGTCCTCTTCAAATTCCAAGGTCGGTCCGGTCATGGTAATTTCCATAACCGCGGCGTTATTTTTGTTTTCCAACAACTGATTTACTTTAGCAGCCGTGATCGTATCCATCTGCCCGGACACTGGCACCCCTTTATCCAACAAACCAAACCTTCCGTTGTCCTGGATACTGGAAAAAAAGCCTGCTTTAAGTATCTTAAGCATGTAATGGAATTTTTTCGATTTTGTAAATACCCACCTCGGCCTCAATAAGGTGGAGTTCATATTCTGCCCGTTCTATGGCATAAAACTGTACTTTATCCCCAACACTAACAAAACAAGGTGGTTCTGCCGTCGCATCAAAAATGGGTACAGCGCAATTTCCGATAATATTCCACCCACCTGGGGAATCTTGTGGATAAATACCGGTTTGTTTTGCCGCCAGACCCACTGCCCCTTTGGCAACATTTAATCGTGGAGTACTTTTTCTTGGCACTTCAAGTTCCTTGGGCAATCCTCCTAAATACATAAAGCCGGGCAAGAACCCAATGCCATAAACTGTATATTTTTGTGCGGTATGCATTGTTATGAGTTCCGAAGTTTCCATACCCAAAAACTCAGATGCGTCAAGCAGATCAATACCAAAATCAAAGTCATAACAGACAGGAAGACGCCATAGAAATCTATCTCTCATTTTAATAGGCCTATCTTCCTTATACCAATCAAGTAATTGCGTTCTCAACTTTAAGAAATTTAATGTCCCATTACGATGGATCATGGTGAGAGAATTATAGGCCGGCACTAATTCCCATTCCGGCATAGCCACCTTTGTTTTCAGCGTTTCTATATAACCCAGAATATCATCTAAAATAGATTCCTCCACTCTATTTGGCCATTCAATCAAGACAGCGTGATGCCCAAAAGATCGTATTGTAATATTATAGTTCACTTTATAATTTGAATATTAATCTGTGGCAATTTTTCTGAAAGATACATTAATATTTCAAGTGCATTTGGCGTATCGCCATGTAAGCAAATGGTCTGGGCTTTTATAGGTATTTCTAAGCCTTCAACGGATATTACTTTTTCTCCTTTAACAACATTTTCTAGCTGTTCCAGCACTTTTTTTGGTTCTGTGATTACCGCATTGGGGAATTTACGAGGGACCAACAATCCTCGGTTATTGTAATTTCTATCGGCAAATGCCTCCTGTTTTATACTAAAGCCATCTGCTAGGGCTAGCTGCTCAATAATTGAATTATATGGAACATACAAGGCAGTGGTAGTTTTATAATCACGAATGGCGTTTAAAAACGTTCTTGACAATAATTCATCTTTGGCTAAATCATTGTAGAGGGCGCCATGCGGTTTAATGTGATGTAAAACTGCATTTTCCTTTTTTATAATGGCCGTCAACCTTGATAGTTGTTTTTGAATAGAAGTCGTTAGCTCCTCGCCTGAAATATCCATTGAAAACCTCCCAAAATTTTCCTTGTCTGGATAAGATGGGTGTGCGCCAATTAGAACCTTATTCCTTAACGCAAGTTGTATTACTTCGCGCATAGAACTTTCATCGCCTGCATGTCCTCCACAGGCAATTGAGCATGAAGAAATAAACGGTAATAATTCATGGTCATTACCTAATCCTTCACCAAGATCGCAATTCAAATCTATATCATATACATCTTTCAAACTGTCAAAATTAGTTAAGTGCTTCTTTTATTCCGAGTTTAAAGGCGTCAAAATCTTGAAGGTAATTATGTCCTGCACCACTAATCTCATAATACTTTTTATCATTCCCTGGAATCTCATCAAACAGGTTTTTTGCCTGTTCTATGGGAATTACAAAATCTTCCTTGCCGTGAAAAACGTAAATTGGGCACTTCACTTCTTTTATGTATTCATGACTGGGAAACCGAAATTTTGATAGCCAAGCCACTGGAAAAATGGGAAAACGATGCTTACCTAGCTCCACTGCACTATAAAAGGGAGATTCCAGTATCAATTTTTTGGGAGTATTTGCTGCCGCCAGACCCGTCGCGACCCCTGTTCCAAAAGAACGTCCGTAGAGTATAATCTCATCTTCACCATATTTGGTAAGCGCATAATCATAGAATAACTGCGCATCTTTTTTAATGGCTTCCTCACTTATTTCGCCTGTACTTTTGCCATAGGTTCGGTAATCTATTAAAATGGCATCAAATCCCCTTCGACTCATAAGGTTGGCCACATGCCCCAAATGGGAAATATTACCGGAGTTCCCATGAAAGTAGAGCACAACACCCTTTGCGCTGCCTTGTTTTATATGTACTGCATTTAAAACGGCTCCATCGGCCGCCGTCAGATTGAACTCCTCAAAGTTCTGGCAAAAATCGAACTCATGGTTCGCGGGCATTTTAGATGGAAAAAAAACAAGTCTTTCTTGAAAAATGTACGTCATTATTGTCAACCCAACATACAGTAAAGTCAAGGTAATTAATATAATCTTAAGTCTTCTCATTCTTATTTTTCAATTTCTTAGGAATCCCCCAAACCTTCTACGTTTACCCTTCCCGCATATCACTTTTAGCCATGTCGGGCATTTTATATCGAAATCCAAAAATATTTAAATTTTTGGGCCTGGTGCGGTTAGCAGATCTTTATTATTAGCGTTGATGGTTAAAGTACAGTTTTACATCATGTACTATATTCTAATTCATCTTGTTGTGACCAAAATCGACTGAATTCAATAAAAGTCCCGATCCCGGGGCAACAAAGGTCAAATGAATATCATTATTAGGTTCCAAAGAAGCTTTAATACTTTCAAAAGTAAGTTCGCCTTTACCCAACTGTATCAATGCCCCCATAATCATACGTACCTGATAGCGCATAAAACCTTCTCCGGTAATATGAAGTGCAAAACTTTTAGAGGGGAAAAAGTTCGCAGTGAGCAGCGTATTTTCCGCTATATAACAGGACTCAATTGTTCTCACTGTTTTTGTATTATTTCTTAGACGGGCCGTATAGGTAGAAAAATCATACGTACCAACAAAATGGGCCGCAGCTTCCTTCATAGCCTCAATATTCAGCTCCTCTAAAATATTGGCCATATAAGGTGCACAAAATGGATGATTTTTTTCACCAGATGAGAATAAGTAAACATATTCCTTTGCCTTGATACTCTGAATGACGTTGAAATCCGCATCAACTGCAGAAATTTCTAAAACCCGTATGTCCGGAGGAAGGTTTTTATTAAATAAACCGATGAAGTCCGAAATATTTTCCAAGGGGCTACCTTTTAAAAACAACTCAAAATAATACTCCAAAGCCGATACTTTGGCATCCGTTCTACCCCCACCCAGAATCTTGAACTCCTGGTCTGGAAGTATGTATTTCAGTGTTTTGGAGAGCATACCCTCCAAGGTCTTTTGCCCGGGTTGTTTTTGCCAACCACTATATCTAAACCCTAAGAACTGGGTTTTCACCAGATAACGGTTAATAATTATGTGCATAAATTTCTACGCTACTCGATTTAAAACCTGTAAGAAAGCTACCGTCTTTTTGTATTTTTACTTTATTAAAGTAAACCTAACCAACACTTTGTGAAAAATTCCCCTCAAAAACGGCCACACAAATATACCGTTTACCTTGGCTATATTTCTTATGTTATATATTACCTAGTATTACAGCCGTTTTATCGAAAACTTCATCTTGGGCAACACTACAATCGTTTTCTTTGCGTGGTTAGGGTCATAACCGCCAAAACTAGCACTTCATGAATCGAATTCTAAAAATACTACCTTGGAAAACCGGTTTATTGGTATCACTTATTGCATTGTTCTTTGCCATTATTTTTAGTTTCTACGGACTATACACCAATCAGTTTTACTTCTTTAAATTACAAAATTACCTTCTTCCCCTTAGTGCTATTGTGCATTTTATATTTTTATATGTGTTATGGTTTAAGATACGAGAAGAGGAAGTTGCCGATCCGCAAATGCGGAATTTGGAATATGGCCTTTATGCCATTTTACCTATTTATACCTACAAATTGATCAGCACGATTTTGACACTTTCTGGTACTTCGGAATATGCCAGCCATGCAATTCCGCCGACTTTTTTTCCAATTGGAAGTTTTATGTTAATCGTTTATCTCTTATTAATTGCTCTTGCAGTGATGGCGATTGCCTATAGGAAAAAACATGTTGGTGGTTATAATTTTGAAGAAATCAATCAAATTGATTCTTGGGAATAATCACGAATCCAACAAACTGCCCCAAATCACTATCTTTAGTTCAGGATTTACTAGGACGCTTGGACCCAAAATTCCGGTCTTTTATACCACTTGTGATACTGTTGTGATACTTTTTAACTTCTTTCGTGTTGTATTATGAAGAACATTCTGATAATTGAAGATGATCCGGAAATCATCAAGTTGCTGGAGATTCACTTAGCTGATGTAATCTACAATACCGCTACAGCAACTGATGGGGAGGTCGGGTTGAACATGGCATTGAAAAATGACTATGACCTAATAATTTTGGATTTAACACTCCCCTCAATTGATGGGGTTGAGATCTGTAAACGGCTTAGGGCCAAAAAAAATACCCCGGTAATCATGCTTACGGCAAAATCGGAAGAAATAGATCGCGTTCTGGGGTTGGAAATCGGGGCAGACGATTACATTACTAAACCATTCAGTATTCGTGAGCTTTTAGCTAGGATAAAAGCCGTAATGCGCAGAACGGGTACCAAGGACACCACCGAAAAGAACTCCTCCTCCATTGCGTTTGAAGGCATGCATATTGATGTTGAAAAAAGAAAAGTTGTCGTAGATGATCAGCGCATTGAACTATCACCAAAGGAATTTGAATTACTCGTTTTAATGGCTTCCAATCCGGGAAGAAATTATACACGTACTGAACTTTTGAACATTATTTGGGGGTATAATTTTGAGGGATATGAACATACTGTCAACTCCCATATCAACCGTTTACGTGCTAAAATAGAGTCAGACATGGCCAACCCCATTTACATTCTGACCACCTGGGGCGTGGGTTATAAATTTAATGAAGACATTGCCATATGAGCACACCTGAAAAAACCCTAACACCAAAATTGGTTAAAAAGCTATGGGTAGCTTTTATAATACTTGTGCTGCTCATGGGGGCTTCCTATATATTCATAACAAGTTACTTTGCCAATAAACACAATCAGGAAACCACACAGCGGTTACAATCTGAAGTGGCAAATCACGTCATTGCTGAGAAGTTTCAAAATGCCTCGCCATTTTTAGAAGACGGTAGTGTGAACAAACCTTTGTTCGGGGATTTGATGCACGATATGATGGCGGTTAATCGGGGTATTGAGGTCTATTTATTGGACAAGGGTGGAGCGATCTTATATTCCGTAGTCCTAGATCCAGAGGATAAGGACGCCACTAAAAGTGTGGCCTTAGGCCCTATTAATTCATTTATCAAGGCAAATGGGGAAGAATTTGTTTTAGGGGATGATCCCCGTAATCCTGGGGAACAAAAAATATTTTCCGCCGCTCCCTATTCCGTTGACGGCCGTGACGGTTACATTTACATTGTTCTCGCTGGCAACAAGTTTCAAGAGGTAAACAACAACCTTATGGGCCAGTACTTTGCCAAATTAGGAATAGGGGCCACGTTTTTGACCATGCTTTTTACGGCCCTTCTCGGCCTTCTTGCTATTTGGTTCCTGACTAAAAACCTGAGGCTGATTACCCGAACGGTTCGAAAATTCCGTGAGGGGGACCTAGGGGCCCGCATTGAGAATCCGAATACATCGGATATATCTATTTTCGCCAATTCCTTTAATGACATGGCAGATACCATAGTGGGTAATATGGATAAGATGAAGTCCGTTGATTTACTCCGTAGGGAATTGATTGCCAATGTATCACATGATTTAAGGACGCCTCTCGCCGTTTTAAAAGGCTATATTGAGACGCTACAGATCAAAAACAAGACCCTAACAGAAGCTGAAAAGGAGGAATACCTGCAGATTACCCATGATAATGTCGACAAATTGTCTAAACTTATCAATCAATTGTTCGAATATTCAAAATTAGAGGCGGAGCAAATTACGCCTATAAAAGAACCTTTTTCGATTACGGAGCTTTCCCATGACCTCATTGCCAAGTTCAAGGTGTTGGCAGAAAAAAAACAGATTCAACTTGCCATAGAAAACCCTGAAGAAAATTGTATCGTGTTCGCAGATGTTAGTCTGGTAGAGCGCGCACTGCAAAACCTAATAGAAAATGCCATAAAATATACGAACCCCAAGGGTAAAGTAACCTTATCACTTCAGAAACAAGCTAAGAATGTGGCTATCAATATTACTGATACCGGTACGGGAATACCTGTAAATGAGCAACCCTTTATTTTTGACCGCTACAAGCAAGTAAATGAAAGTGCTAAAAAACAGGGTTCCGGATTGGGCCTCGCCATAGTAAAGAAAATTATGGATCTTCACGACACTACAATTACGGTAATGAGCAAACCCTCGGAAGGGAGTTCGTTTATGTTTAATCTGCCGGCTTATCAGGTATAGCTTGGAAGCTTATTATGAAAGAGAAGCGGGTGTCTAAAGAGTTTTAAAATGTCAGTCTGAGCGCAGTCGAAGATTTTAACCAATTGAAAGCTAAAGCATTTCGACTGCGCTCAATATGACAAAAGATTTATATTTAACTTTTTAGACATCCTTGTATAATTACAGCCCACTAATAAAGCTCCCGTAAAGGTCTTTAAACTGATACCCTTCCGTAAATCTGTTTTTACTCAACCTTTTATGGGCAACAAGGCCCCATAAAACCAACTCCTTTAAGAAATAAACATCGGCTTCGGGAAAATCTGGCTGGTGTTCCTTGACCAATTGATTCAAGGCAGGAATACTATCTAAAGTACGTTTGTATTCCGTATCGGTGAAGTCATCCAACAATTCAAAGCCCTCCCCTTGAAAAAACCAATGTAACAGTTCATCATAAGGCGTTTCGGCATCTTTCTTTTCCAGCTTATTTATTTTTGGGAAATAATCTGGGAATAACGATTTAACAGCTTCGTCAATTAAAATGGCGGCTACACCATCAGCGCCTTCTTGTTCTCCTTCATATACCAATTCTATCTTTCCCGTAATTGCTGGAATAACCCCTAAAAAGTCGCTTAAACGAATCATTGTGTGATCTGCACCTGTAAGCAAGGCCCGGCGTTCAGCTGTACTTAAAAGGTTTTCAAAAGCGGTGATACTGGTCCGTGCGCTTACGCCACTTTTAGCATCTACATACTCGCTGTTCCTGGCTTCAAAACTGATTTGCTCCAACAGGTCCTTTGCGATATCCGGAACATAAACGGCACTTTTTTGACGCTCATCCAGATTGGATTCCTGCTCGGTTATTTTGCGGGCCGTTTCAATATCATCTGGATAATGGGTTAAAATCTGCGACCCAATACGATCCTTTAAGGGCGTTACAATGCTACCCCTGTTCGTATAATCCTCGGGGTTTGCTGTAAATACAAATTGTATATCCAATGGTAGGCGTAATTTAAAACCGCGGATCTGAATATCCCCCTCCTCCAAAATATTAAAAAGCGAGACTTGGATTCGTGCCTGTAAATCGGGCAATTCATTAATGACAAAAATACATCGATTTGCACGGGGGATCATTCCAAAATGGATGACCCGATCATCTGCATAGGAAAGTTTTAGATTGGCCGCCTTTATGGGATCTACATCACCGATCAAATCAGCAACTGTAACATCAGGGGTTGCCAATTTTTCGTAAAAGCGTTCATCGCGGTGCAACCATGAAATCGGGGTTTTATCACCCTTTTCTTTAATCAGTTCGAGCGCAAAGCGGGACATGGGCCGTAATGGGTCATCATGTATTTCCGAGCCTTCGATTACGGGAATCCATTCATCTAATAAATTGGTCATCAGTCGGGCTAAACGGGTTTTTGCCTGGCCTCGAAGCCCTAATAAGTTTATGTTATGACGGGATAAGATCGCGCGTTCCAACTCAGGAATAACGGAGCTTTCATACCCCCATACTCCAGTAAAGACCTCCTCCCCTTTCTTGATACGCTCACGCAAATTATCACGTAGCTCGTCTTTAATGCTTTTACTTTGGTACCCCGCTTTTTTAAGTGCTCCTAAAGTGGAGATTTCTTTTTGGTTCAATTTCATGCTCTAAACTTCATTTGTTTTCATTCCCTTGAAGATGGGAATCTTATATTTATATTCTTAGCCGTCAAGCTCAGCCTATCCAAGACCTTGCTTGCCTACAACAAGCGCTTCGACAAGCTCAGCGAGATGGCGTGTTCCAAATTAACCGTTAGGTCAAATCAACTCCTTTATGTCAGTCCGAGCTTGTCGAGGACCTTGTTAACCTGCGACGAGCGCTTCGACAGGCTCAGGGAGACATTTTTCAATATTCAAAACTGGTACTTCTAACTTCGTATTTCGTACCTCCCACTTATTTCAATCGTTTTCTTCTGTTATTCTCGTAGTCTTCAAATATCATTTCGCCAAGACCTTTTAATCCGGTAAAGAACGCCTTCCCTTTGTTGGCTTCGGTAAAATGACGGATAAATTGCATCAGATACGGGTCTTGGGCAATCATAAAGGTGGTTATGGGAATGTGCAGCTTTCTGGCCTGCCGCGCCATATTATAGCACTTCTCAACAATAAAATCATCCAAGCCCACACTATTTTTATAATAGTTTCCGTCGGGCATACGCAAACAGCTGGGTTTACCATCGGTAATCATAAAAATCTGTTTGTTGGTGTTCCTTTTCCGCCGGAGCATATCCATTGCCAATTGTAACCCAGCCACCGTATTCGTATGGTATGGCCCCACTTTTAAATAAGGTAACTCCTTTATTGAAATGGGCCAGGCGTCGTTTCCAAAAACCAGAATATCCAAGGTATCTTTGGGATAGCGGGTGGTAATCAGTTCGGCCAGCGCCATCGCTACCTTTTTGGCAGGTGTAATCCGATCTTCACCATATAGTATCATACTATGGCTGATATCAATCATAAGTACGGTACTCATTTGGGCCTTATACTGTGTGTCTTCGACAACCAAATCCTCCTCGCTCAATGAAAAATTGCCGATACCATGATTGATCTGGGCATTTTTAAGGCTTTCGGTCATGGAAATATGCTCCAAACCATCACCATACCGATATTCCCTAAAATCGCCAGTATGTTCGTCCCCTTGACCCGACTTTCCGGTTTTATGATTCCCGGCACCACTTCGTTTTAGCTTTCCAAAAATCTGATCTAAGGCTCGTTGGCGGATAATACGTTCCATCTTAGCAGTAATCGAAATGGTACCATTACCATCCCCGTCCGTACCATCTTCGCCTTGCTCTCCCATTTCGCCACCACCATCTTTAAACTCTTCACGGATATAGCCCTTGGCTTTTAGGTCTTCGATAAAATCGTCTATGGTATAGTCATCATCGGTCAATTCATATTCCTTATCCAATTCTCGTAACCAATCAATAGCCTCGTCAAAATCGCCTGAGGTGTGGGTGATGAGTTCTTGAAAAATATCGAAAAGTTTATCGAAAGGGGTTTGTTCCGGAGCTTCATAAGGGGTAAACCGGAACCCTTTTCTCAAATTCATAGCCATACTATAAAAATACGCTATTTCAAATAAGGGATTTTAGCTTTTATGGAAAAGTTAACGAATAGATAGTATGCCCTCGATTTGTAGCTAACCCACCTTAAACTATTCAAAGGTATAACTCGTCTTGTTCACCTCCGTCAACCTAAAATAGCCATGGGCATAATTATCAGGGTTTGTGAGATTTACGCAATTGCCTTTTACAGATACTGGTGTAGCCTCAAAAAGGCCAACACCTCCTATTTGACTAATAAGAATCTCCAAATAGTTCTTGTACCCCTCAGAAATACCATACATCTCTATTGAAACCACATCCCCGGGAACCAAGGACTCGATTTTATCGGTTTCCTCATCATCCTCTAGTTCATACCACCAGTCAATTTCATTGCCATTGACGAATTCATCATAGCCCACTTCTAAATCCGGTAATAGCTCTCCCTGTTTTTGAAAAATAAAAAGATAATAATTCTCCTCCTCTAGGGGATCGGTAAATACGACATGCAGCTCCAATTCTTCGTCGCTGAAACCATCTTCCCGATCTTGAAATAATTCGGTAATATCGGTAACCGAATTCATGGTTTCTGTAGCATTATAGGTTTCCCCATTATAGATAATCTCTAAGGTATACGTCTGGCCTAGCGCGGGAACAAATTCGGAAGTAGTGTATTCCCCATTGTTCTGATCGGCAAATAAAAATTCTGCGCCATTGGTATCATTCGTCACTTTAACAGAAGCCCCGGTAGCCGTAGTATTACCAGTGGTATCGAAAAAGGCTGTGGAGGAACTTAATGTAATGGTCTGCTCATTACCCGAAGTACCCTTTTCCCAGTCCAGTGAAGCTTCTATTGTTAATCGTATAGGCCCATCTTGAACGGGTACATCAACAACATCTTCACATGAAGCTAGCGCTATGGCTAAAAGTAGTATGGTGATTCTTATGGAGGCCTGCATCTTCTTAAAATTTAAAGTTATAGGTTACTGAGGGAACGATTCCAAAAATGGCCGTTCGCGTCGCTTCATTGGCCCCGGTCTCAAAATTTTGTCCAAAGGAGATAGAAGCTGCATTCTTACGATTATAGGCATTATAAATGCCAAGGACCCATTCGCCCTTAAACCTATTATTTGGTTTACGATTGGGTTTATAGTTTACCGAAATATCTAAACGATGATATGATGGTAAACGATCGGAATTCCGAAGCGAATAACTCGCGATCGAAAGCCCCTCATACTCATACTGTCCGTTCGGATAAGTAACGGGTCTACCCGTTTGAAAAACAAGGTTGGTTCCGAAACTCCATTTATCATTGAGTTTATACGCCCCCGAAATTGAAATATCATGTGTCCTTTCATAAGGGGTACTGTACCATAGACCATTGGCGATGCCCAATCCGCCTGCCGTACCGCCGGGTGTTCGCTGTTCCGACTTAGAGAGTGTGTAGGCTACCCATCCGGTTAATTTACCTTCATTTTTACGAAGCAATAATTCGAGTCCATAAGCGCGGGATTCGCCATTCAATATTTCCGTTTCTATGGTATTCTGCCCAATCAGGTTCGAACCGTCTATATAATCGATTCTGTTGTCCGTATTTTTGTAGTAAGCTTCTACCTCCATAGAGTATTCCTTATCCTTGAAATTTCTAAAATAGCCAAGCGCATATTGATTCGACAATTGTGGTTCTATATATTTTCCACTTGGTGTCCATACATCCAAGGGGGTGGCAGAAGATGTATTGGATAACAAATGAATGTACTGGGCGACTCGCGAAAATCCCGCTTTCACCGAGGACACTTCATTCAGTTCATAGGCCAAGGAAACCCTCGGTTCTAAATTCCCGAAACGCTTTATGGTCTCATCTTTTTCATAATTGGTCTCCCCTATTTCGGTACCCCGTTCATAAATACCTAATATGGGATTATAAACTACAGGTTGATCATTGGCATAATCGACCATAGCTTGACCGCCCAATCGCGAAAAAGTGCTATACCGTAGGCCATATTGGGCCGTCAATTTTTCGGTTAATTTGTGCTCGGCATTAACATACAATCCACCCTCAAAAGCCTTTTTACGATCTAGGGACAACGGATTAACCGATGAAGTATCGGTTGTGGGCCTAATTTGCCCCGGGTCAAAATCGTAATAAATACCACTGGCCCCAAAGTCGAGTTTAAATTTGTTACTTAAATAGTACTTTAGGTCATATTTCAGGTTATAATTATTGATGGAAGAAACCCAATCGAATTCCGCTGCCGTAATGCCCAGGTCATAATCATATCTACTAACTATGGCTGACAAGTTCGAAAATAGGCGGTCATTGAAAATATGGTTCCATCGCAGGTTCCCTGTAGTATTGCCATAACTGCTATCAAAGCCATCCCCCAATTTAAACGAATCCCTACCAAAATAACCGGAGAGAAAAAGCCTGTTATTATCATTAAGGTTATAGTTTGTCTTTAAGTTCAGGTCATAAAAACTCACACTATTATTTTCCCCTGCCGCTTTTAACAAAAGGTCTGCGTAGGAGCGTCGCCCAGCTACCAAGAACGAGCCTTTTTCTTTAAACAAAGGACCTTCCAGAGCCAGACGGCTTGAAATTAGACCAATGCCCCCGGTCGCCGAAAACCGTTTGCTATTGCCATCTTTTTGGCGGACATCAAGAACCGAAGACACCCGACCTCCAAAACGGGCGGGAATGCCCCCTTTATACAATTTCACGTCTTTTATGACGTCGGCATTAAAGACCGAAAAGAAACCGAACATGTGCGAGGTATTATATATAATCGCCTCATCAAGCAAGACCAAGTTCTGGTCGCCGGCACCACCGCGTACATGAAAACCTCCGGTGCCTTCCCCATTATTCGTCACCCCAGGCAACATTTGTAAGGACTTTAGAATATCTACCTCGCCCAAAACTACCGGCATTTGTTTTACGGTCGCAATGTTCATTTTGGCAACGCTCATTTCAGGTTTTCGTAGGATGGCCCTTTCGGGTTCATCTGCAGTCACGATTACTTCTTCAAGTTCGGTGGAAAACTCGGTAATCTCAAAATCAATCTTTTGGTTCCGGTCTAGGGTGATTTCTTGATTGATTTCTGCATATCCTAAATAGGAAATGTTAAGGGTATACGGACCTTCAGGGGCTGTAATGGAGTAAAAACCGTATTCATTGGTCACTACCCCGATTGTGGTGCCCTTCAAAAATACCGAGGCTCCAAACAGTGTCTCCCCATCATTCTTATCGGTAATCGAACCGCTTACTGTGTAATTGGTTTGGGCAATTGCCGTTGCACTTAAAAAGAAGATACTCAGCCAAAGACAAAAGGCAAAGCGCCTATGAAGATTTTGTTGTATTCGCATTAATTGTCTGTTTAGGGTATTTTTTATCTCTTTTAGAGACAGCGGCAAAAGTAAAAGGTTGCACCTACTACGTATTTTATTTGTGAAAAATTTATAATTTGAAACTAAGCGCCCTGTCTGAAGTATTTTATGGAACCAGAAATACGCTAGTTTTGTAGGGCCTTATTAGACTATGCGATGCGCTTAAAACAATTTTCCGGCTTCCTTGCTACGCCACCATTATGGTTGAATGAGCAGTTTACAGTTCAGCAATTCAGGTTTCCGGAAATCGATTTAAACGAATTCCCGCTAAAGCCCATTCCCACCAACATTCGTCTAGGGCACCAAATGGAACATGTTTGTAGGCAATTGTTGGAACATTGTCCCGATTATGAAGTGCTACTACATAACCTGCCGATAAAAAGTGGCAAGAGGACCATCGGGGAAATTGATTTTATCGTAAAAGAACTGTCTTCGGGGCAAATTATTCATGTAGAATTGACCTATAAGTTCTATATCATCAATCCTGAAATATCGGAACCCATTCATCAATTGATGGGGCCGAACAAACGGGATATGTTCTTTACCAAGATGGAAAAGATAAAGAACGAACAATTTAAGCTATTGCATTTACCAGCAGGGATCGCAGCCCTATCGGATAAGGGTATTGACCATTCCAAAATAACACATCAAACTTGTTATAAAGCCCAATTATTTGAACCCTACAGGGGTACAAAAACGAACGTTCGCCCTCTAAATATTCATTGTAAAGCTGGGTATTGGCTACGATTTGATGAATTTGAGCATAAGAAATTCAAATCCTATCAATTTTATATCCCGTCTAAATCAGAATGGGTAATCGCCCCACATAACATGGTAAAATGGCGTTCTCATTTTGAGACGCTGTTAGACCTCAATCTAAGAATGCTTAAAGAAAGTGCCCCCATGATTTGGATGCAAAAATCGACCACAGAATTTGAGAAGTTTTTTGTGGTGTGGTGGGAGTAGTGGAAAGTACGAAGTCCGAAAGGAGAATGGGATTAACAACTCTATTTTCTGCTATTAAAAACTATGGATAATTGTTTAATAGCAGGATGTATTCAGCGGGTTAAATAGCCTAGTTTTGTTGGAATATTAAAATAGAGATATAGTTATTAACTATATTCAAATGTTAGCTACAATTTAGAATGAATAAAAGTCTATTAGTAATATTGATCCTCCTACTATCCGTTAATTGCAAATCTTCTGATTTGACTATTAGAAAAAAAACCTTTTCAAGCAACGAGAACATTTCGTATTGGGATCCAGTATATATTTATAAAGCAAGTTCTTATTCTCAAAAGACCTATAACGGATTTGAAAAGACTACCAGATTTACCTTAGATTCCCTTTTTGCTAAAGAGGCCGAGAAATACAATATATCGGAGAAATTATCATTGCAAAAAAAGAACGATGACCTTGAAAAAGATATCATTGCTATTTTTAAATCGGAATATAAAGACAAGGCAAATTTTCAATTACCAGTGCGATTAGCATCCTATTTTAAGAACTCCTCTGAAAGATATCTCATGCTCCTTGCTTTTACACCAAAAACAGGTATGATAGCTGGGTCCTTTCCCTATATAAAAAACTCCACCCTACAAATTATTATAGTCGATTTAAGAGAGAATAACATTGTGTATTACGATAAATCATCTTCTGGAACTACCCTAAACAAAGGTTATAGAAGAAATTTGATACAAGATTTAGATAATATATATTTCAATCTAAAACGAGATTAAAACTGTAGCGAACATTAGCTATAATTTAGTAAACCTTAATTTCCCACATTTAAAACGGCTGGATTTCGCAGTCCGAATTTTCTGCTGTAAATTCCAGACGGAAATCATAGCCGACCGTCGTGAAAAATTAGTACAATGATCATGAAAAAACATATCCTTCTCTTATTTGTTGCACTCAGTTTTTTAAGCTGCTCAAATGATGCCGATACTGATACAAATGCACAACTTCTTGGAATTTGGGATTGGATTTCCTCTTCCGGTGGCATTGCAGGCATCACCGAAACACCAGAATCAACTGGTAATACCATCACCTTGGAAATTTCCAATAGTACCGTAAAGAGATATGTAAACGGGAATTTAGAATCTGAATTAAACTATTCTATCGCTTCTGGGGAATCCATAGTCTTTGGGGAACAACGGGAAATGGTCATTTACGAGAACGAATTTAAGCAGACCTTTGGTTTAGCAGGAAATCAGTTGACCCTATATGACGAGTGCAATGATTGTTTTGTAAGCCAGTACGAAAGAGAATAGGGTTTGGGTTGTATTGGCTATTTGCCATATTAAAATCAGATTGAAATCCGAAAACTCAAGATGAGTTCAATAAATTTAATACCTTCACCAAACAGAATAGTTACCCCTCCCCCGCCATAATCAAAACGGCATGTCTACTACAAAATCACCACGAATTGAAATTATTGATGCCCTGCGAGGAATCGCTTTGGCAGGAATCCTAATCTGCCATATGGTAGAGAACTATATTGGTTCTATGCCTCCAGCAAGTTTTAATGAGTCCGTACATGTAAGTACTTTGGATTATATCGTAGACGGGTTTATTTTCATTTTCCTAAGAGGTAAGTTTATTGCCCTGTTTTCCTTTTTGTTCGGGCTGAGTTTCTTTATTCAAATGGATAATGGCGCAAAAAAGGGGATACGTTATGGCAATAGGTTCTTGTGGCGGCTCTTTATTTTATTAGTGATAGGCTACGCCCATAGTCTTTTTTATAGAGGGGATATTTTAACGGTCTATGCCATTTTAGGGCTGTTTTTAGTTCCTTTTTATCGGGTTAGCAATAAATGGCTACTTGCCTTGGCCACCATACTTTTTTTAGGTCTTGGCAGGTATATTGTTTTTATGATCACCGGAGGTGATAGTATTTGGGGCGGTACCATAGATTTTGACCCCAATGCATCTTGGGTCATTGAATATTATGACGTTCTTAAAAATGGATCTTTGTTGGACGTTTTTAATGAAAATACCATTAATGGCCACCGCGATAAAATGGATTTTCAATTCGGGCATTTTGGTAGAGGGTATTTTACGTTTGCGTTTTTTCTAGTAGGATTATATGTAGGCCGTTCCCGGTTCTTTGAACGATTTAAGGAAGAAAAGAAATTTACCAAACGTGTATTGATATGGTCCTCAGTGGTGTTTGCTATTGCCTTTCTATTATCCGGCCTTGCCTTTGCAAGCATGGGTGAAAATGTAAGCTTCGATAATTGGGTGGCTATGGCAGCCCTTTCTGCCATGGACATTTCAAATGCCGCACTCACCTTTGTTTGGATAACCGTATTCGTAATCCTATATAGAAAGGTAAAAGGAGAAAAATGGCTTAAACTATTTGCCCCCTATGGTAAAATGGCCTTGACCAACTATGTGTTCCAAAGCGTGTTGGGTACCTTCCTGCTCTATGGTTGGGGATTAGGACTTATAGGGGAACTGCGCAATTTATATACTTTCCTGATTGCCATTGCGCTTATCGCATTGCAGGTTTGGCTCAGTGAATTATGGCTTCGGTATTTTTATTATGGCCCACTGGAATGGATATGGCGCTGTCTTACCTTTTTTAAGGTTTTTCCAATGCGAAAAAACTAGTGCATCGTTCAAGGCACTGAAAAAGTAGACTGTCTCGATGCAAGCCCTAGAGGCATTCGCAAGAACACAAATTTGAAATTTCAAGACAAAGCTCGGAGCATTTAAATCTCGATTTTCAGGTAAATCTTTATCATCTGTAACCTCCTTCCCGCCCAATAGTCGTAACTAGTTGTATTTTTCGTTACATTGAAATATACAGATGTGCCATGAAACGGTTTGTTATAACAGCGATTTTAGTAGTATTTGGATTTATCCAAGGTTTTTCGGGCCAAGGTCCAGATGAATTTAATAGACAAGGCCAAATTAGTGTTGCCCAAGGACTAGAAACTGGCGTTTTTCTAGCCGAAAAATATTATCGGGAACAGAACTATGAAAAAGCCATTGAAGTCTATCTGAATGAGCTTACCAAGCCAGAAACCCATAAAATAGCAGTCCTTAAGAAAATAGCCTTGAGCTATGCCAGTTTAGGAAATTCGGCAGAAGCACAAGCTTATATTAAAAAATATTTTGTCGAGGAATTCGATGCTTCGTTTTTAAAACATGAGGGTTTTGATGGAATACGAAACTCCCCAGAATTTAAAGATTTATCTATCGCATTCTTGCCAAGATTCAACAGTTGGTGGTTCGTATTTATGTATATCGCCTTCATTGGTTTTTTCGTAGCCCTGATTTTAAACTTCAACAAAAAAATAGATGTTCTTGGTCGCGTTTTTATCAGCTCCTTGATCTTTACACATTCCCTATTTATTCTACATTTATGCATTTACGGGGCCAACTATCAATACGTGTTTCCCCACTCCCTTTATTTATCATCAGGCTTTGCCTTGATCTATGGGCCACTACTCTATCTATACCTAAAAAGGATAACATTAAAATCCCGTTTCAAAAAAATAGCGCTTTTGCATCTTTTACCAACCGCAATCCTATTCGCCTATTTGCTACCCGTTTATCTGCTATCAGGCAAAAGCAAGCTGTACTTACTGATACATGGCGAGCTGGAGGGCACCAAAATTATATCGGGAAGTATGATTCTAATTTTGGTTTCGGCCAAACTTATTACGCTCATTATTTATGGCTTCTTCATTCAAAAATTGAATTTTAATGTTAAAATAAATCAACATTTAAATCAGGAAAGTAAAAATTGGATGCAACTCATCTATAGAATACATCTTGCCTATATTGTGGTCTATATCATGTATGCCGTTTTTACCATAAATGGCCATACTTTTGGGTTCTTTTATCATTTGCAGTTATTATGTCTGTCTACCATGGTTTTGTTTATAGGGTATTCGGCACATATTCAACCTGATCTGTTCAATGGAGTTCGTTTTAAAGGAAATAGGTTATTCAAAAAATATGAGACCTCCGTGCTTTCCAAAAGCCTTTCTTCTGAACTAAAAGATCAGTTGATGGCCTTATTCGAAGAAGAAAAAGTATACCGTGAAAACAACTTGACTTTAGAGGTTCTGGCAGAAAAACTGAATACAACGCGCCATAGCACTTCACGTATCATTAACGAACATTTTAATATGAACTTTAACGAGCTTGTAAACAAATACAGAATTGAAGAAGCCAAGGAAATTCTTTTGGCAGACAAAAAAAACGAGCTTCATATTATTGATGTTGTTTATAGGGTCGGGTTCAATAATAAAGTTTCGTTTAGTAGGGCCTTTAGAAAACATACCAATACGACCCCGTCGCAGTATAGAAAATTTCTTCAAAACAACTTCTCCTAATTAATTCTACCGCAAATTGGTAAACATTTATAACGGTTAACCACATTGTAAGGTATTTGGACGTATTTAGCTCTCGTACAGAATGAAGACGTCAAATCATCTATGTATCCGATTGAAGTCCTAAGAAGGACCTTGAGAATCTTAACAGGTCAGCGTGCGCATTCCAAGGAATTTTCATGGCTAGATTCCATTTGAGCTTCTTTAAAATCGGGAAAAATCATGTAACATTTTAAAACAAAAATTATGAGAACTAGTAGTGTAAATCATTTATTTGGTAGAATTAAATATATGCTCCCATTATATATTCCAATAATCCTTTTAACATTGGTATTTAGCTCATGTGGATATTATGACGACTTCGGCAATAACGGAAACGGTGGCGAAATTTCATTGCAAGAGGTGGTAGACGCACTTGGGGGGATAGAAACAATAGAGGGCATTGAAACAATGTCCTACTCCATAAATTCGGAGGCATATGAATATGAGGAAGAAGAACCTAGCCAAGAAAACCCCATTTTGGCCAGAAATTATGAGTATCAGCTGGCAACAGTACTTAACAGTCGTAAAGTAAGATTAGATTATTCCTTAATAAAAAGTAGTTATCCGCTTGCCTATACCACACCCGGCGCTTTATTGATCATAGACGACACTCAAGGAAGTATTTCTGGGCAATATGATACCGGGTCATATTATTTTGGAGCAGTGCAAGCTCGCGGACTTTTTGCCCCAAGAATAGAATCGAAGTTAAAAACCTATGCCATGAGCAACCCTCTTGAGCTTATCAGGCGATTGTTGGATAGTAACCCTGATCTTGATTTGATGACGCAAAAAAGGGTTTTTACTATACCAACGGAAATTAATGGGCTTGTCTTGCATCTTCATATTGATAAAAAAACAGCTTTGCCTACTATGGTAAGTACTAAAGAGGTGGATTTTATTCATGGGGATGTAACGTTTGAGGTCAAATATGAAAATTGGGCCGAGAATACATCTGTTCCCTTCCCCAGTAGCGCAAAGTTTGTTTATAACGGGGATATCATTAAAAATGAGCAGTATTCCAATCTTGAAATAAACCCTGTACTGGATAATACTTATTTTGATTTGGAACCCGTTGCCCAAACCGTACCTTATAATTTAGAACAAAGTTTAAAAGGCATTTATCACTCGCAATGGTATGAGCGTTTCTTTGATTTCAGCATTGCCGCTGACCAACCGCTTGATTTTGGGTTTGTTGCTGCAGGTGACTGGGTTAATTTTGGGATTCCGGACCAAACCGTGGGCGAAAACCTAAAAATTATCGGACGACCTGATATTGCTTATTGGGCAGCCGCGGTAAAAACTTCTGAAGGGGTTTTGGTCATAGAATCCCCTTTTTCTCAAGAATGGAGTCGTGCCATCATCAATACGGTAAAATCACCAGCTGGCTTTCCCAATGAGGAAATTATAGGTGTGGTGCAAACCCATACCCATGTAGATCATTTTAGTGGTATTCGGGAAATGGCTTCAGAAGCAGCTACGGTTTATATTGGGAAAAAAGGCAAGGAAGCGGTGAAAAAAGCATTGAAAGCTGATTCCAGCATTCTGGCTGATGCCTTAAGTTTAAGCTCAAAACATACAAAAGTAGAGGAGGTTCAAGGCATAACTTCTTTAGATGGTGGGGCCGTTGAACTGCACTCGATAACCATGACTGCAACGAAAAACAACCCACATTCTGAAAATATGTTATTGGTGTATGTGCCGGAATACGAAGCCATCATCCAAGCCGACCTTTTTAGCCCAGGCGGTTTACTGGCCATATATGCTGGACAGACCTTATATCCTTTAGACCCCACATCTAAAGCCGCATTTAAGGAGCGTGCAAAGTTCTTGCTGGATTATATCGAGGAAAAAGAGTTGAACGTTTCCCGAATAATTGGTATTCACGGAGGCCTTGGTAGCTTACAACAATTACAATTTGTGGCGAATAATTAAATTTGGTGTTTTGTTTATCGTAAAAGGGAATCTGGGCTTAAGCGGTTCCCTTTTCTTTTTTAATGACCTCCTTAAAATTTAAAGAGCTAACCATACTACCTAAAAGAGATATCCCGCAATACAATTACTGTTAGTTTCAAAGTGTTAAGTTCTAACGGCTAAAGTCCCTAACCGCCCGAACGCGAAATTTTCGATGTTCGGCAGCTTTATTGTAATGATAGGAGGCATTCCCATTACTAAACTTTAAAAGTCGTGCCTGGTACGTATCATAAGGGGTGGCGCTCCAATACAGTTCATCAGAAAATTCACCATCATTGTTGGCGCCTTGTCCAATGGTTTTATACATGATTTTCAATTCATCCAGCGTTGGTAATCGCCAATCTTTTCCTAACTTTTCATGTATTTTGATGGCGACATTCCATGGCATTGGCCCCTCATCATCATAGGAGGCAAGTGTACCTGATGTACCGGATTCATCAATTGTAAAAATGATTCCGCCTTCATGTGTGGCCCCGACTTTCAGTTTTGCAACAGCCTCCTCTTGCTTTTCTGGAATAACTTTCGGTTTTTCCACAGCAATGGAATCCGTAATAACCGGAACTTTACTTTCCGGTGTTGTCGGTGCAGGTTTGTCCAGGTCTGAGGTAAATAGTGAGAAAGCCCATATACCAAGAATTGCAAGGCCCGCGATTTCCAGTCCAATTATCACTCTTTTCTTTAGGCTTGTTTTCTTTTCCTGCTCCTCATGTTCCGTTCCTGTCTCGACTTCTTTGCCCTCTTTAAATGAATCTGCTTCAACCCTTTTCCTCTCCCGGGCCTTTTCGCTTCTTTTGGCTTCGGCTTCTTCCTTAAGCTTTTTCTCCTCAAGGGCTATTCTTTTGGCTTCAGTTTCTTCCTTGAGCCTCTCCTCCTCAAGGGTTATTCTTTTGGCTTCAGCTTCTTTCTTATCTTTTTTCTCTTTCTCAACTCTTTTTTTGGCTTCCGTCTCTTCTTTGAGCCTTTTCCCTTCATCCGCTATTTCTTTGGCTCGAGCTTCTTCCCTATCCCTTTTTTCCCTTTCAACAGCGGCATTCACTTCGCCTTCTTTGACAAAATTGATTGCAACCTGTTCTTTCTGTAGCGTATTAAATGTCTTTTCCTCTAAATTTTCATCAGATGCCTCTAAATCTTTATTTTCCGGAACAGGGGAAATCACATGCCTTACCTTGAGGGTAATATGGTCCAATACTTCATCTACAGAACTCCATTCAACTACAGGATTTCGATCTTCTGGTAGTACTTGTAATTCTGTAAAACTGAAATTATAATCATCCGAATTAAAATCAATATCCCATGGGCAGCTGTCAAGTAGTATGGGTATCACGGTAGAGGTACCTGCCTTATACCGGTCAATGATATTTTTAAATTCAATTTGCTGAATAAATTGGGAATGCATAAAGGCATTGCTTACTAAAAGCAGCACGATATCCGCTTGATCCAGTCGTGATGTGTTTTGTGGGCGCCATTGTTGCTCTGGGTAAATGGGTTCGTCATACCAAATAGATACATTGAAATCGTTTTCTAAGAGCTGTAAACGGCGTAAAAGATTATGCGACAGCGCCTTATCTTGGCTGGTATACATCACATAAACATTCTTCTTCAGGTCCATTTCTTTAATACGTTACCCTTGTAAAATAATAGCGTAATGTAATTAAAGTGCGTGTTCTAAACAAATTATTTCCACTTTGTAGTTACATATCATTTTATATGGACATTGAACACTTTTTATCACGTACTTGCCACTTTTTCTTCACCTTCATGCAACTATACTAAATTCGCAATGTCTTTAGTATTGTAATTGAAATCGTTGAGAAGCTAGGAAGAACCCAACTAAAATCTTTGAAAACCGATATCCGTTTTACGCATAAAGCACTGATAGAAAAGTGCAAAGCCGGCCATAGCAGCTCACAATACGAGTTGTATGCGCTCTATGTTGATGCCATGTACAACATTGGTATGCGCATGTTGGGTTCAAAAGAAGATGCCGAAGACATTGTACAGGAGAGTTTTGTTTCCGCTTTCAAAAACCTTAGCGGCTTTAACTATGAAAGTACCTTCGGAGCTTGGCTAAAGCGCATTGTCATCAACAAAAGCATCAATTACTTAAAGAAAAAGAAAGTTCCGGTGGTTCCTATTGATGCACATGAATTTCATTTATCTGATGTTACACCAGTTGAAGCAGATGTTATCGATATTAAAAAAGTGAAAATAGGCATAGGTAAACTCCCCGCCGGGTATAAACAAATTATTAATCTATACCTAATCGAGGGGTACGACCACATTGAGATTGGAGAAGTACTGGAGATCAGCACATCAACCTCTAAATCGCAATACCATAGGGCAAAGAAAAAATTAATCGAAATTATAAACGAATTGTAATGGACAATTTTGAAAAACACATACGGGAAAATGCATCCGAATTTGACGGGCATAAGGTAGATCGGCAGCAACTATGGGCGCGAATTTCTCAAGAACTGGAAACTGGGAAACCGAGGGTAATTCCCCTTTGGAAATCGCCGATGCTAAAAATGGTTGCCTCTTTATTGCTCCTATTCGGTATTACCAGTTTTGTAGCACTAACGATTTTAAGGTCTGAGCGTACCACGGAAACGCAATATGTTTCCAAGGAACTCTTAGATATTGATATGCACTATAAAGGCTTGGTTTCATATCAGGTGCAGTTGGTGCAAAACAACCCGAACTTATCGGAAGACGATAAGACAGAGTTTTTATCCTTTATGGATGAACTCGATGCTGAATACGATCAATTGCGGGTAGAAATGCAAAACAACCTGGATAATGAGCGGGTTTTGGAAGCCATTGTTTCTAACTACAAGCAACGTATTGAACTGATTGAAAATCTACTACAACAGATAAACGATTCTAAATTAAGCGATGATGATTATGGATACACTTTGTAAAAAGCTACTCTGGATAGGGCTTGTATTGGTGCTGGGGCAATCGGCTACCGCACAGGGCAACGTATCTAAAAAGATAGCGAAGACATATGCGCTAACCGATGCCGGTAAACTACATCTGGAAAATAAATATGGAAATATAAGCCTAAATGGTTGGGACAAAGACGAGGTTTCCGTTGAGATCACTATTACGGTCAACCATCGTAAAAAAGAGAATGCGGAAGCTTTGTTAAACCGCATACAACCTATAGCACAGGATATTGACGAGTTTGTTTCCCTTGGATATGTAATCAAAGAAAAGAGCAGCGGATGGTTCGCCGATTTTTTTGAAAAAGCAAATCCGTTTGATTACGATCGTAGCAATATACAGATCGATTATACGGTATATATGCCTGCAAAAGCGGCGCTAAAAGTGACCAACACCTTTGGGGATGTCGTTATCGAAGATTGGACAGGAAAGCTGAGAATTCTAATTGAGCATGGCGACGTATGGATCAATGAAGACTTGAACAAAGCCGATATTGATATGCGTTATGGCAAGCTACGGGCACAAAATATTGACTATGGCAGTATTGATATCAAGAATGGAGAATTGAATATGAAGGACTCAAAAAGCCTACGCCTGAACAGCAGTGGTACCGACATTGCCTTAAATTCGATTAGCTCATTGGAAATCTATTCCAATAAAGATGATGTGGGCATAGCTGAAGTAAATACCATGTTCGGCAACTTAAAGTTCACCTCATTAGAAGTGGACAATTTGGTTGAGGAAGCGGATATGACCTTGAGAGTGGCAGATTTTCGAGTGGCCAAGATCAACCCGAATACCAGTATTGCTATTGAGCAAGAGTCTTCTGAAATCAGTTTAAACGTTACTGATTTCTCTCATCGGTTTGATGCCACCTTGGAGCAAGGCCTGGTCCGCTTACCAAAATCTTTTGATAATATCGACTCTAAAATGTTGGATAAGGGCAAAAAGCTGAGAGAGATCAAGGCTACCTATGGGAAAAATAGTGATGGCCGTATTTCTATTTCGGGCAAGAAAGGGGTGGTGTTGCTAAAAGAACTATAGCTATCAATGGCAATTAGAAGGTAAGAAATCAAAAAAACCTTCAGAAACCCAAAATATCAGGAGTTTTCAAATTTTAACAAATGAAATGCAACTTTTCAGAAAACAATTTGTCTATCTAAGTAGTCAATCATTAAAACAACACTATGAACAATCAAAAATCAATAACATTACTTTTCCTATCCCTATTTAGTCTTTTCAGTTTTGCACAGGAAGAAGGTGAATATGTAGAATTCAATGATCGTAATAATATAGTACACGGTGTATATCTGGGTTTAAATGGGCGATTTGGGGAGATTGACGGGCAAGACACCTATACTGGAGGCCTGAAAATAGCCTATGTTGCCAACCAGCAATTTGAGGTGGGGTTTGAAGGAAACTTCCTTTATTCTGAACAGGATGTTTTTAACACTGCACTTTCAAGAAACGAAGACCTGATCGGGGGATATGGTGGTCTGCATTTGGAACCCATATTTTTTAGTAAATCCAGGGTGAATCTTTCCTTTCCCCTTTTAATAGGCGCAGGGGTCGTTGGCTATATAGATGACAACTTTACCGATGATGATTTTGATGAAGAATTCGATGAACATGATATTGATGTGGTTTTTGTTGCCGAACCGGGAGTGAGTTTACTTTTCAACATCTCAAGATATCTGCAATTGGAGGCAGGTGTTAAATATCGATTCTCCAGTAAAACAAACTTGACCAATGGTCCTATAGATCGTATAAACGGATTCTCCGGTGGCATTGGGGTTAAAGTAGGTGTTTTTAATTTAGGTAGAAACCGATATAAAAAGAAGATTCAAGATGGACAATAAAGCAAACAGTGCAAAACGATTTTATGCTGCAATAGGAACCTCACCCGTCTTTAGTGGCGCTGAGCAATCCGTCTTGAAAGTAAATACACAAGACACACCCTTTGTAAATACAAATGTTGCGGAATGGTTTCCAACTGATTTTCTACAAGACCGCCTCCCAAGTAGCGAAAGGGCTTAACTTAAAAACAGTAATTAAAAACTACATTAAAATGAAAACGAAATCAATAGCGATCATATGCATACTGACTTTTGGGTTTTTAACTTCCTGTGATCATGAGACCATTCGCGCCTCAGACGAAGTACATTCTTTGAGCTACACGATTCCTAATTATTCGACCCTAAAAGTTTCAAGTGCTTTTAACGCCTATGTTACTTTTTCAGATACCGAAGAAAGTATCCGCATAGAAGCGAATGAAAACTTACATGACAAAATCATTGTTAAAAAAGAGGGCAGTATATTGATCATTAGACTTAAGCAGTTTACCAATATCCGTGGTAATGCTACTTTAAATGCTTTCATAGTCACCAAGGATATCTCAAAATTCGATATTAACGGTGCAACAAATTTAACTTTGGAAAACGAATGGAACACTCAAAATGCAAAAATAGAAATTTCCGGAGCCTCTGATTTTTCAGGCGAAATCAATGCAGATCGCTTAAACCTAGAAATGAGTGGGGCGTCTGGCGCAGCTATTTATGGAAACATAGCAAACATGTACGCAGATTTATCCGGAAGTAGCAATGTTGGGGGCTATGACCTTTCAGTGAACAAACTGAACATTGAACTTTCTGGTGCTAGCGAAGCCTTTTGTACCGTAAACGAGTCGATCGATATTGAAGCTTCGGGAGCGAGTGTCTTAAACTACAAGGGTTCTGCAAGCATAATACACAAAGAACTTTCTGGAGCCTCAGAAATTCGAAATCAGAACTAGTGCTTCATTATTTGTGCCTATTCCTAAGTTCGGTCTCGATGTCCTTTAATGTAAACCCCTTTGCTTGAAGCAATATCAAATAATGGAATAACAAATCTGCGCTTTCATATAAAAAGAGCTCATCATTGTCATCTTTTGCCTCGATAACGGTTTCAACAGCCTCTTCGCCTACCTTTTGGGCAATCTTGTTGATACCTTTGTCGAATAAAGATACCACATAGCTTTTTTCAGCTCCCTTACGCAGGTCAGGGTCTATTGAAGCCTGGTCCTTACGGCTTTTAATAACGGTTTCCAATTGGGATAAAAATCCAAAATTAGCTGTGTTTTCTTCATTCCAGCAGGTATCACTACCTGTATGACATGTAGGTCCTTCGGGGTTGACAGTTATTAAAAGTGTATCATTATCGCAATCATTCTTAATGTCAACTAGGTTTAGGAAATTTCCGCTCTCCTCCCCTTTTGTCCACAGTCTTTGTTTAGACCTACTAAAGAAAGTCACTTTTTTTGTCTCCTGGGTCTTGTCGAAAGCTTTCTGGTTCATATAGCCCAACATCAGGACATTTTTGGTTTGGGCATCTTGGATGATGGCCGGTACTAATCCATCTCTGCTTTTTTTGAAATCTATTTTCATAATTTTTCTCATTTGTCACCTTGAGCGCAGTCGAAGGGCTAGGGACCTAAAAGCCTTCTACTGCGCTCAGGGCGACATATTAGTTCATTCGTAACAAGTATATGGGAAAACCCAATTCTTCTTCTTTATTAAAAACTTTGAGTCCAAATTTCTGATATAGCTTTACATGATCCTCAGATGCCGTATCTACAATAACCGGGAGTGTATTGCTCTTAAAATCTTTAAATACCTGCATAATTAATTTGGCCGCCGTAACCGTGCCTTTATATTCACTCTTTACGGCAAAAATCATTGGGCGAATATGATTTGTTTTAGGGTAATTGCGCTTTACGATCTTTTGTCGTTTTATTACCGAGAAAAATCTTCCGATCCCAATACAATTAATAACCAAGTTAAGGTCGGAAGCCAACGACGACCATGAAAACACTTCTTTATTTTTATAGGATATCAAAAGGCAGGCCGCGCGATTATCTGATAAAAAAACTTCGCCGGAACGCATTGCCTTATCAAATAAATATCCCATCAATAGCCGCAATCGCTTTCTTCGGTTTTTATCTTTCCTAACAATAAAATTGATGGAATTGTCTTCATGGAGGGGCTCAAAGGCCTCCACCAAAATTCCAACCACCAAAGTTCTGTCACTATTCGTTGCTCGTATCAAATTATATTTCCCTTTTTTAAATTCGGACTGGAATTCCATTTTCCAGTAAATCGGCCTTTAAATCATTTATTTCTATTTCCTTAAAGTGAAAAACACTTGCAGCTAGAGCTGCATCTGCCTTTCCTTGGGTAAAAGTATCTGTAAAATGTTGCATATTACCTGCTCCGCCAGATGCAATAATGGGAATGTTCAGTTCTTCTGATAATCGTGCCAAGGCTTTGTTGGCAAAACCGTCTTTGGTACCATCATTGTCCATCGAGGTAAAGAGGATTTCCCCAGCACCTCGCTGTTCTACCTCTTTCGCCCAATCAAAAAGATCCAATTCCGTTGGTACTTTTCCGCCAACCAAATGCACCACCCATTTACCATTAATTTCTTTGGCATCAATGGCGACCACAATACATTGTGAACCGAATTTGGCAACCAAGTCATTAATCAATTGTGGATTCTTGACTGCAGAGGAATTGATCGAAACTTTGTCGGCACCATTCTGTAGCAAAACATCAACATCCTCAACTGATGAAATGCCACCACCTACGGTAAAGGGAATATTCACTTTTTCGGCCACGCGATATACAAGGTCTGCCAAGGTTTTTCGTTTTTGTTCCGTGGCTGAAATATCTAAAAAAACCAGTTCATCGGCTCCCTCCCTACTATAGATTTCGGCTAGTTCGACAGGGTCGCCGGCATCACGCAAGTCAACAAAGTTGACACCTTTTACGGTACGACCATCCTTTATATCTAAACACGGGATAATTCTTTTTGCTAACATATTCGGAAGTACGAGATTAGAGGTGCGAAATACGAAGAATAAAAAGGTTTAGAATGTTTTTTTAATTGTGACTTCATTTTTTTTTGATTTTTCCTAGCAGTTTTTATGGAAGCAACCGTAATTGCAAGAAGTTCCTCGCCCTCCTTCTTTAGCCTTTTTAGTTCCTCGTGATTGATATCTAATACTTCTAAAAATTGCTCTTGCCAGTAAATCGATTCATCTGCCTCTTCTTCTACAATTTTTAGCTTATTGATAAAATCTGCTGTTGATTTTCCTCTTTGCGCGGCACGATAGTTTGCTCCAACGGAACTGGAGCATTTTATCAATTGTCTTACCCAAGCATCTAATTCCCTAGATTTTGGAATTTTAGTACAAAGTTGCCAACAATCAACGGCAAACTTCTTAGCTCTCAATTTCAAATCTTGCATTACCCAATTGTTTATTATTTTAGAAACTCGTGGTTCTTATTTTGTACCTCTAAGTTTTCTACTTGTTTTTAATATTTAAATCCATTCCATCATAAAACCCTAAATCAGTATTCTTTAATTGTTTTGCCCAAAAAGCAATTTGACCGGTATGATAGGAATAGTGTTCCACAGCATGCAGCACCACGCCTATTCCGGAAAAATAGAACCCTTGTACTTTCCTTTTCCGTACCAATTGCTCCATAGAAGCATCGTTGATTGTACGTTTTGCCATTTCTACGGTTTCCCTAAGTTTTTGGAGTAGTTCCGCTTTCGTATAACCAGACGTGGTGGTGAATTCCAACTCTCGTTCCCGTTTATCTTCGGCCTCTCCCAAAGAGGAAATCACATATTGGGTCATATTACCGCATAAATGCAAAATCAAATTACCAACACTATTTAGAGATTGGTTGGGGCGTTTCCAAATATCTTCCTCAGACAATTGATTTAGTGAAATCGAATTCATTCGAGTACTTTCGTCTAACCGATAAAGGGAATTTTGCACAAATTCTTCTCTAATTTTTTCTTCCATAATTATGTAGCTAAAATATAGTCTTCCAACTGTTTCAGAGCTATTCTATTTTCGTAAATCGCCTTCCCGATAATGACACCTTCACAACCTATTTGGGCAAGTCTTGGTAGTTCGTCAAAGGTTGAAATACCACCTGAGGCAATTAATTTTAACCTAGACATTGGCTGGTCTTCGACCCCGTTTGTCTCCAGAAGATCCCGGGCCAAATCGACATTGGTTTCAGTTCTCGACTGCGCTCGAACAGACATTAGAATCTTTTCATACAAGGAAAAAGATGGTCCTTCTAACATACCATCTTTACTGATATCGGTGCAAATTACATATTCAATTCCTTTTTCTTGGTACGATTTAATAAACGGAAGCAGTTCTTCTTGGGATTCTTCCCGCCAACCGGATACCGCTACTTTTTCATCTAGTGCATCTGCACCCAGAATAATTTTTTTAGCGCCATAGGTCTTGATCCAACTGGTGAATGTGTCCTTATCCTTTACCGCAATGCTGCCCCCCGTTATTTGATCGGCGCCGCTTTCAAAGGCAATCCGTAAATCGTCATCTGTTTTTAATCCACCCCCAAAATCTATTTTTAACCTTGTTTTAGAGGCAATTTGTTCCAGTACTTGGTGATTTATAATGTGCTTTGATTTTGCCCCATCTAAATCTACCAAATGTAGATATTCGATACCATGCGCCTCAAACTCCTTGGCCACTTCCAAAGGATTTTCATTGTATATTTTCTTTGTATCGTAATCCCCTTTTGAGAGTCGAACACATTTACCGTCTATAATATCTATTGCAGGAATTATTCTCATAATCTTATTTACAACAATTTTTGCCTATCTATGGACATCCACAAGGATGAACCTCCCACTTTTTTAAATCCATATTTTTCGTAGAATAGATGGGCATCTTTTGTTTTTAGAGCTATCGTTTGTAACTTCATTATAGTTTTGTTTTCCATTATGAATTCCATCAAAGTTTTCCCTACTCCTTTACCTTGGTGACTTTCAGCAATAATGAAATCCATGACATATCCAAAGAATACATCATCGGTTACTACCCTGGCAAAGCCTATTTGTTCGTTAGATTTGGAATACACTCCAAAACAAAAAGAATTTGCTATGGTTTTCGTTGTTTCTTCTATTGTTCTTCCCATACCCCAATAGGAAACTTTACTTATATAGTCATGAATAAAATCCACATCGAGTAGATTTTTGTCAGTTGAAATATAAAAATCGTTATTCATTGCATTTTTAAAAAATTCATCAATATCTGTTCCCCTACTGTACTGCTCTTCTCAGGATGAAATTGGGTCCCGTAAAAATTTTCTTTGTTTAGGGCCGAGCTATAGCGTAACTCATAATCTGATTCGGCAATAGTTTCTTTACAACTAGGTGCATAAAAACTGTGCACCAGATAGACATGCTCTTTCTCTTGGATATTGACAAACAAATCCGATTTTAAATTGACTATTTGATTCCACCCAATTTGCGGGGCTTTTACCTTGTTCGAGAACCTAACTACGTCTACATTAAAAATGCCTAATCCTTTTGTATTTCCTTCCTCGGAGGAATTGCACATCAACTGCATTCCCAAACAAATACCGAGGACCGGTTGTTTTAATTGCGGAATAATCTTATCCAGACCACTAGCCCTTAGCTTTTTCATGGCACTGCTCGCCTCTCCCACCCCTGGAAAGATTACCTTATCGGCCTTCTGAATTTCTTTCACATTATTGCTTAAAACTGCGTTATATCCCAATCGCTGAATCGCAAATTTGATGCTTTGAATATTCCCGGCGCCGTAGTTGATAATTACTATTTTCATGTGTGAAAGTACAAGGTTTGAGGTACGAAATACAAAGTTTTTTCTATCGCTGATTTGATTGTCATTTCCTATTTATTTCTATTTTCTCTTGCTGTCTTAATTGATGTTACAGTAATGGCCAAAAATACTTTTTGCCTCTTTGTGTAATGGTGTTCTTGATTTTAAGTCTTGCATTACTTTGTATTTTTAATTTTGTACTTCGTACCTCAAAGAACTCCTTTTGTACTCGGCAATACCATTTTCTCAACATCACGTTTTACAGCCATTTTAATGGATTTGGCGAAGGCCTTGAAAATGGCCTCGATTTTGTGATGTTCGTTCGTGCCTTCTGCCTTAATGTTCAAATTCGCCTTTGCACCATCGGTAAATGATTTAAAGAAATGGTGAAACATTTCCGTTGGCATATCACCTACTTTTTCGCGCTTAAAATTGGCATCCCAAACGAGCCAGTTCCGCCCACCGAAATCTATTGCAACTTGGGCCAAACAATCATCCATTGGCAAGCAGAAACCGTAACGCTCAATGCCCAATTTATTTCCCAAGGCTTTATGGAATACTTCCCCTAAGGCTATGGCAGTGTCTTCAATTGTGTGGTGCTCATCAACTTCTAAGTCACCAGCTACTTTGATGTCCAAATCCATTTGACCATGACGGGCCAATTGGTCGAGCATGTGATCAAAGAAGGCCAATCCCGTATCAATATTACTTTTTCCGGTCCCATCTAAGTTCAGCTGGATTTGAATACCTGTTTCATTTGTCTTTCTATGAATTCTGGCGGTTCTTTCCTCTAACCTCAAGTACTCATATATTTTTTCCCAATCATTGCTTTCCAAAACAATAATCGAATCTAATTCTTCTCTTTTTATGGTAATCTCCCCAGTACCCAGATTGGTATTGTCATTAATAAAAACACCCTTGGCACCAAGATTTTTGGCCAATTCCATATCGGTTAACCGATCGCCGATTACAAAAGAGTTGTTCAAATCATAGGTTTCCGAAAAGTATTCCGTTAACAATCCTGTTTCTGGTTTTCGAGTATCAGCATTTTCGTGCGGAAAAGTTCTGTCTAGAAACACTTTTTCAAACACCACTCCCTCATTCTCAAAGGACTTTAAAATGAAATTGTGTACCGGCCAAAATGTTTCTTCTGGAAAAGCATCCGTTCCCAAACCATCTTGATTGGTAATCATTACCAACTCGTAGTCCAGTTCCTTTGCAATCTTTCCTAGGAATGTAAAGGCCTTAGGATAGAAAATCATTTTTTCAAAGGCATCTATTTGCTCATCTGCGGTTTCTTTGATAATCGTACCGTCTCTATCTATAAACAATACTTTGCGCCTTTTGGCAGTTTTTTTACTATGAAGTTCCTTATTCATAATTCTAAATTAAGTTCCTCAATACCGTTACAAGTTTAATATTTTCTTCTGTTGTACCTATGGTAAATCTTATGGTATTCCCGCACCTAGGTTGGTTACTTCTATTGCGAACAACGATTCCTTTTTCCAACAATTGTTGGTAACGTTTATTGGCGTCATCTACTTTGACCAGAAGAAAATTGGCGTCGGAGGGATAAATGACCTCGACAAAGCTGATATTTTGCAACACCTTGGCCACCATATCTTTTTGTGCCTTGATTTCCAGAACTTCAGACTTAATCCGAAGAATATTCGTAACACGCTTTAAGGCATGTTTTTGCGTTAGCTCATTTACGTTATAGGGTGGTTTAATTTTATTTAATACCGCTATGATTTCTTCGGAAGCAATACAAATTCCCAATCGAATTCCTGCCATTCCGTAGGCCTTTGATAAGGTTTGTGTGACTACCAGGTTCTTGAAATTCGCTATTTTAGAAACCCAACTCCTCTTATCCGAAAAGTCGATATAGGCTTCATCAATAACGACCAATCCAGGAAAATTGTTTAGTAGCTGTGTTATCTCCAATTCGGAAATCGAATTTCCGGTCGGATTGTTGGGCGAGCAAATAAACAGTATTTTGGAATTTTCGTCAACCATTTTTAAAATAGCCTTGACATCTGGTTGAAAATCCTCGGTCAATAAAACTGCCCTATTTTCAATATCGTTAAGGTCTGAAAGTACTTTGTACATGCCATAAGTGGGTGGCAAACTGATGATATTATCGAATTTGGGTTCACAGAAGGCCCTGAAAAGCAGGTCTAATACTTCATCACTCCCATTTCCTAAAAGCATATTTTCGGGTTGGACGTTCTTCTGTTCGGCCAAGGCTACTTTTAACTCACGCTGTTGTGGATCGGGATAACGATTAACTCCATTATCAAACGGATTTTCATTGGCATCTAGAAACACCATCTCAGAACCATCGGACACATATTCATCTCGCGCCGATGAATATGGTTTAAGGCCTTTTACATTTTCCCTGATAAGGTTGTCTAGACTGAAATTCATTTTCTTCTAATTGAGGTCTTGACTTAACCCGACCTGCTAATGCTTATTTTAAACTATCTAATCGCAAGCTTACTGCATTTTTATGTGCCTGCAAACCTTCCGCCTCGGCCATAACTTCTATGGTGTTCCCTATTTGTTGAATACCCTCTTTGGTAATTTTCTGAAAGGTCATGCTCTTCATAAAACTATCCAAGTTTACGCCACTATATTGTTTGGCATAACCATTAGTAGGCAGGGTATGGTTGGTTCCAGATGCATAATCCCCGGCGCTTTCTGGGGTATAATTCCCAATAAAGACCGAACCGGCATTTAGCACATTAGCCACATAAAAGTCTTCATTTTCCATACAAATGATATAGTGCTCCGGACCATATTCATTGGTAATATCTACAGCCGTATTATCATCTGCAACATAGATTAATTTGCTATTAGCAATTGCATTCTGGGCAATTTCCTTTCTCGGCAAGTGCTTGATCTGATTTTCGACTTCTTGTTCTACCCGGTCTATTAAATTCTTTGAAGTAGAAACTAAAATCACCTGACTATCTACACCATGTTCTGCCTGGCTCAACAAATCGGAAGCAACAAAAGTCGGGTTTGCGGTATCATCGGCGGCGACCAATAATTCGCTAGGACCAGCAGGCATATCAATCGCCACACCATGCTTTGTAGCTATTTGTTTGGCAACCGTTACATACTGATTTCCTGGACCAAAGATTTTGTACACCTGAGGAATGCTTTCCGTTCCGAAGGTCATTGCCGCAATAGCCTGAATGCCGCCCACCTTAATTATTTTTGTTACCCCGCATAGGGCAGCTGTATACAGGATTGCAGGATTGATTTTTCCTTCGGTATCTGGAGGAGTGCATAAAATAATCTCTCCGCAACCGGCCAGGTTCGCCGGAACCGCTAACATCAAAATCGTTGAAAATAAAGGTGCTGTTCCTCCGGGAATATACAAGCCCACCTTTTGTATGGGCCTTTTTTCTTGCCAACAACGCACCCCTTTTGTTGTTTCTACAGCTACTTTAGCTGTTTTTTGAGCATTATGAAAGCGTTCTATGTTTCCTTTGGCCTGTTGAATGGCTTTCTTTAATTCCTCGGGGGCCAATTTGTTCGCTGCCGCTATTTCTGACTTCGAAACCTGTAAACTATCGATGGTCACATTGTCAAATTGCTGGGTATATTTTTTAAGAGTTGCATCGCCATCCGTTTTGACTTCTTGAAAGATCGTGTTTACCGTCGCCTCGATATCGGCCACTGTTTGTGTAGGCCGCTTTAAAATTGCCGGCCAATCTTTTCTTTTTGGATTGTATATTTTATTCATTATAAAACTCAATCAAATTGTTTAAAAAAGTGATAGGCAAGCGGCTCGTATCCCTGTCTCTCCCAAAACTTTCTACCTTTTTCATTGCTCAAATAGCAATTTAGCTCAGTAGCTTTGCAGTCAATATCTTTGGCATATTGGAATAAATAATCAATCATGAGTTGCCCCACTCCTTTGCTCCTATATTCTTTTTTAATAAATACATTGTCCGGTTCTATATGCTTGCCAACATACAATTTATTCAAAATCCAAATTCCGCATATTCCTATTAACTCATCATTATCATAAACACCAATACATTCGTAACCACCCATCTGCAACATATCTTTGAGCCGCTTCTCAAGTACTGTGTATTCAATCGTTCCTTTATTCAGCAACATTGCCAACGGAAGGATCGAGTCCATTTTATCGTATGGTATAAGTCCAATTTTAAATTCTTTATCCATTACAAAAATTTATAGGACCATTTTTTCAATAGGACAAACCAAAATTCCCTCAGCACCTGCGAGTTTAAGTTCATCGATTACTTTCCAAAATTCACCCTCATTGATAACCGTATGCACGGAGCTCCAACCTTCTTCCGCTAATGGTAAAACTGTTGGGCTGCGCATTCCAGGGAGCAAAGCAATAATATCATCCAGTCTGTTATTTGGAGCATTCAACAATACATATTTAGCTTGTCGCGCCCTTAAAACAGATTGAATGCGAAACTGCAGTTTCTGTAGTATTTCCCTTCTTTCTTTTGAAATTTTTGGAGATACCGCCAAAACCGCCTCGCTTTTCAATAGTACTTCAACCTCTTTTAGGTTGTTTTTGAAAAGCGTGCTCCCACTCGATACGATATCGCAAATTGCATCTGCCAACCCTATATTCGGAGCAATCTCAACGGAACCGCTGATGACATGCAAATCTGCATTCACCCCTTTATCTTTTAAATAGTTTTTAACCGTATTGGGATAGGATGTCGCAATACGTTTTCCTTCTAAGTCATTGATGGAATCATATTGAATCGATTTTGGAATGGCAAGTGAAACTTTGCACTTAGAGAATCCCAGTTTTTCGGCAATTGCAATCTCCTCTCCTTTTTCTATTAATACGTTCTCCCCGATAATGGCGATATCCACTACTCCATCCCTTAAATATTGGGGTATGTCCCCATTTCTAAGATAGAAAACCTCCATAGGGAAATTTCGTGACAGGGCTTTTAATTGATCCTTGCCATTATCGATGGAAATGCCGCAGTCCTTCAAAATCCGTAACGAATCTTCATTTAGGCGACCGGACTTTTGAATGGCTATTCTTATTTTCATAACTAATGTTCTTAATCAAAAAACCCGCCTGATTGCTCAAGCGGGCTTAAAATATGTTGCAATACTACAATACACCTTTACCTCGCTTGACAGCTAGTAGAAAGATGATGATGTGTATTTTTGTTTCTCATTATACCGTAAAAGTAGAATTTATTTTTGGCCTGCAAAACTTTAGTTACATTTTAAACAAAAAGTCTTTTATAAAACATAACCTGAAACAAAATTAATTGTTGCCCAAAATTAGGGGCAACCCTGCATCACCTCCACCAACTACGATAACTTTTGAATTGGGCGACTCTGAAAGCTTTAATGTTGCATCAATACCCTTATCCTGAAGTATCTTATCGGTTAAAGAGGCGCTTAAAATTCGGTTTGCATCTGCCTTACCTTGCGCTTCAATGGTTACTTTTTCGGCTTCTTTCTTAGCCGTCACCAGACGAAACTCATACTCCAAAGACTCCTGCTCTTGTTTTAATTTTCGTTCGATTGCATCCTTAATGGTGTTCGGTAGGGTTACGTCCCTAACCAAAACCTCATTTAATTGTACATTTTGCGGATCAAGAATTTTTTTGGTTTCTTCAAAAATCTCATCCTGAATGGCATCCCGTTTACTGGAATATAATTGCTCAGGTGTATAACGACCCACAACGCTCCTCGCCGCACTTCTAATGGCGGGTTTAATCACGCGGTCTAAATAACCCTCGCCCAAATTTTGGTGAAGTGTCCCCAACTCATTTTGAACGGGTTGATACCAGGCTGAAGCATCAATCTGAATCTCAAGTCCGTTAGAGGACAGCACCTTCATTTTTTCGAAGAGTTCTTGCTGCCGTACTTCGTAAACAAAAACATCGTTCCAAGGTGCCACGATATGAAATCCTTCGCCCATTGGCGGTTGATCTGTTACAACCCCGCCACCGAATGTCTTATATAAAACGCCAGCTTCACCGGAGCCAATGGTCACGGCCGATTTTGAAAGCAATACTGCCAAAATGACGAGTCCGAAGACGATAGGTAATGCTATTTTAGGTAATTTATCCATAATGTTCTTTTTTTAAGTTAGTCCGTTGTACTTTCTAATGAACCACTCTAAAGCAAGAGTAGCCGCAACGAGTGCCAAAAGTAAGCGAAAATCTATTAAAGATACTATATTTTGTTCGCTCTTTTGAATTGGTAAAAAACGATCGGAAGCTAATAGGCTATCCGCAAGTACGGCCGTTTGATCTGAAAAATAACTTTTGCCCGAACTGCTGTTCGCAAGACGTTCCAATTTTTTGTAATCGCTTGACAGAAACTGTTGTTCCACATCAAAATCAAGAATGGTAAAACTCCCAGACTTTGTTAGATTGTCATTGGAAACTTTTGCGGTGAAAGTATATTTTCCTGGCGGGATATTGGTTAAATCTGCTTCAAAGTATCCATTTTTTAATAGCATCGTATAGTTGTCCACTTTTCCATTCTCGGCATTTTTCAACCGAAGGTCTATTACGGCGTTCCCATCAAATTCAAAGGCCTTATCGAAATATGTTGCCTTTATTTTTGCATTATTGGCCCCCTCATAAACCGATTTATAATCCAGCGAAAGCCTGCTCCTTGGCTTCGTAACCGCTAGATATCGGATCAGTTTGCCCATAAACTCATCAAAGTTCTTAAAACTTTTTTCGTTACGATAACTCTGTACACGCCATTTCCAAAGGTTTTCCCCAAAAAGTATGGCTTCACGCTGGCCAGCCTCTTCCGTAACCTGTAGCATGGGTTCATTTAGGCTGACCCCTTTAACCCTTCGGTTTAAAATCGTCTCACCCGGTTTCTTAAAATTTATGGTACCCATGTTGGAATCCAGAGGTGGGAAGTCTTCAATCGAAAAATCCGAAACATCAAAAAACGAAAACCCAACATTTAGATTGGGAGTTGTTTCCTCAGCATAGTTAAAGATCTGCTGATTAAAAGTCTGTTGGATACCATTTAAAAAGTTTACATCGGTTTTTGGTCCAACTATGGTGAATGAATTTGCATTTTTCTGTTGTATATACTCATAGACCCTTTTGAAAGAAGCCTTTGGTTGGTAAAGTATAAATAGGTCTGCCTGGTCCCAATCATTTTGATTTGCACTACTTTTTTGAATGGAAACCGCACGTTGTTCATTACTTTCAATAGCTTTTTTTAAAACCCCAATATCTGGATGCACTATGTCTGAAACAATCGTAATATTGGTTTTCTCGTCTATGACTTCGACGGCAACGGTTCTTTTGTTATTTTGGGTATTGTGTTCATTGGCAATCGCAGCTACGGAAACCTGAATGTTTTTTAACCCAACCGAATTCGCATCCAACAACGTATTGATGATTTTTGTTTTTAAAGTACTGCTAAAGGTAATGTTCTCCTTGAAAACCGCCTTGCCGTTTACCGATATGGTCACAGTAGTTGGTGCAGGGCGATTACCTTGATAAGAAACATATACCTCTATCGGGAACCTGTTCTTCAAAAAAGCATATCTATTGGTATTTACCTGATCAATACGAAAATCCTCATAGGCGGTAGTATCGCCGATTACTATTGGATAAATAGGGAGCTGCTGGTTCTTACCATAAAATTCATAGTCTTCACCAAGCGTTTGGTTGCCATCTGTTAATATGGTAACCAAACTATTATCAGCCCCATAAATGGTTTTTACTGATTTTAAGGCCTTGGCGATGTTCGTATTACCTTCAGAAAAGGAAATACTGTCGTTCATATTTAGGGTATTCCCGAAGCTGTGATACTTTATATTGAATTTTTCAGATAGGTTTCTACGTTCTTTAAATTTTTGAAGAGTTTGCGCAATATCTGTGTCCTTCATAGACGACGAATTATCGATCAGGACCAGAAGGTTGGTCTTTTCAACAGTATATTCTTCTTTGGTGAATTTTGGATTAATAAGCAAGAGCATTGCCCCGAGCCACGTTAAAAAACGCAAAAAAGAGAGCAACAAAAACAGTTTCCCTCTCTTTTTGGATTTTAAATGATATTGAAACAATACCAGTCCCAATGCTACTATCGCAGCTAAAATTATAAGGAGAATGGTACTTGTCTGCATATATTATGGTTGACCGTTGTTCGCTTATGGCTGTCAGGTGGGCTAAAAATGATACCCCATACGCTAACAACCGGCTACTATCAACTTCTTTTTAAGTAAGCATTCCGCCGTCTACGTTCAAAACTTGTCCAGTAACATAGGCGGACAAGTCAGATGCAAAGAACAAGCAGGCATTGGCGATATCCTCAGGTGCCCCTCCCCTTTTTAGCGGAATTCCATCACGCCAGCCCTGTACTACCTTTTCATCAAGTTTCGCGGTCATTTCCGTCTCTATGAATCCGGGAGCGACGGCATTGCAACGAATGTTCCTAGAACCCAACTCTAAAGCCACTGACTTGGTAAAACCAATCATTCCCGCTTTTGATGCTGCATAGTTCGTTTGGCCAGCATTACCTTTAACGCCTACCACACTGCTCATATTTATGATCGAACCTTTTCGCTGTTTTAGCATGGTACGTTGTACTGCCTTGGTCATATTAAAAACCGACTTTAGGTTAATTTCAATAACGCTGTCAAAATCTTCCTCGTTCATTCGCATGAGTAGATTATCTTTTGTAATACCGGCATTATTGATAAGCACATCTATTCCTCCAAAATCTTCCAAAACCTGCTTTATCAACTGTTCAGAGGCCTCATAACTTGCCGCATTACTTTTATAGGCTTTTGCCTTAACCCCTTTCGTGGTAAGTTCTTTTTCAAGTTCCAAAGCGGGTGCTTCACTTGAACTATAGGTAAAAGCCACATTCGCACCATGATCGGCAAAGACCTTGGCAATGCCCATTCCTATCCCCCTGCTAGCTCCGGTAATAATTACATTTTTTCCTTCGAGTAATTTCATTGGTGGTTATTTTATATTTTCTAGATTTCTATGACTTTATAGGTGCCGATTTTTCATAGTTAAAAAGTTCGTCAATATCCATTTCTTGCACCGTACCTAATTTTTTTAAGGCGTTAAAGTCTACATCTTTTTTATTGCCCACGACCATAACATTATATTTTTCCCCTTTAATATTAGTATTGAAGAAATCTTTGAGGTCGGTCAATGTCATATTTTTTATGGCATTGTAAAGCGCCTCCCTATTATCATTATCAAATCCTCTTTTCTTCAAAGCCTCGTACGTCCAAAAAATATTGGACTTTGTAATGCGTTGCGCGGCAAGCTGTTTTAAGGTAGCTTCCTTCGCTTGATTGAACTGCTCTTCTGCCTCTGGCATGTTTGTCATCAGTTCCATCATGGCATCTACCGCTTGGGGCAACTTATTTGCCTGAGTACCAACGTAGGCCATAACATAATCCGGATCCCCGAGCTCTTTTGCGCTACTATAACTTGAGAATGCCGAATAGGCCAATGACTTGGACTCCCTTATTTCCTGAAACACAATCGAGGAGAGGCCACTCCCAAAATAGGTATTGAACAAACGTGACACCGCCATTTTCTTAGGATCGAACTCAGCTCCTTTGGCAAGCAATAGTAACTCACTTTGCACCATATCATAATCTACAAAATACACATTACCACCGGTTTCTTTCTCAACATATACCTTTCTTTCAGGATAATCAAGCAGGCCAGAAACATCTATTTGATGGTTTTTATCTAAAGAGGTAATTGCTTTGTCAACATCCTTACCATAGTAAAAAATACGTTGTTTATACCCTTTTAAATCCTTTATCTTTTCCACCAATTCGCTTGGTGTAATGGCCCTTAATTCTGACATGGAATAGATATCCCTTAATCTAGATGTTTCCCCATATTTGCCATAGTTCATAAGTCCTTTCCAAAGAATATTGCGCTTTTGGGTCTTGGCATCCTGACGGCCTTTAAGTATTTTCTCTACATATTTATCATATGACTCTTGATTGGGAACGGCTTTGTCCCAAAGATGTTCCAGCAGCGCCAAACCATCATCCAAATTTTCTTTCAACCCGGAGATGCCCACATAGGTCTTATCGTCATCAGTATTCACATAATAATCAATTCCTAGCTTATAAAATTCTTGTTTCAGTTCTTCAGGAGTGTATTTATCGGTACCCAAATAATCAAGATAACCTGCGGCAAGTGGAACCATCCTATCATTATCCTTACCCATATCGAAAATGATATTCAAATTAAAAATATCGTTGTTCGGATTTTCAATATAGGACACTTCGAGCCCGTTAGCGGTCTTGTCTTCCTTAATCGCCGTTTTGTAGTCTACAAATTGTGGTTTCAGATCCGGGGATTCCAACTCGTTGAATTCCTTTAGAAAATCAGATTCGATGCCCCTATTTAATTCAATAGGTGTTATTCCGGGGTTATCAACCTTAACAATATTGGGGTCTTCCCCCTTTATTTTGTGAACGGCTACATAATTACCAGCGTAAAAGGTGTTTGCAAAATCGACCACTTCTTGTTTAGTGATTTTTTTCATTTCATCCAACATCACCAGGCGATTGTCCCAATCTTGAAATCCTATAAAAGCTTCTAAATACGAATACGCGGTTGAAGTGGCCTTCTCATATTGTTTAATTTTTGATAAACGCAGGTCATTCACCACGGCTTCTAGAAGCCAATCTTCAAACTCTCCTTTTTTTACCTTCTCTACCTGAGCAAGTAATAAGTCCTTAACTTCATCTAAGGTCTGCCCTTGTTTTGGTGTTCCATAGAGCAGATGAAAACCGTAATCATTGTCAAAATTTGTAAAGGAGGATGCATTTTGCACCAATTGCTTTTGATTCAAATTTAAATCAATCAATCCAGCACTCGAATTTGCAAGCATGTAGTCGATCAAGGTGACCATAATTTCTTGCTTCTCACCCTTTCCTTCTGTTCTAAAGGCCACATAAATAGACTCCGCAGTTGGCCCGTAAACTTCCTTTTTAATAGGAGTTGTAATCGGCGTTTCGGCAGGAAAAGTAGGGTGCACAACTTCTTTTTGTTGATAACCCCCGAATGCCTCATTCACTTTTGCTATGGTAGTATCAAAATCAAAATCCCCTACCATGATGACCGCCATGTTGTTGGGAACATAGTACTGATCAAAGTAGTTATGAATAGCCTCCATAGATGGGTTTTTTAAATGCTCCGACTTTCCAATGGTTGTTTGCGTACCGTATGGATGATTTGGATACAATCCTTTTAAGACAGCGTAATATTGTTTTCTGCCATCACTATCCTGACCTCTATTAAATTCTTCATAAACGGCCTCTAACTCTGTATGAAATAACCGCAAAACTAGTTTACTGAAACGCTCGCTCTCTACCCTTAGCCATTTATCCAGCTCATTGGAAGGTATTTTGTTTACATACACCGTTTGTTCGTTTGAAGTAAAGGCATTGGTACCTTCGGCCCCTAAAGAATTGACCATTTTGTCGTACTCATTGGCTATGGAGATTTTTGAGGCTTCTAATGACACCTCATCTATCATCTTGTAAATTGCCTTTTTCTTTTCAGGGTCGGTTTCGGCCTTGTGTTGCTCATACAGATCTGAAATCTGCTTTAAGATCACTTTTTCTTTTTCATAGTCCTGGGTACCGATCTTATCGGTTCCTTTAAAAACCATATGCTCAAGATAATGAGCGAGACCAGTATTATCTGCAGGGTCATATTTTGAACCCGCCCTAACCGCTATCAGGGTCTGTATTTTTGGCTCTTCCTCATTTTTTCCAAGGTAGACTTTAAGTCCGTTATCCAAAGTATATAAACGTAGTCCTGTAGGGTCGTCAGCTACCGATTCATAGCTAAATCCGTTGGCATCTGTTTGTGTGGAAACCATAAACGCCTCCTCCGACGGTACGTTTTTACATCCTATTAAAAATAAGATTACAACCGTAGAAAATAGAACTAGTTTTTTCATGAAATTTAATTTAAGGGATTAGCTTAGTTTTTGATTGATGTCTGGATAAAATAAAAATCCATCGACCTAAAATTAAAGATCGATGGACGTTATTTAATATGCTATTGGGTAAACTTTAACACTAATGTTTCTTTAGGCCATAACTTCTTTCACTTTTAAACCAATTTCAGCTGGCGAATCTACAACATGAATACCATGTTCGCGCATGATTTTTTTCTTTGCCTGAGCCGTATCATCACTGCCTCCTACAATAGCTCCTGCATGTCCCATCGTCCGGCCCGCCGGTGCGGTTTCCCCTGCTATAAAACCAACAACGGGTTTTTTACTTCCACTTGCTTTGTACCACTTTGCCGCATCTGCTTCTAACTGTCCGCCTATTTCACCGATCATGACCACACATTCGGTCTCTGGATCATTGATCAATAGTTCAACCGCCTCTTTTGTGGTAGTTCCAATAATCGGATCACCACCGATTCCTATGGCCGTTGTTATTCCCAAACCTTGACGAACCACCTGATCGGCAGCCTCATAGGTTAACGTACCTGATTTAGATACAATACCAACGTTTCCTTTTTTAAAGACAAAGCCCGGCATGATACCAACTTTTGCCTCTCCGGGTGTAATTACACCTGGGCAGTTGGGCCCGACCAAACGACAGTCCATATGTTTAATATAGTTCGATGCCTTTACCATATCCGCAACAGGAATACCTTCTGTTATAGTAATGATTACCTTGATACCTGCATTGGCGGCCTCCATAATGGCATCGGCAGCAAATGCCGGAGGAACGAAAATAATAGTGGTGTCTGCACCTACCTTTTCAACGGCTTCCTGTACCGTATTGAAAACCGGTCTTCCCAAATGCTCTTGCCCTCCTTTTCCGGGGGTTACGCCACCAACAACATTGGTTCCGTATTCAATCATCTGTCCTGCGTGAAAAGTTCCCTCACTTCCGGTAAAACCTTGTACTATAATATTTGAATCTTTATTGACTAAAACGCTCATATTGAAGTTATTCGTTTCTGGGTTATTCCTTATTCTTTTGCACTTTCCAAATTAAATTCAATGCAACGCAAAAATATAGGTTTGCAGGGGATTTCTAAAGAAATGCTTTTGATTATTCTTCTAATTTTTTCAATATTGATGGAATCTTTTTGACATAGGCCAATTGTTTCAACTTTTCCCGGGACTCTTCAATGGGAGTTCCGAAATAGCTCTTGCCGCCTTCAACGGATTTGGTAACCCCGGTCTGTCCCATAATGACCGCTTTTTTTCCGATGGTAATACCGCTATTGGTCCCCACCTGCCCCCATATGGTAACTTCATCCTCAATGATAACACAGCCTGCAATACCTGTTTGGGACGCAATCAAGCATTTTTCACCAATTACAGTATCGTGGCCTACATGCACCTGATTGTCTAATTTGGTTCCCTTTTTAATTGTTGTGTCTCCTGTAACTCCTTTATCTACAGTACATAAAGCACCCAGCTCCACATCGTCTTCTAAAACAACCCTTCCACCGGAAAGCAAACGATCAAAACCAGTAGGTCTATTTTTATAATAGAAGGCATCGGCGCCCAAAACGGTACCCGAATGAATGACCACCCGATCGCCTATAACAGTATTGTCATAAATGGAAACGTTGGCATGAATAAGGCAGTCATCGCCGATTACCACATTATTCCCAATAAATACATTCGGTTGAATTATTGTTCTTTTACCTATTTGAGCTGAATCTGATATCGATTTATTCGATTTTTCAAAAGGTTTAAAAAAATTGGTCAATTTATTGAAATCCCGAAAAGGGTCGTCCGAAATCAATAGTGCTTTTCCCTCAGGGCAATCTACCTTTTTATTGATCAATACCACAGTGGCGGCACAGTTTAAGGCCTTGTCATAGTATTTTGGATGATCAACGAATACAATATCTCCATTGGTCACCACGTGAATCTCGTTCATGCCTAAAACCGGAAAATCATCAGAACCTACATACTCACAACCAATTATAGCAGCAATTTGTTCTAAGGTATGTGGTATGTGAAATTTCAATCTGGTCTTAATTATTTGCGAAGGAATCTTATTGGCGCCGCATTGGAAAATGTTTATTCCTTTACACGCTCCATGTAGTTACCGCTTGCCGTATCAACCTTTATCTTATCTCCCTCATTGATAAATAATGGTACGTTTACCTCAGCCCCAGTCTCTACCTTTGCCGGTTTGGTGGCATTAGTGGCAGTATTGCCTTTTACACCGGGTTCGGTATAGGTGATTTCCAATACCACACTAGAGGGCATTTCTACGGATAATGGCATACTATCTTCTGTATTGAAAAGTACTTTTACCACTTCGCCCTCTTTTAATAATCCCGGAGCATCCAGTGTACTTTCCTGAAGTGTAATTTGATTATAATCGTCAGTGTTCATGAAGTGATAGGTTTCTCCATCAGCATATAAATATTGATATGAACGCGTCTCTACCCGAACATCTTCTATTTTATGACCTGCTGAGAAAGTATTATCAAGCACCTTACCATTACTTACGCTTTTCAATTTGGTTCTAACGAATGCCGGACCTTTCCCTGGTTTTACATGTAAGAACTCGATAATCTTATAGATATCGTTGTTGTATCTGATGCACAGTCCTTTTCTTATATCCGATGTTGATGCCATAATTGATGTTGTGGTTTATTCTTAGTTTGATGTTAAAGCTAGTTATTACTAAAATAGCCCTTCATAATACCGCGCTGCGAATCACGAATGAATTGAAGCACTTCATCCCGCTCCGGAGTTGCCAGCATTTCTGCTTCGATTATCTGTACGGCTTGCGTATTGTTATAATTCTTCTGGTAGAGAATCCGATAGATATTCTGTATTTCCCTTATTTTTTCAGACTCGTACCCTCTTCTGCGCAAGCCAACCGAATTAATTCCAACATAGGACAAGGGTTCACGGGCGGCTTTTACATAGGGTGGTACATCTTTCCTGACCAAGGAACCTCCCGTTACAAAAGCATGTTGCCCTACTGACACGAATTGGTGAACCGCAACCAAACCTGCTAAAATTACATTGTCACCAATCGTAACATGTCCTGCCAAGGTAGAATTATTTGAAAAAATGCAGTTATTCCCAACCAAACAATCATGGGCCACATGGCAGTAAGCCATTATCAGGCAGTTTTTACCGATTACCGTTTTGTTCCTATCGGAAGTACCTTTATGTATGGTAGCACATTCTCTTATTGTGGTATTGTTACCGATGACCACGGTGGTATCCTCACCTTCATATTTTAAATCCTGTGGAGGAGCGGAAATAACGGCTCCTGGAAAAATATTACAGTTTTTTCCGATTCGGGCACCCTCCATAATAGTAACGTTAGAACCAATCCATGTTCCCTCGCCGATCGTAACGTTATTATGAATTGTAGTAAATGGTTCAACTACCACATTTTTTGCAATTTTTGCCCCTGGGTGTATATAAGCTAGCGGTTGGTTCATTCTAATCTCCCTTTACTTTAATGATTTGTGCCATAATTTCCGCTTCGGAGACCAGCTTATCGTTGGCATATGCCTTTGCATGCATCTGACAAATCCCCCTTCGAATGGGAGCCATCAAATCTAACTTGAATATCAAGGTATCTCCTGGTACCACCTGTTGCTTGTAACGCACATTGTCGATCTTGAGCAAATACGTTAAATAATTTTCCGGGTCGGGTACCGTATTTAAAACCAGAATACCTCCTGTCTGGGCCATGGCTTCTAATTGTAGCACTCCGGGCATAACCGGCGCCCCGGGAAAGTGACCTACGAAAAAAGGCTCGTTCATGGTCACGTTTTTGAGACCCAATACATGCGTATCCGACAATTCTAAAATCTTATCGACCAACAAAAATGGAGGTCTGTGCGGTAATCTAGCCATGATTTCCGTAATATCCATAAACGGAGGGGCGGTTAAATCATACTCAGGAACGTTAAGCCGCTTTTCGAGTTTTATGATCTTGGCTATCTTCTTGGCAAACTGGGTATTCACAAAATGTCCCGGTTTGTTCGCGATTACCTTTCCTCTGATTCTGGTTCCTGCCAGGGCAAGGTCTCCTATGACATCCAGTAGTTTATGTCTTGCCGCCTCATTGGGCTGGTGTAAGGTAAGATTATCAAGAATTCCGTTCGGTTTTACCGATAATTTTTCCTTGCCGAAGGCATTTTCCAGTTTTTTCATGGTCTCGCCGGAAATTTCCTTATCTACATATACTATGGCGTTGTTCAGGTCACCACCTTTGATTAGGCCGTTCTCCAGCAAGGTTTCCAGCTCATGCAAAAAGCTAAAGGTACGCGCACTTGAAATTTCTTCCTTAAAATCAGAGATATGCTCTAATGTGGCATTTTGTGTCCCCAAAACCTTGGTCCCAAAATCGACCATAGTGGTTACCTGATATTCCTCAGAAGGAATTACCGTTATCTCACTTCCTGTAGCCTCATCCTTATAGGAGATCACTTCTTTAACAACGTATTCTTCTCGATCAGCTTTCTGTTCAACGGCTCCGACAATTTCCAGAGCTTCAACAAAATATTTTGAGGAACCGTCCATTATTGGAGGTTCTGGCGCGTCAAGTTCAATAAGAACATTGTCTATATTCATGCCTACCAAGGCGGCCAGAACATGCTCAGAAGTTTGTATTTTCACTCCGTTCTTCTCCAGATTGGTGCCTCGCTGCGTATTTACAACATAATTGGCATCTGCCTCTATAACTGGGGACCCTTCTAGGTCTACCCGTTTAAAAGCATAACCATGATTCTCAGGTGCCGGGACGAATTTCATAGTGACTTCCTCCCCGGTATGCAATCCTACGCCTTTAAGTATTACCTCTTTGGCAATAGTTCTTTGTTTTGCTACTTCGTTACTCACTATTTGTATTCTTTTCTAATTTATTTATTCTATTGGCAAGGTGAGGTAAGTTCTTAAAGTATACATACGACTTGTTATAATCACCATAATTAAGAGCCGGCGAACCTTGAAGCACCTCATCATCCTTCACATTTCTTCCTATTCCCGATTGTGCTTGAATGCGAACCCGATCACCTATGGTAATATGGCCTACTATACCTACTTGTCCGCCAATCATACAATTCTTTCCGATCTTGGTAGATCCGGCAACGCCAGTTTGTGCGGCTATTACGGTATGTTCCCCAATCTCCACGTTATGGGCTATTTGGATTTGATTGTCAAGCTTTACCCCTTTCCTCAAAATGGTTGAGCCTAATGTAGCCCTATCTATAATTGTACCTGTACCTATATCCACATCATCTTCCAATATCACATTCCCAGTTTGCGGAACTTTACTGAATTCGCCTTTTTCGTTCGGCGCGAACCCAAAACCATCTGAGCCTACAACCGCCCCACTGTGGATCACGCAATTATTACCAATAATGGAATCAGAACAAATCTTTGCGCCGGGCCAAACAACAACATTATTAGCTACGACCACATTATCCCCAATAAAGGCGTTAGGGTATATCTTAACATTATCCCCTAGAACAGTATCATTCCCGATATAGGCAAAAGCCCCTAGATAAAGCCCTTCACCAACCGTTGCCGTTTCAGATATATAAGAAGGGTTTTCAATACCTATCTTGGTATTCTTCGCTTGATCGTAATATTCCAAAAGCTTTGAAAAAGACTTGTAGGCGTCCTCAACCTTGATAAGTGTCGTATCTAAATCATGCTCTGGAACAAAATCTTTATTTACAATCGTAATAGAGGCTTTGGTGGTATAAATATGTGGAGTGTATTTAGGATTGGACAAGAAGGTTAACGATCCTTGTTCGCCCTCCTCGATCTTGGCAAGTTTATGAACTGAAATGTCGGGGTTCCCGTCTAATTCCCCCTCTAAAATGCCTGCAATCTGACCTGCCGTAAAAATCATGGAAACAAAAGTAAGAAAAATAGTTAAACATGTATCCGGTTCTGGTTAAACCTGAATTTGGTTTAGATTAAACAGTGCCTTTGGGGTAGCAGATATAATATTTGGTTACCGTCTTTGAAAGTGCCTTTAGGTTTAAGTGGTCAGATGCCCTTGCAACGTCTACTAATTTCCCGTTACTTTTAAGAATGTTGATGTTTTCATTATTTGGGTCATACGCCCTGTGTTTTATTGTATCGGAAAAGACAAAGTAAGAAGCTTCTTCATCGGTAAGGTTGCATTTTTCCTTTAACGCTACAAACCGAGCTTTAAATTTTTCGGCAGGTATGGGTTTGCTTTTTAACTTGATATGGAGCAATCTTCTGTTTAGCAACATTTCGCAAAGTTTGGAAAGCACAAAATCAGAATTACTGCGCCACTGCTTTAGGGCTGCAAGAAGGTCAGTATCGTCCAGAAGTGAAAAACTATGTAATACTTCCGCATTAAATTCTTTTTTTGAAATTCTATTACTTAGAAAGAATAGAAGCGTATCGCTACATGCTAGCTTGCCTCCCCTTGCCAAAAGTTCCTTGGCCCTTTTCAGTGTTCGGATTAGCAGTTGCTCAGCTACCAAACTGGTTTTGTGCAAGTACACTTGCCAATACATAAACCTTCTTGCCATCAAGAATTTCTCTACTGAATAAATACCTTTCTCCTCGACCACTAACTCGCCATCGACCACATTTAACATAGTAATCAATCGCTCGGAATTTATATTTCCCTCAGATACACCTGTATAAAAACTATCGCGTTTCAGGTAATCCATCCGATCCATATCCAACTGGCTCGATACTAGTTGGTTTAGGAATTTCTTCGGGTGCTCTTTTTTAAAGATGGCTATGGCCAAAGTTAAACTTCCGTTAAACTTCGCATTCAAATCTTCCATAAAGAGGAGTGAAATAGCCTCGTGATGAACATCTTCTACGATACTATGCTCCATAGCATGTGAAAAGGGCCCATGCCCAATATCATGTAACAAAATTGCGGCGAGAAGGCCTTCCTCTTCCTCACCGGATATCACAACTCCCTTGAAACGAAGTAGTTGTATCGCTTTTTGCATTAAATGCATGCAACCCAAAGCATGATGAAAACGTGTATGATGCGCACCAGGATATACCAAATATGACAGCCCCATTTGAGATATGCGGCGTAAGCGTTGGAAGTATGGATGCCCGATAAGTTCAAAAATCAATGAAGAGGGAATTGCAATAAATCCGTAAATTGGATCATTGAAAATTTCAAGTTTTTTTAATGGAGTCAAAAGTATAGGGCGTTGAAACGTTTCATACAAAGTTATTAAAAGCAAAAGAATCTAAGTCAAGAGTTCTACGATTACAAGTTTTACGGAATAATTCTTGTACACGAACAATATAAATCCACAAACATATATGAACAAGATAACAATACTATGGGTCGATGATGAGATAGACCTTTTAAAGCCCCATATTATTTTTTTAGAAGGAAAAAATTATGATGTTATTCCGTGTTTAAGTGGACAAGAAGCTTTAGAGGAACTTCAGCAAAGCAAAATAGACATTGTCTTCCTAGACGAAAATATGCCTGGCATTTCAGGTTTGGAAACCCTCAATGAAATAAAAGTGATTAATGCCTCTCTCCCCGTGGTTATGATTACGAAGAGTGAGGAGGAGTTTATAATGGAAGAAGCAATCGGTTCAAAAATAGCCGATTACCTTATAAAACCGGTAAACCCCAATCAAATTCTACTTTCGCTTAAGAAAAATTTGGATCATTCCCGATTAGTTTCAGAGAAAACAACGTCGAATTACCAACAGGAATTCCGTAAAATCGCGATGGATCTCTCCATGGTAAACACCTATGAAGAGTGGGCGAATCTTTACCGAAAGCTAATTTATTGGGAACTACAGTTAGAAGAAATCGAAGATGCCAGTATGTTTGAAATATTGGAATCTCAAAAAGCTGAAGCCAATAGTCACTTCGGGAAGTTTATTGAACGTAACTATGCCGACTGGTTTGAGGGCTATGACGCCCCAATTATGTCACATACCCTTTTTAAGGAACGTATTCAGCCTGAATTGAATGAGGGCCCTACCCTTTTGGTAGTTATCGATAATCTCAGATACGATCAATGGTTCGCCTTCGAGGATACTGTGGGTTCTTTCTATAAGAAAACCAGAGAAGAAAGCTATTACAGTATTCTACCAACCGCAACTCAATACGCCAGAAATGCAATATTCTCTGGGCTTACCCCTTTAGATATGGAAAAGAAATATCCAGAATGGTGGAAAAATGATACTGATGAGGGCGGCAAAAATCTATTTGAGAACAAGTTCCTTGGGGCTCAATTGAAACGTCTGGGACTTGACTTAAAGTGGGAATACCATAAAATAAGCAGCCTTAAACAAGGAAAGCAGCTTTCTGGTAATTTTCGTTCACAAAAGGACAATGACCTAACCGTTATCGTCTATAATTTTGTAGACATGCTATCCCACTCCAAGACGGAAATGGAGGTTATAAAAGAGCTTGCTGGCAACGACAAATCGTACCGTTCCTTGACGCAGAGTTGGTTTAAAAATTCCCCGTTGCTTGACATTATTCAACAGGCACAAAGTATGGGAATGAAGCTGATTATTACCACAGATCACGGAACAATAAATGTGACACAACCATCTAAGGTTGTGGGAGATAAAGAGACTAGTTTAAACTTACGGTATAAAACTGGACGAAGCCTTACCTATGAAGAAAAAGATGTGTATGCGGTAAAGAACCCTAAGGAAATACACCTACCGAACATCAATGTGAGCAGTTCCTTTATTTTTGCCAAAAACGATTTGTTCTTTGCTTATCCGAACAACTACAATCATTATGTAGGTTATTATCGCAATAGCTATCAACATGGAGGGGTCTCCCTAGAGGAAATGATCATTCCATTTGTGGTTCTGGACCCAAAATAATAGAAGGATGCAGTTTTCCTATTCGGAAAAAGAACTTGATGAAGTGGCAAAATCGGTTGTTGGCAATGCCCATTCCAAAATCTTGTGCTTCTATGGCCAAATGGGTGCCGGAAAGACTACCCTCATCAAAGCTATTTTGGCCACTCTTGGTGCCGCGGATAGAGGCAAAAGCCCCACCTTTGGCCTCGTGAACGAGTATTATTCCAACAATAACGAATTACTTGGTTATCACTTTGACTTTTATAGATTGAATGATGAATTGGAAGCCTATGATATGGGTTTTGAGGAGTATCTTAACGAAGATTGTTGGGTTTTTATCGAATGGCCAGAAAAAATCCCTACCCTTGTCCCCTCTGATGCTACATCAATATTCATAAGTATTGTAGATACATCCACCCGTGAAATTAGAATAGAAAATGTATAGGGATATGAGGGGTCATTTTTTACATTAAAAAGTCGTAATTTTACTTTATAATACGCTTCCATTCCGTTCACAAGAACCGCTATGAACCAACCCAGCTCACCTTTTAGCAGGCAACAGTTACTTCCTCAGGAAGAAACTTTAGAAATACTTAAGCACAAACGGGAACTCCTTATCGGGATCCCCAACGAAAACCAGTACCAGGAGCAACGTATCTGTCTTACCCCTGATGCGGTCAACGCCCTTACTGCTAATGGGCATCGCGTACTGATAGAGGCTGGTGCGGGAGAAAGCGCACATTTTTCGGATGTAGAATACACCAACGCGGGTGGAGAAATCACAAGAGATACCAAGAAGGTATTTGGTTGCCCCTTGCTTTTAAAAGTGGAGCCTCCTACCCTTGCTGAAATTGAAATGATAAACCCTCAGACGGTTATTATTTCTGCATTGCAACTAAAAACACAAGATAAAAAGTATTTTGAACATCTGGCCAAGAAACGAATTACAGCCGTTGCTTTTGAGTACATTCAGGATGGTGATGGTAAGTACCCAGCCGTGCGGTCTTTGAGCGAAATTGCAGGAATATCATCTGTGTTGATTGCTTCTGAATTGTTATCTGCCACCAATGACGGTAATGGACTTATGTTCGGGAACATTAGCGGTGTTCCGCCCATAGAGGTGGTGATTATCGGGGCAGGCACTGTTGGCGAATTTGCTGCAAGGTCCGCTATTGGGCTCGGGGCAAATGTGAAGATTTTTGACAACTCGATTACGAAATTGCGTAAAATACAGTCTAATCTCAGACAAACGGTGTACACCTCTACCCTACAGCCTAAAAACTTATTGAAGGCCCTAAAACGTTGTGATGTTGCCATAGGTGCGGTACGGGGCGAAGACCGATCCCCCATTGTAGTTTCTAGTACCATGGTAGAACATATGAAGAAAGGCGCAGTGATTATTGATGTTAGCATTGACATGGGGGGCTGCTTTGAAACAAGCGTCATTACCAGCCATAATAAGCCTACAATTGAGAAATTTGGGGTAATTCACTACGGCGTACCCAATATACCTTCACGTTATCCTAAAACCGCTTCAGTTTCGATAAGCAACATTTTTACTCCTTATCTGCTTAAATTAGGTGATGAGGGCGGATTGGAAAATTCACTTCGCTTTGATAAGGGCCTTAGAAATGGGCTATATATGTATCACGGTATTCTGACCAATAAGTCCGTTGGCGAATGGTTTGATCTTGATTATAGCGATATCAACTTCCTTATTTTTTAATATGGACTTCTTAAAACGCCTGGGTTTTTACCTAGTGGGCCTCTCAATAGGCATCGTATTCTTGACTTTATTTTTTAAAAAGAAATCTGAAGAAACCGGTGTTTCTTTTTGCTATTTACCCAATTGTAGAACGCTAAAGGATATTCGATCCAAACCGTTATCCTATTCCAACGAAATTAACCAACTGATTCAAAATAAGGAACTGGATTCCACATTGATCAATTCCTTTTTGCACGACGGGGATGTTGATTTTGGGAAAAGCAATACAAAATCGGTACCCTGCAAGACCTATCTCATTGAAAGTGAGGTAAACCAAAAGGAAGCTGTACTTACCGTGAGAAACTGCACCTCAAAAGCAGTTATCGAGTCCTTTAAAATATTAGATTAAATTTTTCTTCGTTTTCGCTCTTTCTTTAAAAGCGACAGTTCACGCGTGGTCTGCCCCGCAACAGAGGTGTTTTCCTCGGCCCTACGAATCAGATACGGCATCACATCTTTCACGGGCCCAAATGGAAGGTATTTTGCCACGTTATACCCCTTATCAGCCAAGTTAAAGGAGATATGTTCACTCATCCCATACAATTGCCCGCACCATATTCTTGGGTCATTATTCGCAATATTTCGCGACTTCATCAATTCTAAGAGCGTATAAGTGCTTTCTTCATTATGTGTTCCAGCAAAGAGGGAAATATCTTCTAGATTTTCAAGTATATAGGCGACGGCAGTATCAAAATTGAGATCAGTTTCTTTTTTTGACGCACAGATAGGGGTTTTGTACCCTTTTTCAGTCGCACGATCATTTTCCTTTTCCATATAAGCCCCACGTACTACCTTCATTCCGATTTTAAAGCCATCTGCCTTTGCCCGTTCATGTAGTTGTTTTAAGTAATCCATTCGGTCCCAACGGTACATTTGAAGTGTATTGAATACCACCACTTTTTTCCTGTTGTACTTCTGCATGATGAGTTCGACGAGTTCATCGGCTGCATCTTGCATCCAACTTTCCTCAGCATCCACCAATAAGGCCACATCAAGATCATGCGCTTTTTTACAGGTCTTGTCAAGACGGGCGACTACCCGTCCCCATTCGGCCTGTTCGGCTTTGGACAGAGATTCGCCATTACTTATCTTTTCGAAAAGCGCAAAACGCCCATAACCGGTTGGTTTAAAAACAGCAAATGGTATAGCATCTTTCTCCTTTACAAAATCCAACACTTTTAAAACCTTCTCTAATGTTTCATCTAAAGGGTCTTCGCTATCCGTACCTTCCACAGAATAATCTAAAACCGAACAAACCCCTTTGGTCCACATTTTATCTACCACAGGCATACAATCTTCCTCATTGACCCCGCCACAAAAATGATCGAACACGGTTGCACGAATAAGTCCTTCTACGGGCAGTTTGGCCTTTATGGCAAAATTGGTCATGGCGGTACCAATGCGAACCAATGGCTCGTTGGCAATCATCTTGAACAAAAAGTAGGCCCGTTCTAATTCAGAATCGGACTTCAATGAAAATGCGGTTGCGGTATCTTCAAAAATACGTTTCATTTATTGTGATTATTTAGGTTATCAAATATAATCACCTCCAGAGTATATATATCGATAAAAATTACCTTTATTTTGTGTCGACCTTATTGGAAACCACTTCAAATGAAATCGATTACCTCCGCTTCTTATTCCGTTCACTTTAATGAATTCGCGTTCACGGCGTTAAACGACCACTTAGGGCATGCGAATTATTCAAAGGTGTTTATCTTGGTTGATGAAAACACGCACGAGCATTGCCTTGCCAGGCTGATGCAGGCCATCGAACAAGCGTATGATTTTGAGATTATTGAAATAGAATCAGGAGAGGAAAACAAAAATATTAGCACGTGTACCCAGGTGTGGGAAGTACTTTCTGAGCTCGGGGCTGATCGAAAGAGCGTTGTTATAAACCTTGGGGGTGGTGTAATTACTGATTTGGGTGGCTTTGTTGCCTCGACTTATAAACGGGGAATCAATTTTATAAACATCCCAACCACATTGCTTGCGATGGTAGATGCATCCGTTGGTGGGAAAACCGGTGTGGATCTTGGCGCTTTAAAGAACCAGGTCGGGGTAATTAATCAGCCAGAAATGGTACTTGTGGTCAGCGAATTCCTCAATACATTGAATGAGCGCCAGCTGCAAAGCGGTTTTGCAGAAATGTTAAAACACGGACTCATTAGCGACCGAGACTATTGGGATACTCTTAAAGATGGGGTCGAAGTGACTGAAATAGACTCTCTAATTCATAAGTCAGTGGTCATAAAAAATAAAGTTGTATTGCAGGATCCCACAGAAAAGAACCTGCGGAAGATCTTAAACTATGGCCACACGTTAGGCCATGCTGTTGAATCTTACTTTTTGGAAAGTACTGGGCATGACGTACTGCTTCACGGAGAAGCCATTGCTATCGGTATGGTTTTAGAAGGATGGCTTTCCCATAAACTGCAAGGATTGCCCATAAATGATTTAACAGAAATAAAACAAACATTTGGTTCACGTTATCCCAAGGTTGAATTTACAGCAGCCGATGTTGATGTAATCTTATCTCTATTAAAATTCGATAAGAAAAATGCCCATGGGAATATTAATTTTGTTTTATTAAAAGGTATTGGCGAACCGGTTATTGATGTTCAAATTGATGAAAATCTGATGCGGGATGCATTCTCTTACTACACTTCATAAGAGCTTCATATACTATATTCTGCATTTGACAACTCTTTGTTTAGTTGGTTTATAAAATTACTTAGCTTAGGTAGTGTAAATAATGTGTTTGTATTTAGGCAGTTGCCACAAACAAATTAAACACAATAAAAACCTAACCACCCACTAACCATGGGCCTATTTAACCTACTATGACACGAAGACTTATAGATTACAAAAAACTGAGCCATGAAATGGCCGCACTCCTAATCGAGACCTACCCCTATGGGTATGGTGACGAAGATATTATTGCCTTTAAAAATGCAAATGGCGAAATAATCGAGGCCGTAGAAATCAGAACTGGGGATTGTCTGTACCTTGTAAAAATCAGTAAGAGTCTTGCCAATTTCATTTCCAATTTCGAGGAAAATATAGAAAAAGGGCTCGAATCCAAACCACGACCCATCCTTGAGGAAGTGGACGCCTCGGAAATTGAGCAGGAATTAAAGGGTGAGTCAGAGTCCGATGAGGAACAGGACCTAGAGTAACTTATAAGTATCTTTCCCTAATAATATCACGATGGTGCCGTTGGTGACCCAAGGTTATAAACCCAAGGGCGGCTACACTCATCTTGGAACCACTTGCAGTACCCTTTCGCATTAAAGTATCAATATCAAGTTCAGAAAATAAAGCCAATGTTGATTGACGCACCGCTTTATATTCACTAATAATACTTTCCTTAGAACGCTTATTCGCTCCCGATTTCGGAACGTACAGATCTTGATCAAATCCGGGTAAATGACTGTCGTCATTTCTAGCAAAACGCAAGGCTCGGTATTGAAAAATACGTTCGGTATCAATAATGTGCAAAAGCGCCTCGACCACCGTCCATTTGCCTTCATCATAGGCATAGTTCCATTTGTCTTTCGGAATGCTGGCAATGAACTGTGGAAAATTGTTCAGTTGTTTCGCCATGGTCTCTAACAAATCGGCTTCCCCTAATTTATTGATATAGGTCTGATAGTATGGATTGTAGTCGTTTGATTGAAGTTCAGAGGGTTTCATTGGCTTTTGTTATTTGTATTTTGAACTGACCTTTAAGTAAACATACTGGAATCTTAAATTTATGGTATCATCTCACTATAAAGTAAAACCCCGAACAAATCACTTGATCAGGGTTTTTAAAAATAGCTTCATTCTTTACAACTCATTAAAAATGGTATGCATCAAACGTTTTTTGTCATTTATGCTTTCCTCTAGGGAAATCATGGTCTCGGTTCTACTGATTCCATCAATATCGTCTATTTTAAAGATAATATTTTTGGCATGGTTGGTATCCTTTGCCCTGATTTTACAAAAAATATTAAACTTTCCGGTAGTAATATGGGCCACAGTAACATTGGGTATTTGTTCCAAACGTTCCAAAACGAATTTAGTTTGATGTGTCTTCTCCAGGAAAATACCGACATAGGCAATAAAGGCATAGCCGAGTTTCATGTAATCTACAGTCAACGACGACCCCCTGATGATTCCTGCATCTTCCATTTTCTTAACACGTACATGTACGGTTCCTGCGGAAATCAATAATTTTTTTGCAATATCGGTAAAAGGTGTTCTGGTATTGTCGATTAACATATCCAGAATTTGGTGGTCAATTTCGTCTAATTTTGCTTTTGCCATTATTCATTGAATTTTCAACAAAAATAAACAATTAAGAAAATATTTTCAACAAAACTTAACTTTATCTAACAAAAATGTAAAAATTTGAGCTTTATAAGAAAAATGCTTTCAATTAAATGTAAAACTGCGAAGTAAAAAAGGTTGTGCTTTTAGCCTCGCCAAATCGTCGGGTTTAGCACAGTCCAAAGTTTGATGTCCGAAAAAATGTCCATCGCCAAAAACGGACTCTAATTTTGGTTTAAAATGTATTGCTCCGTTCACCAATTCCTCCACATATAAAATACCCAATACCACACCCATGTCAAAATCAGAATCTAGCAAATGTGCATTTTTAACCAAAATGTCAAAGAACCGCTTTCCATTTTCTGGGATTTTAAAATAGTCGTCCTGAGGAAAGTTATCAAGCTTGTCCTTGGCAATAGTTTCTAGGGCCGTTAGTAAGGAAATGAAGAGGTATTCCCGTGTTTTTTCCCTTTCATAGTCGGCCGGGTAATGTCCTGCTTCGAAAAGTATGGTCGGTGTACCCAACATTTGGAAGGTGTCGCCCACACAATTGGCATTGAAGCTATCATCGTAACGTCCTACTTGGTTTGGAATTAGTTCCTGAAGTTGTTTGTTCATGGCAGCGATTAACCGCATACTCTCCCCTCTTGTCTTAGAGATACTACGTTGCTCATCCATTGCCGGTGCTAAAAACGAAACAGTGGCAGGCTTGTCGCTATCCCCAACATTGTACATCGTACGCTGATCATGTAAGTTAAAACAAAAATCGGGTTGAAAAACATTATAAATCTCTCGCAAAACCCTGCTTTCGGGCTGTGATAGTTCTTGCGCATCACGATTCAAGTCAATGGCATTAGCATTGACCCTGGTATACGCTGCGGAACCATCTGGATTCAACATTGGTATAATCTTTATAGTGCAATTGGTAAGGATGTCTTCGGCCAATTTGCTTCCAGAAACAATGAAATTCAACAAATCAAAAAGGGCTTTTGTAGTAGTCGATTCATTGCCGTGCATTTGGGACCACATTAAAATCTTATGTTTTCCACTTCCGAAATCAATACTTTCTATTGTGGCACCTTCTACTGATCTGCCAATCTCATTAACCCTCAATGTGGTACTCAAGTTCCTTAGCAAAGGATAAATATGCTCACGGGAAATGTATCGTCCTTTAATGGATTTTTCTTTGGTAGAAATATAATCGAATGAACTAAAATTCATCGGTAGACCTTATTTGGATACAAATGTAGCATTGTACATGCCTTTGGCCATTGTTTTTGTTGAATTTTAGCTTAAAAAAATGAACTAAAAGGGCATCATAGCAAACTAATTTATTTAATTTGCAACAATGATTAAACGTCTATTCTTATCTCTTGCCGTATGTTCTTCATTGGGGTCTTGTTATCAACCAGAACGTAATTGCGGCGATTTTAAAACAGGTACATTCAGTTTTGATTACGAGGTGAATGGCGAGAAAAAATCAGGGACTTTTATCCGAGATGGCCAATATAGTGTGGATTACTACGATAATAAGATAGATAGCGCTACCGTAAAATGGGTGAATGATTGCGAGTTTGTCTTACAGGATTTAAAAACCAAGACCTCTATACACATGAAAATATTGTCAACTACGGAGAAATCATATACATTTGAATACGGCCTAGTAGGCAAAAGTAAAAAATCAAGAGGAACAGCATTAAAGACCAACTAAACACTTATACCTATGTTTGAAATTTTCGCCAATCCGGATGCATGGATCGCCCTTTTAACCCTTACTTTTTTAGAAATAGTTTTAGGAATAGACAATATTATATTTATTTCCATTGCAGCTGGAAAATTAGAACCTACCCAGCGAAAAAAAGCAACCAATATTGGCTTGGTATTGGCCATGGTGATGCGTATTGTACTATTATTTGGAATTACTTGGTTAATTGCGGCCAAAAAGCCTTTTTGGGTCTTTGATTACGATTGGATTTCTGGTGGTCTGAGTTGGCAATCGTTGATCTTGTTTGCGGGAGGTTTATTCCTACTCTATAAGAGTACCAAGGAAATTCACGAAAAGGTTGAAGACCGTGGACATGATGAACGCGAGGTTACCAGTGCTAGGGGAAATACCCTAACAAAAGCGATTATTCAGATAACCATAATCAACATTGTATTCTCTTTTGACTCCATTTTGACCGCTATTGGAATGACCAATGGCATATCACCCAACCCTAACGATGCGCTGGTTCTTATGATAGTCGCTGTAGTAGCCTCGGTTATCATCATGATGTTGTTCGCTAATCCCGTTGGTGAGTTTGTGAACAGGCACCCATCCATACAGGTTTTGGGGCTTTCCTTTTTGATTTTGATTGGGTTTATGCTCATTGCTGAAGCGGCCCATATCGGACACCTTGTTGTATTTGGTAATGAAGTAGGTGTTATCCCAAAAGGTTATCTGTACTTCGCCATTGCTTTCTCCCTAATGGTAGAGTTCTTTGATTTAAGGATGAAGAAAAATAAGGGAGGGGAAATCGAGGATGTAGTTTCTAAGGAATAATATTATCTAATTTGGCCTACTATACACGATATTGGGGTTGGCGGCTTTCTGTTCTTTGAACAGACGTTGCTGTTGCTTAACAGTAAGTGTACTACCATCATGGCTCCATCCTGGAGGGCCGAAGATATACATGAACTTGTGCCATAATTTTGGAGACTTTTTGGTATCCGCCCAGATGTCTTTAAACTCGTGCGTAAGGATTACCATTGGGTTATAAGATTTTGGGGCATGAATTACACCAAACTTAACTTCTACATCATCGTCCAGCTCTTTCCATGTACCAAATATCTTATCAAAGAAGTTTAAAAACCCTCCGTGATTCTTATCTAAATACTCCACGTTTTGCGAGTGATGCACTTGATGCATGGTATGGGTATTAAAAATCTTTTCGATCCATCCCATTTTGGGAACATATTTTGAATGCAGCTGAAATTGCCAAAAAGATTCTATTGCCAAAGCAAAAATAACTACCTCAACAGGAAATCCGATGGCTGGCATCCACATATAAAAGAAAGGTTTGTATAATAGTGTAAACCATCCATTTCGAATAGCAGTGCCCAGATTAAAATGTTCAGAGGAGTGATGCACAATATGGGCGGCCCATAACAAACGTATTTCATGGTTCGCCCTATGAAACCAATAATAGGTAAAATCGTCGGCCAATTGGCACAATAAAAAGATGTACCATTCAAAGCCAAAAGATTTATAACCCATGATATTCATACGAACACCATCGACCAAAGGGTTAAAAAGCTCATACGTAAAATTAAAAACAACTATTAAAACGGTTACTTTCACCAAAGGTCCTAAAATCGCAGACCCAATACCCATCGCTCCACTTGCCATTAGATCTTTCCAAACATATAAATCCTCATTATCGTGGGTTTTACTATAGGTAAGTTCCAGCAAAATAAAAGCTATAAAGGCAGGCACGCCATAAACCAGGGGGTTGGTCAAATCCATTTATTTCAAATTTTGCGCTAAGGTAAACATATTCAGAGGGAAATAATCATTTACGTTCAACTGTAGGGTCAGGTTACAACAACTAAGAAAAATCACCATTAATCATTGATTTTCTTCAAAAGCTCATTCTGTTCTTTCATCAGTTTCTCCAAGTTGGATAACAACTCAATGTTTTTAGGGGTTTGTACTTCCCCATCTTCTGGGTCTTCAGCTCTATCCCTTATCTTATTTATCCCTTTTAAAACTATAAATATGGTTAAGGCTACAATGACAAAATCCAATAATACAGCAAACAACTCGCCATAACTTATTGCGACTTCATCCGCTCCTTCTGTAGCTTTTCTTAAAACAAATTTTTTATCGGAAAAATTAACGCCAGAGGTCAAAAGCGACATAGGGGGCATAATCACTTTTTTTACCAAGGAATCTACGACCGCATTAAACGAAGCACCTATTATGATACCCACCGCCATATCTACCATATTGCCTTTTATCGCAAAATTTTTAAATTCCTCTATAAATTTCTTCACTAATATTTTGTTTTTTATTCAGCTAACATTCTGACAATCAATTTAATAAAAATATTTTATTAAAGTACTTGACTAAAACAAGGGAATCTGCCCGTCTTCATCGGGCGATACATCATCGCCTTCAATATCTTTTCCCATAGAGGCTCTTTTTTCTTTTTTAGAGGATTCTTTGGGTTCAGAAATATTTTCTTCATCAACCACTTCTATATCTTCTGCCTGCGGAGGATTCGGTGCCTCATACGGAAGTGCATCCAAGCTATTGATTTCCAAGACCTTTCCTTTTGTCAGCTGATTGCCCATAGCGGAAATACCCTTAACGGAAATAAATTTCTCTAGGTTTATCTCAAGATTGTCTTTCCTGTCCTGTCCACGTTTTTTTGCAAAAACGATCTCCGCTTGCGGACGATAATCCGTAAAAATTGTTTCTAGATACGACTTCTCATGGTCGGAAATGACTGTTTCGCTTTTATCTGGGTTTTCAATTAAAAAACGCTTTACATAAAACAGTTCTTTTTCACCAGCCCAATAAATTGCTGTCAATGGTTTATTAGGAATCCATTTTTCCAAAACTATCATGTCATCCTTGAATCGCAATGTAAGCTCTGGTATTACCGTTTTAAGATTGCCTTTTTGGTTAATAATCAAAAGGCGATCCTCACTGGTAAACTCTCCAAGAAATTCTCCGCGTTCATCCATATTCAAACGTTGAACGGTGTCATCAAACCATAGTTTTCGCGGTTTTAGTGTAGATAACCCTTTCTCTTTTAGTTCGATACGCTTTACGGTGTACTTGGTTACAATATTACCTTTAGATCCCCTTCCTTTTATTAAGACATCGGCAAAATCAACATCCCATTTCAACTTTTTAATGCTACCTGCTTGTCTAAGGTTTACGGTAACCACCTCTGCCTCGCCATTAGGGTTGGCAGAAAAATAAAGTACCGTAGTTCCGGACTTTCCTGAGCCCAAATCATACGCCTTATCCCTAGTAATACTGGTAACAGCAAATCGTTTTACGTAGGTAGCTCCACCCCTACCATCCTTATACATCATATTGTATATGGTGCGCTTATCTTTCTTCTTGAATACGGCAACGTGCAGTATGTTCTTTCCGACGAACGTCTTACTATCTACTTTAGTAACCATCATCTTACCCTCTTTGGTGAAAACGATGATATCGTCGATATCACTACAATCGGTTACATACTCATCACGACGTAAAGAAGTACCTACAAACCCTTCTTCCCGATTTACATAGAGTTTTGTATTTCTTATGACCACTTTTGAGGCCTCTATATCATCAAAAATTCGAATCTCTGACTTGCGTTCTCTTCCTTTGCCGTATTTGGTCTTGAGGTTTTTAAAATAATCAATGGCATATTCAATAAGATTCGCCAAGTTATTTTTTACCTCGGCAATTTTTTCCTCCAAATTATCCAAATGCTGTTGTGCCTTATCCAAATCGAATTTGGAAATGCGTTTTATCCGTATCTCGGTCAACCGGGTGATATCTTCTTCGGTAACCGCACGCTTCAAATGCTTGGTATGCGGTTTTAGGCCTTTGTCTATAGCGCTTAAAACACCCTCCCATGTCTCTTCTTCTTCTATGTCACGATAAATTCTATTCTCGATAAAAATTCGCTCTAAGGAGGCAAAATGCCATTGTTCCTCCAATTCAGACAACTGAATTTCAAGCTCTTGTTTTAACAGATCAACAGTTGCATCGGTTGAGCGCTTAAGCATTTCTACAACCCCTATAAACAGCGGTTTGTTATCCTCGATTATACAACTCAGGGGTGATATTGACGATTCACACGAGGTAAATGCATATAGTGCATCAATCGTTTTGTCCGGTGAAATACCGGAGGGTAAATGAACCAAGATCTCTACATCGGCGGCGGTGTTGTCCTCTATCCTTTTAACCTTTATTTTACCTTTATCGTTGGCCTTTAAAATAGAATCAATTAAGGAGGAGGTATTGGTTCCATGTGGAATTTCGCTAATTACCAATGTATTTTTATCGAACTGCGCTATTTTGGCCCTGACCCGGATTTTACCACCGCGCATCCCATCATTGTAATTGCTCACATCTATGATCCCTGCGGTCGGAAAATCGGGAAACAGTTTAAACCGTTTGCCCTGTAAATGCTTGATCGAGGCTTCTATGAGTTCGATGAAATTATGAGGCAATACCTTGGTAGAAAGACCTACGGCGATTCCCTCGGCACCTTGTGCTAATAACAATGGAAATTTGACCGGAAGGTTTACTGGCTCTTTTTTACGGCCATCGTAAGACAGTTGCCATTCCGTAATCTTAGGGCTAAAAACAACTTCCAGCGCAAACTTGGATAGTCGCGCCTCAATATAACGTGAAGCAGCAGCGCGATCCCCGGTAAGTATATTTCCCCAGTTCCCCTGGGTATCGATCAACAGGTCTTTTTGACCAATCTGTACCATGGCATCGGCAATACTGGCATCGCCATGCGGATGATACTGCATGGTGTGCCCAACTACATTGGCCACCTTATTGTAGCGCCCATCATCCAGATCCTTAAGCGAGTGCATTATCCTGCGCTGAACGGGTTTGAACCCATCTTCTATGGCGGGAACCGCCCTTTCGAGGATTACATAGGAAGCGTAATCTAAAAACCAATCTTTGTACATGCCGGATACCCGCGTTAAAGCGTCATCCTCCGGCGTATCTTCCGATGAGAATACGATTTCCTCATCGTCGGACAAAGTCCCTTCATTTTCGGGAACGTTCTCGTTATTTTCTTCTCCTGCACTATCCGCAGGTAAATTCAAATCGTCATTTTCCTCCATTCAGAAAAAATCCTATTAGGTTGGCCCGGTTATTGGCAGGCCGGTTTATACTTTTGTTTCTTCAACTAAATCTACCTCTACTTTAAGGTTTTCAATAATAAACTTCTGTCTATCTGGGGTATTTTTACCCATATAAAAACGCAGCAACTGCTCTATAGACATGGCCTTGTCCAGCATCACAGGCTCTAGGCGGATATCATCACCGATAAAATGTTTAAACTCATCGGGTGATATCTCTCCCAATCCCTTGAAGCGCGTTATCTCAGGTTTTCCGGTCAATTTCTTGATGGCGTTCCTTCGTTCTTCATCGCTATAACAATATATCGTTTCTTTCTTATTCCGTACCCTAAACAAAGGGGTTTGCAAAATATACAAATGCCCCTCCTTAATCAGCTCAGGAAAGAACTGAAGAAAAAACGTGATAAGCAACAATCGAATATGCATCCCATCTACATCGGCATCGGTTGCGATTACGATGTTATTGTATCGCAAGTCCTCCATCGACTCCTCAATGTTCAAGGCCGCCTGTAAAAGATTGAATTCTTCGTTTTCATAAACGATTTTCTTAGACATCCCATAAGAGTTCAAAGGCTTTCCGCGTAAACTGAAAACGGCTTGCGTATTTACATTGCGGCTTTTTGTTATAGAACCAGAAGCGGAGTCCCCTTCCGTAATGAACAAGGTGCTGTCTAAGCGGTTATCCTTCTTCATATCGCCCAAGTGTACGCGACAATCCCGTAGTTTCTTGTTGTGCAGATTGGATTTCTTTGCGCGATCCCTTGCCAGTTTTCGAATACCTGAGAGTTCTTTTCGCTCTTTCTCGGCCATCATGATCTTTCGCTGCAATTTTTCGGCGGTCTCAGGGTTCTTATGTAGATAGTTGTCTAAATATTTTCCAATAAAATCATTGATGTAAGTTCGCACCGTAGGAAACTTTCCACCCATGTCGGTAGATCCGAGTTTGGTCTTGGTCTGGCTTTCAAAAACCGGCTCCATGACCTTTATGGAGATTGCAGAAATAATCGACTTACGAATATCCGATGCGTCATAGCTTTTTCCGTAATAATCCCTTACCGTCTTTACCAATGCCTCGCGAAAAGCCGCTTGGTGGGTTCCGCCTTGTGTAGTGTGCTGTCCATTTACAAAAGAGTGGTATTCCTCACTATACTGGGTCTTGCTATGGGTAATCGCAACCTCGATATCATCTCCTTTTAGATGAATCACCGGATATAGCATATCCTCTACATTGTTATTATCCTCAAGCAAGTCTTTAAGGCCGTTTTCGGAATGGAATTTTTCCCCATTAAATACAATGGTCAACCCAGGATTCAAGTACACGTAGTTTTTGAGCATGCGCTCTACATACTCATTGCGGTACTTGAATTTTTTAAAGATAGATTCATCAGGAATAAAAGTAACCTTGGTCCCACGTCGTCTAGTGGTTTCTTCCAACAACTCTTCGTCTTGCAGGTTACCTAAGGAAAATTCGGCGGATTTTGATTTCCCATCCCGGGTAGATTCTACTCTAAAAAAACTTGAAAGTGCATTGACAGCTTTGGTACCAACACCATTTAATCCTACAGATTTTTTAAAAGCGCGACTATCATATTTTCCTCCGGTATTCATTTTAGAAACTACATCTACCACCTTTCCCAATGGAATACCGCGGCCATAATCCCGAACAATTACCCTTTCCCCCTGGATTGAAATTTCGATGGTCTTCCCCGCTCCCATCACGAATTCATCAATACAGTTATCAATGGTTTCCTTTAAAAGGATGTAAATACCGTCATCGGCCGAAGAACCGTCGCCCAATTTACCAATATACATACCAGGGCGCAATCGTATATGCTCTTTCCAATCGAGCGAACGAATGTTATCCTCGGTATATTGGCTATTTTTTGACATCGGCTAAGTTTTTTGAAAGTGATGCTAAAGATAACACGCCCCTTAAAAAGATGAAACCCTTAACCCGTAAAGTAATTAACAATGAAAACAGCGGGATTGTTGATAGAATAAGACGCGGTTACCCTTCAAGGTTTCAAGCAGATAACCGAAACTTAAAACACTACACATTAAATCGGAAATGCATCACATCCCCATCCTGTACTACATAGTCTTTTCCTTCTACCCGCATCTTACCAGCCTCTTTTACCTTGATTTCACTACCATAGGCCACATAATCATCATAGCCGATGACTTCGGCGCGTATAAAACCCTTCTCAAAATCGGTATGGATTACCCCAGCAGCTTGGGGAGCAGTGGCCCCAATAGGAATAGTCCACGCACGGACTTCCTTTTCACCTGCAGTAAAATACGTTTCTAGGTCTAGGAGTTTATAGGCCCCTCTTATCAATACCGCCGAGCCCGGTTCCGATAATCCCAGGTCTTCAAGAAACATTTGCCGCTCCTCGTAGGTTTCCAGTTCTGTAATGTCGGCTTCAGTTCCCACGGCTAGGACAATTACCTCTGCCCTTTCGTTAGCCACCGCCGCCTTTACCCTTTTCACATAATCGTTTCCATTTACGGCCGCATCCTCATCTACATTACACACATAAAGCACAGGTTTGTCAGTAATAAATTGTAATGGTTTTACATATTCTCTTCGATCTTCCTTCGAGATGTCTATTGCCCTTACCGAAATTCCCGCTTCCAGACCATCTTTTAAGGCGATGAGCACCGCTGCTTCTTTCTGTGCCTCCTTATTTCCGGTTTTAGCCGCCCGCTTTACCTTGTCCAATTTTTTCTCGACCGTTTCAAGATCTTTTAACTGCAGTTCCATATCAATAGTCTCCTTATCGCGTATGGGGTCAACAGAACCATCAACATGTACGATATTATCATTATCAAAACAGCGTAATACATGCAAGATAGCATCGGTTTCCCGAATATTTCCCAGAAACTGATTCCCAAGGCCTTCACCCTTACTCGCTCCTTTTACCAAACCGGCAATATCCACTATTTCGACAGTTGCAGGTAAGACTTGTTGCGGATTCACTAACTCTTCTAATTTCTGTAATCGCGCATCAGGAACATTAACCACACCTATATTAGGTTCTATAGTACAAAATGGAAAATTTGCGCTCTGTGCCTTTGCGTTTGATAAACAATTAAAAAGGGTCGATTTACCAACATTAGGCAATCCTACAATACCTGCTTTCATAAATAGCTACTTTTGTTGTCATTCTCGCGAAGGCGAGAATCTTTATAACCTAGTTGAATGACAAACTTTTAAATTCGGCTGCAAAGATACGGTATAAATCGAGTATCCAGAGTTAGATTTAAAAACTACATAGGACTGGCTGTGGATTAAGAAATAACAGCCCTTACTGAATAAAAAACTAGTTGGAACTGGAGGGTCGAGGCTTTATATGGCCCGGTCCTGTAGTGGGTCGATTCAGCTTTCGATTTCAAGTAGGGTCATAACCTTCTCAAAATTGGGTTTTATAAATAAAAACAGACAAAAAATAGAGCAGGGCCACAAGCTATTACAACTCATTTAGCAGTTTAAATATTCGCAAGAAAAAAGCTAAAACAACCTGTTTATAGCAGTAATTCAAGGTAAAAACAATTAAATTTTAAATTTATTAACAATTTATTAAGAAATACGGTTATCTTTGAGCGACCTCAAACTTAGAACATTAGATGATAAGTAACTCGGAGAAAAATGTATGGCAATTTTTCGTTGGTGGTGACTTGAACGCTTTTTCTACACTGTTCAAGAACTACTATTGTCAACTTCATAACTACGGTTTAAGAATATCTAACAGTTCTGAATTAACTGAAGACTGCCTTCAAGACTTTTTTGTTTATCTATACGAACATCGAGAAGCATTGGGCAACGTTAAATGTGTTAGGTCGTATTTATTCGTTTCTTTTAAAAGGGCAGTTATAAAGCATATCAAGCAAGGGAAACTGCTTGAATCGATTGACGAAAACAATACTACCTTCATTTTTTCTGAAGAAGAAATTAGATTCGAAAAGGAACTGACCCTTCAAAGAGCCTTATTATTAAAGTCTGTTCTGAACGGACTTTCCCCGAGGGAGCGGGAGGTCATATATCTTAAATACTACAGTGAGTTAAAAACTGCGGAAATCACTCAGGTCATGGACATTTCTTACCAAAGTGTGCTCAACACACTGCAAAAGGCCTTTGCAAAGCTCCGAAATTGCCTTGAAATCGAAACACTACGGGAGGTTTTGAACAAATAACAAAAAAATCGCAAATTATTAGGGTATAAAAGATGGCGTTCCGTCTCCTTATAATGTAAGGCACTTGTTAAATCATGCCAAGTTTACAATGAAAAACCTTGATCAAAATCTTTTAAAAAGTCTTTTGAACGATTCTTCTTTCGAGAATTGGGTTACTAAAAGCAATAAGAATGACATTTTGTTTTGGAATAAATGGATTGCCAATAATCCGACCAAAATAGAGACCATTGAGAGTGCCAAGGCAATAATCAAGGGAATTTCTTTTAAAAAAACAGCTATTCCCGATACTCATGTAAATAAGGCCTTGGGTAACGTATTGGAGAAGATAGATGATTCAACTCCCCGCTCACATCAGGCAAAACCTAAAACAAGTAATTATTTCTTATATAGTGCCGCTGCTGCTGTTTTAGTGCTCTTTGGACTATTCGCTTACCTGAATCAAGATACGAAAGTGATTCATAAAACCGATTTTGGTGAAATCATAGAGCTAAAATTGATGGACGGTACCATGGTAACTTTAAATGGCAACTCCGAAATCAGATATGACAAGGAGAATTCCCGGGACATTACTTTAAAAGGCGAAGCCTATTTTAAAGTAAAACCCATTCCTGCGACGAATGCGAAATTTTATGTAAATACGGAAGATTTAAAAGTTCAGGTATATGGCACGCAATTTCATGTAAATACAAGGGAAGAAAAAACAAGTGTTTTGCTAGATGAAGGATCTATTAGTCTATTGCTAAAAAACGGGGAATCCAAAAAAATGGTTCCTGGTGAACTTGTTTCTTTTTCAAAGTCAAAGAACAAGGCTATTCATGAAAAGGTAAACAAAGATCTGAAATATTCTCTATGGCGTGAGAGCACTTATATTTTTAATAACGTCAGTTTGATCGAGGTCATGGATTATATAAACCATACCTACGGTTTTTCTTCGGAATTTGTGGATAGAGACTTGGAACAGAAAACAATCACGGGAGGAATTCCCAATCATGATCTTAAAATTTGTTTGTCAGCAATTGAAAAATCGACGGGAACTCGAATCGTCTTAAAAGACAAAAAACTTTTTGTAATCAACAACGAAAACTAATTAAACTCTGAACATTATGAAACGAAAACAATTAATCAAACTGTTTTTTACATTCGTACTCTTATTGGGAGTAACCCAGGTAAGGGCGAATGTCACCGCAGAAAACAAAGTAAGCCTGTCAGACTTTTTATCTGCGATAAGTGAGAAACACGAGGTCTTCTTTACCTATGATACGAATTTGGTATCAAATACAGTTCTGGACCCCGCTGAGTATAACTATTCGAAATTGAATAGCATTATCACAAAACTTGAAAGAAAGACCAAATTTGATTTTGAATATTTGGGCAACAAATATTATGTGGTGTATCACAAGAAATATAAAAAGTCCAAAGTAAATAAACTACCCTCCTTTGGTACCTTGGGAATGTCCTCCGTTAACCATATAAGTGTTTTGCAGAACTCGGTTAGTGGTAAGGTTACAGATGCAGATGGTATTGCTTTGGCTGGTGTAAACATTGTTGAAAAAGGCACCTCAAACGGTACCACCACCGACTTTGATGGTAATTATACAATCACCGTAGACGAAGACGCTACGCTTGTATTTAGCTATATCGGTTTTGGTACTACCGAAGAAAAAGTTGGCGGGCGCTCAAGTATTAATGTAAGCCTTTCCGAAGGTGTTCAATTAGATGAATTTATTGTGGTTGGTTCACGTACCGCTCCTAGAAGTAATACAGACACCCCATTACCTGTTGATGTTGTAGGCGTTAAGGAACTGACCTCAACGGGTCAGGCTACTTTTGACAAAGCGTTACAGTATAGAATCCCCTCTTTTAACACCGTACAAACCCCAGTAAATGATGCAACTTCCCTATTAGACCCTTACGAGATTCGTAATATGGGACCGAGTAGGACTTTGATATTAGTTAATGGTAAACGCAAGAATTTAAGTGCGTTGTTATATACACAAACTTCCCCCGGACGTGGTGAAACAGGTGCAGATATTTCTGCAATTCCAACCGATGCGATTAAAAAAGTTGAGATTCTGCGTGACGGTGCCTCGGCTCAATATGGATCTGACGCCATTGCCGGAGTTATGAACATTATACTAAAAAATAGTGCCGATACTGGATCAGCCACCCTACGTACCGGAATTACATCGGAAGGTGATGGCGAAATGTTCGGGTTTGCGGTAAATAATGGTAGCCCTGTCGGGGAGGATAAAGGTTTTATCAATTATACAATCGATTTATCCAAGGTAAATTTGGCCAATAGACCAGGAACTGTCGATGCTGCCGGTGAGGCAGGAGATTTCGGTGCTGATATTGCCGATGTACAAGAATTTTTATCAAGAAGACCCGATGCAGGAAACATTAATGGTTCTCCTGAAACAGCGGCGGCCAAATTTTCAATAAATTTTGGTTATGACGTAAGTCAAAACACACAACTTTATGCAAACGCTGCCTATGTATATAAATCGGTAAACAGTTTTGCAAATTATAGAACTCCATATTGGAGAACTGTTGATGATTTCCCTTATTTGGCAGATTTCTTTCCAGGGAACAACCCTAACACGGCAGGAGGTTATGATGGGTATGTGCCAACTTTTGAGGGTTTGCTCAGCGATTACAATGGTACGGTGGGTCTTAAATCCAGTATTAATGATTGGAATGTTGATTTAAGTTTTACCACAGGGGGAAATCTTCAAACCTATAAGGTGAATAACTCGCACAATAGAAATTTTGTCTTCTCACCCTCAACATGGATTGATGCCAATGGCGACGGTATAATAGATGATGGTGAGTTAACGGAAGGATCACAACTGTATCGTGAAAATAGTCAACAATCGTTTGACCCAGGAGGTACTAAATTTACGCATAACGTTGGTAATATTGATATCTCCAGATTGCTGTCCGATAAGGTTAGTATAGGTGTTGGGGCCGAGTTTAGAACAGAAACTTTTGAAGTCATTGAAGGGGAACTAGCCTCTTACGATGGTGGTGGTGCAGATTCGTTTTCAGGAAATGACCCTCGAAATTCTGGTAAATTCAACCGTTATAATATTGGTGGATATCTGAGTTTGGATTATGATATTTCAGATGCCTTTTTATTAAGTGGTACCATAAGAACAGAAAACTATTCAGATTTTGGTAACGCTTTTGTATATAAGTTTAGTTCGCGCTACAAAGTGAGCGATGCATTTACGTTAAGAGGATCTCTTTCTTCTGGTTTCAGGGCACCTACCCTGCACCAAATATTTACACAAAAAGCACAATATAGCTTTGTTCCAGGACAAGGTATTCAGGTAGGTGGCTTAATAAACAATGTCTCCACACAGGCAAAATTATTAGGTATTCCACAATTGGATGCTGAAACCTCAAACAACTTTACTGTAGGTTTTGGTGGTAGAATTTCAAATAAATTCAGCTATACCTTCGATTATTACAACATTGCTGTGAAAGACCGTATCGTATTGAGTACTGAAATAGGCGCTAGTGGCGACCCTACCAATCCCTTGGATGTTCTTTTATCGGAAAACAATCTTTCTGATGTCAGTTTCTTTGTAAACGCAATTGATACTAAAACATCGGGTATTGATGTAGTTCTTGGATATAGGGATATTGAACTTGGCTCGGGCAACCTAGGTTTCAATCTATCCGGAAACTACACCATTCAAAATGAAAGAGATGGAGCCGTCAACAATCCGACCCTTGTGGAAAATGCCGGACAGTCTGTTATTAATCAAACTCAAGAGGCGCTATTCTTTACCTCAAGGCCTAAAACAAAATGGATTTTGGGAGCGAATTATGATCTTGGTAAATTCGGATTTAACTTAAATAACACCTATTTCGGAAAAACAACGTTTTTCCAACAAGGGTTAAGTACGGATGCCAACGGAATTTTTAATGTAAGAACAGAATTTACCCCTAAAATTGTTACCGATCTGGGGGTCAATTTCAATGCTACTGAAAAATTCACCATTGCACTAAACATCAATAACTTATTGAATGTCTTACCAGAATGGGAATTTAAATCTGAAAATGCGGCAGGAGATGCGGTTTTAGCAGATCCCGCGCAGGTTCAAAACCAATCAAACCTGATTACGTTTAACCAGCGCTATTCTCAAATGACTTATGATGGTTATCACTTTAGCCAGTTAGGTACTATGTTCAATCTTTCATTGAATTATAAATTTTAGTTTAAGTTTCATTTATTAGATGAAAAAGCTACCTATTTTTAGGTAGCTTTTTTTATATACGACAATGAGTAATTTATACGGGAACAAACTGGCCAAAGTATATGATAGCACATACCAAGGCTTTATCGATTATGGAATGGAGTACAAATTCTATGCAACTATTTGCAATGAATTTAAGGCAAGGACAATTTTAGAGATTGCCTGTGGTTCTGGCAATCTAGCGGAACCTTTTACAAATTCATACGAAGATTATTTGGGCATTGATTATAGCCGTCATATGTTGAAACTTGCTAGGGAGAAATACCCAAAGGGGAATTTTATGCAAGGTGATATGCGCGAAATTAGTCTTTCAAAAAAATATGAGGCGGCGCTGATCACCGGTAGATCAACAAGTTATTTGTTGTCTGATCAAGACTTAGACCGAGCTTTCTCCTCCGTTAGTAATGCACTAAAGGCACCTGCTCTTTTTGTTTTCGATTGTATAGATGCAGAAAAATTCATTCCATACGTTGGCCAAAACCCGGAAGTAACCCATACATCTATCATAGAAGATGTATTATACCTGAGGGAAACCAAGTGGTTTTTAAAAAAGGGTCCAACGAACAATCTTGTGGACTGGTCATCCACTTATTTTAAAGAAAGTAAGGGTAAAAAACGGCTGCTTGGCAGCGACGACACTTTGTTTAGGGTATTTAGAAGGGAAGAGCTTGAAACGTACTTAGAAAATAACGGTTTCAAGATAGTACGAGTTATAGATAGAAAAACATACGCTTTTGATACTTTCGTCGTCGTCGCCCAGAAAAAAATGTAGTAGTCTAAAAAAAACCCGAACAATGTTCGGGTTTTTTTATATTTATTTGCCGTTGTCAAAAGCCATGGTGTTACCCTTCAGGATGCATAAATGCCTGTTTACCCAAAAGTTCCTCTTCCGTCTCGACCCGATCCTCATCAGGTACACAGCAATCTACAGGGCATACCGCGGCGCATTGGGGTTCTTCATGAAAACCCTTGCACTCGGTGCATTTATCTGGAGAGATATAGTAGATCTCATCGCTTATAGGCTCCTGTACCTCATCCGCGTTTACGGTTTTACCATCGGTAAGGACAACATCACCTTTTAATGATGTACCATCACTATACCGCCATTCATCTGCACCTTCATAAATTGCCGTGTTCGGACATTCCGGTTCGCATGCCCCACAATTAATACACTCATCGGTTATAATTATCGCCATTCTTTTTCATTTTGGCCTCTCCTAAATTCATGGAAAACCCCTTAATAATCTTAATTCCTATACTTAAAAACGTATAGATAATCACATTAGTATCACTATTTTTGCGCAAAGGTAAAGCGGAATTCAATTTTGAACAAATATAAGAAGGACCATAACAGAACTATTGATGCATTCTTAAAATTAGGCATGTTTTTAAGGGGTTTTTGCAAAGAAGATTCCCTTGAAACAGAATGGGTTGACAAATGTAACACTGCAATTAGCCTATCAAAACATAAAAATGGGTGGTTTGATAGGAAAAATGTGCTGTTCGCCCTCCAAAGTTGGGGAGATTTGCTGACTGAAAAAAATCTTGTCGCTTGGCTTTCGGCATACGAATCCGATTTACATCGAGCCGAATCAAAAACTGTTGCATTGATTATGGCAGGTAACATTCCATTAGTGGGGTTTCATGATTTTTTATCTGTGATGTTGACCGGGCACAAGGCAGTGGTTAAATTATCTTCAAATGATAAGGTGCTATTTTCATTTATCACCGATTATTTAGGCCATATAGCGCCTTCTTTTAAGGAAAAAGTTACCATTACGGAAGGTAAAATAGAAGGGTTTGATGCAGTTATCGCAACGGGAAGTAACAATACCGCAAGATATTTTGAACATTATTTTGGCAAGGTGCCCAATATTATTCGCAAAAACCGAAATTCGGTGGCGGTGCTGAGTGGCAGGGAGACCACAGAACAGCTTGAGGCCCTAGGAGCCGATGTTTTCCAATATTATGGTTTAGGGTGTCGTAGTGTGGCCAAAATTTTTGTGCCAAAAGACTACGATTTCGATATTTTTTTCAAATCTATTTACAAGTTTCATCCCATTATTGAGCAGATTAAATACGCTAACAATTACGATTATAACAAGGCGGTATATCTGATGTCGGAATTCAAAATATTGGATAACGGTTTCTTGGTATTAAAAGAAGATGAAGGCTACTCCTCTCCTATTGCGTCGCTTTTTTATGAACCCTATTCCGATTTGGAGGCCTTGAAAACAAGACTAAAAAATGATGCAGAACAGCTACAGTGCGTGGTTTCCAATGGTTTTACATCAAACGAAATCAAGTTCGGAGAAACGCAAATACCTTCGCTACATGATTATGCCGATGGAGCAGACACTGTTGATTTCTTGTTGAAAATATAACGGAATTATCCGTTTGGTGTAGTTGTCGTTTCTAAGAATTTCATGACCTTTGGCACCTTATTATTAATCTCAACTTTGAAATAATCCATGATATATGAAAAAACATAATTTTAGTGCTGGACCTTGTATCTTACCTCAAGAAGTACTTAAAAAGGCTTCGGAAGCCGTTTTGGACTTCAACGGATTGGGGCTTTCCCTCATAGAGATTTCCCATCGTAGCAAAGACTTTGTTCAAGTAATGGAAAAGGCACAATCACTCGCCTTAGAGCTTTTAGGGCTCGAGGATCAGGGTTATAAGGCATTGTTTCTGCAAGGTGGTGCCAGCATGGAATTTTTGATGGTTGCTTACAATTTACTCGAAAAGAAGGCCGGCTATTTAAATACGGGTACATGGAGCAATAAAGCCATAAAAGAGGCTAGAATTTTTGGTGAAATTATAGAGGTAGGTTCATCTCAAGATGAAAATTTCAACTATATCCCAAAAGGTTATAACATTCCTGAAGGAATGGATTACCTGCACCTTACGTCCAATAATACCATTTTTGGCACACAGATCAAAAAGTTTCCCAAAACCAGCGCCCCATTAGTATGTGATATGAGTTCCGATATTTTTTCCCGTAAACTTGATTTTTCACAATTCGATTTGATTTATGCTGGAGCTCAAAAGAACATGGGACCTGCAGGTACCACTTTGGTTGTACTGAAGGAAGATATACTCGGGAAAGTTTCTAGACAGGTGCCTTCAATGCTCAATTATAAGGTGCACATCGATAAAGACAGCATGTTCAATACCCCAGCTGTTTTCCCAGTCTATGTTTCAATGTTGACTATGGAATGGTTGAAAAATTTAGGAGGCATTTCGGCCATTGAAGAAATCAACGATAAAAAAGCGCAGCTCCTCTATTCCGAAATAGACCTAAACCCCGTTTTTGATGGATATGCAAAAAAGGAAGATCGATCCAATATGAATGCCACTTTTAACCTTACGGATGAGAGTTTAAAAACAACTTTTGATCAACTACTTAAAGATGCAGGAATAAATGGTTTAAATGGTCACCGCTCTGTGGGTGGCTATAGGGCATCTATGTACAATGCGCTTTCTTTAGAGAGTGTCGGGGTTCTTGTAGATATCATGAGTGAAATGGAAAGAAAAGGGTGATAAATTGTAAATTCTAAGTTTTAAGCTAATACCTCGGTTGTTTTGATTGAAGAAAGAAGTTTTCAATTTGCACTTTCAATAATTAAGCTCGTTTAAATTCTCCGTAGCAAAAAAGAATATATTTTCGCGGATCAACTATTGCGCTCAGCGACTAGCATAGGAGCAAACGTATCAGAAGCTGGAGCTGGTCAATCAAAAAGAGATTTCATCGCTAAAATGTCAATAGCCTCAAAGGAGTCAAGGGAAACAAGATATTGGTTGAGACTTATTAAAGAAGGTAATATTATTGACAAAAGTTTAGATAGTTATCTTGATGAAATCGAACAATTGATTAAAATATTGACCAAAATTGTTAAAACCAGTCAACTAAACTCAAAAACTTAACATTCAACATTTAAATTTCAACTTTCATATGAAAATATTAGCGAATGACGGCATCGCCGCGAGTGGGATAACAGCTTTGGAAAAAGCAGGTTTCGACGTCAACACCACCCATGTTGCACAGGAGCAACTGATAAATTTTATTAATGAGCATGAAATTGTTGGGCTCTTGGTACGTAGTGCGACCAAAGTACGCAAGGAATTGATCGATCAATGCCCTACCCTTAAACTTATTGGTCGCGGAGGGGTTGGTATGGACAATATTGATGTTGCCTATGCCAAAGAAAAAGGTTTGCATGTCATAAACACTCCCGCTGCATCTTCAGAATCAGTAGCAGAATTGGTTTTTGCCCATCTCTTTGGTGGAGTGCGCTACTTGTATGATGCCAACAGAAATATGCCGTTAGAAGGCGATAGCAATTTTAAGCAACTTAAGAAATCGTATGCCGCCGGTTCTGAATTAAGGGGAAAAACCTTGGGCGTTATCGGTTTTGGAAGAATTGGCCGTGCCACAGCAAAAATTGCCCTGGGAGTCGGAATGAAAGTAGTGTATTTTGACCCCTTTCTGGAAAAGGCATCTATAGATCTCGAGTTTTTTGACGGACAAAAGGTTTCTTTTGATTTTACATCCCTTGAAAAGGAATCCGTTTTGAAACAAGCCGATTTTATCAGCTTGCATGTACCTGCCCAAAACGAATATATAATAGGAAAAAAGGAATTGGGGTTATTAAAAAGTGGCGTGGGCATTATCAATGCCGCCAGAGGTGGAGTAATAGATGAAGTTGCTTTGATTGATGCTTTGGAAGACGGTAAAGTGGCTTTTGCCGGGCTTGATGTTTTCGAATCAGAGCCAACCCCAGAGATTAAAATATTGATGCATCCCAAGATTTCATTGACCCCTCATATTGGGGCGGCAACCTTAGAGGCGCAAGATCGAATTGGCACGGAACTTGCTACTCAGATAATTGCGTTGCTAAAATAATTTTAGCGTGTACTTAAGGAGAATATTCACTCTTTTTTGTACATTACGCATTCACTTTAAAACACTAAACGAGAATGTCAGGATTATTAGATTTACTCAACAGCTCAGCTGGAAAACAATTAATCGGTGCTGTTGCCGGCCAGACAGGCCAATCAGAAAACAAAACAGGCGATGTATTAAGTATGGCCATGCCATTGATACTTGGAGCCATGAAAAAGAACGTTTCCTCTCCACAAGGAGCCCAAGGATTGATGAATGCACTTTCTTCAAAACACGACGGAAGTATATTGGACAACCTTAGTGGTCTTTTCGCAGGAGGGGTAGATGATGATGTTGTTCAAGACGGAGCAGGGATTCTAGGTCATGTCTTTGGCAATAGACAACCACAAGTTGAAAGCGCCCTGAGCCAGAAATCAGGAATGGATATGGATGCTATCGCCAATATCTTAAAAATAGCGGCCCCAATTGTAATGGGTGTACTAGGAAAGCAAAAGGCACAGAATAATGTTACCGATGCCAGTCAGTTGAACAATATGTTAGGTGGTATGCTAGGTGGCCAACCAGAACAAAACAAAAGTTTGATCACTACCTTACTTGATGCTGACGGAGATGGAAGCATCTTGGATGATGTTGCCGGAATGGTCATGGGAGGAAATAAAAGTAGTGGAGGCCTAGGCGGGCTCCTTGGAAGTATTTTTGGAAAATAACATTCCAAAAAAATAGACATAAAAGCCGTTTCAATATTGAAACGGCTTTTTTTGTACCTTACTATCATGAAAAAGAAACTTTTAACAATAGGCGCAATATCAACGCTATTTTTGGTTTTTGTAACTGGATGCAAGAGTAGCAAACAGGCAGTTACTATTTCCGATCAGGAGCAACAAGCCTTTCAGGAAGTAGAAGGTGATACTATTGAGATTTCTAATGACAAGGTCGAGTATGAGATTACCATTATAGAACCTGGCTTTGCTACCTGGTTGCAAAGTATTGCACGACCAGAAGGATATTATGGACAATCCTTTTTAGAAAATAGAAACCGAATTTGGGTGGTTAATTGGAACCAAAGGGTACTACAACCAACACTATATGATTCAGGGCTTTATGAAATGCAAATTGATTACCGGCCTAACATAGACTACGGGTATGAGGTAAATTATAAACTCTACAATTACTTTGTTTATTTTCAACGTAAATACAAGCAACGCCTAGGTACTTTCCCTCCTCGTTTATAACCTTTATCTTTGCGGGCTGAAAATGGTTTATGAAAAAATTAAAGGAGCGTTGGGGTATTGACTCTAATCTACAGATCATAATTATTCTTATTGTCTTTTCCGTTACCGGCTCTTCGGCGGTATACATTGCTAAGCCATTTTTAGAGTGGGTAGGCTTGGCAAAAGAAACCTTTCCTGATTCTTTGTTAGGTAGGTCCTTTTACTGGATTTTACGTGTACTCCTTATTTTTCCGTTCTATCAAGTCTTGTTGGTTATCTTCGGATGGCTTTTTGGCCAATTCAAATTCTTCTGGAACTTCGAAAAGAAAATGCTATCCCGTATGGGGTTTGGAGCATTGTTCAAAAAAAATAGTTAAGCTTTCTTTAACAAGATTTTAGAGGACTTTTATTACCTTCGTTTTTGTGTTTGAGAAAAAAGCATTGAATATCATTTCTTTTATGATGCTTGCGCTGTTATTTTTTAAAGTAGCGGCACCTCATACGTATGCGCATCAGGAATCGGATTTTGATAAGATCGAGAATTGTACAATCTGTGATTCGGCTATCGAGAACGACGAGGATTACTATTCTACTAGCTCGGTCATTTTGGTTCCTGTTTCCCAAGAAATCTTTTCGGACAGAAAGCGCATATGGGTAAAACCGTATTCAATTTCTACTTCTAATGTTCACTTTGGCCTATTTGGTAGGCCTCCTCCTTCACTAGGTTAACATACGCATTCCTTTTTAAACCCCGTAGCTCAGTCGCTTTCGTTGGGTTAACACTAGTGTAACACTTTTATCATGAGATTTTTTTTAGTTCTAATACTTAGCTGTATTACTGGCAGTGGTCTATTCGGTCAAGATTGTAATGCCATCCTTTTGGGTGAAATCATTGATTTTCACGATGGTACTCCCTTGGAAAATGCCACGATTTTGGTTACAGGAAAGAATTTGGTCACCACCTCTGACAAAGCCGGTAAGTTCAACTTCAAGACGCTTTGCAATGGGGTTTTGGAGCTCGAAATATCACATCCTGACTGCAAATCGCTGTTTGTGAATGTCACCATAAATGGAGATACCTATAAAAAAATAAAGTTGGAGCATCATCTTGAAGAGCTCGACGAGGTAAAGGTAATCGGGGAGGTGGTCAAGACAACAAATTCAAGCCAAGAACAAAGCTTAGAATTGGATCAACTTGAAAAATATAGTGGAAACAGCTTGGGCGATGCCCTTAAAACGATAACAGGGGTATCATCGTTGAACACAGGCGCCAACATTGTAAAACCTGTTATTCAAGGTCTTAATGGCAGCAGGGTGCTTATTTTGAACAATAATGTTCGAATGCAGGATATGGAATGGGGTGAGGAGCATGCACCCAACATCGATATCAATGCAAACCAGAACATAAGTGTCATTAAGGGAGCAGCGGCCTTGGAATACGGTGGTGATGCTATAGGAGGTGTCATTGTACTTCAACCGGAGAGAATCGTTCGGGCAGATTCGCTGTTTGGAAAAACACAAATGAATCTTTTTTCGAATGGCCGTGGGGGAAATGTGACCACCTCCCTTGTGAAGTCCTATAAAAATGGGTTTTATTTGAAGGGGCAGGGGTCTATAAAACGTTTAGGTGATCTGGAAGCACCGGATTATATACTCTCAAACACCGGTATTCGTGAAAATAGTGCATCCCTAAATTTTGGAAAGCGTGATTTTGCACAAGGTTGGGAGGCTTATTATTCTTTCTTTGATTCCGAAATCGGAATTCTTAGGGCTTCTCATATCGGTAACGTTGACGATCTAATCGACGCCATCAATAGTCCACAACCCAGAATAATAAACGATTTTACTTATGATATTAACAGTCCAAAACAAGAGGTGACCCATCATTTGGCCAAGTTTAATTATTACCGACGATTCACGGGCATAGGCAAATTGGATCTACAATACGATTTTCAAAACAATAGAAGGTTCGAATATGATACTCGAAGAGGTGACAATGCAGGTAAGGCCTCGCTCGATTTGGAACTAACCACCCATACGCTTCTCACAAACTTGAAGATCGATGCCAAAGAGGGCTTGGAAGTTAAGCTTGGACTATTGGGTAGGTACCAAAAGAATTTTCCCAATCCAGCCACCGAGATCCGTCGTCTGATTCCCGACTATAAAAGGTATGAAATTGGGGGTTATGGAATTGGGGAGTATGAAATCAATCCCAATTTAGTTGTTGATTTAGGTGTGCGCTTCGACTATACACGCTTGGATGCCGAAAAATTCTATCGCACCACACGTTGGGAAGAACGAAACTATAATGCGAATTACGGCGGTTATATTGTTAAAGACCTTGGTACACAGTTATTGGTAAATCCCGTTTTCAATTACCGAAATATTTCGGCTACGGCCGGAATACAGTATCGTTTTGGGAACGATGAACTATTGCGTTTTAATTATTCCCTTGCACAACGTGCCCCTAATCCAGCCGAACTTTTTAGCGATGGGCTTCACCATTCCGCGGCTCGAATAGAAATTGGAGATCTGCGAATAGATAGTGAAACAAGTTCCAAGTTTTCAATATCCTATGAACGCAATTCAACCAAATGGGGGTATGTGCTTGCGCCGTATCTAAATATTATAAATGGTTTCATCCTTTTGGAACCTACGGATGTTTTGGAAACCAATAGAGGGGCATTTCCTGTTTGGACCTACAGACAGACCAATGCACAATTGGTCGGGGTCGATCTTTCTATTTATTCGAATTGGACCGAACAGCTTCGTAGCGACCATAATTTTTCCTGGGTACGGGGTGAGGACAAGACTTTAGATATTCCGTTGATAAATATCCCTGCAACGAATCTGGTTAATAGTATTACCTATACGAATCCCAAATTGAAGGATTTGACACTTTCTTTGGAAAGCAATTATGTGTTCAAACAAAATCGTACCCCGGAAAACATCTTTGTTTTTTCGCCGAGACAACAACAATTGGTAGAACTGGAGATCAATACACCTCCTGAAGCCTATCACCTATTGGCACTCGATGCTCAAATGCGCTTTCCGATATGGGAACGGAGCACTTTGACCGTGGGACTACGGGGAACCAATTTACTCGATACCGAGTATCGGGACTACCTAAACCGGCAACGCTATTTTGCCGATGATCTTGGCCGAAATATCAATTTACGTCTTATATATAATTATTAACCTTTAACCTTTTTAAAAATGAAAAGTAAATTAAGTATGTACAAACAAAAAATAAGTTGGTTCGTTTTTATCCTGGCTTTGACAGGAGTATCTAGCTCCTGCTCCAATGATGATAATACAAGTCCGGCCCCAATAAATGAAGAAGAGGTCATTACAACGATTAGGGTAACCTTAACCGCCAGTGGTGAAACGACTGTTACTCTGCAATCTCAAGACCTTGATGGTGAAGACGGCCCCGATGCTCCCGAAATTACGGTTTCCGGAAATTTAGCGGCCAATACTTCCTATACGGGCAGTATTAAGCTATTAAACGAAACGGAGAGTCCAGCAGAGGATATTACTCTTGAGGTAGAAGAAGAAGATGACGAACATCAGTTCTTCTTCGATACAAGTGGTTCACTTTTGGGAACAACTTATAACGATCAAGACGATGATGGGAATCCGGTTGGGATAAACTTTACTCTTACAACTGGTGAAGTTGGTAGCGGTGCATTACTGGTTACCCTAAGACACGAGCCTAAAAAGCCGAATGATGGCACTTTGGCAGATGCCGGAGGGGAGACTGATATTGCACAAAGCTTCCCGGTAACCGTAGAATAGAAATCAATTTATCGTTGTTCCAGAAAAAACAACAGTACTTTATTTATCGATTACAACTCATGGACGCGCCTTTATAAGGTGCGTTCCTGTTTTACTACAGATAATCGTTGAATCTAAAAAAAGTTTTTTATCAGTTTACCTCAATGGTTTTGCCTTTTTTGGCCCCTTTGAATACGTAGGTATAAAACCACATTATGGTAAAGGTTGGTATAATGTCGAGCCCTGGAATCAACTCTTCAACAAAAGTGATGAAACCAGCAGCTTGGCCGGCCTTGCCCTTATACATCCGGGTCATAAGCCACCCGGCAACAGGAGCCCAAATAATATCGGTAAAGCTGCCTATAAAAGGAATTACGAAAGACATCATTCCGATGGCATCTAATAGTAAGCCCAGGGCCAATTTTTGAAAGTCGTAGTGTTTTGTTTTTGACATGATGACGTTTACTGTGTTCGGGTATCACTAAGCAATAAAGATGCCAAACTCTGTACTTGTAGTTATTAGGATTCAAGCACACAACTCCTTATCAAAACCACTATTTTGGGGTGTGAACTGAAAAATAAGATGCAGGGTATTTGATTTTGAACTTGAACTTGAACTTGAACTTGCAATTGTGCTTGCGCTTGCACTTGAACCTTCCTACGAAAGATCCGAACTAATCAGTCGTAAGAACTCATTCCTGGTTTCTATTTTCTCGAATTGTCCTCGAAAACCGGAAGTGGTCGTCACCGAATTTTGTTTTTGTACACCCCGCATCATCATACACATATGGGATGCTTCTATGACAACGGCCACGCCCTTAGGCTTTAAGGTGTCATTAATACACTCTAAAATATCATGGGTAAGCCGTTCCTGCACCTGTAAACGCCTAGCAAAAACATCCACTACCCTAGGAATCTTACTCAGACCAACAATATGCCCGTTGGGAATATAGGCGATATGTGCCTTTCCAAAAAAAGGCAAAATATGATGTTCGCATAGCGAATACAGTTCAATGTCCTTGACAATCACCATATCATCATAATCTTCCTTGAACATGGCGCCATTTAAAATCGCAACAGGGTCCTGTTCCTGTCCTTGTGTCAAGAACATCATGGCCTTCGCGGCACGTTCAGGGGTCTTTACAATACCCTCACGTGTAACATCCTCCCCTATTCCATCTAATATTTTGGAATAGCTTTCTTTAAGCTCATTTGAAATTTCCGTATTGTACTCCTGAAGGTTTTGGTATGCAGACATGTGAATTTAAAGTATTTGATTGCTATGTTTTAATTGAGTTCGTAATCCATAAAAATAACACTTTTAAAGTCCCTTATCCTATTTTGACCTTTTATTTAGCACGTAAGAGGAATGTATAGCCTCGCTGGAGCATCAAAATTCCCAAAAAAGGTATTTTGCCATCTCTTGGCGAATACGTAATTTCGAGCGGCAAACCCGAGCTATGATAAAAGCGACGAACATTAAAAAAGTATATGGAGAACTCCAAGTTTTAAAGGGTGTAGACCTTTCAATTCCTAAAGGTGAAATTGTTTCGATAGTTGGGGCATCCGGGGCAGGAAAAACTACCTTGTTACAAATTTTGGGTACCTTGGATGTGCAGTCAAATAAAAATGACAGCAGCATTATCATAAACGACACGAACATTACGGGATTGTCGGATAAGGATTTGGCGAAATTCCGTAATGAGCATATCGGGTTTATTTTTCAGTTTCATCAATTATTACCTGAATTTACGGCACTTGAAAATGTTTGTATTCCCGCGTTTATCAGAAAGACCGATAGGGAGAAAGCAGAAAAACGGGCAAAAGAACTGTTAGATTTTCTTGGGTTGTCAGAACGCTATCACCACAAACCTAATGCACTTTCGGGTGGGGAGCAACAACGTGTCGCCGTCGCGCGTGCCTTGGTAAATAGCCCTTCGGTTATTTTTGCGGATGAGCCAAGTGGTAACTTGGATTCTGATAGCGCCGATAAACTGCATCAGCTCTTTTTTGAATTGCGGGACAAATTTGGGCAGACCTTTGTCATCGTTACCCACAATGAACAGTTGGCCAATATGGCCGATCGAAAACTCACCATGGTCGATGGCTTGATCGTTACTACGGCAAAAACTGCCTTTAACCAGCCAACTACCCATGAATCCTAAGGGGAACTCTCACTTTAATACATTTAGGCAGCTAGGGCAATTCCTTAGAAACCCTTTGTACGAAGAAGATGAAAACCACAACTTCCGATACCGGCTGATCATACTTTTAAAATTGGTAGGCTGGGCGCTTTTACTAAGTTTTGTCCTATTTTCAGTTATTATGCTGACGGAGCATTTATTTCAATTAGATTTTGGACAACATGCCAGTGAAGAATTGATGAATGAATATCCCACCGCTGTAATCCTATTACTTATTGTAATCATAGCGCCGTTTGCAGAAGAGCTTTTTTTTAGAGGCCCCCTGGTTTGGTTTCGGAACAAGCCCATTTTTAAATACATATTTTTTCTTTCGGTAATTTTATTTGGAGCCATTCACCTTACTAACTTTAGTGATGTAATGAAACATTTATGGGTGGCACCACTTCTCGTGTCGCCACAGCTTAGTCTTGGCATTTTTACGGGATTCATTAGGGTTCGTTTTGGTTTAATATGGTCCATTGCGTTGCATGCCCTCTATAACCTAATACTTTCGATGCCCTTGATCCTTGCCGATTTGCTAAACCTGCCTTTGGAATGAACCAAAAAGAACTCAAAGACTTTCTAGACGCGAAAGTGGTTCAATACAACCACCCCCATTTTTTGGAAAGTGACCCAATACAAATTCCGCATCGGTTTTCATTAAAAGAAGATATCGAAATCAGTGCTTTTCTTACCGCGACAATTGCATGGGGAAACCGAAAAAGTATCATTAATAATGCTGTCCGTCTAATGGAATTGTTCGATAATTCGCCCTACGATTTCATTCTCAATCATCAAGAGACCGACCTTGAACACCTTTCTGGTTTTGTACACCGGACCTTTAATGGCACAGACCTGGTCTATTTTGTAAAAAGCCTGCAAAACATTTATCAAAACCACGACGGCTTGGAAAGGGTATTTTCAAGGGCTTCTGATAAAGTTTCTATGCAACCGGCCATCTCATCGTTTAAGAAGACTTTTTTTGAACTACCGTACCCAACCCGTACTACCAAGCACGTAAGCGATCCTCATAAAGGCTCAGCGGCCAAGCGTATTAATATGTTTCTAAGATGGATGGTACGAGACGCCAGTACCGGTGTTGATTTCGGACTTTGGAAAACCATTTCTCCAGCGATTTTATCTTGCCCCTTAGATGTACATTCAGGAAATGTAGCGCGCAAGCTAAAGCTGCTAATAAGAAAACGGAATGATGCCAAAGCGCTGGGCGAATTAGACAAAAGTCTACGAAGATTGGACCCTAACGATCCTGTAAAATACGATTTTGCGCTGTTTGGGTTGGGCGTATTTGAAAAGTTCTAAATTATAATCCCATATTTCCTAAATCTAAGGGAATGGTCTTCCCACCTTCTTGTATCGATCTATAAATTGCCTCCACAATGATCATATCCCGCTTCCCCATTTCACCCGGGGCCAAATTAGGTGTTCCCAAAAGAATATGTTTTGCAAAATCATCCATTTGCAATTTTTGCTGGGATTCTTGCGGGAATTCGATTTCTCCTTTGGAAGTGCTACCCCGTAAGGGAATATAAGTACTGGCGGGGTCAAGTTCTATCCAGCCCGAATCGCAGGAAATATGAAGCCTATTTGCCCTTATATTATGGGATGTCATCATATGCCCCACACATCCTCCTTCAAATTCGAACTGTGCCGTAATCGTCTCATCGGTGTCCTTAAAATAATCGGGGCGGGTACTAAACTCCTGCGCACTCACCGAAATGGGATTTTCCCCTGTACCATAAATAGAACTTTGAATGGCATAAACCCCCATATTCATTAAGGCTCCGCCACCCGATAGCTTTTTGTTCAAACGCCACTGACCTGGATTGCTAGATGAGAAATAGGCCGCATCAGAGGAAACAAATCTAATATTCCCGAATTCTTTTTCCTTTACCAGTCGTTTAACCTCTTGAGTGTAGGGTTCGGAATGCAATCTATACCCGACACCTAATTTCACATTCGCTTTCGTACAAGCCGCGATGATGGCGTCGCACTCGACTACCGATATCGCCATGGGTTTTTCGCAAATGACATGCTTGCCAGCCTCGGCCGCACGAATGCAATATTCAGCATGCATGGCGTTCGGGAGAACGACATATACAATATCAATGGCATCATTTTCGGCGATGGAATCAAAATTTTCGTAATTGTAAATATTTTTTGCTGGGATAGTATACCTGTTTGCCCAGACTGACTCCTTTTCTTTGGTGCCGGTAACAATCCCTGCCAATTGGCAATATTCGGTGTCTATAAGGGCCGGGGCCAATTGATAGGTGCTATAGGAACCCAGACCAACAAGGGCAACCCCAAGTTTTTTCTTGTTGTTCTTTCCTCCACCCATCGCACATGCCAATGGCATACCACTAAGAATAGCCGTACTTGTCAGTCCTTTCCCCAAGGTTGTGGTGAACGTTCTTCGATCAATTGTTTTCATAATCCAAATCGTTTTGCCAAAGGCATATCCTTTTAAAAGTACAACTATTTCCGATGTATTCCGAAGACAATAAAGCCCTAATTTTAAAGAAGTTTTAGTATCTAGATTTGAATATTTTTTCTTTATTTTTAAAGACTGACCAAAACCCACTTGACATGAGAAAATTATTCTTTTCTATTTTATGGTGTTTTATGCTTTGTGCGGCGACGGCACAGGAACGAAAACTTCCCATTGACACCCTTGTGACCACCCAACACAGTGTAACCATAAACGGCGCTCCTATCGGCTATACTGCAAAAACTGGAACACAACCGGTTTGGGATGAATATGGAAAGCCCATTGCTTCCTTACATTATACCTACTACACTAAAAATAATGTCAAGAATCGCGCTTCCCGACCCTTGTTGATTTCCTTCAATGGTGGCCCCGGTTCCGGCTCTGTTTGGATGCACTTGGCATACACCGGACCCAGAACCCTTAAAATAGATGATGAAGGGTATCCTGTTCAACCGTACGGTGTAAAAGAAAATCCATATTCGGTGCTGGATGTAACCGATATCGTATATGTAAACCCGGCCAATACAGGATATTCCCGTACAATACCGGAAGATGGAAAGGAAGTTGACCGGAAAAAGTTTTTTGGTATTAATGCCGACATTAAATATTTGGCTGAATGGCTGAACACCTTTGTAACCCGAAACAATCGGTGGCGTTCCCCTAAATATATTATAGGGGAGAGCTACGGAGGCACCCGGGTAATGGGACTCTCCTTGGCATTGCAAAATCAGCAGTGGATGTATTTAAACGGGGTCATTATGGTGAGTCCGGCAGATTACAAAGTAATACGAACCGGCGGCCCGGTTTCGGATGCTATGAACCTCCCCTACTATACCGCTGCGGCATGGCATCATAAGGCCTTGCCTTCAGAACTGCAAAATAAGGACTTGGTCGAAATACTTCCCGAATCCGAAGAATATACAATCAATACGTTACTACCCGCTTTGGCCAAAGGCGGTTATATAGGTGAAACCGAAAAGAACGCTGTTGCCGAAAAGATGGCTTTTTATTCAGGACTCACCAAAAAAGAAATTTTGGACCTAAATCTTGTCGTACCCACTCGTTATTTCTGGAAGAACCTCCTTAAAGAAAGGAGCGGTTATACGATTGGCCGCTTGGATAGCAGGTACTTGGGTATCGACCGTCAACGTTCCGGTACAGCACCCGATTATAGCGCTGAACTTACCTCTTGGTTGCATAGTTTTACGCCCGCGATCAATTATTATCTACAGGAAGAACTGAAATTCAAAACCGATATCAAATACAATATGTTCGGACCGGTACATCCTTGGGATAACAGCGAGGACGAAACTAGGGACAACCTACGGCAGGCAATGGCCCAAAACCCATACCTGAACGTGTTGGTACAAAGCGGGTATTATGATGGTGCGACCACCTATTTCAATGCCAAATATACCATGTGGCAAGTAGACCCCAGTGGGCGTATGAAAGACCGCTTTGATTTTAAAGGATATCGCTCAGGACATATGATGTACCTGCGACGTGAAGATTTAAAAAATGCCAATAACGACATCCGTGACTTTATAAAACGAACAATGGCCAACGGCAAGAGTGCAAAATACTAATGTAAAATCAGACCCATGAAACAATTCATCATCTATGCAGTAACATTATTTATAACATATTCGTGTGCAAAGGCACAGGAAGTCCCTCCAGCCGAGTGGCAAATAAAAACAGCCCTAATGGCCGCCCCAGAAGAGTTTAGGGAGGGAGCCAAGGTATATGGGTATGACACGAAAGGAAATTTTGCCACCTTACAGGAAGGCACCAATGCCTACATCTGCGTTGCAGACGACCCCAACAAAAAAGGATTCTCATCAGCCGCCTATCACAAAGAGCTGGACGAATTTATGGCACGAGGCCGTGCCTTAAAAGCTGAAGGGAAAGACGGCAAGGAGATATTTGCTATTCGGGAAAAAGAGGTGAAGGCAGGAAAATTGAAAATGCCGGACAAGGCAACGCTCTGTGTGTTCTCTGGAGAGGTAAATGCAACCACAAAGGAAATTGAAAAACCCTATGTGCGCTATGTCTTTTATATGCCTTATGCCACAGGGGCCTCTACGGGTTTACCAACCACGGCTACTCCTCCCGGACATGCTTGGTTGATGGATGCGGGAACCCACAGGGCGCATATCATGATTACCCCTCCTAAAGAATAACAATAACTTCTCGGTTGGAGCAAGATTTTAGCCCCTTTAATTATGTAATATGAAGACGATTACCTTTACGAATCCCCATCGTAAAAAGCATTTTGATTTTTTCAATGGAATGAACCACCCTCATTTCAATATTTCCGCGAATGTTGACATTACCGAACTACTGCCCTATTTAAAGGCAAATAACCTACCCACAACAGTAAGTATTGTTTATTTAATTTCAAGGGCGGCCAACGATATTCCCGAGTTCAAATGGCGAATTCGGGACGGACAAGTAGTCGCACATGAAACCGTTCAACCGTCATTTACGGTACCCACTTTAGAATCGGATGTTTTTAGTTTTTGTACTGTAGCGTACGACAAAACCCCCGCTACATTTATCAAGCGGGCCCTAAATGAGATCGAAAAAATGAGCTCCTCCCCTTCTATAGAAGATGAAGCCGGCAGGGACGATTTTTTATTTCTTTCTGCCATTCCCTGGATCAGCTTTACGGCAATGCAACACGCCATGCATTATCACCCTTGCGATAGCGTCCCGCGCATTAGCTGGGGAAAGTTTTTTGAACAAAATGGAAGGACATTGATGCCTTTGGCGGTACAGGCACATCATGCCATTGTAGACGGGCGCCATATGGGAAATTATTTTATGCTCATCGAAGCTATGATGCTCGAACCCTCCAAATATTTGTAATGGTTCCTGAGCTTTGTTCATTTCTTTTATTGATCAATAGGTACGTAATCTAAAATATGGTGTTTTCAAATTTGTTTATTTTTAGAAAAATTAGAATCACCACGCAATGTCACAAGACAATTTTGCTAGAACCCTATCTATAATCCATTCATCGTTATTGCTTGGGTTGGTTATTTTTGCGGGTTTTGTATTTTGGCATAACCCCAATTTTACCCCGGATATGAATTCAAATGATATTTTTATCTATCTAGTTCCATTGACCGCAGTTGCGGGATATTTTGGAAGTAACTATGTTTTTCAAAACAGTATTCAAACCATTGACGGTAAAGACGGTTTACAAGATAAGTTGAATGGCTATCAAGTTGCATCCATTCTAAAATATATGCTGATTGAAGGTCCGGCCATTTTGGCTTTGTTCGCCTATTATTTAAATAGCAATGCGCTTCATTTAGTAGTCGCTTGTTGCCTTATTATATACTTGTTTTCACTGCGACCCACCAAAAAAAAGATTATAGACGATTTAAAACTCAGCGTAAAACAGCAAGATCAATTCAATTCAAAAAATACAGCTACGGACTTATGAAGAATATTAACCCAACTTTTATTTGCCTAATAGTGACCTTGGGTCTCTCAGGCTGCCTTTCTTTTCAGGACAAGTCTAATTTAAAACAGTTTCAAAAAGAGAATGCAAAAGTAGGTTTGCCCCAAGAAAACGAAAATAGGGTTGTTTTTATGGGCAATTCTATCACCATTGGCTGGTTGAGCGCACGGCCCGAATTCTTTGAAGGGAAATCATATGTCAATAGAGGTATTGGGGGGCAGACTACTCCACAAATGCTCGGGCGTTTTAAACAAGATGTTATTGCGCTAAAACCCAAAGTGGTTGTTATCTTGGCAGGCACCAATGATATTGCCGGAAATACCGGTCCAATCACCATTCCCGAAATTGCCGATAATCTAAAGGCAATGGCAAAATTGGCGAATGCAAACGGCATTAAGGTTATCCTATCCTCGGTCCTTCCTGTTTACGATTACCCTTGGCGGCCCGGTCTGGAGCCAGCGGAAAAAGTAGTTGCCCTTAATGGCTTGATTAAAGCCTATTGTAACGAGAAGGGGCATATTTATTTGGATTATTTTTCCGCGATGGTAGATAAGCGAAAAGGACTGCCCAAAGAATATGCGTCTGATGAAGTACACCCTACCGTTGAAGGATATAAAGTCATGGAACCCTTGGTAGAGAGCGCCATTGCCCAAGCTTTGGAATAAATATCTGGGCATTGCTGATAGGGATGAGTGCATATCCCTTGTGGTGCATCTAATACATGTTTATAAACGCATAGTATACGGATACTATACTCCAATTTCCTTTTAAGACCCCATAAACATTATTATATTACTATATTAAGGCTAAAATAGAAATAAACGTACCATGGTACGTTTATACAATTGTTGGCATTAATATGACAAAAAATGGAACTAGACACTAAAAAAAATAACGGATTGATTTATAGTTCCCTCGGAATGATACTCACGACTTTTGGATTAGTGCTTATGACAATGGACAAATCTCCTTGGATATATTTAACTTTATGCGGACTTGGTGTTATACTTGCCGCATTCGGAGCCATTAAATTAATCAAGTCCTCCTCTAAGAAATGAAAAACCCGAAAAAGATATTTCATATCATCAGCTATTTGCAATATCCTTTGATGATAGCATCTATAGTTTTTTATGTTCCATTTATCATTTCGATAGCTGAAAAAAATCCTGACTGGAATAAATTGAACTATGTTTTAATTTTGTTGGGTGTAGCTCTAAGTTTTTCTACGCTTCAGGACACTACTAAAACCCAAAATAAGTTTTCTAGAAAAATTTGGGAAAATCCAGTCAAAGGAAAAATTGCTTTGATTTTTATTTCAATATCAGCATTTGCATTTATCGCAATTGGACTTTTTAACCTCTATTTTTCAAAAACAGACAGTTCGGAGAATCTAGCAGTTGGAATAACGGTTCTGGGCATTGGTTTGGTTGGACTTTTAAAATCGGCAATTGAATTGTTTGAAAACCATAGAACAGATAAAAAATACTAATGCCAACAATGCCTAAACGTAATGCGGACATTAGGGCAAAAGCGAAAGGTCTGAGTATATTTATGATGTCACTAAATCTTATGGATTTAGCTTTGGACAGGAAAAAATAAATCAAAACCCGCCCGAACGTGCCTTTTCGGTACGGGCGGGCAATAAGCTTTAGCTGCGTGGGCAGACGGAAACGAAAAGTTTCCTTGCCTCCGCACTACGCTTAGCCGAACCGTTAGCAAACAGTTAAATAAAAGTCGTATGAAAAATAAAATTTTAATTTTTATAAGTCTTCTTCTCTACTTATCTATATTGTCTTGTAACAACAATGATGTAAATAATGAAACAAGCACTCCAACCTTTGCATTAAATGAATTTGAATTATCAGCGATTCCTTTTGATGAAGCCAGAAATGCAAAATTTGTTAATCAAAATGATGAAATATTTAACGCCTTAGCATCAGCCAAAAGGACTAGTACAAGATATTTAATTCTAAATAATGATATTTTAGTTCAAACCATAGAAAACGACCTTACATTTGACGATTCCGGAGTTCGTTACACTACCACAATAGAAAAGGGGTTAGGAAATACATCACATATTTATGTCAAACGTTTTGAAGATGTTTCTCTAAATTACGGTCTTGAAAGCTTAGCTACTGACAATTTGGAAGAAATACTAATTGATACCGAATCAAACGGTTTTACTTTTAAGAATGTTATTTTATTAACTACATCAGACCCTAAAGGATTTATTCTTTATTCACCAAAGAACGGAATTGAGTTTATTGAAAAAAATGATGGTAATTATCTTCGTAGAATTGAGTAAAATTAACGAAGTAAAATTTTGAGTGCGTTATCTTAAAATTTGCTATCCCAATGATATTCTCTCGAATTTTTTGAAAGTTTTCATAAACTTTTGATGTCCAAAACCGTTTGCTAACAAAACCTAAACTTAATGCGGACTTTAGGGCAAAACCGAAAGGTCTGTGTATTTTTATAATGTCGCTAAATCTTATGGATTTAGCTTTGGACAAGAAAAAAATAAAAGCAAAACAATAAGCTTTAGCTTCGTGCGCAGACGGAAACGAAAAGTTTCCTTGCCTCCGCACTACGCTTAGCCCAACCGTTGTGTGCAAGCTTAACAGAAGGGATATTTATGCAGAAAAACGAAACCATCGAGTTAAAACAATATTTAATAAAGTATTTATTAATTGTTGTGGGATTAGCAATATTAAGAGTGCTACTTCATGAGTTTGTCCCTGAATTATTTATTGAAACAACGATTAGCGAGGGATCTAGGCAGACAAAACCAACCTTTTTTGGTATTTATCAAAGTAACTTTTTCAATGTGATTGTCGGAGTTCTAATATCACTTGATTTATTTAAAACGGGACGAAATTGGATTTTAATCCCAATCCTTACTACAATCTCATTGACAGCAGGAATGTTCTTCTTTTCAATTTTGATTCTTGATAATTTAATTAATAAATATGAGCAAGTTTAATTTTCATAAAGCAATATCTAAATATGCAATTTTATTATCGATCACCTATTTAATAAGCCTTATCTGGACATACTATTTCCACAACTATTTTTCTCTGCTGACTTTTGAGAGCTCAAACATAATGCAACAGTTTGTATTAATGATTCCATCGCTAATTATGATTGTATTCAATGTATTGTTTGCAGTTTTGGTATATAAGGATCTTAAGGTTAATAAGATTAAGAGTCCATTGATAATAATCATTACATTAATTACTGGCTTTATTGGAATAGCACTATTTTTTATTCAGTTAATATATAGTCTGTATTTAAGAAAAGCCAGCACACAACACAACCTATAAACAATACGGGTTTTGGTGCTTAACCTAAAGTTTGGGTATTTTTATGATGTCCGCAAAATCTTTTGGATTTTGCTCTGGAAAAGAAAATATAAATCAAAACAAAAAGATTTCGCTATGTGCGTGGCGGAAAGCAAACGCTAGTTTGTTCCCGTACTGTTCATAGCTCAACCGTTGTAAAACATTATGAAAGAAACCTATCGAATTGTCATACTGACTATCTTTTTATTTGGAACTAGTTGTAACCTAGCAGCACAAGACATTATTGATAAACTATCTCGAAAATTATGCAAGTGTATTGAAAAACAAGAAGTGAAAAACAGTTCTGAAATGGGTCCCTGTTTTGAGGATTTACTAATACGCAATCTAAAAGATATTAAAGAACATTACAATGCTGAAACGATGGATGACATTAATATGGAAGAAATAGGAAATAAAATTGGAGCCAAAATGATTAAAGAATGCCCTTATGTGATGGAAAACTTTCCAAGCGGAGTTGTAGGAAACGAAGAAAAAGTAACTAAACAGCCTAATTTAAAATGTGATGATTTAAAAAAAGGAGATTTCTATTATCTTACTCAAAGGCCCGAGGGGGGAATTGTTGACACCACATTTGTAACAATTTCAAATAATATGTACTTAGAACGAATGAAAAATGGTCGAACCTATTCTTTACTTGATATAAAATGGAAAGATAATTGCGAATTCGATTTAACATTCAAGGAAAGCAATGACCCAATGAAAAAGGAGCTCAGTAAATCTGGAGATGTTTATGAATATGAAATATTTGCTAATGGAAATAAATCTCTTTTCTTGAAAACCACTTGGGTGAATAGAAGTTATCAATTTGAGCTGGTTAAAATAAAATAACGTTTTACAACAAAACCTCTAAACAATACGGGCTTGTGTTTTAATACTAAGGCCTGAGTATTTTTATAAGATCGCGGATTCTTTGTGATTTAGCTTTGGACAAAATTTGGTTAACTTAAAAACTCCCTATCAAACACATCATAATCAAAGAACATGGTAACGTGCTATATACCAAGACCGTTGCGTTTCATTTAAAAATCAATACATGCATGAAAATTATTTAAATAGTGCCAATAAACAATTTAAATATTATAAAACACTAGGAGAAAAAGTCTTTGAACAGTTAGATGAAGCAGATTTTTTTTGGCAGTATAATGCTGAAAGTAATTCGATTGCCATTATAGTAAATCATCTCAATGGAAACATGAAATCGAGATGGACAGAATTTCTCACTACCGATGGAGAAAAGGAATGGCGAAATCGGGATTCAGAGTTCGATGACATCATAAGAACAAAAAATGAACTGATAAAAAAATGGAATGAGGGTTGGAATTCTTTATTTACTGCACTAAACGCCATCAATGAAGATAACTTTGACCAAGAAATTTATATCAGAAATCAAAGTCATACTATTGTTGAAGCAATTAACAGACAACTCGCTCATTATTCATATCACATTGGACAAATTGTATTTTTAGGCAGAATGATCAAAGGACACCATTGGATTAATCTTTCGCTACCAAAAGGAAAATCGGCGGAGTTTAATAAAGCTAAATTTTCAAAAGGAAAACACAAGGGGCATTTTACAGATGATTTAATCAAAGACTTGACCAAACACAAAAAAACCTAAAATTCATAGCCTACGGATTTCCTAAACGCCCAGCTGCGAACAGACAGGAAAATCAAGTGCAAAAAGCTACCTTCGGCCGGGTTTAGACACGATAGAGAAAATAATTGTTTAACAAAAAAAGGTAAAGAAATGTATAGGGTGTTTATTGGTTTCGTTGTTATTTTTTTGATTTCATGTCAGACAGAAAAAAAAGACTCGAACTATAAAATTATTTACAAAAGTGACAAAGAGGGAAAAACGCTAATGGGCAGTAAGGAAGAGCTAGTGGGGCGTATACGGGGAGGCGCTGATATAAAAATTGGATGGGGATCCAAGGGGAAAACCCATAGTATTGAGCATTTAGCAGAACCTATTTGGATTGCAATCTTAGATGAAAAAGAGGTTGTTGCACATTTGAACCCTCAAGTTTTGTCAAAAACGAATTGGGATAAGTTATCCGCCAATTACTCAGACACCACTCTTTTAAATCAAGAATGGCGCGTGGTGATAACTTCCAAAGGAGAATTTGATGCCGTTTGGTACGATCGAAATAGTGGAAAAGTAATTAAGCGAATACCCCAGAACCATACGATGACATGGTTTGCCAAAAGCAACATCGACAATAGTACGCCATTGTTCTTAGATGAAACGAATTGAAAAAGGACAGGCGATATCCCTTTAACTTTGTAAACCAACAACTTTAAACGACTAGCAAAAAACAATGAACGACAACATGAAGGATATTATGAAACTAGCTCGTATTGAACTTGTAATAATACCCATTTTTATCTTTTTCAAATACATTAGACCTACTGTCTTGAATAGTGCCTCACCAGAGTTTTTAAAAATTACCCTACTCTCATTACCAAATTTCTTTCAAGCAGTAATCGGTACGCTTACTTTAACCGAAGTGGGATTGATAATCAATGACCGACTGAATAAAAAATACCAAATTAAAACGAAACTTATTTACCAACTTGCGGTCTTGTTAACGGGAATCTTAGTTGTATCTCAAGAAATGAATATAATTAATATAAGAACGAACGCCACAATGGACCCAAACGATTTGATTTTTTCAGCCATTGGATTAATTGTTGGCTTCTGGATTATTCTGGCCGTAAGGCCCCGTATTCATAATAACGCCATAAATCCTTAATAAGATAAAATACCAGTCGCTAGAAAGGATTTTCGCCAAAACGTCACAAAGCAAATTGGATTATACTTTCTAAATTTTATCGGCGTTGGCAGATATATCAAATCCGTTTAATTTTTTAGGTCTTGCCTTTAAAAGGACAAAGAAAACCATCGCCTTACATATGTTAAGAAAAGTCCAATTGTAAATAATTTAACGCCAAAAGAGATAGAATGAAAATAGATTAGTGGTCCAAACCACATTCTATGAATATAAAACTACGCTATCTTATTTTAATTTTAATCATTTCTTTTACGAGCGGTTTTTCCCAAACAAAAACGGATACTCAAAAAAATAATCTTGAATTTTCAACAGGCTACACTATTGGGGCATTAAAAAATCTAGAAATTGCACCCGTTTCTCGTTATGATTATAATGGCCTTATTTACAAACTAAGCTATCAACGTTCAACTAAAAAGGAGAAAATAGTTGGGATACGATTAGATTATTTGCAATCTGAACTAAAAACAGGTTTAATTCCTGCATTAAATCTTGACTATTCTAAAGTCGGATTAAATATATCCTATCTGAAAAAAGTTTATGTCAAAAATAACTTTTCATTACATCTAGGTTTACATTCTCAAAGTAACATTTCTATCTATTCTAAGGACAACAATTATCGTTCTATTGTAGACCAAAAGATTAGTCTCGCGAGCCAATTTTTATATCAAATCAATGAAAGGCAAAGGCTCTCTTCCCAATTAGTGATTCCCACGGTGTTATTTAGGGCTACCCATGCCAGTTCAGGTATATATTCGTTACATAATTATCAAAGTATATTATTCAATTTAAGGTATGGGTATTCGCTTTCAAATCGATTTGATACCACATTGAGTTATGATTTCAACTACGATAGATTGCAAATTTCAAATGCTTTTAGAGAGCTTCAATATCAACTTAGTATAGGTCTTACTTTTAAATTCTAAATAATGAAACATCATAAAGCTCTTTCTTTCATTCTTATTTTAATCTTATCCTCTTGCACAGATACCTTAATTGGGGACGAAGGACAACAAGATGAAGACCTTTATTTAAATTATCAAACCAAAACAGATTTAGAATTACCTTTTGATGAAGAATGGTATGTATCAGTTGGAGGAAGGAAACATTTAGATGGAGGTCACCATTTTATTACGCGTGGTTATGGTCAAAGATATGCCTACGATATTGGAATTGTAATTGACGGCCGTAGTTATTCCGGAGATGGTAGTAAAAATGAAGACCATTTTTGTTTTGGTAAACGCCTAAATGCTCCAGGTGATGGAATTATAATAGCCCTAGAAAATAATGTTGAAGACAATACGGTACCCGGTATCGTTAATAGTGAAATTAATGATAATACACTTGCGGGTAATTATGTTTTAATCGACCACCTAAACGGGGAGTTTTCTATGATGGCCCATTTTAAAAAAGGAACGATTATCGTTTCGGTGGGAGATACAGTGGTTAAAGGGCAAGAAGTAGGAAAAGCCGGAAATAGTGGAAATTCTAGCGGGCCGCACTTACACTATCATATACAAAACACGCCAAAATATCTAGACGGTATTGGACTTCCCGCTCAATTTTTAAATTATTATGAAAATGACATTTTTGTAGAAAGAGGAGAACCGGTAAGAGGCCAAACCATAAGAAAAAATTAAGCTCGTTTTACGGCATAACCATCCAAGAATGGACTTAGTCCTTCAGAAAGTTATCGGTACTTAAATTAACCAATGCTTATTTTTCTTCTTTAAACAGGGTATTCGTAAAAATCCTATAAATTCAACTTTGTAGAAAAGCCAACCCTTTTTCTTTCTATCTTCGAGATTGAAAATAAAAGTCTTATGCCGCCGCAAAATCCAACTAAAAACTACGATACTATTATTATTGGTTCTGGGGCTGGAGGGTTGGCTGCAGCAATCTGTCTTTCACGTGCAGGGCAAAAGGTCTTGGTGTTGGAACAGCATGATGTTCCTGGCGGCTGGTGTCACAGCTTTTATCTGAATGGCCACCGTTTTACCCCAGGCGTTCACTATGTAGGGCTTTTGGGTGAAGGCCAGGCCACGAACGATTTGTACCGCGGACTTGGGATTGCCAATGAATTGGTTTTTTATAGAATGAACCCTAATGCCTACGAACATGTTATGATCGGCGAAGAACGTTTTGATTTTCCGGCAAATCTTGATGAGCTAATCAATCGTTTGTCCGATCGGTTTCCTAAGGAAAAGAAGAACATTACCAAGTACCTGAATCTCATTCGAAAGGTGAGCGAGGAGTTCTATTCCATACCACATATCAAAGGTTTTTGGCAAAAGCTTACCCTGCCCTACAGAACAAGACACTTTGGCAAATACGGGCTTTTTAACGTTCGCCGGGTAATCAATTGGCATATAAAGGACCCTTTGCTCAAAAATATCCTGAACATACAATGTGGTGACCATGGGGTACAGCCTCGAAAGGCATCTTTTATTTTGCATAGTGCATTAATGTATCACTATTTTGAAGGCGGTTATTATCCCATGGGTGGTGGTGGCGCCCTAATTAAGGCCATGACCAATGCACTAAAAGTTCACGGTGGTGAAATCAAGACCCGTACAGCGGTCCAAAAGGTTCTTATCGAGGGCGGCAAACAAAAAAAAGCTATTGGGGTACGCCTGGAGAACGGCGAACAATTGTATGCCGATCATATAATTTCAAATGCCGACGTAGGGATTACCTATAATAATCTAATTGGTCGGGAACACCTTAGTAAAAGGCTTGTCAAAAAACTGGACAGGACCATTTATTCCTGTACCTCATTAATGTTGTTTTTGACCGTAGATATGGATGTTCGCAAGGCGGGATTGGACAGTGGCAACATTTGGATGATGCCCAATCGGGATGCCGATGATTTTTATGATGAAATTTTAGGGGTCGATATTACCAAAGGCAATGCCTTTGAAGGCATGTTCATAAGCTGTACTACGCTTAAGGATCCTTCTAGTTTTGATGGAAAATACCATAGCATAGAAGCCATTACCTATATCGACTATAAAAGTTTTGAAAGGTTTAAAGATGAAAAGGGCCAACGTTCCCAGGACTATTTGGATTTCAAAGAAAAGCTGACACAAAAAATGATCAATGGTCTCGAAAAGGCCGTGCCGGGAATCAGCGACCACATCGTGCATAAAGAACTTGGTACGCCAATTACCAATGAATATTATATAAACACAACCAATGGGAATGTGTATGGCACTGAAAAAAGTCTAAAGCATATTGGTCCATTTGCCTTTAAGGCAAAAAGTGAGATTGAAAATTTATACCTCTGTGGCTCAAGTATCCTGTCACATGGCGTTGCAGGAGCCTCTCATTCAGGTGTAGATACCGCTGCGATTATCCTAGGTTGCGCACCCGATGAGCTAAAGGAACCTAAGGAAGGTCAAAAAATTAAAATTTATGAGGCGGAAGACGCTTCGGAATATCCTGATTGGATGCTAAAAAAAATGGAAGTGAAACGTACCAGAGCTTTAGCTAAATTGGAAAAAGAAACCGTATAAATTGCCATAAAATCAGTAAAACAACCTTAACATCATAACCCAATGAAAGTAAAAATAATTCTACTGTTCGCCCTCTGTCTTATTTCCTGCAAGGCCACCAAGCCGACCATGGCAGATGACATTTCTGCAATCAAGAACGTACTAGACAAGCAACAAAAAGCGTGGTCTAACAATGATCTGGAAGGTTTTATGGAAGGTTATTGGCAATCGAATTCACTATCTTTTTTTAGTGGGGGAAAAATTACCAAAGGATGGCAGACCACCTTGGCCAATTACAAAAGAAACTACCCAACAAAAGAAGATACGGGTACACTTAGCTTTGAAATTGCCGATATCTCCAAAATTAACGAGGATGCTTATTGGGTAATGGGAAGTTATTTCTTAAAGCGGGATGCGGGTGATGCCAACGGAACCTTTATGATCGTATTCAAAAGAATAAATGGGGAATGGAAGATTATCGGGGATTCATCCTGTTAATTAAAACTTTCTTTGTGGGTGAAAAGGAGCTATTTTCATCGAAGTCGGCTTATTGTCTATAATTTCAGAAACTAATTTTCCGGTTGCTGGCCCCAAGCTCCACCCCATCATGGCATGGCCCGTTGCGAAGGTGAGGTTGCTAAATTCCGATGATTTTCCGATATAGGGCAAGCCGTCGGGGGTAACGGGACGCATTCCTGATTGTGCAGCATCCATTTCGGCGTCATTTATTTGTAATTCGGGATAAAAACTATGGGCGCCATTCGCAATAGCCCTTACCCGCTCCTTCCTGATTTTGGTATTGATTCCTGAAAATTCCATAGTACCGGCAAAACGGGTAAAACCTCGCATAGGTGTCACGGCCATACTCGATTCCATTAAAATTGATGGCATACTGATACCTGTATCACGGGCAACATTGATCCGATATCCCTTCCCGGCCTGTAGCGGCAATTTTATTTTTAGCTTTTTAGAAAGTCCTCCACTCCACGTGCCCGCGGCAAGTACGACTTCATCCGCAATATGACTCCCCTTTGAGGTGGTAATCTTAGTTATTTTGTTTCCGTTGGCAACCAAATCAAGGACCTCTTCTCCGGTATGGATCGCTACGCCCACTTTTTGAAGGTATTCCAACAATTTTGGCATGATCTCAGTCGGAGTGGTATGACCATCACACTCATAATGAATGGCACCTTCCGCATCAATTCTAACATCTGGTTCTACAACGGCCAATTCGCTTTTATTAATTTCGTTTACTTCAAGCCCAAGGTCTCCGGCCTTATGGGCAACTTCTAATTCATGTTGATACGATTTTTCGGTTTTATAAAGCATCAACAAGCCTTTTCGCTCCAACTGAAAATCCCCTAAGTCGCCCGAAGCTCTAATGTCCTCAAATAAATCCCGACTCAAGAGATTAATGTCCTTGATTACTGGAATAGCTTTCGCGACTTTTTCCTTGGTAGAAGATTTATGAAAATACCACGACCATTTAAAAAAATCCATATCCCACCGTGGTTTTATATAAAACGGACTCGAGGAATTGAACATCCATTTAATACCCTGAGCAATCTTCCCGGGAGAGGCTAACGGAATAATATGGCTTGGAGTAATATAACCGGCATTTACAAATGACGCCCCAGAAGTAATATCTGACTTATCAATTACGGAAACTTGATGCCCCTGCTTCTGTAAAAAATACGCAGCACTCAAGCCCACAATCCCACCTCCGATTATAATAACGTGTTTGCTCATTTTAAACTTTTAGATGCGTACAGAAAGATACTCAATCAATTGCAAAATGATTTCTAATAAATCAAATCACTTGAAATCCATGTGCATAGGGATCATCATCATCTATACTAATGGTATTATACCCATATATTTTCGCCCAGCCCTGAATACTCGGAATAATGGCCTGGATTCCTCCAACTGTTGTCTCCTGCTCTATTGTTCCTATAAACTTTGAACCGATATAGCTTTCATGTACAAACTGTTCATCAACCCCCAATTTCCCTTTTGCATACCACTGCGCCATACGCGCCGAAGTACCTGTGCCACAGGGCGACCGATCAATGGCTTTATCCCCATAAAACACAGCATTTCGGGCCGTGGCTTTCGGGTCTAGGGTATCACCTGTCCATAGAACATGGCTTACATTACGGATGGTATTATCTTCCGGGTGTACAAATTGATCTCGATATTTTAAATTGATTGCCTCTCGTATTTGTTGGCTAAAGCCGATCAAACTTCCGGCCGTAAAATCCTGAATGCCGGAAAAATTCTTTTGTGGGTCTATAATGGCATAAAAATTACCGCCATAGGCAACGTCAAAATCGAGTTCCCCCAATTCGGTACTCACAACTTTTAAGCTTTCAGCAGCTAAATAGGCAGGAACGTTGGTCAGTTTTACCCAATCAACTTTTCCTTGGGTTTGCTGGTAAGTAACTTTCACCAATCCCGCAGGGGTTTCAAGTCGGACCGCTCCCGGCTTCTTCGGTAAAATTAGACCTTCCTCAATACCTATGGTGATAGATCCGATCGTACCATGGCCGCACATGGGCAGGCAACCACTGGTTTCTATAAACAAAATCCCAATGTCGTTCTGAGGGTCGCTAGGCGGGTAAAAAATACTTCCGCTCATCATATCATGACCACGGGGTTCAAACATTAAACCCTTGCGAATCCAATCATATTCCTTTAAAAAGTGCTGCCGCTTTTGGGTCATATTGGCGCCCTTTAAATCGGGACCCCCTTTTTGTATTACCCTAACCGGATTTCCACAGGTATGTGCATCAATACAAGAAAAAACTGTTCTTGCCATGAGATTCTCGATTTAGACTGAATTCTTCGTTAAAGTCCCGTTTACCAACCTATTGATATTTAAAGAATTACCGTTTTTAAGCTCATTCGGTAAAAGATGGTCAGGCCAGTCCTGAAAACTGAACGGGCGCACCCACCGTTTAATGGATTCGGTTCCCACCGCCGTAAAACGACTGTCCGTAGAAGCCGGATATGGGCCACCGTGCTGCATTGCCGGACAAACCTCTACTCCCGTAGGAACGCCATTAAAAATAATACGCCCTACCCTGGTTTGCAAGGCAGCAACCACTTGGCCGTAGCGTGAAATTTCATCATTATCGGAAATAACCGTTCCTGTCAACTGCCCTTCTAATCCTTCTATAATTGATTGTAACTGGGCGGCGTTCTCACATTCGACCACCATTGAAAACGGGCCGAAAACCTCTTGATGTAAGCTTGTATCTTCTAAAAATGTTTCTCCTTTTACCGTAACAATTGCTTGTCTAGCATAATTTACCTGCACTTCCGAACCATAGTCAGCAGCGACTACCAAACCTGATTGACCCACTGCGGTTTGCTTGTTCTTTTCATAAGCTCCGATAATATTTGGGTGCAACATACATGAGGGTTCGATTTTGACAATCTCGCTTGAAAGATGTTGTATAAAATTGGTTAAACCATCACTTTTAATACCTAATAACAACCCAGGGTTTGTACAAAATTGCCCGGACCCAAGGGTAATTGAACCGGCATAGGTTTTGGCCAAATCACCTGCCCTATTTTTAAGGGCTTCCGGTAACATAATTACCGGATTAATACTACCCATCTCGGCAAAAACGGGAATGGGTTCTTCGCGTTGGGCCGCAAGGTCAAAGAGGGCCCTTCCGCCTTTAATACTGCCTGTAAAACCAACGGCCTTAACCGCTGGGTGTTTTACTAATTGTACGCCCACTTCTATGCCCGAACTGTTCAAATTCGAGAAGACGCCATTGGGCATACCGGTATCTTGAGCGGCTTGTATAATGGCCGAAGCAACCAATTCACCCGTGCCAGCATGCATGGGATGTGACTTAACGATTACTGGACATCCCGACGCCAAAGCAGCGGCCGTATCGCCCCCAGCGGTTGAGTATGCTAAAGGAAAGTTACTAGCCCCAAAAACAACGACCGGACCTAAAGGCACCAGCATCTTTCTTACATCTGGCTTTGGCATCGGAGTTCTATCTGGAACGGCGGTATCTATGATAGCATCTACCCAAGAGCCTTCTTCTACCAAAGTTGCAAAAGCCCTGAGTTGCCCTATCGTTCTTCCTCGTTCTCCCTTCGCTCTACCCTCGGGCAAACCGGTTTCCGCACAATACGTCTTTATCAGGGTGTCATCCAATTTCAAAATTTCATCGGCAATGGTGTTTAGGAACGCTGCCTTTTCCTGACCGGTTTTTTGATTGTACCTAAAATAAGCGGATTGGGCCAAAGTAACTGCCTCATCAATCTCTTTATTGGTAGCCTCAATAAAGTGGGTGTCATTTTCAATATTGAGCAAGGGATTAAAGGTTTTATAGGTTCGTTGACCTTCTGCAGCTAGGGTGTTGCCAATATAGTTTTTTCCTGTGATCATGTTTTTTGAATTCTTTTTAAATGCGCTTCTACGTCTACCGGTTTGAATACTACTTTATCGGAAACCGGATATTTTTCCAATAATGACTTGGGGCGTACCGGTCGTTTGGAAAAGTCACCGCCACAGTTAGGGCAAATTTCATGCAACACTTCGGTGACGCATGTCGTACAAAAGGTACATTCAAAAGTACAAATCATAGCCTCTTCTGAATCAAAAGGCAATGGTTTATTGCAATTTTCACAACTTGGTCGTATTTCCAGCATCAAGTTAAGATTTTGTAGTTCGGTAGTGATGGTCGTGTTCTTAATCCTTCTTCTATTATCTTAAGTACTCTTTGTCTTTCATCGCCTTGTAAAGGTAGCCGAGGTGCTCGCACATACTCCGTTCCAATTCCTGTTCCCACTTCGGCCAATTTAATGTTCTGCACCAGTTGTGGGCTAATATCCAATTCTAACAAGGGCAGGAACCATCTATAGATTTCAATTGCCTCTTGTATTCTTCCTGCTTTTGCCAATTCGTAAATGGCCACTGTTTCAGCAGGAAAGGCGCAGACCAGTCCCGCAACCCAACCATCAGCACCCACAAGAAGACTTTCCAGCGCTAGGGTATCTACTCCGCACAATATACTGAGCCGATCACCAAACCGATTTTTAATCCGTGTAACGTTGGAAATATCCCGAGTAGATTCCTTTACGGCTTGGATGTTATCATGTTCCAAAAGGGTTTCAAACATATCGAGGGTCACCTCTATTTTGTAGTCTACCGGATTGTTATAAATCATTATTGGCAAATCGGTGCTTTTCGCGACCTCGGTAAAATAAACCACCGTTTCATAATCGGTAGCCTTGTACCGCATTGGGGGAAGCATCATGAGTCCGCTCGCCCCATACTTTTTAGCTTTCTCGGCGGCTTCGATAGCCCCTTTTGTGGTTTGCTCTGCAATATTGATTATAACCGGTATTTTTCCGTTCACGATAGAAACGGTTTCCTCAATTAGAACACGCTTTTCATCGGCATTCAATGTACTGGCCTCACCAAGGGTTCCCCCAAGAACAATACCATGAACCCCGGCATTCAATTGCGCATTAATGTTCGTGGCGAACATATCCATATCCAACCCATCATTCGGTGTAAATTTAGTTGTAACTGCTGGCATAACGCCATTCCAAACTACCTTCATGTTTTAATTCGATTATATTTTTATCAAAATTATGTAGTTCAAAACATAATGATTAATGTTATTTTAGCAAAAAATTGATTTATCTTACCCTATTTTTAAGCTTTACCTCTTTTTTACGCCTAAAATGAGCATAGTGCTATAATGAAAGCATATCCTTTTAAAATTCCGAAACCAATTCATGAAAGTCTAACCATTCAACTAGACAAGGCTGACGTTTTCTATAACAAACTACATCAACATGAAGAGGTACAGGTTAGTTATGTCAGTACCGGCAAAGGAAAACTATTAGTAGCCGATAGCGTACACCACTATAAGGATGGAGATATTTTTATCATTGGTGGTAACATTCCGCATTTGTTCCAAAGTAAAGAAGATGGTGGTAATTCACATATGGTCTCCTTATTTTTTAACAAGGCAATCTTTAAGGAGCTATTTCTAAACATTCCGGAAACCGAACAACTTGAAATTTTTATAGAAAAAATGACCATTGGAGTGGCAGTACGTTCTAAAAGAAAATCGGTCGTGAAATTGTTGGTACGCATGGCATCGACAAATGGTTTGGAAAAATTTATTCTTTTTCTAAAATTGATTAAGAAAGTCAATGCAGCCAAGGTTTCACATTTGGGTGAATTTAAATACCCTAAAAAACTATCCAATCAAGATGGTAAGCGCATGCAGGATGTTTTTGACTTTGTCATGTCTAATTTTCAAAAAGATATTACCCTTGAGGAAATTTCCAAAAAGGCGCACATGACTACAAATTCGTTTTGTAGGTTTTTTAAACAACGAACTAATAAAACATTCTTTCAATTTCTAATAGCACTAAGAATAGAACATGCCTGTCAACTATTAAGATCAAAGAAGGATACTTCCATTGCGGAAATAGGCCTAGCATCCGGCTTTAATTCCGTTTCTCATTTCAACCGGACATTTAAGAAGTTTAAAGGGGTTACACCCTCAGATTTTGTGGGCGAAGTTTAGCCTTTACGGTTATCGTTCCTATTTAAATAATTAATTTTGTTTTCGCTATTTTTGACTGATTTTGAACATAACATTTATCATAATGAAGAAAATTGCCCTAACGGTATTGGTATTGGCCTTTGCCTGCAATTCGTCGCAGAAGACGGTTGAACCTCAAATGGAAGGTACGGAAACAATGGTCAACGGACCGGAATCTTATGCCGCAACGGTGACCGAGGCAGAGTTAAAAGAACATCTATACACCTATGCGTCAGATGAATTTGAGGGCAGGGAAACAGGAAAGCCTGGTCAGAAAAAAGCTATCGAATACCTAAAGGCCGAATATCAGAAGCTGGGCATTCCAGCTGCTAAAGGTGGTGATAATTACTTTCAAGATGTACCGCTCGAAATGATATATCTCCCGATAGGTTCAATGACCGTGAATGGTACCGAATTTCCTATAGGAGAGGATTTATTGACCTTTTCGAAGGCCGAAGGAAATATTGAGGAAATCGTATATGTGGGTTATGGTATTGAAGAAGGTGATTATAACGACTATGGCAATCTGGACGTAAAAGGAAAATGGGTTTTAATGAAGGCGGGGGAACCAAAAAACGACGACGGAACCTTTGTCCTTTCTGGAACTAGTATAAAGTCTGTTTGGAGCAATTTGTCGGAATCTCCACAAAAACGTAGCGACCTTGCCACAAAAAAGGGAGTTAAGGGCATTATTTATTTTGATGATAAGAATTTCTCAAGATACAAAAGATACTATAAGAATATGAAGACCAACTCCTCTGGGCAAATGTCCTTTAAAGAGGAAGACAATAGTACTCCCCCTACTTTGGTTGTGAATTCTAAACTGGCAAAAGCAATATTTAATGATATTGAAAATGATAATGCCACCAAAACATTGCCCGTGGCCCTTTCAGTAAACCTAAAAAGTACCAATGAGGCCATTGATACTGAAAATGTTGTGGCAGTACTTAAGGGTTCTGACAAACCTGATGAGTATGTGGTGATTTCTTCCCATTTAGACCATATTGGGATTACAGCTGATGGAAGGATCAATAATGGAGCTGATGATGATGGCTCCGGAACGGTAGCCCTCTTAGAAATTGCGGAGGCCTTCAAAAAGGCCGCCGATGCCGGTAATGGTCCAAAACGGTCTATTGTTTTCTTGCATGTTACCGGAGAAGAAAAAGGATTATTGGGCTCTCAATATTATACCGATTCAGACCCTATTTTTCCATTAGAGCAAACCGTGGCCAACCTAAACATAGATATGATCGGCCGTATTGATCCGAAGCGGGAAGGGCAGCGTAATTATATTTACCTCATCGGTTCGGACAAACTAAGTACCGATCTTCACAATCTTTCTGAAACGGTGAACAAAAAGTATACGAATATAGAATTGGATTATACTTACAATGATGAGAATGACCCGAATCGCTTTTATTATCGTAGTGATCATTACAATTTTGCCAAAAACAATATTCCGATAATTTTCTACTTTAACGGAACCCACGATGACTATCACAGACCTACCGACACACCGGACAAAATCAATTACGATCTATTAGAGAACCGAACACGTTTGATTTTCCATACCGCCTGGGAAGTTGCCAACCGGGATGCTCGTGTAGTGGTAGATAAGGCCGGTAAATGAAAAACGGTTTTTCTTAAAACGGTGACACTACAAAAATGCCCTATCACATGTGATAGGGTTAATTTTTGGGTGGAAGACCGGGTTCACCTCGACTTCGCCCGGCACAGGCCCCTCACCCTATCCCCTGCTTAAAAAAACAAAGTCCCCACGTTTGACCGAAGGGACTTTTACTTATTTATGGGTGGAAGACCGGGTTCGAACCGGCGACTTCTGGTACCACAAACCAGCGCTCTAACCAGCTGAGCTACAACCACCATTTGTAAGCGAAGGCAAAGGTAATTTTTTTTAGATGATCTTTCAAAATAAAAAGCGGCTTATTTTGTTTCAGACACAAAGTTCCCAAAGTTCTTCACTGAATCCTTTGTTGGGATTAAAATTTGTAGGAAAATCGATGAAATACACCTTTGTTTCTACTAAACACACAAAAATTAGGCATACACAACATAAATTATATAAAAGGGAAAGGCTGTACTATTTTCGAACCAAATAATAAGGTTGGCAATGTCCCAGATTGTAAACAATAACAATAATTTTTTCAATAACATCACTAGGTGTGTCTTGGTGTATGCTATCACATTTCTTTGTCTTTCCCACGTAAATGGACAAGACCATAAAAGTGATGCCTTATTAAAGGAAATCAATGGATTAACCGCCCAAAAAGACTTTAGCAAGAAAGATACGGTATACCTAAACCGTCTTAACCGTTTGGCGGGATTACAGCGCTTTTATACGTCAGACAGTCTTTTATTGTTATCAAAACAAGCAATCGCATATAGCATGACAGCCGGTTATGTGGAGGGTGAAATAGAAGGACTTTTGAACCTTGGCGATTACCATTCTGACAAGGGTGATATCAAAAATGCGATCATCAATTATGAAAAGGCCCTAAAATTGGCTGAAACAGTCGAAAATGACGGGTTGATCTTAAGGGCGCAAAACCTTTTGGCAGGCGAATATGCCTATAGCGGGGATTATGCCAATGCCCTGAAAAGTTATCTTGAAGGAATTCAACGCGCTGAAAATGTTCAAGACCATAGAATGCTCTCCATCATTAACGAGAACATTGCTAGTCTATATGTATCCCAAAAAGATTACGAGCAAGCCTTAGAGTATTACAAAAAAGTAAAAAAATTAAACGAGGAAATCGGGGATGAGATATCCTATGCCGAAAGTGCGAGTAATATGGCATCGCTCTATGCCGAAATGGGTGAGCTTGACTATGCCATGTTCAATGTAAACAGCAGTATTACCATTTTTGAAAAACATCGTGTAATGGCTTGGTTAGCCTATGCCTATGAGGTAAAGGGGAAAACATACCTAAAGCAAAACAAGTATAAATGGGCAATGTTCTGGTATAACCAAAGCGAAATGTTGCATGAAAATTTGGAGGATAAACGCGGGGAAATAGATTTGTTGAACGGTATTGCCAAAGCGTACCATGGACTAAAAAAGGATAGCATTTCCCAAGAATACGCTTTAAAAGCTTTTCAGCTTGCAGATGAAATAAGGGTTAATAAAGGAAAACAAGAGAGTGCTAAAACGCTCTATATGATCAGTAAAAATAAAGCGGATCATCAATCGGCCTTAGCCTACCATGAAATATATCAGCAACTATCGGATACCCTATCCCATATTGAAAACCAAAAAAGCCTTACCCTGTTAAAGACCAATTTGCAACACGATAAGCAAAAACGCGTGCTCATACTGGAGAATGAAAAACAACTGGCCAAACAGCGTAATTATGTGAATGCTGCGGTTGCCATTCTTTTGTTGTTTATTGCTGTCACCTTCTTAGTGAAGCGCAACGAAAAAATGCAGAAAAAATTAAATGAGGAACTAAAAGCTAAAACAGAAGGGCTTGTTGAACAGGAAAGGGAATTAAAGGAAATAAATGAGACCAAGGACAAACTATTTTCTATTGTAGCGCATGACCTTAGAGGACCCATTGGGGCGTTCCAAGGACTTTTAAATCTATTTAAACAAGGTGAAATAGGTAAAGATGAGTTTATGGATTTCATCCCTAAATTAGGTAACGACATCGACCATATATCATTCACCTTGAACAATCTCCTTTCTTGGGGACAAAACCAGATGAACGGACTTGTTACCAAACCGCAAATAATCTCATTGGATAACCTTGTTGCAGAAAATATTAATCTACTTTCCGAAACAGCTACTAGCAAATCGATAAAATTAGTCAGTAGTCTTTCTCGAAAAACATTGGCATGGTCTGATGGAAACCAGATTGATATCGTCATTAGAAACCTGATCAGCAATGCAATCAAGTTTACCCCTACCAATGGTATGGTAACAGTTTCCTCTAGAGAGAAAAACGATCAATGGGAGATTTCGGTAAGGGATACAGGTATCGGAATGGATAAGCATACCCTAGATAATATTTTTTGCGATAAAAGCAACCACACCACTTATGGCACGAACAATGAAAAAGGTACTGGCTTAGGCTTGTCTTTATGTAAAGAAATGGTAGAGAAAAACAACGGTACCATCTGGGCAGACAGTATTGTAAATAGAGGCACGACCTTCTACTTTACCGTACCTAAAGCTAAATATGAGAGGCGATTTAAAAAAGCTGTTTAAATCAAATCTTCAAGGCTGTCAACTGCGACAAAGCGTTCCACATTAAATCCCTCAGCGTGCTCCACTCCTATCATTCTTCCTAGGTCCCTAGAACGATAAACTACACTATCGATAAAGTTTTTACTGCTTATCGGTGTTTCTGGTTCATTACTTTTCGGGTCATAAAATTGAGACCCATAAGCCAAAATTGCTTCGGTTTTTTTATTAATAAAACCGGAAACGTCAACAACAAAATCGGGGTTTATATTTTTCCATTGTATGTAATGGTAAACCAATTTGGGCCGCCATTTTTCTTGGGGATTACCATCCAATGAAGTTTCTATTTTAACAAGACCGCTCAAAAAACAGGCATCACTCACAAGCTTACTACCCTTCGGATGATCAATATGGCGGTCGTCTATTGCATTACAAAGCACGATTTCGGGTTGATACTTTCTCACCATTTTAATGATTTCCAGCTGGTGTGCTTTATCATTTATAAAGAATCCGTCGGCAAAACCCAAATTTTCGCGTACGACAACACCAAGGATTTTGGCTGCAGCCGCTGCTTCTTGATCTCTAATTTCGGCAGAACCACGGGTACCAAGTTCCCCTCTCGTTAAATCTACTATACCTACTTTTTTACCGTTGGCAATTTCTTTAGCTATAGTGGCGCCTGAACCTAATTCAACATCATCAGGATGTGCACCAAAGGCGAGAATATCTAGTTTCATTTAATGGGGGTTAACTTGTTAAAAATTGTCTTTGTCTCAATGCGTCGCCGCTACTGTTGTTTTCCTCACTTTCTTAATGGCTTGTTCAATATCGGCAATCAAATCTTCAGTTTCTTCTATCCCTACCGAAAAACGAATCAGTCCGTCTTTGATCCCTTGGTTCGCTCTTTCCTCAGGCCCTAACAGTGCGTGACTTGTTTGTGATGGGGAAAGAACTGTACTTTCTATCCCTGCCAAACTCATTGAAGACTTAATCAACTGTAATGATTTCTGAAACCGTGATGCATCCAGGCCCTCTTGAAGTTCAAAAGATAGCATCCCGCCAAAACCATGCATTTGTGATTTTGCCAATTCATGGTCTGGGTGCGATGGAAGGCCAGGATAATACACATTTTCAATGTCATCATTGCCATAGAGATACGCTGCCATTCGTTGGGCGTTTTCATTTTGCGCTTTTACCCGAATACCCATGGTTTTCATACTCCGCTCCAACAACCAAACAGTATAGTCACTAAGACTTCCTCCCAGGTTCTTAGCCAAATGAAAAATTCGTTCTACGTTTTCTTGGGTCGAGGCTACCGCACCTGCACAGATATCCGAATGTCCGCCCATATATTTTGTAGCGCTATGAAGGACCACATCAATGCCAAAATCAATGGGATTTTGATTTATTGGGCTGGCAAATGTATTATCGATCATTGAAATAAGGTCATATTTCTTAGCCAAGGTAACAATGGCGGTCAAATCGGTAATGGTCAATAGCGGGTTTGACGGAGTTTCTACATAGATGACTTTTGTATTTTCCTTGATTTTTGCTTCAAAATCCTCTGGCTGAAAGCCATCGGTAAAGGAATGTTTGATTCCGAACCTAGCGAATTCCTCATTGGCCAAATTATAGGCCCCTCCATAGATATTCCGTTGCAAAACAATATGGTCTCCTGCCTTTAGAAAAGCCATTACCGAGGTGCTAATGGCTGCCATCCCACTGCCGAAAATCAATCCGGCTTCCGCATGTTCCAAAGCAGCCACTTTCTTGCACAATGCCTCTTGATTAGGCGTATTAAAATATCTAGGATACCGTTTTACATCCACATCCTCAAACGCATAAGAAGAACTCATATACAAAGGGGAGATAGCACCCTTAAATTGTTCATCCTTCACCGCTCCTGTGTGGGTGCAAATCGTATTCACACCTTTTTTTCCTTGATCCATTTTGTGAAATTTATCGAAAGTTAAAGTTACTAAAATCGCTTATACTTGAACCTTTTTCCAATTTCCTTTTTTAAACCAAACTATAGAAATAACAGCTAGGAGCACTTCGGCCAGGGTAATGGCCATAAAAACGCCCATGGCCCCCATTTTAAATGTTATTGCCGACAAATAAGCCAAGGGCAATTGAAACACCCAAAAGGAAAAGAAATTTATTTTGGTAGGTGTCCCGGTATCCCCTGCTCCATTGAACGCCTGGGTAACGACCATGCCATAGGCATAGAAAATATACCCAGCCGCAATAATTTGGAGACAAAGTCCCCCATTTTCAACCACAACTGGATTATCATTGAACCAACTAACGATTTCATAAGAGAAAAACAGGTAGATAATAGAAACAACGCCCATAAAAATAGCATTATACTTGCCAGTCTTCCATACTGAGGTTTCTGCCCTTTCAGGCTTTCCAGCTCCCAGATTCTGCCCAACTAAAGTAGCCGCTGCATTGCTCATACCCCATGAAGGCATTAATGTAAAGAGCATTACACGAATCGCAATCGTATAACCCGCAAGAACTTCACTACCGAACTCGGACATGATCCGCATTAAAAAAACCCAACTGGAGGTGCCTATCAAAAACTGGGCGATACCGCCTGCAGATACCTTTAAAAGATTGAGCATTACTTTGGTGTTCAATACCAAATCGGAAATACCGATCTTGATACGACTCCACCCAAAAAATAGAATCGCCAACTGAAATAGTACTGCGGTTCCCCTACCGATATTGGTTGCGATAGCCGCACCCATCACTCCATATTCGGGAATCGGGCCCCATCCAAAAATAAAAATAGGATCTAAAATAATATTAAGTCCGTTTGAAAGTACCAAGGTCCACATTGCAATGGAAGCGTCCCCCGCGCCACGGAATATTGCGTTTATCAAAAACAACAAAAGAATGGTAATATTACCTCCTATCAATAACTTGGTGTATCCGTAACCTTCGGCAATTAAATCGGGTTCGGCACCCATGAGCCCCAGAATTTCCTTTGCATAGGCAAACCCTGCGATCCCAACAATAATAGATACCACAATACCCAAGGCAATTGCCTGTACAGCAGCTTTGCGGGCACCAGAAACATCTTTCTCCCCTATTCTACGGGCTACTACGGCCGTTGCCGCCATACTTAAACCAATAGCAACGGCATAAACTAGGGTAATAACCGACTCCGTAAGCCCGATGGTCGCAACCGCATTTACGCTCACTTGGGAGACGTAGGCAATATCGACAATTGCAAAAATAGATTCCATCATCATCTCAAGGATCATGGGAATGGAAAGCATAAAAACGGCCTTACGAATACTTCCAGAGGTATATTCGGTTTCTTTGCCGGTAACCGCCTGAATAAAATAACGGACGAGTTTTTTAAATGTAAGTGTATTTGATTGTGTCATTATAAAAAGAATTATGTGAAAAGAAGGAAAATAATAGTGTCAAGAAGAAGTACGACAGGAGGTCGATTACTTCTTGGGAAAGAGCCCTATGACATCTATTGAAAACATAATTCTTATAACTTCATGATGGTGTAAAGATGAAAAAAATATTTTGAAATAAAAAACGAATTAAAACTCATCATCATCAAAAAACAAGATTCAAGACGTATAGCACCAAGAGCCAAGACGAAAAAAGTATTGTTTCTTTATTCTTTGAGCACAGCGTTCTTGTCTCCTAAATCATCACATTTTTCGGAGTTCTTTTTTAAGGATTTTGCCTGTTGCACTCGTGGGTAACGTTTCTGTAATTTCTATAATTCTAGGATATTTATAAGCTGCGATATTCTCCTTTGTATACTTCATCAACTCTGCTTCAGAGCTTGTTTGACCCTCATTTAATACAATAAAGGCCTTTATTTCCTCGCCCATTTGTCCGTCTGGAACTCCGATAACCGCAGCCATAGAAACTGCAGGATGCTTCATCATTACGGCTTCCACCTCCCGAGGGTATACGTTAAGTCCACCACGAATAATCATGTCCTTCGTTCGATCTACAATAAAGTAAAAACCATCTTCGTCCTTTACGGCAATATCACCTGAATGCAACCAACCATTTTTAATGGTCTTGGCCGTAGCTTCAAGGTTTTTATAATACCCTTTCATTACATTATGGCCCTTATAAACCAGTTCCCCTTTTTCGCCCACAGGAACCGTCTTACCATTTTCGTCGACCAGCTTGACCTGTACTCCCCAAACCGGAGTCCCTACCGAGCCTATTTTTCTACCCACATCTAACTGATTAAAAGTAACGACCGGAGAACCTTCAGACATTCCGAAGCCTTCCAAAATGGTAAGGTCAAATCGTTCTTCAAACTTTTCAAGAACGGGAACGGGTAAGGAAGCACCTCCGGAAACACAACTCTTTAAATTTGATTTTATACTTGAGATATCAAAATCATGGGTGTCCAGATAGTTGTTCAGCCCCCAATACATGGTCGGTACGCCGGCGAACACCGTTATTTGGTGTTTATCCAATAGATTTAAAACCGTTTCAGCGTCAAAACGAGGTAATAATACGGAAGTTGCACCCCTGTATATTCCTGCGTTCATCATTACCGTCATGGCAAAAATGTGAAACAATGGCAAGACGATGAGGAGAACATCCTCAGACTTGCAGTTGAACAGGTCAGCGCTAAGAATGGTATTTGCAAACAGATTAGAATGCGTCAATTCTGCTCCTTTAGGTCTTCCCGTAGTACCCGAGGTATAGATGATAACAGCGGTATCGGTTGCTTTGGTTTCTACGGTTTCAAAAGTCGGGGGTTGGCCTTGCATGAGGTCTCCCAAGGTTTGTACACCGGCTATGGACGAGGGCATATCGCTTTTTGGCATGATCATACAAAAATGCTCGCAACTCTTTGTCTTTTGAAAACCAGTGTAGCCCATTTCTCCCATGGGTAATTCCGCCGTACCTGTAAAACAAAAATAGGCCTTGGCATCACTATTTTCGAGGTGGTAATTAATTTCTTCCGCTTTTAACAAAACACTCAGCGGCACCACGGTGGCACCCGCTTTTAAAATCCCATTATAGATAATTGGAAAATAAGGGAGATTAAAACAGCTTATCGCAACCTTATCTCCTGGTTTTATTCCCATGGCCACCAAACCATTGGCCACTTGATTGGCCGCACCATTGATTTGGGCAAAACTAAGGCTGGTATCCATAAAGGTAAAAGCAGTTTTGCTGGGATATTTTTGTGCACTATTTTCTAATAAGGTCGCGAGGTTTAGCATTCTAATTGGCTTTATATTTTTCTTAATATTGGTTTTTCTATTGAATCTTATTTAGCTAGTATTAGTTCTCCTTATAAATGTCGATCCACAATTTAATTTAGCAATTCTTTTTAAATAATTGGTTGATCCGTTCTATCAAAATTAAAGTTCCTAACGACTCCTCAGTTTTCGGCACGCCCGATTTCGGTTTCACTTTTCCACTATATAAAGGCTTAGGTTAAATTCAATAATCAAAAGACTTCCCGTTTGAAAAAATAACATAAATCTTAATCATGATATTCATAAACATGGTACGATTCTAAAAATAAAGTGAAAAAGGGCCAAAAGCTGTTAAAACTTTCCCAAGTACCGTAACATTATTTTTTTTGAGAAGTCTTATGAACATCAACAAGTCAAAAACAATATTCATCAAACAATTAAATCAATTAAATCAATTAAAAAATGAACGGATTAACATTACTATGTGGGTTAACGCTGCTAGGCAGTACACCTGTAGAAGAGAAGTTAGATAACAGTACAGAAATACAAACCAATAAGGTTCTAATAAGTGTTTCGCAAGAAAGATCGGTCGCAAATTTTGAAACGTCGGAGGTTGCACTTTGGTCAAAAGCGGTGGCCAGTGATCCACACACCAATTGTAAGGAAAACGCAAACCTGGACCTCAACGAAATTGTCTTTATTGAAAAGGAACCACAAATTGAACTTGGTTTCGACACTGCCGATTATCTGCCGAAAAATTTTGACCCCTACGCAAATCCATCAGATTTTGAAGCGATAAGTTATATTGATGCCCAGGATCAAATAGCTTTGGGCTTTGATACTGCCGATTATCTTCCGGAAGGTTTTGACCCGTACACAGTGTATTTTGACCTTAACGCCGTGGAGTATATTGATGAGCTGGAAGAATTCCGTTTGGATTTCGATACTGCGGATTATTTACCTGAAAACTTTGACCCTTATGCATATCCATCGGATATTGAAGGTATAAATTATATTGAGGAAGAAGAGCAAATAGCGTTGGGCTTCGATACTGCCGATTACCTTCCAGAGGGTTTTGACCCCTATGTAATTAACAAGGTAACAGAAGAAGTTACAGTTACGGCTCTATAAGCAGATTGAAAAACCTGATTAAAAAGGGGTCCTTGCTTAGCAAGGGTCCCTTTTTATGATAATAGAACGTTATTAAGTCCTTATTTCCTCTAGGTTGGCTTTGGTTTTTAAAACGTTCTCCTTTTATAACCTATTATCTCCTAGGTCCCTATTCTTTTGAATTTGCCATTCTCACCTTTACATTTTTTCCCTAGCCGCTTTGAATTCGCTTCCATTATACCATTTTGGAAAATTAGCTTCATTGGCCAATTTCAATCCCACGTCAAAAAACAGTTGCAAATCCAATTGTACGCCTGTCAATTCTGAAGTTTGAGGATCGTATTCATCTGAAGGTTGGTGGTATTTATGAGCGCGGTAATGATCATTGTACTTTTTAATTTCTTCAATACTACGATCAAATCCTTCATAGGCGCCACTAGCGTATAAAGCAGGGATTCCAATTTTTGCAAAATTAAAATGATCCGATCTATAGAAATACCCTTTTTCGGCTTCTGGATCTGGAATAATATACCGATCTTGTTTGGTTGCCGCTTCTTTGGCATATTCATCCATTTCGGATTGACCATAACCGACAACAGTCAAATCCTTCATTTTCCCCGGACTGTCAAGCGCATCAATATTAATATTTGCCACTGTCTTTTTAGGATTGAAAATCGGGTATGCCGCATAGTAAGCAGAACCTAATAAACCTTGTTCTTCCCCAGTAACTGCGATGAATGCAATAGAACGTTTTGTTGGGTTACTTTTCTTGAATGCTTCAGCAATCGCCAATAATCCAGCGGTGCCGGAAGCATTATCTACGGATCCATTATAAATTGAATCACCATCAATGGCTTTACCAACACCAAAGTGATCCCAATGTGCCGAGTAAATAATAAATTCATCTTTTCTATCGGTACCTGGAATAAGTGCAACTACATTTTTGGAAACATCCGTTTTAATTTTGTTCTTAATTCCCACAGAAACGTTTAAATCTAAAGGTATTGGCTTAAAGCTTTTGTTTCTGGAGATGGCTTTAAAATCTTGGCCTTTCATTGCTGAGGCTTCGAACATTTTTTTTGCGCTTTCACCACTTATCCAAGACTCGACATTTAAAAGAGGTTGATCGCTTTCAACAATTAATCGAGCACCGCTCCAACCGGATTCTATTACATTCCAACCATAAGATGCCGGTTCAGTATCATGAATGATAATGAGTCCGGCGGCACCTTGTCTCGCGGCCTCTTCATACTTGTAGGTCCAACGCCCATAATAAGTCATTTCGTTTCCTTTAAATAAAGTTGAATCCCCAGATTTAAAACCTGGATCATTAATTAAGACGACAGCAGTTTTTCCTTTCCAATCGATGCCTTCATAATCGTTCCATCCGTATTCCGGGGCAACAACTCCATAGCCTGCAAAAACAAGTTCGGAGTTTTCTAGATTGACCTCGCCAACCGACTTATTTGTTGTGGCTACAAAATCTTTTAAGTACTCTAAATTAAAACTACCATCTTTTCCAGAAATGGTCATACTTTCAGAAGGGGTCCCCGTAATTTCTACCATGGGAACATCTTGAAAATAACTATTGCCATTTCCTGGTAAAACCCCCAATTTCCCGAACTCATCTTTTAAATAGTTTACGGTTTTTACTTCACCCTCGGTAAATGGTTTTCTTCCTAGGAATTCATCGGACGCCAAGCGTTCGACATGATTGCCAAGTGTTTTTTGGTTTACTTGCACCACTGTTGTGGTTTCTTTCTTGTCATCTGCGCAACTCACAAATAGTACTACAAGCAAAATCTTTAAATAATTCTTCATGATTGGTATGTTAATTAAGTTATTGTCAATAATTCGGTAAAGATCAGATGCCCTTCATCGCAATATACGAGCAATGAATTTTAGATTACAAATTATCCTTTATTTGAACTTTACTAAAAGTAATTTACAAACTCTTGCGTATTAGTGTCAAATGTTATTATTCAACTAATTCTCATAAGCCTCTACACAAATCATCAAACGATCTACTGATGCTTCCAAAAAAATTGCTGCGAGTTTCATTTCTTCTTTTGCCTTATCATCCATCAAATCTGACAACCGTGGACGATATGTCTTAGCTCGTACTGCAAGGTTATTCAAGGTTTTCCTTACGCCTGGAAAAAATAATTGCTGGCTTGCCAAAGTGCCCGGCGCTTCAACCGAGACCACTGCCAACAAATTGTCATCATTGATAATTTTTGTTGCCAACAACCTACATTCTGTTCTAAAAAAAGCCAATAACATATCTTTTGGAGCTGCCTGCAATCTTTTTATCATATTACCTCGCCAATCACCTTTCCCTGGGATTATGTCAAATGACCTCTTTTGTTTCTTCCTTAATCTAGTAATTTCACCCTCGGTACGTAAGCTTTTTAGCATTAGCTGTTCAAACTCGCGATTTAGTTCGGCCTTTAATATTTGCGCTAATTCTTCCCTCTTTCTATCCTGCTCTCTTTGATAATCCTCTACTCGGTCGTTAAAATCGTCGTGTACCATAACCATCGTTTATTTGAACTTTAAGATAAATCAATTTTTGATTCTAGCAATTCGATTAAACTGCTTTCGTAATATTTATATCTATCTAATATCCCGAGTTCTACAATTTTAGGGTTGTAATTTGAATTTATACTTTTTCCTATATTTCTATGTCGAGTTTCCATTATATAGACTTGACCAGCCCAATCTAACATACCTTCTGATAAGGGGTTGGTTCCTTCTTTTTGCCAACCTTTAGATTGGTGCCAGCCGATAAAAATTCAAGATCTGGGTATTTCTCAGAAAAGAAGTCCTCCGCTGTCTTAGATCGCCGCTTATTTGCTGAACAGATAAATAATATCTTCTTCATCTTCTATTTGAACTTTTTTGCGCACGTTACATCAACTTTCGGATATGTCGGCGTTAGACCTTAGTTGAAATAGAAAAGTCCGATGCAAGTCAAAAAACCAATACAAATGATAACAATGTAATGGTGGAGAATACCATGAACCAAACTTTCTTTTCCGAATTTTTGCCAGGATTTCGGATAAAGTAATACCCCTTTGATTACTCCTCCTTTTTCGAATGCACCGAGGCTCTCGCTTAGTTTCCTTACAATTTTCGCATGTTCCCTATATATTCGATTATCTCGAAAGATGATATACATCGTAATCCCAGTTATTATTAATAATATCACCAGAATTAAGAGCTTATTTGTCAAATCTAAATTTTTTGTTATCGATGCCGTCCATCCAACAATGACTAAATTTAATCCAACATATTTTTCCGTGGTAGAATGAATTTTTTTTCTCTTTTCTAGAACTTGGTTTGAGTGTTTTTCGAAAAGAATCTTAATTTTTTCCTCTTTATCCATTTCAAATTGATTTAGTCATTTCATCCTTTTCTCAACCCTTAAAAATTAAATTTAAATCAATTTCTCCTATTTTCTTCGAAAACCAATAGATTGGTACAAAAACAACTGTTAAAATTTGAGTTATAAAATAATGAGGTAAAAGTTGATGCCATTTCTTGACAAAAAATCAGTTCGTTGTGGTTTAAAAAAACACCCGAAAGACCATATTTGGTGTTAAACCTAGGGATTGGCGTTGTATTACCTGTCTTAGTTCCAGTTGATCATCAACTTCTTGCGTTCTATAGATAATGGAAATTGGGATTTTTCTATCATAAAGGTTTAAGGCGGAAACCCCGAGTTGTGCTTTTGTAGTGCTAGCTATATTAAAATTATAAATCACAGAGGCGTCCAAACGGTGGTAATCCCTTAAGCGGGCGCTATTGATCGTTCCAAATTCGACTTGCGCCGTTAGCGGGTCAAAAGTATTTATAGGCGAAAAGGGCTCACCTGTTCGGTATTGCCAACCCAGGGCAAATTGAAAATCATTTACCTTCAATGAATTGGATATTTTAAAACTATGGGTGATCCCATTATTTCCCCTAAAATCGTCCTCCTGAATTTCTGAAAAATTATAAACGATGTCATTAAAGGAGTATCCTGCCCATACCCGATAGTTGCCTATCAGTTTTTTTAACAGCACATCAACCCCTATAATTTCGCTTTTTCCTTCGGAAAGTTCTGCGAAAGGGGTGCTAAATCCGTTGGTATATGAAGTTAGCCCTGTTAATTTTTTTAAATAGCCATCTATATCCAAGGTAAATCCGTTGTTGCTAAACAAAATCCCTCCGGAAACTTGGTTGCTTTGAAGCAGCGGATAGGTAAGGTCATCTGACAATTGCCAACTATTGTTTTCCAAACGAAGTTCGGTTTGATTAAATTCAATCAATTGCGATATGGGTTGATTCCTTCTTTCCAAGGCCGCCTTGGCTCGTATGGATTTGGTGACGGGGTATTCAAAATTTAAGCGTGGTTCTAACAACAGCTTCCCAACCGAGCTATAGTGTACCAACCGAAGCCCTGCCCTTATATGGGCCAGATTATCCAAGGAATAGGTATACTCTCCAAAAAATGCATTTTTTAAATTGGTTCCGTCTGAGGGCAGACTAACATTACGCCCAGGACTAGCAGGGAATTCCTTGCGTAAATCCAAGCCTACCTTCGTATGTGATATTTGATAGCCTAAGGTGTAAGACTGATGTTCGTTTATAGTCCCATATGTCCGAAAATCTATCCCTAAATCGGTAATTTCGTTGTCCCTAACATTGGTTTCTTCGAGAACCGTTCCAAAAACCTCCTTGTTTTTATAATAGGAATTGTAACGGGAAAAATACGCATTGATCTCTCCTTTTTTCCCTTCAGGCGTTAAACGCTCCCAACCGAGGCTTATTCCATTGTTTTTGGTCACTAATGAATCTAGCTTCGCCTCGCCATCCCCGGGAAAAGAGAAATCCAAAGTATTGCGTGTATGCAAGCTGCTGAGGGTAAAACGATCTTTTTTTGTAGGGGAATAGATGGTCTTAAAATTGATGTCATAAAATGAAAAATCATTTTCACTGGTATCCTCGGTATATTCGTCATCCGAAATAACGTTGAGTACATTGCCATTACGATCTTTGACGATTCCTCCATTGGAAAATAATTTCTCAGCATAGGAATCATAGGTTGGGCTTTTAAAGAAATCGGTATAGGAACGGCGGGCAAAAAAATATAGGGCCAGATTTTCCTTTAGAGCTGTTTTGATATAGCCATCGGCACTCAATCCGTCTAATCCGAAACCTCCTGTTGTTTTTTTAGGTATTTCAGTGCCCGAAGAAATATCCAGTATGCCAGAAATACGGTCACCATAAACGGCGCTGGTTCCAGATTTGAATATCCTGGCCTTTTCAATGGCGTAGGGATTAAAAGCGGAAAACATACCGAAGAGGTAGCCCGAATGGTACAATTTAATTCCGTCGTATAGTATTAAATTTTGATCGGGTGAACCACCCCTAATTTGAATGCCCGACGCCGACTCGTCTAAACTTCGGATACCTGGTACCAACTGAATACTTTGAAGAATGTCCGGAGTTGTCAACCCTGGTAAAATTCCCAAGGATTTTTGATTTATAGAAATTGATCCGTCCGTTTTTCTATCGATACCGCTCGTAATATATCCTGTTACCACCACCTCTTTCAGTTCCTGGGTTCCTGAGGTGTCGGTTTCCTCTGGAAGTATTGCCAACTGTTTTTCATCTACCCGCTTAAAAACAAGACCCGTTTGCTCTTCTAGAATAGATAGGAGTTCGGTTAAGGTAATTTGTTCGGCATTTAGGCTAATGTGTTTCCCTGTAATAATATCATTTGCAAAGGAAAAGACGAGGTCGTTTTTAGCTTCTATATCCTGAATCACGTCTACCAAAGGGACATCGGAATAATCGTAATCCTTTTTTTCCTGTGAGTAAGCGAAAAGGGAATACCAGAACAGTAGTATGAAAAAAAGATATTTCATTTGTCTATTCTACCAAGGTAATACTTTTTTTATCGGAAGAAATCGTGTATTTGATACCCATTGGAGCCAAAGTAGTTTGCAACGCCTTGTTCATATCATCATGGCCAAACTGCCCTGTGAACAAGCGATTCGTGTCAACATCATTTTTTATGAATTTAACCGGAAATTGATTTTCAAATTCTGCAAGTACCTCGGATAGGGGTTGATCTATAAACGATGAATACCCCTGTTTCCAATAAGGAATCTCTTTGGAAAATGTACCGGTTCTTATTATATCGTTCTCCAAATCGAGCATCATGCCCTTGGTGAGCACTTGGGTATCCGTAGAAGCGGTTTTTATATCAAAACCAACGCTTCCTTCGTAACATTTGATTTCAAAGGACGATCGATCGTAAATATTGAATTTTGTGCCCAAAACGGAAACAAGGCCCTTAGAAGTATTGACCTTAAACCCCTCGCCTCTAATAATGGAAAAGAAGCCCTCCCCTTTTAAGTGCACCTGCTTATCATCCAACCAAGAAAAGCGCTTGTGTGAAAGGCTTGAGTTTGCATTTAATTCAATTACAGAACCATCGGCAAGTGCTATCGTTTGTTTTTCACCTATTCCTGTAGTATAGGTTTTCGTTGCGTTAAAAAAAGTGAATAGTCCAAAAATGACGGCAATACTGGCAGCGGCGGCAAGCCACCTTAAGCGCCTTACCTTAGGCTTGGATTGCTCATTGTTTAACTTACGGTTTACCTTTTCCAAGGCAGCTTCGGTATCTATAACAGGTCCATCCAATAGTTGGGCCTCCCTATTTATGATAGAAAATTGCTTAAAGGCATCGGTTTTTTCAAATGCAACCCGTTCTTCTTCAGAAAGGTCTCCTGAAATCCATCGTGCTAAAAAAGATTCGTCGGTGTAATATTTCTCCATAGGCTTGGTTGTTATAATGGTATTACTTATTTGACAGGTAAAAACGAAAACACCCTATTTTAGCGCTTGTTTAAATTTTAATTTCCTTACCCAATACTTCCCTTAACTGCAATAGTGCCTTACTCATTCTACGTTCAATGGCCTTGACCGTTAATCCCATAATTTCCGCTATTTCGGCATAGGTTTTCTTTTCCATTCTACTTAATAGGAAAACCTCCCTTTCCTTTATCGGCAGGTCGCTAATAGCCGCCGTAAGTTTCTCTCTAAATTCATCAAGCTCGATCAAAAACTCCGGGTTTTCGATATTGGATCGGTTTACAATTGTTTTTTGATGTTTCAGTACCACTTTCCGGTGGGCAACCTCATTTAAAAACGAATTGTTACAGGCTTTATAAATATAAGATTTGGCCTTATAGAAAGAAATGGTAGCGCACAACTCCCACAATTTAATAAATACATTTTGAACAATATCCTCGGCCTGCTGCAGATTACCGCATTTATAGTAGACAAACTTTGTGGCCGACTCATAATAATCGCGAAACAATTGATTATAATTTTTGGGTTCACAAATCGAGGGTTCTTTTTCAGGCATAAAGTCTTGATAGAGACGGTAAAAATAACAAAGTTCGAAAAAAGTCCTAAAAAAAATAGGGTGTATTCTTTTTTGTCTGTCTTAAACTATAAATGCAGCATTAATACACTGCTTAAAATTAAACCGATGAAAGAAAAAACCCTACTTGTTTTATTGTTCCTGTTTGCCATAACAACAATAAACGCCCAAGAATGGAAAACCAATTTAGAAGAGGCCAAAGTGATGGCAAAAGAAGAAAACAAGGCCATTGTGCTTGTTTTTCAAGGCTCTGACTGGTGTGCACCATGTATTAAACTGGACCAGGAAATTTGGAGTACCAATGAATTTAAAAAACTGGCCGAGAATGAACTGGTCATGCTAAAGGCCGACTTTCCGAGAAAGAAAAAAAATAAGCTGGTCTTAGAGCAGGCGCAGCATAATAATTCACTTGCAGAAAAATATAATCCAAACGGGCATTTTCCACTGGTTGTGGTACTCAACAACTCTGGAGAAGTTTTGGGAACCACGGGGTACAAGAAAACGACCCCTTCGGCATATTATAATGAACTAAACGCTTTTCTCAAGTAATATGGATATCAGAAAGCTATTTGTATTCGGATGCATTTTTTTAACCGTGCATTGCGTTGCCGCACAAGAAGTATTTCAGCGTACCGCAAAATTAATGGGTAGTCGTTTCGATATTACGGTATCGGCTGAAAATGAAACCCAAGGTCTGTCTTATATCGACCTTGCCATCGTAGAAATTACACGAATTGAAAAATTGATTTCTTCATGGGATCCCAATTCTCAAACTTCCTTGGTCAATAAAAATGCAGGGATCACCCCTGTTGCAGTTGATAATGAGCTCTTTTTATTGATTGAACGGGCCTTAAAGGTATCTCAACTTACCGATGGTGCATTTGATATCAGTTATGCGTCTATGGACCGAATCTGGAAATTTGATGGCTCAATGACCAAGATGCCGGAGGAGACCGCCATTCGAAAATCGGTACAAAGGGTCGGGTATCAAAACATTGTATTGAACAAAGAAAAGCGAACGGTTTTCTTAAAGAACAAAGGAATGAAGATTGGCTTTGGTGCCCTTGGTAAAGGGTATGCGGCCGACAGGGCCAAAGCCCTCTTACAACAAAAAGGTGTTCAATCTGGAATTATAAACGCCGCAGGGGATTTAAATACCTGGGGCAAACAGCCCAACGGCGAAGATTGGATGGTTGCCATAGTCAACCCTCTAAACAAGAAAAAAGTGTTCTCATGGTTACCTGTGAATAATAGGGCGGTCGTAACCTCCGGAAATTATGAAAAATATATCACCCTAGAAGGTAAATTGTATTCCCACATTATTGATCCGCGAACAGGGTATCCGAGTTCTGGAATATTAAGTGTAACCGTTTTTACGGAAACTGCAGAACTAGCGGATGCCCTTGCTACTTCCATCTTTGTTATGGGTAAGGAGACCGGGCTTCATTTTATCAATCAGTTAAAGGGTGTAGAATGTATCATCATTGACGGCGGAAACAAGATCATTACCTCCGATCATATCGAATTAAATCAATTAGAAAAATGAAAAAAGTAGTCATTGTTTGTATCGCGCTTTTCAGTTTATCGTCTTGCGTAGTCGTAAAAGAGTATGAAAAAGTAAACCTGAATGACCCTGACATGTTGTTGGCCGATAAGAAATTCACAAAGTTTGAAACAAGCTATCAAGTCTATCGCGAAGGAGCATCCGGTGCCAATGGAGGAAAATCCGGTGGTGGTTGTGGTTGTAATTAAATAAGATTTATGAGGTATATATTTTTTGGTTTTACAATGTTGATTTCCATTCAGCTTACAGGTCAACAGGAGAATGTGGATGAATATAAAAAGCGGGTTCTGGAAAAAACCGAGGTCGATATTCTTTCTAGTTATTATGAGCAAACAGGCAACAATGCTTCGGTTACTGGAGGAATCGGTGACGAACGGCTTACCGATGTAGCGCCTTCAATTGTGGTCAGTATTCCCTTGAATGCCGATGATGTGCTTACTATAGATGCGGGGTTTTCTACCTATACCTCCGCATCTTCCAGTAATCTAGATCCTTTTGATCTTTCCGGTGCTTCGGGAGGATATGATGATGACGATGATGACGAGGGAGGGCCGGTCGCCAACCCCCAGGATGTTGTTGGGAGTCCATGGGTTGCTTCTTCCGGTGCTTCGCGACAAGATACTTGGGGCAGTATAACAGCTGGTTATTCACATAGCTCTGATGATAGAAATCAGATTGTAAGCGCCAATGCATCATTTGCCACGGAATACGATTATACGTCCATAGGTTTTGGTGGTGGATATACCCGTTTGTTCAATGAAAAAAATACAGAAATAGGCATAACGGGCAATGTCTTTTTAGACAGTTGGATTCCGAAATACCCGACTGAACTGGATACTTATTTGGAGGTGAACGGTGATGTAAATGCGGGCTTTTTTACTGGTATTCCCTTTTACGACGAACAAGGAAATCTAACCGATAAAAATGAGCTTACATGGAACCCGAACAAGGTTGCGAATTTAGGACTGATTAACGATAAGAAAAGAAATACCTATGCCCTATCGTTATCCTTTTCTCAAATTTTGAGTAAAAATGCACAAATATCGTTCTTTTTAGATGTTATACAGCAAAGCGGATGGTTGGGTAACCCTATGCAACGTGTTTACTTTGCCGATACCCCAAATTATTTTGTAGGCAATGCGGCAAGCATACCCAACTATACCTCCCCCGATAATACTGATGTTTTTCAATTGGCCGATGATATAGAACGTTTGCCCAGTAATCGACTAAAAATTCCAATAGGCATGCGCTTTAACTATTACCTCAATGAAGTCTTTTCTTTACGTACCTATTATAGGTATTATACGGATGATTGGGGTTTGAATTCGCATACGGCGAGTTTGGAGGTTCCCATAAAGATTTCGCCCAAGTTCACACTGTACCCGTCGTATCGTTATTATACGCAGACCCAAATGGATTATTTTGCACCTTTTGATACTCATTTATCTACCAGCGAATTCTATACTTCTGATTACGACCTTTCTAAATACAATGCCTCTCAATATGGGTTTGGTGTCTCATATACGGATGTATTCACCAAATTAAAAACATGGAAATTTGGATTAAAAAGTATTGACTTTAAATACAATAACTATAACCGAAATACGGGCTTAAAAGCAAGCTACTTTGGCGTAGGTTTTAAGTTTGTAATGGATTAACCAGACGGTATCCCTTCTTGCCCGCCTTAGACGAGCAATTCATTCCTCCCTTTATCAGAAGGGAGGAACCGTTAAAGTTTAGCTTTAAGAATATTTGCGTGTACATAGTAGTTGCTGGCAACCGAACTATCATTGAAATTATTTCATAAAATACTGATCAAAGGTCAAAGAAACCGATATGTCTCGCTGAGCCCGCCCGAACGACTTCAGTCGGGCGGGCCTGTCGAAGTGACCGTCTGAAGGGATCCCAGACATTCCTCATAATAACAAGGCCTTCGACTGCGCTCAGACTGACATGGTAGTATGAATTTGTTATCCCAGTTGTTCTTCAAATTTCTTTAGAAGTTCCCAACTTGATTATGAATTTACAATTGAATCATACGTAAAAAACACTAATCTTTCGCAGAATGCTTGATATACTTCTCAACAACAACAGCGGTAATAATGACCATATAAAACTGGCCCACCAGGCCAACTAAAATGGCCGCTTTTTGAGCAATGGGAATCGTCGGCACGATTTCACCATAGCCAATGGTCAATAGAGTGATATAGGCATAGTAGAGAATGCCATCTGATCTAACCCCAAAATCAGAGCTATCCATTAAAACTCCTATAAAGGCGCCAGGGTGGGTAAGCTCTATGGACATAAAGAGGAAGAATGCCAAAAAACCCAAAGAAATGTAACCGCTCATCAACCCCATGATTACATTTTTGGTCACCCGTTTTGCTTTCCACACCTGTTGTATGATATTCCATGTTACTATGATGTGAAATACAAAGTAAATGGATAAACGTGCTAAAATATTATCCGTATTCTCTGTTCGCGATACCATACTTGATCCAAACATAATCGCGGCAACCATGAATAAGGCAATAAAAAACCACATTAATTTCTTGCGTTTGGAGATCATTAAAATACCCGCAGCTATACTAATGAGGTAAAGAATGGGAAGTATGGTGTACTCAAAAATGTCGTGAGGAAACAACAGCGAACCGAATAAAATCATGAGTTGTGTTGTTAGGAAAATTTCAAACCGATGTTTATATAAGTTATCTATCATATTGAAGCGATCTAAACTTTTTGAATAGTGTGAATCTTAACTTCTTCCTGTTTGCCTTTAAGCAAAACGTTTCCCAACAATTTGGAGGTCGAAAAATCGTCAATCTTTAGATCTTTCAAGAGTTTTTCGGAAAGCAATAAGGTAACATTGTGCTTGTTGCATTCGGCCTGAATTCTAGCTGACGTATTAATGACATCGCCGTGGTATGCCAGTTCCTTTTTTACGGAACCTACTTCGGCGACCATAAGGGCACCCCCATGTAAACCTGCTTTAAACTTAGGGTACACCCCGTATTTTTGCAGATAATACTCTTTTCGCGTGAGACGTTGTTCTTGAAAGGCAAAAAACAGTCCGATACAATTGTTATTGGCCAAGCCTTTTTTATACGGCCAGCTTAAAACGGCCTCATCACCAACATACTGATAAATTTCGGCGTTATAATCCAACACCACTTCATTGAGGTCTAAAAAACAGTCTTGAATAAATTGGCTGTACTTATGGTGACCCAAGCTTTCAGCAATAGTGGTAGAATCTTTTAAATCTAAAAACATAAAAATGCGCTTTTCTTCTTTTGGGTTTTTATACTTTCCTATTAGCATTTTTAGAAATACCCCTTTGCCGAATCGTTCCATGGCTATTTTCACGAATGAGAAAACGAAAGAGGAGACAATGATATAAAACATTGCTCCCCAAAAGCGTTTCTGATAGAACCACCATCCAAACTCGAAGTCAACATTTACCTCAAAAATCTTGGAAGCCGACCTACCCACGGCATTTATAACAAAGATAGTGGCGATAAAATGAAGCAATGTTCTAATTAAAAGAGCAAGGCCCAAAGAAATTTTTTTCGGAGCATATTTTTCAAACATAAAATCTACAAGCGCATATAAAATGCCCAATCCAAGTCCTACCACGGTAAACACCAACAGTGGCTCTCTAAGGGCTCTCTTGGCATCAAAACCTTCTTTTAGTTGAAAAGCGATTTCTTGATCTGCTCCAAAATATCGGAAAATCGCATAACAGAACATGGCAAGTGTCCAGAATACAATGGATTGCCAAAGTAATTTTAGAAAGTGTCTAAAATTTTGATTCATGAATTCGAGTTATCCGATGATATCAATTTTCCAATAATTTCCGATTGAATTCATAATCTTTGTAACTCACTTTAAACAAGGCGCTATACAAAGATGGAATAAACAATAATGTAATTACCGTTCCAAATAGCAAGCCTACCATAATGCCGATTGCCATACCTTCCCACATCTCACCCCCTGAAATGTACAGTGGTATTAACCCTAATACGGTCGTAAATGTTGCCAGTAAAATGGGCCGAAAACGCTGTAGACAAGCGGCGATAACTGCGTCTTGCTCAGTCCTTCCTAAATCGCGTTGCTCGATTTCCATACGATCGATCAGTACTATGGCATTATTGATAACAATCCCCGCCAAGGAAATGACCCCCAAAAAGGGCATAAAGCCAAAAGCTTCATTAAAAACCAACAAACCAATTACAACCCCAATAATTCCCAAGGGAATGGTCAGCACCACCATGGTCATTTTTCGGAAAGAATTGAATTGAATAATCAACAGCAATACGATAATGAATGCCGAAATAGGCAGGTAACCTATCACGGATCCCATACTCTCAGCAGACTGCTTTGCCTCGCCTCCAAATTCGTATCGATATCCTTGCGGCCAGTTTTGTTTTTGTTCTTCCAGCCAAGGTGTAATTTCTTCTGTTATGGCCGAGGCATTTCCGCTAGCACGTAGTTCACTGGTAACGTTAACCGTTCTGCGCAAATCAAAGCGCTTTATTTTGGAATATTGCCACTGCGGGACAATCGATGCTACTTGCAATAAAGGAACACTTGCCCCCGAATTTTGGGAGTAAACATTTAATGTTTCTAAAGAGGCCAATGACTGCTGCTGGTTGTCATCGCTTCGCATTAATATCGGGATGGACTTATCATCCTCTCGGTATTCCCCCGTTTGAAAACCATCCAAGACCGTTTGTAGGGAAGTTGCGATATCTTGACTTGTTATGCCTGCCGATTGTGCCCTGTTCTGATCGATTTCTATGAGGAATTTTTTACTCTTCGGTCCCCAATCATCCTTAACATTTTTTGTTCCCGAAATACCCGATAATTTTAATTTAACCGCCTCGGCTATTTGTGATAAATCATCTGGGCTGTTTCCTGAAATTTTAATTTCGATGGGCGTCCCGCCACCTCCAGCACCGAGGGCCCCCACTTTAATATCGGCGTTCGGGAAATTATTAAAAGTAAAATTATCAAGTTTGGCGATCATATTATTGTTTTCGTCAAATGATGAGGTGTTTACCAAAATATGGGCGTAGTTCGAATTTGCCTCGTCAGGTGAGTACCCTAGGTCGTACGATTCGGGACCCTCTCCAATATAAGACGACCAGTCCGAAATACCGGCAATTCTACTATCATTCAATAAAAGTGAGTCCGTCATATATTGCTCTATGCGCTTCACGACCTCAGTGGTACGTTCTATTTTATTGCCTTCGGGCAGATTTATATCTACGGTAATCATATTTCGATCGCTATCGGGAAAGAAAATAAAGGGAATCTTCGTGAAGCCGTATAGCGATGCGAAAAAAATCAGAAATATACCGATAATCACCTTCCACTTATTCGTTAGGGCTATCAAAATAAGGTCTTTGTAATACTCTTTTAGCTTGGCTATGATCCGGTCTATAAAACTGGGTTTCTTTTCCCCTTTCGGGGATACCTTTAAAAACAAATAACAAAACATGGTAATTACAGTCAGTGCAATAATCCATGATGATAACAGGGCAATGGTGATGACCACAAAAATGGGTCCTACGATATCACCCATAGTCGTTGGGGATAAGTAGAAGGCCAAAAAGGCCGCGGAGGTTGTTAAAGTAGAAATCAACAGGGGCATCCATAGTTCAGAAAAGGCTTCTATTGCGGCCCGTTTTCTTTCAACGCCTTGTTCCATTTTAACCATAATGGTTTCAGCAACTACTATAGCGTTATCTACCAGCATTCCCAATGCCATAATCAAAGCGGCCAAGGTTACCTGATTTAGCCCAATATTCATGACCCCCATTATCATTAGGGTCATTATGGTCACTATCGGAATCAAACTTGCAATAACAAAACCTGTTCTAAAACCTAAGAAAATCAACATAACCAGCAATACGATACCAATTGACTGCATTAGGTTTACAATAAAGTCACCAACTTTAAAATCAATATAGGTATCCAAAGAAGATACCCTGGTCAGTTCCAGGCCCACGGGTAATTTTTGCTCCCACTCGTTCACAACTTTGTTAACCTCTTCGCCCAAGGCAATTACATTGGCATTCTCCTTCAAGTTCACATGTAGGGAAATAGCATCTTTACCGTTAATGCGAACCTTTTGGGTAGGGGGATCTATATAGGCCTTTTCTACTGCGGTAATATCCCCAAGTTTTACCAGTTGCGAGCCGTTGTTATTGCCTACCGAAATAAGCATATTCTTAATATCCTCAACAGAATTGAAATTCCCGGTAGGTTCTAATATTATTCGCTCATCACCAAGGTTTACTTGGCCCCCTGAATTTAAAATATTGGTTGCTCCGATAGACTGTTGGAGTTTGGAGGCCGACAGACCATATTCCTTTAGTCTGGTATTGTCAAATTCAACAAAAATGCGTTCTTCTTGTTCGCCCCCCATTTCAACTTTAGCGGCGTCAGGAATTTTAATCAATGCATCTTTTATATCATCGGCATATTCTTTCATTTCGGCATAGGAATAGCCATCGGAGGTCAAACCAACGACAATTCCATACACATCGCCAATACCATCATCATTTAAAAAAGGTTGAACGCCCTGCGGCAATCCATTTAAGGCATTCAATTTTCTGCGCAGCCTATCCCATACGGATTGCATTTTTTTTGCCGACACCTCATCTTTCAAGGTTACCGTAACAACAGATAGACCGGTCCTTGAGGTACTTGCAACTTCTTTAAGTTCTGGAAGTTCCTGGGCTACCTTTTCAATCTTGTCGGTTACCAACTGCTCAACCCTTTCTGGACTTGCACCAGGAAATTGGGATACCACCGTTGCCACACGAACGGTATAGGGAGGCATACTATCCCTTGATAAACTGGAGTACATTGCCAACCCTAGGAGAATTATGGTCCCGAGCACCATAAAGGTAATCCTGTTTTTATCGATGGAAAATTGCGCTAAATTCATACGGTTTATTGTTAGGTGTTGGGTGTTAGGTGCGAGAAACTTCCCGCCTCTATTTACTGAAGTCTCACTTCTTGTCCATCTAATAATGTTTGCAATCCGGCCGTAGCAATTTTCTGCCCGGCCTTTAGTCCGGATGTTATTTCGAATCCTTCGGCTGTCAGGTTTCCAATTGATATTTGGTGTTTTTCTACCTTGGCCGAGTTTTCACCTTCTTGTATCAAGAATACAAATCGCCCGTTACTGTCCTCGCCAACGGCGTTTGCTGGAACCACCAAAATGGTATTATCAGCCTTATGATCGCCAAAATCGAAGGTTACATTCGCAGCCATACCACTTTTAATTTCATCTGATGGATTCGTAATTGTCACCCGCACCGGATAGGTGGCCGTATTGGCATCTACCGCCGGCGCAACCTCCGTAACTTTGGCTTTGAATTCTTCGTCCTGCAATGAAGAAAAATCAACATCCACATTCATCCCCTGCTTTACCCCATTAATGACACTTTCGGGAAGACCTAAGGTAATTTCCATCTCAGCTCCAGCATTTAAAGTAGCAACCGCCTGTCCTGGACTTACATTTTCGTCAACCTCCGAAGATACTGCGGCAATCACCCCATCTTCAGGAGCATAGATATACCCATAACGTATTTGTTCTTGCTGAATGTCCACACCTCGTTTAGCAGATTGGTAACTTTCCTGCGCCGTTTTATAAGCATTTTTGGCCGACTCGAAATCGCTTAACGATGTACTCCCTTTTTCAAAAAGGGAACGTACACGGTTTAAACTGAGCTTGGCGGTATTCATCTGCGATTCGGCGCTATTTAGCTGTGTAACTGCTTGCTCATAGGACAATCGTGATTGCACATTGTCAAGTTTGGCGAGTAACTGCCCTTTTTTTACTTTCTGCCCTAATTTAATATCGTACTGAGTTATAATCCCCGAATTTCGAAAACTCAAACCGATAATTTTATCCGTTTGCGCGGTACCACTAAAAGTTCGGATTTTCTCCCCTCCTAAAAAACCCACTTGTTCGTACTTGACCGGGCGTACGATTTTTTCTTCTTTTTTCTCCTCTTCGCCACATGATACGAGCATCAAAGCGATACACGCAACGGACAGTATTTTGGTTATATATTTCATAGGTTCTATTTATAGATGTTAGTTTTTAGTATTAAAATATTCAAAAAAGCGTTGTCTAAAGGACTCGTTTTCCGCATCAGAATTGAGTACAAAATAATAGCCGAGATACCGTTCCAACTGTAATGAAGTAATCAAGAAATTATAAGTGGCATTGGTCCTACTCAACTGGGCAGCCAAATAGTTATTTTGTGCGTCCAGCAATTGAACAATATTGACGGCCCCATTGGAATACGACGTTTGGGTAAGTTCTAGGGCTTCTTTGGCGGTTTCTTCGGAAACTTTGGACAATTCTATATTCGAAACCTGATTTACCAGATTGAGCACTCCATTCCTGACATTGGCGGCAATGGATAACTCTGTATTCTCCAGATTGATTTCAAGTTGTTCTTTTTGGATCATAGCCGTTCGCTTATTGATATTCGAAAGGTTCTGATTCACAATAGGGATGGATAGACTTACCGCCGCATTGTAATTATTGTCTATTAGCGCAAAACCGGCCGGTGCCGTACTGCCGGCCCCTGACCTGTTAAAAGTTTCATTGTATTGGCCCTGCAAAGCCAAAGTAGGCAGGAATCGCCCAAATCCGTTCAGTCTTATATTTCGTTGTGTAGCATCCAAATTGTGTCCCAAGGACTTCAACTCAGGCGCATTTCTATTGGCTTCCTCGATTAAAAAATCAATAAAAGGTTCCCGAAGCCGAGGGTCATCCAACAATTCAGTCAATTGATTATAATTGTACTTTTCAAAAACCCCCTCATCAATTGATGCATCGTCCACATCGATTTCATACGCAATGGGATTGTTCAACACCTGATTTAATGCGATAAAACCCTGTTCCAATTGGTTGATCGCTTCTACCATTGATTGCATATTTTGAGCCATTTCACTTCGAAAACGCAGCAAATCGGTCTTACCGGACTGACCGGCTTCAAAATTCTGTTGTGCTATTTCCAAGTTTTTTTTGGTAAGTGATAGGTTCTGTATTTGAATTTGTGCATTGGCCTTTAAGATCAAGGCATTAAAGTATAGGTTGGAAGTGTTGAAGATCAGGTCTAACTCGGCACTATTAAAATTCTCTTCCTGGGCTTTTTGCAAGCTTTTTTGGATTGCAATATTCGCATTGACCGCTTCGGAAAAAAGGGTTTGTTGTAAAGTAATATTCCCGGCGGTTGAAAACTCCGGGTTTTGTCCGTTGCTTATCTCGGCCAAGTCCGGATCAATATAGGTGCCTGTTCCCGATGCCGTAAGGCTGGGCAGGTAATTACTTTTGGCCGTTTTAACATCCTGAGAACTTAGTTCAACATCTTTTTGATTGGATCGTAGCGACAAGTTGTTTTTAAGGGCATCATCAATAGCACTCAACAAATTGTATCGCTTTTCAGAAATTGCATTTACAAAATCACCCACGAAATTGGTCTGCCCAAGTAGACCAGATTTTATGGGAATCCCGATAAGCTCAGCGGTATTATAATTAATGGTCAATTTTGGTTTATAATCAATATAAACAGGCAAATCCGCCAGTGGAGTTCCGTTAACATAGGCCTCTATACTCAGGGCTATTCGCCGGAAGAATTGATCCATATTTTCCTCCGCCTGATTGGTCGCCATGATACCATTTTCAACATCGTCGATTCCGTTAATTGTAAAAGAAGGCAACTTTTTTTCAATAAAGGTTTTTGCCAACTGTTTGTTTTCATCTTCCGATAGAAAGAACCCCCCGGCAATATAGACCGCATCAATACCCTCTAAATTTGCTATAATATCCGATGATTCGGTAAAGGGAATCAACTTGTAATTGGCTTCCAAGGCATCGAACTCCTTATCAAAGGTTTCTTTTAAGGGTAAAATATCCACTAACTGGGCTTCAATAGCAATACCTACATTCTCAAAACCAGTAAGTTCCTTAAACATTACAAAATCGTCGTGATAGGATTCCGACTGCAATAGGTAGGTAAAATTTTCTATACCTGATGTTTCCTTGTTGATATCAATCCCATTGAGGTCCCTATTTACGGCACCAAACAAAATAGTTGGTTTTTGGTGTACTTTAAGGTTGCTGATTATTTGGCTATTGGTAGGGCCAAATGCCAGAATGATATCCGTATCATCCTTCAACAGTTTATTATAGTTCTCTTGGGCTTTTATCTGGCTATAATTATTCACCAAATTATGCCCTTGTTGAAAATTAATGATGGCATCTTCCCCAACTACAGATTGCACTTGTGTTTCTAATTGATCAAAAATAGGCCCCAGCTCTTCGCTCCAGTTGTCAATCAATACCCCGACATTATAGGCCTTTTTAGTTTGGGATAGTGCTAAGGCACAATAGAGAAATATAAAAACGGATAGATATTTTTTCATTGGTCGGTTCTTTTTCACACTTTAAAAAAAGTGATTCTGTTGCAAGCTAAAAGGATTTTTAAAGCCAAATTGCTATCAAAACTAATCTTTAAATATACTGAAAATGTTTCTCGGATTCGCGACAAGTTTGTTGCAAAAAAAATGAAGGGTGACCTAGCTTTTTCTAGGGGTAAGAAAATCAGCCCCTTAGACTTTGAGAAGGTAGGATATTATTAGAAATTAATACAAACTAAGTTGATCCGACTATTTTCTACTTGGAATAATTGACACGGTATCTCCATAGGCTTAATCCACCCAAAACAAGCATAGCCAACAGAATGTACTTGACATAATCCGGTGTAATGGCGGCTCCCCCACTCTGCCCGTAACTATGTAAGCCCACCAGATAGTAGTTTACCCCAAAATAGGTCATCATAATACTGAAGTAGGCCATTACACTTAGAAAATTAAATGTCCATTTGCCTCTTAAACCAGGTATGAGCCGTGTATGAATTACGAAAGCATAGACCATAATGGAAATCAATGCCCAGGTTTCTTTAGGATCCCAACCCCAGTAGCGCCCCCAACTTTCGTTGGCCCATTGACCTCCCAAGAAGTTGCCAATGGTAAGCATGATTAGACCAAGTGTCAAAACAATTTCATTTATGATGGTCAACTCTTTCAAATTGAGCTCCATTCGCTTTTTGTTCTTTTTGGTCGTTAAGATCATCAACAGCAAACAAACAACGCCAAGAATCATTCCTACACTTAATGGACCATAGCTGCCGACTATAACTGACGTGTGTATCATTAGCCAGTAACTATCTAAAACAGGTACTATATTTCCAATAGTAGGGTCCACCCAATTTTGATGTGCAAAGAAGAGTAACATCGAACACACAAAAGCTGCGGCAGATAACGTCATTACACTTTTCCTAAGAAATAACATTCCAATTCCCATAGTCGCCCAGGCCACGAATAACATGCTTTCGTATGCATCACTCCATGGCGCATGTCCTGAAATATACCAGCGAAGGATTAAACCAGTTGTATGCCAAAGAAATAGAATTATTATTGTCCCTTTCAAAACATAAGATGCCACCTTCCATATTTCACGTTCTTTGAAAATCTGAAAGATTAAAATGAAAAAAAGCAATACCCCGGCTAAAGCATACAAACGATATAGCAAATTGAAAATTCCTAATTTGTTATAAACAACTTCGGTATTGATTTTCTCATCAGAAGGTAAGACCTCGCTGCCATGATTTTGTTGGTTCTTCTTAAATGCAGCTAATAGGTTATCTGCTTCTGCATAATCATCTGTAGCAATTGCTTTTCGCAATGACATCAAGTAATAGGGAATAGCATTTTTGATGAAATTGCTATACAAAGAATCGGCAACTTGATATTGTCCTCCCCGGTACTCCACGGCAGATATCCACTTGTTGTTTTCATCATTCAGTAAGGGAAATATTTTAACAATCCTTCCACTTAAGGCCTGATCTAAAAGACTTAAGCGAATATTCGCGTCTTTTAAATCTTGTTGAAACTTGTTTGGCGCAAGTGCCTTAGTCGCATCATCCAAATAAGCCGCCAATTTGTAACTCCCTTTTTCATCAAAGAAATCAGTAGCCTTCATAAACCGCTGTCCCTTGGGGATACCAAGTACATTTCTAATACTATCATTCTTTCCTTTTTTATCTACTGCAATAAACTCCGTGTTGTACCAAGCTGGCGGATTCAGCATCATTGATAAGAATACTTGATCAGAATTCATATCACCGAATTTGTCCTTCAAGCTCAATTTGCGTAGCAATTCAGAAGAAAAGGTATTGATAGGTTTCATGCGCCCTCCTTCATCCTGAATGACCAACTTACCGAATTTCGTCGCATGTTCTTTGGAGACCACGGTCAACTGTAAAAGCGAATCAATCTGATCTTGTGTCGGTGCTTTGTTCGCATGGTCGTGGCCGTCATCCGCCGAATGCTCCTGTGCGGATAGGCCCAACACCATTCCCAAAGCCAACAAAGTGGTCATCGCCTTCTTTTTCTTAGTCAACTTATTCAGGGATCGGGTAAGGTCTTTAAATCTTGTTTTACCAAAAAACATGATTCCTAGCAAACCGGTATAAAGCAGGGTATAACCGATATAAGTTATCCAGGTGCCCCATTGATCGTGGTTTACAGAGAGGTTGGTACCCTTTTCATCAGGGTCAAAACCCGATTGAAAAAAACGATATCCTTTATGATCCAGAATATTGTTCATGAAAATGTCATAATCAAAAGATCGGTCATCCTCAATCGTAACCTTGCTCATAAAGGAAGCATAGCCTGCCTCAGTCCCTGGATATTTTTCGGCAATAAAATCGTTTAGTTTTATACTGAACGGAAGTTCATATTCCTTTGGTCCATATCTGAGCATAAAATCGAGGCCGCCGACGGTGAACTTTTCGGTGAACTTGGAAACCAGCCCTTTCTTGCCCAAAACTTTCTTTTGAACGGTTTCCCCATTGGATGATACTTCTAAAACCAGAGCATTGGGCGTATTCGGGGTAATTTTATCAGCGGCGACTTTTACTACTCCATTAACCCCCTTCATCATAGGTTCGGGAATAACAAATTGCATTCCGGCCATACTGTAGAGCGAACGTAATTGCAATTGCTGGAGACTGTCTTTTAATACCCCACCTTTAAACTGATCGGCCATTCTCATGAAATTGCCTTCAAAAGGTGATTTGATTTGATAGGTACTATCCGTGGTAGAGATATTGATCGCCCCATCCGTAGGAGTATTTAAGGCGAACAACACACCGTGAATACTTGCGACCTTCCCATTTTCCAAGAAATGTTCATGTCGCTGTCCATCGCCTGCCTCTACAACTTTTAAATAGGATTTCCCGTTTTCATCCAGAATCAGCCCCTCTTCCGCTCCCTCAATAAAATCAACATACTTGACAGTAAACTCTTGTGCATTATAATCAGCGGTCCAAGGCAGGTTAGCTTTAATGGCTTCCGGGGTAACGATCAAGTCGTCCTCTAAAATTTTTCTTCTAGGTTCACCATTGATATTTCCATCTGCATAAACGGTTAGATACGTCTTATCTGAATAAAAGACCTTTTCAGACTTCCCTTCCCGAATGGGCATCATGCCTTCAAAACTGATATATCTTGTTACAAAAGCACCTATAATGATGAGAATCCAACTGAGGTGCAGCAGGAGTACTGGCCATTTTTCCCATCTGAATAAGCGGTACCGGAACATATTGCCGATAAAATTGATGACAAAAAATACCATAATAAGCTCGAACCATCGGGTATTATAAATCCATATTCGGGCGGTCTCTGTACTGTACCAGCTTTCTATAAAAGTGCCAAAAGCCATTGCCGTAGCAAAAACGAGGAATAGAACGGCCATTAAGCGTGTGGAGAAAAGTGTTTTCTTAAGCAGTTCTAGCATGTAAGGAGCCTTTTATTTTCAACAAGCAAAAATACATCCTTTTATGATTTTATGGTTGGACTAAACGGATAAATAGTTACACAAAAAGTATCATGGAATCAAAGCTAAGGTATGGCGCTACTTTTTAAGAACGATTCTCATAATAGCATCGGTAATCGCATCACATTTGCTATTTCCGAACTCAAATACGCCCTCCTGCTCCTTAGTTATACTATAAATGTTCTCTTTTAGCATATTTTTGGCGCGATGCAATCGGACTTTCACGTTTGATGTAGAAATATCCATACACTCGGAAATTTCTTTGATAGACATTTCCTCAATCTCCTTTAAGATATATACCATTCTATATTTTGGCTCCAGAGAATCGATAGAATTCTCAAGCAGTTGTTTGGCTTCTTGTCTGATTATTTTTTTTTCAGGATTCGGTTGATTGGTATCCGGCATTTCTAAAATGGTATTCCGACCGAAATCATTTGAATCTGAATTTATAGTAAGAACTCGGCCTTTTTCCTTCAATCTGGCCAAAGCCTCATTTATTCCTATCCGTATCAGCCATGTAGCATAGGTAGACCCATGCTTAAATTGATATAATTTTTCAAAGGACTTCAAATATGTATTCTGCATAATATCCTGTATTTCGGCTTCATCCCGTATATACCCTCTAATAACCCGATATAGTTTTTGATTATTTCTTCTTAGCAAAATCTCATACAATTCTTTTTCTCCAGAAAGAATGCGTCTTACTATATCCGAGTCAGATATCTTATAATTATTGAAATCGTTTATTCGTACTACGTCCATATTTCAATATGCTTTGGGCTTTAGATGAAGATATGCTGAAATAGTTACAAAATTTTGTAACCTTTTTGATTCCACCTTATCTAAAGCGTGAAATCAATTTACAAATATTAAAATGATGCAGACAACAATTCAACAAGTAACAACTATTTTAAAGTACACTTTTGGGCTAGTACCTATTATAGCAGGGCTGGACAAGTTTACCAACCTATTGACAGATTGGAGCCAATACACGGCAACAGGGTTCTCAGAGATGCTCCCGTTTGATACGGCTACCTTTATGATGATCATAGGTGTGATAGAAATTATTGCAGGAGTCCTGGTATTTATAAAACCAAAAATTGGAGCGTTTATAGTTATGTCTTGGTTGATCGCAATAGCCCTAACGCTTGTCTTCAGTGGAAACTTTATTGATGTCGCGGTCAGGGACCTGGTCATGGCGGTAGGCGCCTTTTCTCTTTATAAGTTACTTGGTTTGCAGGTGAAAGTGGCTGTTAAATCGTAAACTTTTCAGTTACAATTAACTAGAAATTAATAACTTAAGTCAGAAAAAGAATTTGTATCTAAAAAAGATGTTATGAAAATGAATCGACAAACATTTATCAAAAAAGCTGCAGGGGCGGCATTGCTTGCTGTTCCTGCTTATTCCTTACTAGGGTGTTCTAATGATGATAGTACCAATGTAGCACCGCCTGATGATCCGACCGCTACAGATTGTTTGGCCAATGGGGCGAACGCCATTTCTATAAGTAGTAATCACGGACATAGCCTGGTGGTCTCGAAAGCTGATGTTGAGGCGGGAACAGAAAAATCCTATTCCATTCAAGGTAGTTCAGGACATAACCATTCAATTACCATTTCAGCCGACAATTTTGCAGTTTTAAAAGACACAAAATCTATCCAGGTAGAATCATCGAGGGATAGTAGTCATCGGCATGATGTAACTGTTTCCTGCGCTTAGGAGACTGTTTTAAAATGGTAAAAGGTTTCAAAGGCACAATTTATCCTGTATTTTTGTACCATGATTTCAATTGTGCTTTTGGGTACCGGAAATGTGGCCAAACACCTATTCGATGCTTTTTCAAAGGCCATTTCGGTTGAAGTGGTTCAAGTTGTTGGGCGAAATACAAAAGCCCTAAAACATTTTGGGCAATCAACTACCACCTTCCAGAATCATCAAAAAATTAAGGAAGCGGCTATATATATCATTGCTATAAGCGATGATGCAATAGCTTCTGTTTCCGAAATACTAGTAGGTAAAAAGGCTTTGGTAGTCCACACCTCCGGAAGTGTTTCCTTAGACGCCCTTTCAACAAACCAAAATACTGGCGTTTTTTATCCTTTACAGACTTTTAGCAAAGAAAGAGCGATTGATTTTAAGGCTGTACCGATCTGTGTAGAATCGAAAAGAAAAAAAGACCTTCGTTTATTACAAGATTTGGGTAAGACCATTTCAACTAAGGTTTATTCCATTAGTTCCGAACAGCGAAAAAACCTTCATTTAGCCGCTGTATTTGCCAATAACTTCACGAATTATATGTATCATATCGCCAATGAAATCTGTGAGGAGCATCAACTACCTTTTGATATCCTAAAACCGTTAATTCAGGAAACGGCCGCCAAAATTCAGGAGCGGCCACCGAGCACCATGCAGACCGGCCCGGCACGGCGTAATGATATTGAAACTATACAAAGGCACCTCGACCAATTAAGGGATGGGAAACAAAAAGAAATTTATTCGCTGCTGAGCGAATCAATCAGCAACAATTATGGAGAAAAGCTATAAAGAATTTTTAGGGGACATTACTACCTTCGTTTTTGATGTGGATGGCGTATTTACAGATGGCAGCCTGCTCATTACAGATGATGGGGGCATGCTACGCACCATGAGCGTAAAAGATGGCTATGCACTTAAGACGGCTTTGGTGAAGGGGTATAATGTTTGCATCATTACCGGAGGTACCAATGAAGGGGTAAAAAAGCGGTTGGCCGGTTTGGGCGTAACCGATATCTACTTGGGTGCACACCACAAAGAAGATCCCTTAAGGGAATATCTTAAAATGAATGACATCGCTCCTGAAAATGTACTTTATATGGGAGATGACCTACCTGATATTCCGCCCATGCAAATTGTTGGCCTACCCACCTGCCCTCAGGATGCGGTTCCCGAGGTGAAAGCCATCGCTAAATACGTTTCACATAAAAATGGCGGCAAGGCCTGCGTGCGTGACGTTATAGAACAAGTACTTAAGGTACGTGGGGATTGGCACGGTAATTTTGATGCGAAAAATGCCTGAAAAAATTAAATTCCAAAAACCAAGTTCCAAATTCCAATTATTATCAGGACCAATACCATGCTTCAAGATAAATTAAAGAATCACCGTATTATTTTAGCATCGGGTTCACCGAGAAGGCATCAGTTTTTCAAGGAATTGGACATCCCCTTTGAGGTACGACTGAAATCGGTAGCGGAAATTTACCCCTCACACCTAAAAGCTGGTGCAATATCAGATTTTTTAGCTGAATTGAAAGCGGCGGTCTTTAACGAAGAATTAGTTCCAGGGGAAATCTTAATTACCTCAGATACCGTGGTCTGGCATAAAGGTGCGTCCTTGGCAAAAGCATCTGACGAGACGGAAGCCATTCAAATGCTCCAAACCTTGTCCGGTGATTGGCATGAGGTTATAACTTCGGTGTGTTTTACCACCCATCGTTCTAAAAGAACAGTTAACACCATCACACGGGTGAAATTCAAAACACTTTCCGAGGAAGAAATACGCTACTACGTCAATACTTACAAACCTTTTGACAAGGCCGGTGCCTATGGGATTCAGGAGTGGTTGGGGCATATCGCAATTGAAGAACTACAGGGCTCCTATACCAACGTTATGGGCCTACCAACTCATTTGGTATATCAGATGTTAATAGAGATGGCTGACTAGGACATTTTTGATACCTTTATTTAAAATACTGCATTATGAAAAAGTTGACTTATATAGGTTCAATTATTCTTTTAGGGGTCACTATTTCCTGTAAACAGGTCGACCCGAAAAGTCAGGACAACCTAGCACTGAATACTGAAAGGGCAATCAAATCAACACCAAAAGAAGTTTCGGAGGCTTTTAAAAAATACTGGTACGCCGGGGAAGCCGAAATTACCTCTTACGAATTGGAACAGGCCAGGTATGGTGAAATACGAAAGGGTACCGCAGCCCTTATCTATGTAACCGAGCCTTTTTTGGCCAACAAACAGGTAAAAGCAGATGGTAACAATCCTGATAATATTCCCGTCCTAAAACTGAATAGCACCAAAAATTACCTGACAGGAATTTACCCCTACTCCATTATGAGCAGTTGTTTTTATCCTGTAAATGACGATGGTCATGCGGTAAAGGTTTCGTTCTCGTCACAAGAATGGTGCGGACATGTGTATGGGCAGTTAAATAACCGTGCGAATTTTGAAATTACATCGCATTCGTATTTTGAAAGTGAGGCGGACCAAAACGTCAAACTTGCCAAAACCGTACTCGAAAATGAGTTGTGGAATAAGATTAGAATCAATCCCGAAGACCTTCCTGTTGGAGAATTGCAACTAATTCCTTCTTTTGAGTATATACGACTTTCCCACAAGGAATTAAAAGCTTATTATGCTAGTGTTACTTTAACTAATAAAAATGGTTTGAACTCCTATAAAATTGACTACCCTTCGCTTAAAAGAAGTCTTGTGATCAACTTTCAAGAGGAATTTCCGTATCACATTGAAAGCTGGTCAGAATCGTTTGTAAGCGGATTTGGCAACAAGGCCAAAACCCTGACATCCACAGCGAAAAAAATCAAATCGATAAAGAGCCCTTACTGGCAAAAAAATAGTAATAAGGACGTTTCTTTACGTGATACGCTAGGACTATAACGCTATGGAAGAATTTTTTGTTACCCACAATCGCGAACTACTTTGGACAGGTGTTACCATTATGTCCCTTTTTATTCTGCGCTTTATAGTAACCCGAGCAACCAAACGTATTGGGAAAAAGGGCAATTTCGCTGAGGCCCGCTCTGTTTTGGTTACCAAATACATCACATTTATCCTTGCTTTTTTGGCAGTTGGGGCCATCATTTTTATTTGGGGAATCAATATTAAAGATTTGGGGCTGTTGTTTTCCTCGGTCTTTGCCATTATCGGGGTTGCGCTTTTTGCACAATGGTCTATTTTAAGCAACCTCACCTCAGGAGTGATTCTCTTTTTTTCATTCCCTTTTAAAATAGGCGACCGTGTAAAGATTATGGATAAGGAAATTGTTGAAGATGAGGAGATCGGTTATGATGTTTTTATTATTGAGGATATAAAAACATATCATCTATATTTGCGAAATAGTAAGGGAGACCTGCTTACCTACCCCAACAATATGATGCTGCAAAAGGCTGTGACGCTTGTAAACGCTTCAGACGGGTAACACCAAGAAAGCAAAAGCTAGTGTTAAAGAACCTTTAAAAACGGGACAGACCGCCTTTTATCTTTCTATATTTGAGAACCAACTAAATACATTCTATGCGCTTGTTGTTTATTAGTGTTCTATGTTCGCTGTGCGTTTTGGTGAAATCCAATGCCCAGGCTGCCAAATATTCCTCCTCGTCCGAAATTTATCACGCCATTCAAAAATTGAACTTTTTAGGGTCCGCACTATATATTGCCGCGCACCCCGACGATGAAAACACACGTCTTATCTCCTATTTATCCAATCATGATAAGGCCAGAACGGCCTACCTCTCGCTCACACGTGGCGATGGGGGACAAAATCTTATTGGTCCGGAATTGCGAGAACTTTTGGGCGTCCTGCGTACACAGGAACTTTTGGCAGCAAGACGGGTAGACGGGGGGCAACAATTTTTTACAAGGGCCAATGATTTTGGTTATTCCAAACACCCGGATGAAACCTTGGAAATCTGGAATAAAAAAGAGGTTTTGGGCGATGTTGTTCGACGTATCAGGCAGTTCAAACCCGACGTGATCATTAACCGTTTTGACCATCGTTCGCCGGGCAGCACGCACGGGCACCATACCTCATCAGCTATGTTGAGCGTTGAGGCCTTCGACTTGGTGAATGATCTCAATGCGTATCCTGAACAACTGGCCACCTTGTCTCCTTGGCAACCTAAACGTTTATTTTTTAATACCTCTTGGTGGTTTTACGGAAGTAGGGAAAATTTCGAAAAAGCGGACAAAAGCAAGATGCTTAGCCTTGATGTTGGAACCTATTACCCTATTTTAGGAAAATCAAATAACGAAATAGCTTCTTTGGCGAGCAGTCAGCATTTATGCCAAGGTTTCGGAAGGCTTACGACAAGAGGCAGTCAAAACGAATATATTGAATTATTAAAAGGGGATCTTCCCGAGAACAAAGACAACATTTTTGAGGGTATTGATACCAGTTGGTCTCGTATTGATGGTGGTACTGCTATCGGAACGATTCTTACCCCTATTGAAAGTGATTTCAATTTCAACAAACCAAGTGAACATTTGCCAGAATTGCTCAAAGCCCATGACGTGCTAAGCTCATTGCCGGACGGACATTGGAAAGGTATTAAACTAAAAGAGTTGGAAGATATTATTCTCTCCGTTGGCGGTCTTTATTTAGAAGCATCCGCCACCTCGGCAAATGCGCATTTAGGATCGGAAGTGGAGATGAAAGTAGAGGCCATTAATCGGAGTGAGGCGAATATCGCGTTAAAATCATTTGCCATCAACTCCGAAAAATCGGTTACTGAAACCCATCCTTTGACGGCTAATAAAAAAGTGAATCTGGAGACTACCTTTACGGTTCCGCAAAACACTTCATATACAAGTCCGTATTGGTTGACCGAAAAAGGAAGTTTGGGCATGTATACCGTTGATGATGTGGCTTTGATCGGAAAACCGGAAACGCCAAGGGCATTTACTGCCCAATTTGAACTGGATTTTAACGGATATACGATTACCATTGAAAAACCGGTCGTACATCGTTTTGCCAAAAATAATAAGGGCGAACTCTATGAGCCTTTTGAAGTACTCCCCAAGGCCACTGCCAGTTTTAAAGATAAGGTCATGATTTTTTCCAGTGGAGAACCCAGACAGGTACCGATTACGGTAAAAGCGCACAAAGACAATGCGAAAGGAGAGGTACAGTTGCGTCATTCTGAGGGTTGGACAGTTGATATGGCGTCGCAACCTTTCAATATTCAGAAGAAAGGAGATCAACAAACGCTGGTTTTCACACTGACTCCTCCTACTGGGGAAGACGAAAGTTATATTTCCCCTATTGTTAAAATTGAAGGGCAGGAAATTTCAAAAGAATTGGTAGAAATCAACTATGACCACGTGCCTAAGCAATCTATTCTTTTGCCTTCCGAGGCCAAAGTAGTACGCCTTAACATAGAGAAATTGGGGCAAAACATCGGTTATATTGTAGGGGCCGGGGACGATGTGCCTACAAGCTTGGAGCAAATTGGCTATTCCGTACATATTATCGATCCAGCAAATATTACTGAGGGGTCATTAAAAAAATACGATGCAATCGTTACAGGAATACGGGCCTACAATGTTGTTCAAGCGCTCAAATTCAAACAAAAATACTTACTCGATTACGTAGAAAATGGCGGGAACCTTATTATACAATACAATACCGCCGGCCGATGGGACAAACAATTTGATAACATTGCCCCCTACCCCCTTAAACTTTCGCGGGACAGGGTAACCGATGAAAAATCAGAAGTACGTATTATCGCCCAAGACCATTCCTTGGTAAACTTCCCCAATAAAATAGGGGAATCGGATTTTAATGGGTGGGTACAAGAGCGAGGGCTCTATTTTCCCAACGAGTGGGACAAAGCCTTCACCCCTATTTTATCTATGAAGGATAAGGGCGAAGCCGAGACCAAAGGAAGTTTACTGGTAGCGCCTTATGGCAAGGGCAATTATATGTACACCGGGCTAAGTTTCTTTAGGGAGTTGCCAGCTGGAGTCACTGGAGCGTACAAACTATTCGCCAATATGATCTCAATGGGAAAAGAAAAGATTGAAGGACCAAAAAAGATAGTGGATTAAAATGCAGGATAAATTCACATGGAAAAAGGAGTACACCGCTGTGCTGGTACTCAACATACTTTATATACTTCTCTTTATGTTTATAATGACGTCATTTAGCTAAATGGGAGCACTCGATTGGACCATACTTTGCGGAACGCTTTTCTTTATTGTTGCGTATGGTGTTTGGAAAACAAAAGGAAACCAGAGCGTAAACGATTATGTGCGCGGGGGGAACGATGCCAAGTGGTGGACTATCGGGCTTTCTGTAATGGCTACCCAGGCAAGCGCCATAACCTTTTTATCCACTCCTGGGCAGGCATTTCATGATGGCATGGGGTTCGTGCAATTCTACTTTGGGTTGCCTTTGGCCATGATCGTTATCTGTATGGTCTTTATCCCTATTTATCATAAACTCAACGTATATACAGCCTATGAGTTTTTGGAAAATAGATTTGATTTAAAAACCCGTACCCTTGCCGCAATTCTATTTCTGGTTCAACGCGGACTTGCTGCGGGAATAACCATTTTTGCACCTTCCATTATACTCTCTGCTATCTTGGGCTGGGATTTGAGATTGCTCAATGTTATCATTGGAACCCTGGTTATTATTTATACCGTTTCGGGAGGCACCAAAGCCGTAAGCGTTACCCAAAAACAACAGATGTTCATTATTATGGGGGGGATGTTCGTCACATTTTTTTTCATCTTAGGTTATCTTCCGGCGGACGTTACTTTCACCAAGGCCCTAAAAATTGCCGGGGCGAGCGATAAACTGAATATTCTCGATTTTAGTTTTGATACGACAAGCAGATATACATTTTGGTCCGGAATTACTGGAGGGTTCTTTCTAGCGCTTTCCTATTTCGGAACGGACCAAAGTCAAGTGCAACGCTATCTTACCGGAAAATCGCTTCGAGAAAGTCAATTGGGCTTGATTTTCAATGGTATTTTTAAGATTCCAATGCAGTTTTTCATTCTTTTAGTGGGGGTCATGGTTTTTGTATTCTATCAATATAATGCCTCTCCTTTGAATTTTAATCCCGCTTCTACCGAAAAGGTATTGCAATCTAAATATGCAGGGGATTACAAGTTACTAGAGGATGAACAACGAGAACTGGAGGTCAATAAAAAAATAGCTCAAAACAAATTCTCGGCCGCGTTGGAACTGCAAAACCCCAATGAAATCGAAGCTGCAAAAAGCAGTATTATTGAAATCAATGAAAGGGACAAAACCAACCGAGATGCCGCCAAGGCCCTAATCAAAAAAGCCGACCCGAACGCGGAAACTAATGATAAGGATTATGTCTTTATACATTTCATATTAAACAATCTGCCCCGAGGCCTGATAGGACTGCTCTTGGCCGTAATACTATCGGCGGCAATGTCTTCTACCGCCTCAGAACTTAACGCTCTAGGAACAATCACCGCTTTAGACCTATACAAGCGAAATAAAAAAGTAACGGAAGACGACAAACATTATGTATTGGCATCCAAGGGATTTACCTTGCTTTGGGGTGTCATTGCGATTTTAATTGCCTGCGTAGCCAATCTTTTTGACAACCTTATACAGTTGGTGAATATTATTGGGTCTATTTTTTATGGTAACGTGTTGGGCATCTTTTTATTGGCCTTCTTCTTTAAGTTCGTAAAGGGGAATGCTGTATTTTTTGCCGCCGTACTAACCCAACTTATTATATTCGTTGTCTATTACAACCTCATTTTCATCTACCCCTCCGGAGAAGAAAAATTAGGCTATCTCTGGTTGAATGCCATTGGTTCTGGTTTGGTCATATTTATAGCTATAGCCTTTGAAGGAATGGACCGGGCGTTGCGTAATCCATCAGTTGAAAACTAATATATAGGCTTTCCCAGTTACCAAAGATTCCTTCTTCAGGGGAATAAAAAAGTGCCGTTATTAGCGGCACCTTTTAAAATAAGATTAAACGTATTATTGCCCATCGGGTGCCGTTATATTTTTAGCTTTTTTGGCCCTGTTTTGACAACGATCGCATAAATCTGTTATTTTCTTTAGCTCTCTGGCATTGGCCACGGTTCCCTGAAAAATTTCATTGGTGCGTTTGCCGTTGATATAGGAACAGTCTTGATACAGATGGTAACTCCTACCCGATGGGGTCCAGTATACACTATTAACACCATTATTCAAATCCTCTACCTGTGCGGTTTGTTCGGCATATTGTTCTTGGGACGGGGGGTTAAAATCCGTTCCCGTTACACCAGCAATTACCAAGGCAGCAGCAGCAATAGATCCAACAATTCCCTTTTGCTTACCGGTCATATTCTTGTTGGTAAAAATCAATACGACCATCGGTAAAAAGGCAATAACGCTCATTATCGCGCCCAGTTGATTTTGTACAAAGAATTTGGTCTTGTCCTTTTCAGAAGCTGGGTCCAATCTATTTGCCTTTTTCCAGAGAATGTTGGCAATAACTACCAGAATAAGCATCCCTATGATAATACCGATCAGCAAGGGCATATTGATAGGCACTTCCCGTAATTTTAGGATTCCGAAGATTTGTAATCCAATCGATATAGCCCAAAGAATAAAGGATATAACACGAAACTGTTTTGCCTTGCCAGCATTCTCGGCGCTGGGAACAAAAGCCCTTGTTTCCGTATTAGATGATAGGTTTTCTTCTTCGCCTCCTACCTTTGTGATTTTTTTCGATGTTTTATTATCTCCCATTATTATTTTGTTTGGTTCGTGTGATAAAGTTACGTAAAAAACTGAAAAACAGGTGGTAAAGTAGGTTGGAAGTCGGAGGTTGGAAGTTGGAAGTTGGAAGTTGGAAGTTGGAAGTTGGAAGTAAAAAATATGAAACTGGCTGTATACTAAAACCCGGAGTGTGCTTTATGACAAAAGTTTGCGTTTTGGAATTTCTATACTAGGCCAATCCTTTCATGGTCACAAGTGTCATGACCCAAATGATTGCGGAAGAGAAAAAGATTCCGATCGCATTGGCCACAAAAGCCTTTCGTTTTTCAATTTGAAAGAGATAGGTGGCAATACTACCTGCATAAACGCCAGTACCGGGTAGCGGAATCATCACAAAAATCAATAGGCCCCAAAAACCATATTTTTTGATATTTGCACCGGAATTGGTCTTTGTTCTTCTTGCTATATAGAAGGCTGCATTTTTATAAGGTTCCCAATTCAACAAATAGCGATTGAAGGTATTCAAAAAGAAAATCATTATCGGAAACACCAAAAGATTGGCCAAAAAGCAACCTAAGAATACAAGATATACGTTTGCACCCTGAAGCATCCCGTAGGGTATCCCAACCTTAGCTTCCCCGAAAGGTGAAATACTCCAAAGCATCGCAATAATAATATCCTTCAGCATTTTAAGTTCTTGGTTACGAAACTAACGTTCAACAATGTATTTGATAGCATAATGTCATAAAAATTCGCCCATATTGACCTTTAGTCCGACAAACGCCTTGGGATACCGTTCTGATTGGGCATGCAGGCCCTAAATGTAAATCTATGGTATTAAAAAGACCCACAATTTCTTGCGGGTCTTCAATAGTAAATTTAGGAATATATTACATTCCCCCCCACTCTTTTAAAGAGTCGGTATTCATTTTTACATAATCGTCATTTCCTGCCTCCTTCGCTGCAGCCAATGATTTTTTCGCTGTTTCAATTGCGGCCTTCTTATCGCCTGACTTCGCTTGAATCAAAGATTGTTGGCGCAGTTGCCAAAAACGAGGCTCTTTATTCATTGCCATGGCCTTATCCATCCATTCCTTTGCCTTGGCAATATCCTTGCCTTCATTGGAATAGTAAACCGCAGCAGTATAGTAATCACCAGCGCTTGGCCCTGCCAAGGCTGTTTCGATATCTTTCACTACAGCTGCATCTGTCGGTACCTCAAATTTTACCCCTACATAGGCTTTTTCCCAAAGCATGCCCAAAACGGCACCGTTAGTGCTAAGATTGTCAATCGTCATGGTAAAGGTTTCTATAGGCATTTCCATTGGCCACACTTTTGCAGTGGTTTTTGCCGCTACCTTGGCATCGTCCCATTCGGCAGGAACTCCACCACCTTTGGTATCAGTATAGAAGAACACCTCCCAAGATTCCGTTCCTGGCTTCGTAAACACAGAATAGGTTCCCGCTTTTACGTCCTGTCCTTCAATTTTCACATCATCGCTGAAAGATACCAAGGTATATCCGTTCGCTCCTGTGCGCCATAATTTATCGTAAGGCACCAAGCCTCCAAAAATAGTTCTTCCTTTCATAGAAGGTCTTGAATACTCAACGGTTACGTCCGTAAGGCCTACCTTCTGCTCTAATTTAGAGGCAGGACTTGCTGCCGGAGTATTGATTTGTGCTTGGGCCATAAAAGTAAAGGCCATAGCGCATACTAAAAGTGATAATTTTTTCATTGGTGTAGATATTTAAATGTTTTCACAAAACTAGAAATAAACCAAGGTAGGGCTTGTTAAGGAAATCCTAAATAAAGCATTAAAAAAGAAAGGCAACTAATCCACCAAAAATGGGCGTGATATCATCTCATCGGACAAATAAAGACTAAAATAGTATACTGCGGAATGCAATGTGGAGATATCTATGGTTTCCGTTTCCAACAGATTACCCGAGACAAACCTAATCCGTTTGCCGGCACTATCGAAAATTGCCCATCCTGCTACGATTTTATCGGTCATCAAACTATATTCCAATCGATCCGAACCAAACTGGCGAAAAAGCACAAATCGATCTCTATTTTCCATTTCTGGTTCGGGCTCAATGACTTCTGGGGCCATATCTGTAAAAGAAAAGAGCAAAGATGGAATATCTATTCCACGATTTTGATCGACAAATCTCTCAGAAGATACCATATAATTGTCTTCGCTTATATGGGTAATACCTTCGGTTTGGGCAAAACCGATGTTCGTCTCTAATTGTTCTACCGTGCCTCCGAAAATGGAATTGGCGGTCACTCCTTCGATCTTATATATAAAAGAACCGAGAATGGAGTTGTAACCCACAACATAGAGCAACCCGTTTTGCGGATTATAGGTGGCACCGGTAACAAGTCCGTTTATAGTATATTCATCTATGCGCTGTGCGATATGGCTTCCTGGCAAATTGGGAATGGAATAAGCTACAGTATTGTTTGTCTTCCATTGCTTTGTTAATACGATAAGGCGGTCACCGATTACGAAAAGGGCTTCCGCATCCCAGTCACTATTGCCCGAATCGGAAAAATCTGTCTGATCCTCATATGAAAAAGCGATTTCCTCGGCCAAAACGGTATCAGCTGAATCATAGGAACTCTTTAAAATGCGGTAAATTTTTAAATCTTGCCGTGTACCCAGATTGTTGCCAAAATCTGCAATGTATATAAAGGTATCATCTTGGGCAATGTCTTCCCAATCAACATTTTGGGCGTTCGATAGGGTCACGCTGCGCGTAACCGAAAGCGACAAGGTATCCACCTCAAACAGCTGGGCCGTATTACCAGAATCATTATGGGTTATAAGCTTTCCTTTGTGGAATAAGAGGCCAGATGTTTCCCAAACGTCCTCAGGCATTTCACCAATTTGCCTAACGTTAATCTGTGCGGCAAGCGACCCGGTAATAAGAAACGAGAATATGTATATCGCAATTTTCATAGAAAGTTCCATCGAAAATTACGAAATAGAACTTAGATTCAGCTGCTAATTCCGTTACCAGACCTAGTTATCGGGAGGAAAGTGTCTTGAAAAGTGAAAATCTTGATATTAAATACTATAGCGCCCAATTTTTAGCATTATAGCCTTATCGGGCAAGTTGACTTTCCAACTCGGCATTTTGACGAATCCTGTACTTTAAAATGTTTATATATCGCAGGGCGTCCTTATTGTTATAATCGGTATATGCCTTCGTAGCATAATCCATTGCCCTGTTCAGCCTACCATCTATTTCACTACTTATGGCCATATTGTAATAAGCGCGACCCGCTATTTTGGCATCCGGATGACTGAGTTCCTGTTTCCAAAGATCGGCAGCACCTTTCCAATCACCGGCCTGCGCCCTACGTTGGCCAACTACAAAATTATCCGTTCCTTTGACGTAGTAATCACGGGTAACCCTCCTGGTTAGTTCCCTGATGTTTAACCCATAGGAGTTACCTAGGTTATTGCTTTTTTGCAATACAGCTTCTTTTCTTCCGGCTACCGCCTCAACCGCTTTAAACGGATTTATTCCCTCGCCAACACTCACAAGGTTATCATTGAATCGCGATTCATCTAAAACATATTTGCTATAAGGATCGTAAACTCTCCAACCATTTTTTAATTCGGTACGAAGGGTCACTTTATGTCCCGGTACATCTGCCTTTATGCCTAAAGGGTTAGGAATAGAAACGGTTTTCTGCTCATAACCCACATGTGTATTGGTATCATAGAATTCTAATGAGAAGATGACATCTACATTATGGGCATCGCAAATTGCTTCAATGTCATCCCAGCTCATTTGAGCGGGAAAAACACCAAGCCCTTTTCGTTGTGATGTAATACTATCGATAATGATAATAGATTCAAAACGTCCGTTGCGTTCGAGTTCCGCTTTTAGACCATTCAATGCAGACTGCGCCCCTTGCGCATCTAGATGAAGGCCTTCCAATGAAAGTATCTTGTCGATTTTGTCCAACGATTTATTTCCTTCGGAAGGAACACTCCTATTAATCAGGCCTATTCTTGAAACATCTGATGGAATAGGAACCCTTGCCGGTTCTTTAACGCCCATTGTTAATTGGCTCGTAGCACTACAGGCACTAAGAGCTATGGCAATAATTAAAAAAAAAGTAATTTGTACAAGGCGTTTCATAGCACTTTAATTTAGGTAGGTTTGGGATGCATCGGTCATCTGCAACCGATTGATAACTAACGGAAAAGAACGCTAAAATATTGCCCTCCCATCATAAATCAAACTCACTAAGATTGATTTCTAAAGTGCTTTTTGTATATTTAGAAACCTACACCGCAACACAATATTGAATTTCCAATAAACCAGAAATACTAAGAAGATTATTATGAAGAAAAAAGTACTCTTGGCCTTAGCCGTGATGATGACAGCTACCGTATCGGCCCAAAAAGTCAGTAAAAACAAAAAAGCCGTGATGGCATCTGTTGAAAAGCACAAATCGGAATTGATCAAAATAAGCGATTCTATTTGGGCCTTGGCAGAAACTGCCTTCGAAGAATCGAAGTCATCAGCGGTATTGGCAGATTATGCAGAAAAAAATGGTATGGTCGTAACACGTGGGGTCGCCGATATCCCGACCGCTTTTACGGCAACCTATGGCACAGGAAAACCGGTAATAAGCATTTTGGGTGAGTTTGACGCTCTACCCGGAATATCTCAAAAGGCTTCTCCCGCCAAAGAACCCTTAAAAGCTGGGGCGGCGGGGCATGGCTGCGGCCATAATATGTTCGGCACCTCTAGCTTGGGTGCGGCGATTGCCATTAAAGAGCTAATTGCTAATGGAAAATTAAAGGGTACTATTAAATTTTTAGGCACCCCGGCCGAGGAAAAATTCTTTGCTAAGGTCTGGATGGTACAGGCCGGTCTGTGGGACGATGTTGATGTAAACCTAAGCTGGCACCCTTCTTCGGGTATCGAAGCGGATGTACAGAGTGGCTTATCCCTTATAGATTTTATTGTCGAGTTTTATGGACAGACCGCCCACGCCTCTGCCGACCCTTGGAACGGACGTAGTGCTTCCGACGCCCTGGAACTGTATACCTCTGGAATTAATTACTATCGAGAGCATATTTTACCAACCTCCCGAATTCATTATCATATACAAGACGGCGGTCAAGTGGTGAACGTGGTTCCCGACTATGCCAAACTATGGGTTCGGGTACGTGATCCAAAACGCTCCAAAATGCTACCGACCTACGAACGGGTCAAAGCTATGGCCGAGGGCGCTGCGATTATGGCGAATGTGGATTATAAAATCACCTTGGTTTCAGGTATCTATGAAACTTTGGTAAATCGTGCAGGAGGGGAAATAATGCAAGGAAATTTGGAAATACTTGGCCCCATAACCTATACTCCCGAGGAAACTGCATTCGGCAAAGCGATCCAGAAAGCTACCGAAAAGCCTGAGGTAGGCATGGATAGTGCCATTTATCCCTTAAAAGAAACAGAAGAAAACCCCGGTGGCGGCTCTACCGATGTTGGTGACGTGAGTTGGAATGTACCAAATGTAAATCTTGGCGTTACCGTTGCACCAAAAGATACACCTTGGCATTCATGGGCCGTAGTGGCCTGTGGCGGAATGTCAATTGGTCATAAAGGTATGGTCTATGCGGCCAAGGCATTAGGAATGACGGCCGTTGACCTTTTTGAAAGCCCGAAACTGGTTTCAATTGTAAAAGAGGAATTTAAAGTTAGAAAAGGGGATGAAGTCTATAAGCCAATGATCGACGGGCCGCCGCCATTAGGTCAAAATTAAAATCAGCTTAATAAAAGAGGCTTCTGACCATTGTTTATGAGGGAAAAGGAAAAAATGCTTGCTGGGCAGAATTACAATTCCAGAGATCCAGAATTGCTAAATGCATACCACAAGGCCCGGGGTTTATTACAAGAATACAACAGTTTGGGTTCGACTGAACTCTTAAAACGCACAGAGATTCTTGATGAATTGTTTGCACATAATGGAGAAGGGGTGTGGATTGAGATGCCTTTTTTCTGCGATTATGGGGAACATATTTCCATTGGGGAAAATACGTTCGTCAATGCCAATTGTTTTTTCTTGGACAATAATGTAATTACAATTGGTAAAAACGGATTAATAGGGCCTTACGTTCAAATTTATACCGCCAATCACCCTTTAAAGGCTTCAGAACGTATTGTAATTTCTAAAGATGGTAGTACACGTTACCTTACCAACACCAAGTCAGTGTCGATCGGTGATAATGTTTGGATAGGTGGTAACACGGTTATCATGCCGGGAGTTACCATTGGTGACAATGTAACCATAGGCGCAGGTTCGGTAGTGACCAAGGATGTTCCAGACAATATCTTGGCTTTTGGCAATCCGTGCAAGGAAGTAAAAAAACTATAGTATAGGTATATATGAATCCTATTAACTTCTTGAATACAAGCATGTTAATAAAAGATAAAATGTTATTTTTGAAATAAGATCATACCCACTAATCATCCTTCAGAAGCTAGCGCTAAAGCCGAACTATCTTGGCCCCAATTGCCCTTAATCGATTATCGATATCTTCATACCCCCGATCTATTTGTTCAATATTATGGATCGTTGAAGTTCCTTTTGCGGAAAGTGCCGCAATCAAGAGGGAAACTCCTGCCCGAATATCTGGGGAAACCATTGTTGTGGCCTTTAAGGTAGATTTAAAATCATGGCCAATTACCGTAGCCCTATGCGGATCGCAAAGAATTATTTTTGCGCCCATATCTATTAGTTTATCCACAAAGAACAAACGGCTTTCAAACATCTTTTGGTGAACCAAAACCTCACCTTTTGCCTGCGTGGCAACCACCAATAAAATGCTCAGCAAATCTGGTGTCATTCCGGGCCAGGGTGCGTCTGAAATGGTCAAAATTGAACCATCTATATAATTCTGTATTTCGTATCCGTTTTTATGTTCGGGAATATAAATATCATCTCCTTTTCGTTCTAGTTGAATTCCCAACTTCCGAAAAACAGAGGGAATTTGTCCCAAATCGTCCCAACTTACATTCTTAATGGTCAGTTCACTTTTGGTCATTGCCGCAAGTCCTATCCAACTTCCGATCTCGATCATATCTGGAAGCATTTTGTGCGCGGTTCCGTTCAAGCTATCTACACCATCAATGGTCAACATATTAGAACCAACCCCACTTATTTTGGCTCCCATTCGGTTCAACATCTTACAAAGTTGTTGTAAATAGGGTTCACAAGCAGCATTATAGATAATGGTCTGCCCTTCGGCCAGTACAGCGGCCATAACAATATTTGCGGTTCCAGTTACCGAGGCCTCATCGAGTAGCATATAGGTGCCCTTTAATTTTTTGGCTTCAACACCATAAAAATACTCCTCCTTATTATACCTAAATTTGGCCCCTAGATTAATAAAACCTTCAAAATGGGTATCAAGTCTACGACGACCGATTTTATCACCTCCAGGTTTAGGAATATAACCCTTCCCAAAGCGACCCAATAATGGCCCTACCAACATAATAGACCCTCTCAGTCCGCTACCATCCTTTTTAAATTGGGCCGATTGTAAATAGTCTAAATTAACATCATCGGCCTTAAATGTATAGGAGCCCCTACCCTTCTTTTGGATTTTGACCCCGAGGTCTTCCAAAAGGGAAATTAATTTGTTTACATCAACGATGTCGGGAATATTATTTATGGTAACTTCTTCAGGAGTAAGAAGCACCGCGCAAAGAATTTGTAGTGCCTCATTCTTGGCGCCCTGAGGAGTGATTGCGCCGCTAAGCTTGTGTCCTCCCTCTATTTTAAATGTCCCCATTTAATATTCACTGATTAATACCGCTTTTTCCCGCGGTTGTTATTGTTTCTTTGATTCTTCTTTCCGCTGTTGCTTCTTGAGGATTTGGCGACCCTATTCTTTAAAAACTGCCCACTATCGGTAAGCGTTTGTCCGCTAAGGTCTATTTGCCCGTCACTCAATTCCAATAAATGCTTAAAAATGGCCTTGTCGTCAACCGTATCCTTATTCCAATTGAGATAGCACTTTTTCATATGATTGGCAATGGCATACTCCAACCCATCACGCATATCGCCCTTTTCCCAACTTACCGCAACATCGATCATACGTTTAATGTTGTTCCCATAAAAACGATACTTCGGAAAGTTTTGAGGATAAGGCAACGGGTCTGGCCGTTGCTGCAAAACCTCTTTACTGGTAATGGGGAAAGGAGAATCGACATCCAACTGAAAATCAGACATGATAAATAATTGATCCCATAATTTATGTTGAAAATCAGGGACATCCCTAAGGTGTGGTTGTAAGTTGCCCATTACGGCAATAATTGACTTGGCAATTTTATTGCGTTCATCCCGATCAGCAATAGACACCGCATGATCTACCATTTTCTGAAAATGTCTGCCGTATTCCGGAATAATCAAATGGGGTCGTTCCGTATTATATTCTATATTTTCTACTAGATTCAAAATTCAAAGATTTTCTTGAGTATTGTAAAAGGAGAGTGTTAGCTAATAACGCCGGCAAATTAACAAAATTATGCGGCAATACCTATTTTACAGTGATATTACACCCTCAACTTCACCAACTTCTTTATATTTCTGGATTACGGCATCAGGGTCTTTAAGATTTACAGTGATAGAAATACTGGTATATTTTCCTTTTTTGGATTTTTTTGATTCGATTACCGCTCCAGTATTATCAAAAATATTTTGTATTTTTTCAATGCCATCGCCTTTCGTCGGCACTATGAATTTATAGAGGTAATCCGATGGCCAGGCTGTGCTATCGGCAAGTTGTACCTTCAGTTTTTTATAAAATTCCTCTGATTTTTGCGTATCCATAAAAAAATTTTTACAAAGATAACATTTGGGTCTCAAATTTAGCGAACCAATTTTTTATGCTTATCGGTATTGACTAACTTTGATTTAAATTCATATGCATTTGAATCAACAAAAAATTGTTATTACTGGAGGCCCCAGTACAGGAAAAACTTCCTTGATCGACGCCTTGGAAAAAAACGGACATCATTGTTTCCAAGAGGTCATTAGGCTCATGACCCTTGAGGCAAAAAAACAAGGCGATCTTAGTAGTCTTACAACCAATCCGATTGCTACGGTATCCGATCCAATGCTTTTCAACAAAAAAATCATAAATGCCAGGCTTGCACATTATATCCAAGCCAAAGGGGTTGATGAACCCATTGTCTTCTTTGATCGAGGTATCCCGGATGTGTTGGCCTATATGGATTATTTTAACCAGAAATACGATTCTTGGTTTACTGATATTGCTCAAAATAATCGTTATGATGCGATTTTCTTGTTACCTATTTGGAAGGAGATATATGTGATAGATGGCGAGCGTTTCGAAAGCTACGAGGAGGCCTTGGCCATCCACGGTCATTTGCATGACACCTATACAAAGCTAGGATATAATGTAATAGAGGTACCTAAGGATACCATTCCGAACAGAATTGAATTTATACTAGAACAAATTGAAACGTCTTAGTGCAAACACCTCGGCACATATTAAAAACGTATTGGGGGCATACCGGTTTTAAGGGTTCACAGGAAAAAATCATCACTTCAATTTTAGCAGGTAACGATGTTTTGGCCCTTATGCCTACCGGCGGAGGTAAGTCGGTATGTTTTCAGGTTCCCGCATTGGTAAAAGAGGGTATTTGTATTGTGGTATCGCCGCTGGTGGCCTTGATACAAAACCAGGTAGCTTCTTTAAAGGCAAAAGGAATAAAGGCCATCGCGCTTACAGGTGGTATCCCACAAAATGAAGTTATTGACCTGTTGGACAACTGCTGTTTCGGAAATTACAAGTTTCTTTACCTCTCCCCAGAGCGTTTAAAACAAGAATTGGTGCAAGAACGCATTCAACAAATGAACGTGAACCTAATTGCAATAGACGAGGCGCATTGTATTTCGCAGTGGGGCCATGATTTTAGACCTGCCTATTTGGAGTGTTCAAAATTAAGGGTGTTAGCCCCTAGCGCACCAATCATCGCCTTAACCGCTACCGCCACCCAAGTGGTTGCGAACGATATTATCAGTAATCTAGAGTTTAACGGGCAAATCTTGGTCAAGGACTCGTTTGCCCGCAAGAATATTGCTTTTGGGGTAGTTTGGACCGATGATAAAAAATTCAAACTAAAAACTTGGTGTGCGAAACTCCAGAACAGCGGTATTGTATATGTGAGTACTCGAAGAACGGCGCAAGAATTAGGCTCATATCTTATTGGTCATGGCATTTCGGCGATACATTTTCATGGAGGTCTTTCAAAAGAGGAAAAGAAAAAACGATTGAATTTTTGGCTGAACGGCAAAGTGAAAGTCATGGTGGCCACCAATGCCTTTGGTATGGGTATAGACAAGCCCGATGTTGGTTTGGTGGTACATTATCAAATTCCGGATTGTATCGAAAATTATTTTCAGGAAGCAGGCCGCGCCGGAAGGGATGGGAATGCATCAAGAGCCATATTACTCACCAATAAAACAGATGAGCAGCAAGTAAAAAGTCAATTTTTGAGTGTCTTGCCAGACATAGCTTTTATCAAGAAAGTGTACAATAAGCTTAATAATTACTTTCAAATTTCTTATGGAGAGCTTCCAGAAACCGAGTTTCTATTGAATTTTAATACCTTCTGTGCCACCTATCAATTGAATACTCATCTTACGTTTAACGCCTTTCGCATTTTGGACCAGCACTCGGTAATTTCACTGAACGAATCGTTTAACAAAAAATCCATGCTTCAGGTCTTGGTCGGCAAGCAACAGCTTTTCGACTACTTAGAAAAGAATCAGGGTCTTGTACCTGTGTTACAGGCCGTGTTGCGCACCTATGGCGGGGTCTTTGATTTTATGACCAAGATAAACCCCCTTTTAATTGCAAAAAAGGCGGAAACCAATGAAGCGAAGGTCTCCATAGCACTCCAGCAGTTACAAAAGGATGCTATAATCGATTACACAGCGCAAGAAAGCGATCTTAGATTGGTGTTTTTAGTGCCTCGGGAAGATGAGATTACCATTCATAGCTTTGCTAAAAAAGTTCAGGAAAGACAGCAGTTAAAAGTCAAGAATATAGATAGTATGCTGGCCTACGTTAAAAATGATACGCGCTGTAGAAATAGACAATTATTAGCGTACTTTGGAGAAAAAGATGCCAAAGATTGCGGCATTTGCGATGTATGTAAGGGCAAATCAAAGGCGCGCCCTATAAATTCGGGTGCGATCACCAAAGACATCATTACATTACTAAACCATCAAAAGAGCAGTTCCAGAACCCTTATTTTAAACCTCGATTACGAGGAAAAATTAGTTCTTGATGGAATAAGAATGTTGCTTGAAGATGGCAAAATACGGGTCAATACCAATAATGAATATGAAATGATTTAAAATAGGTCGTAAGATCAATAGTATAAATAGGTTACATTATTGCGGACACGACGGACCTGTAAATAATTAGATGAATTAAGTTGTTGTAATATTATGAGGGATTTACGAATTGTTTTTATGGGCACCCCAGATTTTGCTGTTGCTAGCCTTTCTACCTTGGTCGATGAGGGACACAATATCGTTGGGGTTGTAACGGCTCCAGACAGGCCGGCTGGTCGCGGCAGGAAATTGCGCCATTCTGCGGTGAAAAAATTTGCTTTGGAGCACGGATTGAAATTATTACAACCTCCCAATTTAAAAAATGAAGATTTCCTTGTCGAACTCCTGAGTTTAGGGGCGAATTTACAAATCATAGTTGCCTTTCGTATGCTTCCCAGAGTGATTTGGGCAATGCCCGAGTATGGCACTTTCAATTTGCATGCGTCACTCCTACCGGACTATAGGGGCGCTGCCCCAATTAATTGGGCAATTATTAATGGGGATGTGGAAACGGGTGCAACTACCTTCTTTATTGATGATAAAATTGATACTGGCGAAATCATCCTACAGGAAAAAACATATATTAAAGATGAGGACTCCGCCGGAAGCCTGCACGACAGGCTAATGCATTTAGGTGCCAAATTAGTTTTAGATACTGTTGAATTAATAAAGACCGATACGGTAAAAACAATTGCCCAAGATACAACCAAGGCCATGCGACCCGCCTTTAAAATTTATACTGAAACTTGTAAAATAGATTGGCACTCCCCCATTTTGGACATTCACAATTTGGTGCGGGGTCTAAGTCCATATCCCGTTGCATGGAGCAGTTTTGTAAATGGGAAGATTGAAGGTGTCATGAAAATTTATAAAACAGGTATGGAACCTGCAAAACATCAGCTTGCCATTGGGGAATTGATTTCTGAACCACAGGGTTTAAAAGTTGCTGTACGGGATGGTTTTTTACAACTTCTCGAAATTCAACTTCCGGGAAAGCGAAAAATGGGCATCAACGACTTACTAAATGGTTATAAATTCGAAGAAAATGCCCGAATGGTGTAAACCCCCACCACCATTGGGCTGCGCGAAACCTTAAAAAAAGTCCTACTTTATCAACAAACACCCCGAGTTATCAACAAAATGGGGGATTTAGCCCATTTTTACTTGCGTTGCGAGCAAATCCGTATAAATTTGTGGAAGAAGTAAAATCATTTTCACAACAATTAATTTAAATTTTATTATGAACAAAACAGAATTGATCGATGCAATGGCAGCTGACGCTGGCATCACGAAAGCTGCGGCTAAAAAATCATTGGAATCTTTCTTGGGTAACGTTGAGGGATCCCTTAAGAAAGGTAATCGAGTATCTTTGGTAGGTTTCGGATCTTGGTCCGTTAATAGAAGAAATGCTAGAGAAGGTAGAAACCCATCAACAGGTAAAACTATCCAAATTGCAGCAAAAAATGTTGTGAAGTTCAAAGCAGGTGCTGATTTAGGTAAGGCTGTGAACTAAGACATCTTTTTTGAAAAGATATAGATGGCATCCCGATAAAATCGGGATGCTTTTTTTTTGCCTTTTTGGTATTCATAAGAATTATCTTATTTTAGATATCGAAAGATGATAAAGAACAATGGTCGATTTAAAACCAAAAAAAGGAAAGTTATTAATTGCGGAACCCGCACTTACGGGCGATGTATCCTTTAATCGTTCTGTGGTACTATTGGCTGAGCATAGCCAAGAAGGCTCTGTTGGTTTTATACTTAACAAGCCCTTGGAATATAATATTACGGACTTGGTAACCGAGATTGATATACCCTTTCAAGTTTACAATGGCGGTCCTGTTGAACAGGACAATCTTTATTTTATTCATAAAGTACCTCATTTAATCGATAACAGCGTTGAGATTTCGAATGGTATTTATTGGGGAGGTGATTTTGAAAAGACCATTGCACTGATCAATCAAAAATTGATTTCTGAAGAAGATATTCGGTTTTTCCTAGGTTATTCAGGCTGGTCGTCATTGCAATTAGACCAAGAGCTTTCTTCAAAATCTTGGGTAGTGGTCAGAAACGACTATGAAAGTAGTCTTATTCAAAAATCATCGGCAGCTTTTTGGAAAGAAAAAATGATAGAACTCGGCGGTAACTATTTGTTGTGGTCCAATGCTCCGGAAAATCCAAGCTTGAATTAAACTTGTTCGGGCGCTAATCGGGCCAAAGTGTTCAATTTTGCAAGCAGACCTTTGGCTATTTCATTTCCAAATTCCTTTTTACGGTATTTTGTAATGGGCTGAATACCAACAATACTGTTCGTAATAAATAGTTCATCGGCTTTTTGAAGTTCAAAAGGGGAAATCGATGTTTCCTGTAATTCAAGTTCTTCGGTACCTTCAACAATTCCTATAAGCTTTTTTCTAATGATTCCGTTGAGGCAGCCTTCTTTTAGTGGAGGCGTTTTTACCGTACTTCCCGTAACCAAAAAAATGTTCCCATTTAATGCTTCCACGACCTGCTTGGAGGTATTCAATATCAAGCAATTATCATAATCATTTTCGCTTGCAAAAATACTTCCGGTAACATTTATAATTTTATTATTGGTTTTTAATGTAGACAGCATATCGGGGTTTACATAAAAATCTTTATACAATTCAACTTCGTACGGTTTTTCATCCAGTAGATAAAAAGGAGAATCCAAGAGTTCCGTTTCAACGATATAGGAAATGTTGTTTGTCTTAGGTAAATACAATCCGCCTTCCTCTCTGAAAATGGTAAAACGAATACGGGCAGCCCTTTCATTTAGCTGATTTGCAGTCAAAACTTGAATAAAAGATTTCTCTAGGGCTTCCAGGGTAAAATTCATGGGGATTTCCATGCGCAAAATTCGCATAGAGGCCATAAGCCGTAGATAATGTGCTTCCCAAAAAAAAATACTGCCATTTACCACGCGCATGGTCTCAAACAATGAATCGCCATAGCGCAGCCCTCTATTCTTATGGTTTAAAAAACTACTTTCCGCTGCCAACAGCTCGCCATTATAATTGACCTTTTTCATAAAATCCTAGTGCTATTATAGGCGTCAAATATACTTCAATATGGGAACAAAAAAGAAAACCCCGATGCGAACTGGCATCGAGGCTTTTATATTTTTTGAATAATTGTTATTTTGAACCCAATATCTGTTTTAGGCTTGCTACTTGGTTTTCCCAAAGCATTTTGGCCTCATCGACCTCGTCTTCATCCGCAAAATCGGTAATGAACAATGAAACATCTTTGGTAATCTCGTCAACAATGATCTTCATTTCAAAAAAAGTATCGTCATCATTTTCTTCCCAGGCAAATTTTACGAACTCATCGCTCTTACGTTTTAGCAATTTGGCTTCTTCTTCGGAGCCGTCCCAAATAAAATTAAATATTTCACCGCGGGAATTCACATTGTCCGCGAACCATTCAGACAACCCGGACGGGGTGCTCAAATAGGTATACAGTAGTTGCGGGGACGACTGTATCACGAACTCTATCTCAAACTTGATCTTATCACTCATTCTAATGTATTAATTACGGCAATATATATATTTAAAGAAGATAAAAAAATAAAACTTTAAGAATATTTTTTTAGGAAGCTAATCTTGATGGGGATAAAATTAAAGGCTATATTTGCAGCCGTTTTATACGATGCGGCGAGGTAGCTCAGCTGGTTACCCGCCCGCACCGAACGGTACGTTCGGGCGGGGAGCGTCGGATTCATAACCCTGAGGTCGACAGGTAAAAATGACAAATGGCGAGGTAGCTCAGCTGGTTAGAGCGTCGGATTCATAACCCGGAGGCCGAGGGTTCAAGTCCCTCTCTCGCTACAAGTTCAAAAAGGAACCTCAGTAAATGAGGTTCCTTTTTTTTCAAGGGCCTATATTTTGAATTAAAACGGCAATGAATTTTGTAGCCTTCCCTAAAAATAGGGTAGCTTAAAATTCGAATTTACTAGCTTTAAATTTTAACTGCACATGAAAAAAAGCAAGTTTACCAAGAGCCATATCATCAGGAATTCGAAAGAGAGCGAACAAGGAAGGAGCGTCGGGAACATCTCGCGCGAGATGGGCATCGACAAGAGCGTTTTCTATTACTGGCGCAAGAAGTACGGCGGTATGGAGGTCGCCCATAAGAAGCGACTCAAAGAACTCGGGAACGAGAACCCCAAGCTAAAACTGATGTACGCCGATGTTTCCTTGGACGTTCGTATGCTCAGGGACGTACTGTTAAAAAAGTTCTGGAGCCTTCCAACAAGAAGCACCTCGCAAATACACAACGAACAAATCAATTGTTTTAAGAGGTGAAATGTAGTAGCTGAGGATTCAAAGTTATTGGACTAATTTCATTCTTTAATGCTAAGTAACATTTATATTTATTATCTAATTTAATTTCTTCTAAAAAAAAACGCTCTTCATTAATCTTTGTTTGGCAATCTGTAATCTCAAAAGACTTTAAGGGAATGGAAAGTCCCATACCGTGAGCTTTTATGACAGCTTCTTTTTGTGTCCAATAATCGAAAAAAGATTTTTTGATGCTACTTGAAGAAATTATTCGTCGCCATTCTAATTCTGTCATTTGAGATTTGAAATCCTCTATTTGAATATCTTCTACTATTTCAATATCTATCCCCACCTCACAAGTTTCCGTTATAACACAAACGACGATATTTCCAGAATGGGATATATTAAATTTGAGCTTTTCATCTTTAAAATATGGTTTATTGTAAGAAGTATAATTTAGGTCTCGAATATGGAGTTCTTCATTTAAGTTTTTTAAACCCGTACTTAGAAGCAGTCTTCCTAATAAGCACAATTGCGAATCTTGCCAAAATCTAAATTTCAGAACTCTTTTTTGAAAATCATCTGGAAAATTCAACAAAAACTCATTCATTAAAAATTTATGATTCTGCTCAGAAAGATATGAGTAAAATATATGAACCATTTTCTTAATACCTTGCTATAATAAACATAGGTTATTTAATATTTTCGTACACTATTGCTTCCACCGCTCCAGTAGCTGAGTTAATAACACCAGTATCTGTTTTAACTGCAGACATTCGTACCCATACCCCTCCATACTTATTACCAAAGCCAAATGCCCCCCAAATTAATTTATGAGGTGTCCATTCATTAGAAGAATCAGGAGCTAAAAAATTTATGGAATCACTAAATTCTTGGGCTATAAAATGGGTTTCACCTAGTGATAATGTTAGTGCTTCTTCCCATTCTTGTACAGTCGAAAATTTGCCTATAAAAACGTTTTTACCTTGATAACCATTTGCAACTTTTACTACAAATTGATCCTTCTTTTCTCTAAGCAATTCTAAAAGTCCGTAACTGTGGTTTTCAAACATCACTTTGCTATTCTTCACTATAGAAGTCCACGGAATACAATCTAAAATCAGTGCATTATCCTGAGAGTTAAACTTATTTTTTATTGCAAGTTCCCTCAACAGAGCCATATTTCTCTTATCACCAAGAATTGAGATTCCTAAATGGTCTTGAAGATATATTTTATCCATTATAAAGGCTCTAAACAAATCTGGAGGAACCTCTTTATTATCATCTAAGCTCAAAATCAACACACTATGAATGTGTTTATTTTCAAAAAACAAGTCTCCTCCCGATAACTTAAGAGATGAAATGTCGCCCGAAAGTGCCTCACCTGTCATTCCCCTTTTCTTTAATTCTTGTTTCAATAGTTGATTGAAGAAAGTAATACTATTCTCTCTTAGCCCATCAATTCCAAAATCTTCAAGACAAAAGAAAATATTAACCACTTCTTCAACTCCCAATACATATTGTAAAACCTTGTCTACGAGAAACTCGATATAAAGTAGCTGTGTGTTAATAGCTTTAAAATTATTAGCAGTCTCGACATTCCTTAATTGAGGATGTGTTTTTCTAAGTATTGATTCGAAACTCTGAACTTGCCAACCCCCTATTGATGAACCTGTATTAATTTCTAATACCTTGAAACCTTTTTTAGTAGCGACTAAATCTAAACGAGAAGATATCTCAATATGTTTATTATGACACATTAAAGCAAACTCTGTAAACATCTCATTGCCCCCAAAGTAGAAATCTGCTATCTTTTTTACATCATTCCCAAAATAAAGTCTGGGTATTTGATAAATCAATTCTGGTAACTTGACACTTAGTTCATTCAATTTATTAACCATATCTCTATTGATAATAACAGGCCATGAACTTACAGGGTATTCATAGTTTTTAAATATCTCGGGGACATCATTCTTAAAAGTATCAATCCGTGTTGGTAAATCTTTAGGACAATCGGCCATAAATACATTGTACTTATCAGAGAGTATGTTATTCTTGATTGACTTTTTTATGGCGATATTATTCATTTATATCTATTTTGTGTGTTCTTATTTTATTTTTGGGTAATCGAAATATTAATTAGTTTTAATTAGTACTTTCATACACCAGGGCTTCTATGGCACCATTTGCAGAATTTATAACCCCTGAATCATTTTTATTTGCTGACATTCTTACCCAAGCACCTCCGTAGGTTTTTCCAAATCCAAAGGCTCCCCAAACTAATTTATGAGTTTCCCATTTATTGTTTTTATTTGGTGCTAAAACATCTACTGATTGTGAATATTTTTGAGCGATGTATACTTTTTCTTTAATGGCCTTTTTTATAATTTCTTCCCATCTTCCTTGTTCCTGAAATTTCCCAACAAATACATCTTTACCTTGTAACCCGTCTGCTATTTTGATTACAAAATCCTCTTTTCTTTCTGCTAAAAGCCTAGGCATATCATATATAACACCTTGAAATACAACTTCAGTATTTGCTACTATTGCTGTCCAAGGAATATATCGTAATATACGAGCATTATCTTCTGGGCTAAATTTATTTGCCAAGGCTAAATTTCTTAATATAGCTAAGTTTCTTTTATCCCTAATGAACATGGTCCCTAGATGATCTGGAAAATATACCTGATTAATAACTAGCGCTCTAAAAATACTTGGAGTAATATTATTCAAGTTAAAATCCAACATTAATACAGCATGTATTTTGATGTCCTTATATTTAAGTTCCCCTCCTACAAATTCCAATGTAGAAATGCCATCCATATAAACAAATCCTCTTTTGTCTCGACCAATTAATTGACTGTTTAAGAGTTTATTAAAAAAATCTTTTCCATTTTGTTTTGATTCTTGCTCCCCTTCCTGCTCATTTACCAAAAACACTCCTATTTCTTGATCGTCATAAGAAACATATTCTTCTATTTTATCAATTAAAAATGCAGCATATATACTTTGTGTTTCCCTAGAAATGAATTGTTTATTTTTTGTTGAGAGAATAGGATGTATTTTCTGCATCAATGGCTCAAAATTTTGGAATTCCATTCCTCCTATCGAAGACCCCATATTAACTTCTAGTACTTTAAAACCATCATCTGTGTATGTAAGATCTAATCTACAACTTACCTCTACATTTTTATTATGACAAATCAGAGAAAATTGTCCTAATTGCTGATCACCATTAAAATAAAAATCAGTGATTTTCTTTACATCGTTGTCAAAATATAGAGATGGTATATCTTGTAATAACCTAGGAATTGTTGTAGATGCTTCTTCAAGGTCTTGTTTCAATTCATTAGTAAGAATAACCGGCCAGGATGAAATAGGATATTTGAACCCTCTAAACATATCTAATAACAAATCATTATTTGTATCCAGCAGACTAGGAATATTGACATCATTATTATTGACAAACTCGCTATATTTATTGAAAAGAATCGTATTTTCCATAAAGTCTTATTTAGTTTTTTATATGCTAAATGGTACTATTCCCCAATACATCATATATATCAATAATAGTATGTTAGAAAACAAGACAGAGAAAACGATACTTCTGTCATTTATTTTTTTAATTTGAATAATGAAATACAATAACGTAACTATAAGTAGTCCTATAAAAAACAGTAATACGGTGAATACATAAGTGAAATTATCAGGCAGTCCAAATGCTAAAATAAAAAAGTTCTTTCCAGCTATTTTCGTCAAGGCAAAAACCAGAGTGGCCAGTCCCGTAATTCCAACTATAGATGTTAAAACAATAAAGATTCTTACGATTTTATCTGGATTTGTAGTATACTTTTTTCCTATGAGTTTAATTAGATATGCAAAAATATAGGCCAACATAACTCCCAAGGCTATTAACAATGGTGAAAGAAAAATTAAATTAAATTGATTAATACTATTTCCAATTTTTGATACACCCGGATTAATCGTAACACCCTTTACAAAGTCTATCTTGTTTGCTTTTTTAAAAGCGTTTAAATCCGGTTTCTGATTTGGATTGTTAATAAAAGTTTCTGCCGCTTGATTACCTATTCTTGTAAAACCTGGAACATGGCCGTAAGTAGAACCCAAAATAGTACTGACATTCTTAAATTTTTTTGCAATTTTTTCACCATTTGAAGCTGGAGTAATGGGGTCATATTCTCCAGAAAAAATTAATACGGGAGAAGATAAACCCGCTAATTTTGATAGGTCATGATGTTTTATTGAATCTTGACGATTAAGATTCCATTTTTCGCATACTTCGTAGTCAGATTTATAAAAAGAAACCCCTCCTTGTAAGTTTTTATATTGTGATGCGTCTTTTTGATATGCAACTATTTCATTATTTGGAAGTGTTTCATTACAGCTCACACAATAATACACTCCATAATCCAAGCCTAACAGGCTTGAAAATGCAGTAACCAAATTTCCTAAAGCGTCGACATTTCGATCTTTAAATTGATAAATCAATAACGGAATTACTTCAATAAGCTGTTTATTATATAAAGCTTGTTGAATAGCTATTTTGAAATCCTCTGAATTATAGTTAAACTCTTCTGATTCTATCAGATCTTTATCTACAGAAACCGTAATCGGACTCTTTTCTAAATCTTCAATAGTTTTATAATAAACCTCTTCTAAGTTTGGATAGATGCTATTACATTCTTCATTATTCTCGCACTTTTTAAATACTCTTGAGAGGCTGCTCATGTAATTACTTGTGTTCTGCGAATAGTAAGTAGAAATATCAGCAATAGAAGAATCTAGAGTTAATGTCTTAATATCATTAGGATAATTACTTGCATATACTTGAGCTATGTATGTACCATAGGACACTCCGTACACATTCCAATCAACATATCCTAATTGGGTTTTTAATGCATTCAAATCTTTTGCGATAGATAGACTATGATATGCTTCAATGTCAATTTCCCTATTTAAAAGGTCTTGTTTACAGGATAACGCCACGGTCGTCTTTTGTTTCTCATCTTCTTCTTTAGATTGGTTCTTTGCTAAGATTTCTAATAATTTTTTTCCTAAATCAGGACAAAGTCTAGGTTCTGAATGCCCGGTACCTCGCAGATCAAACAATATAATATCATTTTTTTTGCGCAAAGGATGACCGCTCCACGACCAAATATTTTGGATACCGCTTGCACCAGGGCCTCCTTGAATAAATACCACAGCATTTGCATCGCTTTCGGCGGAGAAGCTTTTTAACACCGAAAACGCTATTTTAATTGTACTACTCTCTGAATCTTCCCAATTTTCAGGAACATTGAGGTACCCCCATATAATATTATCTTTTTGTAACACTTTCGAATTCGGGTAAAAAGACTCGGTCTTCTCAAAACTGATATTTTGTCCCTTTAGACTACAAAAAGATATCATAGCAAATAGAAAAAGTATCTTCTTTGTTTTTTTTAAAATTCTCATAACTGTTGGAAATAAAATTTTGTTGATACTTTATTTTTAAAAATTAAAATCTATGTCAATAACCTTCTCTTTTTCGAATGCCAAATCAGCATCTATATTTCTTACCGAAACATTAGTGTTATTGATAATTTGATCCAAGATTTTTTTATATCTCAATACTAAAAGATCAATTGTTCCCTTTTCATATCTACAAGTGTCATAATGAACTGAACCATGCAAGCATTCATCATCTATAGAAAAATCAAGCAGTAAGGGTATGCGATTATATTTAGGATTAACGGCATGAGATTTTAAAATCAGGTTTTGATCAACTTTAATTCTCTTATAATCATATGTCTGATTTTGCAGAACCAATATAGCTTCAAATCGTAATGTGCTGTGTAATTCACCAGGTATGTCTTGGTGACTATCTATTGCCAACAAATCTTCTTGTACCTTCTGTAATACTTCGGCGATGGGTTTGCTGGGAATAATTTTTAGGCGTAAGGGTAATGTTTTAACAAACATGCCGATCTGTGAATGTAAATCGGAGAAGGGCCTTCCTGAATTTATTGTCCCCAAACAAATATCTTCAAGACCTTGCATTTTAAAAATTAAAATATTGAAAGTTGCAATCAGAAGTGTATGGAGCGTTATTTTTTGTTCTAATACAGTTTTGTTCAATTTTTCAAAAAACATCTTATCCCAACTAAAGCAATAAAAAGTGCCAGAATATTGATCATTCGTGGGTTCTTCGTCATAGGAAATTAACCTTTTCCACCTATAGTCTTCAAGATATTGTCTCCAGAAACTTCGATTAACACTCTCATTTTCGAGTTCTAATTTACGCTGCCAAACTACATAGTCCTTAAATTGAAAACTCAATCTTTTTTCTTCAAAACTGTTTGCTTTGTTCAAGGCGTTGTAGTAATCTACAATTTCCTTGATTAAAATTTCTAATGACCATCCATCCATTATAATGTGATGTGTCACAAAAGTTAATATACTTTCTTTATTTTCTATATGAAAAAGGCCAACACGTATTAATATTTCATTTTCTAAATCAAACCATTGGTTTACATAATTTTCTAAAACCACATCTTTTTTGGAATCATCAACAAAAAACTCATCTATTTTAAAAAAAACATCTTCTATCGAGTTGATTTTTTGGTATGGGTAGCCTTCAAATTCTATAAAATTGGTTCTCAGTAATTCATATTTACGAATAACTTTATTGAAAGATTTTTCTAGAACTGTTTTTTCTATATATCCCTCAATGCTAAAGGATCTGAACATATTATATGCAATAGATTTTTCATTTTGAAGACTTGCCAACCAAATTGCATATTGAGGTAATGTAATGGGATAATGTAATCTTTCTAAAACAGGAATTATTGGTTCTAGCCCCATAACCTCTTTTCCTTCCAAAAAACGTGATAGTAATTTTACTGTTGGGTAATGAAAAATAGTCTTTAAGGAAATGTGATAATGTAATCTTTTTTCAATAATCCCAATCAATCTAACAGCGTTTAATGAATGCCCTCCAAGGCTGAAAAAACTATCAACTACGCCTATTTCATTTTTTAATTTTAAAACCTCTTTAAAGTATTCACAAAGTTTAATTTCTAATTCGGTAGTAGGCTTCTTATCTACAGATTTAATTATTCTAGAATCTACTTTACGCTGAGTCAAAGATTTTCTATCAACTTTTTTGTTTGGCGTTAAGGGAAAATGCTCCAAAGGAATAATCTTATTTGGTATCATATATTCGGGCAACTTCTTTCGAAGCTTATTAATAATGAGGTCAACATCAATAGTGTTTTGGTCAAGGATAACATAGGCTAAAAGATAAGCCTCTTGATTTGCACTCTTCCTAGCAACAACCACAGACGATTTTACAACGCTTAATTGCTCAAGTTGGGCTTCTACTTCACCTAATTCTATGCGATAGCCCCTTATTTTTACCTGAGTATCACTGCGGCCCAAAAATTCTATTTCTCCTTTGATATTCCATCTGCCGATATCGCCGGTGTCATAGATTTTTTCTGCATCATCAAAAGGGCTAGTTATGAATTTTTCTTCGGTCAACTTTTTGTTCTTTAAATACCCTAGCGCTAAACCATCGCCGCCAATATAGATATTCCCAGGAGTGCCTATAGGCAAAAGTCCTAAAGACTTATCTAGTATGTAAAACGTTGTGTTTTGTATTGGCCTACCGATATTCGATGCCTCCTCGGCTTTCGTTACTTTCTTAATACTTGACCATATAGTTGTTTCTGTAGGACCATACATATTCCATACATCGGCACTGGTGTTGATTAATTTCTTAGCTAAAGATTTACTTAAAAGATCTCCTCCACATAACACTTTCAAATTTTTATCTCCGCCCCAACCTGCATTATATAACATCTGGTAAAAACTAGGTGTTGCCTGCATTATGGTTGGTTTAACTTTTTTCAAAACATCAATTAAAGTAAATGGATCTGCGAGGATATCGTTATTCGCGATGTACAATGTTGCTCCCGAAATTAGCGGCACAAAGAATTCTAATATTGAAATATCAAAAGATTGTGTGGTCACCGAGAATAACAAATCTTGCAAATTCACTTCGGGTTTTCGCTGAATACTCAATAAAAAATTTAATAGTGATTGGTGCCCAATCGCAACACCTTTTGGTTCTCCAGTCGATCCCGAGGTATAAATTATATATGCCTTATTGTTTAACTTGACTTTATAGTCGAAATTTATGGCGCTAATTGTCTCGTCAAAATGCAGGATTACTTCAGCATTTATAAATGTGGCCTTAGATTTTACTACATCCTTTAATTTTTCGTTCCCTATAATACATTTTACCTCACTATGAGCCACTATAAAACCAAGTCTCTTCTTAGGAAAGGTCGGGTCTAAAGGAATATACGCCCGTCCGGACTTAAATATTCCCATTAATATAGCTACCAAATTGGCGGAACGATCCATCAAAACTGCAATGGGTGATAAATCATCTCGAAAATTCTCAAATAGAAAATCAGCTATTCTATCTGACAGTATATCCAATTCACCATATGTGTAGGATTTGGACTTATCTTTTACCGCTAGGTGGTCGTATCTCTTCTTTACTTGAATGTTAAAATAAGATAGCAACGTAGTCTCTTTTGGATAATCTGCTTGCGTTTGATTAAAATTATATAATAGCTGTTTTTCTTCAGTTTCAGTTAAATATTGATAATCTATTAGTTTCTTTTTTGCATTTATTCTTATATCATTAATAAGTTCTTCAAAATGTAAGATGATCTGAGCAATTGAATTTTCATCGAAGTAATTTAAGTTATAGTCAAAATCAATTTTCACATCTTCCAGTTCATCAAATTCCCTAATGTAAACAGCTAGAGCTACACGTTCAGATTGATGTGTTAATGGAATAACTCTGGTCTTAGTGCTTTTAAAATGATCGGCATAATTCTGCTTCTCATAGGATAAAGTAATATTAAATAATCTCTCTCTTTCCTGAAAAAGACCTAATTCCTGTATAAGTTTTCCTAGAGGAAAACGCTGATATCGATAATCCTGCCTGAGTTGTTGTCTGATTTTATAAACAAGAGTATCAAAAGTATCGTTAAAATCTAACTCTATTCTTAATGCAGAAATCCCCATAAAAAGGCCTACAGTCTTCTTGAAGACAGATTTACCTCGATTTAATACAGGAAGCCCTACCGCAAAATCTTTATTCTGATGTTTTCTTCCAAAATAAAGAAATAAGATTCCTAATATTAGATGAAAAGTAGAACCCTTGCTTTCTTGTGCCTTAAGCAAAAGTTGGTTATAGGTTGATCGCTTTAATATTAGCTCTTTTCGTTCACTTTTATTAACATGAGCGGTTTCATCAATTCTTGTAAATAAAGGTTCAGGAAGGCTTAGAAACTTTTCTTTCCAATATATTTTATCAATTGTAAAGGCTTCTGAATTACAATAATCTTTATCATTTTCAACAAAATCTTTATAACTGTAAGGGTACTTGGTCATTATCTGACCTTGATCAAGGAGTTCATTATAATTCTTAACTAATCTTTGAAACATCAAAGATGTCCCCCAACCATCTGTTATTATGTGATGATATACGGAAAACAGATAATGAAATGTATCATCTACCTTGACCAAAATAAACTTATGTAATAGCTCTCCGCTATTAAAATCAAAAGGTTTTTTAAAGGTTTTTTGCATAAAAAGATTCGCTTCTTTATCTGCATCCTTTTCTTTAGAGAAATCAACGAAATCCAACAAGGATTCATGTTCTGTTAAAATCTCTATTTCTACATGTTCTTTATGCTTTACAACAATGCTTCGATACGCATCGTGTTGATTAATAAGCGCAACATAGGCTTTATTTAAGGTTTCAAAATCTATGCTACCTTTAATTTCTATTTTAGCCCCAATGTTATAAATGGGCTCATTTGGGTACAACAATTGCTCAAAATAGACATCTTGCTGCGGAAGCGTCAATTTCATAATGATATTATCTAAGTTAACGGGTATTACAATTGTTTGTGCGAATGAAGTACCCTAGCTACGCAATGATTAAATCTACGCCCAAAGGCTTTCGGTAAGTTCCATTTTACTACTTGCATCAACATCTTTGACTATCTTTCCGTAATCAAATTTGATAATACGATCTGCAAGGTGAAAATATGCATCATCATGAGTTACTGCAATAATGGTCTTTCCTTCTCTTTTTAATTTTGGGATTAATTCTTCGTAGAAATATTTTCTAAAATGTGGGTCTTGATCAGCTGCCCACTCATCTAAAACCAGGACTGGTTTTTTTTCTAGAAGCGCAAAAATCATAGACATGCGCTTGCTTTGTCCTTTGGAGAAATTTCTTCTTGCAGATTCTTCTTTATCGTCAGTGACAACTTCATCTAATCGCATCGTTTTTAACAACTCTTGATATTCAGCGTTTTCCTCAAGAGTATAATTATCATAATTGTGCGAGAAAATATGATTGTTTGTAAAAATTGCAGTCATTGAATCTTGTAAGTCATCCTTAATATTTAAAGTTTTATCATTATTTAAAATAATTTCACCTTCCGAAGGTTTATACAAGCCAGTTAAAACATTAATAAATGTGCTTTTTCCTGATCCATTACCTCCAACTATAAATAGGACTTCGCCTTTATTAATTTCAAGGTCTATTGGGCCTAATGCAAATGTTTTTTCTTCATTTTCGCCTTCATAATCAAAACAAACGTTTTTGAAACTTAGAGAGTTAAATACTTGGTCTTCACTATCTATATAGGTTTCATTTTCCATACTAATTTGGAAATCTTCCATAAAGCTATTAATCCTTCTATTCGCAACCATAAAACGAGTATATGCTTGCTGTAAATTGATTAGGTTATTTATCGGCCCAGAAATAAAAAGTATAACCACAACATAGGCAATCACTCCTTCTCTTTCTAATAATCCAAAAGCTGGTAATCCAAACAGAATGGCAGCAATAACTACATATAACCCATATTGACTAATCATATTAATAGATAGAAAAACGTAATTAATGTTAAAATCCAGACCTTCAGATTTATCACGATTTGGACCAAGATGCTCCTTCATAATATTTCTTTGTCTGGATTTACTTAATTTCAATTCTTTGAACCCCCCGATTAAGTCATCTACATACTTATAATAATGCTCATTCAACTTTCGTAATTTTGCTACTTGATTAGACATAGAATTCATTACAACAAAATAACATAGCGCTACTAAAATTACAAGAACAATTACTATTGCTGCAGAAACAGCAGACAAAGTAAACATGTATATCATACCTAATATCAACATTAATAAGGAGCTTACTGTATGTGTTAGTGTATATGGTAAATTGGAGAATAATCGTAAGTCCTCCATGGCCGTATAAAATCGTTGTGTACCAAATTTTTCTAAAGTTACCAAGGGTGCTTTTAGTATCTGATTGAATAGGTTTTTTTCATTCTCATATAAGAGCTCAAAAGTGTACTTATTGAGTCCTTTCTGAAAAATGACATTGAGTAAATATGCGTAGGCCACTGTAGATAAAAAAACTATAATCATATAATCCTTTAAAAATTCTTCGTTGCCTGAAAGAACATTGTTTATAATATATATTATACCAAAACTTAGAATTGTATTGGGTATCGCATATAATAAAAGAAGAAGGATATCTTTTGGTTTTAACTTTAGCATTTTTGAGGTTATTAAATATTAACACCATGGTATTAATATTGGTTAAATATTAATTATTAATCGTCAATTAAATTTGTAGGAGAATCAATCTTTTTGTCATTAACATAAAGACGTTTTATACTAAAATTTATCTTTTTCAAATTAGAAAATCGATTTTCAGATGACCTTCTCCCATATTTAGGCCCTAGTCATAACTAGATTTTGATTCATTTGAATGTACTCGTTTGGGACAACGTGCTATGTGGTCTAAAACCCTTGTAACCCTTTCTTTAACTGTAGAACTTGGAAAAAAATGTCAACGCGCGTTAGCCATTTACGCCGATGGTCTAAATTGACTTTCTTCTTCAATGCTAATATTTTCGAAAACAAATAGCATTCGTAGAAAATTTTAAATTACCTATTGTATATTAAGTGCCTTCTCTGATCAAAAGCTTTTATATTTCTGCTTTTAAAGATTTTCTTTCTTTTTCGACATTCTTTAATAGCGTGAAAACTTCTTGTAAACTTTTACTGTTTTCTAGGTTTGATAAAGTTTTTATCAGAAGCGTGATTGCTTTTTTTCTTATTTCAAGTATTTTGGTTTTTCTTTTGGAATTCTGTAATGTTGAATTAATAAAATTTAAGCTCCATAATTGATAGGTAAGTCCTGAAGAGGTTTCTAAATCCAATTTTATGTCTTTAATTTTAGTTATCCTCCCCTTGTCATTTACAAATATCGGATACCCTATGCCCAACACACAAATTCGACCTTCTTCTATTTCTAAAATATCTGACAAGCTTCCCCTTAAAACATAATCCGACAGATGGTTTTCAATATCTTTATTCATGATTTTATTGTTTTATTTTATACTTTTATTAGAATTAAAAAAACAGATTATAGAAAGCCTGGTTAGACATTGGTAGAAAAAGATTTAGCTGTGTCATAGACATAAAAGCATTCTTTGTTTTATACTTTTACTTATGTATTACTTCTAGTTATCTTTTTATTGAGGCCTTAATACTCATGAGTTGTCTTTTAAAGATTATATATGATTTTATGGCTTATCATAATCTCTTCAATTATTTTTGCCAAATAATTAGGGTAATCATCTATAAAAAAATGATTTCCTTCTAAAATTTCGTAAGTAAACTTTTTGGCAGTAAATCTTTTCCAGTTTTCAATTTCATTGCTAGTTTCTTCTTTAGATCCCATTAATGCATAAATGGGTATTTGTAATCGTATATCTTCTTCTGAATAGCCGCCTTCTTCCAACACTTCAAAGTCAGCTCGCATAATAGGGTTAAAAAAATCGTATAATTCACTATTTTCTAAAACTTCTTCGGGAACCCCTCCTAATTTTCGTAATTCCTCTTTAAAATCACTATCCTTCATTAAATAGCGTTTTTCCTTTTTTTCTTCATCAGATTTCTTGATACCTGGTCCAGCATTACCGGAAACAATTAAAGATAAAGGAAGGTCACCTACTTGCTGCATCTCATTAGCTACCGACAATGAGATTGTAGCCCCCATACTATGACCATAAATTATATAAGGTTGATTATTTCTTAATACAATAATTTGATCTAAATAATCTTGGATGACCGATTCCTTAGTTGTCAATAATTCTTCTCTAAACCTTTTTCCTCTTCCTGGTATTTCTAATGGAATGAAATCCATAATATCTACATCTATATACCTTTTTAAAAAATCAAATGAATAAGAGCTCCCTCCAGCAAAATGGAGTAAAAAAAGTTGTGGTTTATTACGCATATACTTATTTTGATGTAATTTAATTTTGCTTTGACCTAGAATATAACTTTTCACTCACCTGCCCACTGTATTGTTTTCTTAAATTATAAATCATAGCTTTTGTGGTTAAGTCTAGACTAAATTTTGGTTTCCACCCCCAATCAATTCTTGCTCTAGAATCATTTATAGTATTAGGCCAATTATCAGCTATCTCCTGTCTAAAATCTGGATTAAACTCTGTTTTAAAAAATGGATAATAATCCCTTATAGACTCTACCACTTCTCTAGGTGAGAAACTCATTCCTGACAAATTATAAGATGTTCTAATCATTATGTTTTCTTTGGGAGCTTCCATTATTTCTATTGCAGCCCTTATGGCATCATCCATATAAATCATAGGCAGTTTGGTTTCTTCTCTCAAAAAACAGCTAAAATTTATTCCTTCAACTGCCTTATAATAAATATCTATGGCATAATCGGTTGTTCCCCCTCCAGGTTTTGATTGATACCCTATAATTCCAGGAAATCTTATGGAACGTACATCCAACCCATATCTTTTAAAGTAATATTCCGCCCAACTTTCTGCTGCTGCTTTGCTTATCCCATATGCGGTAGAAGGATTTAAATATGTTTCATTAGGGGTGTTATTTTTTGTCGCATATTTACCAAAAACAGCAATTGAGCTTGGAAAAAAAACCTTTTCTATACCACTTTTTCTAGAAACCTCTAAAACATTAATAAATGTCCTCATATTGGTATCCCATGTTTCTAAAGGTGATTTTTCTCCTCTTGCAGATAGAACCGCTGCTAAATGATATATCTGAGTTACTTTGTATTTAATAACTATTTCACTAATTCTATTCATGTCTGTTGAGTCGACAAATTCAAAAATACCAGCCGAGGATATTTTATTTGATATTATATCTGATGCTATTACAGATTTTTTTCCATAAACATCTCTTAAAACCCCTGTCAATACGGAGCCTAACTGACCACATGCACCTATTACTAAAATAATTGGTTTCATATTAAATAAATTTGATGTCACTTCGGATTTATAACAATAAATACAAGTTTGTATCTAGGAATACTTGAAGGCAAATTGTTTACGTTCCTATTTTTTTATTGTGTAGGACTGCTAAAAAACATAGACAATCATGTTTAATTAGTTACGGGATGTCGGGTAATGGTTTTGATTATATTCCGGTTCTTTTTCTTTCATCAGAATTCCCTAATCTTCTTGATCTTACCCTAATATTTTTATTACCAAAATTATACTTTAATGAAAAACGAACATTTCTATTACCAAAATAACTAGTATATTCTTGGTTCACACCATTCGAGGTTTTTCTGTTTAATGTAAAACTGTCTTTAAATATATCATAAACTCCAGCGGACAGCTGTAAGTTACTTTTTAAAGAATATTTAAGGCCTAAATCTAAACTACTAGACGAGCCTATTTCCCCAAAATTTCTAATGAATGATGAACTATACCAATAACTCAAATCCAGCTTTAAGCTTTTACTTTTATTTAATGTAAATGTATTTTTCCAACTTAAATAATAACCTAATTTTTCTGTTATTGCATCAAGTTCTATATCAATAGGATCAAAATCTACAATGTAATAAAATAATCCACCATAGAGGTTTGCCCACCACCAAGAAACTTTATTAAAGTCATATGATTCAGAAAGACCAAGAGTATATTTTGAAAAAAAGTTCTCTTTTCTAAAAATCAGCGTATTATCTTCACTATCAACATCGGCCACATTAGAAAACCCATTTGACTGAATATACAGACCAACTGTAGTAATCAATGATTCTTTAAAAGTATGTGAGAATTCAAAATTATCATTAAATGAAGGTTTTAAAAATGGATTTCCCACAGTATAAAAATTACTATATAAATACCATCTAAAAGGGTTTAAGTAATCATAATTTGGTCTTCGAATTCTTCTACCATAATTTATTGAAAAAGAATTGTTATCATTTTTTAGGTATGAAAGATAAAACGTTGGAAAAAAATTAATATAATCATTCTTTGTAGTAGTAATAGATATTCCTTCTGTTTGTGTATTCTCAACTCGTAACCCCAACTTAGTTTCCCATTTATCACTTAATTTCTTTGAAACACTTGCATAGAATGCTTGAATATTTTCTTTATACGTAAAATCATTAGTTCGCCCGGGATCAACAACTTCTTCTCCACTAATGGTATTGTAAAACGTTGTACCAGATTTAGTCGTGATAAAGCTTAATTTAGTACCATATGTTAAATTATACCCCTTTATAGGATGCTCCATATCAATTTTAAGGCTATAATTGCTAATAGCTTGATTTGCCGGGGTTCTTGCCGAAAAATTCACATCTAAGGGGTCTCCTGAGTCAGAAAATCTATTGGTCAAAATTGATCGATTTACATCTGACTTAAAATCAAAGTAATCTAAATCAATAGATAATCTTCGGTTTAAAGTATCTAATTCTGTAATTAAATGCGCATTAACCGATTGATTAACATCGTCTCTATTGGAAAGTCCATTAGTAATTAGCCTTGAGGTCAAAGCATTATTAAGGTCCAGAATATCCGTTATCGGTTGATCAATAATATCAGGGGTAGATTTATTGTATAAATACTGCACTCCGATAGTAGTTTTTTTACTTAGGTCATAATCAACTTCGGCCCTACCAAAGAAAAAATCCTTTTTATCTTTTCTTTCTATTGATGTTCTCCATGTTTCATTAGGATAAAACAAGTCCGCAGTTTCAATTACTTGCATATCTCCTGTTCTCCCGCTCAAATTTCCTAAAAACCTCAGATTTCCTTTATTATAAGAAAAAGTATTTCTTAGGTCAGAAAAACCTAAAACCGATTGAGTATGTGTTAACGTAGTACTGTTATTCCAAGAATTTCTAATTCCTTTTTTGTAAACTATATTGATAATACCGCTATTTCCCGATGCTTCATATTTTGATGGTGGATTTGTTATTATTTCAATCTTTTTTAAATCATCTGAAGATATTCCGGCTAAAAAATTAGCTAAATCATCTCCAGACAATTGTACCATGCGATTATTAACCATAACTCTAACGTTGTCTTTTCCAATCATAGAGATATCACCATTATTTACCCTTAGACCTGGAGCCACTTTCAATGCGCCCAAGGCATCTCCTCCGCTAGCGGCTATACTATTCTCTACGTTAAACACCAATCTATCAACCTTTCTTTCAATCATCGGTTTTTTAGAAACAACTACAACTTCATTGAGTACATTTTGATCGGGTATTAGTTTAATAACTCCTAAATTTAAATTGCCTTGCACAGTTAACTGCTTCTGGTATTCGGTAAAACCTAAAAAACTAACGGTTAACATATAATCGCCTTCTGATACATTTAGTACAAATTCTCCCTGATCATTCGTTACAGTTCCTTTAATAATTTCTCCTTCTTGATTTGTCAAAAATACATTTGCATAAACCAACTTTTCATTTTCACCTTCTACCGTTCCTTTAACTTCCTGTGCTACTATAAAAATCGGAAATAACAGATAAATTCCAATTATGACATTTTTTATGTTTTTCATGTTACTTTTTTAGCTTATTTATTGCGTTTTGTATTAAGTGTTCTATTTTAAAATTCCTTAAATAATGCTGCATCACAGGACAGTTTAATATCTATTGCATTATTATATATCATTAAAGTATAGTCTAAGTAAGCCTTTGGTAAAATCATTTACATCTTTTTCAGAAATTACCGTATTCATAAAGTTTTCACTCCTTTTATTACCATTAAGCAATTGAAAATTGAATGCTATTTTCTATTAAGAATCGATTTCCATTTTAGAAAAAGTATTGGATTCTTTGTTTACTCAGTGATAATATAATCTTGCTCCTTATTAGCCTGTAAGTTGACCTGAATACCTTCCTTATGGGGAAGTCAACACAAGAGGAATACTATGAATTGTTGTCGAACCGATATCAGTAAATGGTTAGAAATTCACGAAATGTTACGTGTTTGTATTATTCAATTGAACTAGGGTTAACTTCTCGTATAGGTTTAAAGTAATATGTCCAATAAAACCTTGGTTTAACTCATCTTCTCAAATGAGGTAGTTCCGTGTATTCATACAACCCCTTGATGATAGATTAGAATTTTTATTTAATGACTGTAGATATGTTTAGCTCCTTTAGAAAGCAAGTAGTCAACAATGTTTTGATGTTTGTTCTTGGAAGCAGCTGATAGAGCGGTGCCTTGACCAGCGCTGTATAAATTAACATCAGCGCCTTTATTTACAAGTAGTTTAACCGTGACCAATAATCCATTTCTTGCGGCCGCATTTAGTGCAGAACCCTGTCCATTATTTTGAAGGTCTATATTCGCACCCTTGAGTATTAAATATTCTATGATTTCATTATGCCCATTTCTAGCAGCAGCATTCAATGCTGAACCTTGTCCATTATTCTGAAGGTTAATATCTGCGCCATTATCCAAAAGTAATTTTACGGTTTCTAAATGTCCGTTTTTGGCTGCGGCATTTAATGCGGATCCTTGACCGTTATTCTGAAGGTTAATATCCGCGCCTTCGTCCAAAAGTAATTTTACGGTTTCTAAATGCCCGTTTTTGGCTGCGACATTTAAGGCAGATCCTTGGCCGTTAGTTTGTGCATTAATTTTTGCCCCCTTGGCCAATAACAACTTTACCCCAACATTGTTGTTATTCCTTGCGGCGGCATTTAGTGCAGAACCTTGTCCAACATTTTGCAGGTCTATATTTGCACCCTTGAGTATTAAATATTCTATGATTTCATTATGCCCATTTCTAGCAGCAGCATTCAATGCTGAACCTTGTCCATTATTCTGAAGGTTAATATCTGCCCCTTTGTCCAAAAGTAGTTTTACGGTTTCTAAATGTCCGTTTCTCGCAGCAGCATTTAATGCGGATCCTTGACCGTTATTCTGAAGGTTAATATCTGCACCTTTATCCAAAAGTAATTTTACTGTCTCTAAATGCCCGTTTTTGGCAGCAGCATTTAATGCGAATCCTTGGTCAATGGTTTGTGCATTAATTTTTACGCCTTCTGATACTAAATATTCAACGATTTCACTATGGCCATTTTTGGCTGAGGCACTTAATGCAGAACTTTGACCGCTATTCTGAATGCTAATTGGCGCGCCTTTAGACTTTAGGTATTTCAAAATTTCAAGGCTTCCAAATTCCGCAGCGCTAATAAGAGCTGTACCATAACCTCCATCTCTATACTTTACATCGGCACCTGCTTTTACTAATAACTTGGCGACTTCAAGATTTCCTGTTCTTGCGACTGCAAATAAAGGCATACGCGCTCTTTTGTACCTATAATCATAGTTTTCTGATTTTACTTCAACATAACCAGGATTTGGATCGATGCAATTAGCATTTGTTGTTTTTAATAATTCTTTAACCTTTATAATATCATTAGCTCTTACAGCTTCTAATAGCATTTTACATTCGGGATTTGAACTTGTCATGTCTTTTGAAATTATATTGGTATTTACTATTTTCGTTGTTTCCCTGTTGGAATTACTTATCATGAGATTACCAATGGTATCTACCTTAAGGTCAGCTCCTTCTTTTAGTTTTGTTGTCACAAAAGCTAATCCGTTTTGCTCAGATTTTTCAACACGCTCGAGACACGCAGGGTCTAGATTGATTAAAATTTCTTTTAATTTAGTTACGTCCTTATCTTCCAAAGCTTTTTTGAAAGCCTCACAATCTGAAAAATATTCAGTTTCTGATGCCGTATCTGTTTCAATTGAAGAATTATCCAAATTCAGCTGGTCCTTTTGTCCAAATGCAGCATAAGGTTTATTAAATAATAGTAGTAGTGAGAAAAATAATGGCAAAGTAAATGCATACTTCCAATAACTATGTGGATTTGATTTTTTGCTGTTCATTTTTAAAATTCGTTGTTTGACCAATGATTGATTGTAATTTGTAGTAATGGTAAGAGGTCTGCTAAATGTCGCTATCTTTAGCAAATTCATTTGATAACTACCTTTTTCAACCTTATCGGTATTGATTAACAGGTAATCCGTTTGATATTCAATATTTTTCTCCACTTCCCTTCTGAAAAGCCACACAAAAGGATTGAACCACAATACTATAACTGCGAGTTCAGAAAGCAATAAATCTAAACTATGGCGCTTTTTGACATGGATTTTTTCGTGTGCAATAATCTGCTCATAGATTTCTAGTTCATACTGTTCAGGGTTAATAAATATGTAGTTAAAAAAAGAGCAAGGTTCTTTAGTACTTGTTGAATTAATAATTATACCATCAAGATCTAAGATTTTGTCATTTGAACGTACTATTTTAAATAACAAACTTCCAATTTGTGTCAAAAAATTTAGAGTCAAAACAACTATACCAAATAGATAAACTATAAGCAACCAATCCGATAGGTTTGGTGAGGGCTCAATTTTGGTAACAGCATCTTTTGTTATTTGTACGGAACCAATTACTGATGTCTTATCATTTAAAACATCGTCTGGATACACTTCTTCAATTTCTTTTACCTTGATGTTCTGAGTTTCTGAAGGTTCTAAAAATTCAGATACCAAACCTTGATTAGTGATTAATTTTGGCAAAGGGATTAATGGTATAGTAAAAGTTAACACTAAGCCAATTACAAGATATAATCTATTGGTAGAAAAAAAGCTTTCTTTCTCTATTAGAATTTTATAAAATCCTAAAATAACAGTTATGATAAGTGATGTTTTTATTAAAAGTGCTATCATGATTTCTTGTTTTTGTTAGATTTAATAACAGCTATTAATTCTGATAACTCTTCTTCAGACAGGTTTTCTTCTTTAGCGAAGTAGGCCATCATCTTTGGAAACGAATTGCCAAAGAATTTCTTTTTAATATTCATAAGATTGTCATCTCTATAGGTTTCAAATTCCACAACGGGACTATACTGATGTGTATTCCCTATCTTTCTAGATTGTAAAACCCCTTTTTTAACCAAAATTTTAATAATGGTTGCTACCGAGTTATAATGTGGTTTAGGTTCTGGTAAGAGTTCGATAACATCTCGTATGAAGGCTTTTTCTAACTTCCATACAATCTGCATGATTTGATCTTCACGTTTTGTAAGCTTTTTCATGTTTTATTACTTCTTAATCTCAAATCTACTAATTTTTTAGTATATTTACTAATAAATTAGTAGTTAAATTTCGATTGACAAGATCATGAGCTGTAAAATTTCAATAAAATAGGGAGTTCACATTCCGACCGCATGAGCTCTGTTATAACGTAAACATCAATATTTCCGGAATAAAGTATATTAAATTTCGCGCTTTCATCTTCAAAAAATCGTTTGTTATATAAAGTATAATTTCGATACCAATAAAAACATCCCAACCTCGACAACTACTGGTAGCCTTTACTATAAATTAGTCTTTTTTCTCTAAATTGATTGGGTATTAGCTTAATGACTCCTAAATTTAGATTGTCCTGCACAGTTAATTGCTTTTGGTATTTTGTGAAACCTAAAAAACTAACGGTTAACATATAATTACCCTCCGATATATTTAGCAAAAACTCTCCCTGATCATTGGTTAAAGTACCTTTAATAATTTCTCCTTCTTGATTTGTTAAAAATACATTTGCATAAACCAACATTTCATTTTCACCTTCTACATTTCCTTTAATTTCCTGCGCTACAATAAAAATTGGAAACAATAGATAAATTACAATTATGACATTTTTCATTTCCTTCATTTTACTTTTTTAGTTTATTTATAAAGTTCTGTATCAGGCCCTCTATTTTAAACGATTCTTTAAATAACTTTATGTCATGCGACAGTTTAATATCTATTGCATTGTTATATACCATTAAAGTTAAGTCTAAGCCTTTCGTAAAATCATTTACATCTTTCTCGGTGATTGCTGTACTTATAAAGTTTTCATTCCTTTTATTGCTATTAAACACTTGAAAATTAAATGTTCCTCCAACGTAGTTTTCCAGGTCTACGCCATCATTTTTCCATAATTCTTCACGTAACAGTCCAAAAGGTATTTGTTGTATTAATCTACTATTTAAGTAATCCTGATATACCGCTGATAGATGCTCCGTTATTGTTTTATTTGATATAGAGCCTATAATCATAGGGATATAGTTATTCATTATTCCTAAAATGGTTTTCCCTTCAAACTCCTTAATTTCTTGTTCTCGCCCGTCAGCTATTGCAAGTTGTATCATTTTATTTTTACAAAAATGTGCGATCCATTCTTGATGCATTCCCATAAAAAAAGAAGATAATGACAATCCAGATTCGCTACATGTTTTTTTAATGAAATTCAAACCACTCCCATGAATAGTATATCTTTGAGATAGGCATTCTACTGATTTCCTTTTAAGGGTTTTAGATTTTTTAAGGTCAATTTGCTTTAGTTTATCTATAAAAATTTGTTTTTGTAGAAATGCCTCTTTAGTTTGTAAGTATTGTTGTTGCCAAACCGAAAAATCAAAATTAGTCACATAATCTTGTTGTATTTTTTTATTATCTAGAAAAAGTAGCAAATCATCTTCTAATATTTTTCCTGTAAATCCATCTAGTAGGGCGTGATATATGCAGAAATATGCATATGTTTTATTACTACTTTTATCAATAAATATATTTACCCTAATTAATTCTCCTTGAAAAACATCAAATGGCTGCCTTAATTGTTCCATTAAATCTTGGGTACGTAAATCAAGATTACTAGTATATATTTCCTCAAACTTTATTTTAAGAAGATCGGGGTCTTTGATTCTTTGATAAACTTCTCTGTCCTTCTTGTAATATTCAACTGAAAGAACTTTATGATAATTAATAAAGGTTCTAAACTTTTTTTTAAAATTTTCTATTGTTGAATAATTTGGAATCTCTATGGGTCCTATTTCAAGCTGAGTTTGCCTACTATTCAAAATATACTTTTGATTGTATGATAAGGCAACGCTATCACCATTGTTCCAAAAATGTCCTATTTCAAATTGAGTCTGTTCCTGACTATGAAGTCCTAATACTTCAATCAAGTTTGTCAAACACTTTTTATATGATTGTGTTAATTGAACTATCTCATCTGTTTCAATACTTCCTGGAACATAATTAATGGTCATTTCTAATTTATTGTGGACGACCATACCTTGAATACTTATAACAATTCCATTTCCATTGTTATTTTCAGAGCTTCGTCCTACATTTTCTGAACCATACTCAAATATTGATTCTGATTCATTACTCTCTACATTATTTCCAAAATCACCCAGATAGTTAAACTCGATACTTGGTTCTATTTCTAATGAAGGATTGTTTGATAAATACCTTAAAATACCATATCCTATACCTTTATTAGGAATTCTTCGCATATCTTCTTGTACAGAAAGTAAATTTTCAACTGAAGATTTTGTATTAGACACTTTTAATAAGAAAGGAAAAAACGAGGTGAACCATCCTACGGTTCTACCTATGTCAAGGTGATCTATAATATCTTCTCTCCCGTGTCCTTCTACCTTTAAAAAGGTATCTGTCACTCCAAAAGACTTCCAAATTGCCTCTCCTAGTGCAGATAGTAATACTTCATTTATTTCGGTCTTAAACGCTTTAGGAACCAAGGTTAATAAGGATTTTGTTTGTTTCTCATCCAAAGAAAAATAATCAGTATTACCCATTGGTAGTGACTGAAAATTCTTAAACCGCTTAGAAAGTGCATTCGACGAAAACTTTGAACAGATATTTTCCCAATATTTCTTTTCGTTACCCAATATGACGCTTCCTGAATATTTTTGTAGTTCTAATGCCCATCTTTGATAAGAGTCGGTCTTTAAGGGAAGTTGATATTCTTTATTCTCATTTTTGTTTTTATAAATATTAGCTAAATCTTCCAAAATAATTCTCCACGAAATTCCATCTACTACTAAATGATGAATAATAATTACAATAAGATCCTCAGTATCCAGATGGAAATGGATTACCTTTAATAGAGGCCCTTTTGCAATGTTAAAACTACTCTGATTTTCTTCTCCATATTTTTGAATTTCTTCTTTTACATTTACAACATCGCTTAGATCAATAAATTTCACTTCACAAGGGATACTATTATCAAAAACCTTGGTATAACCAATTATATCATTATTATTTTTGGAAAATACTATACGTAAAGCATCGTGATGATTTATTATTTCATCAATACTGTATTGCAAAACTTCGGTGTCAATTTTATGCTTACTTTTTAAAACTACAGATTGGTTGTAATAGTTTTTGTTTACTATAAGAGGGTTTGTAAAGAATGCTCGTTGTATGGGTGTTAGAGCAACTCTTCCTACTATTGGTTTTTGATCTATAAACCTTAGGTTTTCTGTTAAATGTAAAGCACATTCTTCTAAAACAGGAAATTGAATAACGTGTTCAACTTTAATACGCCACCCTTCTTGTCTTAATTTGGCAATTACTTGAATAAGTTTTATCGAATCTCCTCCTAGATAATAAAAGTTATCTTTCCTACTTACTCTTTCCCGGCGTAAAACATGTGCCCAAATTGTGGCCAATATCCTTTCCTTTTCTGTTTTTGGTTTTTGAAATTCTATGTCTGCTTTAAGTTCTATTCCTTCTTCTTGTTCAGATAACTTTTTTATATCAATCTTACCGTTACTATTTAAAGGAAAAGTATTCATTTGAACAAACCTGACCGGTATCATATAGTCTGGAAGTCTCTTGGCAATAAATTTTCGAATTTCCTCTAACTCTTCTTTTTTTTCAGAAATAATGTATGCCACAAGTTCATTATTACCTTGATTGTTTTTTACAATCACTCTAGCTTTTTGAATACTTCCTTTTTTCTCTATCTGATTTTGAATTTCTTGAAGTTCTACTCTATATCCATTTATTTTGATCTGGTGATCCACCCTTCCTTCAAATAATATATTTCCATCAGACAACCATTTACCTATGTCGCCAGTTGCATACATTTTTTCACCTTTCACAAATGGATTTGAGACAAACTTAGTTGCTGTAAGTTCTGGATTACCAAAATACCCTCTAGCAACACCTTTTCCTCCAATAAAGATTTCACCAACCACACCAATTGGTTGTACTTCTGTATTAGGTCCAAGAATATAACATCTATTATTTACCAAAGGCTTACCTATAGGAAAACGATCTGTATCACTATCATTAATCAAATGAGTAGTGGCACCTATTGTAGCTTCTGTCGGACCATATTGATTGTATACCTTTGTGTATCCAACCCACTCCTTAGCAATCTCTGGTATAAAAAAGTCGCCTCCAGAGACAATTCTTTTAATACTTGTTGAAGACGTTCGTTTTATTTTTTGTAAAAAAGATGGAACAGCAGGTAAGTGATTTATGGCATGTTCTTGTAAAATTTGCTGAAACCTATTGACATCAATAATTTCTTCTTTAGTCGGAATATATAGAGTTCCTCCATTGAATAACGATAAAAATATTTGATCAACGGAAGCATCAAATGAGGTACTTGCAAATAAGATAAAATTTTCTTTTTCTTCAATCTCAAAATATTCAGATTTTGTAATTAAATGATCTAGTAAATTATCATGTCCGATCATTACCCCCTTAGGTCTTCCTGTCGATCCTGAAGTGTAAATAACATAAACCAAACTTGACGGATCTATCTTTATGTTTTCTAGAGTAACATTTTTACTGGTTTTATATTTATGAATTTCATTTCCATCAATACATAACTTACATTTTGTTTCTTCTAAAATATACCGTACTCTTTCTTCAGGGCAGTTAAGATCTATCGGAACATAAGCAGCTCCGGACTTTAAAACCCCCAAAATTGAAATTATTTGATCCTCATTTCGATCAAGCATAACCCCAACTAAGTCCTCTGATTCTAAATTGTAGTTTTGTCTCAAATAGTTAGCTAACTTGTTAGATTGTTCATCTAACTCAGCATAACTTATCTCTAACTTGTTCGTTTTTATTGCTATTTCATTTGGTTGTTTCTTAACGTACTTGTCAAAAGCTTCTAGAACGGTAGAAAATTTTGTAGTACGGTCCATAACTTTATTAAAACCAAAAATGTTTTGTATCTCATCTTCAGGTAAACAATTAATTTTTGCAATCTTTGCTTTAGGGTTTTTAAGGATTTCAGACAATAAATGTTTAAAATGTCTAATTAATCCCGTTACCATTTCTTCTTCATAAGTTCCTGTTTTAAAAGTAACAGTCATATCAAGACAATCTCCTTTCTCAACAAAATCTATAACCAAATCTGAAGTCGCTGATTTCTCTCCGCGACTATTAATAGTATCAAAATCGATTCCTTCGAAAGCACTACTTTCATTTTCAATTGAATTTTGCAACTGAATTAGAATATCAAATAAAGTTCCTCGACTCACCTCTGTAGTCAAGCCTAATTCCTCGATTAATAGATTGAAAGGAAACATTTGATGTTCAAATGCTATGAGAGTAGATTCACCAACTTTTTGTATAAGTTCTTCACATGAATCATTGGGGTCTATATAATTTCTTAGTGCCAGTGTATTAATAAAACATCCAATCTGATCTTTTAAATCCAAATGATCCCTGCCCGCAACAATGGTACCTACTGTAATATCTTTAATTCCGGTATACTTATAAAATAATATTTTCCAAATTGCCACTAACCCCATAAAAAGACTAATGTTTCTTTTCTTACACAAAGCTCTTAAACCCTGAGTAGACTGGTCACTGATATATGTTTGTAAACATATCCCCTTATAATCATTTACTTTTGGTCTAATTTTATTTGATGGAAGGTCTAATCTTAAATTTGGCTCCTTAAAAAGCGAGGTCCAGAAAACCTTATCCTTTTTAAAAATTGGATTTTTTTCTTGATCATTACTCCAAGCTGCAAAATCTTTATATTGAATATTAAGTTCTGGTAACTTATGAGGTTCATTTTTTATGAATGACTCATAATATGCGATAACATCTCTTGTCAATATTCCTAATGACCAAGTGTCGCTAATAATATGGTGCATATTATAATAAAAAACGTACTCTTCGTCTTTAACGTGAAATAAGTACATTCGGAAAAGTGGGCCTTCTTCAAAATCAAAGGTCTTTTTATTATCTTTCTCAATATATTCTTTTAACCAGTCTTCTTTATTTTCCTTTTCTCTAATATCAATGCGAGGAAGAGTATAATTGAAATCTGAAATAGGAATGATTTTCTGAAAAACTTGATTTTCTTCCGAATTAAATTTAAAGACGGTTCTAAGAGATTCATGCCTTTGAATTGCCCTATCTATAGCTTTCTGAAAAGCATCAATATTTAAATCAAGATTAAAATATTCTGTATTTTGTACATGATAAGCTCTGGATATTTTCTCTGATTGCCCTAGTACCCACATTCTATATTGACTTGAAGAAAGTTTATACTTTTCTAAGTGCGATAACTTTGGAATTTCATGATATATATCTTCCTTATTATATTTTTGAAGATAGCTTACCAAACTTGGTTTATTTTCTTTTAATTTTTTAAGAATATCAGGGTTCAGATTTTCTCCTTCAAAGTTTATCAGAAGATCCTCTCCATCAAGACTTAAAAAGACTTTATTCTCTTCTAATTCTAATAAAATGTCATTCATAATAGTCACATTTCACTGATTAATTACAGCAATTCATTGGAGTGATATCTCTATCCCGTTACATCCATAATGGCATTTTGATATTAATTTATAATATCAAATCTGTTTATATCCTCAACATCATAGATCAGATAAAATGATCAATTTAAATAAGGTTAAAAGTAGTACCGTATATGGAGGGAAATTCTAATTACCAAACAATTATTAATCCTTAGGTATTCGATTTATTTACAAATTACAGGTCACTATCTTCGAATAGATACCTCTAACACAAACATTAAGATTTATGATTGAAGTGTGGTTATTTTTAGTTCTAAAAAAAGGAATATTTGAAACGCTATAAATTGAATTTACGAAAATGAGAATCTTTAAATTTTAATCGTACTTGAATTTGAGTCTTGTTTTTGAAGTTTTATCATTTTTTGAGCGAGTTCAATTTCTTTGGCGAGTTCTCTAATAGTTGATTTTGTATAAAAATCCTTAAGATTAAGTTTGATTCCAAACATTTTTTGGACCATTTTAATCATGGTATAGCCTTTCAACGAGTCTCCTCCTAAAGAAAAGAAGCTGTCCAAAACACCTATGCTTTCAATGTGGAAGAAATTCTTCCATAATTCTATTAATTTTTCCTCTAATATGGTATCTGGAGCTACATATTCTACCAACAAACCAGAACGTTCGCCCCAATCATCAATAACCTCATCCTCATGTTCACTCTCATTCTCATGCTCCCAGTCAAAGCTCACTCCCCCATCACTTAACTTAAGGTTTGCAAATGGGTTAATCTTTGTAGGTAAAACTATTTTTTTAAAGATATATGTTGGAATAGAAATTATAGACGGATCTTCTTCAGAAAAATAATTCTTCCAATCAAGATCTATTCCTTGTAGTTTTAATTCCCCTATTTTTTGTGTCAAATATTTTTGATCATTAATTTCTTCTTTAGGATGCCTAAGAGTATTTATTACAATACTACTATTTAGGTTATAATCTCCATGTTGGTTAAAAATATTGGTCAGCATATTACTCGGCCCAATTTCTAAGAATACGGCCTCTTTTTCTTTTAATAATGACTTAATACCATCTGAAAAGCGTACCGGTGCCCGTAAATGCTTTAGCCAATAATCGGCAGAACATGCATCTTCATCTTTTATCCAAGTTCCCGTCACATTAGAAATAAATGGTATTTCTGGCTTAGCGAAGTTTACTTGATCTAGTTCTTCTTTATAACTTTCTAAAATGGGATCCATTAAAAACGAGTGCGCACCTATAGATATTTTCAACTCAGAGCATGATATTTCTTCCTTTTCCAATACTCTTAATAGTTCATTGACAGCATTTTCAGTTCCAGAAACAACGCAAGAATTAGGAGAATTAATTATAGAAATTTCACAATCCTCCGCTATATATTCTTGCAATTCTTCTTCAGACAATCCGACTGAAAGCATTTTGCCTTTTGGAGCTGTACTCATTAATTTTGATCTTATTACAACCAATTTTAGTGCCGTTTCAAAGGACATGACTCCACTAATAGAGGCGGCAATGTATTCTCCTAAACTATGACCTATCATTCCTTTAGGTCGCATACCCCAAAATATGAATAATTGTGTTAAAGCATATCCAAATATAAATATCACTGGCAAAGTATATTCTATCTCATGAATCAATGAATTTTCTCCTTTCGAGTTTTTTGGATACAGAATATCATAAAAATTAATCCCAGTTAATTCTAACAAAATAGCTACTCCTTTTTCAACATGTTTTTTAAAATATGGTTCTGTATTAAGTATATCCTTACCCATATTTAAATACTGAGCTCCAGTACCTGAAAACATGAAATACACTTCGTTTTTTGGAGTTCGTTTGGATGAAAAAAGAGATTCCTTTTCAGTACCATTAAGAATAGAAATAGCACCTTCCCTTGAATCACATACCAAGAATTTATTATATCCGAAATTTGACCTACCCCTTAAAAGGGTATATGATAAATCTGCAATTGAAATAGATGGATTGTTAATCAGAGTGTTCTCTAATTCTTTCTGATATTGAGATAAAGAAAGACTTGTTTTTGCAGAAAAGTATATTAAATGATATGGCCTTTTTTGTATTATTTTCTTTCTTTGTTTTTCTATTTCTTCTAACACTATATGGGCATTTGTTCCTCCAATACCAAAACTACTTACACCAGCCCTCAAAGGAAATTTTTCATTCCAAGTTTCACTTTCCTTACTAACATAGAAAGGACCAGATTCAAAATTGATTTCGGGATTTGGCTTATTAAAATGTAAAGTGGCAGGAATTAGTTTATTTTGAATGGCCAATGTGGCTTTAATAAACCCCGTTACCCCTGCAGCTGCATCAAGATGCCCTAGATTAGACTTGACACTTCCCAAAGAACATTTGTGGTCTTTATTATACCCAAAAGCCTTATTAAGTGCTTCAACTTCTATGGGATCTCCTAATCTAGTAGCCGTGCCGTGCGCTTCTATGTAAGTAATACTATCAGAATCTACTTCTGCAATTTTATGCGCTCCTTTAATACACTCAGATTGCCCTTTTACACTTGGAGCTGTATATCCAACTTTTCTATTACCATCATTGTTTGTGTAAGAAGATCGTATTACAGCATAAATTCTGTCATTATCTTTCAACGCATCTTCTAATCTTTTCAGGACAACTACAGCTGCGCCATCTCCTGATATTGTTCCTGATGAATCGCTATCGAAAGATTTGCAATGACCATCTTCAGAGACGACTTGACCTTCTTCATGGTAATATCCGATATGAGTACCGGTATCTATACTTACTCCTCCGGCTAGGGCTACACCACATTCTTTCAATAAAAGATTTCTGCATGCCATGTGTATTGCCACCAAAGAACTTGAGCACCCAGTATCTAAATATAAACTTGGACCATGAAAATTAAGTTTATATGAAATTAACGTACTGATAAATTTTTGATTGGAAATTTGTTTCAGAAAAAATGGATCTATCAATTCATTATTTGATAATAGCGTTGCCGCTCTCCAATTTAAATTATCTGATGCACTTAAATATAGCCCTACTTTTTGCTTTATATTGTCCGGAGCGTAACCAGAATCTTCTAGTCCAGCCCATACCACTTCATGCATGACTCGGATTTGAGGATCCATCATCATTGCTTCCTGTTTACTATACCCGAAAAAAGCATAGTCAAAATTTTCTGAGCTTTCTAAAATAGATTGAGCTCCTACAAAATTCTCAGCGTTAAAAGTTTCTTCCAAAACACCAAGATCTCGAAGTTCTTGATTAGAATAAAAATGAATCAATTCATCACCTTTGACCAAATGGTTCCAAAATTGTTGAATATTTTCAGAACCAGGATATTTCCCCGCCATTCCAATTATGGCAATATCTTTTTTTATATTTCGCTTCATTTTTGCTAGTGTATTTAATTTTGACAAATAGTGAAGTTAATTGGTGAGTAGAACATCAAAAAGCACCTATTTCAGACTGTATATTTACAAGAGATACTCCTATCTTTAATTACATCAAATCTAAAATATCATCAAATTGCTCTAAGTCTTGCTCATTTTCTAATTCTTCTTCCTCATCACTGTCTTGATCAAACAATTTCATCAATTCTTTAACATTTGAATTTTCAAATAGGGCAAGAACTTTCAGGTTAATATCTAATGCTTTATTTATATCACTTAAAATATTCACGATTTTCAAAGAGTCAGCCCCCAGATCAAAGAAATTATCTTCTACTCCTACTTTTTCTTTATCCTTGTTTAGATGTAGGGCTATTATTTCTATAAGTGTTTTCTCTATTTCATTTTCTGGAGCCACATAACGTGTAGCAGGTTCCATCTCAATTCCTTTTGGATTTGGTAGCGCCTTTTTGTCTATTTTCCCATTAGCGTTTAAGGGGAAACTCTCTAATTGAATATAATGGTGCGGCACCATATAATCAGGTAATTTATCTGATAAAAATGTTCTAAGATTCGAAGTATTTTCTTCCTGATTTGATATAATATAAGCTGTTAATTCCTTGTTGTCTCGATCAAACTTTTGGGCAATAACAATTGCAGCATCTATACTTTCTTTTTGCTTAAGTACACTTTCTATTTCTCCAGTTTCAATTCTATACCCTCTAATTTTGATTTGGTCATCTTGTCTTCCAATAAACTCAATTCTTCCATCTGGCAACCACCTTCCATAATCACCTGTTTTATACATTTTTCCGCCAGGCTCATAAATATTATCTATAAACCTTTCATTAGTGATTTTTTCTTGATTAATATACCCTTGCGCAATTCCTTCTCCAAATAGACAGATTTCTCCTGTTACACCATGTGGTACTAAGTTATTATATGCATCTAAAAGCAAAACCTTAGTATTTGCTATTGGAGTTCCTATTGTAATTTTATCAATATCTTCTGGAATTGGAGCAACCGTAGCCCAAACCGTATTTTCGGTAGGACCATATTCATTATATAATAATGCCGAAGATATTTGATAATGCTTCTCTACCAATTCTTTTTCTAAAGCTTCTCCGGCCAGAACTATTCGTTTAAAATTGAATTTTTGATCTTTCAGATATTTAATAATGAAATTATAATAAGAAGGAACACATAAAATACTTGCTATTTTTTGATTACAAATAATAGAGGTAATTATCGAAGGATCTTTTAAATCCTTATCAGAAACCAAATGCAATTCACTACCCCTTGTTAAAGCTTCCCAAAGAACCGCAATAGACGAATCAAAAGAGAAAGATGGGACTAATAGGAATGAAGGGACAAAATCGTAATATTGATTTCTTGCTGCGATTGATGAATACAAGTTCTTATGTGACACCAAAACACCTTTTGGTCTACCCGTAGATCCTGAAGTATAAATAACATAGGCATTGCTTTTAGGAGTAATCTTATTTAATTGATTTTGTGAATATTCCTTAGGATCAAACTCTACATCAATAGCCAATAAATCTCCTTCAAAGAAATCAACTTCAAACATATAAGAAGTATCACTGATCATTAATCGAATTACAGCATCACTGGCCATAAATTCTTTTCTGTGATTTGGATAGTTCGGATCAATTGGAACATAAACAGCACCTGCTTTTAAAATTCCCAATATGGATAAAACATACATTTCATTTCTATCAAGAAGAATCCCTACAAAATCTCCAGATTCAATATTATGTTCTGTAACAATACATCTCGCCAATTGATTTGACAATATATCTAATTCTTTAAATGTTACACTTTTTGCACCGTGTTTAATAGCAATATCATCTGGTGTTTTTTGAACTTGCTCGGCAAAAAGATCTAAAACTGTTCCCTCAATATTTAATTTTGCACTACGTTCGTTTTCAAGGTTAAAATCATGCAATAGTGTTTTCTTCTCCTCTACATTTAAAAAGGGAATTTCATAATAAGAAATTTCGTCTTTGGTTAAAATTTCAGGTAATAGTTGTTTAAAATGTAACATCAAACCTTGTATCATATCAGATTGGTATACGTCTGTATTATGTAATACATTAAAATAAATCTGATTACCAAATTCTTCAAAGGTTAATGATAAATCATATTTTGCTGGTTGAACTCCTTCATCAATAATAGTATCTTCTTTAGTTACCCAGTCTGTATCACTATTCTCACCCATATTCTGAAAAACCAGTGTAACATCAAAAATTGCATTCCTCGAAGTGTCTCTTTTGATATTTAGCTTTTCTACTAATCTATTAAATGGATACTCTTTATATTCATAAGCATTTATTGTATCTTCTTTTAATCGATTATAAAATGATACAAATTTTTCATTGGAATTCATTTTACTTCGTAAAGCCAATGAATTGATATAGTACCCTATTTGATTTTTTAAATCTATATGATCTCTACCATCAATAACAGTTCCAATGATTAGATCTTCCTGATGGGTATATCTATATAATAGCACCTTAAAAACGGCGGTTAAGGCCATAAAAAGACTTCCTCCATTATTGTCAATAAATGTTTTTAGTAAATCACATGTGTCCTTAGAAAGATACATCCCGAAACTATTTCCATTATACGTTTTCAATTTAGGTCTTACCTTGTTAGTTGGCAGATCTATTATGGGTAATTCTCCAATAAGCTTATTATGCCAAAATGCATTGCTCTTCTCCTGATTCTTTATATTTATTTGATTAAGGCTCCAAGCAGCATAATCTTTATACTGGATTTTTAATTTTGGCAATTCAGATTTGGTGTCATTTTTGAAAGCATTATATAGTTCGAATACATCTCTTTCCAAAATTTGCATAGATCCTCCATCACTAATGATATGATGCATATTAAAATATAAGATATATTGATTTTCCTCTAATTTTAATATACTCGTTCTTAGCAATGGTCCATGAAACAAATCAAATGCTATATACGAATCAGTATTAATGTAGCGTTCTGCTGCTACTCTTGGAGCATCATTTTTACTATAATCTAGATAATCAACTTTAAAATCTAATTCTGCTAATGTTAACACCCATTGCCTCAACTCGTTATTTTGATTATTTTTAAAAACAGTTCGTAATATTTCATGACGATCTACAACAGCATAAATTGCTCTTTTAAAACTATCAATATCCTCAATATCAAGTTCGGCGTGATATGGTATATTGTAAGCTGTAGAAGCTTCTTCGAACTGACTAATCACCCAGAGTCTTTTTTGACCGTCAGAAATCTCATAGCTTTCTTGCTCTGAAATTGAATCTATTTGTTTGAAAGATTCTTTTTGTGAATTATTTATTAGTTCCGCATGAGATTCCAAAGTAGTGTTCTCGAATAGTTCTTTTAAATTGAGATTTATTTCAAAAACCTTCTTATAGTTATTCTTTAAACGCATTAATTTTAAACTATGACCACCTAATTCAAAGAAGGAATCCTTCACTCCGATAGTGTCTACATCGAGAATATTTTTCCAAACAAATGCTAATTCCTTTTCAATTTCTGTGCGAGGTTCAATATGCTCCTTACCCTTTAGATTCATAAAATCAATTGGGTCTGGTAACGATTTATGATCAATTTTCCCATTGCTAGTCAAAGGAAAAAAATCCATGTGTATATACACAGATGGTAGCATATACTTTGGCAATTTCTTTAGAAGTTCCTTTTCTATTATTTTTTTCTCAATTGATTTGTTTGATAAATAGTACAGAGCAATGAATTGTTTATCTGTAAAGGCAACTGCTTTGCAGTTTTTAACTTCATTAACAGAAGAAATAATATTCTCTATGGCCCCTAATTCTATTCTATGTCCAAGAATTTTAACCTGATCATCATTTCTCCCCATAAACTCCATAACTCCTTCTGAGGTAAACTTACCTAAATCACCTGTTTTATATATTCGTTCTTCTAGAGTAATTTCATTTAATGGGCCTTTCAGAAATGCTGCTTTTGTTTTTTCTTCGTCATTAAAATAACCTCTTCCAACACACGGCCCTGCTAACAAAATTTCTCCCTTAACACCAACTGGAACTTGTTTCTGTTTTTCATCAACAATATGGACCTCAAAATTTTGAATAGGGTTAAGCATTACTGGGACTGAATAATTACTTGGAACTTCATTCATGAAATAATGTGAAATATCATCTGAAACTTCTGTAGCGCCATACGTATTTACAATGGCTATTTCAGGATACAACGACAACCATCTTTTAACCATAGAATTAGATAAAGTTTCTGCGTTCAGAACAATGTTTCCTAGTTCTAAGTTAATGATGTTGGTATCTCTCTCTATGAAATCAAGCATTTCGAGTAGGTAAGATGGAACCAATTCTAGTACGGTAACTTTATCTTTAGAAGCCACCGATACAAATTTTTCAACATCAACAATTATATCATTATCATATATTATGCTTTCCCCTCCCGCTACCAATGGAGAAAAAAGCTGCCAGATAGAAATATCAAAAGTATGAGGTGCATTTTGAGCAACGATACTATTCTCTCTTATCGATAACTCGTCTATTTTTGATCCAATATGATTTAACATTCCTAAATGTTCTATCATTACCCCTTTAGGTTTTCCTGTTGACCCAGAAGTATAAATAACATATGCTAAATCATTAGATTTAATCTTATTTATAGTTGGTTCTGCAGAGAACATGTCAACTTTCTCTCCAATTTCATTTAAGTTAATGATTGGAGTTTGAACCTTTAATTTGGTAAGTTGTTTTATTACATTTATGTTATCAGTTATTATGGCTTTAAGTTTTGAATCTTCTATTATTTGTAAAAGGTTTTCATCCGAAAGATCAGTACCTATAGGTACATAGGCGCCGGCAGATTTCCAAACTGAAAGGATTCCTTTAGTCATATTGATGGATCTTGGAAGCATTATTCCTAAAAGGTCATCTTTTCTTACGTCATAAGCATCCAAAATATACCTTGATAACTTATTGGTATATTTATATAATTGATCATATGTTATTTCTTCAGCATTGTGGCGTATTGCGACTCTATCTTTATGCTTTACACATGCTAAATTAATTAGGTCAATGATGTTTTTATCTAATGAAAAACTTACCTTAGATTTATTGATGTCATTTATAATCTTAGTCTCTAAAACTCCTTTATAATTTAATTCTTCAGTAGGAGTATAAATTTTTTCTAATATTTGAGCAATTAAGGTTTTAAAATTTTGAGAAAAAAGAACCAACAATTTAGGATCGTACATTTCACCCTTAAAAATAATTTCAAAATAGGGTCGATTACTCTTTAATTTGAGTTTGAACAAGGTTTGAACAATGTCCTGTATTTTATTACTGCCAATTTCATTAATTATCAATCCGAATTGTGCTATTCTATCAAGAACAACCTTTTCATTAAAGTAATCATTGATAAGGTCCCAACTCAGCGGGTTTTCTAATGCTTTTACAAGTTGTTCTTTATGAGAAGAGAATAAAGTTTTGAAATTTTCATTAAAATTAATTTCTGGTTTTATAAAAAATAATTCCTCATTTTCCTTTTCATCAGCCAATATGTTTAGGGGAGACAATAGTAAATACTCGTCTTCATAGCGTGATAATAATATACCTAACGCTACTAAGTAAAAATTATAAACTAAAAGATTAGAATCATTACACAATTCCGATATCTTATTAACCTCTGCTAAATCCAAATATATTCTCTCGGTAGTACTTGAATTTTCAGTTCTCCGATTAGTCCCTCCAAAAAAAGCTACTGAATCTGCACCTATAATCTCTTTTAAGTGATTATTCCAAAACTCCTCTGCTTTAGCATTTTTCAAAATTTCAAACTTTTCCATTATACTTTATCCATTTTGATTTCAATTATAACTTCTTCAAGACATTTTTTAATAACACTAACTATTATATCCAGCTGATCCTCAGTAATAGTTAATGGTGGTGTAATTAAGATATGGTCTCCAGAAATACCATCTACTGAGCCTTTCCCTGGATACAGTACAACCCCTTTTTCAATGGCCTTTTCTCCAATTCGTTTTGAAAGATTTAATTCAGTTGGAAAAGGTAATTTTGTTATCTTATCTTGAACAAGTTCAATCCCACATTGCAGGCCTATCCCTCTTACATCTCCAACAATATCAAATTCATAGAGGGTTTCTAATTTTTTGAGAAAAAGCTGCCCTATTACTTTTGAATTCTGAATTAGTTTTTCTCGATGTAAAACATCCAATACATGATTTCCTACAGCGGCTCCTACTGGGTTACAAGCAAATGTATGCCCTCCTAAAAATGCAGTTTTGGTGTTTTCAAAAGGCAATACTACTTTTTCTGAAGCGATAACCGCAGATAATGGATAATACCCTCCACTGATTCCTTTCCCTGCCGCAATGATATCTGGTGTAACTTCAAAATTATTAATTCCAAAGTTTTCCCCGGTTCTACCAAATCCCGATAGTATCTCATCCGAAATAAATAAAACTCCATATTTTTTACATATTTCATTTATTCCTTTGAAATAACCTTTAGGTGGCAAAACTGCTCCCATGGCGGCGGCGATTACTGGTTCTGCAATGAAGGCTGCAATACTTTCTGGCCCTTCTTCTATTATAACTCCTTCAAACTCTTCTAATAAGTTTTTTACATATTCTTCTTCAGTAAATTCACTTAATCTTCTATAGTTATAAGCTGGAGAGATGTGGGGGAAATTATTTAACCATTTTGAATACAATTCACGTCTTGCTTTCATCCCTCCAATATCAAGCATGAAAACAGAATTACCATGATACGTATTCCATCTCGAAATTATTTTATAACGATTGTATTCTCCTCGTAATTGATGATATTGCAGTGCTAACTTTACAGCATTTTCTACCGCTTCAGTGCCACTCATCACTGTCCAGGCCTTCTTAAAACCTTCTGGAGCAAAATTCACTATTCTTTCTAAGTACTTCTCTACCACATTGGAGCTAAAAGCGTGGGTGGGAAGTACTGTAACTTTGGATACTTGCTCACTGATTATATCGACCATATCCTGACGACCGTGACCTAAATTTGCCACAGAAGAAGAACCTGCCGACGCATCTAAATATTTTTTTCCATTTTCATCATATAAGTAAACTCCCTTACCATAACTAATCTTTGGATATTTTTTATTCATATCTGGACATACGGCCATAGAATGTATTAAATTTTTAATCATATTTTTCTTATTTAGTGTTAGTATGTTATCGAAAGGTTTATTTGAAAGTCAGAATAAAGAATCTTGAAAAATTTGCCTTTTGCAAATTAAGTAGGTCATTTAGCTCAAATCATCTGTCTGTAGACATCATGAGCTTTAAGAAAAATTGAATTGTAGGAACAGGTCACATTCTTACCAAAAAAATCACAGTATAAAGTATCCAGTAAATAAGCATTTTTGTTTTCTTCGTTAAACTGTCTTATATCCTGTTGTTTTTCACTACTATCTTCAATAATAAGATAGTCTCCTCGATGTAAGAATGAATGAAAATAGTCCAGCACTCCTTTTACATTTACATGAGCGTCTTCTATCACCAACCAAGGATGTGGTAATTTTTCCAACATTTGAGGGTTCAACACTGTTTCTATTTTGTTACAATCGCCTTGAATAAAGGTGACATTCTCATATTTAAGTTCGGGTGGTACAATATCAAAAGAGATAATCTCACAATCCATTTCGTAGGATTTCATTAAATCCGACATCCATACGGCACTTCCCCCTCTTCCCGACCCAATTTCAATAATTGTTTTGGGCTTAAGTTCCCATATAATCATTTGATATATGGCCAAATCATGTACCGTTTTAAATAAAATATGATCTTTCCATTTTAAACAATCAAAACGTCCTTGACTCATACTGAAACCTTTTTCTTGTTCGGCTGCATATAAAAAGTCTAGATGTCCATTACTTCCATTTTCTGTCACAGGTTTTATTCTTGTATCATAGTCCACATATCGACCAAAATACCAATTCACCATTTGGGCAATAAATCGTTCTATATCTTCACGCGGTGCATATGGTTCTACACTCCGAATAATATCTTCTGAATCACCATCCCAAGGAATCGTATCTACATTGTCTGTAATCAATAATACTCCAGCTTTTAAAACGTGATCATGGAATGTGGGCACATTGTTTTGCGCCTCCATTTTTTCTGACCAAGCTTGGGTAAATTTTTCGAAAATCGTTTTTAAGGTCTTTCCGTCTAATTGACCATTCAATTTTTTCATATCAAAATTTTAAGTGTTTTATATGTAACAGCAGTTTAAAAAGAGTACGCTGTTCTTAAAGGTTTTTTGTCAAAAGGTTTTCCGCAAGTTTTCCCATGTTTTTGCTTTAATGCCCTTTACAATTTGCCCGCAATCAAATTTTATGACCCTATCAGTGTGGTTGAAACAGACATCATCATGAGTTACTACAATAACAGCCTTGCCCTGCTCTTTGAATTTCGACAGAAGCTTCTCGTAAAAACATTTTCTAAAATGAGAGTCTTGAGTAATCCATTCTTAAAGTGTCAAAAAGGGATTTGTCTTCCAAAAAAGGTAAAAATCTTAGACATTATTTCACCTTATTTTTTGGAAAATATTCTTCTTAAAGATTCTTCTTTGTCCGCCTGAACGACGGTATGAAATCCCATCATTTATTACTACATAAGATAACATTCGCTATTCTCAAATTCATAATAGATGGGTTTTTCATAAATCAAAACTAAGGGCGCAATACATTTACAGATATCGATCAACAGTATGGGACGGAACGACTCCGTTGTTTGAAAACTCTGTGGCCGATAAAATGTTGGAGATTGATGTTCCCTTTATTATAGAAGTTTATATCGCTCCTTCCCTATAGGAAATATCATATAAGTAGTATTAGATTTTTTTATGAAAACACCAAAATGCCATTCATAAATTAGCTATTCTATATTCGATTAGAAGTTCTCTTCAATTAACAAATCTACATTACTAATATTATGAGAATCATTTTTCTTTTCTGCCATCATATCTTCAATTTTAATATCCCTTATAGGGCTATCAATCTTTAGAAGCATCTGGTCAATCATCTTGTTTATTAGTTCTTCTAATAAAAACATTGCGTTTGTACTATATTTATTTTTGTTTAAAAGAAGGTTTACGTTTATTCCTTCTGAAGATGGCATAAAATCAATATGAAAATCATAATTTGTTTGTTCAAATACCTCTACTGAGCTTAGTTCGAATGCATTTTCTTCAAAATCATCCATTTTTTCCTCTACTAATTCCTGTATTGGGTAATTAGAAAACACCAAAACATGATCCATCAAATCTTTTCCCAATTCGCTCTGCCCTTGAACATCAGAAATGTTTGAATAATGATAGGGTTTAGAATTTATAGATTCTTCATGTACCCTTATTATCAGCTCTTTTAAGGTTTGGTATTCATCAAACTTTATTCGAACCGGGATTACATTGGCAAATAATCCTACCATACTTTCTATATCTTCTAAATCTTCCGGTCGTCCTGAAACTATTGACCCAAACACTATATCTTGGGTACCATTATATTTTGCAAGTATTATGCCCCATAAGGCCATTAAAAAAGTATTCTGCGTAATCCGGAGTTCTACACATAACTCATTAATTTTATTATACTTCTCAAGAGTGATTAAAAACTCATGACTACCTCTATCATATTTATCAGTTCTAGAATGAGAACTCATATAGGGTAATCTTGGTTTCCTTTGATAACCATTCAAATATGTTTTCCAATAGTCAAGGGAAGAATCCGTTCCTATATTATTTAACCATTTTATATAATCTGAAAACGGTTTTGGTTTAGGCAGTTGCGCCTCTACATTTTTACTAATCCCATTAAGTAGCTGTAAAAAGTCATTTATTAATACACTTATACACCAGCCATCCATAAGAATATGATGAAAACTCCATACAAACTCATATTCTTCATTCCCAAGATCCAAAACTATCAATCTCATTTGAGATTTATCCTCTAAATCAAACCCTTGTAATCTATCATCAAGCTTAACAGATTCAATGTAAGCTTTTAGTTCATCATCATTCAATCCTGACGAAACTTGTTTGTATATACATTTACCTGGAACTGTTTTATGTACTATTTGCAGCGGTATTTCAGTATAATCATTAGTAAAACTAGTACGCAGAACAGAATGCATTGCTATCAATTGATCACATGCCTTATAAACATTTTTCATATCCATCGCTCTAACCCGCAACCTATATGACATTTGTTCAAAGTACAATGACGAATTACTGTCCAATAACCAATGATAATAAATCCCCTGTTGTAGTGGAGATAGATTATACGCATCCTCTATATCATATTTTTCATTTATACTCGAAAGTTCATCTATAGTCAACCCTTTGAAGGTCAAATCAGAAGGCGTGAGATAACTTTTTGTCTCTTTCGATAACCCTATTATCAAAGCAGTTAAGTTTTCACGATACGCATTTATTAATGATTGAATCGTTTCTTCTTTATATCTTTCTTTCGAGTATTCAATGGACATCCGTAATTTACCAGATGTAAGCATACCGGATACACTTAATTGTATATTTTCAACATTCTCAGGAGCACTAAAAGCTCCTATATTTTCCGAACCATATTCAAAAACACTATCCTTCTCGTCTCCAATTCCGCTTCCAAAGTCGCCTAAATAATTAAAGGTAATAGAAGGATTAAACTCTGAATCAAGTCCATTTTTAAGATATTTGACCATTCCATATCCAATCCCCTTGTTGGGAATTTTACGAAGTGCTTCTTTTACTAGAATTAGGTTAGAGGTAATTTTAGAAGAATTAGGGACATGTAGTACAAATGGGTATACAGAGGTAAACCACCCTACAGTTCTACTTATATCTACATCTTCCATTATTTCTTCCCTTCCATGACCTTCCATCTTAAGAACACTCTTTTCTATTCCAAAAACATCTTTGATAGCCAGCCCTAAACCAGTTAGTAAAATATCATTAATCTCAGTATTATAAACTGTATGAATACTGGTTTGCATCATATCAGTAATATCCTTATCCAATGTAAAAGACATTTCACTGTTTATATTGAAATTCGTATTTTCTTCTTTCCCATCAACTGGTAAATCTATAATTTTCTGTTCCAGCACTTCTTCCCAATAAGCTTTTTCGTCTATCAACATTTTACTATGAGCATGTTCTTTCTGCAAAGTGGCCCAACGTTGAAAAGAATCTGTCTTTGATGGTAATTTAGTCTTATTACCTAATTGATATTGACTATACAATGTGGATAAATCTTCTAATAAAATACGCCAAGAAACCCCATCTACCAGTAAGTGGTGACAAATCAAAGCCAATCGATCTCCATCCGATAAACGAAAATGTCCAACTTTGAATAAAGGACCCGTCGATAAATCAAAACTTGATTGCAGTTCTTCTCCTAACGTTGACATCTTATTTAATTCATTTTCTTCTTTTCGGAGATCATAAAAAGATACGGAATAGCTAGCAGGTGAAATGTCTTGATTATATTGTACCCAACCAAACTCCTCTTTCTTGTAAATCATTCGTAATGCATCATGATGAGTAACCAAATCGGAAATACACCTACCCAAAATATCGGAATCAACAGTCTCTTTGCTTCTTAGTACTACCGACTGATTAAAATGATGCGGGACCTTTATTTTGGTATTTTCAAAAAAGAAATATTGTATAGGAGTTAGTTTTACTTCTCCTATTACGGTAGATTGATCTATAACTTGATTAATACGCTGCATCTTAAGAGCCAATAGCTCTAATATAGGTTCAGCCATAATATCGGTTATTGTAAGTTTATATCCTTGCTCCCTCAGGCGTGAAGAAATTTGAATAGATTTGATGGAATCTCCACCCAAATTATAGAAACTGTCTTTAACACTTATTCCTTCATGCTTTAAAACTAATTCCCATGTAGCCATCAAAACTTTTTCTTCCTCCGTACGAGGTAAAACTTGCGACACATCTTCTTTCAATAAATTCACATATGGATTTGGTAAAGATGCACTATCGATCTTACCATTAGATGTCAATGGTATAGCATCTATAGGCACAAAATAATGAGGTAACATATAATTAGGCAACCTACTTGATAGATACACTCGTAATTCTGATTGATTAACTATATCATCTGAAACTATATACGCTACTAATTCTTTATTATCTTCTTCATTTTGTGCCGTAACAACTACAGTATCTTTAATTGTTGGGTATTGTCCTATATAATGCTCTATCTCCCCTAATTCTATTCTATAGCCTCTTACTTTGACCTGATTATCTTTCCTTCCTATATACTGTATATTACCATTTGGCAGCCATCTGGCCAAATCACCTGTTTTATACAACCTATCCCCTTTCTTAAATGGGTGTGGGACGAACTTTGTAGCGGTAAGATCATCATTATTTAAGTAACCTCTGGCTAGGCCATGACCACTAACACACAACTCTCCAACAACCCCTATTGGTTCTAACTGATGATTCTCATTTAGAATAAATATTTGAGTATTCGATATAGGCTTTCCTATATCAATAGTATCTTCAGATTCAATCAAAGAAATTGTACAACCAACGGTCGCCTCTGTAGGGCCATATTCATTATAGATTCTAATAGCGGGATTAATTGATTTCAAAATAGCAATATGCTTCTTTTGTAATTCATCCCCTCCAACAATCGCGAACTTTAAATTCTCATTCTTTAATTCCATGTTAGCCAGCAGCATAATGTGTGCGGGAGTTAATTTTATCCCTGAAATATCGCTATTTACATAGTTTTTCAAAGTTTGCGAAACATCGCTATTATTGGGAAAGATATCCAAAACACCTCCATTCAATATTGGTAAGAACAAACTTGTTACAGTCAGATCAAAAGACAAAGGAGTAAACAATCCAAAGGATAATGACTTTAAGTCAGAATGGGAATAATAAGAACTTCCCCATTCAAGATAATTCAATAAAGAACCATGTTCAATAAGAGTAGCCTTAGGAGTGCCTGTTGAGCCTGAAGTATAAATAACATAGGCCAATTCATGGGGTAGAAGTTCATTTTTTATTTCGCCAGTTGAATATTCATCTGAATCTAGCTCTATGTCAATTGCAAATATAACTCCTTCATAATGAGAATATTCCATCATAAACAAAGAACTTGTAACTATCAATTTTACTCCAGAATCTTCCAACATATAAGATTCTCTATCCCAGGATAGGGAATCTGATAAGGGTAAATAGGCAGCACCCGCCTTTAAGATCCCTAAAACACTAATAACTAACCAATCACTCTGTTCTATTTTTATTCCAACAATCGATTCTTTTTCAATAGAATTCTTGGTCAATAAACAATTTGCCAACTGATTGGACAACTTATCTAATTCACTAAACGTGATCATTCTACCTTCATGTAATAATGCTATTTCATCTGGCTTTAATGCTACTTGCTTCTTAAACAAATCCAATATGGTGCCACGAACAGTTTTTTCTTGAATTTCCAAACAAGATAATAAATCCAATTCCTCTTGATTAGACAGGTAATTTATTGACCCAATAACCTTTTGAGGGTATTCTAAAATGTTATTTAATAATAATTCGAAATGCTTTAAAAACTGAGGTACAATCCCCGGTTCATAAACATCACTATTATATTTTGCCAAAATATCTATACCATCAGACATTTCCATGAACTGAAAAACCAGATCATACTTTACTGTGCAAGCCCCTATATTGATTATCTCTCCTTCTTTTAATTTTCTTGAGTTTGACTCTGAAGAAACGCGATAATCTAAAAAGACATCAAAAACAGGGTTCCTACTAACATCTCTTTGTAGACTTAATTTGTCCATTAGACAATCAAAAGGGTACGTCTGATGATCAAAAGATATCATCGTATCTTCCTTTACCCGTTGATAAAATTTGTCAAATTGCTCATCAGGAAACAACTCACTTCGTAAGGCCAAAACATTGATATAGAAGCCTATTTGATCTTCTAAATCTGGATTATCCCTTCCGGCAACCGGAATACCAACTATAAGATCCCGTTCATTGGTATAGCGATAAAGTAAAACTTTAAAACTTGCAAGTAATAGGGTGAAAATACTTCCACCTGCTAACCTAACAAAATTCTTAAGCTTAGATACTTTAACCTGCGGAATACTGCTTATCAAGCCTACGCCATTATATGTCTTCGTTTTTGGCCTCCTACGCTGACCCGGAAAATCTATTACTGGTAATGTCCCTTTTAGCTTAGAAAGCCAGTATTCTTCATGAACGCCATAAGCCTTACTTTCTAATTCAGACAATTGCCAGGCCGTATGATCTTTATACTGAATGCGTAAAGGAGGTAAGGTATTTTCTGTATCTGTTAAAAATGATTTATAAAAAGACATTACATCTCTGGAAAGTATATCCATAGACCATCCATCACTTATAATATGATGCATACAATAATAAAAAACATACTCATCATCTGAATACTGCAACAAACTTGCTCTTAATAAAGGCCCTGTTTCCAAATCAAAAGGCCTGCCGGAATCGGTATCAATATAAGTCTTGATAGCAGTTTCCCTATTTGCAGTCGATCTTAGATCCTTATATTTTATATTGAAACCTAAGGACTCTCTATCTAATATCCACTGACGCACTTCTCCCTCTTCATTTTCTTTAAATACCGTTCTAAGTATTTCATGACGGTTAATAACCGAATAAATTGCTTTACTAAATAAATCAATATCATAATCACCATTCAATCGTATGTTTGATGGCATGTTATAAGCGATGGAACTTTCTTTAGATTGACTTAGTATCCATAATCTGTATTGAGAGTTAGATAAGGGATAATTTGAATCTATACTAACATTAGGAATGTAAGACATAGATTCACTCCTATCAATTTCCCTTAAATACTGTATTATATCTTTCTTGTTTGATTTTAAAAGCTCAATCTGTTCTTTAGATAATTTATTATTATAAGATATAATTTCTAAATTATCTCCTTTAAGAATCAATTTAATTTTCTGCTCTCTAAATTCCGAGATAATTTCTTTTACAGTTTTCATCGCTAATCAATTTTTATTCTTACTTCTTATTTAATATTCGATAGTTTTTTCGCCAAATAAACGTTCACCATCAATATTCAATTCTTTGCATTTATCCAAAAGTCTATTAGATTCTATAATAGGTTTAGACTCGTCTGTATACTTAATTGAGCTTATAAATTCGAGCCAGGGTTCAAGCCCCATAGCGTAAACAAATACATTTTTAGGATTAAAAATGTCAATCAAGCTGCTGCCTTGATTGAAATCACAACCTGCCAATCGTCGGGATTGATCTTGATCTCTTGGCAACGGCTCGGGCATTAATGGGCCGTACAACCAGGACAAAGGAGCCCCATCACATTCCATTCCTAAAAAAAGAACATCTATATCGTCTACAACATCATAGATTCTCTCGTAAAGTTTAGGCTCTATATTGCATGAATCTGCAACAAATAAGACTTTAAACTTATTATGGAGCGCTACATGAAAACACAGCTTGCTCCGAACATCTAAATCGGAGTGTTCCCCTAAAAAAGGCAAACCTGTAATTGTGCATCTATCCAATTTTATAGTTTGCATATCATCTAACTCTATAATATTCTCAAATCCAATATTTTCGAACATTATTCTCAAGCCTGGATCTTGCAAACTTCCCTTACCACTGCTTGGCACCACAATCTTTTTAATAGAATGGCGTAACTGTAAAAGGGTTTCTAACAAAACATGATCCTGATGATTATGTGTGATTAAAACGTAATCAATTTCTTCTGGCAAGTCATTAATTGTGTATCTATTAACATCTGATTCATAACCATCATAACTGATTACAGGGTCAACCAGAATAGACACCTCTTTAGTCTCAACTAAGACACAAGCATGTCCAAAATACCGAGTTCTAATTCCATCGCCGGTATATCGTTCATATTTTTTAGGTGGGGTTTCTGTAAAAAAACTTCTAAAAAACTCTTCTTGATCAGGTTTTACTCCCAACGCATTTTTAATGTCTTCATAAGATCCCGCTTGACGCTTCATTTTAAACAAATCATCGATAGCCTTCTCCTTAAAAGAAAGATTTAGATGTAATAAATGATCATCATCGAGTCTAGGGGTACTCAAACAAAAAGATCTGGAATTATCGGACTCGACCAATTGTAGCGAAATAGATTGTGCCGATTCATCATAAAATTCACTATTATATAACAATGATTCAAAAAATCTAAAATTTGGTTGATTGTTTAAATCGTAATACAATTCAACAAGTCCTTTTAGAATATCCGGTACTTTTTCATATAAAGAATTTAAAGAAAACCCAATCGCTTCTTTTTGAAGCATTGTATTTAATTCTCCAATTGCGGAGTACAACTCTAGCATATTTGCTCTTTGGGTAACAGTGTTTTCGTACAACTCTTTAATTTCCTCCACTCTACCACCATCATAATCAATAAATGGTCCTCCTAGCATTTCTGGCTTTTTTACAGCAGCTGCATGAATCTTTGGGTTCTTTATATACGAAGTCATAATTTTTAAATGTCTTTCCTTAATATTCATTGCAGCTGTTGAAGGGGATATCAGATGGGACCAGGCATACCACCTATCAACTAGCGCTTCAATTGCAACATTCAATTTTAAATAGTATTGATTCTTTTTCGCTTTCATTTTTCTAATTATTATTTATGTTGTCTTTGATTTTTCAAACTTAGATTGTGAATATTATTCCCATATAAAATCTTACAAAACCATAATCATGGTTTCATATATCCTTCCTTTTATCAAGAATAATAGGGTGCTGTTGGTGTTTTTAATAGATGTTCAAAAACTAGGGATACTCTAACTTTAGAGGATTACACTATCGGCTACTTTTTCTTCCTCAATCACTTTATTTTGCCAAGTAAGGTTTTCTATTTCAATGGCAAGTTCAGCGATATTCGGTTCTGTAAAAAGTTTAGAGATTTCAACTTTAACATTAAACTCACGGTGAATTGCCAATGTTATTCTAACCGCTTTTATACTATGCCCCCCCAAATCAAAAAAATCATCTTTAATACCAATATTCTCTTTCTGTAATACTTCTTCCCATATAGACACCAACCTTTCTTCCATTTCATTTCTTGGGGCCACGTATTCCGCTTCCATTGATGAATTAAAATCTTTAGGGTGGGGCAGCGATTTTTTATCAATCTTACCATTAGACGTTAATGGAAGTTCTTCTAATTGAACATAATGCGAAGGAAGCATATATTTCGGAAGCTTATTTGATAAGAAGTGGCGTAATTCTGTTGTACTATACGCTTTCTCTGAAACCAGATAAGCTACTAAATCAGGTTCTTCATTAATATCCTTCATGATTACCACAACGGTATTCACACCTTCCATTTTCTGCAATTCATGCTCTATTTCCCCCAATTCAATTCGGTATCCCCTTACTTTTACCTGTTTATCATTTCTACCTAAAAATTCGATAGTCCCATCTTCATTCCACAATGCAAGATCTCCCGTTTTATATACCTTCTTATTTTTTATAAACGGATGATCAATAAAACGTTGGTTTGTCTCTTCAGGTAAATTCAAATATTCTGCGGCCAAATTATAGCCTCCTATATAGATCTCCCCTGTTATCCCTATTGGTACTGGATTGTAACCTTGATCCAGTATATAGATATCGGTATTTGATATAGGTTTCCCGATAGAAGATCTTTTGACTATGTTTCCTTTTTTAGCGCTCATCACATGAGCTGTTACCACATGGGTTTCAGATGGACCATAGTGATTGTGTAATTCTATATCCGGGTTCCGATCCATAAATTGGGCCAGATGACCAGCAACGTATAGCTGTTCTGCAGTTGAAATGATATATTTTATACTATGGCTTTTAAAGTCTTGTGATCCATTTTGATTGAAAAAATTATTAAGCGCTGAAAATGGAAAAGACAGGACCTCGATTTGTTTTTCTATGATTTCCTCTTTTAGTAACTGATAGTCAAGACGCTCAATATCATTGGCAACATAGACAGTACCTCCTGAACTCAAGACAAAATATATATCGTGCAAAGAGGCGTCAAAACTGAAGGATGCGTATTGTAAATGTTTTAACCCTTTCTCGATTTCGGAATCGTTAATTCCCCATTGGATCAGATTGCTCATCATACGATGCGTTTGTTTAACTCCTTTTGGGTTTCCTGTAGATCCAGAAGTATAAATAACAAATGAACCATCCTCGGGATTGTTTACCGGTTTGGGGTTTGCTATAGCATATTGAGATACATCCAATGCATTTACATCTATAGTTTGTTTTATTTTTAATTCATTAGAGGCGAACAACCCTGTTTGAACAAGTACTATTTCTATTGCCGCATCTTCTATGATATAGGCAATGCGATCAATAGGATAATCTGGGTCTATTGGAACATAACATGCCCCTGATTTCATCACCCCGATCATTGATATAACGCTCTCGATTGAACGCGCTAACATTACCCCAACATTATCCGAAGAGGTAACTTTATGTCTTTCCCTTAAATAGGCAGCCAATTGATTACTACGTTCATTGACCTCTCTATATGTGAATTCTTCATTTTCAAATACTAATGCTACTGCATCAGGTGTTTTAGAGGCTTGGTCCTCAACCATCTCCATAACCGTGGATTGATCATAGGAAACACTGGTATTATTAAAATCAACGAGAATTTTTTCTCTTTCTTCCTTACATAAATAAGCTATGCTTCCTATGCCTTCATTTGGGCTTTCCAATAACTTCGAAAGCAACGATTTATAGTGAACCATGAACTTCTTTATAAGTTCCCAATCATATACATCGGTATTATATTCTATTTTAAATGATAGATGATTACCTACTTCTTTTATATTGAACAATAAATCGAACTTGCTGGTTTTAGATTCCGTTTCTCTTATGTCGTTTATAAGATTCTCATGAATTTCAATAGCTTCATCCGCGGCTCTTGTATTTTGTAGCACCATCATGACATCAAAAATAGCCCCGCGTGAGGTATCGCGTTTTAAATCCACTTCTTCAACCAAACGGTCAAAGGGATACATTTGATGTGAATATGCTTCGAGTGTTCTATTTTTTACATTTTCAAAAAACTCCTCAAAGCTATCTTCTGCATTCAATTGATTCCTTAATGCTAGTGTATTTACATAAAAACCGATTTGATTTTCTAAATCCTGATGCTCCCTTCCTGCTACAGGGCTACCTATTATGATATCATCTTGTCCGGTATACCTATAAAAAAGTACTTTTAGCGAAGCCAAAAGCCCCATAAACAAAGTACCTCCATTTCGTACGGAAAAATCTTTTAACCCAATCGATACTTCCTTAGACAGATATGTTTCTAAAGCGGCCCCATTGTTCGTTTTTACCACAGGACGTTTCTTTGAGGTTGGTAAGTCTATTAGTGGAAGATCTCCTTGTATCTGACTTAACCAATATTCTTGATGAGATTGAAAGGAATCTTCTTCAAGTTGTTTTAATTGCCACAAGGCATAGTCTTTATACTGAATACGAAGCTCTTCAATATGCTGTTCGCCAGACGTATAGGTATTATAATACGCCATTACATCATTAAACAACACTTCCATCGACCAGCCATCGCTTATAGTATGGTGTATGTTATAATAAAACACATAGTGGTCATCCGATACATGTAATAAACTTGCTCGCAATAATGGGCCTTGTTCTAGATCAAAAGGTTTATTAGCGTCTTTTTCTATATACTGTTCAACTAACTTTTCTTTATTACCCTCTTGCCTAAAATCTTCATAGCCTATCTCAAAAGCAAGTTCTTCTGAAGGTACTATCCACTGTCGTATTTCTCCTTTGTCATCCTCCTTAAATACAGTTCTCAGTATTTCATGTCGATCAATAACGGCATGAATAGCTCTTTTAAATCGCTCTATATCAGAAACTTCATGTAAAGGTGAGGTCGATGGTATATTATAGGCTATTGACGCATCTTTAAATTGACTTATGACCCATAACCTTCTTTGTGCATCGGATAAAGGGTAACTATCCTGCTCCGTGGCTTTTTCAATCTCTTCGAACTTTCCTTTTTTCAAACTCGATACTAATTCCGCCAAATCTTGTATTGAAGGGTTATGAAACACTTCCCGGACCCCAATACTATATTCCATTTTCTTATGAAACCTGGCAACAAAAGAGGCTACAGAAAGTGAATTCGCCCCTAGTTCGAACAAATCATCGTTAATACCAATACGTTCTAATCTTAAGATTCCTTTCCATATTGCTTCGATCGATTTTTGCATTTCTGTTTGAGCAGCGATAAAAACTCTATCTATATCGTCGACTTTATCCGGTTCTGGTAGTGCCTTTCGATCTATTTTACCGTTACTGTTTAAGGGAAGCGCGTCAAGAATAACATAAGAACTCGGCACCATATATTCTGGTAAGCTGTCCTTTAGATAACTCTTTAATTCTTTCCTGTCATAATCATCTTTGCTTACCAAATAGGCACATAATTGATTTTGACCATTTTTATCTACTACAACATTTACAATAGCCTCTTTTATAGAACCATGTTTTGACAGGGTACTTTCTATTTCGCCCAGTTCTACTCTAAATCCCCTAATCTTGACCTGATTGTCCTTTCTTCCAAGAAACTCCATATTACCATTGCGCATCCAACGGCCTAAATCTCCTGTCTTATAAATTCTTCCTCCTAAAGAATCAGTAAACGGATCTTTCACAAAAGCGGCCCGTGTTTTTTCTGGATCGTTATCATACCCCCTGGCAACTCCTATTCCTCCAATACATAACTCCCCAACCGTTCCTTTAGGCACCGGTTGTAAATTATCATCCAGAATATAAAAGAAGTTATTGCGGATCGGTTTTCCGTATGGTATGCTGCTCCAGCTTTCCTCAACCTTATTAATAGGATAATAGTTTGACCATACCGTTCCTTCTGTAGCCCCCCCCAAACTGATGATTTCCGCATTGGGGAAAAACCGCCTCGCCCGCTCCGGTAGTTGAACGGGAATCCAATCCCCGCTCATAAATACCAAACGCATATCCGGTAATACGGCATTCAAACCTTCTTCTTCTAGCTCATCTACCAAATAATTAAAGGTAGTTGGCACAGAATCCCAGAAAGTTATGCGTTCTGCAATCAACAATTCTTTCAATACGTTAAAATCCTGTACTTCTTCTTTTTGGGCGATTACCAATCCTCCCCCACTGGCTAGAATCCCAAAAATGTCATATACCGACAGATCAAAACACACAGAGGTTATAAATAACAATCTGTCTTTCTCATTGATCGAAAATGTCTCGTTTACCCATCTTATTAAATTAACTGCGGAATAATGATCGATCATCACTCCCTTGGGATTACCGGTAGACCCCGAGGTATAGATGGTATATGCCAGTTGATCTCCCTTGATTTGAACTTTTGGATTCTTTTTGTTTCCACCCGTCTTTATATCCGATATCCCAATGAATTCTTTTTTAGGCAACTCCCCCTCCAGATCACCCGGGTAATTCGTTAGAATAATATCAACTTTAGAATTCTCTATGATATATTCTTGTCTTTGCAGTGGATATTCTGGATCAATGGGTACATAACTACCTCCTGACTTTAAAATACCGAACAAACCTATAATCATGTCAAAACTACGGGTACATAATAAACCTACATTAGTTTCTGCAACAACTCCTTTTTTAATTAAATAATGGGCTATTTCATTAGACCTTTCATTCAACTCTTTATATGTTAAAGTTGCCCCATTCTGCACCAAAGCAATATTATCAGGTGTTTTTATAGATTGTTCCTCAAATAATCGATGCAATGGAATATTTTTATCCTCCTCTACTATTGTATCATTATAATCATAAATCAATTCTTGATAATCTTCCTCATTAATAACCATGTCCGTTCCTAAGGTAGGTAGATCTATAAATTTATCTAGAATCCTGGCATACATTTTCAAAGCATCCCGAGCATCTTCTTCGGTAAAAAATGAAGGAGTGTATTTTACCCTTAATTTGAGGCCATCGGTTTTTCGATTCACCTCAAAATCGAAAAGGGTATTCGTCATTTCATCTGAAGGTAATAGTCTATCATCTAATTCTAAAGTCGCAGAACTTATTTCAGCATTGCTTTCTACTTCTTCTAACACATGGAAATGCATATAATTGAACAATGTATCAAAAATTGGATTTTCTAAAGTTGTCTTCTCCTCAATCGAACGAGCAATATGGCTTAGGTGCGTTTCGTGTTTCTTAGAATAAATTAAATAATGATTAACCAATTTTATTAAAGAAGATACATCTTTAACCTCATCAAAATTAACGCGAATGGGAATCGTATTTAAAAAACAGCCTAGAATTCGTTCGCTTTGTTCTAACTCTGGTCTATCATGTGAGACCACCCCAGTAACCACATCTTTTTCGGAACAAATAATGTGCATTAAAAAAGTATGTGCTGCCAGACATATGGCTTTAAATGATACTTCTATACGCTCGGATAATTCTACTAATTGCCTCAAAGTGGTCTCGTTAACAGTGGACTCTGCAACTTTCATCCCTAATTCCTCACTAATCTTTACCCCTTTAAAATTAAATGGAAGCTTGTTTCTTGAATAATCATTAAGAAGATCTTTCCAATAAGATAGACTTTCTTTTGAAGAGCTTCTACCTATAACTCCGGCACAATAATCTTTATAAGAATAGGGCAATTCTGGCAAACTATTGGCTTTATCCTTTGATAATAATAAGGTGAGTTCTTGCGTAAATACGGCCACACTCCATCCATCTAATATAGCGTGATGGAAATTCCAAACAATATAATATTCCTTGTCCCTTAGTTGGACAAACTTAAAATTATACAGTAAGTCACCATTAAAAGTTAATCTCTTTTCTAAATCTTCCCTTCTAATTTGACCTAATGCCATAGATTGCTCCTCCTTTGTTCTTTTTGTCAGGTCAATAAAAAGCATAGGTATATCAATAGAATCAAGTACGACCTTAACAGGTTGGCTAAAATCTTCCATATAATATAAGGTCCTCAATATAGAATGTCTTTTAACCAATGTTTTTAAAGCAGATTTAAAAGAATCTACATCTTCTATGGTTGCCATAAAAACAAACCTATCGTAATAGATCGGTTCGTCTGTTCTCAATAAGGATGAAAAAATCATTCCTTCTTCAATAGGGACAAGTGGATAGATGTTTTTATAGTTTAAAGGAAGTATATTCTTAGCTTCATTTTCCTTTTCTACGAATGCCTGAATTTGTTGAATTTGATCATATCCATCTAAATTTTCAACGCTATTACCATGAAAATCATTCCCCGAAATATAGTCCACAAGATTTTCAATAGTCTGATGTTGGTATAAGTCAGAAACGCCTATAGTTATTTCGAGAATTTTATTGATTTTTATGATAATACTTATCGCTTTGATAGAATCACCTCCTAGAGCAAAATAATTATCAAGAATACCTATTTTTTCATGTTGCAGGGAATTTTCCCAAATCGCTATTATTTTAGAATCCATTTCATTTCTAGCACCAACATACTCAGTTCCAGTGGCCAATTGATCTTTCTTATGTCGTATTAGAATATTTCGATCCACCTTCCCATTAGGTGTTAAGGGCAAGGAATCTAATTGGTAATACTTTGAAGGCACCATATAACCAGGTAATGTATTTGACAAATACACCTGTAACTTTGCTGCGGTTTCCATTTCTTCGGAGACCAAAAAAGCAACCAGTTCTTTTTCCTCCTGATTTTCTTGAACCAATACAACAACTTCTTGTACAGCTTCTTTTTGTTTTAATTGATGTTCAATCTCCCCTAGCTCAATTCTTTGACCCCTAATTTTAACTTGATGGTCTTTTCTACCAATATATCGTATAGTTCCATTGGGCAACCATATAACTTCATCACCCGTTTTATAAACCATTTCACCTTTAGTAAATGGACTATGAACAAAGTGCTTTTTGTTAAGTTCAGGACGATTTAAATACCCATATGATACTTGAACACCTCCTATCAGTAGTTCTCCTGGCACACCTATTGGTTGAATCTGCATATGTTGATCCACAACATAAATACTGGTATTTGCAACTGGTGAACCAATTGTAACGCCATCACCTTTTAAATCTATCGATGTTAAATCAATAGCGGTAACATCAATGGTTGCTTCGGTTGGTCCGTATAAATTATGAATACGTGCATGTTTTAGCTTGTTTCTAAACGCCCTAATCATATGCTCGGGTAGTGCTTCACCACTGCACACCACCTGAGACAAACTAATGCAACTATTGTTTAAATTCTGAAGAAATATTCCTAACATAGAAGGAACAAAATGAACTATGGTAACATTTTGGTCAATTATTAATTCTTGTAAGTAAACGGGGTCCTTATGTCCCTCAGGTTTTGCAAAAACTAGTTTACACCCTGTAATCATTGGCAATAATAGCTCCCAAACAGATACATCAAAAGTAAAAGGTGTTTTTTGTAAAACCACGTCAGATGACGATACATCCAAATACTCTTTTTTCCACATCAATCTGTTATAAATCCCAGCGTGGTGATTTACAACGCCTTTTGGCATTCCAGTTGACCCAGAAGTATAAATGACATAAGCAGGATAGGATAAATTGATTTTGGCATCAATTTCTATTTCATAATTAGATTTTACTTTTTTAAACTTTTCCAGTTCGATCTCATCAATACATAACTTGTAATCACTGTCTTCTTGTATAAATAATATCCTTTCCTCAGGATAATCTGGATCTATCGGCAAGTACGCGGCTCCTGCTTTTAAAATGGCTAAAATACTAACCAACATCCATTCACTACGATACAATTTTAAGGCAACGAAATCTTTAGGTTGAAGGTTATATTCCTTCTTTAGATAATCTGCTAATTGCGAAGAAACTTCGTTTAATTCTTGATATGATAATTCATTTTTACCATAAACAACCGCGGTTTCTTCTGGCAAGGCATTTACCTTTTCTTTAAACAGATCTAGAATAGTTTTATCTTTTGGGTATTCTTTTTTTGAGTTGTTAAATTGATTTAAAAGTTGACTCTCTTTTTTACTTAAAAAATATAAATCCGAAATAGGAATATCTGGTTGCTCTAAAATTGAAAACAATAGGTTTTTGAAATTTAATAACAAACCTTCAACTAATTTCCTTTCATATACACTTGTATTGTATATAAATTCTACAGAAATGACCTTGTCCAATGGTTCGATCAAAATCTCTAAATCAAATTTTGATTTAGCATCCTTTCTGTGAATTTGATCAATTTGCCCTAAAGGAACCTCACTCTTGTTATTTGAAATATTTTGAAGAGTTAACAGCACATCAAACACACTGCTTCTGGAAACATCTCTCGGTATTTCTAAATCTTGTACCACACAATCAAAAGGATACATCTGATTTTCAAATGCTTTGTATGAACTTATCCGTACTCTTTTGTTCATATCCGAAAAACTCTCTTCTGGAGAAATCTTTGTTCTTAGCGCCAATGTATTTATGTAAAAACCTAATTGAGCCTCTAAATCTGAATGAACTCTGCCGGAAACCGGGGTGCCAATTATTATATCTCTCGTATTGGTATATCTATAGAAAAGTATTTTCCAAGTGGTGAGTAGAACACTAAATAAACTACCGCCTTGTTCTTGAATAAAGCTCGATAATCTTGCCGTCTGATCTATATTTATATATGTTCTTAAAGATTCTCCATCATTAGTTTTTATTTTTGGTCTTGTTTTTTCGGTTGGAAGATTTAATAAAGGTAATTCTCCCGATAATTCAGATTTCCAATATAGCTTCTCCTTATCATACGTTCCATTTTCAATTTGGTTTAGTTGCCAAACGGAATAGTCTTTATATTGAATAGGTAATTCTGGTAAACTAAAATCGCGCTCATCTTTTAGAGCGTAATACGTTTTCATGACCTCATCCAATAAAATGGACATGGACCAACCATCACTTATGATGTGGTGCATATTAAAATACAAATACGCCTTTTCTTTTGTTATTTGTATAATACTTATTCTGAATAAAGGGCCTTCTTCTAAATCAAAAGGGATATAAGAATCCTGAGTTAAAAAAGATTCAAATAATTCCTTTGCCTCTAACTGTGTTTTTTCTGAAAAATCTTTAAAATCAATATGGACATTTAAATCTTTCAACATCAATATAAATTGATGTATTTGATCTTCTTTACTTTTTCGAAATACAGTTCTTAAAATCTCATGCCTTTGTATGATTGAATTTATCGTTGCTTCAAAAACAGATTTTTCAAAATTAGTATTTATCGTAACTACTGATGGAATATTATATACCACTGATCCTCCCTCAAATTGGCTCAATATCCAAAGTCTTCGTTGCGCAAAAGAAACTGGATATGATTTTTGCTTAGGAGCAATTGGTATAGCAACATAATTTTCTGACACTTTAGATAAGTACTCTACTAGTTCATTTTTGTATACTTTTATCTGCGTCTTTATTTCTTCTGTTATCACTCCTTTTGGAGCATCCAGTTTTAACCTACCAGATTCAACGAATAAACGGCATTCTAGTGATTCTAAAAGTTCAATTAATTCAATCATACTTTTATCCATGGCATTATGCATGTTTGACTTCATCTTTCAAAACAGTACTGTTTTGAAGAGAAGAGTTTTTTGTTAGTCTTTATTTTTTGATTTTTAATTGATCAGCAAGAAATTAGACCAATAAATTCTGTTGACTAGTTATTTTGGAAAACTAGTGGCGCGATATCTCTTGAACACAAATAATCAGGTCTGCTATCCGCTTTAAACTCTGGAACATTTTTTACACTATTATATGTTATTATAGCAGTATTCCTGTCATAAGGAGACAAATTTGCATTTGAAGCATGAAACAAATTCGGATGAAAGAAAAGACAAGAACCTTTCTTACCTTGAAAAACTGAAGGTTTTTCATTTTCGAAATAAGAATGTATTAACTCTTTTTTTATAGTAAATTTTAAATCTGCATTTAAAGAGTTTTGTAACGTTATTTTTTTTTCTCCTTGTAAATGTTCTTTAAATGCCATTTCGACTATACCATTTTTATGTGAACCAGGTATTACCAAAAGAGGTCCCTGAAAAATATCCGTATCCTGAAGTAAAATCATTACAGAAATCATATTAGGCTGTTTTACACCATCATCATAATACCAATATGGAAAATCCTGATGCCATTCCCAACAATCTCCCTTTAATGCTTTTTTATTATTCAATTTAAATTGATATAAATAAACCTGATCGCCGATTAAAGTCTCTGCAGTACTAACCAATCTCTGTTCGCGAAATATCGAATCGAATTGATCGCTATACTTATGTGGCGCAAAGACAGATCGAACTTCATTGTTTTTTTCACAAATTATATTCGGTAAAGATCCTAAATCTTCAAACTTTTTAGTAGCCTGTACTAAATTTTCAATCTCCCATTCTTTGAAAAGGCTTTGGACTATTATAAATCCTTTTTCCTTGTAAAAATTGATTTGATCTTTCTTTAACTCCATTTTTTAAAATTCTAAGGTTTCTTTCTCTAAGCTCATTTCATTTTCATCATTACTAGCAGTAATGTTTGATAGTAACTTTTTATGCCCAATGATGGTAGAATTAATAAACAAATCAGATAATGCAATTTTGGTATTGAAACATTTGAAATATTCATTTACCAATCTAATTGCCAATAAACTATTCCCTCCAAGTAGAAAATAATCATCGTTCATTCCTATTTTCTCTTTCTGTAATATTCTTTCCCAAATTGACACTAGTTGTTTTTCTATTTCGTCTTTGGGCGCTTGGTACGTTACACCAGTAGCTATTTCAGACAAATCCATAGATAACAATTTCTTCTTGTCTATTTTTCCATTATTTGTCAATGGAATGGATGATGTCTGAACAAACCTTTTTGGAATCATGTAATCAGGTATTCTTTTTTTAAGATAGTCCCTTAATTCCTTGCTCTCATGTTCTAATTCAGAAACTATAAATGCGATTAGCTCATTTTCTTTTTCTAGAGAATTTACTACAACAGCGGCAGCATCGATATCATCTTTATCTATTAAATGGCTTTGAACATCTTTTGGCTCAATGCGATATCCTCTTATTTTAACCTGATCATCGTTTCTACCGATATATTCTATTTCACCATTATTTAACCATCTACCTATATCCCCAGTTTTATACATTTTTTCCCCAATAATAAAAGGGTGTTCTATAAACTTTGCATCGGTTAGTTCTGAATTATTTAAATATGCTCTTGCCAATCCGAATCCTCCAATGCAAATCTCTCCAGGAATACCGATAGATTGCATCATATTAAACTTATTGAGAATATAAACGTATGTATTATCTATTGGTTTCCCGATAGTAATATTATTTACAGAATCAACCATTCCTGCTATGCAACCCACAGTAGTTTCTGTTGGTCCATATTCATTGTATACCGTAACGTTTGGAGCCATTTCTTTTAAAATCTTTACGTGATTGTTGTGTAACGCGTCCCCTCCGACAATGGCAACTTGTAAATCAGTATTAATTATATTTAGTTCACTTAATAACTGAATATGTGCAGGTGTAAGTTTTATCACAGGTATCTTATCCAACATATAACTATTTAAATTTATGCCTATATCAATAGTATCTGAATAGATATGTAGCTTGCCTCCGCTCATTAGAGGTAGAAAAATACTAGTTACTGTTAAATCAAAAGAAAGAGGGGTAAATAATCCAAAGTCAGTTGTTTCATGTGGGAGTACATATGTTTTTTTCGCCCAATTCAAATAATTGATCAGTGACTTATGTTCTATCAAAGTCCCTTTTGGTTTCCCTGTCGAACCCGAGGTATAAATCACATATGCCAATTGACTTTGATTGGTAATCTGATGAGTGAAATTTTGAGAATAAAGTACTTCATCAAACTCAACATCTACTGCAAACAAATCACCTTCAAAATAAGAAAGTTCAAATATCTTGTCTGTGTCAGTAATAATTAATCTTAACTGGGAATCATTCAATATGTCCTCTTCTCTATTAATAGGAATATTGGTTGATAAAGGAACGTATGCGGCTCCTGCTTTGAAGATTGCTAAGATGCTTAAAATCATAAATGGACTGGCATCAAGTTTAATTCCTACCAGCTCACCTATTTTTAACTCTTTTTCTTTTATTAAACAATCGGCAAGTTTATTAGAAGTAATATCTAAACTTTGGTAACTCCATTCATTACCATTATATACCAGTGCAATATCATTAGGAGTTTCTTTTACCTGATTTAAAAAGGCGGTTATAAAGTGACTCTCTTCTTGTAAATTGGTTTTTGTATTAATGAATTCTTCATTTAATTTTACCTGTTCACTACTTTCTAGAATATTTAATGTACTTAATTGCTGATCGGAGTTTTCAATAAATGAATTTATAAATTGTAAGTGTATCCTTGATAAATCTTCATTTGTTTTCCCAGATTTTAATTCTTTATTTCTTATCCATTGTATGGTAATAGAATTGTCATTAGGTAATGCAAGTACATCTAAATAAGTATTCGTCATTTCAAAATGATCAATATAAAACGACAAATCATTTGCATTTTCATAGTTATTTGCCTCTTTATAAATATGAAAATCTATATAACTAAATAGTGTATCGAAGAAAGGGTTTTCACCATTAGTCTCTTGTGAATATCTTTGATCTAATGTCGCTAAACTTAAGTTTTCATATCTTTTTAACCCATTTAAATCTCTAGTAATATCTTTAAGGTAAGCTAATATAGTACCCTCTTCGTAAACTGTTCTAAAGGGAATTGTATTTAAAAAACATCCTAAAAGTTTATCTCCTTCTTCATCTAGCGGTCTTCCATTAGTAACTACCCCTGTAATAATATCATCACAAAGCGTTAACTTTGATAACACAAAGATGTACGCAGCATGAACTACATTCCTAACACTTAAATCATTCTCAGCACATATTTTTTTAAGTGCTTCATATTGTTCTCCTTTAATCACCTGAAATGTTTCCTCATGTGCCGTTTCATTAGTGAACAAGGATAGTTGTGCATAATCTTTTAAATAGTTGCCCCAAAATTCGTCAACTTTGTTACTCTGCTTTAAACATTCCTGTTCTATCACATAATCCTTATAATTTAGTGTGATTTCTTTGGGTATATAAGTACTATCCTTCTCTAGTTCAAAATAGGTGTTATTAAGTTCAGTTATTAATGATGCTCTACTCCAACCATCTAAAATTGCGTGATGAAATTGAAAAACTAGAAAATGCTTGTCTTTTTCTAATTTATGAATTTTCATTTTCCATATTCCCGGCTTATTACTCTGAAAGGGGACATTATATCTTTCATTTTGCATATATGACTCTATATGCTTTTTCTGAAACGTCTCGTCATGCATGGATATATCCTCAAAAGTAAGATCGCAATCTATGTTCTTATGAATTATCCTAATTGGTTTCTCATAGGTAGTTAAATCAAAAGATGTACGTAAAACATCGTGTTTGGATATTATTAAATCGAGTGCTTTTCTAAATACTTTCTCATTAAAAGAGGTAGTAGGCATAGGATATACAAATTGATCATGGTAAACTCCTTTTCCTAAGCCCAAAGTATATGAATAACACATTCCAATCTCAATATCACTCATAGGATAGACATCCTCAATGTTTTGATCAATCTCAATACTTTTTTTGAGCCCATTTATTCCTTCAAGAACTTTTTCTTTTAATTCATCGGTGTATAACTTTTCGGTGGTACTTGTACCGTTCAAAAGTGATTTTATCGTAGTATTTTCGAAAATATCAGCTAGTTCAAAGGTTGTCTCAAGTTTTTTATTCATTTTACTCAAAACACGAATCGCTCTAATTGAATCTCCTCCTAAGTCAAAAAAACTGGCATCGACACTTATCTTATCAATTCCAAACTCCTCACTCCATATAGCTGCAATTTCTTTTTCCCATGGTGTAGCTGGTTCAATAAAATCTTCTTCACTAACATTAATTTTATTGTTTATATTTCTCAAACTTTTTTTATCAACCTTGCCATTATGTGTTAATGGAAATTCTTCTAGTTGATTGTATACCAACGGCACCATATATTCAGGAAGCTTTTGGTTCAAAAAATTTCTTATGTCTTTTACATTTAGCTCTTTGTCTGCAATCAAATAGGCTTCTAAATGTTTTTCATGACTTTTTTCATTTACTAAAACTATAGCTTGTTGAATATTTAAGTGTTGACCGAGGTGATACTCGATTTCGCCCAGTTCTACTCTAAATCCCTTAATTTTTACCTGATCGTCTTTTCTACCTTTAAAACCTATATTGCCATCTGTACACCAAGCTCCTAAATCACCTGTTTTATATAGTATTTCTCCATCTTTAAATGGGTTCTTAACAAATTTTTCTTTTGTAAGTTCTGACTTATTTACATACCCTTTTGCCAATCCTTTCCCTCCGATATATATTTCTCCAATTACTTCTTTAGGAAGTAGTTCTAGGCTATCTCCTAGGATATAAACCTCTGTATTCGCAATAGGTTTGCCAATTAATATTTGCTCATCAGTATCTTCAATTTCTTTTACTATACAACCAACTGTAGCTTCGGTTGGCCCATACTCATTAAAAATTCTAATCTTTGGATTTATTTTTTTTAGTATTTCAACTTGACCTTGAGTTAAAACATCCCCCCCGACAATAGCTAGTTCGAGGCTCGCTTCTTTTACATCCAGAGATTCTAATATGTTGATATGAGCCGGGGTTAGTTTTATACAAGAAACTTCTTTAGATAGGTATTCCTTTAAATTTTGTGCTACATCTTTAGACGAATCTAGTATATGCAGTATCCCACCAGAAATTAATGGAAGAAATAAACTGGTTATGGTTAAGTCAAAACAAATTGAAGTAAACAGACCAAAATTGTAATTCTGTAACTCGTAATTCATATACTTAGAGTTACACCAATTGATATAATTGTACAATGAACCGTGTTCTACCATAACCCCTTTGGGCTGTCCCGTCGACCCCGACGTATAAATAATATACGCCAAACTTTCTCGGGAAATTGGTTCCGATATATTATCAGAATCAAAATCTTCTGGCTCGAATTCTACATCAAAAGATAACAGCGGTAAATCACTTTCTATAAAATCGAACATGTGCTCTGTCGTAGTCACTATCAATTTTATAGCTGCATCTTCTATGATGTACTTTTCTCTTTCTGAAGTGTATTTTGGATCTATAGGTACAAACACACAACCCGATTTTAATATACCGAGAATGGCAACGACAAGACCTTTACCATGCTCCATTTTTAGGCCTACATAATCTCCCTTGCTGAGTTTATAATTCTGCAATAAGCATTGTGCAAACTTGTTAGATAGCGTTTCTAACTCATAATATGTGTAACTACTATTAGAATCAGCTACGGCAATTTCTTTTGGAAATGATGAAGCCTGTTGCCTAAACAAATCCAAAATGGTCTCTTGTTTTGGATAGTTGACTTCTGTGGCATTGAATAATTTTAGTAATTCTTCTTCTTCTAAATCGTTCAACAACTTACTTGCTCCTATTGAAGTATCAGCACCAATCATTGAAGAATTAATGAAATTCTTATAATGGCGAATGAATTGACGAATTATATCTTCTTCATAGATGTCTGTATTATAATCTATCGTTATTCCTAAATTGTTCTCAAATTCTGTGAAATGAAGTTCTAAATCATACTTAACGGGTCTCTGGCCAAAATCACTAATCTCTTGAGCTAAATTATCCGAAATCTCAACATCAAAAGATTTATGATAATCCAAAAGAATGTCAAATATGGCATTTCTGCTTAAGTCTCTTTTAAGATTTAGGTCCTCTAAAAGCCGATCAAAGGGATAAGATTGGTGTGTAAAGGCATTTAATAAATTAGATTTAACTTGATTGTAAAATTCATTAAAACCTGTATCTGGATCAATCGTATTTCTTAGTACAATTGTATTCAAATAGAACCCTATCTGATTTTCTAAATCTGCGTGATCTCTTCCTGCAATTGGACTGCCGATCAATATATCTTTTTGTCCAGAATATTTATAAAGTAAAATTTTAAATGAACTCATTAGAACCATGAATAAACTTCCTCCATTCTTTTTAGTGAAGTCTTTTACTAGTTTGGTGGTTTTTTGATCTAAATAAGTATTCAGTCTTTTACCGTTATAGGTTTTCGTTTTTGGTCTAATTTTATGAGTAGGCAAGCCTTGTAACTGTATGTCATCAACTAATTGATCCTTCCAAAACAATTTACTTTCCTCAAGTTCTTCACTTTTCAGGTAATCTAATTGCCAAGCTGCATAATCTTTATATTGAATTTTTAGTTTGGGTAGTTGGAGGGTTTTATTTTGCATGAAAGCATCATAACAACTAAAAATATCCTTTCTTAATACCTCCATAGACCATTCATCTGTAATGATATGGTGTAGATTGTAATACAGATGATAGCTAGAATCTGACATTTCAAAAAAGCAAATTCTAAACAAGGGGCCATTTTCTAGATCGAAAGGAATTAATGAATCTCTAGAAATATAATCGGTGAGCATTTGATCTTTGTTTTCAAAAGCTTTATAATCCCGATAATCTATCTCAAACTTGACCTCTTCGGGAGAAAGAATGACTTGGTAGACTTCCCCATCTTCTTCAACCTTAAATATGGTTCTTAAAGATTCGTGTCTTTCTATTACATATCTAATCGATTTATTTAATAGTTCTTTATCTGAATACTCTTTTGGTAATGCAGCTGAAAAAGGCATATTATAAGCTACGGATGCTTTCTTAAGTTGACTTACAATCCACAATCGGTTTTGAGCAGAGGATACCTTGTATTTTTTTTGATTATCTGAAATTTTCGGGATGGCGCTGTAGTCATTATTTCCGATTAGTTTTAAATGATCTATAAGTTTTTGCTTATTTAACTTAAGTTCATTTAATATATCTTGAGGTATCTGATCTCCGTCAAAATTTATTTTAAGATTATCTTCTACATAGGAAATATAAATTCCTTTGTCTCTTAAAGATTTAATTAAATTTTCCATTCGCTTAGATTAGATAAATATTTCGTTTTTGGTTTTTGGTTTAATTGCCAACCACTTCCTATTATCAATCAGTGATGATAGTAACGCTACTGTAGGGTTATTGAAGAAATCTGTTAGAGATATATTTAACGAGAACTTTTTATTTATTTTATTAATTAATGGAATACCCTTTAGAGAATCTCCTCCTAGTTCAAAGAAATTATCTTCTACCCCAATACCTTTCATTCCAAATAAATCTTCGAATAAATCAATAATTTTAATCTCGGTTTCGCTTTGTGGCGATCTAAATAGTGATTTTAAGCTTTTCCTATTTATTTTGGCGTTTTTTTGAGATTTTGAATCCTTCTTTGAAACCAACTCCTGCTTAGAATTAATGTCTCTTTTTGAAACAATTAATTGGTTTAATCCTTCATGAATAAGTGAGTACTCAAAAATTTCGGCCAGTTCTTTTGTATGAATCCACTCATCTTCTTCCCCAATACGATCTAGATTAATTACAGACCAATTGGTACTGGTTTCTTTATCATACATTGTCAAATCATCCATTAATGCTGACCCTGCTGCATAAGCCCCATAAAAAACTCCACCTAAAAATGATGAGATACTTGATATTACCTTTATAAAATCTATTTTTTTTTCTTTGAATACCTCATTAATAGCCAGCACTCCGTTTACCTTCAGAGAAAAGTGACGATCAATAATGTCATTCGTAATATTATTTGCAAGCTTGAGATCATCTGCATTAATATTTCTAGCAGCATGAATTACTCCATTTATCATCCCATATTCCTTCTCAATTTTCTCTACTTTGATAGAAAAAACCTTGTAATCTGTAACATCACATTCTACATGAGATACATTTTTAAGGTTTTCAAATCTTTGCTTTCTCATTTCAAATCCTGATTCATCATCAGATATTTTAGAATCAAAAACAATTACAGCTGCCTGATAGTACTCAGTTAAGTACTTTGCCAGAACATACCCTATTTCATCCAAATTTCCTGTTATCAGATATACTCCTTTTGTACTTAATACTTCCTTCTTATTAGCTTTATAATTAGGTATTGCCTCATAAAAAGGAACCCATCTACGACCATTTCTATACGCTACTTTATAGTACTTCTCTTTACCCCCAAATTCGCTAAGGATTTCTGAAACATATCTAGGGGCATTTATATCTACATCTAAGTCAATATTAGCGGCATACAAATTAGAGGATTCTTGAGCGAGCACCTTGAGGAATACTCCCACATGGTTACTTGATGTGTCTACTTTTTCTACTCCAGTAACTCTACAATTTGTATTACTTATAAAAACAAAATTTTTCTTCGTTTCGATTTCGTTTAAGCGAAAAGTCTTGATAATACTATGAACATTCTCGAATGTTTCATTGTACATTTTAAAATCCGGGTATTCATTTTTTGTTATGGTCTCTTTACCTAATTCCCATGAATACACAATCGTATCTAATTTGAAACCAATCGTATTCAATTGATCTAAAAGGCTTTTATAATCATCTGCAGATCTAGGATTAATAGTTATCTTTTGTGGAAGATCATTCTTAAATTCTTCTCCCTTGACAACCTCAATTACATTCTTATTCTTTTCTTTTAATTTTTGTTTTAAACTCTGAGAAAAAACAGACTCATCCATAAAAAGTAGGTAATCATCTCCTTTGTTAAGATTCTCATCTTTCATTGAAACTTTGGGGACGTATTTCCACGAAAGAATCGTAAAACAATCGGATACTTCTTTCTTTTTAAAATCACTAAGTACTTTGTTTTGCAATTTTTCTTCAATAGAGACTTTTACTGGAACATCATATACATCAAAAGCATATGTAGGAGCAGGAATTTTATATGGTTTATTTTCTCCATAATATTTCTCCCAATTTATATCAATCCCGTATTTCCATAAATTCCCTAAAAAAGTTGTAAAATAGAAGTCGTCATTTACCTTTTCTTTGGGGTGCCTAATTGTGTTTAAAGAAGCATTTTGCAATTCAGGATCCTGACACTGCTTAAAAAAGGTAGTAAGGGTTTTTCCTGGTCCAATCTCAATAAATAACGAATAATTTATTTGTATTAACTTTTTTATTCCTTTTTCGAAATCAACCGTTCCAATAATATGATTTTTCCAATAGGAGGTTGAAGTAGCTTGATCTACAGTTATAAAGTCACCTGTTGTATTTGATATGAATGGGATTCCTGGTTCGGTAAACTTTATCGTTTTCAATTCTTTTTCAAATTCCTCTAGAATCCCCTTCATCAAATCAGAATGAAATGCATGGGAGGTTTTCAATGCGGTATAAGGGATTTCTTTTTCTTTTAACCTCTCCTTTACACTACTAATTTGTCCTGCAGTCCCAGATACTACAAAAGAATCTGGTGAATTAATCGCAGCAATCGAAACCCCATCAAGGACAGAGGTATCAATTGTACGTATTGACCCTCCAACACTTAACATATACCCTTTACACACACCCGCCATTAATGCCGCCCTTTTGCTGACAATTCGCAAAGCATCTTCAAATGAAAATACTCCACTTATACAGGCGGCCACATATTCACCTAAACTATGCCCGATTAAATAATCAGGCTCTACACCAAAACCTCTTAACAATTGCGCGAGGCCATATTCAAACAAAAAAAGAATCGGTTGGGTATTTAAAGTGTCATTGATTTCGGGCGAAGTAATATCTTCTGCAAAGAGGATATTTTTATAATCAATTCCCATTAGATCCTTGAGAATCATAAATCCTTCATCAAGAATTTCTTTAAACTGAGCATATTCTTCATAAAGTTGTTTACCCATATTCAGGTATTGACTTCCTTGACCTGAAAACATAAAAACAACATTATCTTTTACCTCAACTTCATACGTTTTTACCTGTTTTGATTTTAGTACATCTTTTAATTCTTTTACGTTTTCTACTACGACGTATTTCCCATAATCAAACTGTTTTCTACCGGCTTGAAGTGTATACGCTAAATTTGATAGATCAATCTTTTCTTCATTAGTAAGAAAGTTCAACAATTTTAATTCATAGTTTTCAAGTGATTCTAAACTATTCGCTGAATACCTGATCAATTTATATTTTGAATGTTCAATCGTTTTTTGAAATAAAGGTACCTCCTGTAATATGGTATGTAAGTTAGTGCCTCCTATACCAAAAGAGCTTACTCCTGCAGTTAAAGGTTTATCATTTTTTCTTTCCCACTTTTGTGAGACAGAATTCACATAAAAGGGACCTTCATCAAAATCAATTGTAGGGTTGGGTTTTTTATAATGTAAACTAGCAGGAATTATTTTATGTTTTAATGCTAATGATGTTTTAATTAACCCTGCAATTCCAGCTGCCTCATCTGCATGACCCATATTAGATTTTACGGTACCTATTGCACATTTATGTGCTGTATCATTATTAAATGCAATATTTAACGATTCAATTTCTATTGGGTCCCCAATTTTTGTTCCGGTCCCGTGTGTCTCAACATAACTTATGTCAGATGGGGATACTCCTGCTATTCTTTGTGCCAATTTAATACAGTCTGATTGCCCTTTAACACTAGGCATGGTATACCCTGCTTTTGAGTTCCCATCGTTATTCATAGCCGAGGACTTAATCACGGCATAAATGCTATCATTATCAGCAATTGCTTCTTCCAATTTTTTGAGGATAACTACTCCAGCCCCGTCTGAAAAAACTGTTCCCGAGGCATCACTATCAAAACTTTTGGTATGCCCATCACCTGACATTATTGACCCCTTATGATACATATATCCATTATCATCATAAGAAAGAAGCCTTATGCCACCAACTACCGCAATACCGCATTCACCTAAAAGCAAACTCCTACATCCCAAATGATTTGTACTTAATGATGTTGAACATGCTGTATCTAGAAAATAACATGGACCCCTGAAGTTTAATTTATATGAAATTAATGACGCCATAAAGTTTGGATCAATCAGCTTATTTTTCATTAAAAAATCAACATTTTCATTTTTCGATAACGCAGAATATAAATTCCAGTTTAAATCCTTATTAGCTCCAACAAAAACCCCTATTTTCTTAGTATACTTTTCAATATTACACCCTGCATCTTCCAAGGCAGTCCATACTAATTGGTGCATCAAACGGGTTTGAGGGTTCATTAACTTTGCTTCGTCTAGTGTATATTTAAAAAATGGGTAATCAAACCCATGAGATGAATCTATTGAGGCTGCCGCCTTTATAAAACTCGAATTTTCTATTTGTTTTTTAGCTACTCCGATATCATCTAATTCTTTATCAGTGAAAAAATGTACCAACTCCTTCTCATCAACCAAGTTTTTCCAAAATTCTCTTATGTTTTCGGATTGAGGGAACTTTCCGGACATTCCGACAATGGCTATATCTCTTTTCATACTATACTTATCATCAGCTTTTGTCATAAACAAAAATTAGTGAGCTTTCAATAGCTATAGTTCAGCCATAAAATCTATTAGACCATCTACATTTTCCATCTCATTCTCTTCCACTTCCATAATGTTTCCTTTTTTCTTCTGATCTAGGCTTTCTGCCAAAGTTCTAATTGTTGGATATTGAAAAAAAGCCACGATTTTCAGGTCGAGTCCTAAAGTAGAATTAAGTACTGCTAGAAGCTGGAAGGCTTTCATTGAATTTCCCCCAATTTCAAAAAAGTTATCATCTATGCTAATTTTATCAATCTTTAAGAAATCTCTCCAAATTTTATCCAAGTCCGACTCAAGCTTATTTCTCGGCGCAACGTATTTTTTGGTTATCAATTGATGTTCCGTGGAGTGTGGTAATTTTTTAATATCTATCTTTCCATTTGGGGTATACGGAAACTCCTTAAGAGTTATAATTTTTTGAGGAATCATGTAATCCGGAAGTTCTATCCTCAAAAATTCCTTGATGTAACTCTCCTCGTAAAATTTATTGGCAATAATATAGGCAACTAGTATGGTTTGTTCTTTTTGAGGCACAGCGGACACTATACATTGTTCAATTCCCGGTGTTTCAAGAATAACATTTTCAATACCCTTTAATTCAATCCGATACCCTTTTATCTTAATCTGATTATCCAATCTTCCCAAAAACTCTAGCTCTCCATTTGAAAGCCAACGTGCCAAATCTCCAGTTTTATATATTTTTTCATTTGGAACAAATGGGTTTGCGATAAATTTGGAATCTGTTAGCGCTTTATTATTCAAATAACCTAAGGATACTCCGTCCCCTCCAATGCATAATTCTCCAGGAACACCAACAGGACATAATTGATTTGAAGTATCTAAGATGTAGATACTGGTATTTGCAATAGGAGAACCAATGGTTATATTGTCATCACTATTTATAGTTTTAACAGAAGACCAGATTGTAGTTTCAGTAGGGCCAAACATATTGTATATGGGTAATTGCCTAGTTTCCAGTATTTTTCGGGCCAAGGATTTTTTTAAAGCTTCACCTCCTACCAACAGTGTTTTAATATTTTTTAACGCTTCTTTTCCCTCTGGATTTAGTATTAATTCTTCATAGAAAGATGGTGTTGATTGCATATGGGTAACTTCATACTCCTTAATCAATGAGGTGGTAGTCTCCCTTTTATCAAGAAGATTCATTCGGCCTGCTATATAATCGTACTGGAGTTTTGATTTTCGTATCAATTCCTTCAGCCTATTTAAATGATTTAAATTAGAAATCACCAAATCTTTATCAACTCCAAAATCTATTAAACAAGCTATTTCGGTAACTCCGATTTTATAAAGTTTGTTTACAATATTTAAACAAGTCTCAGGGGTGCCAAAAAGGCTTCCTGTATTATAATATCTAATGAATCCCATCTCCAATAACCTATCTATGTCCTGCTCTAAGTCAAGTGCTGCTTCTTCTGCCAAAGGTCTCAATAGGTTGGCCGAATTCTTTAAATAATCTTTGAACGGCTCTTTCACGGTTTTCTTTACAAAATCAGCATCATCACTTACAAACGTATGCAGCATTAACGCTACCTTTCCTTGCTTTGGGTCGAATCCATTTTCTTCAAGTGCCTTGCGATAGGCTTTTACTTTATCGGCTAACTCATCTATTGTATGCGCCAGCAAGTGCGTTAAAATATTAGCCCCAATATTCCCTGCATATTTAAAGGTTTCTATGCTTCCGGCGGCGGTAATCCATATAGGCAGTTCTTTCTGTATTGGCTTGGGGTGAATTTGAAATTCGAAATCCTTATCTATTCCATTTTTCCTTATCATGGAATCTCCACGCCATAAACTTTTAAGAGAATCTATTTTATCTCTCATGATTTGATGCCGATTCTTAAAATCGCCAGGAGCAAGAACAAAATCATTGGGATGCCATCCCGAGGCAATTGATAGTTCTACTCTTCCTTCAGATAAATTATCGATCATTGACCATTCTTCGGCTACCCTAACCGGATCATGTAGGGGTAATACAACACTTCCAGATCGTAATTTTATATTTTTTGTAATTGTAGAAACCGCTGCGGCGGCCACCGAAGGATTGGGGAATTGATCACCAAAACTATGAAAATGTCGTTCCGGAACCCATATGGCTTCAAACCCATTTTCATCGGCAAATCTGGCTCCCTCTAGCAATAATTTATATTTGTTACTCTCCGAACCTTTTCCCGTAGGAAAATAAAATATACTAAAATCCATTTCTGGTCTAGTACTTATAGAAACCGGTTTTTCCAGATGAATAACAACTTTACTTCCCCTAGTTAATGTCCAAAATAATTCTAACACAGAAATATCAAAACTAATACTGGTAATTGCCAACCATATATCCGGATGAAGATCAGTCTCGAACTTCTGGTTCATTCCTTGCATAAAATTCAGTAAATTCTTATGGGAAATCTTTACCCCCTTAGGTTTTCCTGTAGAACCGGAAGTGTATATAACATAAGCCATTGCATTGCTCGTTACGGATGGCAAAACCACCTCATCCGACACCTCCCATATATTTGGATCTTCAAGATTTATTACTGTAGATTCCTTAGTAATTAACTCTTTTGTTCGATTGTCTGTAAGTATGAATTTAGTCGTACTGTTTTCTATAATATAATCAATACGATTAAGAGGATAAAAGGGGTCCAAAGGTAAATAGGAAGCTCCTGATTTAAGTATTCCAAGCATTCCTATAATCATTTCTATTGATCGTCCTAAACAAACACCAACTGTTATATCGGAAACTACACCTATAGATTTAAGGTGACGAGCTAAAGATGTAGATTTTTCGTCCAGTTCTTTATAGGTAATTTGCTCACCTCGACATATTAATGCAATATTTTTCGGAGTTTTCTTTACCTGCTTTTGAAATAACGACACTACGGTATTCGTAGTGTCATAATCTAGTTTTGTGCTATTAAAAGAATGAAGTAGTTGCTCAACTTGTTTTGATTCAATATAAGATGCCTTTTGAATTTCTTGTTCAGGATTGTTGAGACATTCTTTCAAAAACACTTCATAATTATGTGCAAGATTATTTATAAATTCTTTGTGAAAAAGATCCGTATTATATTCAACTGCCAGACTTAATCCATTCTCTTTTTCAAGAAAATTAAAAGTGAGATCATATTTACTTGATACATTTTCAGAATTATTATATATAGAATACTTCAACTCGGTTTCTAAAGCGAGAGGATCATTACTTTCTTTTTGGTGGATTACCAATACATCGAACAAGGGAGATCTATTAATATCGCCACTTAAATTTAGATTATTAACTAAATCTCCAAAAGAATAACCGGCATTTTTATACGCTAATTGTAAAATTTCTTTTTGCAAACGAAACAACTCCTTGAAAGTAGTGTTTGCATCAAATCGTGTTCTTATAGGTATTGTATTTATATACAATCCTATTTGGTTTTCTAAGTCCTTATGATTTCTACCGGATACTGGAGTTCCTAAAACAATATCAGTCTGAGTGGTATATCTGAAAAGTAATCCGTTTAACGCAGACATCAAGGCCATAAAATGAGTTCCTCTATTTTTATTGGAAAAGCCGGTAAGTTTTTTTATTACATTTCTATCAAAACTATGTGTATAAATTGATCCATTATATGTTTTTGCTCTAGGTCTAGGTTTACTCGTTGGTAAATTTAGTGGGCTTATCGTTCCAGAAAAATTGTCTAACCAATATTTTTCCTCACTTTCAAAAACGGTTTTATCATTACTCCAGTTCGAGTAATCCTTGAATTGTAACTTCAACCCGGGCAAATCTACTGGGGTATTGGAAATCAGACAACTATATATATACATTAACTCTTTTAAGATTATCTCTAAGGAGCTTCCATCACATATAATATGATGTATGTTAAAACATAAATAATTTTCTTGTTTTCCTTTGTTTTTTTGTATTAAATCAGCTCTAAATAAAGGCGCCTTACTAAAGTCAAATGGAGTTCTTACTAATTTTGATATTGTAGCATCAAGCGTTTTATTATCGCCTATTTCAATACAATTAACATTGAAATCGACATCATTTATTTCTAAAACCTTTTGTCTTACTTCTCCTTTTTTGGTATTAGTAAAACTAGTTCTGAGAACCTCATGTCGATTAATTAACCTAAAGAAAGATTTGTTTAAAATATCGATATTTATGTTTTCTTCAATCTTTAGAATTAAGGGCATGTTATAAGCCACATTAATCTCTTCCATTTGGCATAAAATCCAGAATCTAAATTGAGAGGATGTAATTGAATATGTGTCTTCTATAGGAACTCTAGAAATTTCCTTTAAAGTGTCTTTTGAAGAAATAGATTTTAAATAGGTAATAATCCTTTTCTTATTAGACTTGACCAATTCAATAACGGCGTCATCAATATCTTCTTCTCGAAATATTAATTCAAGGTTTTCGTCCAATAACTTAATATCGATCCCACTATCTCTAATCTGTTTAATTAATAAGGCTATTTTCATCTTTAAATAACAATTTTTTTCTTCTCGGTTACGGTATCAAAACTGTTCATTGATTGAAGATTCTCAATATGAAGGGCTAAGAATTCTATAGTAGATTGGTTAAAAAACAAATCGATCTTGATCTCAATTCCATATTCAATTTTTATCGCATTCAATATTTTAACTGCATTTAAGCTATGTCCGCCCAAATCAAAAAAGTCATTCATTACCCCTATTTTCCCTACTCCTAATATCCCTTGCCATATATGGACCAACTTCTTTTCTATTTTATTTCTTGGGGCCACATATTTTACCTTACTTGAAAGTACATCTCCACCCAATAATGATAAAGATTTTCTATCCAATTTTCCATTTGGCGTAAGCGGAAATTCTTCAACATTCATGTACCGACTAGGCACCATGTATTGAGGTAAATATTTCAATAAATAGGTTCTTAAATTATTTATACTTTCTTGATTTCCAGAAATGATATATGCTATCAATTCTTTCTCTCCGGAAGAATTAATTGTAAGATCCACAGCGGCATCTCTAATACCCTCATTTGTTTTTAATGCGTTCTCAATCTCTCCTAATTCTATCCTATGTCCTCTTAATTTTACCTGACTATCAATTCTACCTAGACATTCTAACTCTCCATTAGAAAGCCACCTAGCCAAATCTCCTGTTTTATATATTTTATGCGCCGTTTTGGAGTCAATAAATGGATTGTCAATGAACTTTTCAGCATTTATATCATCTCGTCCTAAATAACCCATAGAAACTCCATCGCCACCTATATATAACTCTCCGACAACCCTTACCGGGCATAATTGTTTCCGCTGATCCAACACGTATATTTGAGTATTTGCTATGGGTTTACCTATGGTAATAGCCTCTTTTTGGGTAATCTCTTTAATAGTTGACCAAATAGTCGTCTCAGTTGGGCCGTACATATTAAAGATTGACTTTTTTCTTAGATCAATTAATGCATTGCTTAATGTTTGCGGCAGTGCTTCTCCTCCAATCAATAAGGTTTCGATTTGCTGTAATGATTCTTTTCCTTCATCACTAACTAATAGTTCCTGAATAAAAGATGGTGTAGATTGTAAATGGGTTACCTGGTGTTCTTCAATAAGTTGAAGAGTAGTAGATTGATCATTTACGCGTTTTAACAGAAATTCATATTGTTCTTTACTCCTATGAACTAAATCATTAAGTGACTTGAAATGTTTTAGGTTTGATATTACGATATCTGTTTCTATTCCAAAATCTAAAAGACCGGCAATTTCATTTACTCCTATATCGTACAATTCTTTAACACGTGTAAAACAACTTACTGGAGTTCCGAATAGACAACTTGTCTTATAAAAACGCCGGAATACCATTTCTACTATGGCCTCTAAATCATTTTCAAGATCTAGATTAGCGGCCGCCGCCAATGGTTTCAGGAGACCTACGGAGTTTCTTAAGTAATTCTTAAAGGGTGTTTCTACAGTTTTTCTAACATAAGAAATATCATCACTTATAAACGTATGAAGCATTACTGCTACTTTTCCCATATTTGGGTCAAAACCATTTTCTTGAAGTGCCTCTCTATACGCTTTTATATTTTCTTTAAGATCATCAATATCCTGTCCCAATAACCGAGTTAAAACATTTGCCCCTATTGAACCCGCATATTTAAAGGTCTCTACACTTCTGGATGCAGTAACCCATATCTTTAGGTGTTTCTGAATTGGTTTCGGATGAATTTTAAATTCATGATCTTCTCCTATACCATTCTTTCTTGTTAGAGATTTGCCTTGCCAAAGGTTTTTTAAAATGGTTATTTTATTCCTCATTATTTGACGACGATCTTTATAATCATCAGGAAATAAAACAAAATCATTAGGGTGCCAACCAGATGCAATAGATAATTCGACCCTACCATTGGATAAATTGTCTACCATAGACCATTCTTCGGCAACACGTACTGGGTCATGCAATGGTAAAACTACACTGCCAGATCTTATCATTATATTTTTTGTGGTAGCCGCTACTGCCGCTGCTGCTACAGAAGGATTAGGAAATTGATCTCCAAAACTATGGAAATGTCTTTCCGGTATCCAAATAGACTTTAACTCATTTTTATCTGCAAAAGCTGCTCCTTGTAACAACAAGTCATATTTGTTTTCGGCCTCAACTTCTTCTTGGGTAGCGAAATAAAACAAACTGAAATCCATCTCGCCCATTGTTGTTAATGCAACCGGACGATCTGGTTGTATTACTACTTTACTTCCCCTAGTAAGCGTCCATAACAGTTCGAGTATTGAAATATCAAAACTCATACTGGTAACTGCCAGCCAGGTTTCTATTTTTTTAGATAGCTCAAATTGATTGTTCAATCCAACAAAAAAGTTAGACAGGTTTTGATGTGAGACTGCAACTCCTTTAGGTTTACCCGTTGTTCCTGATGTATATATGATATAGGCGGGAGTATTAGAGGGTATTGCTGGTAAATTAATAGCATCCCTATTCCAAATATCTTCATTTTCAAAACATAAAATTTGTTTTGATTTTGGGATGAACTTCTTAATTTCTTCTTTGGTTAATATTAGCTCTGTATGACTATCTTTTATAATATAGTCTAAACGCTCTATGGGGTATGATGGATCTAAGGGCAGATATGCCGCTCCAATTTTTAGAACCCCCATTATGCCTATTATCATCTCACATGAGCGATCCACACATAACGCAACAACCGTATTTTCTTTAATTCCATTTAACCTAAAATAACTTGCCAACTGATTTGAACGTTCATCAAGCTCTTTATAAGTAAGTTCTTTGCCCTCAAATACGATGGCCACATGGTCAGGAGTCTTTTCTACTTGTTCCCTAAAACTGTCGAGTATAGTCTTATCCTTCTGGTAATCTACTTTTGTGTCGTTAAAATCCAATAACAATTCATTCTTTTCTTCAGTTGAGAGGTAATCTATCAATGAAATAGCCGTGGTTGGATTCTTAATTCCCTCTATTACAAAGTTCTCAAGATGTTCTAGGAGTCTTGCTATAAAATCCTCAGTATAAATATCTGTATTGTATGTTATTGAAACTTCTAGGCCTTCTACCTTTTCAATAAAAGAAAAACTAATATCAAATTGACTAATACCTTTGTCTCCTTTCTTATAAGGTTTTACCGTGATATCTTCTAAAAAAGAGTTGTCCGATGCAAAAACATCATGCTGATTCTGTAAAATCACCATAACATCGAATAAAGCAGATCTAGAATTATCCCTTTTTAAGTTTAATTGTTCAACTAATACATTAAAAGGGTAGGATTGGTATTTATAAGCATCAGTCAATGTGGATTTTTGTATTGCTAACAAATCTTTAAACCCTAACGAATCATTAAATTGTGTTCGAATAGCCAAGGTGTTCAAGTATAATCCTATTTGCCCGACAAGATCCGGATGGTCTCTTCCAGCAACAACGGTGCCTAGTATAAAATCTATTTTATTTGTGTATCTATGAAACAAGCCATTTATACTGGCCATTAAGCCCATAAATAGGCTGGTTTCTTGTTCCTTTATAAATTTCTTTAGCGATTTAGAAAATTTTTCAGAAAACTGATAATCAAAGGAAGCTCCGTTATGAGTCCTTATTTTTGGTCGTTTCTTAGATACTGGAAGTTCTAATACGGGAAGTTCACCGCTTAGTTTTTCAACCCAATATTCTTGTGATAATTTTAATCGTTTTTGCTGTTCTTCACTTTCTAGCCAAACGGCATAGTCCCTATATTGTAATGACAATTTATCTAATGCTACTTTTTTTTTATGTAAAAGCGCATTGTACACTTCTATCACTTCCTTAGATAGAACTTCTAAAGACCATCCATCTCCAACTATATGATGTAAATTAAATAATAGTACATACTTTCTTTCAGAAATTTTTATAGCCTCAACCCTCAGAAGTGGGCCTTTTGAAAGATCAAAAGTATATGAATAGTGTTTTGATATGATGGCATCTATCACAGATGTATCTAAATCACTTACATCTTGAAAGTTTATAGTAAAATCTACATCTTTAAAAGGTAGAATGTGTTGCCTTATATCTCCCTTAGTATTCTCTTTAAAATACGTACGAAGGGTTTCATGTTTTTTTATGAGTTTTTTAAATGCAGACAAAAAAATATCTGCATCAAAAAAACCTTCAAATTCTAATTCGCTAGAAATATTATAAGCCCTATTCCCTCCTTCAAACTTACTTAATACCCATATTCGCTTTTGTGATGGTGTTACCGGATAACTCTTACGATACCCTACTTTAGGTATCTTAAGTTTAGATGAAAGTAAATTGATTAAATACTGCTTATTGGATTTAATTTCGCTAATCAACCCTTCAGTCAATACTCCTTTAGGTGCATTAATTTTTAGATTTCCATCAACAACCTTTAGGCTGACATCAAAAGAAAGCAGTTTTTGAATTAACTCGTTTTTCACGTAAGTTAGTTTATTGTAAAATGATTTGTTTGATGATATTTCTAAACAAGGGAAACTTGCTTAAAAGTAGAATTTATGGTAAAATCCTAATGTCTAAGTCCTTAACAATAGTTGTATTATAAGATGTATTTGGTTCTTGTAGTATAAAACACTTCTACTATAACACTATCTCATCACTATCCAGATTTATAGCCTCTTTTTCTTGTTTCTGAAGAATAGAAAAATTTAGCAAGCTTGCTAATTCCTTTATATCTAAGGTATTATATAGGTTTTCGATAGATAACAGCGTGTCAAATTCTTTATTTATTTGATTTACCAATACTACCCCCTGAAGGCTATCTCCTCCTAATTCATAAAAATTATCAGTAACCCCTACCCTTTCTATTTTAAAGAAATCTTTCCAGATTTCAGTTAAAACTTTTTCTATTGGAGTTGTAGGTGGCACATATTCTTTTTCTATCTCTCTTTTGGTAATTGGAAACGCCATTGATGCCGGAATAATTTGATGCTCTATATTTTCAATATTATGATTCTCGAGCGGATCAACTCTTGAAAGAAAAACATGTTTTTCAAAAGGATATGTAGGAACCGAAACTCGGTTACACTTTTTATTTTCAAAATATTTTCCCCAGTCAATATCAACTCCTTTTAACCACAAACCTCCTAGAAGGCTTAAAATTAATTTATCATAATTATTCGGTTCTTTTAACCTTTTTATAGTGTTAAATGTTGTTGCTTCATCGTTTTTAGATTGCTGTTTTATCATATTCATTAGAGAAGCACCAGGTCCAACTTCAATAAAAATGGAGTCTTTATAATCTAGTAATGTATCTACTCCTTTAGAAAACAAAACGGTATTTCTAAGATGCGAAACCCAATATTTTGGCGAAGTAGCCAGCTCGTTACTAATTAGTTCTCCCGTTACATTTGAAATAAATGGAATCTTCGGTACTTTCAGATTGATTGACACTAATTCTTGCTCAAACTGATCCAAAACAGAATCCATTGATCTAGAGTGAAAAGCATGTAAGACAGGAAGTACAATAGAGTTGATATTTTTCTTTTTTAATTCAACATAAACATCCTGAATATCATCATCAGTTCCGGAAATAACAAAAGAATTATCAGTATTTATTGATGCTATATCTATAGTATCCTTTAAAAGGTCTTCTACATTTTTAATAGAATCATTAATAGCGAGCATAGAACCCGAAACTACCTGACTCATCAAGTTTCCTCGCTTAATCATTAATAATAATCCTTCATGAAACGTAAACACTTCACTTATGCATGCAGCCACATACTCACCTAGACTATGCCCCATCATGATGTTAGGTATGACTCCCCAACTAATTAATGTTTTGGCAAGAGCATATTCAAATAAAAACAATATGGGTTGCGTATACCTAGTGTTTTTTAAGTCCTCTCCATTTTCAGAACCGTCACCATACAATATGTGTGATAAATCTTTTCCTGTGTCTTTTTTAATGGTTGCAAAGCCATCATCTATAATTGACTTAAAAAATGGTTCTGTATTGTATAAATATTCTCCCATTTTGACATACTGACTACCTTGGCCTGAAAAAAGAAAGATTAGATTGTTATTTATTGTATTTGAAAGAACGTTAGTTTTTGTGAAGCAAATTTCATTGTCCTTTAATAATAAAAAGCTTCTATTATTGAACCGGGCTCTACCTGTTAAAAAAGTGTATGATATATCAGACAGGTTATTATTTTTTCTGTTACCAAGAAAATCAACTATCTTATGTTCATAATGATGTAGCGCGTTTTCAGTTTTTGCAGAAAATGCAATAATTTCAAATGGTTTTTGATTTTTTAATATGACTTTGCTTCTTGGGCTTTCTTCTAGTACTACATGTGCATTAGTACCTCCCATACCAAAAGAGCTAACGCCTCCTCTTAAGACTATATCTGAATCAAAAAATTTGTTTGCACTATTTACATAAAAGGGCCCTTGGTCAAAATTAATATTTGAATTTGAAGATTGGTAATGAAGACTTGCCGGTAAAATCCGATTCTTAATTGTTAAAACTGCCTTTATAAGACCTGTTATCCCCGACGCCGCATCAAGATGGCCCATATTTGTTTTAATACTGCCTATAGCACAATGCTTTTCTGTATTAAAATCGAAAGCCTTATTTAACGATTCTATTTCAATGCTATCTCCTAGTTCTGTCCCTGTTCCATGGGCTTCAATAAAAGAAATAGATGAAGAATCTATTTTAGCAATTTTATGTGCTTGTTTAATGCAGTCATATTGCCCTTCAACACTAGGGGCGGTAAATCCAATTTTATTTGCTCCATCATTATTGGTGCTGGAAGATTTAATTACCGCATAGATATTATCATTATCATTGATTGCATCTTCTAATCTTTTCAAAATAACCACTCCAACCCCTTCTCCAGAAATTGTACCTGAAGAATCAGAATCAAATGCCTTACAATGCCCATCTTTTGAAAAAATCATCCCCTGTTCATACGGGTATCCCGTATCTTTTGTTGTTGTAATTCTACTCGCTCCCGCTATTGCAATTGAACATTCCCTTAATAATAAATTCCTACAGGCAAGGTGTACGGCAACTAATGAACTTGAGCATGCCGTATTAATATAATAGCTCGGTCCTCTTAAATTTAATTTATAAGACAGTAATGTGTTAATATAATTTTTGTTTGAAATTTGCTTTAAATAAAATGGATTTATGCTTTTTGATTCTGCAAAATTTGTAAAAGCGCGCCAATTTAAATTATCACTTGCCGCAGCGAAAACCCCAACCCGTTCTTCTAACGAAGTAATGTCATATCCCGAATCTTCTATTGCTAACCAAGCATGCTCAAAAAATTTTCTGATTTGAGGGTCCATGAAAAAAGCTTCTTCCGAATTGAATCCAAAAAAGGAATGATCAAATTTATCTGCATCTGAGATATAAGAATCTGCAAAAACCCTATTTTTTTGTTCTATGCGGTCTATTCCTAGTTCTGATAATTCTTCATCTGTATAGAAATGAATTAACTCTCTGGAATTAGTGAGGTTATCCCATAATTCTTCCACATTAGCACTTTTTGGAAAAACACCAGAAATCCCAATTATAGCAATATCTTTCTTGCTTGTCTGATTTGCCATACTATTTACTCGCTTATTAAATCAATCATATCGTCAATAGACTCAGACATATTATCTTCGATTAGTTCTTTTTGAACTTTTTCTCCATATATTTCTTCAACCAATAAACGTATCGTTGGGTATTTAAATAATGTTAGTAGTTTTAACTCAACATTAAGTTTTTCATTTATTAAATTCAAAACTTTAATCATTTTCAAAGAATTCCCACCTAAATCAAAAAAGCTGTCGTTTAGACTTATCTTTTCTTCATCTATATCTAAAGAATCAGCGATAATTTCTACTAATAGTAATTCTGTTTCGTTACTAGGAGCAAGAAATTCTTTTTTGAACTCTTTTACAGATGGAATGGGTAAATCTCTTTTATTTATTTTACCAGTTCTGGTAAGAGGAAAATCATCCATAAAAACATATAGTAAAGGAATCATATGTGCCGGAACATGATGCCCTAGATGAGAAATAATGGCATCTCGATCAATTTTTTCATTCGTTTTTATGTAGGCTACTAATTTATCTTCTCCAATATTCTTTAATAAAACAATGGCTTCTTCTATTTCAGGTATTTTTAATAAGTTCTGTTCAATATCGGCTAATTCTATTCTTTGGCCATTTAATTTAACCTGCCCATCTTTACGTTTAATAAATTCTATCTCTCCGGTAGGAAGCACTCTCCCTATATCTCCAGATTTATATACTATGCTGCCATCTAACCGAATTGGGTCTGGTATGAATGCTCTTTCGGTTAATTCATTACAATTCAAATAACCTAAAGAAAGGTAATCGCTCTTAAAAACAATTTCTCCTTCTTGATAGATTCCTTTTCTATTATTATTCTCATCTAAAACATAAATCTCAGTTTCTTCAACTGCTTTACCTAGAGGAATGCTATTTCTTGTTATTAAAGAATCATGTGATAAAAATTTCTGTGATACTATAGTAGACTCCGTGGGTCCATAATCATTTACTAATAAGGCTTTTTTTGAAAAATATTTTTTAAAACCATCAAAATCAGATTTGTAACATGCCTCACCTCCTAAATCTACTATCCTTACAGTTTCTAAAACCTCATTTTCTTCTAACTCTTTCAAAAAGTATCTATAAATTGTGGGTACCATATGTATTATGGTAACGTTTTGAAATCTTAACCAATTGGCTAAATTATTCAATCCGTTTTTAGTAATATCATAAATCCCTACTATAGCTCCATTTAATATAGCGCCGTATATATCTTTTACAGAAGCATCAAAAGTGTAGGTAGAAAATACACTTAAAGTATCATCTTTAGAAATATGAATATTATTTGTGTACACTCTAATAAAGTGGAGTATATTTCTATGGTTTTGTATTACACCTTTAGGAGTTCCGGTAGACCCCGATGTATATAATATATAAGCTTCATTTTGCGGGTCAATGTTGATTTCTAAATTAGAAGTTTCTGGAACGATTTCATTCGATGAAAGAACTAATATCTTAAGATTTGGCATATGCTGTTTAAGTAGCATTGTCTTTTCGAAAGTCTCATCACTGCAAATTATTATATCGCTACCAGAATCCTGTATTATAAATTGTATCCTATTTAATGGACTTAAAGGATCTATAGGCACATATGAATGTCCTGTTTTTAGTACTCCCAACATTCCTATAATAGATGACTCTTCGTGGTGTAATAATAATGTAATTCTATGGTGTTCATTACTAGTTTCTCGAACTATTTTATGTCCAAGATAATTAGCTCTTTTATTTAACTCTTGGTAGGTAATGAATTTATAATCGCATGCGATAGCAATCCTATCCGGAAATTTTGATACTTGCTTTTCAAATCTGTCTATGATACTTTGGTTTATTTCTTCTGTTTCGAAGAAATCAAATTCATTTAAAGGCTTTGGATCCTCAACTTCAACAATGTATTCATCAAAAATATTGAACCCATTAATTAATACTAAAGGAGTCTCAACAACCTGTTTAACAATAGACATATATTCATCTATCCAATACTTAATCGTTTCTTTTTTAAATAGCTCGCTATTATAGACACAATTGACTTCATATCCATTCGTGTAGCTTTTTAAATAACATTCAAAGTCAAATTTAGGCGATGCTTCTAAATTTCCATATTGAAAATTAAAATCATGGATTACTTCTGTAGATTTTGCGTCAAAATCTAGCATATTTAGAAAGACAGAACTTAAAGGAAACCGACTTTGGTCTTTCGGAATATTGAGCTGTTCCAATACATACTCAAAAGGGTAATTTTGATGAGCCAGGCCATTAATTAATGTCTTGTTTACATCTAATAAAAAGTTGTGAAAAGATGCATTAACATCTAATGTATCCCGTAACATAAGTGTATTTAGAAAACACCCCACCATATTTTTTAATTGGTAGTGATTTCTATTAGCAGCGGGGATACCGATAACAATATCTTCTTCTGATGTTAATCTATTTAAAAGCATTTTTAATGTCGCCACAAATACAGAAAAAACACTACACTTATAGCTTGCCGATAATGCCTCTATTTTAAGTTTTGATTCATTTTCTAGAAAAACTTTATAATATGCCGATTTAGTTTCTGTGCTTTTTAATTTGTTCGTATAATCAGCAGGTAATTGTAGATAGGGAATCTTTCCTGATAACTTTTCTTTCCAATAGTTCAATTGAGAATCCATTCCAGCATCATTAGAAAGAAGGTTATTTATCCATTGGGAATAATCTTTATAATGAATATTTACTGATGGAATATTAGGTGTTGTTTCTGAAAGTCTAGATCTATAGATTTCCATTAATTCTTGATAAATAATTCCAATAGACCAACCATCACATATAATATGATGCATATTAAAGAATAACATAAAATCATTATGTTCTTTTACTAAAGCAACCTTAAAAAGCGGAAAAATACCTAAATCAAATTTGTGATTATATACCGTACTTTGCACAGCCATGGCCTCATTTGTTTCATGGTACGCAATTTCTATAGGCTCATATGAAAGAATTTTTTGTTTAGGTGTTCCATTCTCTTCTATAAACACTGTTCTTAAAATCTCATGCCTTTTTAGTAATTCATTAAATGTAGATTCAAAAATTTCTACATCAAGATCAATTGGTAGTGGTAGCTTACTATAAATATTGAATTCTTTTGATTTTCCATGAATCCTATATAACAGCCAAAAACGAATTTGAGATGGGGATGATTCATAGTATTGTTGCTCTGCAATTTTTTCAATCTCATGAAAACCAGAAGCAATTTTTTCTTTCAAAAATTTCGCATGGTCTTTTGGGGTTGTATTAGCATAGATTTCCTTTAAATCCATGTCTTTATTGAATATCCTATGATATTCATTGGTCAATTTATTTAATAACAAACTATGCCCACCCAATTCAAAGAAATCATCCGTAATTCCAACTGTACTAAGCTCCAATATTTCCTTCCAAATATGAACTATTTTCTCTTCTGTTTCATTCGTCGGAGCTACATACTTTTTTCTTATGATATCGGACTTCGTGATTTTTGGTAATTTCTTTCTGTTTATTTTACCATTTGCTGTTAAAGGAATAGTCTCTATTTTCGAAAAATACCCCGGAACCATATAGTAAGGTAAGTGAGAGGTTAGGAACTCTCTTAATTTGCCGTTATCAATTAATCCAGAGGCTACATAATGCGCTACTAAAACCTTTTCCTGGTTTATTTCATTCAGTACCACAACGGCTTGGTTTATAAATTCAGAATATTCAATTATTGCATATTCTATTTCACCCAACTCTATACGATTACCTCTTATTTTAATCTGTTGATCTTTTCTACCAACAAACTCTAGATTTCCATCGGGTAGCCATCTAGCAATATCTCCAGTTTTGTATAGACGCCTCCCTTCTTCAAAAGGGTGCTCTATGAATTTCTCCTGTGTTAATTTCGGGCGACCAAAATATCCTCTAGACAAACCAATACCCGAAATACACAATTCACCTATCACTCCAATAGGTTGTAATACCAGGTTTTCTGACAAAATATAGACCTCCGTATTATCAATTGGTTTACCAATTGGAATATTTTCTTTAAAAATATCTTTACAATTATAGTATGAGGTAACTACTGTATTTTCTGTCGGTCCATAATTATTATAAATCTGTAATGTGGTTTTTTTGGAATATTTTAATGCTTCTCCTCCTGTTAAAATTATAGTATTAAGATTCCTAATACCTTGCTCTATTAAATTTTGGCAAATTTTAGACGGTAAATAAGTATGCGTTATTCTTTGATCTTTGAGAAAAGAAACTAGTTTATTTGTGTTAAGACGTATTTCATTATCATTAATTGGGTATAGTGTAGCTCCTGACAATAAATATGGATAAATTTCCCAAACAGATGCGTCAAATGCAACCCCGGAAAACAATGTACCTCTACTAGATCCATTAACACCATATGCATCTTTATGCCATAAACATAGGTTCAAAAGACTCTTATGCTCTATCATTACTCCTTTTGGTTTGCCTGTTGACCCAGAAGTATAAATCACATATGCAAGATGATCAGGAGATACTTTCACCTCTGGAGAACGAGTTGGGAATTGATTTTCATTAAAAAATTTGCTTAAAAACTTTTCGTCAATAACAATTTTGGTGTCTGCATCTTCAATTATATATTGTATTCTAGTTTCTGGATATTCTTTATCAATAGGCACATATGCTCCTCCTGATTTTAATATTGCCAATAATGATATAATTAACCACTCGCTACGCTCTAGTTTAACCGCAATTAAATCTTCTGGATTAACCCCATAATTTTGTAGTAAATAATGGGCTAGTTGACTTGATTTATCATCTAATGAGCGATAGTTTATACAATTATCTCCAAATACAATCGCCATGCTTTCTGGCGTCTTTGATACCTGCTCTTTAAACAAATCAATGATGGTTTGATCTACATTAAAACCAACCTGAGTGTCATTTAAATCTTCGAGTAAAATTTGTTTTTCATTAACTGTCAAAAAGTCAATTGCTTCTATTTCTATATCTGGAAGCACCAATATTTGATTAAATATATTTTCCAGATGAGAAAAAATACCTGCTACAAAAGAGTCTTCATATATATCAGTGTTATAACATAACTCTAATGATAAACCTTCCTCTTTTTCAATAAAGGTAAAGGACAAATCAAATTGTGATGTTTTCCGGTTTATTTTAAACTCATCTATGGTTACATCTGTAAGCTCTTTTTCATTTCTAAAACCAGATAATTGTTGTTGGTTTTGTAATATTGCCATGACATCAAACAACGGCGACCTTGAAGTATCCCTCTTCAAATCGAGCTGGCCAACTAACTGATCAAAAGGATATTCTTGATGCGCATATGCATCCAATAATTGTTGTCTCACCTTCTCTAGTAACTTCAAAAAGCTATCCTGCTTTCCTAAGTGTGTTCGTATTGCCAATGTATTAAGGTACAATCCCACTTGAGATTCTAAATCTGGATGCTCTCTTCCTGCTGTAGCAGTACCTACAATAATGTCTCTTTGATTACTGTACCTAGAAAGCAAGATCTTTAGCGTCGTCATCAAAGTCATAAATAGTGTTACTTGATGATGTTGTGAAAAATCTTTTAACCGTAATAAAACTTCTTTTGAATACGAATAATTTAAAGTGTCACCAGAATACGTTTTAATCAGCGGACGATTTGTAAAGCTCGGCAGTTCCAAAACTGGAAGATTTCCTTTAAAAACATTTAACCAATATTCTTTAGCCTGCTTATGTTCCCTTTTTTTACTTGTTTCTTTTAACCAAACTGCGTAATCTTTAAATTGTATAGACAAATCATGTAATGACGGAGCTTCTTCAGTCGGTAATTGTCTATAGCACTTTATAATTTCCGAAGTCAAAACCTCAAGTGACCATCCATCACTAATGATATGATGCATTGACAGGAAAAATATAAACTTATTGTTACTTACCCTTATAAGCGAAGCCATAAATAATGGTCCCATAGATAAATCATAGCCTTTATTCTGGCATTCTTGTACATATCTTTCAACTGATTCATATGGCATATCCGATTGAGAAAAATCCTCAATAGATAATCTATAATCAAAATCTGATTCTGGTATTAGGTACTGGCGTAAAACACCTTCTTCATTATTCTTAAAATAGGTTCGTAATATCTCATGACGATTTACTACATGGTTAAATGATTTTGTGAAATTTTCAACAACAATATTCCCTTCTAATGATACAGCTCCGGTAATCCGATATGCTTGATTACTTTTTTCTATTTGACTTAATAGCCATAGGCGATGTTGGGATGGAGTTACGGGATATGAATCTGATCTAGGTGCTTTCCTTATAGCTTTAAATACATCTTTTTGCAGTAATTTACTTACCCCTGTAACAGTTGGATTTGAATAAAAAGCCTTAAAAGAGATACTTTTATTCATCCTCTTATGTACCCTATTGAACATCTGCGAAATCATCAAACTATGACCGCCTAGCTCAAAGAAATTATCTCTTACGCCTATATCTTTTATTCCTAGTATTTCTTCCCAAATGAATATTAGCCTCTCTTCGGTATCATTACCCGGAGCTAGATAAGCGTCTCTAATTACATCTGATGAAGCAACTTCCGGTAATGCCTTTTTATCCACCTTACCATTAGGTGTTAATGGTATTGAGTCGAGTATAACAAAGTGATTAGGGATCATATAAGATGGTAGATTCCCTACTAAATATAATCTTAACTGTGATTTATCAACTATATTGTTTTCAACATAATACGCTACTAAAGTTTCTTCTTTTTGGAGTTTTTTTATAACCACAACTACTTGTTGAATATCCTCGGAAAATTGTGATATTGTATTTTCTATCTCCCCTAACTCAATCCGATACCCCCTTAATTTAATCTGATTATCTTTCCTCCCTAGGTACATAATATTACCGTCAGTCTGCCATCTTGCCAAGTCACCCGTGTCGTACATTTTGGCTCCTTCTTCATAAGGGTTATTTATAAACTTCCCTGAAGTTAAATCTGGACGATTTAAATATCCAGCCGTTAACCCTGTTCCGGAAAGATAAAGTTTACCTGTAACCCCAACAGGTAAAAGCCCAAAACTATCATCAAGTATATATGCACGCGTATTTGAAATAGGTTTTCCAATAGGTACACTTCCTTTGTATACATCATTGGTTAATTTATAATAAGTACTGTACGTAGTATCTTCAGAAGGTCCATAAAGGTTCCTAACATCGATAGTCGTTTTTGTGAACTTATTGGCGATATCCAATGGAAAAGGCTCTCCGGCTAAGTTTAAGACAGCAACATTACTTAAATTGTGCCCCTCTTCCAGTATTTTTCTAATTGTTGAAGGAACGGTATTTAATAAAATACTTTTATCTAAACTTAGATAGGAGGGAATATCTAAACCACTACTAAGAACCCTTATTGTCTTTCCGACGGATAGCGTGTAAAACATCTCAAAAATCGACAAATCAAAACAATGGGATGTCGCAGCATAGACTGTACTAAATATTGAGCTATCAAATTCCTTTTGGGACCACTGAATTAGACCTACTGCATTACCATGGGTTATCATTACTCCCTTTGGATTACCAGTAGTACCCGATGTATAGATAATATAAGCTAAAGTATCTGCTTCATAATTAACATCTATCTTCTCTTTTGAAAAATCATCTTGGACGCCTTTAAATTCTCCTAACAACAATTCATCGATAACCACTTTAGAATTACTATCATTTTCAATATAACTAATGCGGTCCTGAGGGTAATTAATATCTATTGGGACATAGGTGGAGCCTAATTTTAATATGGCTAATAATGATATAACCAACCATTCACTTCGTTCTAATTTAACGGCCACTAAATCTTCAGGACATAACTGATGTTTTTTTAATAAGTAATGAGCTAATTGATTTGATTGTTCATCTAGCGAACGATAACTCATTTTTTTATCACCAAAAATGATAGCTATATCATCTGGTATAGCAATTACTTGTTTAGTAAACAAACTTATGATTGTCTGACTTGAATCAAAATCAATTTTTGTATCATTAAAAACATTTAATAATAATTCTTCCTCCCCTGCTGCTAATATTGAAATACCATCAACAAATTCGGTTAGGTAGTCTTCCAAATTTACTATCCAATTTTTGAAACTTTCCAAAAAATGAACTACAACATGTTTCTTGACAAAATTGCTCGAAAAAGATATAGAAATTTTGTAACCAGCATTTCTGAACTTTCTTACTACTAAATGAAATGGAATTGAATTACCTTCAATCTCATTATTATAAGAAAACGCGTAAGGAGCATAATTCGCAAAACCACCTCCTTTAATAGGGGAGTCGGCATAATCCATATGTTTATAAACTTCCTGAACCTCTTCCTTGACTCTTTGAATATACTGCCTTAGTGTTTTATCTTTTATTGAATCAAGGGCGTATAATAATGGAGTACTTTCATTTTCTATTATCTTTTTTGAAAAAATTAATTGGCAATCTTCAAAATATCGTTGTGATAGAGCACCAAAAACTGAAAGTAAAATGGTAAATTCCGCGATTTCATTTCCCGAAGTTACCTTTAAAAAATATCCAAGTTTATCATTATTAATACTATTACTTACACTTGAAAAAAAAACATGGCTTTCTTGTTCGAAAAGCCCATAGTCTTTTAGTTTATCTTTCCAGTAATTTGCTATTATTTTATGTTTAATAGTGCTCAAACTATTATTATAATTATAGGGATTAATAGATGATCAAACGCATTCTTTCCTATAAACCGTCTATACTTTAGCATCTAATGAATTGGCATCCTTTATTTATTATAAGCAAGGAGAAGAAGAAATCATGATCATTTCACCGTTTAATAACCTCAGAAAGATAGGAAACAGGTATGGTTGCAGTTATATTTTGCCGCAATGATTCAATACGAACAAAAATTCTATTTCTGTTATTTGTTTTAATTACCAGACACTCCAGTCCGCTCAAAGGCCCATAATTTATAATCATTTTATCTCCCTTTTTAGGAGTAAAACCTGCGGTTTCAACATCTGAAATCCCTTCTAAATTAAGGAATTGCTTAATTCGTCGAATCTCTTCATTTCTCACCTTTGCGTATTCATTACCAAATCGAAGGTACTTGAAAACACCCTGCACATTCAAGGCTGTATAAAAATCATTTTTTGAATTAACATGAAGAAAAACATAGGAAGGAAACAAGGGTTGTATGATTTTCTTTCTCCTATCGGACCATTGTCTTATAGCCGTGATTGTTGGAAGAAACGATTCCAATGCGGATTCTTTAAGCAATAGATCCACTTTTTTCTCATGTTGCGTTTTGACATATAATACATGCCACCCGGAATAGGTACTATTCATTGCTAAAAATTATGGGATCAAACAAACAAGGGCTAGGTCCTTACAAGTTAAATCGAATTTGGTTTACCGATTAAATATGTTGGTTATTGGTCTGACAAACTAAACTTTTCTCTTCTGAGGTAGAAAAATTGATGTGAAGAGCCCTCTTAATTCTATTTGAACATGGCTACGCCGCTCCGAATTACATCGAAATCTGTTTAAAATAGATTGATAACCATTTTAATAGAATACAATAAATATAAGTAGGTAAGATTGTAATTCGACTACACTAAAGAGTAGTAACTGGATTGGTCCTAGACAAAGATAATTTTTGGGCGAGATACCCACCAATGACCGTGGGGGTAATTAAGTCCTGAGATACCAATCTCCTATTTTCCTCATAAAAACCTATTAGCCCATCATACGCAATACTTATCGGTATAGTTTCTGAACCCAAATAATTTATAGACTTACCGATAATACTAGTTTTAATACCCAATAAAGACAACACCCTTAAGAGTTTCCTATCGCATTCGGCGAACGCAATATTCTCTCTTTTTCTGCAAACAGGTGAAATAGCACAGACCATTAACTTTTTAAATAAGGTAATATCACGTATCTCTTTTTTTATAGCAAACCTACCAATATGCCAAATATTGTTGAAAGAAGTATTACCGATACATTTTAAGGGATCAATTCCAAAAATCTTTTGAAGTGGCAATTGATCTACGTAATTCCATTTCAAAATTCTGATTGAACCCAAAATATGTTCTAGATAGTTTTTAAGAACGAAGACTTCAGAATTATCAAAGAAGCTCATCTCTTCACTATAAATAGACAAAACATCCTTTTTGTAGGTGTCAGAACGAATATCATTTGAATGATGTTTCATGTTTTCGGAAACAACAAATTCTGCCAAATTAATTATTTCATCAGCCTTAAGTATATCAAGATAATTTTTTTTGAGCACCATGTTAAAATATTTACTCTCAAAACTATCTAGCCTGGTTTATCATTGAGCTACACTAAAGAATGGTTTTTAATTAATAATAAAAGACTACCTTTATGTGTAGTGTTTTACGGTTTATTATAAAATAACCACTTTCATAAATAGTGGGTATTTATTATTAAATTAACTACTCGGGGTTAAAGCTTAGGGGAATTGTATTGAGTAAACTACCTCTTTGATATACAAGGTTCTTAGTGAGACATTTGTTTCTAATCAATGAAAATCATCAATTTTAAAACTTTTCTTTAAAAACCATGTTAGTACTGAGAGATTAAACCCTAAGAGATTAAAAACCATGTTTAACATCATATATTTAAGATATGGCAGGCATTAGTGATTTTTTTCTTGATAGAAATACGGTTAAGCATATTACGGATGATGAGATAAAACAAACATCTAATTATTTGGAGCCTATTAAGGCATTTGCTAGAACAACTTATAAAAGTATTTATGTGATAGATTATGAGAAAAAAGGATTCGAATATGTGTCGGACAACCCATTGTTTTTATGCGGGCATACCTCAGAAGAAGTTAGGGATATGGGCTACGCTTTCTATTTCAAATATGTACCCAAACATGATCTTGACCTGCTTTTAAAAATTAATAATATAGGATTTGATTTTTATGACAAGATCCCTTTAGAAGAACGAAAACAACATACAATTACCTATGATTTTCAGATTAAAAACCCACACGGAAAGACTATTTTGGTAAACCAAAAGTTGACCCCTTTATTTTTAAATAACGAAGGTAAAATATGGAAGGCCATTTGTATTATATCGATTTCGACCGCGCATAGTTCAGGGAATATAAAAATATATAAAAAAGGGGATAACAAGATTTACCACTATGATTTAGAGGAAGATTATTGGACAACTACAGAGAGGGTAAAACTTACTAACAGAGAAAAAGAAGTTTTGCAATTATCTACTAGGGGATATACCATAAATGAAATAGCCACAGCAATTTTTGTGTCTCCAGATACAGTGAAATTTCATCGAAGAAAGTTATTTCAAAAATTGGAAGTATCCAATATTTCCGAGGCTATTTCTCAAGCTACAAATAACAAATTGATTTAGAATAACCTCTCCACATTAATTCATTATAGTCGAGATATAAAACTCCGGGAACTTTTTAATCTCCTTTTTGGTGGCTAAATTGAAGAGTAAATGCGTACACATTGCCGCTACGACCCAGGAAGCAATGGATAATTGTGGTGGGGGTAAGTCTTCATTTTCATTTTCGTATTTTTCAATTACATCTTCTAACCATTCATGTGGATTTCCCCAAAACCTCAGGTAACTAGAGCTATATTTTACCATTTGAACCTCATCATACTTTTCATCGGTTTTTGCAAGCGAACTTAATAATAAGCCCTCCGGTTCAATTATCGTTACTAGGCCACCCCAACCTAAATTATAGGGATGCAAAACATAAATATTCTGCTCTTGGCAGATTGCGTCAAAAAGTAATGGAACTTCAGAAGAAAAGTCCAAAGCATTTATGGCTATTTCGTGTTCATTAATGTATGTTTCAATATTTTCATTGGTTAAAAAGCAATTGTGAAAAGTTATTTTTGCATTCTTATTAATTGATTTTAACCTTCTCTCTAAAGCTTTTGTTTTATATTTCGAAACATCTTCTTCGACATAATTCTGCCTATTTAAATTGGATAACTCTACACGGTCTCCATCAATAACAGTCAAATTTTCGAAACCAAGACGTAGCGCACATTCTGCTATAACACTTCCAATTCCACATCCTGCGAGCAATATTGGGCAGTTTTTAATAACTTCCTGCTCCTGTTCTGTGATGTATATTCTATTTCTGTTATACCGAATATCCATTATTTTCTTATTTTCTTAAATGTAATGAAGAATCAAAGCCAAAAACATACACTAAAAGGTAGTTTTTGTTATTAATTCTGTAATACTATGAGCTATTTTACGTACAACTTTTACTACCATACCAATAACTACCCCCAAAATTTTCGCTCCAAAAACTCATCTGATAAAATAGGATGACCATGCAACAATAGTCTCTTTGTGAAAAAACTTTTACATAATGTATTGGTTATTGCCAAACAAAATTGGCGATAATTGGGTCAGCTTACAAAGTATACTTTTGGACAACACCTGAATGATGCACTAAATCATCTGTATTCAAAATCTTTTTATTGTGAATAAACGTAAGAAAATTCCTGATTTTAAAATTTATAATTAGTTGATTATCAGAATATTTATTTGATCAGAAACGTCGTCATTTTCATAACATGGAGGCCGAGGGTTCAAGTCCCTCTCTCGCTACAAGTTCAAAAAGGAATCTCGGTAAATGAGGTTCCTTTTTCTTTTCTCCCGCACAATAACGTCTAAAACAGTTGGATTGAATCCTTGCTCTTTAGATACAACAATGTTTATCTAAATATCTTATCTTCAAACTTAGGAACCAAACATATTAGCCGAACCAGTAATTTAATTATCACCTGTGAACGATAAGGATTATTTTTTCCACCTATATGAGATAGCGAATCATCTCAACAAAGAATTTTCCTTACATTCCGCCCTTCTCAAATCTTTAGAGAAAACGGTCAAAATATTGGACCTTGACACGGGTTGGTTCTGGCTTACAGAACCAGATAATAAATCGGTATATCTGGCTGCTTCCTATAATCTACCTCCAGCCCTGCGCAATAATCCCGAGCGCTTATCCGGGTGGTGTTATTGTATAAAACAATACCTATCAGACGACATTGATCAGGCAATGAATATAAGTGAAATTGCATGTTCGCGGTTGAAGGACATTAGCTCTGGCACAAAAGACCTAAAATTTCACGCAACGATTCCCATAACGATCAACAACGAAAAAGTAGGTCTCATGAACTTACTGAGCACCGAAACCCGACAACTTACGGAAAAGGAACTGACCATTCTCAACACCATTGGTGAATTGATCGGAACGGCCATTCAGCGAACCCGCTTACAACAATCCTATGGCGTTGGCCGGATTAAATCAGACGATACTATTAGTGGGGTCTTAGAGCGAGTTTTTCAACCAAAATTGCAAGACTTGATTTCCTGTTTAAATGATACAAAACGCAGTACTAACAATGTAAATAAGGCACTTGCCAAAGCAATAGATCTTCAGGAACAGTTATCCTTGCTGAGGAAGGAAGTAAAGGAGTATAAGGGTACGAGTGCGAAGAAAAAAGAACTTCACTATCCTGAGTTACCGCTTACAAAGCGTGAATTGGAAGTGCTAACCTTAATACGAAAGGGGTTAACGAACAACCAAATTGGCGAACAGTTATTCATAACGGAACGCACCGTAAAATTTCACGTTACCGCTATCCTGTCCAAGCTCAATGCCGATACTCGAACACAAGCTGTTGATATTAGCTTGAAGAGAGGTCTCCTTAGCATATAACCAAAAAACTACACCTCGCAACCTGTACTTTAGTCCAGTTACTTTTCTGTACTTAAGTCCGTTTTTCGGTTGGCCAGCTCTTACGATATTTAAACAAAATAAAAATAAGTCTTATGCGAACACAGCACGTATATCTGGAACATGCCAATATTACGGTAAACGATTTACAGGAAGCAATCAAATTCTTCCAAACAGCTTTCCCACATTTCAAGATAAGAGGAGGCGGAAATGACACGAAAGAATGGGTTCATCTTGGTGATGACCATACCTATATTGCTATTAATCAAGCTAAACAAAATGATTTAAAAGCTGAGAAAAACTATGACAACATAGGAATAAACCACCTGGGTTTTGTGGTGCAAGATGTGGATGAAATTGCCAAGAATTTGTTGAACAATGGGTACCAAAGAGATTATCCAAAACAAGTGGAACAATTCAGGGTACGGGACTATTTTGCCGATGCCGATGGAAACCAGTATGAGTTTGTACAGTACCTCAGTGAGATAGTGGAGGAAAAAAATAGTTACAGCTAAGGCCACGTCACAAAAAAACAAACGATTATTACTCTGGAACCCCATTTTTTTATTTGCTTCAGCCAATTAAGTAAGTCAGAAGCCAAAGGCTAGATTCGGCGTAAATATTTCATAACTTGCGCACAATATTTGTCGTTCGCCCTATGCTTCAATCTAGATTCCTTATTATTTTCTGCTTTACATTATTTATTTCTTTTTGGTCCTGTAAAGAAAAAGAGGGGGTAAAAAACGAACATGCATTTACCAATGACCTTATCAATGAAACAAGCCCCTATTTACTCCAGCACTCCCATAATCCCGTAGATTGGAGACCTTGGAGCCAAGAGGCTTTAGACGTAGCGGCAAAGGAGAACAAACTTGTACTAGTAAGTGTGGGGTACAGTTCCTGCCATTGGTGTCATGTGATGGAAGAAGAAAGCTTTGAGGATTTAGAGGTGGCCGAATTAATGAATGCCAATTTCATTAATATTAAGGTGGATCGTGAAGAACGACCCGATGTAGATCATATTTATATGACCGCCCTGCAGCTGTTAAAAGGAAGCGGAGGATGGCCGCTTAATGTGATTACCCTGCCCAATGGCAAACCCATTTACGGAGGCACCTATCATACAAAGGAACAATGGATCAGGGTTCTAACCGATATCGCCAATCGGTATAAGGCAGATCCAGAAGAAGCCAATGCGTACGCGGATCGCTTGGCCAAGGGAATTGAAGAAGTAAATACTATTCGGCCAATCAATGATTTTGAAAACTTGACAAAAAGTACATTGGAAAACAGTATTGCCTTATGGAAAAAAGACTGGGATTTACAATTAGGAGGAAACAAAGGAAGCCAAAAATTTATGTTGCCCTTGAACTTGAGCTTTCTACTGGATTATGCTGAAATCGCCAATGATGTGCAAGCAAAGACCTTTGTTAAAACAACACTTGATAAAATGGCTTTAGGTGGTATTTACGACCATATTGGTGGAGGGTTTTACAGATATAGTACCGATGCCTCCTGGAAAGTACCCCATTTTGAAAAAATGCTATATGATAATGCGCAGCTCGTTAGTTTGTATTCCAAGGCCTACTCCATATTCAAAGATGAACGTTATAAAAAAGTTGTGGTAGAAACCTTGGATTTTTTAGAACGGGAGATGAAACATACCGAAGGTGGATACTATGCCGCCCTAGACGCAGATAGTGAAGGTGAAGAGGGCAAATTTTATGTTTGGGAACTTGAAGAATTGAAATCCGTTCTAAAAACAGATTTTCCCTTATTCAAGGCATTTTATAAAATAGCTCCTAATCAGGTTTGGGAAAATGGCACCTATATAATTCACGAAAGTACCAATCGCCCCGATTTTGCCAAAATACACAACCTGAGCGTTTCTGAGTTAAACGAGAATATTTCAAAATGGAAAGCGTTGTTGTTAACAGCCAGAGGCTCAAGAATAGCCCCAAGAAAAGATGATAAACTCATTACTTCATGGAATGCACTGCTGATCTCCGGTTTTATAGATGCCTATAAAGTCTTTGGTAATCGGGAGTATCTCGATAGGGCTTTATCTAGCTTTACGTCTGTTACAAATTTAAAAAGTAACGGAGAATTGGTACATACCTATAAGGATGGTAAGTCAGTAGAAGGCTTTTTGGAGGACTATGCTTTTTTGACCAAAGCCGCCTTGGACATCTATCTGGTAACTTTAGATCCTACCTACCTGAATATTGCTCAACGTTTAAACACTAAAATTCAAAAAGATTTTCTTGACCCAGACTCTGGTTTATATCGATACAATTCGGAAGCAAAACTAATCTCGAAAATCTTAAAAGTAGATGACGGGGTAATCCCCTCACCCAATGCCGTTGTAGCAAATAACCTTTTTAAACTGGGTCATATCATGTACGATATTGAGCTATTGAAAAAAGCAAAAGGTATGCTCTCGTCAGTAGTTCCTCATCTCGAGAAAAATGCTTTTAACTATTCAGAATGGAATGCTTTGTTTCTAAAAACTGTGTATCCCTATTTTGAAGTTGCGGTAGTCGGGGAAGATGCAAAGGCCTTGGTCGCCCAATTAAACACCCACGACCTGCCAAATAGTTTGGTTTTGGGAAGCACCGAAGCAAGTGAACTCCCTTTATTTAAGTCAAGGTTCGTTGAAAATGAAACTTTTATTTACGTCTGTAAGGAAAGTACCTGTAAATTACCTGTTACCACAGTAAATGAGGCTCTTGAGCAGCTTTCATCTTTCAAACTTTCGGCACATTGATTTTTAAATTTGCTTCGGCTCTAAATTTATCACTAAAGTTAGTCAGGATGCAAAACGGCAAAACTCAATTCACTTTTACGAACTGTAGATAGTCAGAATTTTTTGCGGCGACAAGATGTCGTTTCCCTTGAATAGTAATAAAGTCCATATCCTTAACATCCCCTGGTACGTATAATCCACTTTTTTTGCCTTCTACCGGAATAAACCCTCCAGCGCCATCACCTTTTAAAAACAAGCCGATGCTGGCATCATTTCTTGGCGTCTCAACTTCCGAGGCATGGAGATTCCCTGCGACCACTGCATCTAAATTCCCGTCTTTATCATAGTCTGACACCAAAATTTGATTTATTGAAGATAACTGGGCCTCTATCGGTAATTTGTGCATCACCAATCTACCATCTTTATTCTCTAGATAAATGCTTGCAAATGATTTAATTTGATAATGCAATGATTTTTCAAGGACATCTTCGGAATAAATATCCTCCAGGGTGGCGTTAGAAAAAGATTCGTAATTTTTGAATTTGTTCTTTATTGCCGGCATTTGCTGAGATGAACATTCCCTCCCTCGAACGGGAAATTTTTCCCCTTCATTGTAATAACTTAACACAATATCTTTCGTTTTGTTATTGTCGAAGTCATTAAAATAGATATCAAAGGTTTCCTTTTCGTTTGCCTTATACTTATAATTTTGGCCGAGATTACCCACTAAATAATCTGTATCGCCATCGGCATCAAAATCCCCTTCTTCTATACTAAACCACCAGCCCCTAGAATCATCTAAACCAACTTCTTTTGATACATCTTTAAAATACCCTTGCTCATTTTTTAAAACTCTAATAGGCATCCATTCACCAACAACTATTAAATCTGTCCACCCATCTTGATCGAAATCCGTCCAAATACCGTCTGTAACCATTCCTATTTCCTCTAGGGCGGCGGCTCTTTTATTTGTGGCATCAACAAACTTAACCTCTCCATCAACACTTATATTTTCCAATAAATAGGAATTTGTAGGGGAAGGATAATTACCGGGAACAAGTCTTCCGCCAACAAAAAGATCCAAATCGCCATCTTGGTCAAAGTCCTTACTATGTACTCTAGAAGAACTTGTGTTCATTTCGGGAAGCGCAGTGAGCGACTTTGTAAAATTACCTTTCCCATCATTCAGGTATAACCTGTCTTGAAGCGCTTTTGAACCTTCTGCAAATTCATTTCCACCGCTTGTTATATAGATATCCTTATCTCCATCATTTTCTGCATCAAAAATATGTATGCCCATATCTTCACTCCCGATATCCCCAACAAACGCAGTATTATTGGTCTTTTCAAAACTCCCACCCGCTGTTGATTGGTAGTAAATGGCTGTTTCATTTTGTGAAGATGCGCCAACTACTAGATCATCCTGACCGTCATTATTTAAATCACCAACTGCAATATTGGGCCCCAACCTTGACAATTGGTGCGGTAATAAAATTTCCCTTTGAAAATCATCATAGTAGTTTTCCATGTGTCTGTGCCTTACAATCTTATTGGTGTCACCTACGAACTCAAACAACGATTCTGCCACAGGATCTACCGAGGTGGCTTTACCAACATCTGTATAATCTAATACCAATTGCGTATTTATTTCCGGCCCATAAATGACTTGGGTGTTGCCCCCGGGCCAGGTTACTTTAAGGGAATCTATTTGAGTGGTCTTCCCCAGTCCAAAGTGTATTTTAGGTGCCACAGAAGATTGAAACCCTCTTGTGAGTGTCATTTCCTGATATTGCGTTTGCCCATTACTATACAGCGTAGTTTTGGTTCCAATTCCGAGTGGATTCAATTCAGGCCCGTTGAATGCAAGTGTAAAATGATTCTGGGTTCCCGAACTTTTATTTTCAAAGAGGGAGGCTTTTGCGTCTATATTATTCGTGATAATTTCTAAATCCCCGTCGTTATCAAGGTCAACGTATATGCTACCGTTCGAGAATCCTTTATCCTCTATCCCCCATTGTTTATTCACCTTTTCAAAGCTAAGGTCACCTTTGTTTCTAAAAGCGTAGTTGTCAATTTTCTCTGAGGGAATCGCTAAGGCTTTTGCCAACGTACTATCCTTATGAACCCCTTTTTTTTCAATTTCGATAAAGAAATCCCGGTTATTGATTTCCCTTCGTGTACCATTTGATATAAAAATGTCTTTCCAGCCATCATTATCTAGATCCGCAAACAAGGGCCCCCAACTCCAATCTGTAGACGATACGCCCGCTATTCTCGAAACATTGCTGAAATCGGGCAAGCTATCAAGCAGGTTGCCGTTGTTCATTTGCAAACTATTTTGCATGTACTGATAGTTGAACCCAGCATTCACGGTACTCCAAAATAGGCTGGGGTTCATACTTGCCATATTTGCTTTTGCCCTTCTGTTTATTTGGGCGGTCATATCAACTTGCAAAACGTCCAGCAGCCCGTCATTGTTAAAATCTGCAATATCTACCCCCATTCCATAAAAGGAAGTATTCTTCATTGAAATGCGTGAGGTCTCAGAAAAGGTCCCGTCCCGATTATTCGTAAAAAGATAGTCAGGGGTACTAAAATCGTTTGAAACATACACATCGGGCCATCCGTCTTGATTTAAATCGCCCACTGTTGCACTCAAAGAAAGACCAAACGTTTTTATCCCGGATTCTTCGGTTACATCTGTAAATGATGCACCGTCATTTCTAAACAATCTATCGGTCTCCAATTTTTTGGGGGACTTTTGCTTGAGGGCATAAAAGTAATTGGGGGCATCAAAGCGTGTTGGAGGATAGTTCGCAACATAAAGGTCTAAATCGCCGTCAAGGTCGTAATCAAAAAAAGTGGCCTGTACACTATTGCTTGGGTCGGCAATGTTATACTTTTCAGCCTGTTCGGTAAAGGTGTTATCGCCGTTGTTGATAAACAATTGATTCTCTTTTGGTCCGAACTTTCCACCAACAGAACAATAAATATCCAAATAACCGTCATTGTTTATATCGCTCATAGTAGTGCCGGTATACCATCTCGAATCTCCAGAAACCCCAGCTACATTAGAAATATCCTCAAATTTCAGGTTACCTTTATTAAGGTACAGTTTGTTCGGCACCATATTTCCGGTAAAGTACAAATCTGTTAAGCCGTCATTATTAATGTCTCCCGCGGAAACGCCCCCACCCATATAAATATAGGCGTATGTGAAATAATTTATTGAATCATTTTCAATGAGGGTATTGTTAAAATGCAAACCTGAAGTTTCCGAACTTACTTTTGAGAATAACCTGCCGCTAGCTGAATTTTCCGTATCTCCACAGGAATATAAAATGATAGCAAGCAAAATCAGTAAAAGCGTATTTTTCATTGAAGTTATTTGGAAGAATAAAGGTAAATTAAATAAGGGGAATTTAAAAAAGACAATAAAAAAAGGGTCGTTTTCAACGACCCTTTTTAAAATAGAATTCAATTCTTTACTAGTACCCGGGGTTTTGAGTCAAAATACCCCCACTTAAATCTATTGCATTAAGCGGAATTGGAAGCAAATCATTTTTTGCTTCGTAAGGATTTGTTTTAGGGCCAAAACTTGGAATGGTTCTAGTTTCATTAGCGATATAATCGTTAATGATTTGAACGCCATTGCCCCATCTTCTAATGTCAAACAAACGATGTCCTTCCATACCTAATTCCAAACGTCTTTCATGGCGAACCGCTTTAATGGCTTCGGCCGCATCGGCAAAAGCAGTATAGGGCTCGATTACATAGTTCGCCGCTGGGCCATCACCAGCCTCATTCTGTACATAGGTCATGTTTTTTGCCCTATTACGTACTTCGTTCACCCACGCCAATGCATTGGCTATATCTCCAGTTTCCGCCGCGGCTTCCGCCCCCATTAAAAGAACGTCAGCATAACGAATAATATGATAGTTTATACCAGAATGTTGCTGTCCCCAAGCGCCTGAACCTACATTACCTGTATCACCTGACTGGTACACATTTTTGGCCGGTAAGTATGGGCCGGAAATATCACCGGACTCTGCACGAATCCAAGATTGACCAGGCATAGGTCCATAACGGTTATAATCAATACCTCTTCTCCCAACTGTATAATCTAATCTTGGGTCTAAAGGCCCAGTATGCGGTGTGAAAGGATCTTCATCTGCTAAAGCAAAGTCATTTGCAACATCAGTATCGTTAAAAGTGTCTAATAAAGGAAGACCATCAGCACCTGTTTGAAAAGCGTTTACCAAATCTTGAGATGGTTGGTAAAAACCACAACATGAACCAAAGGGACCTGGGTTTGGGTAGTTCAATACCCCGCCAATATTTCCATTTAAAGATTGCCCACCATCAGCAGTAAATTGAATACCAAAAATGGATTCTGTGCTATTTTCACCAGCGCTTTCAAAGTTTGAAACGAATTCTGTGGTTAGGGAAAAAGGGCCGTTATTGATTACATCGGTAAAGAGCGCCAATGCAGCTGCCCACTCGCTTTGTTGCAAATGAACTTTTCCTAAATAAGCTTTAGCGGCCCATAAATTAGGACGACCAACTTCACCTTGAGTATCTGGAAGATTATCAACGGCATACTGAAAGTCGGCTTCAATTTGATCCCAGATTGGTCCTGGGTTTGGTTGATTAAACTCTGTATTAGCATAGTTCTCTTCAGAAATATAAGGCACATTGCCATACATCCTTTGAAGTTCAAAGTTAAAATGACCTCTTAAAAATCTAGCTTCGGCTAATTTGCCGCTTAGGTCTAAATCTTCAAAAGTAGCAATTAATGCAATTACTGCATTCGATCTATTGATTCCTGCAAAAATCGAAGACCATCTTCCTAAAATGTAAGGATTTGCAGTTGACCAATCGTACACTTCTACGGAAAAAAGATCAGCTTGATCACCATCGGTACTACCTTTATGAGCGTCATCCGATAAAACATCAAGCCACCAGTTATCGCCCGTTTGAGCAAAGCCATTACCAGAAGCATTATTTCTTCGGCCGTCTAAAGTAGAATAGGCACCAACCAATAATAGATCTACCCCGCTTTCATTTTGCAGCGCGGCGTCACTTAATGCACCTACCGCTGGAATCTCTGTAAATTCATCGCTACAAGCTCCAAGCATTGTAAAAATTCCTATTAAATAAACTAATTTCTTTTTCATTTTTTTATAATTTAATATTAAAACCTAAAGTATAAACATTAGCCACTGGTACGGCTCCTGCGTCTACACCTAAGTTTAGGTTGTTAAACGAAACAATTTCAGGATCTAAGCCGTCATAACCAGTGAATGTTAAAAGATTCGTACCTTGAATATATACTCTGAATGAATCCATACCCATTTTTTCAACAATATTTTCTGGTAAAGCATAACCAATCTGTAAATTCTTAAGCCTTAAATACGACCCATCTTCTACAAAATAAGAATTTGGTTCTGTTTCAATAGGTACAAGAGAATTTGTTAGTGCAGGTAAGGTTGCATCAGTATTTGTCGGTGTCCATGAATCTAAAACCCTAGTACTTCTGTTTCCATTCACGAAAGTAGGAAAATCAGTAAATATTTTTGTGTAGTTATAGATGTCATTTCCTTGAGACCCTTGTATAAACGCAGCGATATCAAAACCTTTATACCCTACATTTAAGTTAATACCATAGGTAAAATCCGGATGTGGATTACCTATCACTTTTCTATTTGTACCATCATCACCAGTTTCTAAAAATGTAAATCGACCAGTGTCATCAAACCCAGTAACTTCTCTTCCATAAAATGCAGAAATAGGACCGCCTACCTCTGTTCGGGTTACGTCTCCACCTCTAAGCCCACTATTCGGAATAAGAAAATCACTAATTAAAGCCGTAACCTCATTTTTGTATCGAGAGTAATTAATGGCGAAGCTATATTCTAAACCAGCATCTGACTCATTTTTGTAATTCAAATTAATATCAATACCCTTGTTATTGACATTACCAAAATTAACCCAAGGAGCAGCTGCATCAATGGCAGTCGAACTAATTAAATTGAAATTTTGAAGAATTAAATCTTCTGTGTCCTTATTCCACCATTCAAAATCTAAATTCAATCTATTATCAAATAAACCTAGCTCAAAACCTGCATTAGTGACAACACTGGTTTCCCATTTTAAACCATCATTACCAACTGCTGATAAAATTGCTCCAGTAGCAATAGTACTTCCATCAAGAGAGTAGTTACCAGTGCCTGGATCCAAACCTGAGATGTTAATATTAGGGTTATTTACTGGTAAGGTTTGATTACCCAATTGACCCCAAGAACCTTTTAGCTTCAACCAGCTAACAATTTCTGAATCAGCTAAGAAATCTTCTTTGCTAATTACCCAACCTGCGCTAACAGAAGGAAAAATATCACTCTTTGTATCCTCAGAAAAACGAGATGAAGTATCATTACGTATCGTACCTGTTAAAAAATATTTGTCTGCAAACGAGTACGTTGCAGAACCAAACAATGAGTACAATGAACTAGCACGGTCGAGGGAAAAGTTCACATTGGGGGGGAAGTTTGGGTCACCATTTTCTAATAAATAGTAATCAGGTGTTTCATTAAAAAACCCATTTCTTGAAATTTCATTTATTTTAAGACCTTGCTTGTTCGCTTCTATACCTAAAAGAACATCTACCTTGTGATCATCAAATGTCTTTTTGTAGTTCAATGTATTTGTAAACGTCCATTCATAACCAGCTTGATGTAATTCTGTTAAGGTATTCGTACCTAGTGGTTCACCATGTTCAGGATCTAAAGCCTGAAAACGTCTTGCGTCATAAGAATTTATCGCACCACCAATACTGGTTTTAAAAGTCAGACCATTCAAAATTTCGGCAGATAAATAAAGATCGCCCAATACCCTAAGGGTCTTGTTGAAATCATTATCCCCTCTTGCTAATTGCGCAACAGGGTTTCTTGCATTTCCTGTTCCTCCTGAGCCTAAACTCGTACCTGCAAAGTTTCCTTCATCATCAAAAACAGGTATAAGAGGGCTACTTCTTACCGCACCTGCAACTTGCGCACCACCACCACCGTGACCATTTGAGTAGGCAGTACTTAGGTGTTGCCCAATACGTACTCTATCACCTAATTTAAATTCTGAATTTAAACGTAATGTACCTTGTTTAAACTCTGTGTCTAGTAACACACCTTGTCTGTTCAAGTAATTTGCAGAAAGAGCATATTTGCTGTTTTCTTCACCATTAGCAACTGAAAGGGATACGCTTTGCGTTGGAGCCGTTCTAAATATAGCATCTAACCAATCTGTCCCACCCGGGGCTACTGTGGCATTTACTGGTACCGATACCTGTTCAGGGCTATATGAAGCAATTCTTGTGTATCCTATAAGCTGGTTCGGAACAACTGCTGATGAGCCACTACCGTACTGTGGGTGGTCAAAAGCTACACCATCGTTAGCAGCACCTTGAAAAAGCATATCACCGTGTTGTTGCGCACTTAATAACTCCGGCAAGTTTGTGGCTTGTGAAAAACCCGTATACGTGTCAATTGATACTATAGGTTTTTCCATATTATATCCACCAGCTTTTGTGGTGACAATAATAACTCCATTCGCGCCACGTGCTCCATAAATTGCAGCCGCACCATCTTTCAAGACATTCATTTGATCAATGTCATTTGGATTAATACTGTTTAAAACAAAGGGATCATCAGTTTGCAAACCGTCTATAATATACAGTGGGTTGGTATTGTTACTGGTACCGAAACCACGAATATTAATTTTAGGTGGAGTTCCTGGGTCTCCGCTTTGAATAACTGTAACCCCTGTAACTCTTCCTTGTAAAGCTTCAGCCGCGTTAACAATTGGCAACTTGGTAGCTTCTGCAACATCAACCGAAGCAACAGAACCGGTTAGCTCACCTCTAGTCTGAGTTGAATAGCCCAGCACAACAACTTCTTCTAATTGGCTGGCATCTTCTGCAAGAGACACATTAATGGTGCTTTGCCCACCAACGGCGATTTCTTGGCTAGAGAAGCCAATATAACTAAATACAAGTGTGGCATCACCATCTGCCGTAATGGTATAATTACCATCAAAATCGGTTTGTGTTCCATTTGTAGTGCCCTTTACCAAAACATTGGCACCTGGCAAGGGAGCACCGGTATCATCGGTTACCGTTCCGGTAATCGTTGACTGCGGAGCTACCGTCAAATCTTTATTTTCAAGGTTGTTGTTCGCCCTTACCGTTTGGAACCCTAAAAGTAAAAGCATGGCCAAAGCACAACAGTTAGTTGCCTTGAACAATGCCCTACTCTTGGATTTCCAAGCAAAAAAGCCTAGTTCATTTGATTGTTTCATAATCATGAGTTGTTAATTAAGTTATGTTAAATAGTCTAGTTATTTGTTAGTCCGGTAAATAGTCTCAACCGAATTAAAGATAAAATTATACAAACCTCAGTCATAAAAGAGATACTATATTGTCATTTTATTGTACTATTTTTAAAAAAAATTAAATTAGCGTTAACAAAAAACCATAAGATATTGATAATCAAGCATTAATCTATTTTTAAAACAAAAAAGACTAAAATTGAGTTATTTATTGTTAAAAAGAATAATCAAATAGTTGAACTATCCCGATTTTTTTAACATTTTCAATGGTTAAGCAGCAACGGATAAAGGTCGGGGACTTTTTAAATTATTGAAACAATGATAAAATAGTATTAGATTGACAATAAAGTAAGTAAAAATGTTAAAATCGTATCAGAGAGAGATTACGCGGTTGACCCCCCAAGACAGTTTTTTGGTGCTGGATCGATTTAGGGAAAGTTTTGATTACCCTATTCACTTTCACCCTGAACTAGAATTAAATTTTATATTGGATGGCGAAGGAATGCAGCGTTTTGTTGGATTTAGTATAGAAGAAATTCAGGACTACGAATTGGTTCTAGTGGGTTCAAATGTCAATCACGGTTGGAAAATGCATAATTGCACGCATGCGGTTCATGAAGTAACCATACAATTTCACAATGATCTTTTTGAAGGCAACCTGACAAAGAGAAGTATTATGAAACCTTTTCGTGAAATGTTGGATAAATCAATTCATGGTATTTTGTTCGATAAATCGGCATCAAAAAAAATCGCCCCTCGAATTATGGCGGTTTCCCAATTGGAAGGTTTTGAATATTTCCAAGAAATGTTTGCCATACTTTATGAGCTCTCTATATCTAAAAATCAAAGGTTATTGTCTGTTTCCAAATCCTCTATTACCGACGATTTTGACAATAGTGATAGAATTAAATTGTTTTATAATTTTATTCAGGAGAATTATGCTAGTAAAATCACCTTGGATCAGGTTTCCAATTTGTTAAGCATGAGCAAGGTTTCCTTTAATAGGTTTATTAAAAAGAGTACCGATAAAACATTTATTGAATATCTAAACGATGTTCGGGTAGAGAATGCTTCAAGAATGCTGGCTGAAGAGGAATATGGCATTTCTCAAATTGCCTATAAATGTGGCTTTTACAATATGGCTAATTTCAATAGGGTCTTCAAGAAAATAAAAGGAAGTACCCCAAGCAAATACAGAAAAGAGTTTTACCGATTAACGCGTGTTCAGTGATTGAATAGGAATCGTACGCTTGACGCCCGACCTATATTTTTTAACCTTTTTCTTTCAATTCAACGCTAGGGAATTGTAACAGAAACCTATCCATTAGCCTTTAGGGATTATAAAGCGGCTTTATAGTATAATCAAAAACTAAATGTTCTGCCAAAACCTTTGGTGAAAAAATTAGGAATGATCAAAATACAACCCAAAAGATATTCTTGAATATCCAATAGCAAATAATAGTTAAAGAGGGGCCTATAGTATTGCAATTGAAAGTCATGAAGCATTGCAATTTGAATCAACATTTTCTAAATTGATAAAATACCCTCCGCGCTCTTCCCGATTAAATCCAAATTATTACTATTTTACGCATTTGTATTATGATAATATTTTATAAAGCATAGGACGGTTAAATAAATGGAAGGAATACCAAAAAAAGGCATTAAAGGATTAATTGAAAATTGGCAAAGTGATTTGATTGCAGCGGTGAGTGTCTCACTCATAGCCCTACCGCTTTCATTAGGTATTGCTCTGGCGGCTGGTGCGCCGGCGATGGCCGGTATTATTTCTGCGATTGTCGGTGGTGTGGTAACAACCTTTTATCGTGGCGGTCATATATCAGTCAACGGGCCCGCCAAAGGGGTCATTGCCGTCATACTTTTAGGTATCGCATTGATGGATGATGGCTCGGGGCAAGCCTTTAATTATGTACTGGCTGCAGTGGTCGTTTCGGGCGCCATTCAAGTAGTATTGGGATTATTGAAATTGGGTCGATTAGCGGATATCTTCCATTCTTCCGTGATACATGGCCTTTTGGCAGCTATCGGAATCATCATTTTTGCCAAACAAATACATGTTGCCATGGGCACACATTCCGATAGTCCGAGCATTGTACAAAACCTTATCGATGCGGTTTTATACTTACCTCAAGCCAATCCTTTTGTAGTGATTATTGCTTTGGCAGGCTTGCTTTTACTATTGTTTCATTCCAAAATCACGAATCGATTTTTCCATATTCTGCCTGCCCCAATGTGGGTCATTGCGCTTTCCATTCCGTTTGTTTATGCTTTCAATTTTTTTGACCAACATACGCTTTCATTCTTTGGAAAGGCATATGAGGTAGGACCTAGTCTACTGTTGGACATTCCCGATAATATTATGGATTCAATTATGCATCCTAATTTTGGTAAAATTAATACCATTGAATTCTGGACAACCGTATTATCCATTTTAATCATTACAAGTATTGAATCATTGGCCATTGCGAAAGCAGTTGACAAAATTGACCCTTATAAACGAAAGACGGATTTGAATAAGGATTTGACCGGAATAGGATTGAGTACGATGGCAGCTGGTATGATTGGGGGTTTGCCAATTATTGCCGTGATTATTCGAAGTACGGTCAATATACATAATGGCGCGAAGACAAAGTGGTCTAATATGTATCAAGGTCTTCTTTTGTTACTTTTTATTGTAGTATTGAGCCCGATTATGAGACAAGTACCACTATGTGCTTTCGCTATTTTACTCGTTTATACCGGGTTTAAATTAGCGTCACCTGCCGTCTTCAAACAAGTTTATAGTCAGGGAACCGAGCAACTGATATTCTTTTTAGGCACGATGGTTTTAACCCTTTACACGAATCTATTAGTCGGATTACTTGGTGGATTATTGTTGGCCATGGTTAGTCACATGCTATTGGCGAGGGTCTCCATATCTCGATTTTTTAAGATGGTTTATAAATCGGGTTCCGATTTGGTTAAGAAGCCAGATGGCAGTTACGATTTGAATATTAAAGGCATTGCGAATTTTTTAGGCATCTTAAAAATCGACAAACTGGTGGCTCAAATTCCTTCCGGAGCAGATGTCAATATAGACTTATCGGAAACAAGATTGGTCGGTATGACCTATATGGATTACATAGTGGATTACTTAAAAATACAGAAAAACACTGGCGGTAAAGTTATCATAAAAGGTTTGGATTCGCATGTTTCATCATCTAGTCATAATAGAGCTTTAAAAATTTCTTTAAACAGTTCTGCCGCTAAATTATCGCCCAGGCAAACTCGATTACAAAATTTAGCCAATGAAAAAGATTATCAATACGCGAATCAAGTAGATTGGAATACGACCTACCTAAAGAATTTTCATTTTTTTGAAATTAGACCTATCGAACGTAAATCAAATTGTCTCAAAGGAACATTTAAAGGCTTGGATGTGTCTTGGGAAATTACAGATGTAACGTTCAGTGAAGGTGCAGCTTTTACTGCTGAGACGTTTAATACGACGCTAATGGTCCTAAAATTGAATAAAAAGATACCCATTTTCACCATGGAAAAAGAAGGAGTATTTGAAAAGTTATTTGACCGAGTGATGGCATATACAGGCTATAAAGATATTGATTTTGAGATGTATCCGGATTTTTCTAAAAAATTTCTGATTATGGGAAATAAAACATCCGAAATTCGGTCATTTTTTACCGATGAAGTCATTCGTTTTTTCGAAAATCACCAGATTTATCATTTAGAAAGTAATGGCGAGGCGCTGGTCATTTTTGATAAAATAAAATTGGCGAGGACAGATGAAACCATTGCATTTATAGATTATGGTGCAGCATTGGCCACGCTCTTACACGGAAAGACAACGTAATAAAGACCCACTTTTTTTGTTCCCGGGTCCTTACAAAAACTTGTTAGGGCATGGTTCGAGCAAAACAACTGAAAATATATACTCTTGTAGCAACTAATACTTTTGAAAGTAATAGAAGTCCTAAAAAAGAAACAAACGTACCTTGGGCAATAACAAATGGGGCAAAAAGTTCTGGCTAAGGCCAAACGGAAGGGCAGTTGCTCACCTCCTGCCCTACTCGTCATAGCCGCGACCGTTGTAAGCAATTCAAGAAAATTTGTGAAAATAAATTATTTAGGAATATTAATAATCGTATTCGTAGTTACAAGTTGTAATTACATTGACTGTAATTACGAAAAACTTACTGATAATGAATACGTAAAAATAGCCGAACTCAATCGAAACGCTAAACGGATTGACACATTGTTTAACGATAAATGTCTCAAAGGTTATGTTCATGTCTATCTAAAAACGGAATCATCGGATTTAGCAATGGAAAATGAAATTAAAGGAATAATTGCGGAATTGAAAAATGAAAATATGGAGCGAGATATATGGGTTTTCAATAATCAAGAATCTTTTCTTTACCGACTATTTTATGATAATTCTAAAGATGATATACTAAAAACGGACCTTCAATATCCGAATGAATGAATGGATTGGATAGGTATATCGGAAAAGAATTGCCTACAACAAAACCTATAAACAATACGGGCTTCGGGCATAATCTCAGGGTTTGCGTATTTTTATAAAGTCCGCAAAATCTTTTGGATTTTGCTTTGGACAGGAAAAGAAAAAACAAAACCCGCCCGTACCGAACGGCACGTTCGGGCGGGCAAAAAGATTTCGCTATGTGCGTGGCGGAAAGCAAACGCTAGTTTGCCCCCGTACTGTTCATAGCTAAACCGTTAGCTGTAATTTCAAAAAATGATTCAGATTGAATATAAAATAGATGGAGCTGGATGGGCGGTCGGAAAAATTGGGAATGGAATTAAAAAAACTAAATTTTCAATTTCATATTTACACGACAGCTTGAAAGAACTAGGAGAGTCAGCAATTGAAATTCGAGAAAAGGATTTTAAATCGGTGGTGTTTATGGACGAACCGGGAGAACACGTATTGATTTTGAATAAAAAAGACGATATTAAAATCGAATACGAGTTGAGATGGTATGAAGACTGGTGGAGTTGGAATCTAATTGATGAAAACAATTTCAAACTAATTTTTAAAGGAGAAACGACAGTCCCGAAATATGTTAATCAAGTGAGAAACGTACTGGATGGAATAATGACCGAACTTGGACCCGAAGAATATCGTAAAAAATGGGTCGAACATGATTTTCCGATTGCGGAATATGAGAAACTGAAATAAAAACTACAGCTAACAATACCTATAATTAATTGCTGGGGATTTTCCTGCGGAAAATCCACGCATAATTACTATGTTTAGTCTACGGCGGGAAATCCTGCGGATTTCTAACGCCGCAACTAACCATAGCCGATACGTTGGCATTAATATTGAAAAAATCGAATGGAAAATGAATTTAGACAGATAATGTCTGACCAGACTGATGAAGAACTCATCAAAATTGTAACCGCTGAAAGAGAAAAATATCAGCCTCAAGCTATCGAAGCTGCCGAATCGGAAATTGGAAAACGGAATATTGACAAATCGCACTTTGAACAAATCCAAAAAAAAGTAACTACCGAAACGGAGCAAAGAAGAAAAGTTGACGCAGGTGTTGTTAGTTCGGGAGTAAGATTTTTACATTATATAATCGACTTTATCATTGCCTATTTACTAATTTTAATTGTGTTAATGATTATCGGACTTTTCATAAACTCCAACTCCAATAGTGCAACGGGAGCAATATTCACTTTAATAATTATGTTCGGGACATTCTTTGCGTATTATGCAGTAATGGAAATAAAATTTCAAAAAACAATTGGAAAATTCATTACTAAAACTAAAGTTGTGAAAATAGACGGAAATAGACCAACTGTTTCCGAAATAATAACCAGAACTCTATGTCGGTTAATTCCCTTTGATGGTATATCATACTTGTTTGTGAAAAATGGACTCCATGACTATTTGTCAAAAACAAAAGTTATAAAAGACAGCGTGGAATAAAATACTAATGCCAACAAAACCTAAACGTAATGCGGAGTTTAGGGCAAAACCGGAAGGTCTGCGCATATTTATAAAGTCGCTAAATCTTATGGATTTAGCTTTGGACAGGAAAAAAGAAAAAGCGAAACCCGCCCGTACCGAAAAGGCACGTTCGGGCGGGCAAAAAGCTCCGGCTCGCAGACCAGACGGAAACGAAAAGTTTCCTTGCCTGCCCTACTTGCCATAGCCGAGACGTTAGCTGTAATTTCAAAAAATGATTCAGATTGAATATAAAATAGATGGAGCTGGATGGGCGGTCGGAAAAATTGGGAATGGAATTAAAAAAACTAAATTTTCAATTTCATATTTACACGACAGCTTGAAAGAACTAGGAGAGTCAGCAATTGAAATTCGAGAAAAGGATTTTAAATCGGTGGTGTTTATGGACGAACCGGGAGAACACGTATTGATTTTGAATAAAAAAGACGGTATTAAAATCGAATACGAGTTGAGATGGTATGAAGACTGGTGGAGTTGGAATCTAATTGATGAAAACAATTTCAAACTAATTTTTAAAGGAGAAACGACAGTCCCGAAATATGTTAATCAAGTGAGAAACGTACTGGATGGAATAATGACCGAACTTGGACCCGAAGAATATCGTAAAAAATGGGTCGAACATGATTTTCCGATTGCGGAATATGAGAAACTGAAATAAAAACTACAGCTAACAACACCTATAATTAATTGCTACAGATTTTCCTTCGGAAAATCCACGCATAATTACTATGTTTAGTCTACGGCGGGAAATCCTGCGGATTTCTAACGCCGCAACTAATCATAGCCGAACCGTTGTAAGCAAGCTGAATGAAAAACGTAGAAGAATACGAATACAATGATTTTAAATACGTCAAGAATTATGATTCTTCAGACGACAGAGCCATTATTGAACACGAAAAAGAAAAACCTGAAAGTATTTTCAAATTTTATGCTCTAAACAAATTTGGAGTTGATGCATTAATTAAAGGGTATTTTTACGCTTCTCATCCAGTCGAATTAAATGATACTTTGGACTGTAGTCCATTTTTGCTTTACACAAGCAGACCAATTGATTTTGAGCAATACCAACGCTTTTACGGAGAAGTTTTATCCCCAGACGAATTAATCGAATATTTTAACAATGATTGTAACAAAACGAACTTGTGTAAAGGATACATTTCAAGTGTTTACGATGTTGCAACAAATCTATTCGGAATAATTTCAACTACTGGTAAAGAAAATAACCCCCTAATGTGGCCTCATTACACCCAAGAAAAAGGATTTCAAATAAAATTTAAAACCTCGGAACTTGAAAAAAGTATCGAAAGTAAAATAACCGATGAGGAGGAGTATTTAGGTCTGTTCCCTATAAATTACACTAAAAGTTTATCACCCATTGATGTAAGCTCTTTCAGAACAATGCTTGTCCCATTATACTATACAACAAACATTAAATCTGAACAATGGCAATATGAGGATGAATGGAGGTTTATTGTTGGAAAACAAAATATGGGAGTTCCTTATACAAAAGCAGGTTTAGTTCAAAGAGAAGATTATATTGTTGACAAAGCCAATAGATATATTTACTATGACAAAGAACTTGTCGAAGAAATATGTCTTGGTCATAATTTTTTTAATGCTCGTGAATTTGAAATAGAATGGCTGGATGAAAAAAACATAAGAGTCAAACCAAGAGAAATTGAAAACAATTGGGAGCACAAAAATCAAGTCTTGCTTTTGGAGTACATTGTGGAAAGTTTAAGTAATAAACTTTATTACTCTGGAGTAAAATATGAACTTGACGATAATGAAAAACATTATTTAATCCGAACTAAAGAAAAACTTGGAATAAAAAAAGTCGAAAATAACTCATTTGTGATTACAAGAACGGATGAGATAATTAGAATAATAAATTAAAAAGCCAGCTTACAACAATGGCTATAAGTAATTGCTTGTCCTCGCCTACTTCTGAAAATCCTCGCGGATTTTCAGCTTGGTGTGTACTTGTAAAGTTTCGTGCTAAACCACGCAACTACTCATAGCCGAGACCGTTACCAACTATTTTGAAAGAATATATAGCTGATTAATTAGAAGATGAAAATTATTTATAAAGCACAAATCATAATAATACATCTTTGGTTTATCACTTCTGCATATTTAATGTTAACTGAAGAAAAACGGGAGTACATTGGACAAGAAGAGCCAGACTCTTTAACTACTTTACAAATTGTCTTTTACCTCTCTCTACTAGTCTTAGCTTTATTCTATTTGGCTCAGCTTGCTAAGTACATTGAACGCAAAAAATAAAATATAGATTTTTAAACCTGAAAGTGGTAACGGAATAGCGGCTTAGATGGATTTTACTCAAACGCAACTGTTGCCTTGATGGACTTTTTACTCGGGTGGAATTTATAATGGAGAGGAAATGATTTACTCAGACAAAAAAAACAGCTGGTAACAATGGCTAAATTTCATTGCATGCGGATTTCCTAAACGGAAATCGCGCGCAAAAAGCTAACTTTGGGTTCGGCTGGATTGTCCTTCGGACGAATCACAGCAACGAACCTTAGCCGAACCGTTAGCCATAATTATAAAAATGCTACCAAAATTAATTCGATTGGCAAAAAGAATGTTTGTAATCGGACTAGTCCTAATAATTGGATTTTTTGTTTATATCGTGAACATTTGGAAATTCAATCTGACTGAACAAGAGGTTAATGGACTAATTACTGAGATTAAGAATTCGGAAGAATTGCCTCAAAGATTTTATGAACTATATAATGCCGAATATGACGATTCATTGGACAAAAACCTTTATCGAACTCAATTGCCTTATTTAGTCGGACTAAATGGCATTCGTTCAACCAGCTTATGGACTTCAAAACATTACTTAATCTTTTCTAAGAAATATTACAAAAATCGACTCCTAACAGCGAATTCCTTAGCCTTAAAATTAGAAAACAACACCACCCAAAAAGAATGTCTTAATTGGGTTGTAAATCAAACGGAATTTGGATACAATACCGAAGGGATTAAATCAGCAGCAAATTATTTTTTTGATAAAGAATTATCAGAACTAAATGACAGGGAGTTAGCGACGTTGGTTATTATGCTTAAAAACAGTTCGTTGTATAATCCCAAACGGAGAAAAGAACTTGTTGATGCTAAAGTTGACAAGCTGCTAGAAAAAATAACTATGGCTAACAAAGCCTAAACGTAATGCGGACTTCAGGGCAAAAACGAAAGGTCTGTGTATATTTATAATGTCGCTAAATCTTATGGATTTAGCTTTGGAACAAAAAAAGAAAAAGCAAAACCCGCCCGAACGTGCCTTTTCGGTACGGGCGGGCAATAAGCTTTAGCTACGTCGGCAGACGGAAACGAAAATATTTCCTTGCCTCCGCACTACGCATAGCCCTACCGTTGTAGTCCATTTTGACCAAAAATGAGAAACCGATTTAAATTACTTCCATTTTTTCTAACCCTAATTTTATTTATTTTAGGATATATATTCACCAATCCATTTCGGACAAAAAAGCTGACTGAACAAGAGAAGCAATCAATTCCCTATAAAGGAAATGAGATTTTAGTTTTCAAATCAAATAAATCTGAATTAGATACTATTCGAATAACGGAAATAACTATTCGTGAGCATCCGCCAAATCTTGGAGATATGTTTTGGGCAAAAAACACCGAAGTTTTAAGAGTTCATAACGACATAGATTGTAAACGCTGTGATGCGATAATCACATATTCTGTTCAAAATTTTTCTTCCAAAACGGACATTGATTATCGTATAAAAATAAACGAAAAAAGATACTATCTCGGAACAAACTTTAAAACCTTTAAAAAACTCGAAACGGAAAATCTTAATGTTAATGGAACTAAATTTAATGATGTTATTCTAATTGAGAGGAAAGACGAAAAATCATCTTATCGTTTGGATAGGCTTTACTGGAGCAAGTCAAAAGGGATAGTTCGAATTGATATAAATGAAAATTACTATTGGGAATTAATAAGTGAATAAAAAAACGTACTACAACAAAGCCTAAAATTCATTGCTTGCGGATTTCCTAAACGGAAATCACGGGCAAAAAGCTATCTTTAGGTTCGGCTGTATTGTCCTTCGGACAAATCACAGCAACGAACCTTAGCCCAACCGTTGTACACAATTATGAAAAACCTTCTAACAATATCGATTATTTCATTAATTCTGGCCTTTTCAATAAGTTGTAAAGATGATAAAAAGGTAGAGTTAAAACCTGAAAATTATTTGCAAGAACTTAATGAAGTTGAATTGCAAATCTTTGAATTAGATACCATTTCATTTTCCAAAATTGAAGGTAAAAATGGAACGGAAATTTGGTTTAAACGAGAGGCGTTTGAAGTGAATGATAACCAGAAAATCACGGTTCAGCTAAAAGAGTTTTACGATTTTAAAGAATTAATTTTCAACAACATAAATACTATAACAAACAAAGGAGAATTACTTGAATCATCTGGCGTTATATACTTGGACTTTTTAGCTGATGGAAAAAGTTTAAAATTAAAGGAGAACAATAGAATTGGTGTTAAATTTCCTGAAAATAGACTGTAAGGCAACAATATTTACTCTGGGACTAAAGATTCATTAAATCGGTTTACTTGGACTGAGGAGGAAATCTTCGTTGGTATTATGCAGTTTAATCAAGAATACGCAATAGACGTTTTAAAAATCATCCCACGTGATTCATTGGAGTTTTATTATCAAGATATCCCCGAAACCATTCCCGGACAAATTGAATCTGATTTTTTCAACATTACTGGGGCGATATACTTAAACCGATTCAAATGGATAAATCTAGACTATATAACATCCCCAGAACGATTAGTAGATTTTGAACTAATACCAGCCAATGATGATTTGGAAAATTTGAACATCTATTTTACATATAGTGAGATTAATTCATTTGTTTCCGACTTCAGAACTATAGATAACTTAGTATTTGAAAAAATACCAATCAAAAACCAGACGAGTCTAATAATTATTGGAAAGTCAAATGAAAGATTTTTCGTGGACAAGATTAACTTATCCGAACTTAACGATGATAAAGTTAAAATCAACTTTAGAGAAACGAGTTTAGAAGAAATTCGCAAACTAGTCGGAGAATAACTGTGTACAACAATGGCTATAGCAAATAGGGCATAAAGTGCTATATTTAAAGGCTTGGGCGTGTTTTCCAAGTCCGCCAAATCTTTTGGATTTGGCATTTAAAATAAAAAAGATAAATACAAAACAAAAAGCTCTGGCTCGCAGACCAGACGGAAACGAAAGGTTTCCTTGCCTGCCCTACTTGCCATAGCCGAGACCGTTACCACACATTTTTCCTGTCCAAAAATTCGTAGTTTTTATTGAACAAAATTGGCGTTAAGGAATCAGAAACGTATAAAATTGCGCAGATGGAATTTCCAATCGGAACGCAAATGGAGTTCTTAGCTTGTTTGAGAAAACTACTAATGTTTTGATTATGGCACTATACTTGAGCAATTAAAGTACTTATTCATGGAGATGCGAAATATTTGCTACATATTAGTTCTTTTTATTTTTCAACAAAACCTTTACTCACAAAAAGAAATTGTCGGAAAGGTTGAAGTTTATAAATCAATCGAAAATGAATGGAAAATTTTAGAATCCTTTCCTGATAAAACAATTCAGAATCTGACAAATAGAAAGCATAAAATTAAGATTCTGCAAAAAGATACTATAACCAAACTCGAAACCGACTCAAATGGGATTTTTAAAATCAGGATGGCAAAAAAAGATTCTATTCAAATTTGGGTAAATGAACAGTCACCTGTTCTCAACGGAAAATTTCATTTTGAATTTAACGATTGGCAAGACACTTTAAAACTTCGAATATCAGACAAAAAATTAGCTGTGTACAGAGATTCTATTATCGAACCTAAATTTTTCAGTAGTTATAGCGAAAAACGGGCGGAGATAAATTTCAATATTGGCAAGCGTGAACTTCTTGGTGCTGCCGTTTGTTGGCCTAGTGAAGAATCTATAAAAAGAAGAAATCAAATAGAAGCTGAATACGGAATAAAGTATAAATACTATGTTGACCCAACTCGAGAAAAAATTAGAATCATGTTCCGATACAATCAAGTAATTAAAAAGCTAATCGGAATAAATAAAAACGTGTGGTAACAATGCCTAAACGTAATGCGGACCTTAGGGCTAAATCGAAAGGTCTGTGTATATTTATGAAGTCGCTAAATCTTATGGATTTAGCTTTGGAACAAAAAAAAGAAAAAGCGAAACCCGCCCGTACCGAAAAGGCACGTTCGGGCGGGCAATAAGCTTTAGCTACGTCGGCAGACGGAAACTGGCCAGCGCGTCAACTCGCCCGCTGCTAACGCAGACGGCGTGCCCCGTACTGTTCATAGCTCAACCGTTGGCAACAAGTAAAGAAATTATGAAAATCAGGAGTTTAATTTTATTCACACTACTTATATTATTCTTATGCACAAGCTGTAAAGAACAAGAGAAAAACAAACTTGAGGAAAATGTTGGTCAGGAATTAAGTTCTGAAGTGGAAAAAAAAGCCATTTTAGAAAGGCTGAATAATGAAACAAAAGATGCTTTCCAAAGAGACTATGAGGCCTGGACCAAAAATTGGGTCCATGAACCAACTATTACTAAAACTTATTTGAATTTCTCTGATAGCACTTTTTCTGAATCTATTGGATGGAATGACATAAGTGAATTTGTTAAAACATATATTGAAGAACATCCCGAACCCGAACCCTTACCAACTCCAATTGATGACATCAAAGTTCGTTTATACAAGAACGGAGCTTGGGTGACTTATGAACAAAGAGACTCAATACGTGGACTTAAACGCGAGACTCGACTAATGGAAAAAGTAAATGGAGAGTGGAAAATTGCAGGAATGCAGACAACTATCTACGGATTTGATTCGGATGACAAAGAATAAAAACCTGTTGCCAACAACGGCTATAGTTCATTACGGCGGAATTTCCTGCCGGAAATTCTTATCTTACAATGATGGCTTGGTTCTCTCGGAATAGTCCTCGCGAACGAATCACAGCAACGAACCTTAGCCCAACCGTTGGCGGTAATTAAAACAAATTAGAATGAGAAGTTATATTTATATGTTTTCAGTACTAGTAATTGCAATATTGTTCAATGCTTGCAAAACTGAGAAATCGGACTCAAAAGAGAATGATTATTCGACTTCAGAAAGCCCTTATCTTGGTCAAAAGACGCCTGGTTTAATACCAGAACCTTTCGCCCCAGGATTAGTTACGACTTTGAACTGGGAAATTGATGGTGTTTTTACGCCTGACTTTAAAGAGTTTTATTTCATAAGAGAAGTTGGAGAAAAAGAGGAAGATAAAAAAATGGAATTTGTAGTCATTCAACATAAAGACGACCAATGGCAGGACTCGGTTATATCACCAAGGGTTGGACAACCTTTTATATCACCTGACGGAAAAAAAATGCACTTAGGAAGAAGATATAAAGAACGTACTGATACTGGCTGGTCGGAAATAAAAAAACTTGACACTGTATTTATGAAGATTCCGATTATGAGACTTACAGCTTCTGCCAAAGGAACTTATGTTTTCGATGAGATGTCTGAAGAGGGTCATCTTCGTTACTCTCGATTAATAGATGGGAAACGTGAAGAACCCAAATTATTAGGAAAAGAAATTAACACTGGAAAATCCAACGCTCATCCTTTCATTGCACCTGATGAGTCCTACATTCTTTGGGATAGTAGACGAGATAGCGGATATGGCAATGCTGATATATATGTCAGTTTTCGACAAAAAGATGGTTCATGGAGCGAAGCTATTAACCTAGGTGAAAAGATAAACACGGAAGCTTCTGAATATGGTGCAAGTGTAACACCAGATGGAAAATATCTTTTCTTTAATAGAAATGTAGGCAAAGTAAAACCAACTGATAAATATGAGAATACTGACATGTTCTGGGTGGATACACAAGTTATTGAAACATTAAGACCTAAATAAAAACTACCGCCAACACCGTGTATAATTCATTGCTAGTTCTAGCCTACTTACGAAAGTCCTAGTGGACTTTCTATCTGTGATTTAGTTGCTGAAACACGCAACGAAATCATACCCAAACACGTTAGCAACAATTAGAGCACAACAGAAATGAAAGTTTTAAAAAAGGTAATCAAATGTACATTCTGGATTCTATGCGTCCTAGTTATTGGAGTATTAATTTATGGCACAATCAGCCAAAAAAATTACGATAAAAAAGTTGAATCAGAATTTAAGCCAACTGGAAAAATAGTTGAACTATCTAACAATAAAATGCATTATCAAATTTTGGGTGATGGGAATTTCACATTTGTATTAGAAACTGGTTTAGGAGAAAACACGGAGACGTGGAAAAAAATTAAAGATTCGTTAGCCCAAAATGGAAGAGTATTTATGTATGACAGATCTGGACTAGGTTTTAGTGAACCAAATAATGAAGCAAGGACTACAAAGCAAATTGCATCTGAATTGCACGAATTATTGACAAAAGAAAAAATTGCTGGCCCTTATATTTTAGTTGGCCATTCAATTGGTGGTGCTCACATAAGGTATTTCGCTCATCTTTATCCTGAAAATGTGGCTGGTCTTTTCTTAATAGACCCAAGTCATGAAAAAATGATAGACAATATGCCTACGCCTTCCATTATGGAGAAATTTTTCAATTTTTCGGCAGTTAATATGGCTTGGAGTGGAATTCCATTTTATTTATTACCAAATCCACCACATCCAAACTATAAGACTTCCATAAGCATAAAAACTTATGGGAGAGAAATAAGTGCCATTGATGATTCAATTAACCAATTCAGGTCAGAAAAACCTAATCTTGCGCAATTTCCAATTTACATAATTTCAGCAACCGCAAAAGACGGCCAATACAAAGAAGAAAATTTGAATTTAATGAATGAATTGATTGAGCAATCTGAAAGTGAAATAAAAAAGCACATTATTGAAGACAAACCGCATCACATTCATTTAACAGATCCGGAAATTGTATTAACTGAATTGAGAGAGTTTAGTTCTAGAATATTTTATAAAACAACTGCGGCTAACAACGTGTATAATTAATTGCTTGGGTCTGTGTGTACTCGGAAAATCCTACGGATTTTCCTAACGTTCGGTTTCCTTTTGCTATTTTAATTGCGCGAGACTCGCAACTAACCACACACAAACCGTTGTAGCACATTATGAAAACCAAATTTAACATATGAATAAATCGAAAGTCGAAATAAGATTAGCCTTTTACCTTTTGCTATTCATCATGCCAATTTCTTGTGCTGAAAAAGGAAAAACTATATCTAAAAGTGATGAATCTTCGAATTTGAATAAAGAATTGAATCCTAATGTGACTCAATTAATGAAAGAATTCAAAATAAAAGGTGCTGGAATTGGATATATTGAAAATGGAGTGTTGGTTAAAACAGAATATTATGGAGAACAAGGTCCAAATATTCCAGTTTCAGATTCTACAATGTTTAATGTTGCTTCTGTAACAAAGTCAATTACCGCAGAATTATTTTTGAGGCTCATTGCTAAAGGTGAAGTTACTCTGGATGAGCCTATTTCAGATTATTATATATATGCAGACATTTCGGATGACCCAAGGCATAAATTATTAACCCCAAGAATAATATTAACACATCGAACCGGATTTAAAAATTGGCCTTACGAATATGCTAATGGTAAATTATCATTCGTTAACGACCCAGGTACTAAGTTCGGATATTCAGGAATCGGATTTTATATTTTGGCAAGGTTTTTAGAAGAGAAAATGTCTTCAACATTCCCTCATTTGGTTGAAGAAGTTATTTTCAAACCGCTGGAGATGAAAAATACATCAATTGTTATAGAAGATTGGTTCAAAAATAAACGACCAATTCCAGTAGACGGAGATGGAGCGTATATGGAACCTTACGACTTGAATATAGGTTACTGGAATCCTGCAGACGAATTACACATTTCTGTTGAAGACTATGCGAAGTTCCTAATTAGTTCAATGAACAATGAGGGTTTAAATCAAGAATTAATCGCAGAAAAAGAAAAAGTATTGTCTAACTTAACTAATGACCCAGTCTTTGGCACAAATGAGAGCACAAAAGATGTTTTTTATCCACCTTCCTATGGATATGGAATAGGTTGGATGGTTTTCGATTATGGTAATGGAAATAAGAACATACAACACGGTGGAAATGATAAAGGAGAGGCTGGGATGGGATATTTTCATACAAAAACTAAAAATGGATTAATAGTATTTCTAAACGGTGGGAATGGTGCATTTATGCTCCCAAAAGTAGTTGAACTTTTAGATAAAGAGCAGAAATATACATCAGTATACAATTATATATTTGAAAAGTTCTACCCAGATTAGAAAAACGCGCTACAACAATGGCTATAATTGATTGTGGTCAGTTGGTCAATACAAAGAACAATTCTTACCTTAAACAAACAACAATCCACAAGGTTAGAAACTAATTTAGTGTAAACCCTAATTTTTAACTTGTGTAAACCATGTCTCTTAACGAACCTTAAACAATTCCATAGAAAATGATGATATTTGAAACGGAACGATTGATAATTAGAGAAATCATCGAATCAGATATAGATGGATTTTACGAACTTCATAGTAGTAAAAAGGTTATGGATTCAATTCCTGCCGAAACGTCTGATTTTAGAGAATCCAAAGAAGAAATTAAAAGGATAATTAAACGACAATTAGACCCAGAATCAAAAATAAATGTCTACGCTGTAATTTTTAAATCAAGAAAAGAATTTGTCGGCACATGTGCACTGATTAATGTGAGTAATGAAATTGGCTGTAGAATTCATGAGAAATTCTGGAGACAGGGAATAGGAACTGAAGTTACAAAGGGTATGATTAATTTTTCATTCAAAAACAGTAAAACCCAAAAGATAATAGCGGATGTTGATTCAAAAAATGTTGGTTCCATCAAAATATTAACAAAATTTATGGATAGAATTAGTGAATCAACAGATGAAAAAGATAATTCTATTGAAATACGATTTGAATTAGAAAAAGTAAACTGGTCACAACAATGTGCATAGCTCATTGCTGCAGAATTCATTGTAATTTTGCTACTTTGGTGAATTATCGGAATGTTCTTTCGGAAAATTCCGCAACAAACCATACACAGAACGTTAGCACCAATCTAAAAAATGAGCAGTACCAAGTTGTTTGTGGGCATCCAATATCCCGGCATATACCTCGTCTAAATAGCTGTTGAGCAGTCTGGCCTTTGAAGTCGTTCCGGTGACCCTTCCCCTGGAAACATCTCAAACATTCACCGGTGTATACCTCTTTAAACCGATTTCCGCCCGTCTTCCATCAACCGTTATACGGGCATAGATCATGAGTTTTTCGGGATTATAGTTAATGTCCCTTGTAAAAATGAGTACTGCTAAAGTGCTGTTGTTGCGCATGATACGAGTCTTTTGGATTGAACAAACCTTGTTTGCAAAGACGACTATAAATAGCCTTATCCGCTACTAAAATTATGCACAACCATCGTACCGGTCCATTCACCGAACTCTACACTTTTTATTTGATATTAGATGATATCGGATGAAATCGTAAAAAAATGAAAAGCACTGTCAACCAGTCAGTTAACAGTACTTTGATACCACTTAAAAGTGTTAAGTCGGGATGACAGGATTTGAACCTGCGACCACTCGACCCCCAGCCGAGTGCGCTACCGGACTGCGCTACATCCCGAAACAAAGGCTTACGCCTTAAATTGCAAAAAAATAAATTCCAAATTCCAATATTTTGGAATCCAGAATTGGATTGCAAAAATAGAGAAGTTGTATAGAATACCTTCCATATTTTTCGAAAAAATTAATCGCATTTCCACTTAAAGTCCGCAATAGGATCATTGGAGGCGGAAGAGAGATTATAATGCCACCATTCCGTTCGAATAGACCAAAAACCATGCTTTTCCATAATTTCTTTGAGTAACAGCCGATTATCCAAAATATTTTGAGGCAAATCCGTCATATCATGGTATGCCCGTTTTCCGAAAAAATCGAAATCGGTGCCCATGTCTAAAGCTTCGCCTTCCAAAGTTTCGAGGGTAATATCAACCGCTCCCCCTTTATTATGTATAGAGCCCTTTACCGGATTGGCAACATATTGTGGATTTGGAACAATTTCCCACATCTTGTATTGCACTGAATTTGGTCGATAGCAATCAAAAAACTTTATTCTAACACCTTCTTTTTTAAAATCTTCGTTTGCGGCCAAAAGAGCCTTTGCCGTTTTTACCCTAGTATAGCATTCCGCACAGTCATATACCTTGGCCTTTAAAAAATTGTTATCCGTGGCATACCGCATATCATAGGCAAAAGCATCACTATAATCTGCGAGTCTAATAAATGTGGTATCCGTTAAGTTACCAAGTGATTTTAGAACCCTTTTAGGAGCAGATTCCTTTACAGGAATTGTATCTAAGATCCTAACTACCTCTTGTTCCATCGAATCTGTGGTTTCAGGGTTAATTTCCAGGTTTTTATTTGAAGGTTTTTCTTTGCAAGAAAATGCCAAGATAGATATGAACAGAATCAATAGGCACAAAGTGAAGTACCAAAACTTTTGCAATGACATCAATTAAATTTGTTTTAAGAGCCGTCAAGATAGAAATATTTTATGGGCGAAAAAATCGGCTTCTATCCAAATTAGTTTCTACTTTAGTAAGAGTATGGTCTTTTCAGCAGCATTCATGTGGAAGCATTTTTACCAACTCACCTTGTAAAGGTATTAGATGAAATTAAAAACGATAGTATTGATATTCATTTTTTCCTGTTTTTGGGCTTGTAGAAAGGTAAAAAGGGTTAATGAAGAAGTAATTGCATCCGAAAAGCCATGGTTACTTGGTTTTGAAAAAACTGACTTCAACCCTATTATGGTAGCAGATTCAAGTTTTGTTTTTAATGACCCGATAACAAAGAAGAATGTACAATGGCAAAAGGCCGATGTCTTTAATCCAGGGGCCATCGTCCGTAACGACACCGTATTTATGCTGTTTAGGGCAGAAGATAATCCTGATGCAATTCTAGGTGGAAGAACCTCCCGAATTGGATTGGCCTATAGTAATGACGGAATCCGTTTCACTAAATATAAAGAACCCGTATTTTATCCGGAGGAAGAAGAATATCAAAAATGGGACTACCCCGGAGGTGTTGAAGACCCTCGTGTTGTTGAAACATCTGACGGCACTTATATCATGCATTACACCAGTTGGAACAAAGATATAGCTAGGCTTTCTAGTGCCACCTCGAAAGATTTAAAAAATTGGACAAAGCATGGGCCGGTTTTTCAAAAGGCTTATCATGGGAAATTCTTGGATATTTGGAGCAAATCAGGATCTGTGGTTACCGAATTGGTCGATGGAAGATTAAAAGCTAAAAAAATAAACGGGAAATACCTTATGTACTGGGGCGAGCTTTTCGTGAATTTAGCGGAGTCCGAAAACGGCATTGATTGGACGCCTCTTCTGGGTGATAGTGGAGAATTACTGCATGTTTTTAAACCGACCCTTGAGGAATTCGACAGTCATTTGACCGAACCCGGCCCACCAGCTCTGTATACTGAAAGCGGAATCCTGTTATTATACAATGGCAAAAACCTGAGCGGTGAAGGCGCAACTGCTAAATATCCGGAAGGCACTTATTGCGGCGGACAAGTGTTATTTGATAAAAACGACCCAACAAAACTACTTGCCCGTATGGAAACTCCATTTATTTGCCCGAGCCTCCCTCACGAAGTAAGCGGGCAATACAAGGCAGGCACCACATTCATTGAAGGATTAGTTTATTTTAAAAACAGGTGGTTTTTATACTACGGCACAGCAGATTCAATGGTTGGTTTGGCGATAAAGGAATGACCTAAGTTTTTAAAGAAAAAGAATTCGTTTGGGCGAAATACGCCTTAGTCGGGGAAGAAGAGCGCTGATTTTAAAATCACCCAGAATATCGGGCGATAAAGCCCTAGATTTTCGTTTATTAACTTTCATAAGATTTGAGTAATCCTCCCTTTTTTATTTTTATGTATAGAATTACGCTATAATTACGGTTTTGCCTCCAATTTCATAGTCCAAAAATGAAGATGCTTGCATGTTCATTCAAACAAAGAATAGGCCATTCGTCTTAAACTTCACGCGACTTAACGGATCGTTCTAACTATCACTGGTAAATTTCTTAAGTTACGCGAAATTTTAAGGATGAGAAAACTGTTGCTGCTTTGTTCGATTATATTTCTTTCCTGTTCCAGCGATGACAATAGCATCCCGGAACCAATATTTAACATCAAAGAAACGGTGCTACCAAATGTTTCGGAAGTTGGTTTTAATTACAGGCCGGAAGACCTAAGCGAATGGAATTTGATTTGGGAAGACAATTTTGATACCGATTTAGCAGCTTGGAACGCTTGGAAAGGTGGTTCGTTTAATGGAGAATTACAATTTTATCAGCCCGACAACCTTTATATTGACAAGGGCTATCTTTTTATAGAAGAGTTGAGAGAATCAGTTACAGGGATTGCGAGCCCTACTTCTACAGTTACGAAGTCTTTCGATTTTACTAGTGGACGTATTGAAACAAAAGAATTGTACAATCCTTCCGTACAAGGAACATTGCGAATCGCGGCTCGTGTAAAGCTACCTCAAGGGGAAGGCTTGGTATCCGGATTATTGAACGACGGAGATCCGTGGCCGACACAGGGTGAAATCAATATTATGGAGTTTAAGGGAGGAAAAACGAACCAATACGTAACCAACTTCTATTATGGTACGGAGCCCGAAAAGCCACTTACTAATCCCCTATTGACAGGATTTACTTATGATGCAGGAATCGACCTTACACAAGAATTTCATATTTTCGATGTTGTTTGGTCACAAAATAGTCTCGTTTTTTCACTGGATGGTGTTGAAGTTAGAACGATTTCAAGTGACAACTTTCCGTATGTTCGTGAGCTTTATACCAAAAATCAACAAATAGTATTGAACTTGGCCGTTGGCGGAATTATTTTCGATGATGACAACTTAAATTTGGCCAATATTCCCGACATATCCTATTTTATAGTTGATTGGGTAAGGGTCTATAAAAAGTAGCGTTGTCTTAAGTCAACAAATTACCGTTTTCGTCCCACTCGGCAATTACCCCGCGTTTACTTTGATCCACACATTTTGCAATCCACTCAGGGTCATATGCAACGCCGTGTTGATCGAGTACATCTTGGGGAACACCATCCCAAACATTGGGCATATTACCTTTATATCCCAAATCAGCAATCCCAACTTTTGAAGTATAGTACCCTGTAACTGTAAGACCCCTCATCAAATAGAAAAACTGGATTTCAAGTGGCTGCTCCTCTAGCGGAACCTCTGTATCATGCCAGCAAATTTGATCGCAGATCTGCTTTTTTTGTTCTAAGGTTGCCGATTTGAATTCTGTTCCAAACTCGGTATTACTTTTATGATCCAACCACATTAAACCTCCCAATAAGGTTGGTCCCATTTCAGGAATATCCTTGCCCATAAATTCAACAAGTTCGGGAACACCTGCTTCGATCGGCCCACCATGCGGTTCTTTGGGTGGAAGAATAACAACACTTAATGCCGCAATGGTCTCCATCTCATGTGCATTGAATAATTGTTCGGCATTCAGTTTTTCAAGGCGTTCTAATTCTTCTGGGGTACGCCCAAAATACTTTTCACTACTTTCTGCAATGGCCTCATCAATAGTTTCACTATTTTCTGTCTTACAGGAGTTGAATACGAGGCCTGTACCAGCTGCGGCCCCACCAAGTAGTAAGGTCTGTAAACTTTTTCTTCTGTCCATTTTGTATTGTTTTAAGCCGACCTTAGCCGGCCCAAGTTATATTCTTTGTCACCAGTTCTGTGTTAAAAAATTCTTCCGTAGCTTGGGCTATGCAATAATTTTTTGCCTAGACCTGGCAAAAAATAATGACAACTTAACCGACACGGCAGACTTAACACAATACTAGATGTTTTGTTGTTTGAGTTGTTCAATAATATAGTCAGAGGCTCTCCAGGAAAGTGCCATAATTGTCCACGTGCAGTTTTTATCCGCCTGGGAAACAAAGGGGCCCGCATCAACGATAAAGACGTTATCCACATCATGCAACTGCTGAAATTTATTGGTCACGGAAGTTTTCCGATTATCACCCATTCTGGTAGTACCTACCTCATGGATAATTTCACCAGGAGCAAGGAGTCCATAATTTTTGTCTTTGCCCGGCTTTTCATTTAAGGGGATTCCGCCCATATTATGTATCAATTCTTCAAAGGTATCCTGCATATGCTTCGCCTGATTTACCTCGAAATCCGACCATTTATAATTAAACTTTAGTACAGGAATACCAAACTGATCAACTGTTGTTGGATCAATTTCACAATAGTTGTCTTTGCGCGCAACAGCCTCACCTCTGCCCCCAAAACCAATTACAGAACCGTAATATTTTTTTACATCATCGCGAAGACTATCCCCATACCCTCCTACTTTAAGTCCGAAGAACTTATTCATTCCGTTTGGGTCCCAGCCGAAACCGTAATTAGGCTGACCCATACCGCCCCAAACCTCGATGTGATAACCGCGAGGGAAATCGAGTTTGGAATTATCGCCCCACCATGGGGAATAAACATGCATTCCGCCGGTACCATCTTCGTTATAAGAGGTCTTACGATTCATCAAACCTGGAATGACCCCAGCGGCACTTGCACCGGTAGAATCATGCAAATATTTTCCAACAACATCACTACTGTTTCCTAAGCCATTCGGGTGCTCCTTGCTTTTAGAGTTTAAAAGAATACGGGCCGAACTACAGGCAGATGCTGCAAGAACAACAACTTTTGCCTTAAGTTTATATTCTTTTCTATCGTCTTTGCTGATATAAGAAACCCCTGTTGCTTTTCCTTCTTGATTCGTGGTTATTTCGCGTACCATAGAGTTTACAAAGATTTTTACCTTGCCTCCGCTTTTCTGCGCTGGAAATATCAAGCAACTTCCTGATGAGAAGTCGGCGTAGACAGAACAGGAACGCGAACATTGCCCACAATAAAAACATACCCCCCGATCTTTATTTATTTTTTTGGTCAACATAGAAAGCCGACCTGGAATTACCGGAATATTCGATTTCTTCGCTCCATTGATATAAAACAATTCATGTAATCTAGGTTTTGGCGGCGGAAGAAAAAAACCGTCCGGGTCATTCTCCAAACCTTCGTTCGTTCCAAAAACCCCAACCAGTTTATCTAACTTGTCATAATATGGTTTTACATCATCATACCCTATTGGCCAATCATCACCATGGCCATCACGGGTTTTTCCTTTAAAATCCTTTGGTCCGAAACGCAGCGATATACGGCCCCAATGGTTCGTTCGTCCGCCTAACATTCTAGCGCGCCACCATCTAAAATTGGTTCCTTCTTCTTGGGTATACGGTTCCCCTTCAACCTCCCAATCACCCCAAGACATATCCCATTCGCCAAAAGCACGATCAGTATTGGCACCTCTTCTGGGAGATTCGTAGGGCCATTTTAACTGGGTCATGGTCTTTGGATCGGCAGGATCGAAAAACGGACCTGCTTCAACCACGGCGACATTAAAACCAGCATCGGCAAGTTGTTTGGTGGCCATACCACCACCGGCACCAGAACCTACAATGATCACATCATAAATTTCGGAGGATTCTTTTATTTGCATGGATTTTTTTTGGATGCAACAAGTTAGAAATTAAAAAATTAAGAGCCAATAAATATTGGGGGAGGCGCGTATTTGAAAAATAAACCCTATCAGAATCAGGCTAATGATAAAATCCCTATTTTTAAACGTTCAGGTCACCTGACCAAAAATTTGATAGCATGAAAAAAAACTCCAGAAGGTCTTTTATTAAAAAAGCAACCCTAGGTTCAGCCGCAATGACCTCCGCCCCTGTTGTATTGGCATCTTCATTTGAAGAAAAAATTATTTTGTCTAGATCATATATTCCACAAAATTTTTCTGCCAACAATCAAATTAATTTGGCGTTGATCGGTTCTGGAATACAAGGTATTTATGATACCAATACAGCCCTGGGAGTTGAGGGTGTAAAACTCGTTGCAGTGTGTGATCTATATTCCGGAAGGCTTGACCGCGCCAAAGAACTATGGGGAAATGACCTTGTCGTTACCCGTGACTATCGCAAACTTTTGGAGCGTAATGATATTGATGCTGTTATTGTGGCCACACCTGATCATTGGCATCAAAAAATTGTGGTTGATGCCCTGAAAGCTGGTAAACATGTATACTGTGAAAAACCAATGGTACAAAAACTTGAAGAGGGGCAAGAAATAATCAATGCACAAAAGGAAAGTGGAAAAATATGTCAAGTTGGGAGTCAAGGTATGTCTTCTTTAGGCAATGAAAAGGCAAAGCAACTTTATGAAGAAGGGGCAATTGGTGACATTGTAATGCTGGATATGTACAACGATCGTTATTCCGCAGAGGGAGCATGGCAATATCCCATTCCTCCAGATGCAAATCCAAAGACCATCGATTTTGATACTTTTCTTGGGCAGGCAACAAAAGTGCCTTATGAGTTAAAACGGTTCTTCCGCTGGCGAAACTATCAAGATTATGGGACCGGTGTTGCCGGGGATTTATTTGTACATGCATTTTCAACGCTTAATCATATACTTAGTTCTTATGGCCCAAATAGGGCCTTGGCCACCGGAGGTTTGAGATATTGGGAAGATGGTAGAGATGTCCCAGATGTTACCATAACCCTTTACGACTATCCGAAAACCGATACCCATACGGCATTTAATGCTGCTTTCCGAATAAACTTTATCGCCGGAAACGGTGGCGGTGGCGGTTTTAAATTAATAGGCACCGAAGGGGAAATGGAAGTCGGTCAGAACCAGGTGAAACTAACAAGGTCTAAATTGGGTATGGTACCGGGCGATTACTCGATGATTGCCTATACCAAGGCGACACAACAAAAAATAAAGGAAGCTTATGCCCATAAAAATTTAGAATCCAGAGCAACAAACTTAAATACCGGAACTACTACCTGGGAAGCGCCAAGAGGCTACAAAGGGGGTCATTACGACCACTTTTATAATTTTTTCAGTGCTATTCGCAACAAAAAAGATGTGGTACAAGACCCAACCTTTGGACTGCGCGCTGCCGGCGCCGCCCTTTTGGCCAATGAAAGTTATTTTAAGCAGCAGCCTGTAAACTGGGACCCCGTAGCTATGAAATTGATATCCTAAAAGAGCGCTGTATCGATTTTGATCAAAAACTCATTTTAACTTGGTTTGGAAAAGAATTAATCAGAAAATGTCATTTCATTCCCTTTCCTGTTTTTTGAGGGTGCATCCATTCCCAGCTCGGGAATAATCAACAAGGGAATTTTCGTGTGAAAAGCCAATCGCTTAACCACTGGTTCACGTGTCATTTTTTCCATATAACTGTGTTGGTAATTGAGCATTGCCAGTAGATGTATATTCAGTTCTTCAGTGAATACTTCAAGGGTCCTAGAAACAGAGTTTAGCTCGGAAACGGTGTGTACATAATGTTCCACTTTACCCAAATACTTTCTCAACATACTCAGATTGAACTGTTGTAGTTCGGTCAAAGCCTTAATTTCATGCTGCACATAAACAATGCGAATGGTCGCATCAAAGGCAATTGCCATCTCCAACAAGGGGGTTAATTCCGATAAGGTGTAAAACCTATTAAAGTCAGTGGCAAATGCAATTTCATTCGGTGTACTAAACTTAAAATACTCCGGAATGGCCAGAACAGGACAATTCTTAATAGATTTAATGATCCGCACCGTGTTACTGCCCATAAAAACCTCTTCAATTCCTGAAGCGCCTTTAGTTCCGGTAATAACCAAATCTATATTTTCTTCCTCGACCGCTTCTCTGATTTTATCAACTAAAAAGCTAAATGAAGAAATGGTCTTAAAGCTATGTTTTGGGTTCTTAAAGTCTTGGTCAATACGTTGGATTAAATTTTTCAATCCATTTTTTGAGGATAATTGCGCACTATTTTCAAGGGTCCCACCTTCGACCGATGCTGCCATAAAACGGCTACTTGCAATTGCCGGGGTATAGGTGTTCAATAAATGAAAAACGCATTCTTCATTTTTAAAAAGTTCTAGTGCATAGCGGGCTGCGTTCCAAGCGTTTTCTGAAAAGTCTGTTGGTATTAATATGTTCTTCATCTACTTTTTATTGAAATCTATGCGGTAAAAGTAGATTGATGCCTGAGCCAAAACTATGATATTTATCAGGTTTTAATTTAAGCACGACAACTAAAAACCATCTATCAAATTTTGAAGTTGCTTTTCATTGGCCACACCAATTTTTTTGCCCGAAGTTTTGATAAAGCCTTTTTTCTTGAATTCTGAAATGATACGAATACAGGATTCTGTGGCCGTACCTACCACATTCGCATAATCTTCGCGGGAAAGTACCAAATGCAGAAAACCATCCTTGTCTTCGCCGTAATTTTTCTTGAGATACAAAAAGGCTTCGGCCATACGCTGCTTCACCGATTTTTGGGACATATTTACAATTACATCATCGGCCTCCTTAAGGTCATGGGCCATATGACGTAATACCTCAACGGCAAAATTAGGGTTCGAATTTAAAGTATTGGAAATAATTTCTTTCGGAATAAAGCAGACCTCCATATCGTTAACGGCAACCGCACTTAAATTTGTGGATTCTTCGGCAATAACAGAACGTTGGCCCATCACCTCACCCTTACTCGCCAATTTTACAATTTGATCTTTACCGTTGGCACTCAATTTTGACAATTTTGATACCCCATCGCGAACACAAAAAACCCCATCCAGTTTCTCCCCTTCTTCAAAAAGGGCTTCCCCTTTCTTGATTTTTTTAGAGATTTTTGAATCCGAAACCTTCTTCAATTCTTCTTTGCTCATGGCACGTAACGAATTGAACTGACGAACGATGCAATTTTCACATCTACTTTCCATGATTTTAAGATTTATACCTTACCATACAAAGGTAGTTCTCACAAGTTAGCCAAAACCTGACAATTATCATGTTTTAAGGCGAACACGATCCTCAACTTTGTCAAAGGTATAAGTAAATGTAGATATGGTGCGTAACAACTGTTACCATTGTGGGGATGACTGCGGCAACGTAATTATCGAACTGGGCGAAAAAAGGTTCTGCTGTAACGGCTGCAAAACGGTCTATGAGATTTTTTCAAGCAACGACCTATCTTATTATTATGATTTACAGTCTGCAGCGGGCACAACCCCAAAGGTCACTGAAGGAAAGTACGATTTTCTTGATACCCCTGCCATTGTTGAACGGCTTATCGAGTTCAATGATGGAAGGCTACAGATCGTAAATCTACAGATTCCGCATATACATTGTAGTTCTTGTATCTGGGTATTGGAAAATCTGAACAAACTCAATCCATTTATAAGTAGTTCACAAGTAGATTTCCCCAAAAAAACTGTTCGTATTACCTATAACAGTTCCAAAATTTCCTTAAAAGAATTGGTCGTGCTTTTAGCAAGAATTGGTTACGAACCTTATATTTCTTTAGATGATTTTGACAATGGGAAAAAGAAGGCAGATCATAGCTTGACTTATAAATTGGGCATTGCCGGCTTTGCCTTTGGCAATGTCATGTTTCTTTCCTTTCCAGAATATTTTGATTTATCTTCAAGTGAAAGTTCTGGGGGCGAATTTTGGCTAAATCAATACGAAGATGTGTTTCGTTGGCTCATGTTGGCCTTTTCGTTGCCCGTAGTTTTTTATGCCGCGAACGATTACTTCATTTCCGCTTACAAAGGGTTGCGGACTAACATTTTAAATATTGATGTCCCCATTGCCCTTGGTATTTTTGTGTTGTTCATACGAAGTACCCTTGAAATCATTTTTGAATGGGGAAGTGGTTTTTTTGATTCTTTAACCGGATTGGTATTCTTCTTATTACTTGGCAAGTTCTTCCAGCAGAAAACGTACTCTTTTTTATCCTTTGAACGGGATTACAAATCCTATTTCCCTATAGCTGTTACCAAGATAACGGCCAAAGGAAAGGAAGAAAGCACTCAAGTGCATGACATCAAAAAAGGCGACCGTATCTTGATACGTAATGAAGAATTGATTCCGGTAGATGGAATCCTGATCGATGGCAATGCCCGAATTGATTATAGTTTTGTAACCGGGGAATCGGAACCTGTTAGAAAGGAATCGGGCGATAAGGTATTTGCAGGAGGTAAACAGCTACAGGGAGCCATTGAGGTGGAAACCTTAAAATCGGTTTCCCAAAGCTATTTGACCCAGCTATGGAGTAATTCGGTTTTTCAACAAGATAAATCTACCCGGTTTCAAAACCTTACCGACAGCATAGGAAGGCGATTTACAATTGCAGTTTTGTCCATCGCATCTATCGCTACGGCCTTTTGGCTGTATTATGACCCCAGTAAGGCCATGAATGTCTTTACTGCCGTTTTAATTATTGCCTGCCCATGTGCCATAGCATTGGCCTCCCCTTTTACATTAGGCAATATGCTCCGCATTTTTGGTCGAAAGAAGTTTTATCTAAAGGATACTCAGGCCGTTGAGCAATTGGCGCTGATCGATACGGTTATTTTTGACAAGACAGGCACCATTACCACAACTCAAAAAAGTACGGCCTCTTATGAGGGTATGCCCTTGACAGCTAGCGAAGAATCCTTATTAAAAAATACATTGCGCGCTTCTAACCACCCCTTGAGCAGAACACTATATGATTTACTCGCCGAGCAGGATATTCTCACTCTAGATGAGTACGAAGAGTATTTAGGAAAAGGAATCGAAGGGGTCTTAGGTAGCGAACATATTAAAATTGGTTCTTCGGATTTTGTCGAAAAAAAGCAACCAAGAGATGCCCTAAATACATCGGTTCACATTAGCAGCAACAACATATATAGGGGAAAGTATATTTTCAACAACCACTATCGCGAAGGTGTATCTGAAATATTCGAGGCCATGTCGAAAAATCTAAACCTCGCCATTCTATCGGGAGATAATGAGGGGGAGAAAGATCATTTGGCAAAGCTTTTACCAAAACTTACCCCGCTTTTTTTTAACCAAAAACCTGAACAGAAACTAGCGTTCATTAAATCGTTGCAAAAGAAGGGCAACAAGGTGCTGATGGTAGGAGATGGTCTAAACGATGCAGGGGCCTTGGCTCAGGCCGAAGTTGGTATCTCCATTTCTGAGAATATAAACGTCTTCTCCCCTGCCTGCGATGGTATCATGGATGCAACGAAATTCAAAGAACTATATCAATATATCTTGGCTTCGAAAAAGGCAATTAAAATCGTCAAGCTAAGTTTCGTGCTCTCATTGGTTTACAATGTTATAGGACTTTATTTTGCCGTTACTGGACAATTACAACCCGTTATCGCAGCAATTTTAATGCCTCTGAGTTCCATAAGTGTGGTGGCATTCACAACGGTAATGACGAATCTTTTGGGTAGAAAATTAAAATAATTATCAAACATGACATATGTCATGTTTAATCGAAAATCGCCGGCGTAGTTTTACGCGATAATTTAGATAGGTATGAGTGTTATTTATGTGCTATTGACTATAAGTATTGTTGTAGCGGTCGTCTTTTTTATCGCATTTATTGTATCGGTAAAGAGAGGACAATATGACGATTCCTATACCCCATCAGTACGCATGCTTTTTGAGGATGAACTAGTACAATCCAACATAGAAAAACAACATTCAAATGTCGTAGACTGTATTGAAAAAAAGCCTCATTTCTCAGAAGATAAAATCCAACTAAATAAAGAAGTATAATTATGGAAGTACAGCAATTCTATTACGATAACAAAGTCGTAAAAAATTTCCTCTACGCAACAATGTTTTGGGGAATTGTGGGAATGTCAGTGGGCCTTTTGTTGGCCTTTATGTTTATGTTTCCGAACCTTACCGACGGTATATCGTGGTTGAGTTTTGGCCGTTTGCGCCCATTGCATACCAATGCCGTAATTTTTGCCTTTGTAGGCAACGCCACTTTTGCGGGGGTGTACTACTCCACCCAACGTCTACTTAAGGCACGAATGTTCAGCGACCTTCTTAGCAGTTTTAATTTCTGGGGCTGGCAGGCCATTATTGTTGCAGCGGCAATTACACTGCCTTTAGGGTATACCACTTCCAAAGAATACGCCGAGCTTGAATGGCCTATTGATATTGCCATTGCCCTTGTTTGGGTCGCTTTTGGTGTCAACCTTATTGGAACGATCATAAAACGGAGACAACGTCATATGTATGTCGCTATCTGGTTCTATTTGGCAACTTTTGTAACCGTAGCGGTACTGCACATTTTCAATAGTTTAGAACTTCCCGTAAGTGCGTTAAAAAGTTATTCTGTTTATGCGGGTGTGCAAGATGCTTTAGTACAATGGTGGTATGGTCACAATGCGGTAGCCTTCTTTTTGACCACGCCTTTCCTGGGGCTGATGTACTATTTCGTTCCCAAGGCGGCAAATAGACCCATCTATTCCTATAAACTTTCAATTGTCCACTTTTGGTCGTTGATATTCATCTACATCTGGGCAGGACCCCATCATTTGTTATATTCTTCTCTACCAGATTGGGCCCAGAACTTAGGTGTGGCCTTTTCCATCATGCTAATCGCACCATCATGGGGAGGTATGATAAATGGCCTATTGACCCTTCGTGGGGCTTGGGATAAAGTGCGTACCGACCCGACTCTGAAATTTATGGTCGTGGCAATAACAGGATATGGTATGGCCACCTTTGAAGGGCCGCTATTATCCCTTAAAAATGTAAATGCCATTGCTCACTTTAGTGATTGGATTATCGCCCACGTTCATGTGGGAGCCTTGGCATGGAACGGTTTCCTCACCTTCGGGATGATATATTGGTTAGTGCCTAAAATGACCAAGACCAAGCTATATTCAAAAGGGTTGGCCAACTTCCATTTTTGGATCGGGACACTGGGTATTATTCTTTATGCCCTTCCGATGTACGTAGCCGGATTTACCCAGGCTTTAATGTGGAAGGAATTTAATCCAGATGGAACTTTGGTTTATGGAAATTTCATGGAAACCGTAATAGAAATCATGCCAATGTACTGGATGCGTGCCATTGGTGGAAGCATGTTTATTCTCGGTGCCTGTGTTATGGTCTACAATATTGTGATTACTATTAGATCCGGTAGCAAGTTTGCAGATGAATTGGCCGAAGCCCCAGCCCTGACCAGGGTATCTAAAGGCAGGACGGCTGGTGAGACCTTTCATACCTGGTTGGAGCGCAAGCCTATACAATTAACTATTCTGGCTACCGTAGCCATTTTAATAGGCGGTATTATACAAATCGTGCCAACTATTTTGGTAAAATCAAATATACCAACGATAACAAGCGTAAAACCCTATTCTCCCCTAGAATTGGAAGGCCGCGACCTCTATATTCGTGAGGGCTGTGTGGGCTGTCATTCCCAAATGGTACGCCCGTTCCGAAGTGAAGTAGAACGTTATGGGGAATATTCCAAGGCAGGGGAATTTGTATACGACCACCCCTTCTTATGGGGCAGTAAACGTACAGGCCCCGATCTGCTTCGTATAGGAGGTAAGTATTCCGATAACTGGCACCTGAATCATATGTATGACCCTCAAAGTACATCCTCAGGTTCGATTATGCCAGCCTATCAATGGCTCGTTCGAGATGAGCATGACCGCAGCGATATACAAGGAAAAATGAAGGCCATGGTTTCTTTGGGAGTCCCCTATACAGATGAGGACATTGCGAATGCCTATGCAAATATGGATGAACAGGCTACCCGCATTGAGAAGAACTTATATACCGACCCCGATTTTGCAAAAGGCTACGAAGCCGATAAAAAATATGCTGCTGAAAATGGCGAGGATTTTATAGAAATGAGGAACAGGGAGATTGTTGCCTTAATTGCATACCTACAACGTTTGGGTACAGATATTAAAATAAAGGAAACCAACGAAACCGTATCACAATAAAAAGAACCAAGAGTATAGGGCCAAGAGTTAAGGCTAAAAATTCGAATAACGTCTTATCTCTTGATTCTTGACTCCTTAATCTAAAAATAGCATGCTAAAATTTGTAAAAGGTTATATGGAAAGTATAGAGGGCGTTGCCACCTATCCCATGATATCATTATTAATCTTCTTTGTCTTTTTTGTAGTGTTGTTCTGGTGGGTTTTCACGGCCTCCAAAGCACATATAAAAGAGATGAGCGAACTACCCTTACAAGAAGACAACCAACAAAATTTTGAACTATGAGAAATACACGACCATGGTGGCTTTATATCACCCTTATGTTCTTCATCATTTTTGGATTGATGGAGTATTTTATCGATTCGGGTGATAAGCCGGCAATAATAGCATATCCCGCAGCCCAATTTTTTATGGTAATGATGCTTATATTCCTCATTGCTATTGCATTGATATTGCAATCGATAGAAAACGTAATGTTTCAGACTCTATCCAAAGAGGCCCAAGAACGTTACCTGACAAGTAAATCAGAATCAAAGGGATGGGCTTGGGGCCAAAAAACGTATCAAAAACTGCTTGGTTCAAAGCCAATTGAAGCTGAAGGCGAAATCATTTTGGATCACAACTATGATGGTATACGTGAATTGGATAACAAATTACCACCTTGGTGGGTCTACATGTTCTATGCGACCATCATTTTTGGTGTGGTGTATTTGGTACGGTTCCATATCTACAATGACTACACCCAGGATATGGAGTATGAACAAGAAGTTGCGGCCGCCAAATTAGAAATAGAAGCCTATAAAAAAACGGCGAAAGACTTAGTAGATGTAAATACGGTAGCACTTTTTACCGAAGCTTCTGATATTAGTGCAGGTAAAAATATTTACGAAATGAATTGTGTGGCCTGTCATATGGCTGATGGCGGCGGTGGAATCGGCCCCAATCTTACGGACCAGCACTGGATTTTGGGCGGAGGCATCAAAAATGTCTTCAACACCATTTCCGAAGGCGGTCGGGACGGTAAAGGTATGGTCGCCTGGAAACAAATTTTAAAACCCGTAGAGATGGCACAGGTAGGAAGTTATATTTTAACCGAGATCAACGGAAAAACCCCTGCTAATCCTAAAGCTGCGGAAGGTGATGTGTGGGTAGATCCGGATGCACCGGAAATAGAAATGGAACAAGTTATAGATTCTACTACTGTGGTAATAGATTCTACTACAGTAGCGATAAATTTAAAAAAATAATAATTCCTCCCTTCAGATGAAGGGAGGTGGCAACAAGTGTAGCGAAGATGACGGAGGGTTTGATAGCCCGAACCTTGGCCCAGTAATGCAGAACTATACTCAAGCTTTTATCCTCTCCTTATAAAAGCTGGAGCGCTTAAAAAAAAGGATTCCCGCCTTCGTGGGAATGAAAAAGAAGGTTTATGTAATGTCACAAGACAAAGAACATTTTAGGGATTCTATAGGAACCATAAATGAGGAGGGCAAACGCGCTTGGGTATTCCCCAAAAAACCCAGTGGTAAGTTCTATCAATACCGAAAGTACGTTAGCTACCTCTTATTGACATTTTTAATTGCCGCTCCCTTTGTAAAAATCAATGGCAATCAATTCTTGATGTTCAATGTATTGGAACGTCGTTTTAACATTTTTGGTTTTCCATTTTGGCCTCAGGACTTTCACCTTTTCGTCATTTCGATGATTATTGGGGTCATTTTTATTGCATTGTTTACCGTTGCCTTCGGTCGTATTTTTTGTGGTTGGATGTGCCCGCAAACCATTTTTCTGGAAATGGTGTTCCGTAGAATCGAGTTTTGGATCGACGGGGACCGTGGTGCACAAAAGCGTCTGGACAAGCAAGAGTGGAATGCTGAAAAAATTCGAAAACGAGCAACCAAATGGTTTATCTTTTTTGTCATTTCGTTTATCATCGCCAATGTGTTCCTGGCCTATCTGATAGGAAGTGATCGGTTGCTACAATACATCACAGATGGCCCCTTACAACATATGAGCACCCTGATTTCCCTGCTTATTTTTACAGCCGTCTTTTTTTGGGTGTTCGCCTGGTTTAGGGAGCAAGTTTGTATCATCGCCTGTCCTTACGGGCGCATGCAAGGCGTACTATTGGATAACAAATCTATAGTTGTCGCCTACGACCATAAACGAGGCGAAGCGGAAAACGGCCGAAAGAAGTTTCGAAAAAATGAAGATCGATATGCCTTAGGTCACGGCGATTGTATTGACTGCTTTCAATGTGTACACGTTTGCCCGACAAACATAGACATACGTAATGGCACACAGCTAGAATGTGTAAACTGCACTGCTTGTATTGATGAGTGTGATACCATTATGGAGAAGGTAAACCTTCCCAAGGGATTGATTCGCTATGCCAGCGAGGATGAGATTACTAAAAAGGAAAAATTCCAATTCACGCCACGCTTAAAAGGTTATACAGCCATTCTAGTGATTTTGACCGGCCTTTTGATAGGTATGCTGTTCTTAAGAAACGACTTGGAGGCAAATATTCTAAGACTACCCGGGCAGCTGTATGAGCACAAGGAAAATAATGTCATCAGCAATGTATATACCTATAAGTTGGTCAATAAAACTACCAAAGATGTAAACGATGTAAACTTCAAGCTCTTATCACATAAAGGCGCTATAAAATTGGTGAGGAATGAAGATTTTAAAGTACTTGCCCAAGATTTGGCTGAGGGAACCTTGTTTATCGAGATCAATGATTCGGCCATTAAAAGTGATAAGGAAAAGGTGAAAATCGGGGTATATAGCGGCGATAAACTAATAGAGACAACGATAACGGCTTTTTTGGGACCTAGGAGTTATAAATAAGGTCCGCGGGTAGAAATACGAGATGCGAATAGATTTCCATATTCATGGAAATGAAGTTAAAATAATTTAATTATGAAAATAAATTGGGGAACAGCAATTGTAATCGCTTTTATATGCTTTATTGGTTTTATTCTTTTCTTCGTTGTGCGAATGAGCATGGACGATAGTGCCAACCACGATTTGGTAACGGAGGAATATTATAGGGCAGAACTCGGTTACCAAAAAGAAATCGATGCGGAAACTAATGCCAAAAACGCCTCAGAACAACTTAAAATCACTAAAACGCCTGAGGGGTTGCTCATTGCTTTTCCCGACGGCTTAGAAAATAAAAATGTACAAGGAACAGTGTCTCTATACAGACCATCTAACAAGCACTTGGATTTTGATTTACCCATAAGTTTATCCAATTCACATTTACTCATACCTGAGAAACGCCTGTTGGATGGTCGTTGGGACATTAAAATTAATTGGAATCATAAAGGGAAGGAATATTTGCATAAAAAGAGTATTACATATTAAAAAATAGAATCTATACGTCTTTACAAGGCACGAAGCAAACTTTTGAATTATCTGCACTGTTAACTGGCAGATTGCTCCGCTTGGCCCACAAAGACAAATAAAAGAAAATGTTGTTATCTGCCCTCATATTGGGATTAATGGGAAGCCTGCATTGCGTTGGTATGTGCGGGCCAATTGCTTTTATGCTACCGGTTGATCGATCTAATAGTTTTAAAAAATTCGGTCAGATATTCCTTTATCATTTTGGTCGTCTTCTGGCTTACGGGAGCATCGGGTTGGTATTCGGTCTCCTCGGAAAAGGGCTTTATGTTTTTGGAATGCAGCAAAGTCTGTCTATCGCGATTGGTATATTGATGATTGTCATAGTACTTATTCCCTACAGAACTTTTAACAAATACAACCTGTCAAAACCCATCTACAAGGTCATATCAGAAGTTAAAAATCGGCTAGGGCAAGAACTAAAGAAGAAATCCCCAGACACCTTTCTGACCATTGGTTTTTTAAATGGATTTCTTCCTTGCGGTCTTGTATACATGGCGCTTTTTGGTGCAATCGCTATGGGAAGCAGCTTGGAAGGAGGGTTGTATATGATCTTGTTCGGTCTGGGCACCATTCCTTTAATGACCGCTACCGTTTATTTTAGCGCACTCCTAAAGGGAGCAGCCAAACAAAAGGTACAAAAACTGATTCCCGTTTTTGTGGTGATGATAGGAGTGTTGTTTATTCTTAGAGGCCTAGGCCTTGGTATACCCTACCTTTCTCCCGAACCCATCGGGGAAGTTGTATCAACACAAATAGAGTGTCATGAATAATCCTTTATATACGAAAAGGTGAAAACCCTACCGAATGATATCGTCCTAAGACCAAGGTTTCAACTGGAACTAGCCGATCCCAAGGAAGAAGTACTGAGTGCCTTTGAAAAATCTGAACGAAAACCCTTTTTGATCAAACGTTTGGATGAGCACATCTTTATAAAATTCAATAAGAAAAACAATCAGTTTTGGTCCCCACAATTACATCTGGAAATTGATTCCATAGATGACGGAAATTGCCGCCTCTATGGTATTTTTGGCCCCAACCCTGCCCTATGGACTTTTTTTATGTTCCTCCATTTCGGGGTGGCTACCTTGTTTATTATTTTAGGGATTTGGGCGTATTCAAGTGCTTCGTTGGATAAACCTTACGGTATTCAGTTAGGGGGTATGGTGTTTTTGGTCCTAATTTGGTTTGTTCTTTATGTTTTCGGAAGAATGGGAAAGAAAAAAGGAAGACCACAAATGGAAGAATTATATCTGTTTATGATGAGCGTTCTGTCCTGATTTTTATAATCAAAAAAACATGTTTATTGTCATATTTTGAAATAAAACCCCTTTGGATATTTGCACCTTTAAATTCATATTATGCGCATCGTAACTGCGGTTGAGGCCGCTTCTTTAATACAATCTGGCAATCGCGTTTTTTTACAAGGTGCAGCCATGACACCCAACACGCTCATTGATGCCCTATGCGAGAGGCACAAAGAACTGCGAAATGTAGAAATCATATCTATACATACTGAAGGAAACGCCAAATATGCCAACCCGCCCTATAGCAGTAGCTTTCGAATGAATAGTTGTTTCGTAGGTGGCAATGTCCGGAGTATGGTAAACAGTGCCCAAGGCGATTATATCCCCATTTTTCTTAGTGAAATACATTTGCTCTTCCGGAGGAATATTTTGCCCTTGGATGTGGCCATTGTTCAAGTTTCACCACCGGACAAACATGGGTTTTGCTCCTTAGGCGTTTCTGTAGATATCGCCCTACCGGCCATTCAGACCGCCAAAAAAGTAATCGCACAAATAAACCCTTTTGTACCTAGAACACATGGCGATGGTATCATCCATATTAAAAATATCGATTGTGCCATTGAAGTTAACTCCCCAATCCATACCCATGGGGTTGCGCCCATTTCAGAGGTCGAGCAGCAAATTGGAAAGCATGTTGCCGGACTGATCGAAGATGGTGCTACCCTGCAGATGGGAATCGGTAATATTCCAAATGCGGTCCTAAACAACCTGGAAAATCACAAACGTCTGGGCATCCATACGGAAATGTTCTCGGATGGTGTGTTACCCTTGATCGAAAAAGGGGTGATTACCGGAGAGGACAAAGAAATAAAGACCGGAAAAATCGTAACTTGTTTTGCCGTTGGTTCGCAGGGATTATATGATTTTGTAGACGATAATCCGTTGGTACATTTTAAGGAAGCCGGCTATACCAATGACACGGCTATTATTAGAAAAAACCCTAAGGTAACGGCAATCAATAGTGCTATTGAAATAGATCTTACTGGTCAAGTTTGTGCCGACACTATTGGAAATAGACAGTATTCAGGGGTTGGCGGGCAAATGGATTTTATTCGTGGGGCCTCTTTATCACAGGGTGGGAAACCTATTTTTGCGATGCCTTCGATTACCGCAAAGGGTATTTCAAAAATTACCCCCTACCTGAAACAAGGTGCCGGTATAACAACGACCCGTGCGCATGTACACTATGTTGCCACCGAATATGGTGTAGTAAATCTTTTTGGAAAAAACCTCAAAGAACGGGCAAATGCCTTAATTTCAATTGCGCATCCGAATCATAGGGAAACTTTAGAGGAAGCATCTTTTGAGCGTTTTGGAAGTAACAATTAAGCTTATTTAAAATTACATTTATGCAAATAGCACACTATATAGATCATACCCTATTAAAAGCCACTGCCATACCGGCCGATATCTTACGCTTGTGCACCGAAGCAAAGACCTATGGGTTCTATGCCGTTTGTGTAAATAGCTGTTATGTGCCTTTGGCTAAAAAAGAGTTGAAAGGCTCAGATGTGAAGCTTGCTGCCGTTATCGGTTTCCCGCTCGGGGCAATGGCTACAGCATCAAAAATTGACGAAGCCCTATATTGCACTGAACAGGGTGCCGATGAAATTGATATGGTCATCAATATAGGTTGGTTAAAAGCAGGGCTATACGATAAGGTCAAGGATGAAATCAAAAGTATAAAAGAAGCCATCGGCGCCAAAGTATTAAAGGTAATTATTGAGACCTGTTATTTAACCGACGATGAAAAACAAATAGGCTGTTCACTATCACTTGAAGGCAAAGCTGATTTTGTAAAAACCTCGACCGGTTTCGGAACGGGAGGGGCTACTCTTGAAGACCTTCAACTAATGAAAACTGTTGTAGGAAACAGGGCTAAAATAAAAGCCTCAGGAGGGATAAAAGATAGGTCTACCGCATTAGAATATATCGCACTTGGTGTTTCCCGGATAGGCACCTCGTCGGGAATAGCAATATGTGCCAAATAAAATCAAAATTATGAGTCTTCACATCAACGCCGATAAAAATGATATTGCCGAAACCGTATTGCTACCGGGAGACCCCCTACGTGCCAAATGGATTGCAGAAACCTTTCTGGAAAATGCAGTTTGTTATAATGAAGTGAGAGGCATGTTAGGATACACCGGGGAATATGCGGGTAAGCGAATTTCTGTTCAAGGTAGTGGTATGGGCATCCCATCGGCGATGATCTATTACCACGAGCTAATTCACGGTTACGGTGTTAAAAACCTGATACGTGTAGGTTCCGCCGGGTCTTATCAGTCCCATGTAAAAATCCGGGATATTGTAATTGCCATGTCGGCTTCAACCACGTCAGGGATCAATAATCATTTTAATGGCGCCTACTTTGCCCCTACTGCTGATTTTGACCTTTTAATGAAAGCCGCTTCATACGGAAAGGAAAAAAAACTGCCCATAAAAATCGGCAACGTTCTTTCTGCGGATCAATTTTATGCCGTTAATCCGGATTCTTATAAAAAATGGGCCGAATATGGCGTTTTATGTGCAGAAATGGAAGCTGCAGGGCTGTATACCATTGCAGCTAAAAATAAGGTAAAGGCCTTGGCCATTTTGACCATTTCCGATTCCTTGGTAACCAAGGAGGAGTGCACCACCAAGGAAAGAGAAAGCTCCTTTGAAAAAATGATAGAAATTGCGTTAAATATTGTTTGAGTAAAGATAATTCTATAAACAGGAATAATTTAAAGATTTGGTCATCAACGAATACTTAGAAAAAAGATAAGGACTAACAGATATTAATAAGCGGCTTGTAAAAAGTTTTTAACTAGAAAAGCGCCTACATCTGACGTACAACAGCTCATATTCTTTCTGGCATTTTAAACGGATGATAAAAAACGGAATCGGGGCAAAATTAGCTGACCATTGCCAATATTGCCCCGACCTAAAAACCACCGTAAAGTATATCCTTTCTATTTTCTTTTAAATCAATATTGATCTAGCAGGTAATTGATTAAATCGGTCGTGGTGACGATACCTTCTAGCTTGCCATTATCTACAACCGGTAAAGCATGAAAATCCTTACTGGCCAAAACTTCGGCCACTTCCTGAATGGTACTTTTTGAACTTACGCTTTCCACATTTTTTACCATAACCTGCTCTATGGAAAACATATTATAGACCATGGTATCTACATCTTGTTCATTTTCATTGATGGCGTCGGCAAAACTAATGCGCATAAGATCTGTATAACTTAGCATGCCTAAGACTTCTTCTCCTGAAGTTACCGGTATATGGCGAATATGGTGTTTTTTAAAAAGTTCTTCCGCAGTATTCAGGTCATTTTTAACACTTAAGGTAATTACATTTTTTGTCATTATTTGTGATACTGGCACACGCTTTTTCATAATTGATAGATTTTAAATTTCATACTTCAAGGTATCATTATCCAAGCATGATAATTATGATAAATGTCAGCTTGACAAATTTATCTTCTGTATTTGAAGTGTTTTAGAGAGCCGGGGGTGATGTGATTTCTAAAAATCCTTCTTTTTGGATTTGTATGCCAATCGCCAAACAGGCAGAACTGTCCATAATAACAAAACGCCTATTGAAACGAACAAACCAAGGTTGGTACCAAAAAATTGTTTAAAAACAGCCCCGGTATAACCCAACAAGGCAGAGATATCAAGTTTTAAAAGAATTAATGTCCTGGAAAGGTCAATAGGGTTCAACATTGTGGCACCTAAGGAAAAGTTATCCAAGGGGTATTCTTCAAAAACAATAAGGGATAATAAAAAGAGGCCATCGTAAATGACCGCCAAAAAAAGCCAGAGTAATACGGCGTAGCCAAATCCCTTGATCTTATTCTCGTTGGAAAGTGCAATATTGAAAGCCAATCCGGTAAAAATAAAGGTCAAAAAACTTCCCGTTATTAGAAGTAACGAAAAGTCCCAAATTGCATCACTTCTAAATAATCCGTATAGCATAAAGGGAATACCTAGGCCAATAACCAAACTTAAAGTCAGCGATCCAGCCACCCCAAAATATTGCCCCAGAAAAATAGTTGACCGTTTTAAGGGTTGCGCCAAGAGCAGTTCGGTAAACTCCTTGGAATTATAGAAATACATGACCCCGAAAATGGTTCCTATTAAGGGCACTAAAACAATAATCACGTTCATAAGCGTGATAACTGCTTTAGAAAGGTCATTGTTCAAAAACAGGAGCACGAAACCCAAGGCCAGATAAAATAGAAAATATACATAGCTCCAGCGGCTTCGTATCAAATCATAGAAACTATATTTTAATATTTTAAGCATCGGTTCTTTGGGTTGATATGGCCGCAATGGCATGTTCAAAATCACTATGGCCGGTCTTGAATTTTAGCTCTTCTATTCGACCTTTAAAGTAGATTTTCCCTTCTAAAAGATATACAATTTCATCTGCCATAGCCTCAACAAACTGCATAATATGTGAAGTAATCAAAATGGTTTTTCCGTTTTTCTTTTCTCTCATAATCAATTCTTTTAATTGAATCAATGCCGCCGGATCCAAGCCGGTTGTGGGCTCATCTAAAATGATTAAAGGGCTATCGAACATAAAGGTCAAGACAATGTTTACTTTTTGTTTGGTCCCTCCTGAAAGCGTGCTCAGTTTTTTACCAAGAAAGGCCTGCAACCCAAATTTTGAGATCAATTCTTCTTCGGTACTAGGTTTTTGCCGGAGATTTTTGATCATACCAATTAATTCTTTCACCCTTAAATTGCCAGGAAAATTGGCAATCTGTGGCAGGTAGTTTATTTCCTGGCGGTATTTCCATTTGTTCTTGATATCCTTATCCAGAACAGAAATATTCCCGCTGTTGGGCACCACCATTCCCAATATACTTTTGATAAGGGTGGTTTTACCGGATCCGTTGGGGCCTAGTATGGCCAAAATACCTCCTCCTTGAATGGTCAAATCCACGCCTGACAGTACCTGGTTTTTTCCGAATTTCTTATGTAGATCTTGAATTAGAATCATCGTAATCGTTTCATTTGAGGTTTAGCATCAACCAAATTATCTGGTGTAAATACTGGGGAAACCTTCTCCGAAAAATCGATGATATCCATAAACAGGCTTCGTAATAATATAATAGTCTCAGGAGTTCGGTTTACAATATAAGAGAATAGTTTTACTGGACGATACGGTACATCCCCAATCCCGTTTTTATCTAAATCGTAACCCGTATAACCGCTCCAATAATTGTTTTCGAAAACATTGTCGTTCAACTTACTGTTATACGAAATATCAAAAGAGTTGTGTAAAAAATTGTTGTTCGTAAATGAGTTCGTATAGCAAGCTCCCCTTACCTTTATGGCCCATCCATTGTTGATAAAATCGTTGTCTTTGTATGTTATGCGGTTAGACCCTTCTATGTTGATCCCAATGGTGTTTTCGGCAAAGGTATTCCCCGTAATTTCTGCATCATTTATTTCCTTTAGCAATATCCCGTATGCCGTCGTCCCCCAGTTCTTTTTAAAGGTATTCCCATGCATTTTTATCTTTTTAGAAAACATAACTGCCACTCCTGCCCCATTATTTTCAAAGGTATTATCGGTATAAACGTCATCATTGGAAAACATAAAGTGTAATCCGTATCTAAGATTATTTGAGCTGGTATTATTATGAATGGTTATGCTATCAGAAAACTCCAGATAAATTCCGTCACGAACGTGTTGCACTATATTTTGTTCTACCACAATATTCTTGGAATACCACAATTGAATGCCATTTCCTGAATTATACTCATCGATAGCATCACCAATGATCTTATTATGAAATACCTTCCCATTTTTCGATTTTTCAAGGTAGATTCCAAAAAAGAGTTTTTCCAAAACCACATTTTGAATTAGGAAATTTTCACTTTCAACCACGCGGATAGCCGCATAATCGGAAGTATAACTGGTACCGACATTGATAATAAAAAGACCGTCTACCGTTACACCGTCTGAAACGATAGTAATTACCTCTCCTTTGTCCTGGCCATCAATTACCGGGTAGTCTTTACCTAAAAGTGTCAGGGGTTTATCTATGACAATATTGAATTCCTTATAAGTTCCTTTTTTAACAAGGAGAGTATCAAAATCTGAGGCAAGTGCCACCCCTTCCTTTATTGATTTTATATCGCAAGAAGAACAAATGGGTATGGTTTTCGCCCATAGTGAACTCCCAGATAGAAGTAAGAAAAAGAATAAGAAGTAATATCGATAAAGCATCAGCGTATAATCAGGAACTTTGAATTCTCATTAGCCTTTACCCAATGCGGAACGTCTTTGGCAAAACTGAAATGTTGTTGCTCCTTTATATGGTAAGGTTCACCATGAATATGAAAAACTATATCGCCTTCAAGAACAATTAGTTGTGCATTGGTGGGAGACGTATGCTCTGGAAATATGGCATCCTTTTCCAAGCTTATACTCAGTATTTCGAACGCATCGTTTTTCACAAGTTTCTCCACCTTAAGTTCATTGAAAGCTTGTGATTTTATGGTGTCTTTTATAATGTACATTTTATTCTACTTTATTTTAAATCTCTTAATTTTCCTATTGAAATCTATACCTTTGGTTTAGCGGTTCATGAACCGCTCTTTTAGCTCGGGCCAAGTTAAGAGTTGACCTTCGTCCTTAGACTGGATAAACTCCGCTCCTTCCTTGTTTGAAAAGGCGGTCAAAAACTCCCCCATCGGACTGGGAATACTTCTAGTAATTAAGTATGTAGCGTTTGAAGCATCGATCAACTTTCCTGGATTTTCATAATCGTTTACCAAGAAAAGTGCAATCTTGGATTCATCTTCTTCCTTTAATTGATTCATCATACACTCCACCGCATCAAACTTAAAGGCCTTTCCTTTTTTAGTCACGAATTCCGCCGCGTGTTGTTGATCTACGATCGTCATACTACAAAAATGACAACCATCCGTACCATAAACTATCGGTTGTGATTCAACTTTACAGGCCGTGGTTAAAAGCAATAAAAAGACAGAAATAAACGAATACCTAGACATTTTCATTTGAATGGTTTTATTGTTTCTTGGCTTCCTTTTTTCCAACCAAATAGGCAACCAGACCCAGGGCAATACCCAAACCTAAGCAATAGGCACCTAACTGAGGATACGAATGTGCCCTAAAATTCAGGATATCCTTGGTACCAAAAAGTGGAGGTTGAAAGCCCATTGCCGTACCATCGGGATTGGTAAATTTCATTATGGCTTTTGGATCTAGGTTATGCCCGTAATCATGTTCCCAAAGATAAAAGTCGTATAGCCCAGCGGCACTTACCAATACCATCATAATAAACCAATACAGGTACCACTTGTAGTTTGCCTTAAGGCCAATAATCAGCCCGATGACGGTTGTAATAATAATGCCTATCGGGAATATCTTAAACTCTGGAATCGCATCTGGGATATATTTCATCCCCACATAATGGTTCATTAGGTTGATGTTCTTTATATCATGTGGATTGGCATCTGCAAAGTCATTAATATAGATGTCCATTCCTAGGGGAGTAGGATATTGCGGTGCTTCTAATGTAATATTCCAAAGCGGGAACAAAAAAAGCAGTAAGGGCAACAAGGCCCCTAAAAGCATTATAATCTTTGATTTTTTCATCTTAACGGTTATTAAAAAGCGGGAAGATTTTTCAACACAACCCGCTTTTCGAAAAAAGTACTCGGTTTAAATTAGTTCTAGTCACCCAAAGACCACGAAAGGTCTATATTGGAACTTGCTGGGGAAACCCGAACGTAGCCTTGCATTTCTTGGTGCAGGGCAGAACAGAAGTCGGTACAATAGAATGGCCATACGCCAACCTGCTTAGGTTCCCAAACAAAGGTTTCTGTCTGGCCGGGCATGATCAAGAGCTCTGAAGTATTCGCCCCGATCATACTTATACCATGGGGTACGTCATAATCCTGTTCCATATTGGTCACATGAAAATATACCTTGTCTCCCACCTTTATCCCCTCAATATTGTCAGGGTTAAAATGACTACGGATCATAGACATATAAACATGTACTTCTTTGCCATTGCGTTCAACTCTTACATCGGCATCTGTAGCGATGGCGTGTTTATGTTCGTTCTTTGACAGTTCAAAGAATTTTTTGGATCGCGCTTTTACTATATCAGCAGGAATACCAGCAGCATAATGGGGTTCTCCGACGGTTGGAAAGTCTAATAGCAATTCCATTTTTTCCCCAGAAATGTCAAATAATTGCGCCGATTGGGTTACCTCTGGGCCCGTTGGGAGGTACCTGTCCTTCGTAATCTTGTTCATAGCTACAACATATTTTCCGAACGGTTTCTGGGAGTTGCCACCGGGAATCATCAAGTGACCTACCGAATAGTAACAGGGTTGTCTGTCTATGACTTCCCAAGTACCTATATTCCATTTTACAACTTCCGAAGATATAAAGAAGGTAGTATACGCATTACCCTTTCCATCGAACTCTGTGTGCAGGGGACCCAAGCCCCCACTTTTAACAGTTCCGGCCAATACTTCCTCGAATTTAAGGATTGGAATACCATAAGCCTCTCCATCAAATTTTTTACCTTCTATGGCCGTCAACATTTTAGAAAAGGAATGTATGGTCAAATCCGCAGATAATTTCCCATTTCCAACAATATACTCCCCGGTTGGGTCTACATCACAACCATGGGGTGATTTTGGGGTAGGCAAGAAAAATACGGCACCGGGTACTTCGGTCGGATCTACCACCAACACCTCTTTTTTCATGGTAGAGGTGGCCGTATGCGTTTCTTCACTATAAACATTATGTGCATAGTTTGCGGGCATTTTTGTTCCCCCGCCATTGTTTACATATTCTTCAATTTTCTTCCAATTTACAGCAGCAATAAAGTCCTTATCGTTTTGAGAGGAATTGACCTCCATAAGGGTATTGGCTTCCTCTGTATTGTAAGTTGTAAAAAAGAACCATCCGTGTGATTCTCCCCTACCAGGATGCGATAGGTCGTAATCGAACCCGGGCATCATCAGTTGGAATTTGATATCCATGCCGCCATCTTCAGGATCAACACTTATAAAGGAAAGTGCGCCTTTGAAGTTTCCTTTGTAATCTTTGATTGGCATATCGCGTTGCGGTACGGGAACTGAAAAACGTGTTCCTGCCACTACATACTCGGTATTTTCGGTTACGAAAGAAGAACTGTGGTTACCTGCACTATTTGGAATTTCAATAATCTCGGTAGTTTCGAATACGCTTAAGTCTATTTTGGCAATACGCGGTGTATTGTTCCCATTTATAAATACATAACGTCCATCCAATTCCCCTGCGGTTTGTGAAATGTCGGGGTGGTGGGAGTCGTCCCATGGAATAAACCCATGAGAGGTATTCAACATCGGTTTGGTCTCTTCATTATAACCATAGGCCTTTTCCGCATCTTGAGAGAATACCGGGATTACCTTAAAAAGTCTTCCAGAAGGCAGTCCGTAAACCGATAGTTGTCCGCTAAAGCCCCCAGAAATAAAGGCGTAAAATTCGTCATGCTCACCCGGAGCCACATAAACCCGCTCCGCTGCATTAGAGGTCAAAGCCCCTCCGGTAGTTTTTGCCTTGGGTTGGCAACTGGTCATAAGCGCTCCCATGCCCAAAATCGATAGTATTAAATAGCTGAATTTTTTCATTTCATTTATTATTTTGATGGTTTTATTATTCTGATGGAGGTAAAATGACCTTGTCAACAACATGCACAATACCATTGCCCGCTTTTACGCTGCCAACTATCTTGGCGCCTCCGACATATACGTCTTCACCCTTGACCTCTACGGTCGTATTTTGGTCATTTGCCTGTCCAAGTTTTTTAAACTTCTTTAGAAAGTCTTTGCTGTAATTTCCTGCGGTAACATGATGCTTAAGAATATTTGCCAAGGCATCTTTGTTTTCTGGTTTCAACAAATTTTCCACGGTACCTTCGGGAAGCGCATCAAATGCAGCATTCGTAGGGGCAAACACCATTAAGGGTCCTGCATTTACCAAGGCATTTTCCAATTCTGCAGCCTGTACTGCGGCCACAAGAGTGGTATGATCAGGAGAACCAATAGCGATTTGAAGTACATTAGGTGTAGATCCGTCATCCGCTATAAAGGCCTGACCTTGTTTTTTGGTTTCTACTGCTTTTGAAGTTTCTGAATTGGCCGTAGACGTTTCATTTTTGGGCTCGTTCTTACAACTGCTAATCAATAGCAATGTAAAAATGGAACCAAACAATATTTTAAGATTGGTTGTTGTTTTCATTGGGTTTTATTTTAATGTTCTAAAATATTCTAACACAGCTCTCGCCTGCTCTTCGGTAAGGCTTTGGTTAGCCATCGGGGATCCGTTAAACTCTATCAAGAGATCTTTTGCCAATGGATCGTTTTTTACCATCTCCTCTGGATTTAAAATCATGTTCATAACCCATTCCGGGCTTCGGCGTTCCAAAATGCCATTTGGTGCTGGGCCTATAAACTTTTTACCTACTCTGTGACAAGCCAAGCACATTTGATTGTATACTTCTTCCCCCTCTTTGGCCATAACCGGATCAATTTCTGCATCCAAAGTAATTGAAGTAATGGGGCCAACCCCTTTGTTCGCCAAATCTATCCGCTTAGATGCTGGAGTAGCGTTAGCTGCTGGAGTGGTCTCAGCTGGTTTTTCAGTAGTCTTTGTGCGTTCTACACTAAACCCTTCTTTTTTCTTCTCTTCCTTTCCTCCACAGCTAATCATTAGTATGGAAAAAAGTAGCGCAACACTTTTAAGTACTATTTTCATTGTTTTCTTTATTAGTTAATGCATCAAAAGTAGGCGAGCAAAAGAGGGAAAAACATGATATTGGTCATATTTAAGATAAAAATATCTTTTAATCTTTATATTTGTCCAGAACGTATTATTATGATTTCCAATTCCTCCAAATATGCCCTTAAAGCTGTCTTGTATTTAGCGGTACATTCCTCTGAAGAAAAAAAAATATTGGCCAAAGATTTAAGTAGGCCCATAAATGTGCCTCAGGCCTACCTTTCCAAGCTGATGCAAGAATTATCGCGTCATAATTTGATATCTTCTACTCGTGGCCGTAAGGGCGGTTTTTACCTTACAGATGAAAATCGTACCACCGGACTGATGGATATCATTATCGTGATCGACGGACATAGTCGCTTGACCTCTTGTATGCTCAGTCTTAAAAAATGTAATGAAAAGCACCCATGTCCACTACATGACCTCGTAGGAGAAACGAAGACGCGTTTTATTAAAAATCTAGAGAAAACCTCAATTGAAGATTTGGCAACAGACATTTTGAAAGGGAAATCGTTTTTGCCCCTATAACAATAAAAAAGGGAACCGAAATGGGTTCCCTCTTACTACCGGTTTGTTAAAACCACTAATTAACCAATCTTAAAGGTCACCACCGGTATTTTTGAATGGTTAGCAATATCTTCTCCAATACTTCCCCTAAAAAAGTGGGACAACCCTTTTCTACCATGGGTAGGTATCCCTATGAGGTCAGCGTTAATAGATGTACTATAGTTTAGGATACCTTTTTCTACGCTATAATCATTATAGATTTCTACTTGTCGTCCGGCATTTGCCTTGGTTAAAAATTGATTGATTCTCCCATAGGCATCTCTGTTGCTTAAAAATTCATCGCCCGGGGTATTAATGTAGACCAATTCAAGTTCGGCAGCTAGTTTCTCGGCGAATTGCTCGGCCTTTTTAAAGGCAATAAGGTTTTCCTCCTTAAAATCACAGGCAAAGGCAAAGCGCTCTATCTTAAAATCCTTTAGCTCTTCCTTAACGACCAATACAGGAACCTTTGCATTACGCACTACCCGTTCGGCATTAGAGCCAACGAATATCTCCTGAAGGCCGTCACTACCATGTGACCCCATGATGATCAGATCCGCATCATGTTTTTCGGCAACTTCATTGACCTCGCTAAATACCTTGTAGTGCTTTATTATGGGCGTTATTCCGATTCCTTTCAAATACGGTTTATCCAAGAATTTTCCGAGCCTTTTTTCTGCTAGTTTCAATAAAAAAACGGTCTGTTCCGGATGAAAGCCTTCAGAAGACGATATCATGGCCTGGTTCAGTTCCAGCATATGCAGTGCCAAAATCTCGGAACCATGTTTTTTTGCCAGAGAAGCAGCTACCTGAATAGCGTATTCCGATTGTTCTGAAAAATCGATGGGTACTATTATTTTTTTCATAGGAAACTATTTTAATTTTCATTCCCGCGCTGGCGGGAATCTATTTGAGGTTAAGAATTCTTTTTAAACAGTCATTGAAAACAATTTCGTTTCTGGTGCCTTTTTTTGAAGAAGCAGATCAAAAGCCATGCAAACGTTTCGTACAAATGGCCTTCCCTTTGGTGTGATCTTTAATCCCATAGGTAATCGTTCAACCAGTTTATCCGCCTCCATTTCCTCGAGCTTTTCCAACACTTTCAAAAGTTCGGGTACATAGGTGCCTGGAGGAATCCACGAGGTTTCAAATCTGCACATCAAATTCAGGATATGCTTTCTAATAATTTCATCTTCATTCGTTAGCACATGACCCCTATAAATGGGAATAATATCGCTATCAACCAGGTGTTGGTATTCTTCCAAACTTTTTACATTCTGGGCGAAACCATACCAGCTATCACTAATACTTGATGCCCCCAAACCTATCATTAAATGGGTTTTTGAAGCCGTATATCCCATAAAGTTCCTGTGTAAACTTCCTGACTGCATCGCCTGATACAAACTATCCGTTTTCAAGGAAAAGTGATCCATCCCTATTTCTGAATACCCGACCTCCTCAAGAAGTTCTTTTCCTTTTTCATATTGTTGCCTCTTTGTTTCTGCATCAGGCAAATCGGCATCCTTATATCCTCGTTGTCCGTTACCTTTCATCCAAGGCACATGGGCATAGCTGTAAAATGCAATGCGATCTGGCATCAATTCCTTGGTCTTCAAGATTGTTTCTTCTACATGAGTCAAGCTTTGATGCGGCAATCCGAAAATAATATCGTGACCAATTGAGGTATAGCCTATTTCCCGAGCCCAATCAGTCACTTTCTTGACATTTTCGAATGGCTGTATACGGTTAATGGCCCTCTGTACTGTTTCATTGTAGTCCTGTACCCCAAAACTTACCCTTCTAAACCCTAAATCATATAAAGTCTGCAAGTGCTCACGGGTCGTATTATTCGGATGGCCTTCAAAACTAAATTCAGCCTCATCGGCTTTATCAGCACATCGGAATATGCCATCGATAAGCATTTTTAGATTTTCTGGAGAAAAAAATGTCGGGGTACCACCACCAAGATGTAGTTCTTTGATCAGCGGTCTTTCAGAAAAAAGATTACAATATAGTCTCCACTCTTTCAAAACCGATTTTATATAAGGCCTCTCTACATCATGTCTTTTAGTAATCCGTTTGTGGCACCCGCAAAAGGTACACATGCTTTCACAAAATGGGAGGTGAATGTACACACTAATACCCTCCTTTTCGTTGCTTTCATTAAAACTTCGAATCACAGATTGCTCCCACTTCTTACCTGAAAAGGTATTGATGTCCCAATACGGAACCGTAGGGTAACTGGTATATCGTGGTCCGGGAACATTGTACTTTTGAATTACATTGCACATATAGAAAGCATATTTAGTACAAAGCTATGCCCAACTGAATGGATGAAATATGATAAAAATCATGTTCGGTATTTTTACCAATTTGAAGTTCATGCGTATTTCCTATCATCTTAAAACTAAGGGAATATCCTAGAATTTGTTCAAGAGATTTTTAACCTATCTATTTCCAAAAATTGATAAAAAGATTGTACAATGCCTAACTGACTTTTGTCATAGTTTTCATCATGAGTGCGCCCTACTTTTGGGTAAAATTAAAGTGCCATGAGAACAATCTTGATTCCAACGGATTTTTCTGAAAATGCATTGCATGCCATAAAATATGCGCAGGATATTTTTAAATGTGAAAGAAGCCGATTTTATTTTCTTCACGCGTACGCAGATGAAGTTTATGGTCAGTTTTCTTCAAGGAACCAAGCAGATTTTAACAGAGCGAAAGAAAATGTAAAAAAAGAAACGGAAAAAAAACTTCAGAAATTAATTCAGGATATAACAGACACGCCGCCCAATCCCCTTCATAGTTATGAAAGTGTTACGGACTTTGATTCATTGGTGGATGCCGTCAATGATTTTGTAAACGAGATTAACTTAGATTTGGTCGTCATGGGTACCAGAGGGAAAACCGATGATAAGAAAATAGCTTTCGGTAGTCATACCATTCAGGTATTCAAGTACGTACAATGCCCGGTTTTGGCAATTCCTCAGGAGGCCAATTATCATGAGCCAAAGAAAATTTTGTTTCCTACAGATTATATGTTGCCATATAAAAGACGGGAATTGAAATTATTAAATGGTCTAAGCGGTGCATACAAATCGGTAATCCATTGTTTGTATATCTCGGATTTTGAAGATTTAAGCTATAGGCAATTAGACAATAAGCGCTTTTTGACTGAATCACTTCCTGACGCCATCCTTTCTTTTGAACGAATAGGGGTGAAAAACAAATCGGAGGCGATTCAAGAATATATAGAACAAAAAAATATTGATTTTTTGGTCATGGTCAATTCAAGGCATTCATTTTTAGAGGAAATGCTCTACCGCTCAACCATCGATGAAATTGGTCTAACGACAAAAATTCCGTTTCTGGTCATGCAGAATTTACCTCGTTAGTGTATGTTGATAAAGAAACACAACGCACATAAAATGATTTGTCCGAGGATTCGATGAACCAAAGTTTTCGGACCCTTTAATAAAATAGAATTCACTTGAAAAAGACTATGATGTTGAAAATATTAATCCCAACCGATTTTTCAGATAACGCCTATCATGCTTTGCGTTATGCCGTCTTTTTATTTGAAAAGAAAGAAGCAACATTCTACATTTTAAATACCTATCAAGCGGGGCCTTCCTATCTAGAAAATAGGCGGACTGTCGAACAAAACGCTGAACTACTTAAAATCAGTAAAGAAGCCTCAGAACAAGATCTGTCTAAAATTCTTATGGACATTACCTCGGAAAATAATAACTCCAAACATAAATTCAAAACAATCTCTGCTTCAGGTGTCCTGGAAAACGTAATTGGAAAGGCAGCGACAGATAATGACATTCATTATATCTTTATGGGTACTCAGGGAGCAACCGGTTTAAAGGGTGTTTTCCTAGGTAGTAATACCGCCAGGATCATCTCTAAAATAGATTTTTGTCCGATAGTCGCGGTGCCTGCAAATTATAATTTTGGCGTTCCAACAGAAATTCTTTTTGCAACCGGATTTGAACATATGTTCCAGAAGTATGAGCTGAATCCGATGCTGGTACTGGCCAAACTTTGGGGCTCAAAAATCCGAATTCTCCATTTGTTGGATAAAAACGAAGGAAAAGCACACAAAAAAACGGCCAAAAAAGTCCTTACCCAACGTTTAAAGGAAATACCTTTTGAACTTATGGAGATAGAAAAGAAAGGCAAAATTTCTGTAGAAATCGATAAAGTATTGTCCCAAAATTCAGAAATGGGTATGGTGGCGATTATTAATTACTGGCACAGCTTTATTGAAAAATTGACAAGGGAGTCGGTGGTCAAAAATATGGCCTTCCATTCTAAAGTACCCCTTTTGGTAATGCACCTGATAGATTGAAGTTTATGAATATAACACAGCTAGTCTAAAAGACTACAAATAAGTTGGACCCTTTAATTAAAAAACTAAAGATGAAAAAACTATCCCTTTTGTTATTGATAGCCCTTATGGGGTGTTCGTCGGCCACCTTGGTCGAAAACTGGAAAAATCCAGATATTGTAATCTTTGATGCTAATAAAGTACTCCTGGTTGGAATCAGTAATGATCAAAAAGCTCGTGTAAGTTTTGAAAGTCAACTAAAAAGAGAGTTCAAAAAACGAAAGGTTGAAGCGATACGAAGTATTGATATTTTTGACATTCAATTTACCGAATCGGAAAGAACAGAAAAAGAACTGGATGAATTTGAGCAGCAATTACTGGACAAAGATTTTGACGCCATTCTATTAACGAAGATCATCGGCTCAGAAAGTCGACAACGATTAAAAAAATCGGTTAGCGATCTCTATAATAGTCAGGATGGGTTTAGCGAGGACTACCGGAAAAGTCAAGATATTTATTACGACGATGAATACTATGATGATTATACGGTGTACCATGCTGAAACCTCGCTTTATTGTATCTGTCTCGGGAAGGAACGTTCCTTGATCTGGCGCGGCAGCATAGATATAATGGATCCTAAAGACATTGAAAAAACGGTTGACGATTATATAAAGCTTGTAGTTCTTGCCATGGAGGAACAGGATTTGATCTTTAGAAAAGAGAGCGATGAAGTTACCGAGATATAGTGCTGTGGTTTACACTTTTCAATTGGTCAAAACAAGGACGGTTACTTTAAGGGTTAAATTCTTTGAAAAAGTTATCTTTCTTGTGTAACAATGGTTACCTACAACTGGTTTTAATAGCCTTTCTTTGCATTTCTAATACCACTTTTATGAATTGGATTTATGAACCCTGGCCCTGGTATGTCTCGGGGCCTATGATTGCCTTGATCATGTTCTTGTTAATCATGGTAGGAAAAAAATTTGGAATGTCTTCAAACTTAAGGACCATGTGTACGATTTGTGGTGCCGGGAACAAGGCCGATTTTTTTAAGTTCGATTGGAAAGCACAGCGATGGAACCTTGTTGTTGTTCTAGGAGCAATTATCGGCGGGTTTATAGGTTCTCATTTGCTCTCAATAGATACAGGCGTGGCAATTAACCCCGAAACCATAAGTGACCTTAAATCATTTGGTTTTACTAGTGCGGGAACGGCTTATTTGCCGACTGAGTTATTTGATTTAGATGCCTTGACTTCTTTCAAAAACCTAGCAATTTTAACAATTGGTGGTTTTCTGGTAGGCTTTGGGGCACGATATGCCGGCGGGTGCACCTCTGGGCATGCAATTTCTGGGTTAAGTAACCTACAGTTGCCTTCACTTATTGCCGTAATAGGTTTTTTTATTGGCGGCCTGACAATGATTCATTTTATTTTTCCCCTAATATTTTAAGGCAATGCGAACTATATCATATCTTTTAATAGGCATCGTTTTCGGAATTACCATGTTTAAATCAGAGGCTGCTTCGTGGTTCCGAATCTATGAAATGTTCAAATTTGAGTCATTTCATATGTATGGTATCATAGGCTCTGCCTTGGTCATTGGTATTATCATGGTGCAGTTGATTAAACAATTCAACATTAAATCCTTTCATGGGGGAAAAATAATTTTCCAACCAAAGGCTAAAAGCTTTACACGGTATATGGTGGGTGGTATTATCTTTGGACTTGGTTGGGCCTTGGCAGGGGCTTGTCCCGGCCCCATGTTTACGTTAGTGGGGGCCGGTTACGCTTCTATGGTATTGGTAGTTGTCTCAGCAATCCTAGGAACATTTGTGTATGGTTTACTAAAGGACAAGTTGCCCCATTAATTAAGACAAGTAATCCGGTCCATTATATCTTTAAATTGTACATGTTGTCAAACGATCATTCCCGCAGCGACCGTTTCGTTTGTATCATTGTCAACCAAAATAATGCTCCCAGTTGATTTATTTCTTCTATAGGAGTCAACAATAATCGGTTTCGCGATTGAAATTTTCGCCTTGGCGATATCGTTCATCCGTAAGTCCGGATTTTCAAAATCCCTGTTCAAGGTATTGATGTCAATCTTGTAAATGATTTCCTTGATTATGGCAAATTGCCTGTTAGAAGTATGCTGAAGGCTATATTTTGCCCTTGGTTTTATGGGGTCATTACCTAACCAACAAAGCATAACAATAACCTCTTTTACAGCTTCTGGTTTATTATTTGCCCTCACTATCATATCACCCCTACTTATATCGATATCATCTTCCAAGGTAAATGAAACCGACATTGGTGCAAAAGCCTCGTGTAGCTGTTCTTTAAAAACATCAATGGTTTTTATTTTTGAAGTATAACCTGATGGCATTACCGCAATTTCATCCCCTTTTCTAAAAACGCCACTGGCAATTCTACCCGCATAACCCCTGTAATCCAGAAACTCACCCCGTTGCGGACGTAATACGTTCTGAACAGGAAAACGGGCATCTACTTTGTTTATATCACTGCTTATGTACATGGTCTCCAAGGTATGTAAGAGAGGTGCTCCTTGGTACCAATCCATGTTTTTAGATCTATTGACAACATTATCGCCTAATAATGCGCTAATGGGAATAAAATGAATGTCCTTGACCAAAAATTTTGAAGAGAACTCCTTAAACTGGACTAAAACCTTGTTATACACCTCCTCATCAAATTCAACGAGGTCCATTTTATTTACACATATGATAATGTGCGGTATTTGTAATAAGGATGCAATAAATGCGTGCCTTTTCGTTTGCTCCACTACCCCATGTCGTGCATCTACCAATATTAAGGCTGCATTAGCCGTTGAGGCTCCGGTAACCATATTCCGGGTATACTGAACATGACCCGGTGTATCTGCAATAATAAACTTTCGTTTGGGCGTGGTAAAATAGCGGTACGCCACATCAATGGTAATACCCTGTTCCCTTTCGTCCCTTAAACCATCGGTAAACATGGCGAGATCAATACCTTCAAGGCCCTTTTTTTTGCTGCTTTTTTCGATGGCGCTCAATTGGTCTTCAAAAATGGATTTTGAATCATATAACAACCGGCCAATTAGGGTACTTTTACCATCATCAACACTACCCGCTGTTGTAAACCGCAATAATTGATTTGTTTCTATCATACCGCCCTAAAAATATCCCTGTTTTTTTCGATCTTCCATTGCGGTTTCCGAGCGCTTATCATCTGCCCTATTTCCGCGTTCGGTATGGCGCATAGCTGCGACTTCTTGTACTATTTTTTCAATAGTATCACAATCGGATTCTATGCCTCCGGTAATGGTGATATCGCCAAGCGTTCTAAATCTAACCTTTTTTGATACGGCCTTCTCCTCGTTGCCCAAGATTAAAAATTCTGAATTAGGAATCCACGAATTGTTTCTCCAAACGACCTCCCTTTCATGAGCGAAATAAAGTGAAGGAAGTTCAATATTTTCTCTTTTGATGTAATTCCAAATATCCAATTCGGTCCAATTACTAATAGGGAAAGCCCTAAAATGTTCCCCTGAAAAATGCTTCCCATTGTACAAGTTCCAAAGTTCGGGTCGCTGATTTTTGGGATCCCATTGACCAAAGCTGTCTCGATGTGAAAAAAAACGTTCCTTAGCTCGTGACTTTTCTTCATCCCTTCTCGCGCCTCCAATGGCACAATCGATTTTCTTTTCCTCTATGATATCCAGTAGCGTTGTAATTTGCAGTGCATTCCTGGTTGCATTTTTACCTTTTTCCTCAAAAACACGACCATCATCAATAGACTTTTGAACAGAGGCCACAATAAGTTCTGTTCCCAATCTTTTTGCCAATTTATCCCTAAAATTCAATGCTTCAGGAAAATTGTGCCCCGTATCAACATGCAGTAGTGGGAACGGAATCTTTAAAGGAAAAAAAGCTTTTTGGGCCAACTGTGTGAGTACTATGGAATCCTTTCCTCCTGAAAATAATATGATCGGATTCTCAAACTGTGACCAAACTTCCCGAAATACATGAATGGATTCCGATTCGAGCTCGTCAAGATAGTTTAAATAGTACTTACCCATTATATGGTGAGTTTATGCTTGATACCATTAAAAATCAAAGCTACCGATTCTTCAATAGTATAATCCGTCGTTATTTCAATATCGGGATTCTCGGGAACTTCGTAAGGCGCTGAGATACCCGTCATATTTTTTATTTCGCCCGCCCTCGCCATTTTATATAAGCCCTTTACATCTCTGCGCTCGCATTCCTCAAGGCTGGTATTTACAAAAACCTCAAAAAAACTATCGGCCCCTACGGTATTTTTCATAAACGCCCTGTCTTTGGCATAGGGTGAAACAAAGGCCGCCAAGACAACGCACCCCGCATCTACAAAAAGACTGGATATTTCACCTATGCGACGATTGTTCTCTGAACGGTCTTCGGGAGAAAAACCAAGATTCCTGTTTATTCCTTTTCGGATATTGTCCCCATCAAGCACATAGGTGCGTATTTTTTGTTCATGTAAATGACGTTCAAGGCCATTGGCTAAGGTAGATTTTCCCGAGCCGGAAAGGCCTGTAAATAAAACCATAAAGGAACCGTGCTCGTTTAGGGCCCTTCGCTGCTCCCTGTTTACCTTAAATTGATATTGGACTATATTTTTGGCCATTTTCAAATCCCTCTTTAACCTTTTACAAGAAAACGATTTTTTTGGAGATTATAGCGATTAAATGTTAATAGTGGCCTTTTTACCGTTCTACTACATCAAAACCTAACTATATTATGAGTTCAAAAGGGTCTTCAAAAATTCATAAATCAACTTGCTTAAAATTTGGCAATAGTTTTATGGAGTTTTGGAAGCATTTTAGCAAGCAATTAGACCTAACTCCCAAATATTGTGATTTTTGTCCTTGTTATGTTATTTTGTAAGTCAAATCCCTCAATTTTGAGGAACTTTCATCGATCAGCACTATAAAAATCGGGTTATTCGATATGTTGTTCATTTTACTCTATCAAAAGGGGGCAATTGATTTTATAATATTGTTTAATTGAATTAATTTGGTCGATTCATACAAACCAAGCCAAAATGATTACAAATTCCAAGAAAGTATTGGTCACTGGCGTGGCCGGATTTTTAGGCTCCAATCTGTTGATTAAATTATTGAATGAAGGACACCATGTTGTTGGTGTTGATAATTTATCTATGGGTAGCCTGGAAAATATTCAGGAAAGCCTTAATCACAAGAATTTTGTTTTCATTAAGGGTGATGTATTGGAACAAGATACTATTGATTCGTTCGATACCGACTTTGACGTTATTGTTCATTTGGCAGCATTTAAGATTCCTAGGTATGGTAAAGCGGTCGATACGTTAAAAATCAATGCTAAAGGCAGTGAAAATATGCTGGACTTTGCCCGCAAGACCAAGTGTAAGTTTGTACTTGCTTCCACATCCGACGTATATGGCATGAATCCTGATCTACCATTTGTTGAAGATGGGGTTTGTGTGATCGGAGACTCGAAAGTTCCTCGTTGGGCCTATGCGGTCTCAAAACTATTTGATGAACATATGGCACTCGCCTATATGGAGGATTATGATTTTCCGGTTGTTTTATTACGGTTCTTTGGAAGCTATGGTCCTAACCAACATTTGTCTTGGTGGGGAGGTCCCCAATCGGTTTTCATTGATTGTATTTTGAATAACAAGGATATTCCCATTCATGGTGATGGGCTACAAACAAGAACCTTTACCTTTGTTGATGATACGGTAGAGGGCATATACGCTGCAACCATGAAACCCGAGGCAAATGGTGAAATTTTCAACATCGGCGCAAATAAGGAAATTACCATCTTAGAACTGGCTAATATTTTAAAGGATATTTCAGACGAGCCAACAACTTCGGAGATCAAATTAATTCCTTACGACCAAATTTCTGCTGGCAGAAAATATCAAGATGTAATGAGAAGGGTTCCCGATACTACCAAAGCTGAGAGAATTCTTGGCGTTAAAGCAAAAACATCCTTGGAAGAAGGCCTGCGAAAAACATTTGATTGGCAAAAAAGGGTTTCTTCCGAAAAAGTTCAAACCAGATGAAAATCGGTATAATTGGTGGCGGTTTCATGGGTCTTGTCCTGGCTCATAAAATTGCAAAGACCAACGCCACCGTAAAGGTTTTTGAGAGCGGCTCTCAAACAGGAGGGTTAGCTACCTATCATAATTACGGGAGTTTTATTTGGGATAAGTTCTATCACGTTATTTTACCTACCGACAGGCAATTGATTGCATTAATTGAAGAACTGGGTCTAGGGAAATCGCTTCACTGGAGACGATCACTTACGGGGTATTATGTACGGAATAAATTCTACTCTATTAGCAGTTCAAAAGAATTTTTGTTATTTCCTCCGTTGGGAATTATCGATAAAATAAGGTTGGCATATACCATCTTTTACGGATCAAGGATCAATGACTGGAAAAAACTGGAAAAAATATCGGTAAAGGACTGGCTGATTAAAGTTGGTGGTAAACGAACCTATGAAAAGTTCTGGGCTCCCTTGCTCCTTGCCAAATTAGGTGAAAATCACGAAAGAGTGTCCGCGGTGTTCATTTGGACCTATATTAAAAGACTGTTTCAAGCAAGAAGTGCGGCAGCACAAAAAGAACATATGGGCTATGTATCGGGTGGCTATAAAACCGTATTTGATCGAATGGAAGAAATTCTTTCTGAAAAAGGTTGTGAAATACTTTTGAATAGCACCGTAAAAAATATAACATCCAATGCTTCGGGCGGAATAACAATTGGTTATGATACTAGGGAAGAACACTTTGATAAAGTTATTTTTACCGCCCCTTTAAATGTTTTGGAAAAAGTGACCGCCAAGGATCTCTTTGAAGCTTCAAAAAACAAACAAACTGTTGAATATCTAGGGGTTATTTGTCTCAATTTAATCACTACAAAGCCCTTAACCCCTTACTACGTTCTTAACCTGGCGGATAAGGACATCCCATTTACCGGGGTTATCGGAATGAGTTCTCTGGTCGACCTAGAAGAAACGAACGGAAATTATATCACGTATTTCCCAAAGTATGTTTCTGCTAATGACGTATACTGGTCAAAATCGGATGAAGTGTTAAAATCGATTTTCTTATCGGGGGTTAAGGACCTCTATCCAGAATTTAATGAAGGTGATTTAACCTCTGCTAGTATTCATAAGGCGGTCAAGGTACAACCCTTACAAGTCTTGAATTATTCGGACATCGTTCCTAAAATAAGAACTACCCATCCGGATTTTTATGTCCTTAATACTTCTCAATTTGTGAACGGGACATTAAACAATAATTCGGTGGTGAATCATGTTGCTAATTTTATGAGCACCTTTGAGAAAGAGCTTCAATCCAATCTAAAAATTGTCACTTAACAGCTAATTATGAGCAAACCGTTTGCAAGCCTTTCGCTCGACATGGATAACCAATGGTCCTACATGAAAATTCATGGCGAAGAGGGGTGGGAAGAATTTCCATCGTATCTGGATATTTTTGTCCCTTATGCATTACAAGTGCTGGACGAATTAGACCTTAAAATCACATTTTTCATTGTAGGGCAGGACGCCGCTTTCGAAAAAAATCATAAATACTTAAAAAGTATTGCAGATGCCGGCCATGAAATAGCCAATCATTCGTTTAAGCATGAAACCTGGCTACATCTTTACACTAAGGATGAGTTAAGGGATGAAATTAATAAGGCCCATACTGTAATAAAGGACGTTACAGGAAAAGAATCTATTGGTTTTCGGGGACCCGGATTTAGTTGGAGTACAACCCTGCTAGAGGTGTTAAGTGAAAAAGATTATGTTTATGACGCCTCTACCCTGCCAACCGTGATCGGACCATTGGCCAGGCTTTATTATTTTAGAACTTCGAACCTTTCCAAGGAGGAAAAAGAAGATCGAAAGGAGATTTTCGGTAAATTCTCTGATGGTTTTAGAAGATTGAAGCCCTACAACTGGAAATTTAAAAATGGTAAAAAGTTATTGGAACTTCCGGTAACCACAATGCCGATTTTTAGGATTCCCTTTCATTTAAGCTATCTTATTTATATAAGCAACATCTCAGAACAGTTAATGATGTTGTATTTAAAATGTGCTATTTACCTTTGCAAATTGACCAGAACACAACCCAGCTTTTTATTGCATCCTTTAGATTTGATCGGAGGGGATCAAATTTCGAGTTTGGCTTTCTTCCCGGGGATGAATGTCTCTAGCAAAAGAAAGATTTTTATCTTTAAAAAAGTCATGAAGGTATTGAGTAGGCATTTTCAGTTGGTGACCATGAAAGAACACACCTCCTCGATTAGTAAAAATTCGAATTTGGTGGAGAAAGCGGTATGACCTTAGGGGTAGAAAACTAATAGTAGTCCAAATTACAGCAATACTGTATTTGTAAACAACAGTTGATCAAGATGGGGTATTCAAATTTCAAGGATCCGTTCGGCCTGTTAAAGCGCATGCTTTTTTCTAAAAACAGGACCGCTTATTCCATTTTGGCTCGTGAAGCGTTGCAAAAGCTTTTAATTCCTATTGACTTTCTATTGCAATACTCAGAAAGGGGAAAACTGAAGAGAATCCATCCAGATTCAGAGCTGCCCATTATTCTGGTCATCGGGGGGTCTAGAAGCGGTACCACATTATTATATCAGACCTTGGTGCAATACTTGCCTGTTAGTTATATAAGTAATTTTATTGCCTTATTCAATCGATCACCTTTGTCCGCTTACAAATTGTTCAATAGATTTATACCAAGACCGCAGAAGAGTTTTGAAAGTTACTTTGGTAGTGTCGCCGGACAAGGAGGGCCTAATGACGCTTTTTTTATGTGGAATAGATGGTTGGGAGAAGACAGAAATCATATTCCAAAAGAGATTAGTTCTGAGTCAAAATCCGACATGAAGAACTTTTTTAATGCTTGGTTCAAGGTGTCCAAAAAACCGTTTCTAAATAAGAATAACCGCAACGCTCTTTGTGCGCCCCTTCTTTTTTCTGTATTTAAAAATATCTATTTTGTAGAAATATACCGCGACCCCATTTTTGTCGCCCAGTCCATCGTTTTATCCCGGAGAACAGTGCAAGGAAACGCCAATTTGGGATGGGGCCTTCTGAGCAAAGATTCAGAGGACAGTGGCGACCCACTGCAATATATTGATGACATCTGTGATCAGGTTTATCAGGTTGATACCGTTATCGCCCAAGGGCGCGAAAAAATAGATTCTAAAAACTACATTCGTGTTTCGTACGAAAGTTTTTGCGAAAATCCGAGAGACATCATTCAAAAAGTTGGTCTGGAAGCCATGAATCGCAAAATCGATTCAAAAGAGTTACAACACCTAAAATTCTCAACGGCGTCTAACGGGCAGCGGTTGGAAGATCATGAATTTGAGAGAATACGCAGTCGTATTGACAAGCTTTATAATAACAAAGTGACTCCTAAAAACGTTGTCTAAAAAAATAATAATCTTGATATCTGAATACCTTCATAAAAAAAAGATGCCATGAATGCCTACCAAAAACCATTTGTTTCCGTTGTCTTACCAGCTTATAATGAGGCTGGAGTGATTAGCCATAGTCTTGGGGAATTAACTACATATTTGGAAACCCTAAATGATAAATTTCGATGGGAAATCCTAATTGTAAATGATGGTAGTTCTGATCAAACCGCAGCGCTGGCAGAGGAATTTGCCAAATCTTGGGATAACATCTTAGTTTTTCATCATAAAAGAAATCGAAATTTGGGTGGGGCATTGCAAACCGGGTTCGCAAAGGCTAATGGCGAGTATATCGTTGTCTTGGATATTGACCTGAGCTACGCTCCAATGTTAATTGAAGAAATGGTTGATGAACTCATTGAAGCGGACGCAGATATTGTAGTGGCTTCTCCATATATGCGGGGCGGAAAGTGCACAAAAGTGCCATTCTTTAGGTTATTGCTGAGTAAAAGTGTAAACAAGCTAATGCGGTTATCTTCCGGAATCAATATACATACCTTCACCAGTATGGCCAGAGCCTATAAAAGTGAATTTATAAAATCTTTGAGTCTTAAGTCCAGTACATATTCCATAAACCCGGAAATCATTCAAAAGGCAAAAATCCTTCGAGCCCGGATAGTTGAAATTCCTGCCCATCTCGATTGGACCTATCAATCATCAATAGGTAAAACCCGTACCTCGAGCCTTAGAATTTATAAGGGTGTTTTGCTAGGCCTCATGAGCAGTTTTATATTCAGACCCTACGGATTTTTCATGTTTATCGGAACTTTTCTACTGATGGTCTCCATGTATGTGATTGCTTGGATATTCTATCATACATTTGCTGTATTACCGGAAATCACAGTTTCTTCCGGGCTTTTTAATGATAAATTTTCAGAAGCTGTTGCCACTGTTTTCAGAAATAGACCGCATTCTTTTTTTGTGGGAGGTTTTACGCTGATGATTGCCTTACAATTTATAGGCATCGGTTTTCTCTCGCTGCAGAACAAGAGATATTTTGATGAACTATTTCATATGAATTCGGCGGTTTTAAAAAAAACGAAAGATTTATAAATGATGGATAGGGTGCTAGGGAAAAAATGGGGTATTACATATTTCTTGCCTTTGTTGGTACTTTATGTTGTACTGATCATATCCTTTTCACCAGACGCCCTGATCGGAGACGAAAACAGGTATGTAGGCTATGCCAATAATTTAGCGAATGGGTTTTACACAAATCCCGATAATCCCGATCTCTCGAACGGACCCAGTTACCCACTTGTCTTGTTGCCATTTGTCGCATTGAATATCGATTTTTTGGCTCCAAAGTTGTTGAACGGGGTTTTCGTTTTTATGGGGGTATTCTTTTTTTATAGAACACTTCTACTTTACACCAAGCAAAAATATGCGCTGTTCGCTGCTATTATCCTTGGGCTCTATCCGCCATTGCTTAGATGGATGCCCCGATTATATTCAGAATCCTTAGCCTTTATGTGTATGTGCGGATTCATATTTTATTGCTGTCTTCTGTACAATGAGAAAAGGAAAAACTGGAAAAGTTATGTACCCGCTTCTCTTTTCCTAGCATTTCTTGTGCTTACCAAAGTTGTATTTTTTCATGTAATGGTCGTAAGCGCAGTTCTGCTGGTTGTTTTGTATTTGATCAAATCTAAGCTTTATCCTCGAAAGGCTTTACTTGTACTTATAGGGGCAACAATTTTTATATCACCATACATCATATATGCATATTCTGTAACGGGAAAACTATTCTATCTTGGCACGCGAGGAGGTGAAATTTTATATCACAGGTCCACCCCGTTTGAAAACGAATGGGGTAATTGGTTTTCAGGCGATAATATCTTAGGGCGAAATACGGAAAACAATGAGGCCATCAAGGTGTATCAGAGTTTCGATAGTCTATCGGCCAATCACCGTGATCTGTACCTTGAACTAGAGCCGCTATCGAACATAGAAAGAGATAGCGCATTTAAGGCAAAAGCATTTGCGAATATGAAGGCATATCCCTTAAAATATTTAAAAAATACGGTTGCTAATGCCGGGCGTCTATTGTTTAATTATCCGATTTCCTACAGATCTCAGGACTTGAACTCCTATGGCTATATCATTCCGAACATGTTTATTGTTGTTCTTTTTCTATTAATTATCTATCCAGCATTTTTAGCGCGAAAAAGAATCCCTTTTGAGATAAAGGCGCAATTGATGTTTGCCTTTATCTATGCCGGAGGTATGATTTTATTGGGAGGAAAGGGGAGGTATTTTATCGTCATAGTTCCCTCTTTGGTTTTGTTTTTTGTATATGTGTGCACTACTATTTTAAAAATTAATTTGGCGGAACCCATTGAAGAAAGCTAAATGAGGTTTGACCATAAATTGACCGACCCCCTGGTGCGACAAATATTTTTGTTCATATCTGTAGGGACAGTTTGTTATATGGTGGCCATACTGTTGCTCATGTTCTTTGTAGAAGTGGTGCAATTAGAGGTGAATTTGGCAAACCTGCTCTCATCCGTCATAACGATCTTCGTCACCTACTTGTTGAATGCCAAGTTTGTTTTTAAAGGGGGAAGGTATACTAGGAAAAAGGAAATCTTAGCATTTTTCATATTCTCCTTTTTTGGGCTTGTCTTAAACGTTCTACTTATGTTTTTAATGACAACCTATTTGCCAATTTGGTACGTAATTTCAAAAACGGTAGTGGTCATTACAATTGCCGTATTTAACTTTGTTGCTCGGAAAAAATTTGTATTTCTTGAATAATTTGTCCTTACGTTACTTGTCGATTATTTCATCAAAAAGGTACTGCCATTTAAGTCCTATCTTATCCAAAGAAAATTTCTCTGAACGTTGTACCGCGTTCACTCCCAATTTTTTTCTTAATGCCATATCTTCAATTAATTCAATGGTCTTTTTTGCCATTTCCTCTTTGTTCTGGTCTTCTACCAAAATGCCACTGACCCCATCTTCGATAATCTCGGAGGGGCCCGATATACAATCATACGCTATGCAGGCTATTCCCTGAGAAGCAGCTTCCATCAATACCATGGGCAAGCCTTCATAACGAGAGCTTAACATAAAAATCTCGGAGGTCTGCATAATATATTGAATATCTGAACGGTATCCAGCGAAAATAACAGAATTGGCAACTCCTAATATCGCGGCTTTTTCCTTTAAAAAACGAAGCCCCTGTTTTCCTTCCCCTATAATCATGAACTTCCAATCTGGACATTTCTCAGCCACCATAGCCGCAATTTCAATAAGATTATCAAACCCTTTTATATGATACCGATCTAAATTACCCACGGCCACAACGGTTTTATCGTTGCGAACCGTGGTACCCAGATTGGCTTCGAAAGAAAGTGGATTTGGCATTGTAACGACCTTCTTGTTTTTTCCTTCAAAATAGGCCTTGTCAAAAGAAGTCAAGATGGTAACCGCATTTGGGAATTTGTAAAAGACATTCCATAACAACCATTTCTTGATGCCTATTTTAGTAGCTAAATGATTGCTGTGTTCAGAAACCACCAGTTTTATGCCATACATCAATGAAATAGGTATGGTCACCAATCCCATGGTATGAATATGGGAACTAATAATATCCGGCCTGTTCTTCTTTTTCCGATAAAAACGGACGAGGTGCACTAGGCCCCTACTTAAGTTAGAATCAAACAATGGCAATTTTTTGTGTAGTCGAATTCGCTGAACATTTTCATTCAATTGATAGGTATCACCATCCCTATAGGTAATCACCCTGACACTATTTCCCCTTTCGGAAAAATAATTGGCCAGACTGCAAACCACTCTTTGCGCACCATCTCCCCCAAAATTACTTATTATAAAATCTATTCTCATGCTATTCAAACGTAGGGCTTGATTAGTAATTTAATCCACAAAATTCGTTCAAATCGATGTGAAAATAACATAGAAGTTGCAATTTGAGGCCCCTCTGGCAAAATTTATTTTATACCTACGGTTTTCTTGATAAAAACGAATTTACCACTCTAGGGAAATACTAAAAGAGGTTGTTCAAATAGATACCTGACTTGTAATTCTAATCCGGTGCGACCAGTTCATAGGAATTTGCACCGTAATTAGGGTCACCCGGCCTTCTCGTTATTACTCGTAAAGGTCCCATATAGGTTTCTAAATGTGTTATCCCTTGGTCATGCGATTTTTGAACCCCGCTTGCTTTGGTCCAGGGCCATTTGTAAATGCCCCATTTGGCATTTCCTCCCCAAGGTTTGTCTGCATAAACCGTCGCAACTTGTTTGTTATAAACATTGCTACCATTTATCCATACCTGTAACAACCCGTTTAGCGCGTCGCCCCAAATGGCATGTACAACAATATTCAGCGTCTCCCCTGCTTTTGGAGTAAAACCGGTAGGTTGGTAATCATCAACACTACCACTATTATTCACAACATATATTTCACCCGCACTATGTCCTTGAAACTGGCCGTCCTGAATCACTGTCAACGCAGTATGCGGCGAATCGCCAATAACACCGTGGTGAACTTGAAAAAAAAGCCACGTATTTTCTTTATCGATAATATAGTCATCACCTAGGGTATAACTCCAACCAAACCATTCCTCCGTTCCCAAATCATGCCGTACATCCCAAGGTAGGGTGTGTATTTCGGCCCGCATATTAAAATCCCTATCGCACCAACTTTCTACGGCAGGAAAAGTAGGGTTGATGCTAAATTTCAACCTATCCCCATCTTTAGAAATTTGCTTTTCGCTACATTCTGTAGAAACCGTCAGCTCCCGATTGCTAAACGGGACCCCTTTTCGATCAGAATATTCCGGAAGGTCAATGTCGCCCCAACACCATGTTTTCAAGCCTGTTTCTTTAGCAAGACCTCCATTGGTAATGCATGTTTTAGTTGTATTTGGTTCGCTAACATCTGTCGAGTCGGTAGGTGTAAATTGTGATGGGTCGCTGGGAGTTGTAGCTACCCCTGCCGAATCATCTATAGGATCTACAAATAAATCTTGATCGGCGCAAGAGTAAAATATTACTAAGCTTAAAAGTAAAAACATGAAAATTTTAGGGCAAGATACACGTAAATTGCTCATAGCTGTAGGTTTTGGGACTCGAATACGCCAAACGTATTGGTTATGGGGTCAAAATGCAGGCTTATTCGATGTTATATACTTAATGGTACGTAAGAAAACTCCCTTTAGTTTATAACTCATTGTTTTTAAGGGAATTATTCGACGAACTGCAGTATACAGCTAATTATCGGAAAGGTTTATTTAATCAGAGTGCGATAAAGCGCATCGTATTCAAGGGAGATTCGATCCCAGGTATATTTGGTATTTACTTTATTCCTCGCATGTACTCCAAGCTCATTAAACTCCAGAAGATTGTTTTCAGCCCATAAGATTTTTTCGGCCAGATCATCTACGTCCTTATTTTTAAAATAGAGTACGTCTTTATCATCGAATACTTGTGTATTCTCGGGAATATCGCTCGCTAAAATTGGTTTCCCGATACTCGCAACCTCCAATAACATAATCGACATGCCTTCGGTTTCCGATGGGAAAACAAAATACTCGCATTTGCCAACCAAGTCCAGTAGGGCCGATAAGGGTTTAACGAATCCCAAGAAATGAACATTTAAACTGCTGCCAAGTCCTTTTATTTTTCTGATGTAGGCCGGATAATTGTCCAACTCTCCGGCAATGAAAATATGTCCTTTATAATCAAGCTTCTTGTAGGCTTCCAGCATAGTATGAAGTCCTTTTGTACCCATAATCCTTCTTGCTGCAAATAGTACAAATGGGCTATCTATTGGCACTTTTTTTGGCCAGAATTTAGTTGAATCTTCCAGTTTTTCTTCAACAAGGTTTATCCCATTTGGGACAAAAAGGACATTAACCCCGTGCTTTTCTTTATAGAATTCGCATAGTGGTTTTGATATTGCGGTTTTAAGACCGTTGAAGTTCAAAAAACGCTTTTCACAAACCTTAAAAAACATTTTGGCCATCCTTCCCCATTTATCCCGTTTGTATGGAGCTTCATGGGCAGTTGCTATTACCTTCGCACGTTTGGCTAGGCCATTTAAAAAAAAGAAACTATCAATTTTATGGGCATGAATAATATCATACTTACCGAACAACCGAATATGCCAATAGCAAAGAAAATAGAATAGGAATACGCCAAGATTCCCCAAACCAATTTCAGGAAACTGCACTACATTTACCCCTTTTATATGGGACTTGGCCAATTCATTTTTGTAGCAATAGATCGTTACGTTATAGTCTTTTGCCAAATTTAGGATTAGATTTTCGGCCACACGACTCGTACCTCCTCTTGAGGGAAAGTATTTTATTCCGAAAAAGGCTATGTTTTTCTGTTCTCCCATATCAAATAGCGGCGGGTATTGCCCCTATATTCTTGGATTTACAATCGAACTTTTCAATACTCGTCATATGATGTATATCTTCCCAAAAGAAAGTGCAATATACAATCGCAGCTGTTTACGGACACATAAATTCGTTTAAAGTTATCTTTATAACTGTCTAGTCAAATTTTAATCCTTAGTTCGCAATTGGCCATGTCCTAAATAAAGGCAACTACTCGATTGAATTATCCTCCTGCAATTGGGGATCCCCCTCATGTATTTCAATGGATTCGATATTCTTGATCATATTCAAATATTTTTTTTGAAAAACAGCATAGCTAAAAGAGTTAATCAAATGATTATAGCTTTCCGTACCCATTTGATGTCGTTTGCTCCGAGATTCAACAAGATTGTACAGGTGTTCAGCCAATTTTTTATAATCGTAAATATTGGTGATAAATCCGTTTTTACCATGATTTACTAGACGCGAATTGTCTCCTGCGTCGGTCGCGACAATGGGTAACGCACTATTCATGGCTTCCATTATTGAGTTGGAAACTCCCTCAAATGTAGAGGTACACAGATATATATCCGACGATTCTAAAAGCCCATATATATCTGATGGGTTTGTGATTATCTCTACTTCTTCCTTAACCCCATACTTATCTATGCTGGCAATGATACTTTCTTGTTCTGGACCCTGTCCAACAATTTTGTACTTTACCCTAATAGCTGTCTTTAGCATTTTCTTTAATGCTGAGATACTTTTTATAGCAGTTTCATAATCCTTCTGTTTTACCAATCTTCCAAGGCTGATTATGGTGATCGTATTGCTATCTACTTTCTGTCTCTCAAAAAAAGGGTTGATTTCTATACCATTTACCACGACCATCACCTTTTTATTAAAGCCAAATTCGATTGCCGAGTTATAGGCCGCATAATTGTTGGCTATGGTATAGTTTAGCAAACGATTATGAACAATCTTTAGTGCGGTAAATTTACCCCATGGCGTATAGCTATTCCTGATTCCGCCCAAAACATAGGGTACCCGGGCGGCTAGCTTGCCACAAATAGCGGACAGCATGGTATCTTTGGGTAGAAAAGAAAAAATGATATCTATCTTTCTTTTTTTTAGAAAACGGATGAATTCATATGTTTTTTTAACTGGGTTTTTAGATAAGTAAATATGGTCTAAACCTTCTTCTTTTATTACTTCTAAACGCGGCGGGTAGATGGGTTCGGGATTCAGGATAACCAGAATTGCATTGTGGTAAGGTTTCAACGCTTTTGCCAATAACAAGCATTGTTTTTCTGCACCACCCCTCGCAAGGGAATTTATTGTTATACAAATATTTTTTCTTTCTGACATTTCTTCACCAATGCTTTGCTCACTTGATCTTGGGTTCAAAACTATTTTATTCCCATTTTTATTTAAGCCTTTAATTCCGCTACAAAACCCTTAAGTCTCTCTCCGTGGGCTTTATAGTCGAACTCTTTTAAACCTAATTCCTTTCCGTTCAGACCAATTTGTTTGGCTTCCTCTGGATATTGCAACACATAATTCATTTTTTCACCAAAAGCACTAACCGCATATGTATCTGCTATCAAGGCCGTTTTACCATCCTTAAAATAGTTCTTTATTTCGCCTACATCCGTTGTTATAACGGGGTTTCCGCTCGCAAGATATTCTCCAATCTTATGTGGGAATCTAGCAGCATCTTGAACGGTATGCCGTAATGGGATTAGTAATGCAATGGCATTGGTGTACAATTCAACCAGCTGTTTATAGGGTATATTGGCAAATAATGTTATGGGATTATTATCAAAGAGGTTGTTCATTTCTTGCTGCAATTGCTCCGTTTCCTCTTCTCCGCCCCCGCTAACAATCATATATAACTTTACATGTTCATTGATATCGATGCTCCTATACGCCTCAACAACAAAATCCCGTACCTCGCTATGTCTAAAACTACCACAATACAAAAAATAGGGATCCTTTTCGTTTTTTTGCAAATTGAATTTTTTAAAATCACAAATAATGGGAAGCTTTAGATAGGGTTTATTAGGCGCAATCGTTTTAAAATAATCCAATAACTTATCGCTAATCGGAAGGGCACCATCAAAAAACTTAATCACCCACTTGTCTAATAAATAATCATTCACTCTTTTTAAAAAATTTGACCTGTGCTGCAGCGAAGAGGTCATCTCCACAAAATTTACGGCAATGGGAAAGTTCAGCAATGTTGAATATAGAAGATAGCGCAGCACATGAATTACCTTCATGTCGGAGACAATTACCAAATCAATTTTATCCTTTTTCTTTAGTTTTTTCAAATAGGTGTATTCCCCATACATCCCTTTCAACTTTTGAATGTTTCTTTGGAGAAATCCATCCGGACGGAAGCCGCTTTTCGAGGTATATATATAATTTATGCCTTCAAAATTTCCTTGGGTGTCATAAGCGACCTTTTCGCTTTTTTTCCATACTCCTTTTCTACAAATTACCGTTGTCATGTCTCCAACATGAAGAAATGCTTTGGCCATCAAAGTCAACCTTTGAATGGTTGCCAATCCAATCGGAAACCCCGATTCGCCAACAAATACGATATGATTATTGGTATCTTGTCCTTGCTGCTGCAATATCATTTTTTCAGGGTACAATTGGGCATTGGTCTTTATCGAAAATTTTCAACTGAAATTATAAAGTTTCGCCTGTATTCACTTTATTATTTTGTTAAAATCAAAAAAGCGAAAGATAATCTAATTAAACTAATAATTCACCGATCTATTGTCCCCAAAACTGCATACTGAATAGATTAATAGGTATATTTAAGGCCTTGAACCATACATAAATATCAGAATTAGCACTGATTGAGAAAAGTACACTCTATGTCCAATAAGTACCTGTTTCTTTTAATCCTCATTCCGCTTTTTTACTTCCCTTGTTATATATCTAATGAGGTGTTAATACAAGCTACCAGAGAGGATGGAATCTATGAAAACATAGGGGCATTGTTTTTCCTATTGGCGGCCATTGTCTTTTTTATCATAGTAGCCAACCCAAAACGTTATCTGCCGAAGGATAAAAAAGGTAGAAAGCTAAAAACACTATATTTTTCGCTTCTTGCACTTTTATTCTTTTTTGCCTTTGGAGAGGAGATAAGCTGGGGACAACGAATTTTCAATTACGCCACACCCGAGGCAATTAAAGAGATAAACGCCCAAGGTGAATTTAATTTACATAATATCACTGTTTTTCACGGAAGAACCCCTGATGGTGAAGAAAAAAAGGGGATACTGGCCCTTTTTACAATGCACAGGCTGTTTTATATAGCTTTCTTGACCTACCTCCTCATTATACCTTTGTTATTTAGGGTTAATGCTCGCTTTAGGGCCTTTATCAAGAAAATACATCTGCCTGTTCCCCCTATCATTTTCGGAATACTTTTTTGTGCCAACTGGATTTTCGGGAATTCGCTAAGAGCTGTTTTAAGTCACCTTAAGGGTCATGGCGTTGTTGAGATCAAGGAGACTGTTTTCGCGCTCATACTTTTTATGTTTGCGCTATATTGGTTGCGGTTCAAGAACGTTGAAAAAGACATCACTCAATAAATTTCTTTTACTCCGCCCAGATGCCACGTTCCTTTTTTGCCAAAATTTTAGAGACTTGAATCGGAGAAAGAATTGCTACTGGCAATAAACTCGTTATCGTACCCAATACAATCCCCACAACACCTAGATCTAGCACCTGAACGAAAAATAAGGAAGCCGGAATGTTAATGATTGCCGCAAAGATCCACGAATACATTTGAAGTTTGATCTTGCCTGTGCCATTTGTTACGATGTTGAACATATTAACCCAAGTGGTAAGACAGATAGATATAGCCACAACTGCCGAAATGGCCATAGGTATCTCAAGGTTTTCGCCCAGCCATAATTCGTATATGTATGGTGATATCGTTACCATCAACAAGGCCAAGAATATCGTACCTACCCAAATTTTCATTACAGTACGCATCGACTTTTTCATCCAGTCGAGCTCTCCCTTGGCATAGGCCTCTATATTGGACGGCCATAGCTGATTATTCAAGATTACAAATAGCATCATAAAAATGGAAAGGTACTTATAAGCCGCCTCATATTTTGGTACTCCCTCTAAAGAAACAAAACTGGCAATCAAAATATTATTGGTCTGATGTATGACCAGCATTGAAATTTTAATCAGGAAGAATTTAATCCCCAAAGAAAATAAGTCCTTAAAGTAATCTAACCTGACGTGCTTTAGGTAGGGCCTATATTTGCTGAATTTTTGTCTAAAAAAATATAATCCAACAGTTAACGGAACCAGGGCAAAAGTTAAGGATTTGGCTGTCCCGAAAAGAAGTAAAGAGTCGGGAACTATAAACGGAATTATGATTATTAATATTAGAAACAATGCTTTCGATAGCAACAAAAATATTTCAACATATGCCATTTTTTGCAGGGCATAGAATATTTCATAAATATTACGCGCAATGAATTGTATGCCAAAGGCTATTATGATAATCGCGCCCAGGGTCCTTACCTCATCAGCCAAGTCCGGAGCAATATTCAACCAATTCGTCCAGGGTAGTGTATAGTTTAAAACTAGCAATACGACCGTAAGCACCGATACAATCGCGCCTAAACCAAAATAAGCAGTACTTACATAGCGCTTGGCCTTCTCATCGTCGTTATGCGCTACAGATTCACCAAACTTATTTCGCAGCCCGAGACCGATACCAATATCAAAATTTAGAAACCAATCTACTATAGAAAGAAGCGTCAGAAAAATACCAAATTTTACTGCTCCGAGGTAATCTAATGACAAGGGGAAGTAAATAAAGCCGATTAACATTCCCAATCCCTTTACAACTATGGTAATCAGTACATTTTTTTTAGCCCGAACGGATCTGGTATTGCCTTTTAGGAAAATATCTTTCGCCTTTTTAATGATGCTCATACGTTGATTTCATGGCTTTTAAGAATTGGACTCTTCTTCTATTTTATTAATTCCCATACCGATTCCAATATGAACGGCGTAGAGTATCGAGATATAAGATAAAAACAGAAAACTATTGGTGAGACCACCAACCATGTACAGTATACTCACAAGAAAGGGAATCACGAAGTATAAATTGGATTTAAAGGATTTTGAATAATAGAATACAGATAGTACCACAAACAGCACAAAACATACAAAGGTAGGAAAACCATATCGAAAAAGTGCGGCAAAATAGCTACTATGCAACCCTCCGGTAATGCCTTCGGCACGATCCCTACTACTGGTAATTCTCAGCATATTTACATAATAAACCTCATGATTGAAATCTCCGTAACCGAACAAAGGTTTGTCTCCAATATTATCAATTACCATTGAATAGTAGCCCTTGCGACCATCAACAGAATCGCTTAAACGTTCCTTAACTACGGTACTATTCATAACATCTTGATAGTAAAAAATAGATAGGGACAATACTAAAGCCAGACCGGTGAGCCCAATCAACAGCATTTTTTCAATGGCTGCCTTTTTTATAAATACCAAATAGGTGACAATGACCAAAGCAAGTATTAACCAGCTCATTCTCTGAAAAGTAGATAATACACCAAGGGAAAAGAGTAAAACAAACGTAATCTTTAACAGATTTTTTTTAACTGTGACCAAGGTCCATGTAATGGCGATGATCAAATAATATGAATTGTAGTATTCCGTACTGAATATTCCGTTACTTCGCAAGAAGTTTCCAAATGCCGGTCTAGCATGACCAATCCTAAGAAAGTATGGGTCAACCGATATTTGTATTAGGCTGACCAAACTTGTAACCACTGCTGCGATCATTATTGATTTTCCAATAAGGTCATAAGAGGGTTTATCGGCCATTTTTCGTAACGACTCCAGCAATACAAGAAAAGCCAAAGTATCAAGAATGGTTTTTAGTCCTTTGGAAATACCAATATGGGTAATATTAAAGGTAACCGACAAAATAAGAAGGGCACAAAAGGCATAAAGAAAAACGACGAACCAAGGTACCTTTTTGTTTAAGGTGAGGTTCAGTTTTTTTCTTGAAAACATTGTTTTTCTAATCATAAAGACCGCCAACAATAAATATATGAACCTAATCGGTTGAATTTCGAAAAAACTGAATCCCGGAATTTTTATGGTCAAGAGCTCATTAATATTGCCGGTCAGGAAATAAAAAGAGATAAAAAAGAGTTCGAACTTATATTTAGAATTGCTCTTATAGGTTAAATAAAAGGCAGCAATAACGGCAAATGCAAAATAAATATAGAAGTGATGCAAATGCACCTCGTTCCAACTAAAAAGTTTTGAGTAATTGCCCATCTTGCCAGGATTTTATATTTGGCAACACTTCTAACATGCCACCAAGCCTTCCTAAAAGGTTATATTAATGTCCTAAACCGATAAATAATCGTCTACCAGTTGTTCTTCCTTAGTAGTCCCATATGTTTGGCCATACCCATGTTTGTAGTCTTTGTCCAGCGCATCATTAAAGACGATATAGCTCGTTTTCTTTTTACCGCGGCGTACTAACTCCTCAAAGTCCTTCAAATATGCGATTTTGGCTATGTCTCTACGCACGACAAATAAATTTATGGCTATCTCATCAGAAAATAATAGAAAATCGGATACCAATCCTACGGCGGGGGTATCTAATATAATATAATCATACCTTTCCTTAAGCGTTGTAAAAAGTGTCTTCATTTTAGATCCGGATAACAAACCAAGTATATTACCATCAACAACATCAGTGGGAATGAATTGAAGCTTGTCTACTTTCTTGTGAGGGTGAATAATAGCATCCAAGGTGTTTACCTCTCCCTGTAAATAACTAGAAAGTCCTTTCCCTTCTATCTTATTAATTTTCTTTACCAGGCTAGGATTCCTTAAATCAGTATCGATAATAAGTGTTTTTTTACCCGCTTCGGCAAGGGTAATGCCTAAATTGATAGCGCAAAAAGTTTTGCCTTCTTCTGGCATAATGGAAGTTATTCCCAAAACACAACATCCTTCTTTTGAGCCTCCAAATTCAAGATTAACATACAAATCCCTAAACGATTCCTTTACTCTCCAAAGAGAAACGTCTGACCCCGATTTCGACTTTGAATTATGACGGGATATATTGGCTATTACAGGTATATCGGTATGTTCAGTAATTTGATCACTATTTTCAATAACATCATCCGAAGAAAAAAATACGATTTTTGCTAAAGGCAACAGAGTTCCCAGGATACCGGCCAATACCAATAATAGCATTTTTTGAGGTGCCACCGGACCGCTCCCGACCATTCTGGCCTCATCCAATACTCTGGTATCAGAGGTATTCTCAGCCCTGGCAATTCCCGTTTTTGCCAGTTCTTGACTCAAATAATTAAACAGATTTTCATAGAGATTGCTCTGCCTTTCAATATTCAATAATTGCTTTTCCTTAGTGGGCAACTCGCTAATCACCCCATTGTATTCTTGCAATTGGCTCCGCACTCCTCGCAATTCAAATTCTGAAGATTTGATAGCCGTTCTTAAATTGTTTAAGAGCAGACCGGTCGACTCCTTTATTTGATTATTAATGATGGTCATTTCCCGGCTATTGGCTGTAATAAAGAATTTCTTTTTTGACCTTAATGTATATAGCCTTTTAAGCTCGGTTACCTGCTCATTTATTAGGGGGTCTTCAATACCCATTGCCGTGGGGATTACAAAATCGTCACTATTGCGATTATTTTCAACATAGTTGATCAAAGATTTGTAGTATTTAATATCAAGCTCCAATTTGGCCTTTTCAACAGTTAAATTTTGGGATTGGCCTAAAGCGTTGGAGGCTGTAGCACCTAAATTAATTGCGCTCTCATCCTGTTTGAACATTTCTAAATCTAACTCTACCTTTAACAGCGAATCAGTTACGATATCAAGTTGATTTCGAATAAATGACTCCTTGCCCATAGCAATTTTGTTTCTGGAAATCAGTTTGTTTTGAACGTAGTTTTCCGTTAGTTTTTTGAGAAAATCTACTTCTTTACCGATTAAGGCACCAGTAGAGACTATTTTAAAAATACTTGCCTGAATATCGATATTGTCAACGGTAAGGTTGTTTAAATAACTATTGGTAAGACTATTCAGGTCATGTACTATAAAGCTCAAGTTGCCTTCTCCAAATTCATCGGAGTTCATTTCGGCATTTGATTTTTCGACAACAAAGTTGAAGTATTTGTGTTCCACCTTTTCCCCAAAAGAATATATTTGGTTGAAGTTAAAGCCACTTTCCACCTTACGGGCCGTGCCGTTTGCAGGGACTGACACCATAAAATCATTTGCTTCTATAGACAGCCGATATTTTTCATTTTCAAGGATTTCTATCTCAAAAGGAACATTGTAGAGCTGCGCTTCGGTCTTTATTGGTTTTATTTCAACAGGAAAGTGATTATAATGTTCCTTTTTTCTAAGAAAATTTCCTGAATGATAGGAAACCTCAAAACCTACATCTTCTAAGGTCTGTTTAATAAGGCTATATGATTTTATGATTCCTATTTCATTGTACAGGTTTTTTTCCATTTCAATCAAGCTCACACCCCCATCAACATACTTACTTTCCCCAAGTACCCGATTTCTGCCGTAAGGGTCGATCAGAATAGAAGTTGATACTTCATACTTAGGTGTAGCCAAGTAGATATATGCCAGCGCGGCGGCCACAAACGAACCAATACTCAATAAAAAGAGTAATTTGTTCTTGTATACCTTCTTAAAAAAGGTTTTCAAATTAACCTCCTGTCCGGTATTGATATTTTCATCACTTCTTTCTTTCATTTTTATGTCTTGTCAAAGTTCTTTCGAATTTCAATCTTTCGAAGTATATTTTTTTTGCGCACTATGCTGGAACTATTCAAACGATTAAGCCAAATGCGGGTGCTGATTGCTCATTTAGACTTAATTGGAGGTGAAATTCAGCACCAATACGGTTGTGGTTATCGCAGACAGAATAAGTCCGAATACCCCCAAGTTTCTTTGATTAATATTTGGTTTTGATGTATCTACATATATCACATCATTAGGATGCAATAAATAGTATGGCGAATGAATGATCAAAGGGTCTCTTAAATCTAAAGTAACCACCTTAGAGACATCACCTATTTGCCGGATCAATTTTATTTTTTTTCGTTTGGCTGTTGCATTTAGGTCACCTGCGGCACTAAGGGCTTCAAATATGTTTACCTGTGTATTATAAATATAATTGGTGCCCGGGTTCTTGACATCACCAAGGACCGACACCTTAAAACTGGTAAGTTTTACGGAGACCGTAGCATCGACCAAATGTTTATCAATCTCACTTTGTACCAAGTCGCCTATTTCATCAACAGTAAGACCACCTACTTCAAGTTCACCTACATTTGCCAAGTTTATCATGCCCTCGCGGTTAACCGTATAACCAGAAAGAAATAGGGAGGCGGGGTTGGGTTCAACATTTCTATTGTCCAAATTACCCGTATTATAATAGGCCGATTGTTCTGGATCTCTACTTTGTACCCTAATACTCAAAACATCATTGGGCTGTACCTTATATTTTGTCTGAATGAGCGGTATCGTAAGTGTACTCTTATCGCTCTGCAGATAATTGAACTCCTTAGAAGTATAGCAAGAAGATACCGTTAAAAGGATGATAAGAAGAAAAAATCTACTTATAAAAAGGTACGTCTTCCCACTCAAGGGTATCGTTGATTTATATACTGGTTTAACTTTGGGAACCTTCCTCATTTTATGCCATTTTAAAGTTATCATCCATTATTCTATTTATCCCTGCAATTGCAGCACGAGCAATCTCGTAATACAATATTCAGGAAGAATCACCTGTTTTGCTATTTAATTCTTAGAAGTCTTACCACAAAGGTTCAATCACTCTAATAGTCTAGCTAGTAATTCTTTTTTAATATCAATAACATTTTACAGTAGGTTATAATGGTGTTTAATTCGACTTAGGGGCTGTCTGAATTTTTTTTGTGAAACCGCACTTTCTTTTTAGTTAAAATGCCTTCTTATGATGTTCACCAAATAGTGTTAAGAAAATTATCTTTAAATCTAACCAAAAGCTCCAGTTCTCTATGTACCAAAGGTCATGGTTTATTCGTTCGTTCTTTTGTTCATCTGTTACCGTTGGCCCTCGCCAACCATTAACCTGCGCCCAACCGGTAATTCCAGGTTTAACATAACTCCTTACCATATAATCGTTTACACTTTTCCTCAAATCCCTCTGTAGGTTAACTCTGTGGGGCCTCGGGCCAATTACGCTCATATCGCCTTTCAATACGTTAAAAAACTGTGGTAACTCATCCAAATCTGTCTTTCTTAAAAATTTCCCGATTCTAGTTATTCTGGGATCATTGACCACGGTTGATTTTGTACTATTCAATGGATCATCTGAGACCACCATTGTCCGGAACTTATAACATTTAAATGTTTTCCCGCCTTCTCCCTTTCTTTCAGGGGTATACAAGATCGGGCCTTTACTTTCAGCAAATACCAATAAAGCAATGACCAGATACAGCGGGAAAAATACGACGACCACCATCATGGCAAAACAAAAATCGAATAAACGTTTAACGATGGTATATTTAAAGTTATCCAATCGCGATTGGCGGAGTTTAAAAACCGCAAGGCCGCCCATAGTAATCGCCTGATATTTTTTTGATATGACTAATGGATTTTCGGGGATTAACTTGACACGAACACCAAAACTATCGGCTATATTAATGGCTTCCTTGATTTTTTTCTGATCCAGGGCCGACATGGAAATAAAAATTTCATCGATAGAATTCGCCGTCAATACATTTGGTAGGTCAACAATATTACCAACAATATTTAAACCCTTTAAGTTTTTAGGTTTCTCATCCTGGTCTACCAGATTACCCATAATATTATAACCAAATTGGGTCATTACCTTTGTAAAACCTTTCGGGTCAGAAAATTCATTGGCCGAACCTATCAGAATTGCATTAGAAAAAAGATGGGAACCCCTCTTTTTTAAATATTTCAATAAATATTTATGACTGATTAAGTTCAAATAGGAAAAAATAAAAATTGGAATAATGAAGGAAGATCGGTTAAAATACCTCATTTTTAGAAGTATCACCAAAGATGCCACAAAACCCACAAAGAAAAACAGGGAAGTGAGAATACTCTTCAGGTAGCCGTAATTAAGATTAAAATAGAATGCATTATCCCTTATATAAAGAATAATGAACAGCCAACTAATATTATAAACAGCTGTAAGTTTCGCTACTTTAATGAGGAATACCGGATCGGTAAGGGAAAATTCTGGTAGCCTGAAGTATAAGTACAGAATTAGGACCAAATTCAACAAGACGAATTCGAATGCCAAAAAATTTATGAGTATAAATCTATTTTTCGAATTCATTATAAAGGTCTTAAAACGACTTATTTAAAGTAAAAAATTATGATTAAACGAGGCCGCTAACAACATTCTAAACTGGCCAAATAAGCACCATATTTTCAAGACGGAAATATACTCTGATCGGGGAGAAAAATTAAATTTTTCGTTAAAAATCAATCATTTATTTTTTATTGGTTCCCCAGTCGGTTAGTACGCCCATTTTGATTTTGGCACCGGTTAATTATTATCAAATTTTAAAACGAAATTAGACGTATGGTCGTAAATGTTAAAAAATATCGGTTAAAAGGCGTAAATATCCTTTTAGCTACCGTTCATCGACAATAAACCAAGTAATATGAGTTTTTTTTAATGCCTTTAACAGGCTTATCGCCTAATATTTAAGGTAAAGTGATTCATGTGGGGTATTTCAAATATGTTCTAATTCACTTGATATACAGTGGTATTGCGAATCAAATGCTATATTGTATTCAAAGCTAATCAACTAACCGTTTAACCTGGGCAGTACTGAAAAACGACCTAAGGCCAAGTAGGCCCTTGTTATTTCCCTTTCAATGCTTTTGTCGGTTCGGGAACATAGTGCCCTTTTCCGCCAGCACGATCATCATCAAAGGTAGTGGGAATATCGTCATTTAAGGTACGTTCATTCCATGTTAGGTTTTGAGTGCCATCGTCCTTTTTAACCATGGTTATACAATCTTCAACAGGGCAAACGAGGGAGCATAGATTGCAACCAACGCAATTCTCTTCAATAATACTAGGAATCCTGTTCGTACGGTCTTCGGAAAGGGAAATGGCCTGATGGGCTCCATCATCACAAGAGATATAACATAATTCGCATCCTATACATTTGTCGGGATTTATTTCTGCGACTACCTTATGTTTTAAATTCAAATGTTTCCACTCGGTAACATTTGGCAGTGCCTTTCCTGCAAAGTCGTAAATGGTATTATAATTTTTTTCTTCCATGAATTGGCGTAGCCCGGCTTCCATTTCACGAACAATTCCGAAACCATAGTGCATTACGGCCGTACAAACCTGTACAGAGGTAGCACCAAGCAAAATAAACTCAACCACATCACGCCACGTTTCTACCCCGCCAATACCGGAGATCGGTATTTTTGAAATTTCCGGGTGTTGCGCCAGGTCTTTTATCATGTTCATTGCAATTGGCTTGACTGCTGGGCCACAATACCCTCCATTAGTTCCTTTTCCATCTACAATCGGAAGTGGTGCAAAAGTGTCAAGGTCGATTCCCACAATACTCTTGATGGTATTAATAAGTGAAATAGCGTCCGAGCCTCCTTGATAAGCAGCCAGGCCAGGGTCTATAATTTCCGATATGTTTGGTGTTAGTTTGGTAATTACAGGAATATTCGCAGCCTCCATTACCCAACCCACAATGGTTTTCAAAACTTCCGGTTCTTGACCAACAGCTGATCCCATACCACGTTCACACATACCATGTGGACAACCAAAATTCAATTCTATACCATCGGCCCCGGCATTTTCTACATCCTTTATAATTTGTTCCCATTCCGCCTTGGTTTCTACCATTAAGGAGGCAATAACAGCATGGTCAGGAAAATATTTTTTCACCTCTTCGATCTCCCGAAGATTATCCGCCAATGGCCTATCTGTAATCAATTCTATATTGTTGAAACCCATCATTCTGGTATTCCTGTAATTTACGGAACCATAGCGGCTAGAAACGTTCACGACAGGAACTCCAAGTGTTTTCCAAACAGCTCCCCCCCAGCCCGCTTCAAAGGCCTTCATTATTTGATAGCCCGAATTTGTTGGTGGGGCCGATGCCAACCAGAACGGATTCGGTGCTTTAATACCCGCAAAATCTATCGATAAATCTACCATGTCATTTTCTTATTTATTCAACCAATTATGAATGCCCTGAGCAGCCATTTTACCGTCATAAGCGGCATTTACCACCTCGGCACCTCCATTTATCGCGTCGCCCCCAGCAAAATACTTTGGATTAGACGTTTGAAACGCATCGTTGGTTTCTATTCTTGTCTTATTGTCAATACCTAGTCCTTCTATCAAATCATACAAATGACCTTGTTTTGCTTGTCCGGTGGCCTTGATAACCATATCGCAGGCAATGATAAATTCACTGCCTGCTATTGTTTTTAACTGGCCATCGACCGATTCCGTTTTTTGAAATTTTACACCTTCTACTTGCTTATTGCCAATGATTTCAGTGGGTGTGGCATTAAAAAGGCTGTCAACCCCAGAACTAATCGCCAAATCATATTCAAATCCGTAAGCGCCCATTCTCTCTTTTGAATTTCGATATACCAGTACCGTTTTTCTAGCACCCATCCTGGCCGATTCTGAAGCGGCATCCATAGCCGTATTTCCGCCCCCTATGACAACTACTTTGTCCGGAACGGAAATTTGATGTTGTTTCATTCGCAGTTCTTCAATAAATTCAACAGCGCCAATAACGCCTTTTATATTTTCCCCTTCCAGCTCTAATTTACGGGTTTGACCTAAGCCAACCCCTAAGAAAATAGCATCGTACTTCGCTTCCAAGGCTTTCAATTGTTCCTTTGAGGTAATTGCCGAATTATAGATAATAGTAAACCCAAGTTGATTCTCTAAATAGGCAATCTCTTTTAGCACTTCTTCATTGGTGATTTTATAAGGTGCAATACCATAAACCGTTAAGCCTGAGGGTTTTTCCTTGGCTTCATAGATATCTACCTCATACCCTAAGGTTCTGGCTTCGCATGCACAGGCAATTCCTGCCGGACCAGCACCGATAACAGCTATTTTTTTTCCAGTAGAAGCTCCAACTTTAAAAAGTTGTCTGTCTGCAGCTATGGTTTTATTGGTGGCATAATTTTGAAGCCTCCCTATTTGAATCGGGGTCACATCTTGATGATTATACACACAGGCACCTTCGCACAAAACCCCAGTTGGGCAAACCACACCGCAGGCATTACCAAGCCAATTCGAATCGAAAATAGTTTTTGAAGCTCCAGTTACATTGTCAGTATGTATTTGCTTGATAAACAATGGTATATCAATGCCTGTCGGACACGCCTGTATACACGGGGCATCATAGCAGAACAAACATCGAGAACTTTCATAATACGCTTCGGTATCGTTCATCAATGGTTTTTTCTGCTTGAAATTCTTTTTGAATTCCGCTTCGGAAGCTGGTCTTTTATATTCTGCCATAGATAAGTATCATGTATTTGGTAAATAGTATCTGGTACTATTACTTTAATGATTTTATTAAACTATAAATCTTTTTCTGGAAAGCTATCCGTCAATAAGTATATATCAGTAACTAAATCGACCGATTCTTTCCATACCTCTAATTTTTTATAATTATGCATTAACGTTCATATATTAGCTACCCTTTACGAAATACTGTTTATAGTTCAGTGAGCCTGCCATAGGTTTCGGGCCTCCGGTCCCTAAAAAACTGCCAAGTTGAACGCACCTCTTCTATTAAATCTAAATCGAATTCGGCAACCAATAATTCATCATCATCGCGGGACGCCTCGGCAAAAATCTGTCCACGAGGATTCACAAAATACGATTGCCCATAAAATTTACCTAAATTCCAAGGTTTCTCCTCCCCTACGCGATTAATACATCCCATAAAATATCCGTTGGCAGCAGCATGTGCTGGCTGCTCCAATTTCCATAAATATTCACTTAACCCCGCTACAGTCGCAGAAGGGTTATAAACAATTTCTGCCCCATTTAGGCCCAAAGCCCTCGCTCCATCAGGAAAATGCCTGTCATAGCAGATATAGACCCCTACTTTGGCGTACTTCGTTTGGAAAACTGGATAACCCAAGTTACCCGGCTTAAAGAAAAACTTCTCCCAAAACCCTGTTGTATGGGGAATATGATTTTTTCGGTACTTTCCTAGATAAGTCCCGTCAGCATCGATAACCGCTGCCGTATTATATAGTACACCTGCCTGCTCTTTTTCATAGATAGGCACTATAATCACCATATCATGTTTTTTAGCCAAGACCTGCATTTTCTCTGTGGTCGGTCCTGGTACAGTTTCCGCAGAAGCATACCATTTACGATCTTGCCCAGGGCAAAAATATGGGGTATTAAAAATTTCTTGTAAGCATAATATTTGCACCCCCTGTCGTCCTGCTTCTTCAATATATGGAATATGCTTATCGTACATGGCTTCCATAATTTCTTTAATGGTTCCTTCTCCTTCGGTCATGGGAAGGCTCATTTGTATCAATCCTGATTTTACTTTTCTTGGCATAATTTGAGAATTCTGAATTAGTAGTTCTGAGTTAAGAGTTATTTAAATAGCGTTGCTTGGTAGTTAAAATAATACTACTCAAAATCTTAATCAACTCTTCGCAATCTTCATTTGATTTAAAAAACATTTTATTATTAATATAGTCACTATCCTTTAATAAATTCAACCAATATTTAGTTTCTCGGGCTTCTTTCAAAGAAATTCCTAATTTATGGACAAAATCTTTCTTTGATTCTGCAGAAATAGCCTCATTTACATTTGCCCCGATCGAAGTTCCTGATCTCAGAATTTGCTTAGAAAGAATAAATTCATTTTGAGTTTTGAGTTCTTTATAAATTGAAATAATTAGAAGAGCGAAGACATAAGTTTTATCAGCAATTATACTTTTATTTTCAACTTTACCCTTTTTTAACTCCGAACTCATAATTCTTAACTATATAACTGTTTTTGAGGTTTTACCTCTTGGAATAAACTGTCCGTGACCAGCATTTAAAAGACATTTTTCATTTTCAATCGCCACCTGTCCCCTTAAAATAACAGTTTCTGTTTTTCCCGTTACTTTTTGGCCTTCATATCCGGAATAATCACAATTCATATGGTGTGTTTCCACAGAAATGGTGTGTTCTTTTTTAGGGTCGAATATGACGATATCTGCGTCACTACCAATGGCAATCGTACCCTTTCTTGGATACATACCGAAGATTTTAGCCGCATTGGTCGAGCTTACCTCGACATATTTGGTCAGGGATATTCTGTCCTTGTGAACCCCTTCGGAATATAGCAATTCCATACGATGTTCGATGGCTGGATGCCCATTGGGGATTTTTGAAAAATCATCCTTTCCCATTTTCTTTTGCTCCCACATAAACGGGCAGTGATCGGTACCTACTACCTGCACCAAACCTTGATTTATTCCCGACCATAAAGCTACTTGGTCTTTCTTTTCCCGCAAAGGCGGACTCATTACCCATTTGGCTCCTTCAAAATCTTTTTCATAGAGCGATGCATCCAATACAAGGTATTGCGTGCAGGTTTCTACAAATACTTTCTGATTCCGTTGTGTTGCTTTGCGAACCGCATTTAAGGCTCCTTCACAGGTCATATGTACAATATAACCCGGGCAATCCGTATAATGCAACATGTCGGCAAAACGGGCCGAGGCTTCGGCCTCCGTCACTTCGGGTTGGGATAAATAATGATATAAGGGAGATAGATTCCCGAGCGCCCTATTTTTAGCAATTAAAGAATCGATCATATCGCCATTGGTGGCATGAACGGTAACCAAACCTCCATGCTTTTTAACCACTTTCATGAGTTGCACCATTTGTCCATCATCGATCATCAGGGCGCCTTTATAGGCCATGAAGGTCTTAAAGGACGAAATGCCTTCCTCTTCGATCATCTGGGCCACTTCTTTCGCTACATCATCATTAAAATCGGTCACGGCCATATGATAGGAGTAATCACCAATTGCTTTTCCCTTTGATTTCCCTTGCCAAGTTGTTAAGGCATTGTGTAACGAATCGCCTTGGGTTTGAAGGATAAAATCGATGACCATGGTAGTACCCCCATGCAATGCGGCTCTTGTTCCTGTCTCATAATCGTCACTGGAATACGTTCCCATAAAAGGCATATCCAAATGCACATGAGGGTCGATTCCACCCGGAAACACCAGTTTATCAGTTGCATCGATTACCTTATCGGCTTTGTATTCCAAATTTTTTCCGATAGCAACAATTTTTTCACCTTCGGTATAAACATCGGCGATATAACTTTCAGAAGCTGTTGTTACCCGACCATTTTTTATTAAAATCGACATTCTATTCTAGTTATGAGTTTTAGGTTATGAGTTGTTATTTTTCATTAATATATAGTATAACACAAACGAAATGATGAATCCCGTAAACCAAGATAAGGAATACAGGAAATTTAACGCAGGAATCCAGTAGCCGATCAGGGCCAAGAACACTCCCGCAAATAAAGCTATCATTGCCGCCTTATTAAATCCTGTATTGTTATAAGCGTAAACACCTGTTTCCTTATACAATTCTGCCAGCTCCAATTTTTTTTTCCGCACCGAATAATAGTCAGCGATCAAAACCCCTAAAACAGGGCCTAATAAGCCGCTCACAAAAATCAAAAATCCCGAAATCTCATTAAGCAACCACCAAGGCATTATCAATATTCCAATGACTCCCGTAATGGTTCCTCCTGTTTTAAAACTTATTCGCTTCGGCCATAAATTTGAAAATGCGTTGGATGGTGCAATTACATTGGCAGCGATATTGGTACTCAAGGTAGCAATAATCATAAACAATTGTGCCACAACAACCACGATTGGATTCTCAAATTTTGCAATTAAGGAGACCGGGTCCCAAGGCGCGTCATCAGCGATTAAGACGTCCTTAAAGTTAATGACAGCTGCACAGGTTACAAAAATGCCAACAAAGGAGTAGAGCATCATGGTGGCTGGCAACCCAATAAATTGTCCGGCTATTTGGTCTTTCTGGGTTGCGGCATAACGCGTGATATCGGCAATACTTATAGACATTGTTGCCCAAAAACCGACCATTGCCGTTAGCCAAAGGAGATAATTCCAAAGCTTACTTCCAGAATTTTCAGGCCCATCCAATATTGTTGCGGTAACAACGCTGGATAAAACCGGTGCTTCTCTCTCTGTATTTCTAAATTGCACCTGCACACCCTCCGCTTTCGAAATAGCAATAGGGTTTTCTGTAAAGGTTTCCCAGGAGCCGTTCTCGATAGACGTAATTTGATATTCGGATACCTTAAGATTTCCTTCCTTATTTTTTAATGAATTTAGATGTAGATAGTAATTACCTTCTTTTCCTGTAATTGTTGCAGCTGTTTTTTCCAATTGCACACTCTGGTCCAATACTACGGTAAAACCGTCCGCCTTGGCATAACTCCAATAGATTAGGGCAATCCCCATGATAACTAATATGGGTGCCGAAAAAGTTTCAAGCCATTTGATGCTTTCGGTACCCTTCCAGATAAAATACATATTGATAAACCAAAAGACGGCGAAACCTATAAATTTGCCAACGGACAACCCTAATTCCCCTGTTGAGCCCGTTATTGCATTAAAAATAGCATAAATGGCCAAGCCTCCAATCCATGTTTGTACCCCAAACCAACCGCAGGCTATAATGCCTCTTGTCACAGATGCCAAATGAACCCCTTTAGTCCCGAAGGCCGCACGGCCAATTACAGGAAACGGAATCCCATACTTTACGCCTGCATGTCCGTTAAGTACCATGGGAACTGTAATAATCAAGTTCGCAAGCCCAATAATAACAAGCGCCTCGTACCAATTCAATCCCGTTTTGATCATGTATGATGCTAAAAGGTAAGTAGGAATACACACGGCCATACCTACCCAAATAGCCGCTAAATGCCATTTACTCCAGGTTCTTTCATTTGAGGGTACAGGTGCCAAATCCTCACTATAGAGCGATGAATTAGAAACGTCTTCTTGTAATTCTACGATATCCTTATTCATATTAATTACAATATTCGTCCGCTATTGCTATGACTTGTGATACTATTTTTAGGCCTTCATCAACTTCCTCTTTGGTAACGTTTAGTGGTGGAGCGATAAAAATCCAATTCCACCGAACAAAGGTGAACATGCCCAATTCCCTTATTTTTGAGGCCATTTTTAAGGTAGCCTCCATTTCGTTGGGTTTCGCATTCCAAGGTGTTGTAGGTTCCTTGGTATTTCTATTTTTAACAAGTTCAATACACCCCAATAAGCCCGTATTTCTAAAATCCCCTATAGCGGGGTGTTTGGCTTTCATTTTTTCAACCTCAGCTTCTATATAAGTGCCCATTTGTGCGGCTTTATCGATTAAATTTTCTTCCTCGATAATCGTAAGGTTCGCAAGGGCCGCCGCGCAAGAAACCGGATGCGCAGAATAGGTTAATCCCAATAACATCGGATTCTCATTAAAATAATCGGCAATCGTATCGGTAACGGCCATGGCTCCCAAGGGCAAATATCCTGATGTTAGGCCTTTTGCCATAACCATGATATCTGGGGTTACATCGTGATGATCAATACCGAACATTTTTCCTGTCCTACCAAAACCACTCATGGTTTCATCATCAATTAAGAGTATCCCGTATTTATCGCATAATTCACGAACCCTTTTTAAATACATTGGAGGATATTTGATACAGCCTGAAGAACCGGATTCCCCCTCAAACAAAATTGCCGCTATGCTTTCTGGGTTTTCAAATTTTACCACGCGCTCTAAATGGGCCAAGGCGCGCTCCCCACATTCTTCAATGGAAGATGAATTCCATGGACAGCGATAGGCATACGGGTTTTCAACATGAACCACATTCGGCATCGCTTGGCTATCGACTGGGAATTTTCTTGGGTCACCACCGGAGGAAATGGCCCCGTAAGTCGCGCCATGATAGGATCTATAGTGGGTTATGATTTTATGTCGCCCCGTATATATTCGGGCCAATTTAATGGCATTTTCAACAGCTTCGGCCCCGCCAAGAGTAAAGAAATTTTTGGTAAGGTTCCCTGGCGTAATCTCGGCAAGTTTTTTTCCTAATTTTCCTCTAACGTCGGTGGCCATCCCCGGATACACATAACTTACCTCGCGCATCTGTTGGGCAACCGCTTCTGTAATCCGTTGGTCCCCATGACCGATGTTTACATTCATAAGTTGGGAGGAAAAGTCCAAGTATTTCTTGCCATCCCGGTCATATACGTACGAACCTTTGGCATGTGACGCATTTATAGGGTTTAATCCACCTTGTTTTGACCAGGAGAATAAGGTATAATCGAGGTTGTCTTTTATGATTTGTTGGTTGTTCATGAATTGGTGTTTGATGTCCGATGTTTAATTAATTTTATTTCTGAAAGCGATCATCATATTCATTAAGTGAAAAGATTCATCATATAATGTTTGAAAACTTGGTTCTGTAATATAATTTCTTCTTTTAGCTTTATATAAACATGTTATCGCTTCGGCCAAAGATCGAATTGCATAACCTATAAACTTACGAAACTCAGGATTTGATTGACCAATTGATCCCTCGGAAATATTTAATGCAATCGAGTCAACAGCCCTTAGAATTTGAGAGGATAAGTTATAGATTTCTTTTTTTGGAAAACCATTTGAGATTAGATTGATTTCCTCACCAAAATCCATGGCCTTTTGCCAAATCAGCAAATTCTCAAACTTGAATCTATTTTCTTTCATTCTATAATTTACATCTAACATCTGTCACCGGACTTCATACATCCCTCCTAACTCATCCAATTGGTTTGTGCTTCAGGATTCCATTTTGTAGTTGTTTTTTTATTCTGGGTCCAGAATTCAATAGAACTGCGACCCGTTATATCCCCGACCCCAAATTTGGATTCATTCCAGCCGCCAAAGGAAAAAGGTTCCCGCGGTACCGGAACACCAATGTTAACGCCGATCATTCCCGCACTTGCACGCTCCATAACTTGTTTCGCCAAGCCTCCACTTTGGGTGAAAACGGCGGCAGCATTGCCATAGTTTGATCGATTTTCGATTTCAATAGCTTCATCCAAATCCCTGGCCCTTATAATTGAAATTACCGGTCCGAAAATCTCTTCCCGAGCTACGGACATATCCGTAGTAACATGGTCTATAATCGTTGGGCCCACATAAAAACCTCCTTCTTTTCCGGGAACTGTAGCATTTCGGCCATCAAGGAGCACCTTGGCGCCATTTTTTTCGGCTTCGGCGATATACCCTTCAATACGTTCCCTAGCTTCGGCAGTAATTACGGAACCAAGGTTATCGCCTGGAACTATCTTTTTGGCTTCCTCGACCATACGGTCAATGATATGCTGTACCTTATCCACCCCGACCATAACCGAAGCAGCCATACAACGTTGTCCTGCACAACCCGCCATTGAGGCCACCACATTGGAGGCTGTCATTTCCGGATTTGCATCGGGCAATACCAACAAATGATTTTTGGCTCCCCCAAGGGCAACACACCGCTTTAAGTTGGAAGTTGCTCTCTTATATACGATTTTTGCGACTTTTGTTGAACCCACAAAGGAAACCGCTTCTATATCTGGGTGATCACAGATGGCTTCAACTACTTCCTTTCCTCCATTTACAATATTAAAAACACCATCGGGAAGACCGGCTTCTTTTAACAGTTCAGCCATACGTACCGTGCTTAACGGCACCAATTCTGAAGGTTTCATAACCATGGTATTCCCTAAAACCAAAGCATTCGGCAATGTCCAATGGGGAACCATATTCGGGAAATTAAAAGGAGTGATGGAAGCAACAACGCCCAATGGTTTGCGTTCTATCCTACATTCAACTCCCTTGCTTACCTCCTGTATTTCATTGACCACAATTTGGGGCATAGAAACGGCAAACTCACATAATTCCATGCTCTTTTCAACCTCAGCTTTTGCCTCACCGTAGGTCTTTCCATTTTCGAGCTGTACCAATTGGGTCAACTCCTCCATGTTCTTCTCCAGTAAAGTACGATACCTAAAAAATATTTGAACACGTTCTTTAAATGTCATTCCCGCCCAGTTGGGAAACGCTTTTTTTGCAGCTTGTACAGCCGAATCAACGTCTTGGGTCATAGATAATGGTATGGAAGAAATTGTTGAACCATCTGATGGACTCAAAACATCCATCGATTTTTGTCCGTTTCTTTCAAATTTACCGTCTATATAATTTTTAACTTCCGAAAGTGATGTGGGTAAGTCTATCATAGTATGTTTTTTATTTTATCAGCAGAAATAATTCATAAGGTTATCGAGCACTTAAAGTTAGCACTTTTAGACCTATTTCCAAGTCACTTCTGGAAGGGGTTTTTATTCAATCTATTTCGCTTATTCAAATAAATAAGAAGTAGTACTATTAGAATAGGAGTGATGACACAAACAACAACAGAGGCCTGAACATAATTCAATCCGAAATGTTCAAACCAGTTTAAAAAATCGGTTGATTTATTAAATAAATTTGTTGAGAATTGTCGAAAATCCGGGATGATAATAATAAGCAGAAGAACTAGGGTCAAAAATCCAATAATAAGAGCCTTTCTTTTTAATATCCGTCCTAGTAAAAAGACGAAGAATGCGGGGATTATTATATAGTAGACAATGATGTTGACTTCATGATATGATAGACCAGAAGTTTCCGAAGCCCATTTCAGGAATTGATATACAGCTTGAAAAATTTCATCCATCGACCAAACTTACCCTAACATCGATACCAAACGAGTTTTCGAACATTTAACTATTTAGGTAATTGTCTACCGATAAAATTCTTTCCTTTTTTTCTTTATCGGACAACCAGCTGGCTTTAAAACTATTTTTAACCAATTCAGCTATTTGGGTCTTCGACATATCGAGTGCCTTGGCAACCCCAAGGTAATTCGCATTCATATACCCCCCGAAATAGGCAGGGTCATCGGAATTAACGGTTACCAACATCTTCTTGTCCATCATTTTTATGATGGGGTGATCTTTTAGGTCCTGTATCACTTTAAGCTCTAAATTGGATAAAGGACATAGGGTGAGCGGCATCTGTTCTTCTGCCAAACGCTCCACCAAAGCAAGGTCTTCCATTGAACGGTTACCATGATCTATCCGGTTGACTTTTAGTAAATCTAAAGCTTCCCAAATATATTCGGCAGGCCCTTCCTCTCCGGCATGTGCTACTACCAGGAAGCCCTCCTCCCTAGCCTTTGCAAAAACACGCTCAAATTTTGATGGCGGATTCCCGACTTCGGAAGAATCTAACCCGATACCGTCAATCCAATCTTTATAGGGCATCGCTTGTTCCAATGTTCTAAAGGCCGAAGCCTCATCAAGATGTCGTAAAAAAGACATAATGAGCTTATAACTGATACCCAATTTTTCTTTTCCGTCTTCTAATGCCCGTTTTATACCCTTAATTACCACATCAAAGGCTATTCCCCGATCCGTATGCGTTTGTGGGTCGAAGAATATCTCGGTATGCACCAAATTCTCAGTATGCACTTTGGATAAATACGCCCAGGTAAGGTCATAAAAATCCCGTTCCTCGATCAGCACATCCGCCCCGGCATAATAGATATCTAAAAACTCCTGAAGGTTATTAAACTTGTATGCCTTTTTCAGTTCATCAACACTGGAGTATTTGATTTTCTTGCCATTTCTTTTGGCAATTTCAAACATAAGTTCGGGCTCAAATGTCCCTTCTATATGTAGATGCAGTTCCGCTTTTGGTATTCCGTTTATAAATTCTTCAATGGAAGTGTTTGTCATAGTATATGTTAAGATTGTTCAATATCTAAAGATACTAAGATACTTTTTATCCGGGGTGAAGTGAAGTTGTTGGCACGAATACTTTTCCTATTATATATCTTTCTCACCTACCGCTTTTGAGAATGGCTGTACTTTGGTGTACATGCCATTCTTATCGGCCACAGATTAAATCAAAACCATTGGAATTTACACCATGTGGTGAACAAACCTTTTACGGATATCAAGGATTTATTACCTTAGTTCCATAGGTGGGATATCGTTAGAGATGTCATCCAATTAAAGCGGCGCATTAAAAAAATGAAAGAAATACCAGTAAAAAGATACGTGAGATATTTATTTGGAATAACGATTCTCGTTTTTATTCTAAATAAGTTTTATCTGAGACCTTGGGTTTTGGAAAATGAACTATCCGAATTTTTCCAAATAATTGTTTTTTCCCTTCCGAATCTTGTTGAGGCAATAATTGGAACGCTTGTTTTGGCCGGAATTTTATTGCAAATGAGATTGTACTTCGGTAACACAATAGGTAATATCAAGGACACATATGTATATTTAATAGCTGTAGGTATAGCTGCAATTTATGTCATATCCCAGGAATTTAAATTGCATAATCTTGGAGGAAATAATGTCTTTGACATTTATGATGTTGTTGCTTCAATTATTGGGTTATCCCTAACTTTTGGATTAATTCAGATTTTTGGATTTGTAGAAGAACCCAAAACTGAAATAAGAAGCCTTTGAAAATAAAAATATGCTACAACAAAAGCCATGAAAGCCATACTCCGTATTCGCTCTGTACTGCTTATAACTTAACCGACAAGCAATATTTGTGAAATGCATAAAAAATATTCAGTTAAAGATAAAGAGCACCAAACTTTTTTAGCATGTTATATATAATCAGTGGCACATCAAGGTCAGGAAAAACCATGATTGCAAAGAAAATAATGCGGCAGTATCACATTCCATATGTATCCCTGGATTGCCTTGTAATGGGATTTACCAATGGTATTCCTGAATATGGAATTCATGATAAATTATGGCCCAATGAAATTGCCGAAAAACTTTGGAGCTTTTTAAGAGCGATGTGCGAAAGTATGATATGGTCGGAAACCGATTATGTTATTGAAGGCGAAGCTGTTCTTCCCGAACTGATAAACGAATTATTAAATAAGTATCCTAACCGTATAAAAGTATGCTTTGTTGGTTATCCAAATGTGGATATCAATGAAAAGGTTAAAGATGTTTACGACTATAGCTACGGAAAAAATGACTGGCTAACCAAAGAATCGAAGGATTACGTTGAAAGCCATATAAGCAACATGATCGATTATAGTAAAAGGATAAAAAAAGACTGTAAAAAGTACGATATAAACTATTTTGACACTTCCAAAAATTTCGAACAAGTCTTAAAAGATGCCATAAACTATCTAATGAAAAACAAACAGCCAATATTGTAGTCTCTCTGAGATTAAAATAATATTGATATATAATAAACAAACCTAGGTTTCTTACCTCAACCGCCGAAGATCATATTCATAATTATGAAAGCATATACCATTAAAAACTATGGAGTACCCCATAAGGTTCTTAGGATTGAACAACTGGAGCCACCTGAACCAAAAAACACTGAAGTTCTAGTTAGGGTTTTTGCAACAACGATCAATGATTATGACTGGTGTATTACTACCGGAAAGCCTTTTGCCTATCGTTTGTATTTTGGGCTATTTCGTCCCAAGAAAAAATTAATGATACCGGGAATGGAGGTTGCCGGAGTTGTGGAACAGATTGGGGGTAATGTTACAAAGTTTAAAGGGGGCGATGCTGTCTATGGCGACATCTCAGAATTCGGATTTGGCAGTTTTGCCGAGTTTCTTTGCGTAGATGAAAAAGCACTGGAGCGAAAGCCGGAAAGCATGAGTTTTGAAGAAGCAAGCAGTATCCCACATGCGGCGATGCTTGCCCTACAGGCTCTACGGGATGTGGGGCAACTAAAAGAGCAGCAGAAAATCTTAATCAATGGCGGTGGCGGTGGCGTTGGTTCATTTGGAGTTCAAATTGCAAAACTTTATAATACCGATGTTACAGGGGTGGATACCGGTGAAAAACTAAAAGCCATGAAAGCCCAAGGTTTTGACAAGGTACTTGACTACAAAAAAGAAGACTTCACCAAAAGCGACCAGCAATATGATCTGATTCTTGATTGCAGAACCAATAGATCGCTATGGAAATTTTTAAAGGTGCTTAAACCGGGAGGAAAATACGTTTCAATCGGTGGCAGGTCGGGTAAGCTATTGCAAATGATCTATATGGGTCCAATCCTAAAATTGTTTAGCAAGAAACGTGTGCATATGGTCATGCTAAAGGCCAATAAGGACCTAGAGTACATCAATCAACTTTATGAAGACAACAAAATAAATTGTGTAATAGATGGTCCATACGGTTTTGACAAAATACCATGGGCAATTCAACGTTTTGGCGATGGATTGCACCATGGTAAGATTGTGATTTCTGTAAACCAGGGATGATAATTCAAGCCAAGGCCTTAGTGGCAAATCAAATAACCTAGTGGGCACTTATAAAGGCAAGTGATAAAAGTCTAAAAATAACTTGATAGCGCGACCACCCCATTATAAGAAATGATACATGAAAATATGAGGGCCAATACCAACCCAATGTTAATCCAAATGCCGGTCTTATATTGCTTCATGAGCTTTTTATTGTTGATCAACAATAGTATCCCGATAATGACCAGTGGTAATACGAATACATTGAATATCTGAGAGACTATCTGCATCTCCACCGGGTTTGAACCAAAAACGGGAACAATCAAAGCAAATAAACAGGCAAATGCGGTGATTACTTTAAATTGTTTAGAACTGGTATCCAACTCCCCCGATTGATAATCGGCTATTAAAATTGGCGTTATCAAGAGAATCGGGAAAATTGAGGATAGGCCAGCACTCAAAGTCCCAAAAAAGAACAGGGTCAAGGCAAATTTACCTGCGACGGGCTCCAAGGTATTTACCATATCCAAAACTTGGGTGACCGGTTTGCCCTGATGAAATAAGGCACCACTTGCTACGGCCATTACCGCCCCACTAATGGTAAAGACAAGAATGGCAGCGATAATAGCATCCTTCTTTTGCTGATCGCGGTTTTTGATGGTCCAGCCCTTACCCTTAACAAATAAGGGACGCGACAAAAAGGTTGCTGCGGCCATCGTAGTTCCAACAAATGCAGCTACCAACATCTTGCCTCCTTGAACGTCGGGAATTGAAGGTATAAGTCCCTGCACAACTTCAGAGGGCAATGGGTACACCATAAAAAGTGAAATCAGGAAGGAAAGCCCCATGATGGTCACAAAAATGACAAGGATTTTTTCAAAAAAGGTATACTTGCCCACCAGGAGTAGGGCATAGAAAATGGCGGTTACAACTACCGCTATCAGAATTACCGTTTCGTATTTATACTGGGCTATTGACGGGAAGTAAATTGCAAATATTTCATAGATTATATTAGCGGAGATACCCATGATTCCCATGAGGGAATTCCATTGCCCGAACGAAATTCCAATTATTATGAGGATAGCTATGAGTTTCCCCCATTTTAAGTGTTTCTTGAATGCGAATAGGGCCGTTTCGCCTGAAATCAAAGCATAGTTACCATATACATACATTAAAATTCCAGAGAAGAAACAGCTCAATAGCAGTACCCATAGCAATTGCATACCGTAGGTACTTCCGGCAACGATCATGGAAGTAACGCTCCCGGTACCAATTGTATATCCGATTGCAAAAATACCAGGGCCAAAAGCCAAAACCAATGCCAGAAACTTTCTTAAAAAAGATTTCTTTGTGGTCGGCTTTTCCATATTGTTACCCTCTAAGTTTGGCAATCGTTTTTAAAGTCTCCCTTACCGTATCTTCAAGTCCTTTATAATCCTTTTTAGATAGCGTTTCCTTACTAATCAATTTTGAACCCATACCTACACAGATCACGCCTGCGCTGATCCAAGCGCCAAGATTTTCTTCTGATGGTGCCACACCGCCAGTAGGCATTATAGGTAGCTGCGGAAAGACCGCCTTCACGGCTTTTACAAATCCTGGCCCAAGTACATTGCCTGGGAAGGCCTTTACTATTTTAGCCCCAAGGGTTACGGCCTTATGAATTTCAGTAACGGTACCACAACCAGGTATCCAAAGAACCTTTTGCGACTTACAAAAAGTCGCCATTTCTGGAACCATTGCTGGCGACACAATAAATTTAGCGCCCACATCAATGAATTTTTCGGCACCCTCAGCTGTAAATATGGTACCAATACCCAATATCAAATCATTATATTTTTCTGAATGACGTATGAGAATCTCAAAAACTTCAAGCGCATTGCTGCCCCTATTTGTAAATTCAAATACCCGAACACCACCATCATAGCATGCATCGAGCACTTTTATAGCAACTTCTGGATCAGTATGATTAAATACGGGAACAAGCCCATATTCCTCCATACTTTGTAGTATATCTTCTTGTGAGAGCATTTTCTTGATTGTTGTTTTAACGTGCGACCCGACCAGAAGCGTCACCGCCCATTAATTTTTCAACTTCGGAAATCGTCACCAAATTCGCATCTCCTTTGATCGTATGTTTTAAACAGGATGCCGCTACGGCAAAGTCCAGTGCATTTTGGTCATTTTCAGGATACTTCAATAACCCATAAATAAGACCACCCATGAAGGAATCTCCACCTCCTACCCTATCAACGATATCAGTGATTTGATATTGACGGGTTTCGTACATTTTTGAACCATCCCATAATACACCAGCCCAAGTGTTATGTGAAGCCGAAATGGAACCTCTTAGAGTTGTGATTACCTTTTTTGCTTTGGGAAATTTTTTCATCATCTGCTTGCAAACGGAAAGAAAAGCCTCCGCCTTTACATCATGCCCGTCTTTATGGACATCCAACCCCTCAGGGTGAATACCAAAGTGCTTTTCGGCATCCTCTTCGTTTCCTAAAATGATGTCACAATATGAAGTCAGTTCGGTCATTATTTTCTCTCTATCGCCCCCATAGTTCCAAAGCTTCGCACGGTAGTTTAAATCTGTAGAAATAGTGATGCCCTTTTTATCGGCTGCTTTCACGGCTTCCAGACATACATCGGCAGCACCTTGCGATATGGCAGGTGTAATGCCCGTCCAATGAAACCATTCGACACCATCAAAAACGGCGTCCCAATCGATCATCCCCGATTCAATTTCAGCAATAGCCGAGTGCGCACGGTCATAAACGACCTTAGATCCTCTGGATACAGCGCCAGTTTCCAAAAAATATATTCCAAGGCGGTCGCCGCCGTATACGATTTTATCTGTGCCTACACCTCTTTTACGCATTTCCATTAGAGCGCAAGCACCTATATCGTTCTTGGGCAATCTGGTTACAAAATCTACGGGCACCCCATAATTGGCCAATGAAACTGCCACATTGGATTCTCCCCCACCATATATCACATCAAAGCTAGTTGCTTGTGAAAATCTTAAAAAACCTGGAGGTGCTAAGCGAAGCATGATTTCTCCAAAGGTTACTACTTTCTTCATTTCTATTTATTTATTGGTATTCCCTTTAACCAAAGCGAGGTCAAAAGGAATATGTTCAATTTTTTATTTTAAATTGAAGTTCTAAATACCAAGGGCCTGTCCCCCCCCGATTTGAATTGTTTCAGCAGTAATGAATGCCGCATCTTTACTTGCCAAGAAAGAAATCACTCCTGCAACGTCTTCTGGCTGCCCTAATCTTCCTAACATGATATTATTTGCCCAAGAAGCAAAAACTTCTGGTTTGGTAGACTTGATTTGTTTATGAAAATCGGTATCGATAGTACCTGGTGATACGGCATTTGCCCGGATTCCATATTCGGCCAAATCTTTTGCCAATGCTCTGGTTATCGCATGTACTCCGGCTTTTGAGGTTCCATAAATGCCCGCACCGGGGCCACCGGCCGTCCAGCCTGCATTCGAGGTATAGTTAATTATAGAAGGATGCTCCCCTTTTTTAAGGAAGGGTATAGCGGCCCTAGAAGCAAAGAAAACAGAATCAAGGTTTAGCGCCATTACAAAGCGATAAAAATCTGTGGTCATGTCCTCAAATCGTGATCTGCCACCAAGACCTCCTGCGTTGTTTACCAGAACGTCTATTTTCCCATACTTTTCTCCTATGGCCTTAATGTTAGAGGCAACTGCATCTTCTTTGGTAACATCGAACCCACGATACTCGGCATCGATGCCCTGAGCAGTTAGCTCTGCAACGCGTTTGGCTCCTTCATCATCTGCTATACCGTTTAAAACAACGGTATAGCCATCTGTACCTAATCTCTTTGCTACTTCAAAACCAATACCTCCTGTTGCTCCTGTGATTATCGCTACTTTTCCTTTTAAACTCATGTTATATTAATTTTAATCTATTTATTTTTAAGCGTCTATAGGCTTTATTTCTTTGATCAACGTATAAATCGATAGTACCGCCAGTGGCGCCAAAACGGCTAAAATGATAAATGCGGGCGTATAAGACTCGGTCGTAATAATTGGTATCAACCAGTTCATTATGATTACCGATACAGCACCAATACTTCCTCCTAAACCTGCAAGTGTACCTACGGATTTACCACTTAGAAGATCGCTTGGTATTGTTTGGATATTACTGATGGAAAATTGAAAACCGAACAGTACAACAAAAACAAAGCAAACAAATTTTAATGGGGTATTCGCAAAGAAAATAGCACCTAAAATTGAAATTACAATAATGGCGGCACCGAGTGCAATGGTTCGTTTTCTACTAAAATCCAAGCTATTAGTTTTTAAAAGCTTCTGCGCATACCACCCCCCGGATAAACTGCCTATCATGGCCCCGACATATGGGAACCAGGCATAATAACCGATCTGTTTTACATCGAAATCGAATTCCTTAAACAAGTAGATGGGCATCCAAAAAACAAACAACCACCAAATTGGCTCTATAAAAAAACGGGCCGCAATTACCCCCCAAGATTCCTTTTTCGATAATATCTCCCGAACACTTAGGCCCTTGGTCAAATCTGCATCTTTTCGACCCTCGAGCCTACCTTCAATGATATGTGATTTTTCTTCTTCGGTAATCCATGGGTGTAGTTTGGGTTTTTTCTTGTTCATGATCAGCCAAGGGATAATCCATAGAAACCCGATTACTCCGATAATCACAAAAGTCACTTTCCAGCCATATGCCCCGAAGAGTTCTGCAACAGTGGGAGCTGCCACGATAGAGCCTATTCCGGCCCCTGCATTAAAAATACCTTGGGCCATCGCTCGTTCTTGAATGGGAAACCATTCTGCGTTGTTCTTTACCGCCCCAGGCCAATTACCAGCTTCTGCAACTCCTAAAAGTCCTCTAAATATGCCCAGTGATGTTGCCCCTTTTGCAAAGAAATGCAGAACGGATGCCAAGGACCAAAAGAAAATGGAGAGTACAAATCCAATTTTAGTCCCTACCTTATCATAGACTTTTCCTGAAATAAATTTACCTGCAGCATAGGTGATGGTAAATATATTGATTACCCAGGCATAGTCGGTTTCTGTCAAGCCCAAATCCTTACTCATCTCGGGCCACATGATTCCCAATGCCGATCTATCTATGTAATTGATAATTGTTGCCAAACAGACAAGGCCAACTATCCACCATCTTAATCCCTTGACTTTCATAATTTTTTTGTTTGGTTGTAAAAGATATTTTTTGTCTCAAATTGACAATAGAAGGTAAGCAAGCGATACGCTTGTTTATACTTATAATCTATCTAGAAATTTCTGGAAGTAATTACCACAGCGGTTCAATTACAACGGAATTTGTATAGTCAAATTTTAAGTATTAGTTCCCTTCATATATTTTAAGAAAGATAAAAGCGTGCAATTTTATCTTTCCGTCTTCTCCTGTGTTATATGTTATAGCAGTATTGGTACAAGGTTTTAAAATGTACCTTCATTTTTTCTTTTGCCAACTGCGGATTTTGCGCCTTGATGGCCTCGAAAATATCTTGATGTTCCTGAATTCCCCTAAACGCCAAATCCTTATCGCAAACATGGTATTTTTCAAAATTGGTAATAATCTCGGGCGTAATGATTAACATAAACGTATTCATCGTACTATTACCGCTAGCTTTTGCAATTGCCAGGTGAAAGAGCAAATCTTCTTGTACGGCATCTTCTCCGTTGTTCACCTTCTCACTATAAGCGTCTAAGGCCATCCTCAATTGAATTAAATCATCTTTAGTCCTTCGTTGGGCCGCAAGCCGTACCGTTTTTAGCTCCAACAAAATCCTAGTTTCGACCAAAGATTTGAAATCCGGGTCTTCCAACCTTAAAATATCCTCCATCATGCCGTTCATTGCTACTTGACCGATCTCGGCCACGAAGGTGCCACTCTGGGGCTTTGATTTTAATATGCCGTAAAACTCCAGTTTTTGGATCGCTTCGCGAACATTACTTCTACTAACCTCGAACTTTTCGGAAAGCATCCGTTCTGACGGAAGCTTATCACCTGGTTCCAAGTTTTTAAAATTCATCAGGTCGCGAATTTTCGCAATTATCGAGTTCTGTATATTTTGGTTTTCGGTTCTTGTGAGGACTTCTATTTTCATAGGCGATTATAACTTTTGCTCAAAATTGGTTAACCAGATTGGTTTGTTAAAATTATGAAATTAACTTCAACCAGAAAAAAACTTCTTAAGTAGTTTACCCTAAAAGTATCACGGTTTAACCATTAAGTTAGCAGTCTTGCCGACCTAACCAAAGGTCAGCAAAACCATACTAAACTAACTCAAAACAACTCATAGTATATGCCAAAGGCAAAATCTAACTTTTGGCATACTCTAAATATCTATCCAGTCACTTATAGATTTTATAATGCTTGACCACTGTGTGGTCTTCAGCATGCTATGGGAAATGTAAATTAGTATCCAGCATTTTGAGTAATTACTCCATCGCTAGCTAAAACTTCTGAGACTGGAATCGGGAACAAATGATAATCAGAATTTATTGTTTCCCCCATTTCTGAATCTACAGTTCCTGTTCTCACCAAATCGAACCATCTGTGTCCTTCAAAAGCCAGCTCCAATCTTCTTTCGTCCTGAATGGCCTGTCTTACTTCAGCTTGCGTTACCGCACTTGAATCAGCCAAACCTGCCCTGGTCCTGATCTTATTTAACTCCGATAAGGCGGCGGCGGTATTACCATTTTCATTTAATGCTTCGGCATATAGCAAAATAATATCACCTAAACGTATTTCTATATAATCTTGGTCAGGGTTTTCCGAGCCATACTTAATCCCTCTAAGGTTGTCTTCATCAATTGTCAATGCTCTTCTTAAGTCTCCAGGACTTGCATCAAAAGCTGCGATTAAATCCGGATCTAAAGGTTCAAAGGCTTTGGAATCGTTTCCAATAAACCATCCTGTAAATTCAGTAAATCCGTATTCATCAGGAACAGAAGCCGACAATTGTGTTGCAAAAATAATTTCTGGGTTCAAATTGTTTTCACTACCGAAAATATCGGCAAAGTTGGCCTGTAAATCAACCCCGGCACCAGCGGCTCCGTTTACAACAGCTCCTAAAAATGATTCGGCGTTGCCAAAATCACCTCGTTGCATATATACTTTACCCAACAGGGCCTGAGCGGCTATTTGGGTAGCCCTACCTGTAGCTATACCTGAATTATCCAATGCGGATATGGCATCTTGTAGATCTGGAATGATAATGCTATTATACACATCTGCGGCGGGTTGTCTTGCTGAGTCCAAATTAAGGTCTCCAGCGGTTAAATTTACCGTTACATCTCCAAAGACCTTGACCAACTTAAAGTAAGACAGGGCTCTTAAAAATTTTGCCTCGCCAACATCGGTAGTGTTTTGAGAATTTATAATAACATTATTGGCACTTAATATAGATCTGTACAAAGCGATATAAAAAGGTTCAAAAAACTGATCTTCCATATCTAATAAATCACTATTATATCTATCAAACGATGGATATGGTTCTTCTTGCATCAAGGCATTGTCCGCCCTAAAGTCTCCCATCACCGCCATTGGTGTCACAGAACCGAGCTGATAGTAATAGGCTGCGTTCAAGACACCATCAAAATCTGTTAAAGAATCTGAATTGGCAACGTTAGATGGTAATTGTTCTAAATCTTCACATCCCATAGCTAATGACACTATTGTCAATAATAAAAATATTTTTTTCATTTTGCTTTTTTTAAAAGTTAACATTTAGACCAAAAGTAAAACTCCTCACAATTGGGCTGGCTCCAACTTGAACACCATCTGTAATTGGTCCTAAATAACCTGTATTGGTTTTCTCAATACCTTCTGGGTTATAAGAAGTATAATCATCTCCCATGATATATAATAAATTGGTTGCCGCGGTATACAATCGCAATGAGTTTATACCTACCTTTTCAACCCATTTCGGATTAAGCGTATACCCTAAAGTCAAGTTTCTTAAGGCGATATAGGATGCGTCTTGAATACCATGGTCTGTTTGCCTTCTATTCCCAATGTAAAACTCTCCATTGTGATCGGCTATACCATCATCATTGACATCAAAACTATCTACTAATCTTCCAGACCATTGCGATTCATAGTACAACGGATCGATATTATATACTTCTGCACCATGAGAACCTTGCCACTGCATAGACAAGTCTAAATTCTTATAATTCATGCTGCTATTTAGTCCCCAATAAAAATCCGGAGTTGCTTGTCCTATTTTTACATAGTCGTCACTATTAATAACTCCATCACTATTCTGATCGACCACATAAGATTCACCAGACCTATTGTTAGGGTGTCTTGTTGGATCTTCCAAATATTGCATTTCCACTTCACCAATGGTTTCCAATCCCCACATCTCTCCTAATTCGCCGCCTATATAATTTCGGAACACAGGGCCTCTACCACTTTGTCCGTATTGTACCTGAGGTAATTCCTCCAATCCGTTCAAATCCGTAATTTCAGTTTCCACCGTGGAAAGGTTGGCATTGACATTCCAAGTGAAATTTTGATTTCGAACAATTCCTGCGGAAAGTACAAACTCCAATCCCGAACTGGCCATATCGCCCCCATTAATTATGTAGGATGATTGCCCTATAGAAGCTACATCTATAGATGCTCCAAAAATCATGTCTTCAATATCAGAATTATAATAGTCTACACTTAAACTAAAACGGTTATTTAGAAAACCTAAATCTATACCATAATTCGTCTCTGTATTGGTTTGCCAGGTTAAGTCCGGGTTTTCTGTATTTGACGAAATTGCGAACCCTGTTCCAAAGATGGTTGCTATAGGGTTTAAAAGGCTTTGTGCATCATAATCGTTTAAATACGAGCTGGTTCCCAAAGACCCTGTACTAAATCTTAACTTAAATAGACTTACTGCTTCGGATTTCCAAAAACCTTCGTTGTGTACATTCCACCCTAAAGACATCCCTGGAAAGGTTCCGAATTGTTCATTGGCGCCAAAACGAGAATCGCCGTCTCTCCTTATGGATGCCGATGCCAGATAACGATTATCATAGGCATATTGTACCCTACCAAAAACACTTTTTCTTGTTCTGGTAACATCTATTTCCCTTGTGGTAATATCCGCTGGGTCCAGTAAGTTGTAATTAACAATGTCACTAAAAGGCACATTAGTTCCCGTTAAAGAAGTACCATTGATATAATTGTTTAAAAATTCATATCCAACAACTGCATCAACATCATGCTTATTAATTGTTCTATTATAATTTAATGTTGTTGTACTTAGAAGGGACGTAGCGGTTACATTTCTTTCGTCCAAATCCGTCTGATTCGTACGCGCTCTGGAATCTGAGGCCAAACCTTGATAATAATAATCTTGAGTTTGATTAAAATCCCCACCTAAAAAAGTTCTTATATTCAAACCGTCAACAATTTCATATTGCAAATACGATGTTAGGTTGGCAAAATAAGTTTTTTGCCATTGGTCCGCATTGTCAAGTTTTTGAGCAGGGCCTGCGTCTCCGGAGCCTCCAATACCATTGTTCGCCCTTCCGTAATGCCAATCGTCTACCCTATCTCCAGGTACCAAATCCGATATACTTGTGGGACCAACACCTCCCCTATATCCATTGTCAAATGCAGCAAGTCCTAGTGCCTGGGCCTCTTGATCTAATTGTCGAACAAATGCAATAGACTCAGTGGTATGATATACAGGGTGTACACCATATGCCCTTAAAAGATCCCTCATATCATGGGCCAAAATATCCCTTCTGGAAGCAAAACCGTTAAAGCTTAAACCCGTACTGAACTTTTCACTTGCTTGCACATCAAGATTTAAACGGGCATTCACTCTTTGAAAACCTTGGGTAATTGCCACGCCTTCGGTATCCTGATAACCAACTGAGGCAAAATACTTGGTATTATCGGAGCCACCTCTCATACTAAAATCATGGCTCATCGAACTACCAGTTCTAAACAACCAGTCTTCCGGACTTATAGCGCCCGGTGAGTTTTCATAAGCATTCAAGCGATACTCCACAAAAGCCGGATCTACTTGAGAAAGGTCCCAATTACCTGCTGCGATTTCCTGTCTTGAAAAGGCAGCCCATTCCGGACCTGACTTTAAGATGTTATCACGATATTTATTTGAAAAGCTAAAGAAGGTATTATAACTGAATTGAGGTTTGCCAGATTTTCCTTTCTTGGTAGTCACCAAAATAACCCCGTTGGCACCATTAGCGCCATAAATAGAAGCTGAAGCGGCGTCCTTTAACACATCAATACTCTCAATGTCATTAGGGTTTATTGTGGCTAAATTCCCCGAAATTTGATAACCATCCACTATAATCAAAGGCCCTGAATCCCCTGAAACAGAAGAAGCGGCCCTGACCTGAATTTTCGGGGCTGCGCCGGGTTCTGGATTTTGGTTTTGAATCAAAACCCCGGATAATTTACCGGCCAGCGCTTCATCAACACGTGTAGATTGAATAGCCGCTACATCATTACCTTTAACTTGCGCTATTGCACCGGTGTTATGTATTTTCTTTCGGGTACCATATCCGACTACCACTACTTCCTCGAGTTGGGCGGAATCCTCTACCAGGGTTACATTCAGAGCCTGCTGACCATTGATGGTTATTGCCTGGGACGCAAATCCCAAAGAAGAAAATTCAAGTACATCGCCGTTGGAAACGTCAATAGCATAGTTTCCATCAAAATCGGTAGAGGTACCATTGGTGGTATTTTGAATAATTACATTAGCCGCTGGTACCGGTTGACCTACTCCGTCAGTTACCGTTCCGGTCAACGTATAACTGTCCTGTGCCACTAATCCAATATTGACCAACAATATTGCCATTAGGGTAAGCTTCGTTTTTAAATTCATTTCTGATAAAATTAAGTTAGTAATGTCTATCGGGTTTTTCCGATGGAATACATGTGATATCTGAACCACACTTCTTCTTCTCACTTACCAATACACGCTTTCAAAAAAGTCAATGAATTTGCCTATGTTTGTATGGAGCGTGTATATAGTAATTATGTGCATGTTTTACGTTTTACTTCCCTTCAAAATGAAGTAATTTGATTTAAAAGGATGGGCGTGCACCCGTCCTTTTTTCTTTCTTAATCGTTTCTATAGTTTCATTTCGTGTTTTGTCTTTGGTTAGTATAAAGTATAGTTACTTAAGTTGTAAAATTGGTTTTCCATACTGGTTAACCAATTTGGTTTACCAAATATATGTTATTAGTTTGTTAAATAAAAATGAATTCTGAAATTTTATGATTTTTACTTTTATAAATTGCTAAACGTCTAAGGTGTAACGACTTATTACCTAAACCAAATTCTCAGAACTAGTTTAAGAAAAGGCCAGTCCCCCATTAATATCTACATTTGCTCCGGTTATAAAGGATGTTTCCGATGAGGCCAAGCAAGCCACGGTATTGGCAATTTCCTCAGCTGAACCTTGCCTGCGCAAGGGTGTCATTCCCTCCACTTTTGTACGCACTTCATCTTTGGTGAAGTCATCATGAAATTTGGTGGCAATCATGCCTGGGCATAAAGAATTCACCCGAATGCCCTTTGGGCCTACTTCTTTAGCCAAACCTCGGGTAAAAGTCATGACAGCTCCCTTTGAGGTTGCATAGGCCAAAGAGCCGCCGCCGCCGCCATCTCTACCAGCTTGCGAAGCAATATTTACAATAGAAGCACCAGAACCCATATGCGGCAAAGCTGCCTGTGACACCAAAAATGTGGAGTTTAAATTCAAAAACATGACCTTGTTAAAAAAAGCCTCATCCATTTCAGCTATGGTTTTTCTAGCGACCAAACCTCCGGCATTATTAACTACAATATCGATGGAATCTCCAAAGGCAACCGTTGTTTCTTTAATCAAGTTGTCAACATCTGCTTTCTTTGTCATATCACCTTTGACGATAATTCCTGTTCCTCCAATAGCTTCAATTGCTGCCAAAGTTTCTTTGGCATTGTCTTCATTATTGAAGTAATTGGCTACCACTCTTGCACCTTCTTTTGCCAATTTTATACTTATTGCCCTTCCGATATCTCTTGTGCCTCCAGTTACGATGGCAATTTTTCCTTTCAAGTCCATAATTCTTATTTATTCATAAAATCTTCCCGAATTGGGCTAAAAACATCTATTAATACTCCCGCTCCCGTACAAATAGCTCCGTGCATAGCATGTGGTGGAATATAGAAGGAATCACCGCCTTTTAAAGTTTGGGTTTTTCCGTTAATAGTTACATCAAAGCTTCCACTTTCGACATAGGTAACTTGGGAGTGGTAATGTTCGTGCATTTGACCAATTGCCCCAACTTCAAAATGGACTTTGACCAACATGATCTTGTCGTCATAACCCATTATTTTTCTTTTCAGGCCTTCTCCTACGACCTCCCACCCTAAATCTTCTCCTTTTATAAATTCTTTACTTGCTCCAAATGTTTTCATATCATACTGTTATTAATTCGTTCTAAATATGGCCCTCAATCATTTAGGTTCGATTTACTTTGGTGCTATACCCGGCCCAACCGTTGTATCTCTAAACCATACTTCTGTATAGCAACCATTTTCATATTGCTTGGCAATATCACCTCCATAGGTTTCCGCCCCTGCATACCAAACCATATTTGTTTCAGGACTTTTGCCATTGGTTTGGTTATAAGCACCTTGTTTAAAATAATTCAACTCTCCGCTATAGGCTATTGCACGTTCGGTTCCATCTTGTCCTATAGGTACAAATAGTTCCTTTACTTGGGCTGGTAGGTCTGATTTTTTTACGTACTCCGATTTGATTAGGTTTTTAGTATATGTTTTTGTCTCATGTCCTTCACTTTTAAATGTGAGATACATAATGCCTTTATAAACATTTACTTCATAACTGAATTCTTCTCCTAATTCTATTCCATCAACAGGTTCAGCAGGATAATCATTTTTAAATGTTCCTATGACAGACATGTCATTGCCCCAAATGGCCGTAGAATAATCCCATCTACCAGCATTATCATCTCCTGCTGTATTGATTTCGTAATTCCAGAATACGGACCCTTTATCGTGGCCAGGAAATTTCTTATAAAATATTTTTAGGGGTTCATTTTCATGGCCTTCACCGCTATGAATCTGGCCAACGACTACCGAGTAGGAGGCAGCAACCCTTGCATCACCCGAAGTTGAGACTTGCATGACCTTGCAGGTGCCTGTTAGCCTACCTCCCTCTTCTGGTACCCAATCTCTTTTTTCATGTAGTTCTGTTCTCGTATTACTAGAGTTTTTTGAAGTGACGCCGGAATTCGGTGTTTTATAAACTACCCAACGTCTTGTACCATCAATTACAGTGTAGAAAAAATCTTTATCTTCAAAATCAACAAGGTTTTCAACAGTCTTTCCGTCTCCCAACAATATTTTAAACTTATCTATAGCGGGAATCACCTCACTTGGGTACACCGTTTTTTGACTTAAGCCATCATTAGCTTCAAAATAACCTGCATTGGATATGGCATCATCGCTGATTTCTATACTTGCCGATTTAAACCATACTTCAGCGTAATTGCCATCTGCATATTGTTTTTGTAAATCACCACCATGGGTCTCGGCCCCAGAACACCATACCCTATTTACCTTAGGGTCTTTTCCGTTCGTTTGGTTGTAAGTTCCTAATTTAAAAAAGAGACCCTCGCCTGCATAGGCATTTTTACGTTCCACGCCATCTTGGCCTATTGGTAAAAACAAATTCTTGACTTGTTCTGGGGTATTAGAACGCTCTGCATATTCGGAGGAAATGAGGTTTTTAGTAAAGGTTTTGGTTTCATGTCCTTCACTGGTAAATTTGAGATGCATCATACCTTCCTTAATCTCTACTTCATAACTGAATTCTTCATCTAAGGCAATTCCATCTTCGGGTTCTGGCGGAAAAGAACTTCCATCATTGCCAACAACAGAAAAGTCATATCCCCAAATAGGATATGAATAATCCCATCGTCTCGAATTATCCTCACCTGCGGTATTGATTTCATAATTCCAAAAGACAGAACCTTTGGTATGACCAGGAAATTTTTTGTAAAATATTTTTAGTGGTTCATTCTCATGCCCATCCGCACTGTGAATCTGACCAACCACCACCGAATAAGTAGATGCAACGCTAGCATCGCCTGTAGTCGATACATTCATTACCTTAAGAGTAGCGTTCATTTTAGCCTCGGTCATTGGTGTCCACTTCTTTAATTGCGCCAGTTCGGTTCTGGTGTTATTCGATGTACCATGAGTGTTACCTGCATTGGGCGACTTAAATACCACCCAGTCGCCATTGTCATCTCCTGTAGTATAGAAGAAATTCTTGTTTTCAAAGTCAGTTGCTTGGCCTACATTAGAACCATCGCCTAAAATTAAATTCCAATGTTTAAAGAATGGTATGATGTCATTTGCAACAATCCCGCTAGACGCTTTTTCAGCCGTTTTAGAGACATCGTGTTTTTTATCCTTGCAACTATTCAACAACAAGAAAGCACCTATCATTATAATATATATCGTAGTGGCCGATTGAGATATTTTGAAATTCATATTGTTTAAATGTTGATTCCTAGTTTGAAATGTTGCTTAATAAAAAAGGTTTGATACCGTTGAGCGAAAAATAAAGCCGTAAACGAAAGCAAAACACATGTTTGTTTAAATTGGTTAACCAGTTTGGTTTACCAAAAATAGTTATATTTGTAAGACTTCCAAATTTTTAGCGAAAAATCTATAGTTTAAAAAACAAGCCAATGGGTGCAGGGACCAATCCGACAATAGAAAAATTAAGAAAAGTGAGTACGGCTACAATTGCGACCTGTTTGTTCAAAAAAGGCCTTAAGAATCAATTCATTCAAAAGGTAAAACCACTGAAACTTGGTAAACCAACAATGGTGGGAGAAGCTTATACCCTTCGATACATACCTGCCCGGGAAGACCTGAATCCAATAACAGTCTTTAAAGACCCCAAACATCTACAAAGAGTTGCGGTAGAGGAATGCCCCGAAGGTGCTGTGTTGGTTATTGATAGTAGAAAAGATGCCAGAGCTGCTTCGGCTGGCTCCATTTTGGCAACAAGGCTAATGTTAAGAGGAGTCGCCGGAATCGTAACGGATGGTGGCTTTCGAGATTCGGCCGAAATAGCTGATTTAGACATTCCGTCTTATCATAATAGACCATCGGCCCCTACGAATTTGACCTTACATCAGGCCATTGCCATAAATGACCCCATTGGTTGCGGTGATGTAGCCGTTTTTCCTGGGGATATGATTGTCGGCGATGACGATGGAGTTATGGTCATTCCATCAGACATTGTTGACGAGGTTGCAGATGAGTGTTTGCAAATGACCTTATATGAAACGTTTGTCCTAGAAAAAGTAGCGGCTGGAAAATCCGTCATTGGACTTTACCCGCTCACGGATAATAAGATAAAATCTGAATTTGAGGATTGGAAAAATAAATCCTGAAACGATAAAACCCTAAAACAGGAAAGCCAGCTCAAAAAACGAACTGGCTTTTGTCGGGGTTTCAGAATTAAATTAAGTATTGTAATACGATAATTATCCACATTTTAAAGTTTATTTCTTGAATGATTAACCGAATTCTAAAAACTACAACTAACATTACCTATAATCCATTGTGGTCGGATTTCCTAAGCGGAAATCCGTAGCTTTATAAAAGGTTAAGGATGCGACGAACTCTTTCTTACGGAAATATCCGGAGCGTATCATAGCCGAAACGTTGGCATGCATTTAATCATATTAATAGTAGCCTACAAGACAACCATTATACAATTAAACAAACATGCAGGAAAATACAAACTTCCAACAATTTGAAAATCTAGACGAAGAACAATTACCCGTCGCTAAACACAAATTACACGATTGGACCCATTTTGCGGGCCTCTACGCTGCCGAACATGTGGCGGCTACAGAGTTTGTAATCGGAGCAACTTTTGTGGCGCTTGGTGCCAAGACAATGGATATCATCCTCGGTCTTCTGATTGGTAATATTCTAGCTGTTCTGAGCTGGAGGTTCATCACCTCCCCTATTGCCGTTGATACCCGCTTAAGCCTCTATACCTATCTGAATAAGATTGCCGGCGACTCGATGACCAAGCTTTACAACTGGGCCAATGTGGTTATCTTTTCCGTGATTTCGGCCGCGATGATCACGGTCTCATCAACAGCGGTTCGCTTTGCTTTTGATATTCCCGCGCAGCTCAATTGGTACCCCACCAATGCTTGGTTTATATTGATTGTTTTGGCTGTAGGCATCGTTGTGGTGTCTATCGCGCTGTATGGCTTTAATGCCGTTTCCGAGTTCTCGGGTATCTGCGCCCCTTGGCTCTTTGTGATGTTTACAAGTGGCGCTATGGTGCTACTCCCTGCCTTGTCTTTAGACGTATTGGATAAAACTCTACCAGCTGGATGGGCTGATTTTATGACCCTCGGCGACCAGAGTATCTGGACAGGAATTAACAGCGATGGCGAACCCGGAATAGGATTGGTCGAGGTCATTGGCTTTGGTTGGGCAGCCAATACCATTACTCATTTCGGATTGATCGATATGGCTCTTCTGCGTTTTGCCAAAAAGAAAAACTACGGATATGCCACTAGTACAGGTATGATGTTCGGTCATTATGTGGCATGGATAGCTGCCGGAATCATGGGTGCCGGCGCCGCCGTCATATTAGGAAAATCAATCATTGAACTCGATCCAGGTGATGTGGCCTATTACGCTCTAGGTTGGTCCGGTTTTGTAATTGTTATTGTTGCCGGTTGGACGACCGCGATTACGAATTTGTACAGAGCAGGTTTAGCCGCACAAGCCATTTTTTTCGATCATTCACGTAAGAAAACAACCATTGTGGTTGGTGTGATCACCGTAGCCATCGCCTGTTTCCCTTTTGTTTTTTCACAAATACTGCCGCTACTGACCTATGCAGGGTTGCTGGTCGTTCCTGTAGGGGCGATCGTGTTTGCCGAGCACCAGATTTTCCCTAGAATTGGCTTTACGCGCTATTGGTCTTCGTACCGCAAACTGACCTTTAGCATGCCCGCCGTTGCCTCTTGGGCCTTGGGCTTGGTCTTCGGTTTTGGCTTGAATGCGCTGGATGTAATCTCCTTTTATTATCTATTTATCCCGACATGGTTTTTTACCATAGCGGTGTATACACTACTTGCATCTAAATACGGGGCGAAACAGGACTATCCGGAGGAAGCAAAAGAAGAAGAAGTTCGGAAAGAAACGATTGAACGTTTTCAAGAGCAGCAAGCAAAAAAAGAGCCTGTTATTTCTAAGGATGCTTCTCTATTCTCTAAACTATTAAAATTCATAGCCATTTTGGCCTTGGTGGCCACTTTGGTGTTGGCTTGTAATGTGATGTTCGGTAGCGCTACAGAATCAGATTATATCGAAAATCGGCAACTCTTTTACACCTATGCTTTCATCAGTACCATCATTTATTTTGTACTAGCCTATTGGGCGCTCAAACGTGGAAAATCAAAAACGGTAACACATTAATGAAAACACCAATACAACTTCAACAACAAAATTTAGAAGAATTGGGAAGCCGTATGCCCGTACCCGTATATAACCGCACGGACAATAAAATTGGAATTGTACATGTGGGCGTTGGCGGATTCCACCGTGCGCATCAAGCGTATTATTTGCACCAACTACGACAGCTGGGGGAAGCATCAGACTGGGGAATCTGCGGAATCGGTTTACGCGAAGCAGATACTAAACTACATACTATTTTAAAAAAGCAAGACCATCTTTATACGCTTATGGTTAAGCATCCTAACGGAAAAATCGAACCCGAAGTAATTGGGTCGATAGTTGACTTTGAAATGGGAACCACTAACCCTGAACGAGTTATAGCCCGTATTGCAAATGCTGACACGAAGATAGTATCGCTGACCATTACGGAGGGAGGTTATAATTTCAACCCTACTACTGGAAAATTCAATTTTACCCACCCCGACATACAACATGAACTACGCCACCCGCAAGATCCAATAACCATATATGGTTTTTTAACGGCTGCCCTTAAAAGACGTCGCGATGAAGGATTACCTGCTTTTACCATTTTGTCTTGTGATAATATCGAACATAACGGAGATATGATGCGTAAGATGCTTTTAGCTTTTGCCAAAGTGCAAGATGAGGACTTGGCAAATTGGATTGCACAAGAAGTCTGCTTTCCCAATAGTATGGTTGACCGTATTACGCCAGTAACGGCCAAAGCAGATATCGACACTCTAGCTAAAAATTATGGTATAGTCGATACATGGCCAGTGACTTGCGAACCTTTTATACAATGGGTGGTAGAAGATAAATTCTCGGACGGACGACCTGCCTTTGAAAAAGTAGGCGTACAATTTGTCCCTGATGTAGGGCCGTATGAGAAAATGAAATTAAGACTCCTAAATGCAGGGCATTCAGTTTTGGGAATTTTGGGAGCGATTCATGGACACCCAACCATCAATGCTTGTGTAGAAGATGAAGTCTTTGCGAACTACTTACGAGCCTTTTTGGATGAAGAAGCCACGCCTATTTTAGGTGGCATTGACGGCATTAATTTAGAGGACTACAAAGACAGTCTCTTAGAACGTTTTGCCAACCCTAATATCAAAGACAGCGTCGGCCGTATTTGCTCGGAAAGCTCTGCCAAACTACCTAAGTTTTTAATCCCAACCATAAATGAAAATTTGGCAAAAGGAAGAAGCATCAAATTCGCCACCTTGGTCTTAGCAGCTTGGTGCTACTATAGTGATAAAGAAACAGACCAGAACGGACAAGCACTGAAAATTATAGATGCAATGCGTGACGAATTGCACAATGCGGCGTCAGAAACAAAAAATGACTCCTTAGCTTTTATTAAGCGAGAAAGCCTGTTTGGTAATCTTGCAAAAAACAACAATTTTACCGGAATCTACACTGCTATGTTATTGGAATTATATAAAAATAATAATATCCATAAAATGATCCAGCACATAATTTAAATCAGTAAGTCAGATTTATATACAGAGGTTAATCAATGGAAAAAATGCATTACAAGAATTTGAAAATGAAATCAAAGGTCTCAAAGAACTGAACGTGATCTGAGCAGTAAAAAAGTGAGGATTATTCCCGAGACCTGAGGATTGTCGAAGTCTTAAGTTTCACCACGTATACTAACCTTAATTCTCTCTTTTCTTCTTCCTGATTATTACACCTATTTAAAGAGAATCAAACTTAAGACGTATATAGTTCATTGTCTGGGTATGCTAAGTTCTAAATGGAAATAACCTAGCAGAATGGCAAAAAATGAAAATCAAAAATGACACCCCAAAATTTTATGCAATTTGCACACCGAATTGCACACCAAAAGGCGGTTTCAGATGATATCATATGAATGCAAGGTAACTAAAAAACCCTATTAATCAATTAATTAGCGTTGTTTGATTACACTTGAAAAGTGTTTAATCGGGCTGACAGGATTAACTTTGTTGAACCTGTATTCGGGTCGGTGCTCAAGAATATCCGACACAGGCTATCGCCTGTTTGTATTTTTTATTTTTACTGCTTAAGTGCTTGCAGCACTACGCTATAAAAACAAAAAATCCAATCACTTTCGTGATTGGATTTTTCTTTGTCGGGGTGGCAGGATTCGAACCTGCGACCTCCGCGTCCCAAACGCGGCGCGATAACCGGGCTACGCTACACCCCGAAATGGCTATCTAAAAAACGTTTTGCTCCTCTCTTTTTAATTTTTCGTTCTAAAAGCATCGCTTCAGACCGAGTTAAAACCTCCATTTGCAAAACTAATACCCAAGGAATCCCTGTTTTTGTTGAACGAACAATTCCTAGGTTATGTCTTTTCAATCTTTTATCAATATCAGCGGTTTGACCCACGTAATACTTTGAACGTTTTTCGCTATACAATATATAAACGAACATAATTCTTTTTCTAGGTGGTCACGCCTCAAGCGTGACGACCTCCGCGTACTCCCGAGACTTCGGGACGGCGCGATAACCGGGCTACGCTACACCCCGGACTGAGTGTAAATGTCTAGTAGATATTTTAAGCGAAGGGCCAGCCGGTACGTCGGCCCTCAATCTACTAGTTACAATACTTCTAATTTCTGTCATCTCTGCCAGAATTTAGCGGAGAGACAGGGATTCGAACCCTGGGTACCCTTGTTAGGGTACGACGATTTAGCAAACCGCTCCTTTCGGCCACTCAGGCACCTCTCCAAAATATTTTAATGAACATCGCTCTAAAGCGGTTGCAAATGTACATTTTTACAACACTATAAAGCAACTATTTATTTGATTTTTTTATACTAAATTAAGTCTGATAACATCAAATGAATTGCTTTTCAACTAAAGTCTTAATGGTCAACCAACAAATGGTGATTATTCGGGATATTCTACCCGTAAATGATAGATATTGGTCAACTTTTGTTTGAAGATTTTCTTGATAGTTTCTATTTCTTTAAAGGTAATATCGGCATTGAGAAACTGATTGGCCGCCATCTGGCCCGCTATTATTTTATCCACAAATTCATCGATAATCAAAAAGGTCGGGTTTTTTAAACTCTTTGAAGCCGCTTCAACAGAATCCGCCATCATCAATATAGCCGTTTCTTTTGAAAATGGAATAGGTCCTGGATAGGTAAAATCGGCCTTATCCGCTTCCCCTAACTCCTCCTGTTTTTTATAAAAATAATAGACCAAGGTGGTGCCATGATGGCAGCGAATGAAATCGATTACCCTATCTGGGAGGTTATTTTTTCGGGCAATTTCAACACCCTCTATAACATGTGCCAAAATAATCTTGGCACTGTCTTTTGGAGACAGTTCATCATGCGGATTCACATTGGTAATCTGGTTCTCAATAAAATAGGTGGGATTATTGATCTTACCTATGTCATGGTACAAGGCCCCTACCCTAACCAGCATCGCATTTGCACCCACTTCATTTGCAGCGGCCTCAGCTAAATTTGCCACCTGTAAGGAGTGATGAAAGGTGCCTGGAGCCTTGTTAGAAAGCGATTTTAATAATTTTGAATTGGTATCGGATAGCTCTAACAAGGATACATCTGAAACAAGGCCGAATAACTTCTCGTAAGCATATATTAAAGGCTGGGCAAAAAGCGTTATCATTCCGTTTAAAAGGAACAAAGCCAAAGTACCCCAGATGATATTGTCTAAGTTTCCTTCATGAATAATATGAAAGGCCAGATAACCTATTACATAGATAAGGGTAATCTGGCCAACTGAAATGAAGAGGTTTGCTCTTTTATACAATTCGGAAACTGTGAGGATCGTAACGATACCAGCAATAATTTGCAAAAAGATATATTCAAAACTATTGGGTACCACAAAACCCAAAATCAAAACTGTAAGTACATGTACGAAAAGGCCCAAACGAGCGTCGAAAAAAGTTTTTAAAATTAAGGGGAGTATACAAAGGGGAACTACGAAGATATAGGCCTCATTATATTTTACCACCAAGGTGGTAACAAAAACCATCAGGAGGATATTGAAAAAAATAAAAGTAACTTTTACGTTATTTTCATAAACCAAAGGGCGGTATCTTTTTAGAAAAAGTAGTAACATCATTAAGACCAAGGCTACAAGAACTGCATAACCGAAAAGAATAAAATAATAGTTATTGGCGGTCCAAAGCTCAGAAGCATATTCCTGCTTTAAAGATTCCAGTATCCGGAGGTTTTCCGACTCCACCACTTCCCCTTTGGCAATAATCAATTTGCCCTCGTCTACCGTGCCTCGGGTACCGGAAACCTTTGAAAGTTCTTCCTGAAGTGCGCTGTTGGAAAGAGATTTGTCTAAACTAACGTTAGGCAGCAATAGTCTGCCAAATAATCTCCGATAGGGTTCGGTAAAACTTCCCAAACCTTTTTTTCGTACGATGTCATCAACCGTTTTATCTATATTCTTTTGTAAATAAAGTTTACCAAAGGTGGTCTTGGAGGCTTCATTGTTCCTTACCAAATATATAGGGTCAAGTTCTTTTTTTAGTATGTCCCCTTCAAGAATGCCATGTTCGTATAGCGTATCTAAAATCGAATTCCCAACAGCTGATAGTGTTGTAATTTGAACTTGATTGTAAGTCCTTAAAGGAAAAATTTCAGGGAATCTCTCATCGTACTGCGCATACACCCCTGCCACTACATCATCATCGTACCTATAGTAGTCTATTTTATTTCTCGACAATGCGGTTTTTTCCTTAGAGATTTCCTCCGGTGTTCTATTAATGGAAAAATCAAAAGGGGCGTACAGGTTTTCATATTGCCAAGGCTTCCCTTTTTGAAATTCGTACTTGAATTGCCCTCCTTTAGGAAAAAAAAATACAATACAACACAAACAAGCAATGTATAAAAAGTACTTGTAGATAAGCGACTGATTTTTGAAAATAGAATCGAGAAATTTTCGCATTGAGCATGTATCTATGATCAAAAATAGAAAATTAAACCCTCATAATAGCTTTTACGTTTACTAGCCCGATCTTTCTTCTTTATTTATTAGTTTTGTACGATTAAAACAATACGATATGAACGAGGTTGTCATAGTTTCTGCGGTACGAACGCCCATAGGTAGTTTCATGGGTGCCCTTTCTACCGTTCCGGCTCCTAAATTGGGGGCAATTGCCATAAAAGGCGCTTTGAATAAAATTAATCTGAATCCGAATTTAGTTGAAGAAGTTTTAATGGGGAATGTTGTGCAGGCTGGCACGGGACAGGCACCTGCAAGACAGGCGGCCATTTTTGCCGGTATCCCGGATACGGTGCCCTGTACTACCATAAACAAGGTATGTGCCTCCGGTATGAAAACGGTAATGCAAGCTGCCCAGTCAATTGCGCTTGGCGATGCCTCGATAATTGTTGCGGGCGGAATGGAGAACATGAGCCTTATCCCGCATTATGCCTATATGCGCAAAGGTCAAAAATTTGGCCCGACACCAATGATCGATGGTATGCAAAAAGATGGCTTGGTTGACGTATACGACCAACAGGCTATGGGTGTTTGTGCCGATGCCTGCGCTACCGAACATGATTTTAGTAGAGAGGATCAGGACAGTTACGCTATTCAATCATATTCAAGATCAGCAACTGCATGGAAAAATGGGAGTTTCGCCAACGAGGTAGTTCCGGTCGAAGTTCCACAACGAAGAGGGGAGCCAATCGTTGTTTCTGAAGACGAGGAATATAAAAATGTGATATTGGAGAAAATACCGGCCTTAAGGGCGGCTTTTTCAAAAGAGGGTACGGTTACCGCCGCAAATGCTTCTACTATTAATGATGGGGCTGCCGCAATGGTTTTGATGAGTGCTGAAAAAGCTAAGGAGCTTAAGCTTACCCCTTTAGCAACAATAAAGGGTTATGCTGATGCTGCGCACGAGCCAAAATGGTTCACTACGGCCCCTGCAAAAGCCCTACCCAAGGCTTTGGCAAAGGCCGGAATCGCTATTGATGATGTTGATTATTTTGAATTTAACGAAGCTTTCGCAGTAGTAGGCCTGGCCAATATGAAATTATTGGGGCTAAACGATGCCAATGTAAATGTAAACGGGGGAGCAGTTTCTCTGGGACATCCCTTGGGTTGCTCCGGCGCCAGGATTTTGGTTACCTTAATTCATATTCTTGCTGAAAAGGAGGCAAAAATTGGTGCTGCCGCAATTTGCAATGGTGGTGGCGGTGCTTCCGCTCTTGTTTTGCAGCGCAGCTAATTATTCCTAAAGCAAAATATGCAATACGGTATTTGTCCTCTAAGCCTAGTTCCCGTGCGAATAACCGCGGATCTGAATTCAGAAATGACCACCCAACTACTTTACGGTGAGCATTTTAAAGTTTTGGAAAGCCGTAAACATTTTAGTAAAATCAGAAAAGCTTTCGATAAGGATGAAGGTTGGGTGAGCAACCTTCAAATATTTCTTATTACGGAGGAACGTTATTATGGGATTCAGAAATCGGAAAAGCAATACACCAAGGACCTTGTATCTTTTATAGAAACCGAAAAAGGAACTTTGATCCCAATACTATTAGGGTCATCGGTTGGAAACTGCGAAATCATTAACCATATTTTCGACGGGAAATCTACCGATAAAAAGCAACAGAAATCAGACCTCATACCTACCGCCCTTCATTATTTAAACACCCCCTTTCTTTCAGGAGGTCTAACACCTTTTGGATTGGATAGTTCGGGTTTTACGCAGATGACCTACCGCATAAATGGACATGAATTATCAAGAACTGCGGCCCAACAGGCGACGCAGGGCGAGGCATTAAGTTTTATAGAGGAGAGCGAACCGGGCGACCTTGCCTTTTTTGACAATTCTGATGGGGAAATCAATCACGTGGGCATCATAATGGAAGACAATTATGTTATTCATGTGCATGGGAGTGTTAGAATTGACCGCCTAGACCACACCGGAATATTTAATACAGAACTGGGCAACTATACCCATCAACTTCGGGTAATCAAAAAAATCATTTAAAAAAAATCCCCGATGTGGTGCATCGGGGATATTTATTTAAGAAAGAGAGAAAATTACTCTCCTAATAACTTCTTTACACGCATGAAGTTTTCATTGTCCCCCATAGCTCCGTAAATATTTTTCAATTGAGATAAAATTGACTGATTATCTGGACTTCCTTTTAAAGCGTTTTCCAAAACTCCAGCCCCTTCCGCAAAAAGATCATCTTTCATTTGCTTTAGCTCATCATAACGTGCAGCGTCAGCTCGTGAAGTTCCCAAAGTATTCATTTCATCTATAAGTCCATTACCTTCATTAACATAAGTCGTAGAAAGGTTCAATTGGGCATTGGTATAGTTGGGGTCTATCTCCAAGGTCTTATTATAAGCGGCTCTTGCTGCTTCTAGATTACCTTGCTCCATATTTATAACACCAATGTTATACTGAATATCTGCATTATCAGGCGCCATTTGCGTCGCCTCTTCCATTAATACTTTAAAAGTATCTTTGTCTCCCATGGTAAAATGTAGGTTTGCCTCATTCAACAAAAGGTTAACATCGTTGGGATTAGAGGCCCTTGCAACTTTGTAGGCATCCAGAGCCTTATCATTTTGACCTAACTGTTGATAGATTATTGCAGTATTCTTGACAATTTCGGCCTTTTTAGAAGCTTCCTTTTCATCCAAAGGATCAGTATAGGTGCCAGATTTGACCATTAAGTCCCTTTGTAATTTTTCCATAGTTTCTACCTGTCCCGTCTCTGAATTTGTGGCTTTATAAACGATGCTACTACCGTCATAACCAACTCCTTGCAATTCATTGTAATAGGTTAAGGCTTCCTCATAATTTCCTCCGCTAACGGCGTAATTAGCAGCATAGTAAAGGTAAACTGTATCTTTAGGGCTTAATTTATAGCTCTTATATAATTTCTCGGCCGCACTCTTATAATTCTTGGTCTTTTCATCTGCTATTGCGCTATTGACCAAGTCGCTGGAAATTACGGTAAGCTGATTTTTTGCATCCTCTGAGTATTTTTTCTTGCCGGATTGTTCTTCCATGGCAATTACTTTTTGGAGCGAAGCCACGGCCACATCTACGGCACTAACGTCGCCGCTTTTTGCAAGGTTGGCATTTATCTTACCATTTAAAAAGTGATATTGACCTTGTAATTTGGCATCGGCACCATCAATACTGCCGGAAGCACCGTCCAATGCTGTTTTGGCAGCGGCAAAATCACCGCTTTTAATTGCTTTTTCAGCGGCTTTGATTTCATTCTTCTGTGCAACACCAAGCACTGAAAAACACATGGCTGCAAGTATTAAAAATTTAGTTTTCATCTTCTTTGATTTAATTTAAAATTAGTGTGTGTGTGTATTATTCTTTAGTATCTTCTGTATCCTTATTGGTATCATCTGAGTCCTTATTGGTATCATCCGTACCCTCATTATCAATAGCCGTGCCATCTTCTGTATTTACCTCAATATCGTTAATATCAACCTCATCTAGGGAATCTTCATCTTTCATCACTTTGGCAACTGCTGCAATGGAATCCTTTCCTTTTATGTTAATCAATTTAACGCCTTGTGTGGCCCTTCCCATAACCCGAAGGTCCTCAACACTCATACGAATGGCAATGCCCGATTTATTGATTATCATTAAATCGTCAGAGTCACTAACGTTCTTAATGGCAACCAAGCCACCTGTTTTTTCGGTTATCGATATGGTCTTTACACCTTTACCGCCTCTATTAGTTACGCGATAATCATCAATGCTGGATCTTTTACCATAGCCATTTTCAGAAACCACAAGAATATCATCCTCAAAATTATGAACGGACACCATGCCAACAACTTCATCATTATCACTCCCTAGTGTAATACCACGCACCCCGGAGGCATTACGGCCCATTGGTCGGGTCTTACTCTCTTCAAAACGAATAGCCTTTCCGGATCTTAGTCCAAGGAAAATTTCACTTGTTCCTGTGGTAAGTTTTGCTTCTAACAATTCATCACCATCCCGCACCCCTATCGCTTTGATTCCGTTTAAACGCGGTCGGGAATATTGTTCTAGGGATGTTTTCTTGACCACACCTTTTTTAGTCGCCATTATCACGTAATGACTATTTACATATTCTTCATCCTTTAAATCCTGCGTACAGATAAAGGCCTTTACCATATCGCCTTTCTCTATATTGATAAGGTTCTGAATGGCCCTACCTTTTGAAGTTTTACTTCCTTCTGGAATTTCATAGACCCGCATCCAGAAACATTTTCCTTTTTGGGTAAAGAATAGCATGTATTGATGGTTGGTACCCACAAAAAGATGCTCTAGAAAATCTTCACTTCTGGTGGAAGAAGCTTTTTGACCTACACCTCCCCTATTTTGGGTTTTGTATTCTGAAAGTGGTGTTCTTTTAATATAACCTGCATGGGAAATGGTTAAAACCACTTGCTCATCGGGGATCATATCCTCTATGCTAAGGTCTCCGCCTGCAAAGTTGATTTCAGAACGTCTTTCATCACCGTACTTATCACGTACTTCAATAAGCTCATCTTTGATAATCTGCATTCTTCGATCCTTTTTGTCAAGAATATCCTTTAAATCGGCAATGGTCTTTATAATCTCGTCGTACTCATTACGTAACTTGTCCTGTTCAAGACCGGTAAGTTGACGCAAACGCATTTCTACAATGGCCTTCGCTTGAATTTCCGAAAGTTTAAAACGCTCAATCAAGTTCTGCCGGGCCTCATCGGCATTGGCAGAAGCCTTAATGATTTCGATTACCTCATCAATATTATCGGAGGCAATAATCAATCCTTCTAGAATGTGTGCCCTATCTTCGGCCTTTTTTAATTCAAATTTGGTTCGGCGGACCACGACCTCATGCCTGTGTTCCACAAAATAGTGGATCATTTCTTTTACGTTCAACAATTGTGGCCGCCCCTTTACCAGAGCAATATTGTTAACACTAAAAGACGTTTGTAAGGCTGTATATTTAAATAGGGTGTTCAACACGATATTAGGAATCGCATCCCGCTTAAGAATATAGACAATGCGCATTCCCTTTCTATCCGATTCGTCCCGAATGCTTGAAATACCATCTATCTTCTTATCATTGACCAAGTCTGCAGTCTTCTTGATCATGTCGGCTTTATTCACCTGGTAGGGAATCTCGTTAACGATAATACACTCCCTCCCTTGAACTTCCTCAAAGGTTGCCTTGGCTCGCATTACGATGCGGCCGCGACCTGTATGAAAGGCCTCCTTCACCCCATCATAACCATAAATAACACCTCCTGTCGGGAAATCCGGGGCCTTGATATGGGTTATTAACTCATCTATTTCTATATCATTATTATCGATGTAGGCAATCGTTCCATCGACCACTTCAGACAGATTGTGGGGAGGCATATTGGTTGCCATACCTACCGCTATACCAGAGGCTCCGTTAATCAATAATTGGGGAACCCTTGTCGGTAAAACTGTTGGTTCTTCCAACGAATCATCAAAATTCAATTGATGGTCAACCGTATCTTTATCAATATCCGCCAACATGTCATCTGCGATCTTGCGCATACGTGCCTCGGTATATCGCATTGCCGCAGGACTATCGCCATCAACAGAACCAAAATTACCTTGACCGTCTACCAACATATATCTAAGGCTCCATTCTTGGGCCATACGCACCATAGAATCGTAAACGGAGGTATCACCATGAGGGTGGTACTTTCCTAAAACCTCCCCAACAATACGGGCAGATTTCTTGTGTGAACTACTTGAACGAACACCTAGCTCGTGCATCCCATATAAAACCCTTCTGTGTACAGGTTTTAAGCCATCCCTGACATCCGGTAGGGCACGTGACACGATGACCGACATCGAATAATCGATGTAGGCAGATTTCATTTCATCTTCTATGTTAATTGCAATCAGTTTTTCTCCTTCAGCCATTTAAAAATCTAATGTATTATTTATCGTTAAAAAAGTAGCCCAATATACTTAAAATGATACCTTTCAAGGCATATAAACGTTGTTTTATTCAACAATTTATTAACACTATTTTCGGTGGTTTGTTCAATAAAAATTGACCATGTAATTCGGTGGGTCTCTACTTTTTTCGACATTTACCACTACTTTAACGAATATAGGTACAGTATTTGACCAAGATTGCAGTAGTTTTAGTAATTTTATAGATGAATAAGGAGATTAATATGGATGATAATTTTTCACCAAGGGTAAAAGACGTAATCGCTTACAGTAAAGAAGAGGCTTTGCGCTTAGGGCATGACTTTATAGGCACTGAGCATTTGATGTTGGGCTTGTTACGTGATGGAAACGGAAAGGCCATAAGCATTTTAGATGCTATGGATGTTGATTTAGACCATTTGAGAAGAAAGGTGGAAATACTTAGTCCTTCGAACCTTAGCCCGAGTAATGTTCAGAAAGACAAAAAAAACCTTCACCTGACCCGCCAAGCGGAACGTGCGCTGAAAACTACCTTTTTAGAGGCCAAACTCTTTCAAAGTTCTTCAATCAATACGGCACATCTGCTGCTATGTATTTTGCGAAATGAAAACGACCCGACCACTAAATTGTTGCATAAGCTTAAGGTAGATTATGACGGAGTAAAGGAGCAGTTTAAATTCATGATCACGAGTGACGATGAAATAGTAGATTCGCCAACTTCAGAATCCTTTCCCAACGAACCGGATGATACCAGCGAAAGTAAGGAAGGTAGCTTTGGCTCAGCTAGCAATCAAAAAGGGAATAAAAAATCAAAAACCCCTGTACTTGATAATTTTGGTCGCGACCTTACCCAGATGGCCGAAGAAAACAAGTTAGACCCTGTGGTGGGTAGGGAGAAAGAAATAGAACGTGTATCCCAGATTTTAAGTAGAAGAAAAAAGAACAACCCGCTTTTAATAGGAGAACCCGGAGTTGGCAAAAGCGCCATTGCCGAGGGTCTTGCCTTACGGATAATCAATAAAAAAGTTTCACGTATTCTCTATGGAAAACGTGTTGTAACATTAGACTTGGCTTCTCTGGTAGCCGGCACTAAATACCGCGGTCAGTTTGAAGAACGTATGAAGGCGGTGATGAACGAGCTAGAGAAAAATGATGAAGTTATTCTTTTTATTGATGAGATACATACGATTGTTGGAGCCGGTGGGGCAACTGGTAGTTTAGATGCATCAAATATGTTCAAGCCTGCGCTGGCCAGAGGTGAAATTCAATGTATCGGGGCTACTACCTTAGACGAGTACCGACAGTATATAGAAAAAGACGGCGCGTTAGAAAGAAGGTTTCAGAAAGTAATGGTTGAACCAACCACTGTTACCGAAACGATAGAGATTCTTCAAAATATCAAAGGTAAATACGAAGATCATCACAATGTAGAATACACTGATGAAGCTATTGTTGCCTGTGTCAAATTGACGAATCGGTATATGACCGACAGATTTTTGCCGGACAAGGCCATTGATGCCCTGGACGAAGCTGGGTCCCGTGTTCATATCGTAAATATGGACGTCCCCAAGCAGATTGTAGAGCTTGAAAAACAGCTTGAAGATGTGCGAGACCTTAAAAACAGCGTTGTTAAAAAGCAGAAATACGAAGAGGCGGCCAAATTAAGAGACGATGAAAAGCGACTTGAAAAAGAGCTTGCCGTTGCTCAAGAAAAATGGGAAGAAGACAGTAAACTACATAAAGAGGTCGTAAGCGAGGATAACGTGGCCGATGTGGTTTCTATGATGAGTGGTATCCCGGTAAATCGGATCGCACAAACAGAAAGTAATAAGTTGGCCGAATTACCCGATTTAATAAAGGGTAATGTAATCGGTCAGGATGAGGCTGTTGCCAAAGTTGCCAAAGCCATTCAGCGCAATCGTGCTGGCCTTAAAGATCCAAACAAGCCTATAGGTTCCTTTATTTTTCTGGGCCAGACCGGCGTTGGTAAAACACAACTCGCAAAGGTATTGGCCCAAGAGCTTTTTGACTCTGAAGATGCCTTGATTCGCATTGATATGAGCGAGTACATGGAGAAATTCGCTATTTCTAGATTGGTAGGAGCACCTCCGGGTTATGTTGGATATGAGGAAGGCGGACAGTTGACCGAAAAGGTAAGAAGAAAACCGTACTCGGTAATCTTATTGGATGAAGTTGAAAAAGCGCACCCTGATGTATTTAATATGCTTTTACAGGTACTGGATGACGGTTATTTAACTGATAGCCTTGGTCGCAAAATAGATTTCCGAAATAGTATCATCATCATGACCTCTAACATAGGTGCACGTCAGGTAAAAGATTTTGGTGCCGGTGTAGGTTTTGGTACGTCCGCTAAATTGTCGCAGGCAGATGCAAATCAGAAAAGTGTCATCGAAAATGCGCTTAAAAAGGCATTTGCACCCGAGTTCCTGAATAGGATCGATGATGTGGTTGTATTCAATTCGTTGGAGCGGGAAGACATTCATAAAATCATCGATATTGAACTGGCCAAGTTGTATAGCCGAATCAAAGATATTGGCTATGATTTAAGCCTAACCGACAAAGCAAAGGACTATATCGCAGATAAAGGTTTTGATAAACAGTACGGTGCCAGACCCCTAAAAAGAGCAATTCAGAAGTACATTGAAGATGCCCTGGCGGAAGAAATCGTAAACTCAAAATTACAAGAAGGTGATAGCATCCATATGGATTTGAACAAGGCTAAAGACGAACTTACAATTAAGATAAAGAAGGCCAAAAAGTCTTCTGAAGCTTGATCTAAAAGGTAGTAATTAAAAAGAGCCGATAATCGGCTCTTTTTTTGTGCCTATTTATATCCAAAAGCCCTGAAACGCCAATAAAAAGCAGTACGAACGATATTTCGTCCTTTAATCTAATAATTTGCCCAAGATCTAGGGTTCCTGCTACTTTCGTTGTTTGAGGACTAGTTAATATAACTAATGAAAGTGGGGAAATCCAAGAAGACCATAATTGTTCGTGAATACCAGTTAGACGTTGGACTAGTACAAGTCTATGATAACTACTTGGTCTCTATTTTTGATGAGGGTGTTACCCTTACATTAGAAAGGGCTTATCAAATTATAGGTATTTCTGAAATACATTTCAGGGAAAAGAATTTCGGATACATTAGCCTACGTAAGAACTCTTATGCAATAGACCCGACCATTTATAACTACATGCGGGAATTAGAGAACCTCAAGGCTTTTGCAATTGTATCCATCAAAGAAATGGATATGCATAACTTTAAGATTGAAAAACTCTTCTATAAGAGGCCCATGAAATTCTTTATTGAGTATAACAATGCGGTATCTTGGGTTAAAAGAAGAATCAAGGCAAAATAAGCCTTTCATGCTATTTTCGTTCCTGCTGTTCCCGTGCCTCTTCTTCCTCCATCTGTGACGGTGGCTCCGGAATGGCAAACAAATCAATAAAAGCCTTCCCAATTGCATTACAAATACCCGTTGCGGTCAGGGCTTGGTAACCGAATTCCTCAACAGCAATATCACCTGCCCTACCGTGTAAATAGTTTCCAAAAACTGCGGCGTTCAAAGGACTATACCCCTGCGCGATAAGTGCTGCAATCATTCCGGTCAATACATCCCCACTGCCCGCGGTTGCCATACCCGGATTTCCCGTGGCATTTACATAGCCCTTACCATCGTGGCAAACGATGCTATGGGCCCCTTTTATTACCACTATACAGTCATACTTTTTTGAAAATGCCTGGGTTTTTTCCAGTTTATTAAAATCGTCTTTCCAAGTTCCGATCAGGCGTTCCAGTTCTCTTGGGTGCGGGGTCAACACCGATTGTTTGGGCAGTTTTTTTAATAAGGCCTTATTGGTCGACAAAATATTGAGTGCATCGGCATCGATTACCAGAGGTGATTTTGCTTTTCCAAGAAATGTGGAAAAAGCCTTTTTTGTGTCCGCTTCCTGTCCCATCCCCATCCCAATGGCAATAATGGCAGGGTCAAAATCATAATCTATTTTGATAATATTATTTTGGCCTTGGTCGGCCGCGACCATTACCTCTGGAAGATTCGTTTGCAAGGGCAGTACACCGCATTCCGGCACATAAGCAGTAACCAAACCGGCGCCAGTAGTAAGGCAAGCCTTAGAAGCCAAATGAACCGCTCCGATTTTTCCTTTACTACCGCCGATTATCAGGGCATGGCCATAGGTACCCTTGTGCGTAAATTTTTCCCGGGGTATATATATAGGTAAGACCTCTTGCTTTCCTATGAGTTCATAATCGGTATCAGTAGTCATCATATACTCAGGATCCAGACCAATATCGAGTACCTCCCATTGGTTCATGTAAATTCCGGTTTCTGGAAGAAAGAATATCAGTTTAGGTGCCTGAAAACTTAGTACAAAGTTCGCTTTTATTACGGCCTCTGGATTTTTCACACCCTTATCGGAAAAGAGTCCCGAAGGTATATCTACAGAAAGAATAAAGGCCTGACTTGTGTGCAAATGCTGCATCAACTTAATTACCCAGGCATCGGGTTGCCTATTTAGACCTATTCCAAAAATCGCATCTACAATGATATCATCTCTCCCAATTTCTGGGAACTCGCAAGCAGAATCTAAAAATTCAGGCCAGACTTTTCGTTCTTTCAACCGTTCTAGGTTCAAAAGAAAGTCTTTGGAACGTGTTTTACTATAATTCACCACATAAACACCAATATGGTACCCGTGTTCCTGTAAATGACGGGCAAGGGCTATACCATCACCGCCATTATTCCCTATCCCACAAAACAGATGAATCTTTACCGGAGCGCCCTGCATCCTAAAATGAAGCCAATTAAACAACTGAATTGCAGCACGCTCCATTAAGGCGTCACTCGTAATTCCCTGTTTTTCGATCGTGAATTTATCAGCGGCATAAATGTGTTTGGCAGAAAAAATTTTCATTCAATAATTTTTAATAGGAAATTTTACAGATTGTGCAAAAATGGCCACAAAGATTTGGTTGAGGCATTAAAAGTACTACTTTTGAGTTATACTATCACGTATGAACTTGATACCAACGGATATAAAATCACATTTTGCCATTACTACTTATGGTCTTACCTCAACAGGTACGACTACCCCTTTGGGGTAATCAGCTATAGTTGTCCGTCCTCGCGATTTATCGCCCTTTCTTCAAACTTTTATTCAATTTACACATCGTATGCAAGTATTAAAATTCGGAGGCACTTCTGTAGCCAATTCAAAAAATATCACTCTTGTAAAAGATATTGTTGCCAGCGCGACTGAGGGTAAGACCATCATCGTTGTTTCTGCGCTGGGCGGTGTTACGGATCTATTGATCGAAAGCGCAATGCTGGCGTCAAAACAAGACAAGGGTTATGTAAGCGTCTTGAAAAAAGTGGAGGATAGGCACATTAAGACAATTAAAGAACTAATCCCGATAAAACACCAGAGTAAGGTACTCAGCAAAGTCAAAAGTGAACTCAATATTTTGGAGACACTTTTAGAAGGTGCTTTTTTAATTGGAGAGATTACACCAAAACTATCTGATAAGATAGTGAGTTATGGAGAGCTGCTGTCTTCCTTCATCATTAGCGAATATTTTATTTCTGATGGAATGAACGTGGCTTACAAAGATAGCCGCGAGCTTATCATCACAAATGAGGTTTACGGTAAAGCTGCGGTAAACTTCGCCCAAACAAATAAAAATTGTAGGGCTTTCTTTAAGAAAGTTCCTGAAAATAGTATCGTCTTAGGCGGATTCATTTCATCTTCCCAAAACGGAAATGCCACGACCTTGGGAAGAGGAGGGTCTGATTATTCGGCAGCTATAATCGCGGCGGCGGCTAAAGCGAAGCAGCTTCAAATTTGGACCGATGTTAGCGGTATGTACACCGCCAATCCGAAAATTGTAAAACAAGCAAGGGCCATTCCGCGTATCTCTTATGAGGAAGCGATGGAGCTTTCGCACTTCGGGGCCAAAGTACTTTACGCTCCAACCATTCAACCTGTTTTAGCGAAGAATATCAATATCGTTATCAAAAATACATTTGAACCAGAGGCAGCCGGCACATTGATAACAAAGGCAAAAAACGAAAAAGGCAAAACTGTTCGCGGGATAAGCCATATCGAAAATATTGCCCTACTGTCACTAGAAGGCCCTGGAATGGTAGGTATCCCCGGAACGTCTAAACGTTTTTTCGAAGTACTTTCACAAGCCGAAATCAGTGTTGTTCTAATTACCCAAGCCTCTTCGGAACATTCTATTTGTGTAGGTATTTCGGCCAGTGACATTGATGAGGCGGTAGAAATTGTGAATGCCGCTTTCGAATACGAAATAGAACGTGGAAAAATCCAACCCGTTATAGCAGAAAAAGACCTTGCTATACTAGCGTTAGTGGGTGATAATATGAAAAGTCATCAAGGCCTAAGCGGAAAAATGTTTAGCACCCTTGGTAAAAACAACGTAAATATTAGGGTTATCGCGCAAGGCGCATCCGAACGTAATATCTCGGCAGTAATTCATAAAAGTGACGTTACAAAAGCTTTAAACGCGTTGCATGAAGAATTTTTTGAGGAAAATATAAAACAACTAAACCTGTTTGTAATGGGTGTGGGTAATGTCGGCTCTAAGCTCCTAATGCAAATTCATAAACAGAAAAAATATCTAAGGGATATTCTTATGTTGAACATTCGTGTTATAGGCATGTCCAATTCCCGTAAAATGCTTTTTGATCCAGATGGTATTCGTCTAAAAAATTGGGAGGAGTTATTGGACAAGGGGGAAAAAGCAAATCGGCAGAAGTTTATGGATCGGGTGAATGCATTAAATTATCGTAACAGCATTTTTGTGGACAATACGGCTAGTGCGGATGTCTCCGAAACTTACGCCGATTATTTAAAAAATAGTATTTCAGTCGTTACCTGTAATAAAATTGCTTGTTCCTCCGCATTTGAAAATTACAGCGAACTAAAGCGCTTGGCAAGAAAATATAATGCCCCCTTTCTATTCGAGACCAACGTCGGAGCAGGATTACCCATTATTGATACTTTAAAACATTTGATTGTCTCTGGGGATAAAGTATTAAAGATTCAGGCCGTTCTTTCAGGAAGTTTAAACTTTGTGTTCAATAACTTTAACGACCAAACTACTTTTCATGATGTGGTAAAGCAAGCGCAAGAAGAAGGGTATACCGAACCAGACCCTAAAATAGATTTGAGTGGTGTAGATGTGATGCGTAAAATTTTAATATTGGCCAGGGAAAGTGGAAATCAATTAGAAATAGAGGCTATTGAGAACATGCCGTTTTTGCCCAAGGAAAGTCTTGCCACCACCAACAACAAAGATTTTTTCGTGACCCTAAAAAAGAATGAAACATCCTTTCAAAAACTGTTTAGGGCCGCAAAGAATGCCGATAGTAAGCTGAAATACGTAGCCCAATTTGAAAATGGAAAAGCAAGTGTAGGGCTACAACAAATTCCTAAAGGTCACGATTTTTATAATCTTGAGGGAAGTGATAATATTGTGCTGTTCTATACGGAAAGATACCCAAACCAACCTATGATCATAAAAGGTGCCGGAGCCGGAGCAGATGTTACCGCATCAGGTATTTTTGCCGATATCATTAGGATTGGAAATTTTTAGATGCGTCTTCACGAGAAGCAGCATCCAAGTATAAAGGAACGTATAAATTTGAATGCGACACGGCAATCTGTGGAAATAAAGAACAAGGTTTAACAGATTGCTTCGCTTCGCTCGCAATGACACCTAAAATGAACGAAATAAAAGTTTTCTGCCCAGCGACCATCGCCAATATATCCTGTGGCTTTGATGTGCTTGGCGTTGCCCTCGATGCGGTGGGAGACGAAATGGTTGTTCGAAAAACGAATGAGAAAGGAATACAGATTACGAAATTGGAAGGTCAGGATTTACCTATGGAAACCCTTAAAAATGTTGCTGGTGTAGCTGGATTGGCTTTGCTTGACAAAAATGATTACAAGGGCGGCTTCGAAATAGAAATCTATAAAAAAATCAAGGCCGGCAGTGGAATCGGTAGCAGCGCCGCAAGTTCTGCAGGTGCCGTTTGGGCAATGAATAAACTGTTGGGTAATCCGTATTCGAAATCAGATTTGGTAAGATTTGCTATGGAAGGGGAACGTTTAGCAAGTGGTGTAGCCCATGCCGACAATGTGGCCCCTGCCCTATTTGGTGGTTTTACTTTGGTACGTAGTTACGAACCTCTGGACATTGTTCCGATACCCAGTCCATCTGATTTATATGCAACGGTAATACACCCGCAAATAGAGGTAAAGACATCGGATTCCAGAAAAATATTAAAGACCAATATCACCTTAAAAGATGGTATCAAGCAATGGGGTAATGTTGGTGGTTTAATAGCGGGGCTTTTCACAAGCGATTATGATCTCATAGGCCGTTCCTTGGTAGACCATATTGTTGAACCGATTCGCTCTATTCTTATTCCCGGTTTTGACGAGGTAAAATCAGAAACGATTAAAGCGGGGGCCTTAGGTTGTGGAATTTCTGGGTCCGGACCATCAATCTTTGCTTTATGCAAAGGGGAGTTAAAGGCACAGAAAGTGGCAACCGTAATGAAACAAATATATCAGAATATTGAAATTGACTATGACGTGCATGTATCGAAAGTGAATACTGAGGGAGTAAGGAAAATATAAAATCAAAAGTGTGAAGTCGGGAGTCGGAAGTCTCAAAAGCAACAATTTTTCCGCGAGCTATATTTACAAACTGTTAGATTAAAATAATGAATTTTTATAGTCTTAATAAACATGCGCCGAACGTATCTTTTAAAGAGGCCGTCATTAAAGGCATAGCCCCTGACCGTGGCTTGTATTTTCCTGAAAGCATTACCCCCCTACCCGAGTCATTTTTTGAAAATATTGAAGAACTCTCCAATCAAGAAATCGCATTCAATGCCATTCACCAGTTTGTATCGCATGATGTTCCCAATGAAAAGTTAAAAGAGATTTTAGCGAATGTGCTCGATTTTGACTTCCCGGTGGTCGAGATTGAGGAAAATGCGGCAACCTTAGAGCTCTTTCACGGCCCAACCATGGCTTTTAAGGATGTTGGTGCTCGTTTTATGGCAAATTGTCTGGGGTACTTTTCAGAAAATTCAACCAATGAAGTTACCGTATTGGTGGCAACCTCGGGGGATACCGGAGGTGCCGTAGCTAATGGATTTCTTGGCGTTGATGGTGTAAAAGTAGTGATTCTCTATCCTAGCGGTAAGGTCAGTGATATTCAAGAACGCCAATTGACGACTCTAGGTCGGAATATAACAGCCTTAGAGGTTGATGGCACTTTTGATGATTGCCAAAAAATGGTGAAAACCGCTTTTTTAGATGTGGAACTTTTGCAGCATATGCAACTGACCTCAGCTAATTCTATTAATGTAGCCAGGTGGTTGCCGCAATTGTTTTATTTCCTATTCGCATACAAACAAGCAAAGTCTTTGGGTAAAGAAATCGTATTCTCCGTTCCTAGCGGAAATTTTGGAAATATCTGCGCGGGTATGGTCGCCCAGAAATTAGGTATGCCAGTAAAGCACTTTGTCGCGGCTACTAATGTAAATGATACAGTCCCGGAGTTTATGCGAACGGGCAAGTACAATCCCAAACCATCAACGGCAACAATCTCAAATGCCATGGATGTTGGCGACCCCAGTAATTTTATCAGAATCAGACATTTGTTTCAAGATAATTTTGATGCATTGTCGCAAAACCTATCCTCCTATACTTTTTCCGATGACGAGACTCGTAGGGCGATAAAATCAATCTATAAAACTTCGAATTATGTTGCCGACCCACACGGAGCAGTGGGTTATTTAGGCTTGAAAAAGTATCAGGAAAAACATCCCGATACCTATGGAATATTTTTAGAGACCGCGCACCCGATTAAATTTCTTGACGTGGTAGAGGAAACTGTTTCAGAAAAACTGAAAATCCCGGTTCAAATTAAAAAAGTGATGGGCAAGGAGAAGAAGTCCATCGCTATAAAAACGTATGGTCAATTAAAAAGCTTTCTTCTGTCAAATTAATCTATTGCCTGTAAACTCCCTCGGGGTAAGCCCACGAGACATTCGTACGAACACAAACTTGAAATTTCGAAACAAACCTTGGAACATTCAAAGCTCGATTATCGAGTAAACTATTTCTAAAATAGTATCCCATCCTCTTTTCCAATCCTTAAATTATTCAATAGCTTTGTGCAAACTAATTGCAAAAAATTATGAATACTACCGCTTTGACCAAAACACACGAAGCCTTAGGCGCCAAAATGGTGCCTTTTGCAGGTTATCTAATGCCCGTTTCCTATGAAGGCGTTAATAGTGAACATGAAACCGTACGTAAGGGTGTAGGGGTTTTTGATGTGTCGCATATGGGCGAGTTTTTAATTAGCGGCCCAAATGCATTGGAACTTATTCAAAAAGTAAGCTCGAACGACGCCAGTAAACTGACCATTGGCAAAGCGCAATATAGCTGCCTTCCCAATGAAATTGGTGGCATCGTTGATGACTTAATCGTATACCGCATCAAGGAAGAGCAGTATCTACTGGTCGTGAATGCATCGAACATTCAAAAGGATTGGGATCATCTTTCAAAATACAATGCCGAGATCAATGCTGAAATGAAGGATATTTCGGAGCACTACTCCCTGCTTGCCATTCAAGGACCAAAAGCGGTTGAGGCGATGCAAAGTTTGACCTCTGTAGATCTTGCCGCCATTAAATTTTACAATTTTGTTGTTGCGGATTTCGCGGGGGTAGAACACGCCATTATTTCCGCAACTGGATATACCGGATCCGGTGGTTTCGAAATCTACTGTAAAAATGAAGAGGTGAAACAAATATGGGACAAGGTAATGGAAGCCGGAGCCGATTTTGGAATTAAACCAATTGGCCTAGCCGCTAGGGATACGCTTCGTTTGGAGATGGGCTATTGCCTATACGGAAATGATATTAACGATGAAACCTCACCTTTTGAAGCTGGCTTAGGATGGATTACCAAGTTCACCAAAGACTTTGTCAATTCCGAAGCGCTGTCAACAATTAAAGCCCACGGCCCTGAACGGAAGCTTATCGCCTTTGAACTTGATGACCGTGGAATCCCCAGGCAAGGGTACGATATTGTTGATGGCCAAGGAAAAAAGATGGGTGTTGTTACCTCTGGTACCATGTCTCCATCCTTGGGGAAAGGGATCGGTCTGGGTTATGTACCTACAATCTTTTCGAAGGTTGGCAGTAAAATCAATATTCAAATTCGAAAAAATGCTATCCACGCAACGGTCATAAAACTACCATTCTACAAGACTAAATGACGGATTACAAGCAGCTATTAAATAACATTCATACGATTGCGACTAGCGCTATAAAAAGAGGAGAGGTCGCATCATATATACCAGAGCTGGCCAAGGTAGGAGCTCACAAGTTTGGTATGTTTTTGATAGATTCAGAACAACATATGTATTCTTCCGGCCACTGGTCAGAACAGTTTTCCATACAGAGTATCTCTAAAGTCCTGACATTGACGATGGCATTGGGCACTAAGGACAATACGATTTGGGATAGAATAGGTGTTGAACCTTCGGGCGACCCCTTCAATCATCTCTCGCTTCTCGAATCAGAAAATGGAATACCGAGAAATCCGTTAATAAATCCAGGGGCTATTGTAGTTGCAGATATCTTGGTTTCAAACCTTAAAAACCCCAAGCAAGATTTTTTAAAATTCGTCAGGGAATTGGTAAATGACCACGAAATTGACTTTGACAACAATGTTGCCCATTCAGAAATGCAAACGGGTTTCAGGAATTTTGCCGCTGCCTACCTATTGAAATCGTATGGAAATTTGGAAAACGATGTTGAGACGGTTCTTGATTTCTATTTTCATCAATGTTCAATTGCAATGAGTTGTGAACAATTAACAAAGGCGTTTTATCCGTTTATGAATGGCGGAAGATGTTTAAGGGATTCTCAGTATCTCAATCAATCACAGGTAAAACGAATAAATGCGCTTATGTTGACCTGTGGTTTTTATGATGAAGCCGGCGAATTTGCTTTTGAAGTAGGACTCCCGGGAAAAAGTGGTGTAGGTGGCGGAATCGTGGCATTATTACCAGGTACGTTCTGTACCACGGTATGGTCCCCTGGATTAAATGCAAAAGGCAACTCTAAATTAGGAATGGAAGCGTTGGAAAGGCTTACAACAGCGTCCGGACAATCAATATTTTAATCATTGGTAGGAAAAAAAATATTGATTTTAGGTGCCAGCGGTTTTTTGGGCAATGCCATTTACAAAGAGCTCTGCTCATACTTTGATACGTACGGAACTTATTTTACTTCAAGAAAAAAATTTGAAGACAACAAGCAATTCTTCCATTACAACATGCAGGAAGATGATATTTTTGAACTGCTCGACCGCTTAAAGCCTCAGGTCATAGTCTCGGCCGTAAGGGGAAATTTTGCCTCACAAATACAAATGCACCAACACCTATCTGAGTATGTTCATGAAAATGATTGTACACTTTACTTCCTATCTTCCGCCAATGTTTTTGATTCCTATAGCAAATATCCCTCCTATGAATTTGATAAAACACTTTCTGAAAGTATTTACGGTAGGCTGAAAATTAAGATTGAGAACCTACTGCTTCGGTTGCCAAAAAAGAAGGTCGCCATTCTTAGGATTCCGATGGTTTTTGGTAATCAGTCGCCCAGGGTTAAGGCAATGAAGGAAAATGTACTGAATAACCTGCCCGTAGAAATTTTTCCCAATTTGATTATCAACGTGACCAATGATGACAAACTAACGCAACAAATACACTATCTAATTAATAGAAATAAAAGCGGTATCTTTCATCTGGGCAGTACGGATTTGGTGCACCATGAGGAATTCATCAAAGAGGTGATGGAACATATTGGCAATTTCAATCCCATTTATAAAAGGGTTTACACTACCAATGATGAGCGCTTTCTGGCAGTATTACCAAAAGACAATAAGCTGCCCAAAAACCTTCAGGTGGGATATCAGGAAATTATTGATCATCATATCTTAAAATAACGTATTTATGGAAAAGCTATCGCAGGCCCAAATAGAAGAAAAATTAAAAGAATTGCGGGGATGGGAATATGTAGATGGAGCCCTGGAAACTTCACTACAATTTGGGAATTTTAAGGAAGCCTTTGCTACGATGACGCGAATTGCTTTTGAATGCGAATTGCAAGGCCATCATCCGGATTGGAATAATGTATACAACTCGCTTGACATACGATTGAACACCCACGATGTTGGTGGTATTACTGAGAATGATTTTACCTTGGCCAAAACCATCAACAAAATTGTTTTTGGAGAATGAGTAAGCAGGGAAAAAGTAGTTGGCAGTAGGAGATTGAAAATGCTAATATCCCGTAGCACATAGACTTTAAACTTTTTTGATCTTGCGCTTGATTTTGTTAAATTTGCTATCGTTCAAATAAATCACAACGAAGAATTATGGGAAGAGCTTTTGAATTTCGGAAAGCACGAAAAATGAAACGCTGGGCAGCTATGTCCAAGGCCTTTACACGTATCGGAAAAGATATTGTTATGGCGGTTAAGGAAGGGGGTCCCGATCCCGATTCCAACTCCAGATTGCGGGCGGTCATTCAAAATGCCAAGGCAGTTAATATGCCCAAAGACAATATCGAAAGGGCCATTAAACGAGCTACCGATAAAAATCAAGGGGATTTTAAGGAGGTACTTTTTGAGGGGTATGCCCCTCACGGTATTGCCATTTTGGTAGAAACCGCAACGGACAATAACACCCGAACGGTGGCCAATGTACGTAGTTATTTTAATAAGTGTAACGGCAGTTTGGGAACCTCTGGTTCGGTAGAATTTATGTTTGACCATACTTGTAATTTTCGAATTCCCGTAGAAGGCATTGACCCGGAGGAGCTGGAATTGGAAATGATTGATTATGGCGCCGAAGAGGTCTTTGTAGATGAAGATGGAATTTTAATCTATGCCCCATTTGAAAGTTTTGGCGCCATCCAAAAAGAATTGGAAAATCGGGAAATCGAAATCCTTTCGTCAGGTTTTGAGCGTATTCCTCAAGTTACAAAACAACTTAACGAGGAGCAGGTAGCGGACGTTGAAAAACTGCTGGAAAAAATAGAGGAAGATGATGACGTACAGAACGTATATCATACCATGCAGGAGTAAGTGACTTTTTCCAATTCCCATTTGTATTGTAATAGAATTTCAAAAACCGAACTATGAAAAAGTACTTCATCCTATTATTTGGATGTTTTTCAATTCTTGTAAGCGCTCAGAGCAACAAGATTCAATACGGAATAAAGGCAGGTGCGAACCTATCAGCCTATTCGAATTCTGATTCGCCGTTTAACGATTTTAAGCCAAAACTTGGATTTTATATAGGAGGATTGGCTGAAATAGGTCTGATGGAAAGGCTAACGCTTCGCCCCGAAATTCTACTTACCCAATACGGCAGCGTTTTTGACGCCGAAATATTATTTAGCCAGACATTTGAGCCCGCTACTGCTGAAAGGTTCAAAAGCCGCATAGATGATTACACTTTGGCAGTTCCTATTCATTTGCGATTTTATATAACCGAAAAGTTTGCCATTGAACTAGGCCCGCAATTAGGTTATATTTTTTATAGGAAAGATACAATCAAAGAAAATCCCCTAGATAATCCGCCAGAGTCCGATATTAATACGGATGCCGAACGTTTTACCTTTGGCATTAGCAGTGGCCTTGGGTTCAAATTATTGGATAATCTGATGTTGACAACAGATTATTATATTGCATTGAAAAAAACCAACGGTTTAAAAACTCATGTTCTTCAGTTAGGTTTGGATTATTTCTTCTAATTATAACCTAGAGGATTAATGCCTGCATATACCTCATAATATAACCATCGTAAACTATAAAAGGTCGGCACTAGTGCCGACCTTTTGAATTTCTAAAAATCTTTATCGCCTTATCAACAACTGCTTTTGATGTATTCTTCCCAGGCTATCGAAAGCCTGTAAAAAATAGGTGCCTACTTTTAGATTGGAAACATTGAACTGAGAGGAATTTGGTTCACCTGATTCAACTGTTTTAGTGCTTCGTAACAATCTTCCTGACGAATCATAAAGCCGAAATTCCATTATCTTGGCCGTATCATCGTGCGATACGGTAACCCTCTCAGCCGACGGATTTGGATATACCGTCATGTTAAATGAGATTGTATTTTCCAATATTCTAGCAGAATTTTCGCCTAAGTTACAATCCGGCGATTTACCCCCATCGGAAATTGTCCAACCATAATCGTCGATTATTTTTTGGCGGGCGCTTTCCCCCAAGCAGTATTGGCTATCGAAGCTTGGTATAACAATCCCAGGTTGCAAGCTTGGTAAACTGCTCCAACCGATCAACACCCCATCATAATTTTCCACGGAAAAGTTTACGCCACGGAAAATAAAGATCATATTGGTCACATTACTTACATCCCAGCTTCCGATATTCTGATTAAAAGCCGATGCCTTAAAAAACAATCCGTACATATTTGTTACGCTGCTTACATCCCACGAACCTATATCTTGATTAAAAGCTTTTGCGTCTAAAAACATATTCCTCATTGTAATAACTTTAGACACGTTCCAATCACCAATATCTTGATTAAAGGATCTAGCATCTCTGAACATAGTATCCATATTGGTCACATTGCCCACATCCCAAGCCCCAATATCTTGGTTAAATCCGGACCTAAAAAACATCGTACCCATATTGGTCACATTGCTTACATCCCAACGCCCAATATCTTGATTAAAATTCGTAACAAGGAACATTTCTCCCATATTGGTCACATTGCTTACATTCCAATTACCAATATCCTGATTAAAACGGAATGCCTCTGCGAACATTCGGTACATATTGGTCACATTGCCAACATCCCAATTGCCGATATCTTGATTAAAATTGAAATTCTCATAAAACAGACCAGTCATATTACTCACCTTGCTTACATCCCAACTCCCAATATCTTGGTTGAATATAGCCCCCCAAAACATTAGAGTCATATCGGTCACATTGCTTACATCCCAACTTCCAATAGGCTGATCAAATGAGTCGGTTCCCTCAAACATATAAGACATATCGGTAACGTTTCCTACGTCCCAACTACCTATATCTTGATTAAAGTTCCAAGCCCCGGTGAACATTCCTTTCATATTTTCTACGCTGCTAACATTCCAATCACTTATATCCTGATTGAAAGCCGCAAAGGCAAACATACGCTCCATGGTTATTACATTGCTCACGTTCCAGTCACTTATGTTTTGATTAAATCTGGATGCTAGGAACATGTCTCGCATGCTCCTAACATTAGCAACATTCCAATTATTAATGTCCTGGTTGAACGAACGGTTTTCGTTAAACAATAAAGACATATCGGTTACATTGCTCACATCCCAATTTCCTATTGGATGATTAAAGGACGAGGTGCCTTTAAACATACTTCCCATATCGGTTACGTTCGAAAGGTCTGGACTATCTGTAAAATTCCCTTGCAGGTTGCCACAATACAAAAAGGCTTCACGCATAGAAGTCCACGCGATGTCTCCCCATTGCTCAATGGTCAGCAATTTTTGCCGATCGGTCTGGCTGGTTTCAAAATGTATTCTGGGGAAGATGCCCGAGATAATAACGGTATAGGTTCCCGGCGAGGCATAGGTATGCGTGAAATCTCCAGTAATCCCAGAATCCGAACTACCATCACCCCAATCAACCGTATAATCGTAAACTTCTCCCGAAGCCGTAGGAATCGTAATTTGATCATCTCCCGATGGGCCAGGGTTATCCGTTTTCCAGGTCGTGATAAATGGGCGTTGCCCACTCGGGTTGCAATTTCCAGATTTGCCCTGATCAGAAATACTCCAACCATAGTCATCGATCAATTTTTGACGGGCGGCCTCTCCAGAACAGTATTGGCTGTAACTAGCTCCGAAAATAACTCCCGATTGTAGGCTCGGCAAACTGCTCCAACCGTTTAACAACGCATCGTAATTTTCTATTGATAGGTTTACCCCTCCAAACATATCCACCATTCTAATTACGTTGCCAATATCCCAAGCACCCAGGTTTTGGTCGAACGCAATTGCGGCGGTGAACATGTACAGCATCTCGCTAACATTAGAAACGTCCCAACCGCCGATATCTTGGTTAAAAACCGTGGCGGCATTGAACATCCCCCACATAGATTCAACATTACTTACATCCCATCCGCCAATATCTTGATTAAAGGCTGTGGCACCCCTGAACATTGATGTCATATCGGTAACGTTGCCCACATCCCAATTCCCAACAGGATGATTAAAGGAAGAGGCCCCATGGAACACCCCCTTCATAATTTCAACATTGCTTACGTCCCAATCCCCGATAGGGTAATCAAATGACTCTGCCCTGTAAAACATAACCGACATGTCCGTTACATTCGACAAATCTGGGCTATCGATAAAATTCCCTTGTAGGTTGCTGCACCTATAGAAAGCTTTTTTCATTGAAGACCATCGGTTATCGCCCCATTGTTCAATAGTCAAAAGCTTTTCCCTGTCGGTGGTACTCCCAAAAATTTCGAAATATATTCTGGGAAAAGTGCCCGAAATGCTTACAGTATAGGTTCCTGGGGCAGCAAAAGTGTGCGTAATATCCCCTTTTACGCCAGAATCGGAAGTACCATCACCCCAATCAACCGTATAATCATAGGTCTCCCCAAGACGGGTGGGTATTGTTATTTGACGATTTCCCGAAATGCCAGGATTGTCCGTTTTCCAAGTGGTGATAAAAGGGCGTTGCCCCTTTGGGTCGCAATCTTCGGATTTGCCCCCATCGGTAATACTCCAACCGTACTCATCGATCAATTTTTGTCGGGCGGCCTCTCCCAAACAATAGTATATACCAACCGCCCCAAAAGTGGCATCGGTTCGTATACCCTCCTGTTCGCTCCAACCGATCAAGGTGGCATCGTAATTTGCCGTAGACATGCCCGAATTGGTAAACATATCCTTTAATTCGCCGACTCCGGATATGTCGAGATCTCCCAGATCTTGGTCGAAATTATAAGCATTATAGAACATATTGGTCAGGCGTACGGCACTACTCATATCCCAACCACTGATATCCTGATTAAAGAAATTGGCGCTAAAGAACATGTTCGAGAAGTCTTCCACATTGCTCATATCCCAATGGCTAATATCCTGATTAAAGGTATCGGCATTACTGAACATATGTCTAGTAGAGATCACATTGGAAAGGTCGGGGACGTCACTTGCCATAATACGTACACCGATACCCCTAAAGGCATCCTCCATGGTGCTCCAGACCATATCGCCCCATTGGTCTACGGAGAAGAATTTTCTGGCATCTCCCGAATTTGCAAAAGTAATCCTTGGGTAGTCTCCACTTATGCTGATCTGGTACCGTCCGGGAGACGCATAGGTATGGGTAATCGTTTCCGTTACGTTCGTATTCGAACTGCCATCGCCCCATTCTATGGTATAGTTGCCCCCGTCATAGTCAATGGTAATCTGATCGTTTTGAGAAGCCCCGGGATTACTGGTAATCCAAGTGGTTATGAATGGGCGTTGTCCGCCAGAATCGCAATCTCCCGAACGACCCTGGTCGGTAATGTTCCAACCATGCTCATCGATCAGTTTTTGCCTAGCATCTTCCCCAAGACAATATTGAATATTTCCTGCACCAAACTGTACTCCTGACTGTAAATTTGGTAGGTTACTCCAGCCGTTCAACAAAGCATCGTAATTTTCTATGGAAAGGTTTGAATTGGAAAACATATTAAACATTCTAGTTACATTACCCACGCGCCATGCGCTCAAATCTTTGTCAAATACCTCGGCATCCCTAAACATAAATGCCATATCTTCCACATTACTTACGTTCCAGTTCCCAAGATCTTGATTGAACAACTCTGCCCCGCTGAACATACTCAACATGCTTTCCACCTTGCTCACGTCCCATGCCCCTATATCTTGATTAAAAGCCTTTGCATCTTTAAACATGAAATTCATATTCCTAACATTCCCAACATTCCAATCTGCAAGGTCCTGATCGAACGAGATGGCGCTAGAGAACATACCGGACATGTCCGTTACATTTTCTACATTCCACGCACCGATGTCCTGGTTAAACGACGAAATAGCCGGAAGATCTTGCCATTGTCCAAAAAACATATAACTCATGTTGGTTACATTGCTCACATCCCAACCTCCGATATCTTGATTAAAAGCCCTTGCATTACTGAACATGCTGGCCATGTCCGCTACATTGCTTACATCCCAGCCGCCAATATTTTGATTGAAGAATCGCGCGATTGAAAACATATTTGCCATACTGGTTACACTACTTACATCCCAGGCACCAATATCTTGATTGAAGACTAGTGCATTGTTAAACATATCCTGCATAACCGCGACATTGCTTACATCCCAACCCGTAATATTTCCGTTGAATGAATTGGCATTATAGAATAATCCTCTCATGTCGGTTACATTACTAACATCCCAGTTTGCGAGATCTTGATTGAAGTCAAGGGCAAAACGAAATAAAAAGGACATGTCGGTGATATTACTAACATCCCAATCCCCAATAGGATAATCAAAGGCATTGGCCTCATCGAACATACTGCCCATATCGGTAACATTGGTTAAATCTGGGGCATCGGTAAAATCTCCTTGAAGAAATATACATCCGGCAAAGGCCGCATTCATTGAAGACCAGGAAATATCGCCCCACTGCACAATTGTTAGAATCTTATGGGCATCTCCCGAACCAACCGGATTTCTTGCTTGATTAATGTATATTCTCGGGAAAGTACCTGAGATACTCACCGTATACGTTCCAGGAGTTGCATAGGTATGTATAATATCACCAGTAACGCCAGAATCTGAAGAACCATCTCCCCAATCAACGGTATAATTATATGTTTCTCCAAGGAAGGTCGGGATAGTGATCTGATTATCCGAAGAGGTGCCCCGATTGTCTGTTTTCCAAGTAGTAATAAAGGGCCTTGGTTCGTCCTGAATACAATTGGTTCTGTTATTAATTTCCTTGTTGAGTTCAGATGCTTGTAGTAATGTGAAGCAAAAGAAGAAATAGAAACAAAATGAGGTGGTTAGTGTAATTTTTTTCATATTATTAGTGTGGTTAGTTAAAGTGTTAAAAATAGTTGTGATGTACTGTTTTACCGACCAATATCGATGAAATACACGAAACATCGACAAGCTACATATTGCCGGAATTATGTGGGGAAATTCGCTCTATATATAAAACTTTTAACTGCAATTAAGTTATTTGTAACTAAAAAGTTAGGAGAAAACAAAGAGCCGGCTATTAAGCCGGCTCTTTGTTTAAAAATGGTGCTTAATTATCGCTTTATTACCAACTGTTTCTGGTGAACCCGGCCTAAATTATCAGAAGCCCGGAGGAAGTAGGTTCCTACGGATAAGTCATTAACATTCAATCGATAATCGTTCCTTGGTCCGAAACTCGAAGTATTGATTGTTTGCACCAATCGTCCTTGAACATCAAAAATCATAAATTCATTTATGGTAACGGATTGGTCAAAAGATATGTTGACAATTTCCGATGTTGGGTTCGGGAACATGGTCATATCTAAGCTTCCATAGCCCTTGAGTTCTCCAGAATCTTGACCGAATGATGATATGGAAGACGACTCATTAGTCTCCACGCTATTTTCGAATGCGCGTGCTGAATTTGAACCATTCAGCTTAACAATGTTCAGGTTGTCATATACTGCAGTTCCAGCACTACTGTTTGCATAGTTACTGAACAACCAAATGTCAATGGAGTTGATACCCGTTGGAGCTGTTACCGTGGTCTCAAAACGGTTCCAATCGTTCCCAAACGTATGGGATGCCAAAGCGGTGTTCGGTGTATTGTCCTGATTCACCTCGATTCTGGCATTTCCGGCAGATCCATTGCCATCGATTCCGATAAGCAGTTCGTCACCGGGTACGATACCATAATCCGATAATTGTAGGGATAATCGATAACGCGCCCAAGGTTGACCGGAATCATTGTTGATCACCTCAACCGCACAGGGACTGTCATTCGTATTAGCGGCCGTTCCCAATACATTGTCAAGACCTCCTACCAAAGTTCCTGCACTAAGCACCATCTCAGCCGAGTCGTTTACCAAAAGGTCAGGACATTCCTCTACCTCGCAATTATCGGCTTTACCCGCATCGGTAATCGTCCAACCAAAATCGTCTATCAGTTTTTGACGGGCATCCTCGCCTAAACAATATTGGCTGTTGCCACCGCTAAAACTCACTCCCGATTGTAAACTTGGTAAACTACTCCAACCATTCAAAAGTGCATCATAGTTTTCAACCGAAAGCATTACTTCTTCTAACATGTTACCCATGTCTTCAACATTTGAAACATCCCAAGAACCTATATCTTGATTAAAAGAAGTCGCCCTCCAAAACATTGCATGCATACCAGAACCTGTAACAGATGAAACGTCCCACCTTCCAATATCCCGATTAAAAGAAGTTGCTCCAAAAAACATTGTGGCCATGTTTTCAACGTTTGAAACCTTCCAATTTCCGATATCTTGATTGAAAGAAGTTGCTCCATTAAACATCCTACCCATGCTCTCAACCTTCGAAACATTCCAATTTCCAATATCCTGGTTAAAAGAAATTGCATTACTAAACATGCTCCACATTCTTCTAACATTTGAAACATCCCAATTTCCAATATCTTGGTTAAAAGAAGTTGCTCCATTAAACAATCCATCCATACTGGTCACAGAAGAAACATTCCAATTTTCAAAAGCTTGGTTGCCAACCAAGGAAGAACAACCCCAAAACATATTGGCGATACTTGCAACATCCGATAAATTTGGTATATCAAGGGCAACCACATCTAGGTTTTTACAACCTTCAAAAGCCCCTGCCATAGTCAACCATACCAAATCACCCCATTGATTTACACTGATGATTTTTTCGATGTCACCCTGCCGAGCAAAATAAATTCTTGGAAACTCACCAGATATTGAAACCTGATAAGTACCAGGATTCGCATAGGAATGAGTTATCTCACCTGTCACTCCCAAATCAGTAGTCCCATCGCCCCAATCCACCGAGTAATTATAAATCTCTCCAGCGGAGGTAGGGATAGTTATTTGATTATCATTAGATACTCCCAGATTATCCGTTTTCCAAGTGGTAACAAATGGTCTTTGTTCATCGCTGTTGTTTCTAACAACAAGATTATCATAAACGGCGGTTCCTGCATTATTGCCTGAATAGTTGCTAAACAACCAAATATCAATAGTTTCTATACCTGAAGGAACGGTCACCGTTGTCTCAGAACGGCTCCAATTGTTGCCAAAAGTATGGGATGCCAATGCTGTGTTTGGTGTATTGTCTTGATTGACCTCGATCCTGGCGTTACCAGCGGCGCTATTACCATCTATACCGATAAAGAGTTCGTCGCCCGGTTCGATTCCATAATCTGTCAGGTTGATCGCTACCTGGTAGCGTGCCCAAGGTTGATTATTATCATTGTTGGTTACCTCCAATGCACAGGGGCTACCGTTTGTATTGGTGGCGGTTCCCAAAACATTATCAAGGCCGCCTACTAAAGTTCCGGCAATCAGTACTATGTCACCTAAATCATTTACTAATAGATCCGGACATTCTTCTACCTCGCAATTATCAGCTTTGCCGGCATCGGTAATCGTCCAGCCAAAATCATCGATTAGCTTCTGTCGAGCAACTTCTCCGGAACAATATTTACTATTCCCGGCGTCAAGTACAACACCATTTACCAACTCCGGCAATGCACTCCAGTTGGTTAAAAGGCTATCATAATTATTTACCGATATGGTAACTCCATTAAACATAAAGTTCATAAACTGTACCCTGCCTATATCCCAATTACCTAAATCTTGGTCAAAAGAAGTGGCCCCAGAAAACATGGAGTTCATCGTAAGCACATTGTGTACGTCCCATCCTCCTATATCTTGGTTGAAAGAACTGGCACTCTGAAACATATAAGCCATAAATCGCGTATTGCTAACATCCCAAGATCCGATATCCTGATTGAAGGAAGTTGCTCCCCAGAACATATCACCCATGGCATCGACGTTACCAACATCCCAAGAGCCAATATTTCCATTGAAAGATGTAGCATTTTCAAACATGGAGTTCATATCAGTTACATTACTAACATCCCAACTTCCCAGATTTTGATTAAAAATTGACGCCCTATCGAACATATTATGCATATCAGTTACTGCGCCAACGTCCCAACCGCCAATATCTTGATTGAACAGATTTGTCCCATAGAACATATATGACATATCTTCAATACCACTAACATCCCAATTGGCAAATGATGAATTGCCTACTAGTTTTTGACAAGAAATAAAAACCCCTGCGGTCGAGTTTACAGCACTAAGATTGGGAATATCGGTGGCTGTAACATCTACGTTTATACATCCATTTAGAGCCGAGTTAAATTTCCCCCAAACATTAGTTCCCCATTGGTTGACATTAATAATTTTTTCACTGTCAGTATTATATTTCCCGAAGAAAATTCCCGGAAAATTCCCGGAAATGGAGACCAAGTAGGTGCCCGGTGTGACATAAGTATGGGTTATATCGCCTGTCACGTTCGAACTGGCAGTACCATCACCCCAGGCGACTTGATAGTCATAGGTCTCCGTCGGGTATGTTGGTATTGTTATCTGGTTATCGGCAGAAGTTCCCGGGTTATCTGTCTTCCAAGTAGTAATGAAGGGTCTTTGTTCATCACTATTATTTCTTACTATAAAATTATCATATATGGCCGTTCCGGCACTACTACTTGCGTAATTACTGAACAACCAGATATCGATGGTTTCAATACCGGAAGGAACGGTCACCGTTTCCTCAAAACGGCTCCAACTGTTTCCAAAAGTATGTGAGGCCAAAGCCGTGTTTGGGGTATTGTCCTGGTTTACCTCTATTCGGGCATTGCCAGCGGCTCCGTTACCATCGATCCCGATAAACAGCTCATCGCCCGGATTGATGCCATACTCCAATAGGTTCAAGGATACTTCGTAGCGTGCCCATGGTTGGTCACCGTCGTTATTGGTAATCTCAAAAGCGCAGGGACTGCCGTTCGTATTGGTGGCCGTTCCTAATACATTGTCGAGACCACCTACCAAAGTTCCTGTACCAAGTACTATCTCCGCCGAGTCGTTTACCAATAGATCCGGACATTCTTCTACCTCGCAATTATCGGCTTTGCCCGCATCGGTAATCGTCCAGCCAAAATCGTCTATCAGCTTTTGACGGGCTTCTTCGCCCTGACAATATTGACTGTTACCGCCATCAAAAATTACTCCATTCTGCAATTGTTGGTTACTCCAACCAATAAGTGTGCTATCATAATTTTGAATTGAGATACTAGATTGTTCAAACATATTAAGCATATTGGCAACATTGGTAATATCCCATTCCCCAAGGTTCTGATCAAATGCGCTCGAGTTTTTAAACATGAGTTCCATTGTGGTTACATTAGAAACATCCCAATTTGTAATGTCTTGGTTGAAGTTTTCTGTTTCGATAAATAAACCGGCCATATCGGTAACGTTACCAACATCCCAACCGCTTAAATCCTGATTAAAAGCACTTGCCCAACCAAACATGGAATTCATTTTGGTAACATTGGAAACATCCCAATTTGTAATATTTTGGTTAAAGGAATTAGCTCCGAAGAACATCGCATTCATATTAGTTGCGTTTGAAACGTTCCAATTCCCGATATCTTGGTTAAATGAACTAGCATTATAGAAAGCTGCCTCGAAATATGTTACCCCGCTAACATCCCAATTTGAAATATCTTGATTAAATGAGTTAGCACCAGAAAAAACACTTCCAAATGAAGTTATTCCACTCACATTCCAACTACCAATATTTTGGTTAAAAGATGAAGCTCCATTAAACATGCTACCAATAGACAAAGCATTGCTAACATTCCAACTTGATATATTCTGATTAAAAGAGCTTGCCTGGTTGAACATTCCAACAAAATTGATAACATCGCTAACATCCCAATTACCTATATCTTGATTGAAAGAAACGGCATTACCAAATACAAAAACCATGTTAAAAACATTGGACACATCCCATTCATTGATAGATTCGTTCCCTTTTAAATTGGAGCAAAATCTAAACATTGAACTCAATTCGAATACATTGGAAAAGTCTGGAATATCGGTAGCTAACATATCAAGGTTAAAACATCCTTCAAAGGCACTGTTCATACTTGCCCACCTTGTGGATCCCCATTGATCTATGGAAAGGATTTTTTGGCTATCTCCCTCTCCTAAAAAACCAGCATCAAAATAAATTCTTGGGAATTCACCTGAAATCGAAACCTGATAGGTTCCAGGTGCCTCATAGGTATGTGTAATATCTCCGGCCACGTTGGAATCAGTTGTTCCATCGCCCCAGTCCACGGTATAGTTATAGGTTTCATCTGGAAAGGTGGGAATAGTTATTTGATTTTCATCGGATGCTCCTGGGTTATCCGTTTTCCAAGTAGTGGTAAATGGTCTTTGTGTTCCGGGACAATCCGCAGCTTTTCCAGCGTCTATGATTATCCATCCAAAATCATCGATCAGTTTTTGGCGAGCTTCTTCGGAGGCACAGTATTCATTGGTGTCTGCACTGAGCAACACATCATTTTTTAAGTTTGGCAGACTGCTCCAGCCTATTAGAGTTGCATCATAGTTTTGATTAGATAATCCTGAGCTGTTAAATAAGCTACCCATATATTCGACCTGTGAAACATTCCAATTGCTTAAATCTTGATCAAAACTTGAAGCTCCTCTGAACATCCCGGAAATGTTAGTTGCATTAGATACGTTCCAATTACTCACATCATTGTCAAAACTTTGACAACCAGAGAACATTAGGGAGAAATCTGTTACATTTCCGACTTCCCATTGGCTCAAATTTTGGTTGAAATTACTCGCACCTGAAAACACAGCGTTCATTGAGGTTGCCCTACTTACATCCCAGTTACCTATATCTTGATTAAAGGAAATTGCATCACGAAACAAACTACCAAATCTAGTTACGTTACTTACCGACCATGAACTTAAATCTTGATTAAAAACGGTTGCTCCCGAAAGAAATCCGTTTAAGCTAAAGACGTTTTCAACATTCCAATTTCCAATATTTTGATTGAACAGCTCACAGCCACTAAATGTTAAAGTAAGATTTGTTACCGTATTCATATCCCAAAGACCAATCGAGGCATTGCCAATTAAGGATGAGCAGCCGTAAAACATAAAACCCAGGTCGTCCATATTAGAAAAATCAGGGATATCTGTAGCTAAAACCTCAACATTATTGCACCCTGCGAATGCACTTTGCATCGAACTCCAAACAAGATCACCCCACTGGTTCACCTCAATGATTTTATCATCATCTGCCTCAAAGTTTTCAAAAGAATTATTAAAATAAATTCTAGGAAAATTACCTGAAATGGAAACTTGATAAGTTCCGGGAACGTCATAAGTATGTGTAATATTCCCTATAACTCCAGAATCAGAAGTTCCATCCCCCCAATCGATCGAATAGTTGTAAATCTCTTCAGGAAACGTTGGGATGGTTATTTGGTTATCAGCTGAAGTTCCAGGGTTATCTGTTTTCCATGTAGTTATAAATGGCCTATCTGGGTTATTGATACAATCTGGTGTTTTACCGCCATCTGTAATGGTCCACCCGAAATCATCAATAAGCTTTTGGCGGGCGGCTTCGCCATCACAGTATTGACTATTGCCCCCACTAAAGTCAACCCCCAATTGCAAACTCGATAAACCACTCCAGCCATTTAATAAAGCATCGTAATTTTCGATAGAAAACGAGGCTTCCAAGAACATATTGGTCATATTAGCTGTATTGGAAACATTCCAAGCGCCTAAATTTTGATCAAAGGCCTCGGTAAAAGCAAACATTGCCTCCATATCCATAACATTTGAAACATCCCAAGAACCAATAGGTTGGTTGAATGCCGTTGCTCTGATGAACATCGTTCTCATGCTATTTACATTGCCCACATCCCAAGTACTAATATCTTGATTAAAGGACCTTGCCCCTGAAAACATGCTTTGCATATTGGTCATCTTGCTTACATCCCAGGCACCGATATTGCCATTAAAACTGTTGGCCTCAGAGAACATTCCATACATGTTTTCCACATTGCCCGTATTCCAATTCTCAAGATTCTGATTAAATGAAGTTGCAACTGCGAACATATTGGTCATATCGGTTACATTACTCACATCCCAATTGCCAATATCTTGATTGAAAGCCAACGCATCTTCAAACAAACCTGACATATCAATTACATTGCTGGTACCCCATGAATTAAAGGACCCATTCCCCACAAGTGATGAGCAGAAAGAAAACATGTTCTTTAAAGAACTGACATTCTGTAAGTTCGGAACATCCTGCGATGCCATGTCTAAATTCGAGCATCCTTGAAAAGCACCTTCCATGGAAGACCATTGTATATCGCCCCATTGCAATACCTTTAAAAGCCTGTTGCGATTGATTGATTTGAACTGGATACGCGGAAAAGTACCGTTAATACTAATCGTATAACTTCCCGGATTATCATAAACATGGGTAATATCCCCCGTTACTCCCGCATCTGAACTGCCGTCGCCCCAATCTACCGAGTAGTTATAGGCCTCCCCCTCTACCGTGGGTATGGTGATGCGATCGTTTACCGGAGTTTCGGAAATATAGGTTTTCCAGCGGGTGATAAAAGGACGTTGTTCACTAGCCTCGCAGGCATCCCCGATGCCATCGCCATCATTATCACTTTGATCGGCGTTGGCAACATTCGGGCAATTGTCACATGCATCACCGATACCATCGCCATCACTATCTTCTTGGTTTGGATTGACATCAAAAGGGCAATTGTCGGTGGAATCCAGAATGCCATCAGCATCATCATCTGGGTCGCAAACATCCCCGACGCCGTCACCATCATTGTCCAGCTGATCTGGGTTGGAAGTAATTGGGCAATTATCACAAATATCACCAATACCATCAACATCACTATCAGTTTGGTCGGGATTGGAATTTGTGGGACAATTATCAACTTCATCTTCTATCCCATCGCCGTCCGTATCAACCAAATAGATCTCTACCGTATTTACATTTTCAGGATTGGTTAAATTCGATTTATTTGTCCGCTCTGAATAAAAGAATAAAAGAAATACGGGAAGAAGGAAGTATAGTGTAATTTGTTTCATAAGGAGAATGGTTAGGGTACTTTAGTTTAAAGAACGAAAGTAAGCATCAAGCTCCATTTTAAGGCTCTTGATCGGTGAAATGTTAAATATATCGGCAATCGCAAGGCCGTTTTACCACCTCTTTATCCGAAATTTAGTTTAAAACTGTAAGTTTTATTCGGTAAGATCAATTTACTATCAAAAACTACTTTTAGTACCCACCCTTTTTAGGACCAAGGCCCAAAAATAAAAAGCCGGCTTAAATAGCTGGCTTTCTATTTGGAAATGACATAACATCAGCGCCTTATTAATAGTTGTTTCTGGTGTACCCTTCCAACCTCATCAAAGGCCCTAAGGAAATAGGTTCCCGTTACAAAGGTCCTTACATTAAGCTGGTAATCGTTCCTTGGTCCGGAATCTGAGGTATTGATTGTTTGCACCAATCGCCCTTGAACATCAAAAATCATAAATTCATTTATGGTAGCGAATTGGTCAAAAGATATGTTGACAATTTCCGATGACGGGTTCGGATACATGCTCATATTAAACGTACCATAACCCTCTAAAACTCCTGAATCTTGACCGAAAGAAAGGATAGTAGCTTCCTCCTCTAGTTCAGTACTGGTTGTAATGTTTGAGGTTTTGCCCGAAGCAGAACAGTTTTCGCCCCCGTCGGTAATTTCCCATCCGTATAGGTCTATCATATGTTGTCTATCGACCGCGCCGTTGCAGTATTGGCTATTACCTGCGTCAAAGATTACGTTGCTACGCAGACTGGGTAGGCTATTCCACCCTTCCAATAAACTATCATAATTTTCGGTAGAAAGTGTAACGCCCAATAGCATACTATTCATACTCCATACATTGCTCACGTCCCAAGCACCCAAATCTTGATCAAAGGAAGAATTTCCGTTAAACATTAAAGTCATGTCTTGCACCGAACTCACATCCCAGCTGCCAATATCCTGATTGAATTTGGAAGGAATGGAAAACATATGTCGCATGTTTCTTACTTTTGAAACATTCCAATTGCCAATAGGTTGATTAAAATTCCATGCCCCCCTAAACATCTCCGACATGGTGAAAACTTCACTTAAGTCCCAACTTGAAAGGTCTTGGTTAAATGCAGTTGCATTCCTGAACATACGAGAAGTTCTAATGACATTAGACGTATTCCAATTGCCGATGGGTTGATTGAACGAGGAAGCTCCACTAAACATACCTCCCATTTCAACCACATTACCTACATTCCAAAGCCCTATATCTTGATTAAAAGAAGTTGCATTGGAAAACATAGAGGTCATATTGATTACATTGCGTACATCCCAATTTCCTATGGGTTGATTGAATGTAGTTGCCCCACCGAACATTAAATACATAGATTCCACGTTCGTGACATTCCATCCTGAAATATCTTGGTCAAAGCTACTGGCACCCTGAAACAATCGTTCCATAGACCTTACATTTGCCACATCCCAATTGGAAATATCGTGGTTAAAATCAGTGGCTCCGGCGAACAACCCTTTCATCGATTCTACCTGGCTGACATTCCAATTCGAAACATCTAAATTGAGAGAAGAGCCATATAGAAACATATCGTCCATTAATCTAATTTGACTTGTATCCCAGTTCGCAATGCTTTGATTTCCACTTGTCAATAATTCGGTGCAATTTTTAAACATAGCAGAAACATCTTCTACTAATGTTAGATTTGGTATATCATTGGTATTGAGAACAAGGTTCGAACAGCCATAAAAAGCCCTACTCATAGAATTCCATAAAATATCGCCCCATTGATCAATGGCAATAATTTTATCTTTATCCCCTTCTATGGGAACTCCAACATTATCACTTCCCTCACCGTTGTTATTAAAATAAATACGTGGGAAATTTCCCGTTATCGATACGGTATAGGTACCCAGAGAATTATAGGTATGCGTTATTTCCCCGGTTACACTCAAACTTGACGACCCATCTCCCCAATCGACATTGTAGTTATATGTTTCCCCAGAGAAGGTCGGTATGGTTATTTGATTATCATTCGATGTCCCGGGATTATCTGTTTTCCATGTAGTCACAAATGGTCTTTCCTCTTCTCCAATGTCACAACTCTCGGCCACTCCACCATCAATAATCGTCCAGCCGAAATCGTCAATTAATTTTTGTCTGGCCGCCTCGCCGTTACAATATTGGCTGTTGCCTGCTCCAAAATTCATACCCGTCTGCAAACCAGTTAAACTTGACCAACCTTGCAATAGGGCATCATAGTTTTCGACAGAGAGGTTTGACTCAATAAACATATCCTCAAAATTCGACACGTTTTGAACCTGCCAATTACCAATGTTCTGATTAAAGGTTGGCGTTACAAAAAACATGTATTTCATATTCTCCACATTACCAACATCCCAATTACTAATATCCTGATTAAAATCAGTGGCAAAGGTGAACATGCCTTCCATATTGGTTGCTTGTCCTACGTCCCAGTTACCTATATCTTGGTTAAACCTAAATGCATTAGCAAACATGCCCGCCATATTCATAACATTACTTACATCCCAATTACCAAGGGGTTGATTAAATTCAAAGGCGTCTGTAAATGTTGCCGTCATATCAGTTACGTAGCTGACATCCCATGAGTTCAGAGTTTGATTAAATACAAAGGTGAAGCCGAAAGTGTTATTAAGGTTTGTAATTGTTGACACATCCCAATCGTTGAAACTATCATTTCCTTCCAAAATATTGCATCCAAAAAACATTGACTCCAAAGAAGTTACTTGTGAAAGATCAGGAACATCAGTAGCGGTTACATCTAAACTTTTACAGCCAGAAAAAGCGCTCTCCATTGAGCTCCATTGTATATCGCCCCATTGCCATACTTTTAAAAGTCGATTGCGATTTACCGACTTAAATTTAATTCTAGGGAAAGTACCATTGATGCTTACGGTATAACTGCCTGGGTTATCATAAATGTGTGTAATATCACCAGTAACGCCACTATCGGTAGTACCATCGCCCCAATCTACCGTATAGTTATAAGTCTCCCCTTCTACAGTCGGTATGGTGATACGGTCATTGACCGGTGTTTCGGAAATATAAGTCTTCCACCTAGTAATAAAGGGCCTGCCATTAACGACAGGTTCGCAATCCAAGGTTTTACCACCATCGGTAATCGTCCAACCATAATCATCGATCAATTTTTGACGGGCTTCCTCGCCCATACAATATTGGCTATTGCCACCATTAAAGTTTACTCCAGTCTGTAGATTTGATACACTACCCCAACCGTTTAACAAGGCATCATAATTTTCCACAGTTAAGGTAACGCCATTGAATATATCGTTCATGGAACGAACTCCAGAAATATCCCAATTACCTAAATCCTGATCAAAGGAGATGGCCTCATAAAACATTGCTTGCATATTGGTAACTTGTGAAACATCCCATAAGCTTAAATCTTGATTAAATGCGCTCGCGCCAAAAAACATTGTGTTCATATATTGCGCCTTGGAGACGTTCCAGCCACCTATATTTTGGTTGAAATTAGAGGCTCCATTGAACATGGATCCAAATCCAATCCCATTGCTTACGTCCCAATTCCCGATATCATGATTGAATGGGGAAAATTCGAACATATTGTCAAAATAAATTCCATTGCCGACATTCCACCCACCTACGAACTGATTAAAACTTGTTCCGCTGAAGGTTGCGGAAAAATCCTGAACATTGCTTACATTCCATCCGCCAATATTTTGATTGAATTGGGAAGCGCCAAAAAACAATCCTGATAAGGAAGTAACATTGCCAACATCCCAATTACTAATACTAGGGTTCCCAACCAGGCTGGTACAGGCATCGAACATTTGTTGCAAGCTGGTAACTCTGGATAAGTCCGGGACATCTGTAGCCACTACATCTAAATTAGAACACCCAGCAAATGCGCTGGCCATGCTCGACCATGCTATGTCTCCCCACTGATTAATTTGAACAATTTTTTGTTGATCATCTACACTCGGATTAGGACCTTGAAAATAAATCCGGGGAAAATCACCAGATATCACAACTTGATACGTTCCGGGGCTCGAATATGTATGGGTAATGTTTCCCGTAACTCCTGAATCGGAAAGGCCATCACCCCAATCAACCGTATAATTGTATGTCTCCCCAGAAAAAGTCGGAATAGTAATTTGATTGTCATTTGAAGGGCCGACGTTATCAGTTTTCCATATGGTTATAAAGGGACGTTGTGTTCCATTAGAACATTCTGAAGTTTTGCCTCCGTCGGTAATGATCCAACCAAAATCATCGAGCAATTTTTGACGGGCTGGTTCAGCTTCACAATACTGGCTATTGCCCCCATCGAAAACAACCCCACTCTGTAAGTTTGGAAGATTGCTCCAACCATTTAAAAGTGCCTCGTATATTTCCGTGGTGAGGGTGAGTCCATTGAACATATCGTTCATATTGGTTGTGTTGCTTACCTCCCAATTGCCAAAACTGTCATTCCCCCTAAAAGTTGCGCAATTAGAAAACATTCCGGCCAAGGAACCCACATTGGTGAGGTTTGGTGCATCAGTCGATTTCATATCCAGATTTTGGCAATTGGAAAAAGCCTCCTCCATAGAAGACCACTCGATATCGCCCCATTGCCGTATCTCTAACAACCGATTTCGATTGATGGACTTGAACTTGATTCTGGGAAAAGTACCGTTTATGCTAATGGTGTAGCTTCCGGGATTGTCGTAAACATGCGTAATGTCGCCCGTCACCCTAGTATTGGTGCTACCATCGCCCCAATCTACAGAATAGTTATAGGTTTCATTGTCAACAGTTGGAATGGTAATTCTATCGTTTACGGGAGTTCCGGAAATATAAGTTTTCCATCGGGTAATAAAGGGTCGCCCTTCCACCACAGGTTCGCAATTTGACGACTGCCCAGCATCCCTAATAGTCCAACCAAAATCATTAATCAATTTTTGGCGGGCCATTTCGGCATCACAGTATTGGCTATCTCCTCCCGAAAATTGAACATCGTTCTGTAAGTTTAAACTACTCCAACCTTCTAAAAGAGCATCGTAATTTTCATTGGAAAGTTTAGCCCTGGAGAACATAAATGACATATCGGTTACCGAAGACACATCCCAATTTCCCAAGTTTTGATCAAAAGCCGTGGCCCCGTTGAACATGGCGAACGCACTTTGTACGTTACCCACATTCCAAGTTCCTATAGGTTGGTTGAAAGCTGTTTCAGCAAATAGTGATTCCATATCAAGTACGTTCCTGACATCCCAGTTTTGCAGGTTTTGATTAAAACTCGATGCAACCGCAAACGTACCCACCATACTGGTTACCGAAGAAACATCCCAATTGCCAATAGGTTGATTGAACAGGGTCGCTCCAGAAAACATAGCTCCAATATTGGTTACTTGGCTTACATCCCATTCATTAAATTTTGAATTTCCCTTTAAAGTAGTACAGTCCCAAAACATACCATTCAGGTTGGTTACACTGGACAAATTTGGCACATCATCGGCGGCAACATCAAGGTTTGTACATCCCTTAAAAGCTCGCTCCATAGAAGACCACTCAATATCCCCCCATTGCATTACCTTTAAAAGTCTATTCCGGTTAATGGATTTGAATTGTATACGTGGAAATGTTCCATTAATGGTAACGGTATAACTGCCAGGGTTGTCATAAATATGTGTGATATCTCCGGTTATACCACTATCAGTATTGCCATCGCCCCAGTCTACCGTATAGTTGTAGGTTTCGCCCTCAACCGTCGGTATTGTGATTCTGTCATTTACTTGAGTCCCCGAAATATAGGTCTTCCAACGGGTGATTAAGGGCCTGCCTTCTACCACTGGCTCACAGTTGGTGCTCTTGCCTCCATCGGTAATCGCCCATCCAAAATCATCGATCAGTTTTTGGCGCGATTCTTCACCAAGGCAATAATTACTGGGACCGGAATTAAACGTTACATTAGCTTGTAGGCTTTGTCTGCTTCCCCAACCTTGTAACAACTTGTCGTAGTTTTCAGTGGACAACCCGTCCGCAAACTCAAACATGTCCGTCATACTTTCAACATTGGAAATATCCCAGTTGCCAATATCCTGATCAAAAGGACTAGATCTGAACATACGGCTCATATCGGTCACATTTGCCACATTCCAATTACCGATATCCTCATTAAAGCTCCCCGCAGAACTAAACATCGCAGACATGTTTGTCACATTACCCACATCCCAAGCGGAGATATCCTGATTAAAAATATCGGTACCCCCGAAAAGCGCTATCATGTTGGTTACCCGTGATACATTCCAATTGCCAATATCTTGATTGAAACTGTCAGTTCCTGCAAATAGCCCTCTCATATTAGTAACCTGTGATACATCCCAGTTGCTAAAGCTACTATTACCTATAAGGATTGTGCAGAAATAGAACATATATTCCATGCTAGAGACGTCACTTAAATCTGGAACATCAGTCGCTTTTACATCAAGAAACCCGCAACCTGCAAACGCATTCCCGAAGGACTTCCAATTAATATCGCCCCATTGATCTACGGAAATAAGTTTGCTGCTATTATCATTATTTATACCTCCTCCATTATCGAAATAGATTCTTGGAAACAGGCCTGAAATTGACACTTGGTAGGTTCCAGGAGAAGCATAAGTATGGATAATATTACTTGTAACTCCAGAATTTGAAGTCCCGTCCCCCCAATCAACGGTATAGTCATACGTTTCAAATTCGTTAGTCGGAATTTTTATTTGGTGATTTGTAGATGAAGAACCATTATCAGTTTTCCAAGTGGTAACAAAAGGTCGACCCTCATTAGCTGAGCAATTGTCAGCCTGGCCTCCATCGGTAATCGTCCAGCCAAAATCATCAATGAGTTTTTGACGGGCGGCTTCAGCATCACAGTATTGGCTATCGCCTCCATCGAATGGAACCCCATTCTGAAGGCTTGGCAAACTGCTCCAGCCCATTAGCAAAGCGTCATAATTTTCAACGGAAAGAGCGGTGCCTAAAAACATATTTGTCATATTGGCAAGGTTGGAAACATCCCAAGACCCCAAATTCTGATCGAACGAATCTGCATTGTCGAACATCGACTGCATTGTGGTTGCTGATGAAACATCCCAGGAACCGATATCCTGATTAAATATGGTCGCACCAAAAAACATCCCATCAAAGCGTTGCACATTTCCAACATTCCAATTGTCTATTGGTTGATTAAAGCGATAGGCATTATCGAACATCCCCGAGGCATTTGTTATACCACTCATATCCCAATCTCTAAAGGAAGCGGTTCCAACTAAAGAAAAACAGCTCTGGAACATATCCTCAACACTGGAAACTTGGAAGAGATTTGGGCTATCAGTGGTTGTCACATCCAAGTTTTCACACCTACTAAAAGCCCCTTCCATAGAGGACCATTGTATATCACCCCATTGCAGTACTTTTAAAAGCCGATTTCGATTAATAGACTTAAACCTAATCCTCGGAAACATTCCGGTAATACTTACCGTGTAACTTCCGGGTCGATCGTAGATATGGGTAATGTCTCCGGTAACCCCTGTATCCGAATTTCCATCACCCCAATCTACCGAATAGTTATAGGTTTCCCCGTCTACTGTTGGGATGGTGATACGATCATTGATCGGTATTTCCGAGATATAAGTTTTCCACCTTGTCACAAAAGCGTCAGGACCATAAGGCAAGATGGCACTTGATTCCTCATTATTGACAAGGTTGAGGTTATCGTCGCCTTTTGGGCTAAAAGAAAATAGGAATACAGAAAGTAGGGCGAGTAGTGTAATTTTCTTCATCGTGATGGTTAGTTTGTGAGTATTATTGAGCACTCTAAAAATACTCCTCGTGGGCCATAAATAGGTCCATAATCGACAAAATGCATAAAACATCGACCATCTAAGAATCTTATTAAGTCTTAGTAGGAAAAATTTGCAAAATTTGAAATTCTAGGTTATGTTGTTAACCTAACCTACTTTAACCGACCAAGTTTAAAACCAATAGGATGAAAAAAGTATTTTTACTCGCCGCTTTGCTCGGTATCTCAGGGATTTTAAAATTGACTGCACAAGAAATGACGGCCGACAAATTAGCGGAACTCATTATCCAAGTGGCCGATACGGCACAGACCAACGGGAACGCCATTCAATTTGCCTATAAAGAAACAATGTTAATTTGCGTTTATGACGAAAATGCCAACAGAATGCGCATCATCACTCCCGTCATCAAAAAAGAAGATTTGGAAGAGGACCAATTGTTGAATGCCATGGTTGCCAATTTTCATTCGGCTCTAGACGTAAAATACGCTTTAAGTGATGAAGTTATTTGGTCTGTATTTATTCATCCGCTCAAAGAATTATCGGACCATCAGGTACTGGACGCTATTGATCAAGTTTATACGGCGGCAATTACCTTTGGTGGATCGTATTCGAGTACCGACCTTGTTTTTCCTGGAAATACAAAGAAGAAAGAGGAGCCAAAGAAATTGATCAAACGCAGTAAGATTTAGTAGCTGTATTCGGGAACCTTGCCGACAACACCTTCAAAAAAGGCTTCATACTTTTTAAAATCAGCCTCTTTATCATCAGTTGGCCATTGTGGTTCGGAAGCTTTAATTTGTTTTTTGCCGAAATCGAAGGCAATTAAGACAATAGGCACTTCCGCTTTTTTGGCGATATAGTAGAATCCCGTTCTTAAGGAATCTACCTTTTTGCGTGTGCCTTCCGGGGCCAATGTAAGCCGAAATACTTTTTTGGTCTTGAATACTTCTGCCGTTGCGGTAACGGTATCGCTGCTCTTACTGCGATCTACAGGAGCACCGCCCATCCATCTGAAATACCATCCAAAAGGCCCATCAAATAGGCTCTTTTTTCCGATGAAATTGATTTCTACATTCCATACGTTCCGTATTAGGATTCCTAAGGGAAAATCCCACCAACTGGTATGTGGTACCACGGCAATAACGCATTGATCCAAATCAGAAGGAAATTGCCCACTTACGGTCCACCCCATCAACCTAAAATAGATAAACTTGGCAATTTTTTGCTTCATACGGGATATTACGATAGAACGCGAAATTATTTTTCGAGAACTTTCTTTTTTAGAAAAGTGCTGCTATATTTTTTTATAAATGGATTTTAATTTTTCAGGGGTAGCGACTTTCCGCCAATCTTTGCCAAGCGCATTTTCCCATAGCGGAACCATGTCCAAAGCTACATTGATCATCGTTTCAAAGTCTGTATCTGTTAGATTTGCTGTAATGCCCGTCGGAAGTTCTATCTTATGGTGCTTTAGCATCTTATGAAAAAGTGCAACCCCATCAGGATAAAATTCCGCTAGATGCTGAAATACCAAACAATTGCCAATGCCGTGTTTTACGCCCAGCAAATAAGACAATCCGTAACTCAAGGCGTGTGCAACACCTACCTGAGAATAGGCGATGCTCATCCCGCCATGCCATGAAGCCATCATTAATTTTTCCCGAGACTCATTTGCCTCTAAATCACCCAGATAAATTTGCTTGCAAAGTTCTAATGCTTTCTCTCCGTAACTTTGACTAAATCCGTTTAGAAAGGTTCCGTTCAAAGATTCTATACAATGAATATAGCAGTCCATACCGGTATAAAACCACTGTTCTTTAGGTACGCCCTTAGTAAGCTCAGGGTCTAGGATAACTTGATCAAAAATGGTGTAATCTGAGTTGATTCCCAATTTCCTTTCAGGGCCTAATAAAACGGTAGTTCTTGAAACCTCGGCCCCTGTTCCGCTAATGGTCGGGATACCAACATGATATACAGAAGGTTTTTGCACCAAATCCCATCCTTGATAGGCAGAAGACCCTCCCGGATTATTAAGCATTATGGCTACTGCTTTTGATAAATCTAACAAAGTGCCACCCCCAACGCCAATTATACCGGAAGGCATTTCAGAGAAATCAGCTTTTATTTTTTTAACCAAACTATCTACTTGTGCGGTTTTTGGTTCCTCATCAGCGGAAATAAAAATCAGCTGGTCATTAAAAATCAAAGGGAATCTTGAAACTAGATCCGTGCCCTCAAAAACATCATCAACCAAAAAAATACACGGCGCATCAGAGTTTTTACGCTGCGGCATTAATATCGCTCCCAACTGATCAAAACTACCATTACCGTAGACTACCCTTGGTACCATAGGAAAATTACGGTAACCCGGTTTTCCCTTTGTTTTTACAGCTATGGAAGGCTCTTCTTTCTTACTATTCATAGAATTCATTCCAAATAATCTAAAATACCATTTAGCTTGTTAATAGTTAAATAGTTATGCTTGTTATCCTCAATCGACACTTCTTCATGTTGCCAAGTGGTATGAAAGGGGACATGAACGGCCCTTGCTCCTAAGTTTACCAAAGGTAGGACATCCGATTTCAGTGAGTTCCCAATCATCAAAAACTCTTTTACATCAATCTCAAGGTGATTGAGTAAATTTTGATAATTACTTTCCTTTTTGTCGCTCAAGACCTCTACATGATGAAAATATTCAGAAAGGCCTGATCGTTCCAATTTTCTTTCTTGATCTAGTAAATCACCCTTTGTGAGCACCAACAATCTGTATTTCCCCTGCAATCTTTGCAATACTTCCACCACTCCATCTAAAACCTCAACGGGATGCGATATCATCTCCTTACCAAGATGCAATATCTTGTTCAGCGTTGCTTGTGAGACCTCATTATTGGAAAGCTCCAATGCAGATTCTATCATCGACAACATAAAACCCTTGATGCCATAACCGTATAGTTCAAGATTTTTCATTTCCATTTTGAACAGTTCTTGATCTATTTTGTTCTTGGTCTCATATCCTTCCAATAACGCTGCGAACTTTTCCTCTGTATTACGAAAATAGGTCTCGTTGACCCACAGGGTATCATCTGCATCAAAGCCAATAGTGGTAATATTCTTAAAATCTACCTCCATAATTCCTTGGCCCTTTCAAGATCTTCGGGGGTATCAATCTCAATCCCCGAAATGGTTGTCTCAACCATTTTTATTTTTTTACCATATTCTAAATAACGAATTGCTTCTATTTTTTCGGTTGCCTCTAAAGTCAACATAGGCAGGCGCTGAAAATCCATCAAGGCACCCTTGCGGAATGCATAAATCCCCTTGTGTTTGTAATAATTTGTTTGAATATCCTTTTCGCGGGGAAAAGGAATAGGCGACCTCGAAAAATACAAAGCAAAATTTCTATTGTCCACAATGACCTTAACAGTGTTGGGATTATTTATCTCATCCCAATCGGTAATTTTCACCATTAATGATGCCAAATCTATTTCTTTAGCTGCATCCTGTTTAAAAACCTCCAGGACACTTTTTAGGCTTTCTTTTTCGGTAAATGGTTCGTCTCCCTGAACGTTTACAATAATGTCTACCTCCATATTGGTAACGGCCTCAGCAATACGATCACTACCACAATCATGTGGTTTCTTACTCATGACCACCTTTCCGCCAATTCCAGAAATGGCATTGAAAATAACATCACTATCCGTGACCACATATACTGCATCAAAAAGTTCAGTATTTACAACGGCTTCATAGGTCCGGACAATTACGGGCTTACCTCCCAAGTCTTGCATTAACTTGGCAGGAAAACGACTTGCCGCATAACGGGCCGGGATCATGGCGATTATCTTCACTTAAAACTGCTTTAGTTAGGCGTTTTTTTTCTGGGTCTTAATTTTCTATAAATCCAAAAAACAAAAGCCAATATGATTACGACCAAAACCGCTGCTAGGGCAGGAAAAAAAATCGAGGCTGCAGAAACCACCATTGCCGTTCCTGTTTCTACCGTGGAGACCACAGGATTGCCTACACCACCCGTTGTTGCGGTAGATGCCAATCTGCTCGCCGCTCCAGCTCCTTTGATTGCTGTTGCCGTTCCGCCACCAGCAATTATTGCCAATGACCAGGTGACTACCGGATCTAAATTGGCAACCGTTGACACCATCACCGCTGTACCGGCGATAGCCGCTAGGGGCACAGCAATGCTATCCAACAGGTTATCTACCCAAGGAATAAAATAAGCGAATATTTCAAAAAAAGTAGCGGCTCCCAGGGCAACTACAGCTGCTAAACTGCCTACCCACTGCCAGCTTTCATTCAAATCCCATACGTTAAAATAAGAAGCCAGACTCAGGGCAAATAAAGGTAGAAACACCCGAAAACCGACTGAAGCGGCCAAGCCAATGCCCAAAAAAATACTGATAATGGTCTCCGAAGTCATAATACGGAACTAGTTAATTTTCATTTGCAACACATTTGCAACAAGTGTATCAAAGTATTAAAAATAGATTCGATTTAAACCTTTCTGGGGTTTTAACTTGTTTCGCGGTACGAATTTACGCTAATCCATATCAACAAAAAAATCGTTCTTAAAACCGATAAGGTATAAGTTGTTTTTTGCTCGGGTTACCGCTGTATACAGCCATCGCAAGTATTCTTTATCAACCCCATTGGGTAGGTAAGGCTGTTCTACAAAAACAGTATTCCATTGCCCCCCCTGGGATTTATGACAGGTTATGGCATAGGAAAATTTCACCTGTAGGGCATTGAAAAACTTGTTGCCTTTGACCGATAAGAATTTCTTGTATTTTGATTTTAAATCGGCATAATCCTTCATTACTTCTTGGTACAATCTATTTGAATCTTCATAGGGTAATGAAGGCGTTTCTGCCTTTATCGTATCGAGCAACAATACTGTTTCGAATGGTCTTTGATTAGGGTAATCGACCATTTTAACCATTACCTCGGCAAACTTGAAGGTATATATTTCCTTGATGGCAAAAATTTCAAGCACTTCTATAATATCCCCATTAGCTATAAACCCGGCCTCCGTATTCGGTTCTAGCCAAAAATAATTGTTCTTTACCACCATCATATAATCGCCCACCGCTATTTCATTCTCCAAATAGAGAATGCGATTGCGAATATTCTCGTTGTAGAGATTGGCCCGTTTGTTAGATCTCACGATAAAGGCGGTTTCCTCTTTTCCATTTTCGGCATAGGAGGTTTCTATCGCCTCTAATATCTCATGGCCGTCAATAAGACGTACGATGTCTTTATATGGCGAAACATTGAACTGAAACCGCTCAAAAAATTCTGATTGCAACTGTTCCCTTAGATTGGTCGCATTCATAAGAATACCGGAGTCCTCTGCTTGACGAACAACCTCATCCAGTTCCATCTTGGTTACTTCCTTGTTATAATTCAACCCTATTTTACCAGCATCGAGCGCAGGACTGAGATCTAAATGCACGGGAGGCAGTTGAGCAGTATCCCCAATAAGGATTAGCTTGCAATTATGACCTGAATAAACGAACATTAGAAGATCATCAAGTAATGATCCATTATCCATTAATTTGGAGTTCGTAGGGGTGTCGGGAATCATCGAAGCTTCATCAACGATAAAAACCGTATTACGGTGTTTGTTGGGTGCCAACACAAACTGTATAGCTCCACCACTCTGCTTTTTTGGGAAATATATTTTCTTATGGATCGTAAATGCCTTTGTCTTCGAATAATTAGACATTACCTTGGCCGCCCTTCCCGTAGGAGCCATTAAGACGGCCTTCAGTTTGGTATTCCACAAATTGGTAACCAAAGTACCTACAATGGTTGTTTTACCGGTACCTGCAAAACCTTTTAATAGAAAAACTTCATCCTTTTCTTTGGATAACAAAAATTTTGATAATAATTGTAGTGCCAACGATTGTTTCGGCGTTGGATTGTGCGGAAATTTATCCTCTAGAATTTTATAGAAAGAAGCATCGGTTAGAATGGCCATAGGTGGCCAAAGATAGACAGGATTTTAATTTGGAAACATTTTTGCCCTATAACCCTTTCATCGAAATATTTTAAAACTATTGAAAATCAATTGTTTATAGCATATTTAAAAATAGTTTTACGCACCTAAAAACAGTCCCTTAGGCCGCTTTAATTCAGTTTAATAAAATTTAGGAGGTTAGCAAAAAAATTGTAGATTTGTGTGAACCACTAAATTTAACTAACACAGTAAGGAAATGAAAACCATTATACAAATTGTACTTTGGATTGCATGTATCGCTTTGGGATACTTAATTTACAAATCCGTTACAGGGCCAATTGAGTTCAACAAGGTAAAACAAGAACGTTTTGCTAAAGTTGTTTCCAAATTAAAGGACATCAGAAACGCCCAAGAAGCCTATAAAAGTGTGAACGGAAAGTATACCGGTGATTTTAAATCACTTATCAATTTTATTGATAAAGGTAAATATGTAATAACCCAGCAGCGTGATTCTTCATATATGGGGTACAATGAAACCTACAAGATAGATGAGTTAAAGGAGGTTACCATAATTGACACACTTGGTTTTGTTTCGGTAAAGGATTCACTGTTCAAAAAAGATAATCGTTACAAATCACTGGCCGATGTGCCTGGTGCAGCAGGCGGGGAGAAAATTCAGATGAAAGCTGACATCATTGAAAAAAGTGGTTATAAAGCCCCTGTTTTTAAGGCTTCTGTAAAAAAGGATGTGCTGCTTTTCGATCAGCCTAAAGATTTGCGTTCCAAGGAGAATGCCGAAAAAAGTGTTGAGCAGGTTAACGGGGACGAAATTAGTGTAGGTTCTTTAGATGAAGTAAGCACCAGTGGTAACTGGCCTCCAATTTATGACAAGAAAAGCGATTAATAACAGCTCTGAAAAGAATTTTTATAGACTGTCCATTCAAATAAGTTTGAATGGACTTTCTTTTTGTGTGCTTGATACAATCGCTAATACCGTTATGGCATCTGAACAAGTCATTTTTCATAAAGAACTAACCCCTTTTCAAGTGTTGGGAGAGTTAGAACAGCTTTTTAAGAAGAATGTCATTCAAAAAACGGAGTTTTCAGAAGTGGTCGTAATTCATAGGAACAATTTGTTTAGTTTGGTTCCGAGAGCGATGTTCAAAACCGACGAACTAGCGAACTACCTAAAATTCAACGCCAAAATATTGGCGAACGACCATATTGCATATGACGAGATCGACGGCCACGAACTTATTAATGTTTATGTACCCTTTGTAAACATCAATAACTATATCTATGATCTTTTTGGGGAATTCATATATAAGCATCATGGGACGGTAATGGTCCAGTCTCTCTTAAATGAGCAAGGCACGGGCAAAATGTTACCTGTCTGTTATGTACACCTGTCCGAACAACAATTGGATATTACCGTGGTGGCCAATAAAAAGTTATTACTTTTCAACCATTTCCAGTATGCCACACAAGAAGATTTTCTATACTACTTATTGTTTACCCTAGAGCAGCTTAAGCTTGATCCGGAAACTGTGCAGCTGCGACTTTTCGGAGAATTGGATGAGGGTCACCGCCTTTATGAGCTTTCCTATGAGTACGTAAAAAATGTGGCCATCTTTGTCCCCTCGAAAAATGCGGATTTAATGGGCATTGCTGATCGTGAGTCTATTGATTTTACCGTTTTAAACGCTCTATAATGCGCATTGTTTCCGGAAAACACAAAGGAAGACGTATTTCGGCTCCGAAAAACCTTCCTGTTCGCCCGACTACTGATATGGCCAAGGAGGCTTTATTCAATATTCTGAACAATAACGTTTATTTTGATGAGCTCAAAGTACTGGATCTTTTTGCGGGAACCGGCAATATCAGTTATGAATTTGCTTCCCGTGGAACCCACCAAATTTCAGCTGTTGATGCGAATAGCGGCTGTGTTCGTTTTATTTCGAAAACAGCCCGGGAATTGAATATGGAAATTTCGGTAGTCAAAAGTGATGTTTTTAAATTCCTTAAGAAGGTAAACACGCCATGGGATATTATTTTTGCCGATCCCCCTTACGGACTTTCTGTGGAAGAGTTTGGTTCCCTTCCGGAAATGGTTTTTAAAAATAAATTACTATATCCAGAAGGGATGCTCATCATAGAACATTCAGAGCGCATGAACCTCTCATCAATGCCCCATTTTAAGGAAATGAGAAAGTACGGAGGTTGTATTTTCAGTTTCTTTCAGGAAATTTAAGGAGAGAAAATATAGTTCACCTTTATTTTTCGGATTCTTGATATTTTGAAGGTATTGTATTGTTGGGGTCCTCATTTACAAAAACCGTATTTGCTATCCACCATCTGCCATCAGCAAATACCAATTGATAACAATTTATACCCCTGCTCTCATAGGTGCCTAATAGGTTTTTAGCGTAAAAACTTTGGAAAGCAGTGGCAATACCGTTGTATTCATTAATGGTCAACCCAACAGAAACCTCTTCGAATCCATCTTTGGCATACAATGGTCCTACCGCACGTATGAACTGTTCTAAATTCCAGGATCGTACCTGTCTTCCAGGTTTGCCATCAGGTCTTAACGATATTTTTTGGGCAGTTGGTAAAAAAAGATTTCGATATTCCTCCCAGTCAGGTTCTTCCCCTATCGGTACAGAAATAAGTTCTAACATTTTATCGGTTATTCCTTTAATGGTTTTTACCGAGGTAGTGTCAGACTGCCCATGGGCCATTGCAAAAAATAATAGTAAAACAATCGGAGTTAGCTTTGTCATAATTGCTCGTGCTAGGTGAAAATTAACATATAAAAAAGCAGGTCATAAGCCGGATTCTGTACTCCCTGAACATGGTTCTGGAAATTCCTTATCATTTATCTAGGCTTTTAGTTGCCCAAAAGCTCTAACCGCCTACCCTTCGGCTCGGGCGTGCAACCCTTAAGCACCGATTTACATGACGTTTCACCGCATAGAGTTTACCTGATTTCACTACAGCTTAACCTGTACATTCTTTCTGCTGCACTTGTCCGTCCCAATTTAACATCGGGAGACGGGTGTTACCCGCTATGCCGCACTTTGGTGTCCGGACTTTCCTCTTTATCCCGAACTTGATTCGGGACCCCTTGAAATTCGAGAGGTGCTGAAACGAGTTCAGCATAAAACGATAAGGTGACCTGCTGGCGACAAAGTTAGGCTAATTGTTGATAAAAAAGAGGTTAATATGCTCCAAAAGAAAGACACAAACCAAAGCTATTTATATATTTGTAATCTGCCGTAAAGTATTTACTTTATGGTTTAAAATCAGTTGTGTTGGAACCATTTATTGTATCGGCGCGTAAATACAGGCCCCAGACGTTTAATGACGTTGTGGGGCAACAGTCTATTACCAATACATTGACCAATGCAATTGAAAACAACCACTTGGCGCAGGCGCTATTGTTTTGTGGACCAAGAGGAGTGGGCAAGACCACTTGTGCGCGTATTTTGGCAAAGAAGATCAACGACGATGGCAGCCATGCACCAGATGAAGATTTTGCCTTTAATATTTTTGAGTTGGATGCGGCATCCAATAACTCGGTTGATGATATTAGAAGCCTGATCGACCAGGTGCGGATTCCGCCACAAACCGGGAAATACAAGGTCTATATTATTGACGAGGTACATATGCTATCGCAATCTGCATTCAATGCCTTTTTAAAGACCTTGGAAGAACCGCCCAAGCATGCTATTTTTATTTTAGCTACCACAGAAAAGCATAAAATTATTCCAACGATTCTAAGTCGTTGTCAAATTTTTGATTTTAAGCGAATTACCGTTAAAGATGCGGCAAATTACCTGAAATATATTGCCAAAAGTCAAGGCGTTGATGCCGAAGACGATGCGCTGCATATTATCGCGCAAAAAGCCGATGGCGCCATGCGGGATGCCTTATCTATTTTTGATAGAGTGGTCAGTTTCTCGGGGAAAGAACTTACCCGAAAAGCGGTAACTGAAAACCTTAATGTTTTAGATTACGACACCTATTTTTCCGCTACCGATTTAATTTTGACGCATAACATTCCAGAGCTTTTACTATTATTGAACAACACTTTAGCGCTAGGTTTTGACGGACATCATTTTATCAATGGACTTGCATCACATTTTAGGGATTTAATGGTCTGCACACATCAGGGTACCATTGAATTGTTGGAAGTAGGTGAAACGGCCAAGCAAAACTACCTCGAACAATCTAAAAAAACCAGTACGTCTTTTCTGCTTAAAGCATTGGAAATTGCCAACGATTGCGATTTAAAATATAAGACGAGCAGAAACCAACGTCTTTTGGTTGAGTTATCGCTTATGAAATTAGCATCCATCGATTTTGATGGAGAAAAAAAAAATCCTGAAGGTGTAGTGATTGTTGAAAAGGCAATAGATGGCCTTGTGCCTACTTCTTACTTTTCCGATAAGCCCGTTTCCAACATCACAGCAAGCCCGCAACCTGAAATCAAAAGCGCTAGCATTCCTGTTGACATTCCGTCGCAAGAACCCCTTAATGAGCAGCCGGTTGCGAAAGAAAAATATGAGGAGCAGGTTGCTTTGATAACGGATACCATGGTCGTTGCGGAACCAGAACAAAAACCGTTGTCTCAACCGGTAGAAAAAGAGGCTACCACACCATCCAAAAAAATTCAGCTTGATATTGCTTCCAAACGGATTTCCGCCCTTTCTATTTCCAGCTTAAAAGCCAAAAAACAACATGAATCGGCAAAAAAGGAGGAAGTAATCGATACCGATAAGCTTCCCAAAAATTCATTTACCGAAGAGGAATTGCATACCCATTGGAATGATTTTGTAAGTCACATAGACTCGAGAGGGCAAAAAATATTAGCATCTAGTCTTGCTACGGATATTCCAAAGTTAAAGGATGATTTTGTCGTTGCCATAGAGTTACCCAATAGTACTATGAAAAAGGAAGTAGAGCGGGAACAGTTTGGCCTAATGGAACATCTGCGCACAAAGCTCAAAAATCATTTCATTCGTCTGAAAATTACCGTCAACGAGGAAACTGCTAAAAACTTTGCTTTTACACCAGCCGAAAAGTATGAGAAATTGAGGGAGAAAAATCCAGCTATAGATTTACTCAGAAAAGAATTTGACCTAGACCTTTGATTTTTTCCAAAATCGTGACCAAAAAGCGTAAAACAACTGCACAATACCTATTATAAACAGGCCTACCGCTTCTCTTGCTTCTTCAATATTCCTTATGTCACCATCATCGATTCCGAACCCTTGAAATTGCTCTGGAAAGATATAGAAGCCACCAACCAGGGCAATTAGTCCTGCAACCAATAATACTACAAAAGGAATCCTGTTTAGGGCAAAACCAAAACTAAGTAATGCCGCTATTCCATAAATGATTATCCATAATAACGGATCCGGATCATTGTATTGCAGTATTGCCGATATAATACACAGCACTCCAAAAACCCATGCATATGCTTTTACAAACAAATTCATACCACAAATATAATAGCTTATTTTGATTGTGAATGCAATCCCATTACTTTTGGGCTAATAAACGCTATTAAAATGCTAGGCCTAAAATTACCTACAGATCCCAGATGGGTAAATATTGTTGAAAAGAATATTGACGAGATTCTTACCGATCACGCCTATTGTGAGCAAAAGGCAGCAAGTACTGCCATATCCCTGATTGTTAGTTTTCCAGAGTATACGGACTTAGTTGAGGAAATGGTGGCCCTTTCCAGGGAAGAAATGGGGCATTTTAAAATGGTTCACGACCGTATCAAAGCACGCGGTAAAACATTAGGGAGAGACCGAAAAGATGCCTATGTAATACAGTTATTAAAGTTTTTCCCAAAGGGCGGCAGCAGAACCACCCAACTTGTTCACCGATTACTTTATGCCGCACTAATAGAGGCCAGAAGTTGTGAGCGTTTTCGTTTACTTTCAGAAGAACTTGCCGATAACGAATTAAAAGAATTCTATAGAAAGTTAATGATAAGCGAAGCTGGTCACTATACCATGTTCCTGAAATTTGCTCGGCAATATGGTGAGCGGGAAGCTGTTGATAAAAAGTGGGAGCAATTATTGGATTACGAAGCTGAAATCATGAAAACCCTAAGTAAAAAAGAAAGCATTCATGGGTAGTTATTGGCTCTAGCCCTATCGATGCAATCAGTCTTCCTTGCTGGAATAGTACAAGGTTTTTATAATACCATCGGAAAGCCCTATTTTAGGTACATGTATTTTCTTGGCCCCACTCCATTTTGCGGCATTTAGAAAAATACGCAAAGCAGGAATAATTACATCGGCCCTATCAGGGTTGAGCCCCAGTTCAGAAATTCTATCATTATAACTTAGGTTTTCCAAAAAGTGGTATTGCGCATTTAACCAAATATAAGACAAAGGCTCGTTTTCTTTTCTCCCGGACATCTTATGAAGTTTATTGATATTGCCCCCGGAACCTATTATTGAGATTTTATCTTCCTTGTCGCTAACTTCTGCTATCCAACACTTCAATTTTTCCCAAATTTCGTCGTCCACCATATTATTCAATAGACGAACCGTACCTAATTTGAATGACCTGGAGGTCTTGATTTTCCCATTTGAAAACAGCGTGAATTCTGTGCTACCACCTCCCACATCTATATAAAGATACGTTTGATCCTTCTTAATAACTTTCTTTAAGTCGGTCGAAGCGATAATCTCTGCTTCCTTTTTGCCATCTATCAGTTCTATTTCTACTCCCGCCTCCTCTTGTATCTTCTGTATTATGGCCGATCCGTTTTTTGCCTCTCGCATCGCCGAAGTAGCACATGCCATATACTGCTCTACTTCCTGAACTCCCATGAGTAGCTGAAAGGCCTTCATGGTATTCACCATTCTTTCTATATTACGCTGCGAAATCTCCCCTCTTTTGAAAGCGTCTTCGCCTAATCTTACCGGTACGCGAATGAGCTCGCTTTTTCTAAACCTGGTTTCTTGACCATCTTCCTCAATAACATTATTAATCAATAGACGAATGGCATTTGACCCTATATCAATTGCTGCAAATTTTCTGATTTTCAAATGTCTAGTCCTTAAGTTTATTCAAATAGTAGTCGTAGGTCGCGAATTGTGATCTTAAGGCTAGTTTATCGTTTTTACGATATGCATTGTCCTGAGCCTGATTAAATACACGCGCCTTAACATTATCATTCCATGAAATATCAAACGTATCCAACAATTCTTTTTTGATATCTTGATCGTAAATTGGACATCCTACTTCTACCCTATTTTCTAAATTTCGGGTCATAAAATCTGCCGAAGAAATAAATACCCTCTCTTCTCCGCCATTGCAGAAAATGAAAATACGAGGGTGTTCTAAAAATTTATCCACCACACTGATTGCCTCAATATTTTCACTCATTCCCTTTACTCCGGGTATAAGACAACATATGCCCCTGATAATCAACTGAATTTTAACCCCCGCATTACTAGCCTCATATAACTTATCGATCATTTTGTACGACGTAAAGCTGTTCATCTTTATTTTGATATAGGCTTCCTTACCCTCTTTGGCATTCTCAATCTCGTCCTCGATAAGCTTCTTGAAAAAATTCTTCGTGTAGTGCGGAGAAACGACAAGGTGTTTATATTTATTTATCTTATAGGTCGTCTCAAAAAAATCGAACACTTTGTTCAATTCCTTTAAGATGGGCACGTTGGCCGTAAATAGTGTATAATCCGTGTATATTTTAGCGGTAGATTCATTGAAATTACCCGTGCTGATGAATCCGTAACGTTTTATTCCGTTGTCTTCCTCCCTTTCTATAAGACATATTTTACTGTGTACCTTGAGCCCGGGAACACCAAAAATAAGTTTAACCCCTTCGGCCTGTAATTCCTCTGCATACCTGATGTTCGCCTGTTCGTCAAAACGAGCTCGCAGTTCTATTTGTAAGATTACCTGTTTTCCATTCTTTACGGCATTTGCCAAGCAAGCGGCAACCTGAGAATCGCTTGCTAGACGATAGACGGTAATTTTTATTGTCTTCACCTTTGGATCCATCGCGGCTTCCCGTAAGAATTTAATCAGATATGAAAATGTATGGTATGGTGTATATTGCAAATAGTCTTTGGTGGCGATCTTTTCTAAAATACTTCCCTCTAGACTAAGGCCTTTTACCGGAAGCGGGCTTATTTTATCATACATCAAATCAGGTCTACCCAAGCTGGGAAATCCCATATAATCCCTGCGATTATGATAACGACCACCAGGAATAACACTGTCCGTATCCTCAATCTCCATTTTCTCTTTTAGGAAATTAAGGGTGTCTTCCTCTATATTGGCATCGTACACAAAACGCACGGGGTCACTAATTTTGCGATGTTCTACACTGGAATAGATTTTTTCGATAAAACTCTTACTCAGGTCATTGTCAATATCGAGTTCTGCATCCCTGGTAATCTTAATCATGTTCGCTACTATGGAACGATAGTCGAACATGGTAAAAATACTATCTAGGCAATACCTGATAAGATCGTCAAGAATAATAACGTAGTCTTTGTCACCCTCTTTCGGAAATACCACAAAACGGTCAATACCCTTAGGGATTTCTATAAGGGCATAGCGCTTTTCTTTTTTGCTGGTAGTCTGTTTGGTGCGGTCATCACTTTTCAATATCATCTTCACAGCGAGGTAGGCAGCTGTATCCTTTAATTTGGGAAACTCGGTCAGCTCATTGAGGATTATGGTCATCAATTGCGGGCTAACGTTTTGTAAAAAATAATTCTTCGCAAACTTTTCCTGTGCCTTATTGAGCTCTGTTTCCTTGATAATATAGATGTTCTGGAGTTCCAGTTCTTTCTCTACCTGTTTAAGTATCTGAATACTCTTTGCCTGTTGTTTAATTACAGTTTTGGTTATCTCCTCTAATAGTTCCTTTGCATCCTCTCCACCTAAAACACTTTTACCCTTCTTTCCTGCCTCTACTATTCGCTTTACCGTCGCATAACGCACACTAAAGAATTCGTCTAGGTTATTCGAAAAAATACCTAAAAATCGGAGTCGTTCTATCAGCGGTACATTTTTATCGGCGCTCTCCTGCAGCACACGTTCGTTAAATTTTAACCAGCTGATTTCCCGATTTATATATTGTTTTTTTGTTTTGATCATTTATTTAAAGTGTTTTGGGAAAATTGTTTTTATCGTAGTTCCCTTATCAATTTCTTCCCAACTATTTATTCCGAATTGAAGCTGTACCAGACCATTGGTCGGAACATTTTCAATATAGCTATTTCCCAAAGAATTGGCAATAAAGGTAAAAGCATGATTATGACCGAATATCATGACCGATTCAAGATCATTATCAAGCTCTTTTATAAACTGGAGCACGCTGTCCCCCGAAAAGTCATACAGCATATTGCTCAATTGGAATCGTTCTAACGGAAAATCTAATTTCCTTAAAAATATGGTTGCAGAATGAAGTGCCCTGTTAGCGGGACTGGAATATATAAAATCAATTGAAGTATTCTCCAGCACCCATTTTTCCGAAACCAAGAGGGCGTCATTTACACCTCTTTGTAGTAAAGGGCGATCTCGATCACTTACATTGTATTCCCAAGAAGATTTTCCGTGACGTACAAGGACTAGTTGTTTCATAAGCGCTACATATTACCATTTCAATTAAGGCGCAAGCCGTTCAACCTTCCATTCAAAATCATCTTGGAGGTTATACCTGATACGATCGTGTAGGCGGTTAGGCCTACCCTGCCAAAATTCAAACGATATCGGCTTCACCATATACCCTCCCCAAAAGTCAGGTCGTTCTATCTCTTTATCTGCATATTCCTTTTCTAAAGTCTTTAGTTTTTTTTCCAACACATCGCGCGAGGGGATTACCGAACTTTGATCAGAAACTATTGCACCTAGCTTACTCCCTTGGGGTCTAGATTCAAAATAGCCGTCGGAAAGGTTTTTCGCTATTTTTTCCGCTTTTCCCTTTATAATTACCTGTCTTTCCATATTAGGCCAAAAGAACGACAGACACACATTTGGGTTTTCTGCAATGGCCATCCCTTTCTCACTTTCGTAATTGGTATAAAAAATAAAACCTTCATAGGTATATTTTTTCAGGAGCACTACCCTGCTTTTAGGGAAACCATCAAGACCTATTGTACTTACCGTCATTGCATTTGGTTCATCAATACCCTGAGAACCTTCTACTTCATAAAACCAATTTTGAAATAGTTGCATGGGATTATCCGAAATAGTGTCCTCCATGAGCACACTTTTCTTATAAGATTTTCGGTAATCGCCTAGGTCTTTCATTCATTTCCTACTTAATTTTATAAATTTAACTCAGAAAAGAACTTAAATGATAAAAAAAGTGAAAAAATTTAAAGAGATAGTAGAGCTGATTATAGACATCAAGAACGAAAGAGGGCAGATTGCCTTTTTATTAATTTTAGCATGGTACTTTTTTTATCTCTCGGATGGATTCAGCCTGAACACTTTCATTTTTGGGTTAATTTCGGTTTCAATACTTCCTTTGATTTATGCCATGCTATCCTTAGCAGTTATTAAGCACAAGAAAAAGAAAAAGAAGAAGAAGAAAATGATGATGATGAAAAACAATATTTTGATGAAAAAAAATCGGGAATTCGGAAGAATTATGTCAATTGGTGTTTTAGTCGTATCGATCTTTTTAAAGCTAAATGTGCCTAGCATATCGTCATTCCAACTTTTGCTTTTCTTCACAACGATTGTATACCTGACGATTTTACATTCATCGTTGAGGGCAGTAAAAAATTAAAGCTCGAAAACCTTTCCGTCGTCAGCCAACTTTACATTCTTAAAAATTGTTGATGCCTCTTCTTTAAAAAGCTCAATTGATTTGTAACGGGTAGAATAATGCCCCAAAATAAGTGTGCCTACGTCAGCAGCCTTGGCGATAGTTGCCGCCTCTTTAGCTGTAGCATGTTTTGTTTTTGTAGAAAGGTGTTGCTCCGAATCTAAAAATGTTGCTTCATGATAAAGCCAGTTTACGCCTTTAATCTGTTCGACCATTGAAGGTTTATAAGCTGTGTCGCTACAATAGGCGTAACTTTTTGGTACTGGTGGGTCAAAGGAAAGTGTCGCGTTTGGTATAACGGTACCATCATCTAAAGTAATGTCTCTTCCCATTTTGATATTTCTAAAAAAGACCTTATCAACCCCGTGCTTCTCGGCGGCCTTTATATTCAACCCGCGTTCCCCTGTCTTTTCCCTAAACAAAAACCCGTTGGTATATACTCGATGGTCTAAGGGTATGGTGGTCACGGTAACTTTGTCATCCTCATAAATTAATTGGGGTTCCTTTGCCGTAAGTTCATGAAACACCAAGGGGTAATTCGTCCATGAATCCCCTAATTTCAATAACATGGTAATTGCCTCTTTAATTCCCTTCGGGCCATAGATATGCATTTCCTTATCCCTTCCTAAAAGTCGAAAGGTTGAAACAAGGCCCGGCAGCCCAAAAAAATGATCCCCGTGCAAATGCGAAATAAAGATATGATTGATTCTCGAAAACTTTATTTTTTGCTTGCGCAATTGCACCTGGGTTCCCTCTCCGCAATCTATTAAAAACAAGTGGTTTTTGATTTCTAAAACCTGAGAAGTCGGGTTTGTAAATGTTCTGGGGGTGGCCGCATAACAACCAAGTATATGAAGCTTCATACTAAGTCTGGGAGTTAAAATTTACTGCATCTTTAGCAGTAAATTTGCTTTTGAAAGTAAACGCATAGGGTGTTTCGCCATATTTGTTCAAATATTTTAAACGTTCTTTGGCTTCGGCGGCAGTTGGTTCGTGACCAAGGCGAACATACCAAAATGCCATATGCATTTCTTTCATCTTGCAAAACCATTCTTTTTTTCTTTTAAAAATCTCGACATGGTCTGAGGCGTATGTAAATTTAAAGAGTGATTGCATGGAGACCCACACGGACATATTAACAATTAAAAAGTCATCATCAAAAATCCTCAGCGCGGTTGCATTGTTTTCATCCCCTTTTAAACGCCAGACAAAACCCTCATGTGTTTCCGCAATCTCGTTTATTCGATCTAGATTATTTACAAAATCAGCCATTATAGGGCTTTCGAGGGGAGCAAGCATCCTAGCAATATTAATTTGTGCCAAGTGAAAGGTTTGTTTCATTAGAATCCTAAATCCCTTTCTATTTCCTCCATTTCAATGATATCGTGAGCTTCATGAATAGTTGGTACGACCATTACCTCATCCGGTAACTTGTCATAACTCACTTTGTCAGTTACCAGAACAAAAGATTTTCTATTGCCCCTATGCCTATTGGAAAGTTCTAGGAATTCAAGCACATCTCCGATAGTAAGTTTACTAAACGAAAACAAACTAATAATGATATTATCATCAGTAATCTTATCGTATTGTTGCTCTAAATTTTCCAAAAATTTAGCTAATTCTATATTTTCTTGTGAAACTATAGTGGTTGTTCCGATTTTATCAAAAACCATAGGTGCATTATTTAATTTTTGAGGCGAGCAGGTAAATGACCGCCATTCGAATGGCAACGCCATTTTCTACCTGATCCAAAATTATGGATTGTTTTGAATCCGCTACGTCGCTAGTAATTTCCACTCCCCTGTTAATGGGCCCTGGGTGCATAATAACGATTTCTTTCTCTAATTCATTAAGTATCTTTTTGTTGACCCCGAATTGCTGCGTGTACTCGCGGGTTGTGGGAAAATAACTAATGTCGAGTCGTTCATTTTGAATTCGGAGCATATTCGCAACGTCACACCAATTAAGCGCAGCTTTCAAATTGGTTTCAACTTCAACCCCTAGGGATTCTATATGTTTAGGGATCAACGTTTTTGGTCCGCACACTTTAACGTTGGCCCCTTGCAGTTTTAAGGCAAAGATATTTGACAAGGCTACGCGTGAATGCAGAATATCACCCACTATTACCACATTTTTACCAGCTACATCACCTAGTTTTTCCCTAATGGAATAGGAATCCAGCAATGCTTGAGTCGGATGCTCATGTGCGCCATCCCCTGCATTGATAATTGAGGCTTCAACATGCTTTGACAAAAATATTCCCGCTCCTGGGTTCGGGTGTCGCATGACCACCATATCAACCTTCATCGAAAGGATATTGTTTACGGTATCAATCAATGTTTCCCCTTTCTTCACCGAGGATTGTGATGCGGAAAAATTGATTACATCGGCCGACAATCGTTTTTCAGCCAACTCAAAAGAGAGCTTGGTTCTGGTGCTGTTTTCGAAAAAGATATTGGCAATGGTAATATCCCGCAATGAGGGAACCTTTTTTATCGACCTGTTTATGACCTCCTTAAAATGATCGGCAGTTTCAAAAATAAGTTGAATATCTTTTTCGTTCAGATACTTTATTCCCAATAAGTGCCGTACACTCAACTCGCTCATACCTGTTATTGATTAAAAAGAATATTAAGTGATTTCATCGATCAACTAAATAAATCACATCCTTGCCATCATTTTCCTCCCACATGACCTTGACCTTTTCGTTGTTTATTGCATCTACCTGCCTACCTCTGTAATTTGGTTGAATGGGTAAATGCCTGCTAAACCTGCGGTCGATCAACGTTAATAATTCTATTTCGGAAGGTCTGCCAAAAGATTGTAATGCAGTTAGGGCCGCATTGATACTTCTTCCAGTATATAGAACATCGTCTATCAACACTGCTTTTTTATCCTCCACTAAAAAATTTATTTTGGTCTCCGTTGCCGATAACGTCTTATCTCCACGTCGAAAGTCGTCCCGGTAAAAGGTAATATCCAAAAAGCCAAGATCTATATGCTTAACCCCATATTCTTCCTTAAGAATTTTGGTGAGACGTTGCGCGACAAAAGTTCCCCGAGGCTGAATACCTATGAGTACCGTATTTGCAAAGTCTAAGTGATTTTCGAGAAGTTGGCAAGCCAAACGATGAAGTATGATGTTTATTTCTTTGGAAGAAAGTAATACTTTTTGCCCCATGGGTTCTAACATCAATACTTTTGAGGGACAAAAATAGACAATTATCCTGAAATACTTTTCAACTTCATTTCAGGAACATCATTCATTTACTTTATGACCTAAAAGCCCCGGATACAAAATGAAAAAGCCCCGACCAAATGGGTCGAGGCTCTTTATAATCATCGAAAATGGGGTTACTTCTTTTTAGAACCGGCCTCCATTTTTTCTTTCAATGCTTGCAAGGCTTCATTGGCATCACCTAAGGTTGGTTTTGCCTCATCGTTAGACTTCGAGTGGCGTTTTGCTGCAGCTCGCACATTGCGCTCCTCTTCTTCCCTGAAGATTGCTGTGTGACTTGCAACTACACGCTTAAAGTCTTTATTGAATTCGATAATCTTGAATTCGGCCTCTTCGCCTTTTCCAAGTTTTTTACCATCTTCCTTCTCTAAATGACGTTGCGGAATAAATGCCGTAATGTCATCATTGAAATCTATGGTAGCACCTTTGTCGACTATCTCCGTAATGGCTCCTTTATGAACGGTACCCAAAGCGAACTCCGATTCATATTTGTCCCAAGGATTTTCGGTCGTTTGCTTGTGGCCCAAGCTCAACTTACGACCCTCAACATCCAATTCAAGTACTTCGATTTCTATCTTATCCCCAACGGTTACAAACTCTGATGGGTGCTTGACTTTCTTAGTCCAAGAAAGGTCTGAGATGTATATTAAGCCATCTATTCCTTCTTCCAATTCTACAAATACTCCAAAATTGGTGAAGTTTCTAACAATACCTTCATGCCTAGAACCTACAGGATACTTCGTTGTAATATCCGTCCATGGGTCTGGCGTCAATTGTTTGACACCCAAAGACATTTTGCGGTCTTCGCGATCCAAGGTTAATACAACTGCTTCGATCTCGTCTCCTACCTTTACAAAATCCTGAGCCGAACGCAAGTGCGTTGACCAAGACATCTCGGAAACGTGAACTAAACCTTCTACACCTTCAACCACTTCAATAAAAGCACCGTAGTCTGCAATAACAACCACCTTACCTTTAACTTTATCGCCAATTTTGATTTCATCGCTCAAAGCTTCCCATGGGTGCTTCTCTAATTGCTTCAATCCTAATTGGATTCTTGATTTATTTTCATCAAAATCAAGAATAACTACATTCAACTTCTGGTCAAGATCTACAACCTCATTCGGGTGATTGATCCTGCTCCAAGAAAGGTCGGTAATGTGAATAAGGCCATCAACGCCTCCCAAATCAATAAAGACACCGTAAGAGGTAACGTTCTTAACAACACCTTCAAGAACCTGTCCTTTTTCAAGTTGACTGATAATCTCTTTTTTCTGTTCTTCAATATCCGCTTCAATCAACGCTTTATGTGATACAACAACGTTCTTGAACTCGTGGTTTATTTTCACCACCTTGAATTCCATTGTTTTGTTCACATATTGATCGTAATCGCGAATAGGCTTCACATCTATTTGAGAACCTGGTAAGAAGGCTTCGATACCAAAGACATCTACAATCATACCTCCTTTAGTTCTACATTTCACAAAACCACTGACTACTTCTTCGTTGTCGTGGGCCTTGTTTACGCGCTCCCAAGCCATAATGGTTCTGGCCTTTCTGTGCGATAGTACCAATTGACCACTCTTATCTTCACGAATATCAATAAGTACCTCTACTTTATCCCCAACTTTAAGTCCTGGATTGTAACGGAACTCGTTCAAGGAAATAACCCCTTCTGATTTTGCGTTAATGTCTATAATAGCCTCACGGTCTGTAATATAGACCACCGTACCGGTTACTACCTCTTCATCTGCAGTATCGACAAAATTCTCGGCTACGAGTTTCTCAAATTCCTCTAATTTGGAATCCTCAACACGCTCGATACCCTGTTCGTATTTTTCCCAATTAAAGTTTTCTAAAAATTCTTTTGGATCTTGAGCAGGAACTTCTGCTACTTTTTCTACTGGTGCCGCCGTAGTTTCCTCTACTTGGGCATTTGTGTTTTCTTCAGCCATTTGCTGGATAAAAATTTGTATTTTACAGTTGATCAAGAGTCGAACAGCGACTGTAAAAGTTGTTTATACTATTTTCTTAGATTCCCTTTTTCCTCTTGACAATGCCGTAAAAAAGGAGTGCAAAAGTACATCTTTATTAGCGCTTTACCAATCAATTATCAAATAAAATTTTAAAAACAAGCCACTCCGAACGGCCATGCTGGAGTGGTATTTTATCGATAAAAATCTTAATAGAGGTGTTAGTAGCACAAAATTCTGCCGGAGAACGACTATTTTCCCGTATTTGTGGTTAAATTCTTCAAGAATTGCTATCTTACCTCCTGAATTAATAACCGTTAATAAATTTAAATTAATTATGAGTGTTAAAGCAAAGTATCAAGGTCTTTTGAACCTTGGTGAGCAATTAGGAATCAAAGATGGCAAGGTAACCGAAGAGGCAGGAGTTCTCAAAATCAAAGGTCAGGCCAATACTCCATATGAGAAAGACCTATTATGGGATAAGATCAAAGAAATAGGTGGTGAAAATGCATCTGACATTTTGGCGAACATTTCTGTAGCAGATGATTCTGTTTATCACAGACATACGGTAGCCAGCGGAGAATCTTTGAGCAAAATTGCCAAGCATTACTATGGTGACGCTATGAAGTATAAGCAGATTTTTGCTGCGAATGGCAATATCCTTAGTAATCCGGATGTAATTCATCCAGATCAGGTTTTGGTTATTCCAAATCCGTAGGTAAACGTTTTATAAAAATTAAAATGCCGATGTAATTACATCGGCATTTTTTTATTCAATTCTTCTTTTCAATAACCCGAAGTGCGTAATTGTGTATTCGTTCAAATTGCTCATCAAAGCCCATATCCGAATTATCAAATTCAATCGCATCATCCGCTTTTTTTAAGGGAGAATGTTCCCTGTGGGAGTCGATATAATCCCGTTCCTCAACATTCTTTAGAACATCTGTATACGTTACATCCTCACCTCTATCCAATAATTCTTTATAACGCCGTATGGCCCTGGCATTGGCAGAAGCAGTCATAAAAATTTTCAACTCCGCATCGGGAAAGACAACGGTACCGATATCGCGCCCATCCATTACAATACCCTTTTCTTGGCCCATTTTACGTTGCATCTCTACCAATTTTATCCGTACGGCCTCAACTATTGAAATCTTACTCACATATCGCGATACTTCTAATTTTCGTATTTCTTGCTCCACATTCTCCCCATTTAAGAACATCTCAGCAAAACCAAGGTCCCCGTTAAACTGAAATTTAAGCTGTATTTGCGGAAGTGCTTTTACCAAAGCCGTTTCATCGGTTCCCTTTTCGTCTATATACGAACCGCGCATTGCAAAAAGGGTAACAGCCCTGTACATGGCTCCGGTATCTACATAAATATACCCTAAAGACTTTGCCAGCCGCTTGGCTATCGTGCTTTTACCAGTAGAAGAGTATCCATCAATTGCTATGGTGATTTTTCGCATTATCCAAAAATAACAAGAATTGACGCCGGATTTTCTCGAAAACGGTATTAATTCTTATTAAATAATAACCCTAGGGGAAACACTAGAGTTTTTTTGCATTTTTTACCTTTTTATTCAAGATGGCAAGATCAATTACCTCATGCATATCGGTTACATAGTGAAATGTAAGCCCTTTCAAATACTCTTTCTTGATTTCAAGAATATCTTTCTCATTGTCTTTGCATAGTATTATTTCCTTGATCTTTGCCCTTTTCGCGGCTAGGATCTTTTCTTTAATACCACCTACGGGAAGTACTTTCCCCCTAAGTGTAATTTCCCCGGTCATTGCCAAACTCTTTTTAACCTTACGTTGTGTAAAGAGTGACACCAAGGAGGTTAACATTGTAATCCCAGCACTGGGGCCATCTTTAGGAGTTGCACCTTCTGGCACATGCACATGTACATTATAATTGCCAAAAACTTCAGGATCTATGTTGAAACGTTCCGCATTTGATTTAATATATTCCATCGCGATGGTAGCCGATTCTTTCATCACCTTTCCTAAATTTCCGGTGATATTGAGTTGCCCCTTCCCTTTTGAGAGAATTGATTCAATAAAAAGTATATCACCCCCAACACTGGTCCATGCCAATCCGGTAACTACACCGGCGACATCGTTATTTTCATATTTATCCCGTTCTAAACGGGCCGGACCTAAAACCTTTTCAATAATTTCATTGCTCACTTTTATTTCATACTCCTCCTCAACTGCGATAGATTTAGCGGCATAGCGCACCATTTTGGCCAACTGCTTTTCAAGTGATCTAACACCGGATTCCCTAGTGTAACCTTCTACTATTTTTTCTAATTGCGGCTTACCGATTTTCAAGTGCTTGGTATCAAGACCATGCTCCTTAAGCTGTTTCGGCAGCAAATGTCTTTTTGCAATTTCTACCTTTTCTTCAATGGTATAGCCCGTCACATTAATGATTTCCATTCGATCTCGTAAGGCGGGCTGAATCGTTGCCAAGTTATTCGCCGTAGCAATGAACATGACCTTTGAAAGATCATAACCCATTTCTAAAAAGTTATCATGAAATTCACTGTTCTGCTCAGGATCCAAAACTTCAAGCATTGCAGATGATGGATCTCCTTGGTGGCTACTGCTCAATTTATCTATTTCATCCAGAATAAATACAGGGTTTGATGTTCCGGCTTTTTTCAAACTTTGAACAATTCTTCCGGGCATTGCACCAATATAAGTTTTTCTATGCCCTCTTATTTCTGCTTCATCACGAAGACCACCTAGGGATATTCGAATATATTCCCTCCCGAGGGCCTCGGCAACAGATTTCCCCAAAGAAGTCTTACCCACTCCCGGAGGGCCATAAAGACAAAGTATGGGAGATTTCATGTCGTTCCTTAGTTTCAGGACTGCCAGATATTCTATGATTCTTCTTTTAACATCCTCTAAGCCAAAATGGTCTCTATCCAATATCTTTTGGGCCCGTTTTAAATCAAACTTATCCTTAGAAAATTCATTCCAAGGCAAGTCTAAAAATAAATCCAAATAATTGCGTTGGATGGAGTATTCTGCCACCTGCGGATTCATCCGCTGCATTTTCGATAGTTCTTTGTAAAAATGCTCTGAAACTTTTTCATTCCACTTTTTAGCCTTGGCCTTAGTCCGCATCTCATCAATCTCCTGATCATAGGAAACCCCACCAAGCTCCTCTTGAATGGTCTTCATTTGTTGATGAAGAAAGTACTCACGCTGTTGTTGATCCATATCGTTGCGCACCTTGGACTGAATATCGTTTTTCAATTCCAATTGCTGCAACTCAACATTCATATGCTTAAGGGTCGCCAATGCCCTTTCCTGAAGATTACCTATTTCTAGCAAATTTTGCTTTTCCTGAACATTCAGGTTCAGGTTAGACGATATAAAATTTATCAGGAATGAATTGCTCTGTATGTTTTTTATTGCAAAGGAAGCCTCACTGGGGATGTTGGGGTTATTCTTTATAATTTTTAACGATAGGTCTTTTATCGTTTCAATTATCGCCAAAAACTCCTTGTCATCTTCCGCAGGCCTTTCTTCCTTGGTATCGCGAACCGTTGCTGTCAAATAAGGTTTTCTGGTAAGTACCTCAGCAACTTCAAAGCGTTTTTTACCTTGAATGATTACAGTGGTATTTCCATCTGGCATTTGCAACACCCTTAAAATTTTTGCTACCGTACCCAGGGTATTAATGTCCTCACCATCTGGGTTTTCGGTATCCTCATCTTTTTGGGCTACCACCCCAATTACCTTGGAGCCATTGTTCGCATCCTTAATTAGGTTTATAGATTTATCCCTGCCGGCCGTAATTGGAATTACCACGCCTGGAAACAGCACCGTATTCCGCAAGGGAAGTATCGGTAGGGTTTCGGGCAGGTCTTCTTTATTCATCTGCTCCTCGTCCTCTGCCGTAAGTAATGGAATGAGCTCAGCATCCTCATCGAAAGTATGCAAAGACATATTGTCAAAATTTGAAAATTTAGAATTTCCCATATCTTTATTTCGGTCATTCTGTCATTAAAAACAGAAATCCGTCGAGTCGTTTTTTTAATTAATTAATTGCTATAGAGCGGAAGTATCCATGTTAAGGGCATTTTAAGCTCCATTTTCATTGTATAAAGACAATTCCCGTGCCATTTGAGCCAGAAAACAAAAAACCCTTTCGGTTCGAACCGAAAGGGTTTCATAATTTTTAAAATTAAATCACTTCTTTATGATTCTTTTAGTGGTCACGGGGCCATTTTCCTGTTTAAATACTAGGAAATAAATTCCAGAACTAAAAGTTCCTAAACTTAACTCTGTCTGATTGTCGTGATTTTCATCGAACTCCTTTACAAATAATTGCTGCTGGCGCATATCTGTAAGAATAAGGATAAACCTCTTATTTGCCAATCCTTTTAAATCTACGGTAATCCTATCTGTTGTGGGATTTGGGTAAGCAATTATATCTTCTGCGGTTTCACCATTAGGATTAAAAAGTGTGAAGTCCGAGCCGAACGTATCCAAATCTTTAGATTCCCCGCCTCCATTTTGAGGTACAAACAACTCCAATGTCGTCTTGCATCCTTGAGTTGATGTAAAAACGTAAATTCCATTGTTTGCGGCCGTAACATTCCCCAAGTTATAATTATCACCTACCTGACTGCCATCCGGCAAAGTAATAGCAACGCCAACATTATTAGGTAAAATACTTAGAATTACCTCCGTGCCTTCTTGAACCCTTAGGTAGTTAGCGCCACTTTCCCAAAGACCATTGATCCTATACTCCGGAATAATCGTTTCCGAAGAGCAATTTGGCATATCCCTAACATTTAAAGTAAAGGCCTCAGTACAGCCGTTACCTGCATCCAAGATATACACTCCGCTTTGCTCCGGCATGACATTGCCTAAATCGTAGTTATCATCAACCACAGTCCCATCTGGTTTGATAATGGTGAGGTTAATGGCATTGGGCAACATACTTAGTACAATGTTGGTACCTTCATCCACATTTATTTCGGTATCTCCGCTTAACCAGACACCGTCAATCTGATACTCAGGGATAATTCCGCCAAGGGAACAGGGATCAACATCCTCAGTAACATTTAGGGTTATGGTACTTGTACAATCAGCTGTGGTTAAGGTGTAGGTACCCGATTGCTCAGCGGTTATACGACCAAGGTTATAATTGTCCCCATATTCCTCTCCGTCTGGGGCGGTAATGGTTACCGGAATACCATTGGGTAGGATACTTAAGGCCAATTTTGTACCCTCGGTGAGGTTAAGCACGTCGCCTCCACTAGACCATCTTTCGTTAATTCTATATTCATTAATAATCGGATTTCCAACACAATTTGAACTTTCATTAATCGAAATTGTCAAGGTGGCCCTGCAACCTTCAAGCGTCTCGAAAAGATAAGTTCCCGCATCGGTGCTGTCCACACTTCCTAAATCATAATTATCACCGACTTCTGTACCATTTGGCAAGGTAATAACAAGGTCTACATTATTCGGCAAAATACTTAAGGTGACATTGGTCCCGGAATCAATAGAAATACTGGTTTGACCACTAGACCAAATACCATTCAATCTGTATTCAGGAATAATACTTCCCGGCTGGCATAACGAATCGGCAATAACAGCTATCTCCAAAGTAGCCGAACAGCCCTCAGCAGTCGCAAATGTGTAAATACCTCCCTGGTCAATGGTAATGTTTCCTAAATCTAAACCCTCACCAACTTGAGACCCGTCTGGCAGTGTAATGCTGCCATTTCCTTCCGGTATCATACTTAAAAAAACATCGGAACCTTCACCAACTTCTATCCGGTCTTCACCTTGAGACCAAACCCCGTCAATCCGATATTGGGGAATAACCTCTTCGTTGCAGACACTATCATCAAAAACATTTATTTCAAGATTAGTAGAACATCCTTCTATGGACGTTATAAGATATACCCCACTAAGTCCTGTGGTGACCGCACCTAAACTATAGTCACCATCAACCGTATTGCCGTTAGGTAGGGTGATGGTAAATGCAATATTATTTGGAAGCATACTTAGCACAACAGGAGTACCTACGGGAACATCTATTTTAGAAGCGCCGCTCGACCACACACCTTCAATACGATATTCTGGAATTATACTATTTTCATCGCAAACGACCTCGTCATCTATTACTGTAATAACAAATGTTGCCGTACAACCATCAACCGTTGTGAACGTGTATGTACCTGCCTGGGAAGGTTGAATGTTGTTTATGGTATAATCCCCACTGACTGAAGTTCCATTAGGAAGTTCTATACTAAACTGGGTATTGTCTGGTTTTATACCCAATGAGATTGTGGTACCCTTGTCTACTGTGGTCTCATTCACTCCTGATAACCATTCACCATTACCAATCCTATATTCGGGAATAACACTTGATGCCGTACATGGCACAGTATCTTCTATAACATCTATTTCTAGACTTGCCGTACAATCTTCCGATGTTCTAAATACATAAATTCCTCCCTGGGTCAGACTAATACCATTAATCGTATAGTCGTTGTTCACCGATGTACCGCTTGGCAATGTAATTGTAAAGTCAGTAGCATCCGGTTTAATTCCAAGAACGATATCATCACCTTCGTCTACCGTAATTTTTGAACCGGCGTCGATCCAAGAACCACCATTTAATCTATATTCTGGCTTGACGCTATCAGCAGTACATGGGTCGGTTGAAGAGTTAACTACAACATTTATGCTGGTTTCACAACCTCCAGCGGTTCTAATGGTGTAGCTACCTTCTGAAGTCTGTGAAACATTCCCTAAATCATAATCACCATTTACCACATTGCCACTAGGTGATGTAATGGTGAATGATAGGTTATTTGGCAGTAGACTGAGAACCACCCTTGTTCCCTCATCTACAGTTATTGTTGATTCACCGCTAGACCAGGTGCCATTTATTTGGTATTCGGCTATCAATCGCTCATCGGTACAATCAAACCCTTGCGGCGACCATATTCCGATATTACGCGCCGTTATATTTCCTGCCACACCATAATTCCCGCCTACATAAAGACGCTGGTTATTATCCGAAAGGTCTAGGTCATTTATCAAATTATTGACACCGACGCTTTTTCCAGGTCCTAGGGCCTGCCATCCTTGGGCTATGCTCCACCGGGCCATACTTTTTATGATAAAATTGGTACTGGTATCGTTAGCAGCTGTTTCAAAGTTACCGCCGGCATACACATAGGTACCATCAAAATCAAGCGCGTTTATGTTCCCGCTAACCCCATTGCCCATGGCTTGCCAAGAGCTGGAACTTTTTACCCATCTGGCAATTCTGTTAACTGTTTTACCTCCTGCCTGTGTAAAATTACCTCCGGCGTAAACCGACTGTGGGGTTACAACGATGGCTTGCACAAAACCACTGGTTCCAGTTCCCAACGTCCCCCAATTGCTACCGTTCCATGTGGCAATGCGATTTGCACTACGACCACCAGCACTATCGAAATTTCCGCCAACATATAATGTATTATTCGTATCAAACGCAATCGCCCTAATCTCATTATTGGTCCCCGAGATTGAAGTTCCCGAATCTCTTAAAGCGGCCCAACCGTTATTCCAACGGGCTATGTTATTTACCGAAATTCCACCGGCGGTCGTAAAAGTACCTCCAACATATACGTTATTGTTATCATCGATTCCAATTTTGGCCACCTTGCCATTGGTACCTGATCCGATAGCAGACCAGGAAGAACCATTCCACACCGCTATGTTCTGCGCGGCAACACCTCCAATAGATGTAAAGGTTCCGCCAGCGTATAGTTTTCCATCCGAAGCAAGGGCCAAGGCATAAACCACTCCATTAGCGCCACTAGATAAATTTTTCCAACCATCATTTTTATTATACCAAGCAATGTTGTTAACGTTCGTTCCTCCGGCATTTGAGAAACTACCTCCTATAAAGATATCGTCTCCTTCTGTTACCACTGCTTCAACAATTCCATTGGTGCCATTTTCAAGCTCTTTCCAATCCCCCACTCCGTCAACTTCTACCGTTACAGGTCCTGGAGGTGGTGGTGGGTTACTACCACCATTGATTTTGAAAATCTTCGCGGAGGTTCCATATCCGCTAAAATAAATTTCCCCAGACTCATCCAAACCAAAACTAGAGACATATTCCCCACTTGTTCTAAAAAGCAACCTTGAGGTGGCGCTATTATTGCTGGCATTATAATCTAAAGCCCATACTCGACCAGATACATAATCGGCATAAATGTATTTCCCTTGAATGTTGGTATTTGGGCTGCTACCCCTATAGACATATCCTCCAGTGATAGAAATGTCGCCATTTTCCCTACCGTAATAGAAAACCGGTTTTATATCCGGAGTGGTGGCTAAATTAGTCGAGGTATTTTGGCTTGCATTAGCTTCAAACCTGTTCCAGCCATAATTACCTCCTTTTTGAATTAGATTGATTTCCTCAAATCTATTTTGACCAACATCAGCACCCCACATTCTACCCGTAACATTATCAAATGAAAATTTCCAAGTATTGCGTATCCCCCAGGCATAGAGTTCATCTAGGCCACTCTGTCCTCTTCTTGGGTTGTCAGATGGTATTTCATATCTACCATTTGGTGTATCTGGATTACTCTCTAAAGGGTTATTACCGTTAACATCGATATCTATCCTAAGAATACTCCCAAACACCGTATTCAAGTTTTGGCTATTACCCTGGGGGTCACCGCCACCGCCACCATCGCCAATAGAAACATATAAATAACCGTCTGGCCCGAAACCAATTTTACCGCCATTATGATTGGAGTTGTTCTGGTTCTTATCAAAACTGAAGATTTCAAAACGGCTAGATGAATCTGCTTGATTTGAGTTTGAACCAACCCTATAACGGGCCAAGACCATTTCAGTGCTAATTCCAGGAACGCTGCTCGCGCGCGTATGGTAGACATAAAAATATCCGTTTTGCGAATAATTTGGATGAAAAGCCAAACCTAAAAGACCTATCTCTTGACCAGCCGAAAAACTTATTTGATTCCGCAAGTCTAAAAAAACCTGCTGTTGGGTGGTGTTTGAAGAATTCTGAAAAACCTTGATCCTACCGGACTGTTCCACGACAAAAAGCCTATTACTACCATCTTTGGCATTTTGAATTTCAACAGGGTACTCAAATGATAAGTTTGGAAAGGCTTGCTGGTAGGTTACCGGGTCCTGTGCCCTTAAAAAAGTAATCGCACAAAAAAATAGTGCAATCAGTAAGGTAATTTTCTTCATAATGTGGGGTTCAAAAAAGTAGTAGGTTTTGCAATCATCGACGAAATACCTTTTTGGTACGTTAAAAAGCAACAAAAGGATGTCCTTCGCGATGAAAAACTTCATTTATTCGATGAAATCCATAAATAATTAACATTTCTTAACATTCTCATCAATGTCTGGTATTTCTAACTAACGACAATCACCCTAATTTGTTGTTGAATTATTGCGTCCTATTGTTTTTTTAACAGAACCTATTTGTAGGCCAATTAGGGCAATGAATATTACTTTTGAACCTTCCTTATCTAGTTATTCGTATAACCTTGAAAAATACTGGTTAAGCCTGTAATTTTTGCATTCAATAAAATACTTTTGAACATAGACAATGAACCGAAAAATATTTTTACCCTAAAACTGTAACAATCTATACATTACATTCTCTTTTTAACAAACCATCTATTTTTTGAGCCACAAAAAAGAACATATTGATGCTTTATTACAATTGTGTCTAGTTGGAAAACAAAGTGCACAATTAGAAGTTTACAATCGCTATTACAAGGCCATGTACAACACATCGGTGCGAATTGTAAAAGACAGTGCCGAAGCTGAGGATGTTATGCAGGAATCATTTTTAAACGCGTTTACGAAACTGCATTCATTTAAAGGAGAAGTGACCTTCGGGGCATGGTTAAAACGCATTGTAGTAAACAACAGTATTTATCATTACAGGAAACAACAAAAGAAAAATGAAGTTGGTCTGGATGATATCATGTATAAGGTCGAAGACAATGAAGCGGTTGTCACAGATCATGTGTTGACAAAACTAAAGGCTCAAAAGGTGATGGAAACCATGAATTTGTTAAAAGATAATTACAGACTTTCTTTGACCTTACATTTAATAGAAGGGTACGATTATGAAGAAATAAGTTCAATAATGAATATTAGTAATGCCAACTGTAGAACAATGGTCTCGAGGGCAAAGCAAAGTTTACGGAATAAACTGATAACCGATTAGTTATGGAAAAGGACATAGATCAATTATTTGAAAACCTCAAAGAATCTTTTGATATCGAGGAGCCCCAAACAGGGCATGAAGAGCGGTTCTTAAACCGATTAGAGACCGCCCAAGGAGTGGTTAACATTCACCGAAAAAAGAGGTCATTGATAAGACCTTTGTCAATAGCTGCATCTATTGCGGTACTCATTGCTGTGGGAATCGGCCTCTATACAAGCTCGCCTTCAATAGAGGAGCAAGTTGCAAATATTTCACCAGAGGTGGCCAACACTGAATTCTATTTCGCCAACCTTGTAGCGGAGCAGGTAAAACAATTGCAAGACGAAAGTACCCCTGAAACGCAGCAAATTATTGACGATACCATGCGCCAATTGCTAAGATTGGAAATCGATTATAAAAGTTTGGAAGAAAACTTGCTAAATGGAGGCAATAGCAAAATGTTACTTAGTGCCATGATTACCAATTTTCAGACCCGGATCGATCTTTTACAGGAAGTCCTCAATAAAATAGAAATGATTAAAAATTTAAAAAAACAAAATGATGCGAACTATACAATTTAAAATAATAGTGCTTTTGTTATTGGCCATGCCGATAACGCTTTTTGCACACGACGGCAAGCTAAAAGGCAAACACACTAAAGAGAAAACCATTAAGAAAGAATTTGATGTGAATTCAGATGCTTTGCTCAAAGTAAATAATCGCTACGGAAATCTAAATATTACTTCGTGGACAGAGAAACGGATTCTTATTGAAGTGCACATAAAAACGAACGGTAACAATGAGGAAAAGGTGCAAAAAAAACTGGATGAAATTACTGTGAACTTTGAAAATAGTGCTAGTATGGTGTCCGCAAAAACCATATTCAATTCCAATAAAAGTAGTTGGGGCTGGGGGAAGAGCAATAATGTGAATATGCAGATTAATTATACCATAAAAGTTCCGGTAAAAAACAGTGTTCATTTGAATAATGATTATGGGAGTATTATTCTGGACCGTATAGATGGGCATGCTAAAATCAATTGCGATTACGGTCGATTGGATATTGGCGAACTTCGAGGTAGAAATAACCAATTAAACTTTGATTACACCTCCAAATCCAGAATCGGATATATAAATAGCGGCAAGATAACGGCCGATTATTCGGATTATACCATTGAAAAAGCCGGAGATCTTACTATTAGTGCCGATTACACCAATTCTTCGGTAGAAAAGATGGATAATCTGGTCTACTCCTGCGATTATGGAAAAGTTGAAATTGGTGAAGCCAACAACGTTCAGGGTAATGGTAGTTATATTAATATGAGATTCGGTACTTTGCATGGTAATGTAGACCTTAATGCAGACTATGGTTCAGTTCGTATCGATAGAATGGCCGCCGATGCAGGTAATATGCTTATCAAATCGGATTACACCGGAATAAAAATCGGATATGACCCCGATTATCATTTCAATTTTGAAATTAGTACATCCTATGCCGGAGTAAGCGGAAGAGATGATTTTGAAATAAATATCAGCGAAGTAAAAAATACCAGTAAATACTATAAGGGTCACCATGGATCGGCAAGCAGCGGAAATAACGTTTCTGTTTCCAGTGACTACGGCGGTGTATCGTTCTTTAAAAATTAAATTCTTAATCAATAGCTCTGGAATAGTTCCTGGGTAAATAAACAACACATTCCCATCTTTAGCGAGGGGATGAAAATTAAATCATTCAATCATGAAAAAATTATTGAGCCTTAGTTTAGTAGTATTCGTAACCCTTTCCTGCACTGCACAGTGGGGTAAAAAAATAAAGGGAAATGGAAATAATGTGACCATAGAACGGAATGTTGGGGATTATAATGCAGTTGCCCTGGCCGGTTGGTTCGATGTTGATCTTGTAGATGGAAAAGAAGGCCAACTCACCTTGGTAGGAGAATCTAATCTGCTTGAATATGTCATTACAGAAGTAAAAGATGGAAAGTTAATGATCAAAGTAAAAAAAGGAGTCAATTTGAAACCTTCCTCTTGGGAAGACGGGATTCGGATTACTGTTCCTGTGGAAAGCATCAATGCAGTTAAATTATCAGGTTCCGGTGATATTGAGGGCAAAACAACTATCAAAACAGATGACTTTAAAACCTCATTATCAGGTTCGGGAGATCTTACATTAACCGTACAATCGAACTCGATTAGTACCGCAATGTCTGGTTCTGGTGATATTAACCTAAGTGGCTCTACCGGCGATTTTGATGTAAGTATTTCCGGTTCGGGTGATATTAAGGCTTACGACTTGCAAGCGGATAACGTTGACGCTACCGTATCCGGTTCTGCCGATATAAGGGTTACCGCTAATAAAATGCTTAAAGCGAGAGTTTCTGGGTCTGGTGATATTAGCTATCGCGGCAATCCTGAAAAAATTGATACAAAAGCTTCGGGCTCCGGAGATATTTCAAAGGGATAGAAGTAGAAAATCAAAAAATGAGCAGAAATCAGTTTAAAGCCTCTTAGAAACAAGAGGCTTTTTTATTGATCTAGACAGAGGTTGTTATCAAATAGTTGAAGCCAAGGTGCTTATTTCTTAAGTATTATTCTTTTTGATACAGTACCTAACTCACTTTGAATAATCACAATATATATTCCATCGGCCAGATTATCCATGTCAATCACTTCAAATCTCTTGTGGTTTTTTCCGAAACTTGTTCTGTGTACCTGCTGTTGTAAAGAATTTAGGACAGTACAGGATAATGCAATATCTTCAAAATTTTTCAAGTCCAAATTTAAAATGCCTGACGTGGGGTTTGGAAATACCATAAACTCATTCTCAAAAATTTCAGAGATATCATCTCCATTTGGTTCGATAACCGCCCTGAAATTACCAACCCTTGCGGTACCCCCCTCATAGGATATGCACAATTTTGGGGCACCTGATTGAGACCCATCATAAGATTCGGCGGTGCGGGTACCTGTTCCACTTAGAATGAACGCAACAGCACTGTTTGTACCAAAATCGGGGCGATTTACAATTTCCTGAACAATTGTCGATAGGTCAGCCGTTTGCTGATCCGCCCCTGAAAGACCAACTGTTGCCCATACGGGCGGTTCCCAAGTTACAGTTGCATTGGTTTTTGTCCTAGAGGTAATCTCATTGGGATTATTTAAGAAAGGTTGTGCGCTGTCAGATGCTTCTCCCGCTATTACAATTGAACTTGCGCCGGCACTTGGCTCATCCACGGTAAATTGCAAGTAAGCACTATTGATCGTAGCGCCATTCGGAATTCCCAAATCAGTAAAACGCAAGCCTACGAGCTGTTCCCCCCTTGCCGAGTTTCCATCAAAAACAAGTTCTAAATCGCTACTCCAAGGGTAAACCGAGCCGTCGCCTTTGAATTCTTCAACATCACCAAAACTATTATCTATTGAAACGCAAATTGTTGTCGAGGTTATAGGGGTGCCTGCACAATTGCAATTACCATCTTCAACATCGTTCGTGGTATCTGGATCCCCATCGTCGCAGGGAGTTCCCTGGGCTGGGCAACTGATTTCGATCACTTCTATATTCAAGATTGCCCTACAACCTTCTTGGGTTTCAAAAATATATGTGCCGTTGGCCGAGGCGGATACGCTTCCTAGGTCATAACTATCGCCAACGGGCGTCCCATCCGGCAATGTTATTGTCGCGCCGGGTTCATTTGACAATGCCCTAAGCTCTACCGTTTGACCCTCGGTAAGGATGATGTCCCCAAAACCATTTTGTATCACGCCATCAATAGTATACTCCGGAACAATGGCATCTGGTTCACAATCATTGACCATTGTATAGGTAATACATAGTTTAGGAGCGCTAGCAGATGAGCCATCATATGACTCAGCGATCCGTGTTCCTGAACCTGTTATGATAAACGCCATTGAATTGCCTGCATATCCGGGTCGATCTATTATTTCTTGTACCACGGCAGATAGATCCCCACTGCGTTGGTCAATATCGCTTTCGCCAACCGTGTTCCAAGAAGGTGGAGACCATGTACGGGAGGCACTAGTGACCACCCGTTGCGAAACATTGTTTATCGCCCTAACAAATGTATCGGCATCATCTGCATCCTCACCGCGAATTACAAGGGCACTTGATCCAGTACTTACCTCATCAACAGTGAATTGTAAATACGCACTTTTAACGGAGGCACCTTGTGGAACTGCAACATTGTTGAACCGAAGGCCTAGCGTCTGTTCCCCTCTAGTGGAGTTACCATCAGTTATCAGTTCTAAATCACTACTCCATGGGGAAATTGAACCATCAACATTAATTTCCTCTACATCACCGTAGCTGTTATCAATTGTTACACAAAGTGTTGTTTCGTTATTTACCCTATTTAATTTCCATTTTTGGGCGTCGTTGTTATTTGCGGTCCATACCTGAATATTGGCGCCATCCTGATTCGAAGCATTGGCGACATCCAAATAGAGCCCATTTGCCTTGCTAATGATATAAACATAACCGTTGCCGGCATCTTCAAAAGACCATGCTTGCTCGCTTCCTTGATTTTCCGAATTTTGGCGCACATTCGTTCCAGGGGCCTGGCCAGCAAATGCTACCTCTACATGCTTATCGCTATGTTCGGCTTTTAGGGTATATCGTGTTTCTGTTTCTTTCGTAATTTCAAATTGTTGATTTGGTAAATCGGCGTATGTTCCTTGTTGTACGTTTGCCCCGTTAGTAGTTAGGGCATCTGCTATTTCAATTATTTTACCGCTTGATTTACTTTCTAAGTAATAGATGCCTTCCGTTACATCTACGCTGGACTCACCCGAATAGGTTAATTGTCCGATCCACTCACCAATCAATGCAATGGCATTGTCATCCAGTTCATTTTTAGCGATTGGCGGCATCTTAATCGCCGGTGCGGTGCTATTGAGCCTGTGGTATAAAAGGGAAGTGCCCGTATCACCTGGGTCTATAATTCTTGCTTCCGGTATGCCCATTGATTCATAAGGGGATGCGGTCAAGAGCCCCGTTTCGGCCATATTAAGTTTTAACCGAAGATCAAAATTACCTCGATTTCCAGTTCCGGGTCTATGACAATATGCGCAATTAAGATCCATATAGGATCGTGCTTTGTCGTCTATGGTAGCATTTGGATCGTTCATTGCCTTGGCGGTAAGCAGTGTTCCGGTATCGGCATCTGTTATTAGCTGGTCTAATATTCCCAAATGGCTTAGGGTGACCAATTGATTGGCTGTTCTTCCCGTTTTCGAATAGGTAAAATCCTTATTTAAATACCTTGTTCTCATACCCAAAGTCCCTCCCGAGGTCGGATTATGGCAGCTAATACAATCGCTATTGCTAGGGTACTGCCAAGTTTGTGTACTTGTACTGCCATCAGCCCTTACAATGTTTATTGTTTCATCCAATCCGGTGGTAAGCAACTCTGCATCGGTTTCTTGGTCGTTCCATTTATAGGTGGCAAAATAAAAGTTCCCATTGGCGGCCTTAACGGAAAATCGCGTCTCCAGTCGCTTCGTTATTGTCGGGTTGCTCTCATTAACGGGGAGTTCAAAATGTTTGACCAAAACCGAGCCTACCGGAAGGTTCCATACATCGTTCTCAGAATATTGTATTTTTTCTGCTGCGGTATTATGACTTCCATCGTTTGGTATGCCGACCCATCTCTTTTTTAGCGCTCCATCTGACCAAAAAGATTCGACTAGATCATACGGGATAAGTCCATCGGTTGGTTCTAGTGTATTTAAATCTTGGAAGGCACCTGTTTCAGACAAAAATTGAGGTATTGTACTAAAAGGATCATCCTTGGTCACCATTTTATATAAAGTAGATACGCCAAGCTTCATAATATAAAGTTCAGCTTGCTGATCTTCGCCAAAGGATATGATGTTAGTTGAAGTAAAATTCCCTAATTGAGTATAGTCACCTGTATCGATGTCAATAGACCATATTTCTTCACCATTTCCGTAATCTGCGCATATATATTTTCCTTGCAGTTCTGGAACTTCGGAGCCTCTGTAAACAAAACCTCCAATTATGGCATTGGCCTGCGATCTTGGAAAAAATGTTAAAGGTTGTTCATGGGCCATCCCGTTCAACAGACCGGATACACAACCGGTTCCATGGTTATGTAAACCTTCGTACACTGGCCAACCATAATTTTTGCCCTTTTTTACAACGTTGATCTCTTCATGCCTTCCACCACCTATTTCCCCAACATATAGATCGCCGGTTGCCCGATCTTTGGTCATTCTGTGTGGATTTCTATGTCCTAAACTATAGTATTCCTCAAAGTTATGGCCTGCAGGACTCAAGAACGGATTATCATTGGGAATCCAATAACCGTTGCCCGTTATTTCATCAAAAAAACCATGATCTTGGGGCATGGTCCTAACAGGTGGATGGCTTTTGGTATTGTCCATATCAACATCAAGACGTAAAACGCCACCATCAAGATTATTGGTAATATCCTGTGCTTTTTTAAATGCGGTCTGATCCCCTGTGGTCAAGTATAAAAAGCCGTCATCACCAAAAAGGAGCCCTCCTCCCCTATGGGTGGTGCCATACATCCTTAATTTTAATAAAACCTGTTCCGAACTTTCTTGAACATCCAATGTAACCGGGTCCATTTCATATCTGACCAATACTAGAAAGTTTCCCCAGTATTCTTCGCTATGGCAGCTTTGGGTCGTATAGAAATTGGGGAAATCTGCACTATTGCTATCTTCAGTGGAATAATAGGCATAGAAATAATTTTTTCCTACGGTTCCAAATTCAGGATGTAGTGCTAATCCTAGAAAACCTCCATCCCAAACAAGGCCCACTTTATCCGACAAATCCAACAAAACATTTTTTGTGGTTACATCAGGTACCTTATCAAACCAAAATAATTGGCCATCCCGCTGACCGATTATTATTTTATTGGTATTTGGGACCTCATTAAACGTTAGAGGGGAATCGAAAGTTAAATTTGGAAAAACCGGCTCATACGGCAAGCGCTGAGGTAGGCTGGATGGAAAATTACCGTTTAGATAACTATCCAACGGCTCGGCATCATCTAAACCAGAGCCCGCAAAAAATGGTATTGCACTTACAAGTATAAGGGCCGAAAGAGCAAGTAGGTATTTTTGGAATTTGGTGTTGCGTAATTTTATTTTCATCGTGGTCAGGTTGGTCCACCACAAGATAATACGATTTTGCTATTTTTTTAAAGGGTCTCCCGATTATCCGCAGTTTAACTCGATAAAGTGTTTAGGAGCTATGATATCTGTCTGGAAATTGATGTGATGGCCATTTTAAAAATTTGAAAGTCAGAACCTTAGAAAGAAATATCAAAAATAATTTTAAGGCTCAAAAGAAGTGGCGGATCTTTTAATATGAAGTTCTTCTTAGGGTATTTTTGAAATGAAAGTATAGGTGCCATTTAAAATACAACTACCAACTTAAAAAAGTGTTTTATACAGCTTCTTTTTTGTTTACCCTGGTTAGGAGAAGTATTCCTATCAAAAAGAAGACGAACAAAAATAGTATGGCAGACCTCATGCTTCTAAAATGGTCCACCGTAGCAAAAATGACCATTCCGATTACTATACCTATTTTCTCGGCGACATCATAAAAGCTAAAATACGAGGTCGTATCCTCTGTTTCCGGCAAAAATTTAGAATAGGTAGACCGCGCTAGGGCCTGAACACCACCCATAACCAAGCCTACAAGACCTGCGGCAATATAGAATTGCATCGGAGTTTGCATGAAATAAGCATAAAAACATAGGCACATCCAAATGGCGTTAATCCAAATCAAGGTTCTTATATTTCCAATTTTGGCCGAAAGCCACGAAGTTATCATAGCGCCCAAAATAGCCACCAACTGAATTACAAGAATACTAACGATCAAGCCCTGTGTCTTTTCGCCATCGCTTGTCCAGGAAATCTCCTTTTCACCAAAATATACAGCCATTAGCATTATCGTTTGCACCGCCATGCTAAAAACAAAAAATGCATTCAAATAGCGCTTTAATCTTAGATTACCTTTGAGTTGCACCCATACTGATTTTAGCTCTCTAAAGCCGTTGAAAATGACATCTTTATTTACTTTGTGCCCGGTGGAAACGCCTTTTGGTAGTACCGCAAAGGTATATTGGGCAAAAATTATCCACCATAATCCTACGGTAATGAACGAAATTTTCATTGCTTCGAATTTCGCCAGATCATGCTCTTCTTCAGTTGTGCCGACCTCAAAGCCAAACCACTCTGGTTTCATTACCATGGCAAGGTTAAGAAGCAACAAGAGCACACTTCCGAAATATCCCAATGAAAAGCCTTTGGCGCTAATACTATCTTGCTGTTCTTCAAAAGCAATATCCGGCAGATAGGAATTATAAAAAACCAAACTTCCCCAATACCCCAATAGGCCCATAAAATAAAACAGTAGACTAATATGAATATGGTTCAAATCAAACCAATACAGGCCAATACATCCTAAACCTCCCATATAACAGAAGAATTTCATAAAACTCTTCTTGTTCCCTACATAATCCGCAATTCCCGATAGTATGGGCGATAAAATAGCGACTACTAAAAAAGTGAAGGCCGTGATGATCGATATTAGAACGGTCTGCTTCATCTCAAAACCAAATGCCGGAACCAGTTCGTCCTTAGAAGAAAATAATGAGGAATAAAAAATCGGAAATATCGAGGATGCTATGGTAAGGGTATAGACAGAATTTGCCCAATCATAAAAGGCCCAAGCGTTCAATAATTTTTTACTACCCTTAACCGCTGTTGTTTCTCCCATTACCGTATAAAAAAACCGTTCACCTCTTTGGTGAACGGTTTTAAATATACGTATTAAGTCGTTAATTAACTAGTCAAAGCTCTTAACTCCAAATTTAAGTGCTTCTTGTCTGGCCAACGGTGCCCAGGCTGCAAGATTTGCGATACGGGTGTCGTTGGATGGGTGCGTACTCAAAATTTCAGGCGGTGCCTGTCCGCCGCTTTTTGCTTTCATCCGTTTCCATAGTTCCGATGCTTCCGCAGGATCGTAACCGGCAATCGCCATAATCTGTAGTCCAATACGATCTGCCTCGGTCTCGTGACTACGCCCAAAAGGTAACATTATACCAACTTGAGAACCTATACCGTAGGCTTGATTAAATGTATTACGCGTGCGCTCATCCTTTATGGCAATATTACCCGCTACGGCACCTAGTTGTTGTAAGGTTCCTGCGCTCATACGCTGGGCCCCATGATCTGCTAAAGCGTGTGCCACCTCGTGCCCCATAACGACGGCCACTCCTCTTTCTGTTTGGGTTATTGGTAAAATTCCCGTGTAAAAGACAATTTTACCTCCTGGCATACACCAAGCATTAACGGTTTCATCTTTTACCAATTTATACTGCCACTTATAATCTTTTAAATATCCTGCATGACCATTTGCGTTCAGCCATCTTTCGGCGGCGGAAGAAATACGTTGTCCTACCCTGGTGATCATTTCGGCCTCAGCCCCACTCTCAACAACATTATTCTCGTTAAGGAATTGGTCATATTGAGCAAAAGCCATCGGGAATAACTGGCTATTAGGGAAAAAATTCAAAGTGCTCTTTCCTGTAAACGGATTCGTTTTACAGGCGGTAACGCCTATGAATATTGCTATTATTAAAACTAACTTTCTCATTTTCTCGAATTATTTATAGTTAATGAAGGTAAATTACAAAAAAAATCATTTTGCCAAGATACGTAACAGGGTAAAGTTTTTACTTACCTCGATTGACTGGTCTTCATGAAATTTAACATCCTTTAGATTTATCTTTTCATTATCAATCTCTATGCCACCGATTTTAAAGGGCAATCCGTGAAGTTTAAACCGCAAGGTTTCATAGTCTGTAATGAAGGTACCATCTTTATATTGTTGAATGGTCAATTGCTTTTGTTTTCCCTGTAGTTTAAATTTTCGCAAGCTGTATCTACCTTTGGTATAATCATAGCCATCTTGGCCATCTTCGTACACCATTGAATTCTCTGTACCATTTTTGTAATACACCTCTAATAGCAACTGCTCTATCTTTTTTTCGCCTACAAATTGTTGAACCGGATATTTTGGAACAATGGCGCCTTCTTTTATAAAAAGGGGAATGCTATCAATATCTGCCTCTACCCACATTTCTTTGCCCCCATCAACAAGGGCATCTGTCCAGTAATTATACCATTTGCCTCTAGGCACGTACATTCTGCGTCCTTGTGCGTTTGGCTCTTGAATGGGGCAAACCAAAATCTGGTTCCCAAAAATAAACTCGTCAGTTCTATAATGTGTTTGGGCGTCATCCTGATCAAACATGACCAGAGGCTTCAGCATTGCAATGCCATTCTTGGAATATTCATAAAACATGGTATAGAGATAGGGTAGCAATTGGTACCGTAACTCTATAAACTTTCGTACTACATCGGTTACATCGTTATCAAACGACCAAGGCTCTTGGTCTCCATGGTCCCCACTGGAATGCACCCTGCAGAAGGGATGAAAAATGCCAAGTTGTATCCATCTTGCGAACAATTCGCCATTTGGCTGTTCGGCAAAGCCGCCAATATCGGAACCGACAAACGAATAGCCACTCATACACATACGTTGCATCTGTACGTTGGCCAACCAAAGGTGTTCCCATGTAGCCACATTATCCCCTGTCCAAGTGCAGGCATAACGTTGCGTACCAGCATAGGCTGCCCTAGTGATTACAAAAGGTCGTTTGGGGTATGAGTATTTTTTAACTCCATTATAGGTGGCACGTACCATCTGCATACCATAAATATTATGTGCTTTACGATGGGTAGACGGGTTTCCGTCATAATTATGGCGTGTATCCAAAGGAGCGGTTTTAGAAGGTACCTCCATTACCGCAGGTTCGTTCATATCGTTCCAAACCGCATGTACCCCTGTTTCGGTCATAAACTCTTTGTACAATTCTGCCCACCATTTTCTTACTTCCGGATTCGTATAATCGGGAAAATTACATTCCCCAGGCCACACTTTACCGCGCATATAAGGCCCGTCGCCACGCTTACAGAAATAATCATTTTTCATGGCTTCTTGGTACACCCAATAGTCACGGTCTACTTTAATACCCGGGTCTATCATGACCACGGTTTTAAAACCATCATCTTCCAATTCGGCAATCATACGTTTCGGATCCGGGAAGCGGGTTTTGTCCCAAGTAAAGCACCGGAAACCATCCATATAATCAATATCCAAATAAATGGCGTCACAGGGAATTTTAAGATCCCTGAATTTTTGGGTAATCTCTTTTACATTGCTCTCTGGAAAATAACTCCATTTTGACTGCTGGTACCCCAAGGCCCATAGCGGTGGCAATTCAGGTTTACCTGTTAAATCGGTATATAACCGTACCACTTTAGAAACTTCAGGGCCATAAATAAAATAATAGTTCATCTCGCCACCATCTGCCCAAAAGCTGGTGGTATTCTTGCGCTCGTGTGCAAAATCAAAATGTGTTTTAAAGGTATTGTCGAAAAAGATACCATATGCTTTATTATTTGTAAGGCCCACATAAAAAGGAATGGCTTTGTATAATGGGTCCTGGTCCTTTCCGTAGGCATATTGATCCGTGACCCAATTGCTAATCCGTTTTCCCTTTAAATTGGTATGGGTCGCTTTGTCCCCCATCCCATAAAAGCTCTCGCCTGTTTGGGTGATTTTACTCATTTTAACGGTATTGCCCCCATGGGCATAGTTTTCTTCCCAATGAAAGCCGATTTCATCTTCATTAATGATATTACCTTCCGGGTCGGAAATTTGAACACGCATGGATTTTTTATCGACCAAAACCTTCATTCGTATCGTTTCGATCAAATATTCGGTCTCGGTCTCATTAACGCTTAATTTATCATACCCCCGATGTCCGTTATCACTTATGGCATAAGAAAAATCTGGTTGAAAATTATACTCGGTAGCATAGCGGAAACGCAGTGCACTATTCCTTAAAACGGTAATTTGTAGCACAACACCATTTTCTGAGGTGAAATAGATTTTATCTACATCTTGTGAAAATTCCACAATCTGATTGGGATAAAGATTCCCTTTATATTCAAGTTCGGTATTAGTTATCATGCATGCAAAATTTTAGGCTCCACAAAAAAAACACTTTGATGCCTATTTACGAAAAGAAGTGCCAATCATTTGATAACAATTGCGTTTTTATCGGTCAACGTTACTTAAAAATAACAATGCTTAAAGGCGGAATGGTAATTTCAATTGATTTTTGATGTCCGTGCCACGGGGTAGCCTTTACTTTAGAAATCGTACTCTTCATTCCGGACCCACCATATTTTTTATCATCGCTATTAAAAATTTCCTTAACCTGCCCAGACTTCTTGGGTAGACCAATACGATAATTTTCACGAGGTACCGGTGTTAGGTTCAATGCCACATATATATCATCTTTGGAATCATTGCCCTTTCTAATATAGGTTAAAACCGAATTTTCATGATCGCCGTAATCTATCCATTGAAAACCTTCTGGGCTAAACTGTTTTTCATGAAGCGCTGGAAGCCCCTTGTATAAGCTGTTCAAAGCCTTTATGGTTTCCTGAATGCCCGAATGAACTTCGTATTGGGTCAAATGCCAATCCAAACTTTGTTGAAAATTCCATTCGGAGGTCTGTCCAAACTCCCCGCCCATAAAAATAAGATTGGTGCCCGGATGGGTAAACATGTACCCAAATAACAACCTTAAATTTGCAAAGCGCTGCCATTCATCACCAGGCATACGGTAGACCAATGATTGTTTCCCATAAACCACCTCATCATGTGAGAAGGGAAGCATAAAGTTTTCCGTAAACGCATAGGTCATACTAAAGGTAAGGTCATTTTGGTGGTGTTTACGATAAATAGGTTCTTTTTTAAAATATTCGAGGGTGTCGTGCATCCATCCCATCATCCATTTCATACCAAAACCAAGTCCGCCTAAATTAACCGGTTTTGAAACACCGGTAAACGCGGTTGATTCTTCGGCAATGGTCTGCACATCGGGAAACATACCATAAACGGCCTCGTTCAACTCCCGAATAAGGCTCATAGCCTCCAGATTCTCATTGTTGCCATACATGTTTGGCTCCCACTCCCCTTCTTCACGGGAATAGTCCAAATAAATCATACTGGCAACGGCATCTACCCTCAATGCGTCTGCATGAAATTGTTCCAGCCAGAAAATTGCATTGCTTATTAAAAAGGCGCGTACTTCATTACGACCATAATTGAAAATAAGGCTCTTCCAGTCGGGATGATAGCCCTTTCTTCTGTCTGGATGTTCATAAAGGTGTGAACCATCAAAAAAACCAAGGCCATGAGCATCTTCGGGAAAGTGCGAGGGTACCCAGTCGAGAATAACCCCAATATCGGCCTGGTGAAGGGCATCTACCAAAAGCTTGAAACCTTCCGGTTCCCCAAAACGGGAAGTGGGCGCAAAATAACCTGTGAGTTGGTACCCCCAAGAAGGATCATACGGGAATTCCATAATCGGCATGAATTCTACATGGGTAAAGCCCATTTCCTTTACATAGGCAACCAAATCCTTGGCTAGTTCGCCATAGGATAAAAAAGTATTGTCATCTTTTCGTTTCCAGGAGCCCAAATGAACTTCATATACTGAAAATGGGGCGTTTAGGGCATTTTTATCCTTACGTTTGGCCATCCACTTTTTATCCTTCCACTTATAGTCGGCATCCCAGATAACAGAAGCCGTTTTGGGTGGATGCTCACAATAACGGGCAAAGGGGTCCGCTTTTTCGGTTACTACCCCATTATTGTTTGAATGTATTTGGTATTTATAGATTTCGCCTTTTGCTAGTTTTGGGATAAATCCTTCCCAAATACCGCTGGCGTCCCATCGTACATGAAGTTGATGCTCGTCGCCCTGCCACTGATTAAAGTTCCCTACTACCGAAACAGATTTGGCCGTAGGCGCCCAAACTGCAAAATAGGTGCCGGATACTCCATCGACATTGATTAAGTGCGCGCCTAGTTTTTCATAAAGTTTGAAGTGCTTTCCAGATTTAAAAAGAGAAATATCAAAATCGGAAAAAAGGCTGTGTACAATAACGTTTGTCATGCATTCAAGTGTTTTAACCCGCCTTATTCATTGGAACTTCGTAATGAAGATGGAAACGGCTTAAGGCGGGTTTAACAAATCTAATCAACTTTACCGTAATCGTTTATTTTTTATCCTTTTTTACAACTGATTTGTGTTGAAAAGAAAGATTTTTATCCTAAAACTAAAAAATGGAACACTTTTTGAAAATACGCTAAACGAATCGATCGGATAACCGACGAACCAAAAATTTAAATTAAAAAATTATGAAAAAATCTATTCTTTATTTTGCAGCTCTTTTGGCTTTATTGGCCGCTTCATGCGTTGGTTCCGATGGATTTGATGGGCGTGATGGATTAGACGGCCTGGATGGACTGGACGGGCAGGACGGTGTAAACATTTTAGGTCAGGTGGTTGATATAGAAGGGACTTTTAATGCTTCTAACGAATATAGTATCCTATATGAATTCCCACAGTCTATTGAGGTTTTTGAAACGGATGTTGTTTTGGTCTATCTGCTTTGGGATCAAACGGAGGATGGCGATGGAGTGCCTGTAGATATTTGGAGGTTAATGCCCCAGACCCGTATCTTAGACCAAGGTCTTTTACAGTATAATTACGATCACACCTTTTTTGATGTAAATCTTTTTCTGGAAGCCGATTTTGATTTGGGTACCCTACCAGCCGGGGATACGGACAATCAAGTATTCCGTATTGCGGTAATACCGGCCGAAACTGCCGCCGGCTCACGTTTTGACCGTGGTAATATTGATGCGGTTATGCAATTGTTGGGCGTTGCAGAGAACGATGTTCAAAAGGTTAAAGTGAACTAAACCGATGTTCTAAACAAGATATGTAAACCCTGTTTTTTTGAAAACGGGGTTTTTCTTTGGGAAATAAATCGATCATATCTCATACTCAGGATAATTGAGAATATGTCTAAAAAGCCCTTGTTTTCTACTTGTCATATTGAGCTTGTCGAAACCAATTGTCAATTGATCAAAATATTTCGACGAGCTCAATATGACATTTTAGATTGCTTTTTAGGCATACTTTTTTTCTAGAAAAAAGAGATTTATTGTGAAAGGATTCACGAGTTGTAACGACCTATCGAAAAAACAGATACAAATGATAAATAAGTTGGTTTTATGCTTATGCTTTGCATTCTTGGGGTGCAAGGGTAATGCGCAAAAAAAGGAGATGGTCATGGAAACGGAGGCCAAAACCGAAAAGAGTTTTCCGGTTTCAAAAACAAAAGCCGAATGGAAGGCTCAACTTTCTCCCGATGCATACTACGTGCTACGGGAAGCGGCTACCGAAAGTCCTTTTACGAGTGAACTATTAGACAATAAGGCGAAGGGCACTTATGTTTGCGCCGGATGTGCTACGCCCTTGTTCAAAAGCGATACCAAATTTAACTCAGGTACCGGATGGCCCAGTTTTTATGAGGAAATTACGGGCAATGTTGCCTATGATGTAGATTATAAGGTAGGCTATAAACGTGTTGAAGAGCATTGCAATACCTGTGGTGGCCATTTGGGGCATGTTTTTGAGGACGGTCCGGCACCCACAGGAAAAAGACACTGTATTAATGGCGTGGCCCTAAATTTTGTTCCAGACGAGAAATAAACTGGGAAAATTCCAAAATTCAAACCTGCCTGACGGCAGGCAGGTCCTAAATTCCAAAGCAAATGGCGATGGGGTTTGGGATTTTTTTATTTTAAGGGTTGTTTCTTCAATTCCTTATGTATGCGCTATCCTTAAAACCTTATCAAACATAGCATAGTACAGGTCGTATACGGGCAATTGGCCCATTATGCCAGAAATGTAGGGCAGATCGTATTTCTGGGTAAAACGACCAATCCATTCCCAAAGGGGGTCGGAGGCTTTTAATAGAAAAATGTTTGGTAGATAGGGTAGTTTGACTAAAAAGAAATACTAATTAAGTTTAGTGCCTATAGCCATCAAAAGGACTAGGGCTTTTCATAGAAGGTGTTGTTAGCGGTAGTAGTACTATTTGCCAATATAATTTTCAAGAATAATATCCTCGGAATAATCGAAGTAACTTATAAGATTGCCATCTTGATCTATCAAGGCGGTCATCGGATACCGCCTGATTCGATACTTTTCGAAAAATTTTTTCCCGTCGGCAACCAATTCAAAATTTGAATCGGGAAATGGGAAGCTACTTTCAATATTTTTTTTGTTTTCCCTAAATATTATAATGGCCTTAACGGCATCTTTTTTATCCAGATTATTAATTTGATCATCAAGCTCGGCAATTTCATGTTTTTTAAATCTGAAATCAGTAGCATGGAGCTCAAATCTCAAAAGAATTAGCTTTCCTCTTAAATCTTCCGATTCTATTTTGTTTTCTTCAATGGTATTTAAACTAAAAGGGGGGAATTCATCACCCGAAGAAATAGTTGATTCCGGATTGGAAATGACTTTACCTTGATTATTTGGATCATAATAGTAGCGTATTATTTTACCATTTCTATCATAGACGGACTCCAAATATAGCGTTGGATTTTTATCAACCAATTGGTTTAGCGTATGCTGAGAAATATTTTCACCAGTGATTTTGTGGTAAACCATATCAATATGGTACTCCTGTTTAGATGCCGGAACACTATATGTATTACCCTTGATTAGCTCTTGCGTGAAAATCTGTTGAATGGCTAGTATAAATACTATCGTTATGTATAGTTTTCTCATAGCTATTAAATATTGCCGCTAAGGCTTGATATGAACAGTACGGGGCAAACTAGCGTTTGCTTGCCCCTCACACATAGCGAAATCTTATTGCCCGCCCGAATATGCTATTCGGTACGGGCGGGTTTAGTTTTATTTTTTCTTATCCAGAGCCAAAACCATAAGATTTAGCGGCCTAGTAAATATACACAGACCCTTAGACTTTGCCTTAAAGTCCGCATTACGTTTAGGTATTGTTAGCACCAGTTATTTAAAGAGTCCGTTTCGAAACAAAACTCTCTCGTTTGCCTTTTGCAGGATAATAGCGAAGTCCAATTACGATTTTCGTTTTCTTGGGAATAGATTTTTCATTTGCATTTTTGTACACCGTTATTCCATTCTTAATGCAATTGGCTAGACTCAAATTTAATTTCTCATTTTCGAACTCCTTTAACGCTAAAACTTTTTCAATTGACAAATCCGAATTTATGGTCAGTTCGTAAAGCGAAAAACGTTCAGTTTTTTCTTCAAATCCTCTAATCAGTTTTAAACAATCATCCACAAAATAAATTCTTAGGTCAAACGCGTTAGAAGGCTCAATTTTTTGATTCTTCAAATACCTAAGTAATTGGGTTTTTAATTTGATTTTGTTTCGGTAATTGTCATTTAATTTTTCTAATTCTTCTTTCGAATATTTTCTTGAATATATTTCAGAGTTTGAATATTTATCCAGTTGGATTGTCCCAGAACAATATCCAAAAGTTAATTCTCCGTCTTTTCCCTCATACGCAAATATTAACCATTCCGTGTTTTTTGGTGTATATAGGGAACAAGAACCCATATTGCCTCGCAGTCTGAGAGTACTTGCTCTTTGTCCTTTGAATAACTCCGCTACTTCTATTTCAAGGTTGTAGTACTCATTGTTTTCCCTGTCCTGACTTATTTCCAAAATATTTGCTGTAGCAATAAAGTCCGCTTTAGCTGTTAAATCCAATAGTGAAGTCGGCATACAAACACAAGCAAATATTTTATTTACTAATAGCAAAGTGCAAAGTGTAAGTAGCTTTTTCATAATTGGTGCTAACATAGGAGTATAGATCATATGATCTATATCTATTTTATGCGTGGAACTAAGATAATAGATTTTTTATGCCTTTGAAGGAAACTTTTTCCAAACCCATCCCGTGCCGATCGGTCAATACAACATGGCCATATTCCCTGATCTAAGCGACTACCACAGCTCCTCTAATAGCACAATGGTACGGATCTTTTTTGAGTTTAAAAACCATTTTACCTACAAAAAAAATAGTATTTGTAACTCATTTACAAGTATAAATGATTACATTTTTTTACTACCTTGCTTAAAAATTTAGGCCAGGATATGGCCTTATTCTTATATCAATAACCAAAACCATAATCAATAACCAAAACCATTACTTATGAAAAAATTGTCCAGCTTACTTGGTATTTTGGCATTACTTCTTCTCCTACAAAACTGTACCGAAGAACCTCAAACCATTGAGGCCATTGAAGAACAAGTAGAATCTTCGGAACATACACATCCAGAACGGGTTTATCTTCCTGAAAATATTTATAAAAATGAAACGCTTTCACTTGATGAATTACCCGATTTGAAAGATGATCTTGAATCAAAATTGGGGAAATCATTTTTGGAAGAAGGCGGTGAAACTTCCAAAAAAAAGAGTGTTGTCTTAGACAAAAACAGTATTGTGAAAACGGAGGATGAATATGGCAATGTGAACTATTCCGTTATATTCTATGTCAAAGATGCCCCTGCAAATACGTTCTATAATTTAATCGTCAACAAATCAAAGAATGGGAAAAGCAAAAAACCGTTTGTATTGGGTTATACCGTGGATGACTCGGCAATGGATGGTTTCTTGAACGGCAGTACGGAAGATGGCTGGGATTATTCCCGGTTTACAGGGCAAATACATCATTACCCGTATGAACTTTTTTTCGCTGATGGGGAATATGCAAGAACCGATTGCCCTCCAATGTTCGATGAATTTGGCGACCCCATTACCTGTGTAGATTTACAGATGACCGATGGATCTTCTGGGTCGGGAGGGGGATCTCAAAGCCCTGGCTCCACTACCGAATACGGATATTACATCAACGTGTACCATCAAATTCCGGATGGTAGAATTTTTCAATTCACAGCGGGAAGCACCTGCCATTGGCCAGGATTGTGTGCCATTTTTCTGGTTTATGTACCAACGGAGACTAGAAAAGGAAGTGTGGCTTTAGATGACTGCCCAGGTTGTGATGTTTATCCTCCCGGTGGTATAGGGGTCAACTTTGACAGTGAGGTGGCGATAGTAGCCTTTAAACTACAATTGGACTATACCCAAAAAGTAACCCTTAACGGATTTCCGAGACTTGCAGAAAAAATCAATAACTATTTGGATGCAGAAGGTCAGTCGCCTGAAGCCCTGGCGGTAGCGAAGGAAATGGTAAATGCCTTGATGGATGGCTCGGTCGTAGATTTTGAAGAGATGTTTATTGAAACTGCAACACCGGATGATAACTATATTTATCAGGGGAGTAAATCATTAATTTCAAATCCGTTAGTTTTGGCGAATGGCGACCAAATTTCTGTTACCTTTGGAACAACAAAGTCGGATAATCTTAGTGCAAACCAAAATGTTTCTACTGATTTAATCGACGGCATAAAATTCGCAATTGAAGAGGCAAACAAAAATCTTTCAAGTTCGAATAAAATTACTAGCATTCATATCCATTGTACAACTAATGGAAAGCATTCTGCTACGAGCAATCACAGCAAGGCTACTGCTGTTGATATCAGTAGAATTAATGGTGCGAAAATGATATTAACAGGAGTAAACAACCAAATTAGGGAGCTTCAAAAAGCAATGGATAAATTTACATTTGTTAGAGAGAATTTTGGACCATATTTTAAGCATAAATTTAGCAAAGAATTGCCCGTAGGGCAACGATGGAATTATAATCATCCTGTAAGTGGCCATAAGGATCACATACATTTTTCAATTAGAAAATAGAGAAAGAATGATGAAAAATTTAATTCATATCCTTTGTATTGGTTTTATAGTCTTAGGGTGTTCAGCCCAATCTAAAATAGTCGAACTTTCGAATATGGCCGAAGCAAACTATATTTTTGCAAGAATCTATCCTGAAAAGCCGATTCATAAGGAACTATATGATGGTGGTCTATATCTCACCATATTTAAGTATTCGGATTCTAAAATAACACCGGAGAACTTTTCTGAAGGTACTGAGGAGTTTTTAGATAGTTATATCATTTCCATTGTACCGGACGGAGATCATTACACTACAAGCAAATTGTCAAAAATAGAAGGTCTTTTGAACCCAAAAATATTAAATATTGTGGAGAAAAAGTATCCGGTATTTGCTTTAGAAATCGAATTTGGAGCCGCTAATAAAAGGATTGTTAAAGAGTTTAGTTTGGTGGGAAGCTTAAATTGAAAATGCCCACTGATTTAGTAGGCTTGAACGGGCTTTATGTTGGTTTGACGCCAAGAAGTTAAAATTGATTATCATGACCACACATCTTTGATATATGTATTTATGCTTACCATTTGATAAAGATCAAGTTGAACTGTTGAAGTCAGATTAAAGCACTTAATAACAAAGATGTGTGGTTATAAATAAACCTTGCATAAAACTATCGCACATATTATTTCTCGTCCTGTTAACTCATTTTGGCTGTACCGCTGTTCGGCAAAGGAGTACCAGAACTATACCCAACAATGGAAAAGTGGTATTTGAAAAAACAGGTGTGATTTCCGATTGGCAAGGTTTCGAAAAATCTCAAACTTATAACCATGAAAAAACTAGTCGTACTTGCATTGATCCTTATGGGCTATGGCTATAGCCAGGCCCAAGAAAGCGTTATAGAACTTTTAAATGCCACGAACGAGGATGGTATAATCGTTAGTGCGCAAAACCACAGTACTATTCGTCAGGAAGTCACTATTACCTTAACGATTAAAAACCTAACGGGTTATACCGCTCCCATTAGCAAATTGATCAATGCCAAAGAAACCGTTGAGGTGGTACGCCTGGCTTTTATCCCAGGAAAGAAAGCAAAAGGTGGATATGCCTCAAGTTATACCTATAAACCCAAACCTACCGAAGCGGAAATCGCCCTACAGGATGAAAAATTGAAAGCGAAGACCGTGACCCATGTAGATGATATGAACGATGGGATTGTTCTTTTTTATAGGGACGGGTGCCCACGATGTGCTTATGTAACTACCTATATGCTCGATAATAACATCGATTTTAAATTATTGGACACCACAAGTAACGAAAAAAGTCAAATTGCCATGTGGAAACTATTAAAAGAGGTAAATCCAGAATTGAAAACAATCAAATTCCCTGTGGTTCTGGTAAATGGAAAGCTAAACTACAATATGGAAGATATAAAGGTTTTTACCAAAGGATTACCAAAAGGTTGATACTTTGATTTTCGCGAAAACCCTTTTTGAAATTTGCAATTAGCATTTATAGCGGTAATCAAGCTATAGAACGCCTGAATATGATTTTGGCCGCGGAAAATAAGCGATAAGGTTTGTTTGGAGATTTACTAATCAAGAAGTTAGCAAACCCCTATCAAAATCGCCAATAAAATTTTAAAATTTATCCCTGTCAAAAATGAGAAAAATAATGACCTTACTATTTCTTTTCCTTTTTACGGGCTCCTATTTGGTCTTTGGCCAACAAGGAACTCCCCGGGTCGTAAAAGGAACCGTAAGCGATTATGACGACCCTATAGCCGGTGTTAAGGTCTCCATTTTAAAGGGGGCCACAACAAGAACGGACAGCTTAGGTAATTTTAGTATTAGCGCACAATTACAGGATATCGTGGAGTTTACCTATCCTGGAAGGGATACCGTAAAGGTTTTGGTCAATACCAATACCCGGGTACTAGCGGTTGAGATGCCCTTGACCCGCAATGAACTGGAAGAAGCTATTGTTGAAGGGGAAAAGCCTCCTGAAAAAAAGAAGCTTAGGAAAAGTCTTCTTACAGTATCGAAGACGATGCTGCAAGAAGACTTTCCCTCAAACGCCCAATTTGCCTGGGATGTACTCCGTGGTAGATTTGGCGGTGTAACCGTAGACCAACAGAGTGCCCAAGTATATATTAGACATCAGGGGAAAAGATTAAAAGCGGCATCCTGGGAGATCGATGGCATGTTCTTTGAATGCAATCAACCTCCCTACCATTTGGCAGTAAGTAATATTGAAAGTATCTCTATAGTACAGGGTACCGGGGCCACCGTACGATATGGCGCTTTAGGGGCAGGGGGTATTATTGTCATTAAAACCAAAAACCAAGATCCCGAAGCCAATGCCCCCAACTATGACCAGGCACGACTACGGCACAATATCTATAAGGATGCCCCAATCTATCAGAGCAACAAGACAGCGGCCAAACCTATTTATATTCAATTGATGGGAAATGCCGAAAATGTAGCCGAGGCCTATGGTATTTATCTGGAACAAAAGAAATTACGCCAGGACAATCCCGATTTTTTTATCGCATCCTATGAGCTGTTCGCATCAAAATGGGCAACAAATGAAAAAACGGAATCGATTTTATCTGATTTTGAAACGGCTTTTCAGGGAGACGTTGGCGGGTTAAGATTACTGGCCTACACGTATGAAGAAAACGGGGAGTTCTTAAAAGCAGTACGCATTTACAGTCAAATATATACCTTAAAACCTTCGGCCCAGGCGGTTCGGAATTTAGCCAATGTTTATGTGGTAAGCGGGCAATATAAAAGGGCGTGGAATTTGTATACGGAGTTTATACGCAAGGCAGGCGTTCTTAAAACTGAAGGAACTGAACAGTTGATACGGGAAGAAATGACAGCACTACTCCTGGACCATGGTACAGAAATGGGAATGGACCCTTCAAAATTCGCTTTGGAAAAGGACCTTTTTGATATTCAGCTCATTGTAGAGTGGAATAATCCCAATACCGCATTTGAGCTCCAATTCGTTGGCCCTGAAAAACACTATTTTAAGTGGAAGAATACAGCCGAAATATCACAAGAGGAGCGCTATAAGGGAAATACTTCCTATGGGTTTTACATTGATGATATAAAACAAGGGGATTGGCTTATCAATTTAAAATACTTGGGCAATTTGGAAAATACCCCCTCCTACCTCAAGTTTACCGTACGGGACAATAAAAAGAAAATCAATACCGTAAAGGTCATAAAATTAGATGGTAAAGATGTCAACTATCGTATCTTGGAGGTAAAGGCGAACAGAAGCGTTGCCTATAAATCATGAAAAAATTATTCAATCCCCACCACCGTCAATAGAAAGTAGTTCTTCTTGCCTTTTTACAGGAGTACAAATTTATCATTGATCAAATGGTCTACTTTCATTAACGATACCGATCACAGTGATGGAATTCGTTATACCACCCTATCGAACCTGAATAAAAATACTTTTTATACCTTTTTAGCCTCTTCCCAAAACACATCCATTTCGGCCAGCGTCATCTCCTTGAGTGATCTTTCCTGTTCCTTGGCTTTTGCTTCCAGATATTGAAACCGTTTTATAAATTTTTTATTGGTACGCTCCAGCGCATTCTCTGGATTAATATCCAAAAACCGGGCATAATTGACCATGGAGAACAGTACATCGCCAAACTCAGCTTCCATTCGTTCCGGATTACCCTGTTTTACCTCATCTTGAAACTCCTCTAATTCTTCCTGCACTTTTTCCCAAACCTGTTCCGGTTTTTCCCAATCAAAACCAACACCCGAAACCTTATCCTGAATGCGGTTGGCCTTTACTAAGGCCGGTAGACTGGCTGGAACACCCTCTAATACACTTTTCTTTCCTTCCTGTAGCTTAATATTCTCCCAGTTCCGCTTTACTTCTTCTTCATCCTGAACCGTAACATCGCCATAAATATGGGGGTGCCGATTGATCAGTTTTTCACAAATTTCATTACAAACATTGGCAATATCAAAATCGTTGGTTTCGCTCCCTATTTTAGCATAGAATACAATATGGAGTAAAATGTCGCCAAGTTCTTTTTTAACCTCCGTCAGGTCATTATCCAAAATGGCATCACCAAGCTCATAGGTCTCCTCAATCGTTAAATGGCGTAGGCTCTGCATCGTCTGCTTTTTATCCCATGGGCATTGGGCACGTAGTTCATCCATTATGGTAAGCAGCCGATCAAAAGCCTTAAGTTGGTCTTCTCTGGAATTCATGAAGTCTGTTTCCGCAAAAATACAAAGATGTGGTCTTTTAAAAATAGATACGGTATGGGTAAAGCAAAAAGAGGGTGCTTAAAAGTCTGCACCACTGTCATTTCGAGCGGAGTCGAGAACTTTAAATCCTTATGGCTTAAGCCATCTCGACTCCGCTCGATGTGACAGACAAGTTAAAACTAGACTTTTAAACAGCCTCTTCTTAGTACTGTATAAATGGTATGCTAACCCAGCTCTTGAGCCACCAAATAATAAAATGCAGGACGGTTCTTCATGCGAATCCCCGACATTTTATCGGCAACCTTAGTGACTGCCGACATCGCTTTGTCTTTATCGGTAACACCTAATTTTTTTGCCACAAAATTTCTACAAACCGTTTCCAGCTCAGATTGGTCCTGGCCAGAAACCAAAGTAGCATCCTTGTTGTCGACCATCGATTTTAAGCTATTTACATAACCATCTAGTCTATCATGGTTGATGTTAGATACACCACATTCGTTTAATTGTTTTACTGCAGTTGCTTTTAGCGCTGCTAATTTTTCATCTCTGTCACTCATGGTACTTTTGTTTTAGGGATTTTAAATTTGTTTGACTTTATTTTGGGATTCCCGTAAGTTAAAAATTTCTTTGCCAAAAAAATAGCGCCTACTCTAAAAAAATAGGTAATTACAACAGCAAATAAATCAATTGTGTGTAAAACACCACTTCCGCCGTTAATTTGTGGAAAAGTATTTATCTTGTATCTCCAAATCCCACAGGGGCCAAACAAACTAAAATGAATGCATATCTTTTTGAATTTATTGGTACGGCCTTGCTGTTGCTGCTGGGGAATGGAATCGTCGCAAACGTTGTTTTAAAAGACACCAAAGGTTCCGATGCCGGTTGGGTAGGTATCACATTAGGTTGGGGCGTAGCCGTTTTCGTTGGGGTATTTGTTGCTGCCGATGTTAGTGGTGCCCACTTAAATCCTGCAGTTACCTTGGGTTTTGCCACGGCAGGAAAATTCGGATGGAACTTGGTTCCAGGTTACATACTGGCACAATTCTTAGGTGCAATGACCGGTACGACCCTTGTTTGGCTTAGCTATAAAAAGCATTATGAAATTACCGAGAACCAAGAAGGCATACTAAATACCTTTGCGAACACTCCCGCCATTAGAAGTCCAATATGGAATTTCGTGACCGAGATGATCGCGACCTTCGCCTTTATGTTGGCCATATTCTATATCGCGGGAGGTAAAATGGGTAACGAACCTATTTCGTTGGGTTCGTTGGATGCACTTCCCGTTGCCCTGCTGGTCCTGGCGATCGGTATTAGTCTTGGTGGCCCGACGGGGTATGCCATAAACCCTGCCCGGGATCTGGGCCCGCGAATTATGCATGCCCTTTTGCCCATCAAGAAAAAAGGAAGTAGCCATTGGTACTATGCGTGGGTTCCGGTATTCGGACCCATAGCAGGTGCGCTTTTGGCAGCCTTGGTATTTCTTTGGATCGGAAATTAGTATAAAAATCAAAATATGATGATGAAAAGAGCTATTCTAATGTTCATAGGTGCTATGACATTACAGATTACCCTTGCACAAGAAATTATAGCGGTACCCTATGACAAGGATCCAGCGATAAGATGGGAAGTTGACGAGAAGGCCTATTTTTCAGAACTATGGGATACAGCGGTTGTAACCAACGTAGCTGTTCCCAGCATGGAAGTTTTTCGCCCAGAGAACCCTAATGGTACAGCGGTAATTGTTGCACCGGGTGGTGGGTTGTATGCCCTAAGCATAAAAAGCGAAGGTACGGCTGTTGCCGAATGGTTAGCAGCGCGGGGGGTAACGGCCTTCGTATTAAAATATAGATTGGTACCTACCGGGGAAGATGGCATTCAGGAAATTACAGATGAGGCTGCAACCAACCCCATGGTCATCGGTGAACGTGTTGCTCCCATTATGCCCCTGTCAATTGCCGACGCCCTTTCCGCCATATGCTACGTAAGGGAACATTCCAAAAAATTTAAAATCGATGCCGACAAAATCGGTTTGATGGGCTTTTCTGCAGGAGGTGCGGTTACGATGGGTGTCGGGTACAACTATTCCAAGGAAGGTCGACCCGATTTTTTGGTCCCTATTTATCCTTGGATTACCGTATACCCAGTTCAGGAAGCTCCTGCAGATGCGCCTCCGATGATGGTCATTTGCGCCACAGACGATCCTTTGGGCCTGGCAGAGGGTAGCATCAAACTCTACGCGTCTTGGTTAAAAGCCAACAAACCTGTAGCACTACAAATGTTCTCAAAGGGCGGGCATGGTTTCGGAATGAAAGAACAAAACCTCCCCAGTGACAATTGGATTCAACATTTTTACGATTGGGCAGTTTCCGAAGGCCTAATAACCAAAGGAGAAGGCAACTAGCATGAAAAAGTATCTTTCTTTCTTTCTTTTTTTTATCTCGTTAATTTCCATCGCGCAGGAGTCTAACGATTTTTCGGAAGAGGTAGATGCTATTGAAAAAAAATATGATACGCTATGGGATGCCACCAAAAATACCATTGTTTTTACGGGTAGCTCTAGCGTGCGCCTATGGAAATCGTTAGAAAGCAGTTTCCCAAACCATCAAATCGTGAATTCTGGTTTTGGAGGTTCGGAAGCTTCCGATCTTTTGCAACACTCCAATAAATTGATACATCGATTTCAACCCAAAAAAGTCTTTATTTATGAAGGGGACAACGACATCAATGCAAAAAAAACACCCAAACAGGTATTAGACGACATGCAACTGATTATCTCCGAAATTCATGTAAAAAATCCAAATGCGAAAATCGTCCTAATCAGTGCCAAACCAAGCCTATCGCGATGGCATTTAAAGAAAGACTACAAAAGGTTAAACCGTCGATTTAAAAAATTGGGGAAGAGGTATCCCTTGGTAGATTTTGTCGATATTTGGAAGCCCATGCTTGATGGTAGAAAGGTAAAAAAGGATATTTTTATTGATGATGGATTACATATGAACGCTAAGGGCTATCAAATTTGGTACAACGTACTTAAAAAGTATGTGGAAGAATAAAATCCAAAAGTAAGCCTCCGGCTTAAATGAAAATGAAACCCCAGGTAAAATCAACGAGAACCATATTAAAAGGCTATTATATTAATTAATAAAACATTTAAACCCAACCCATGACGAAGACTTTTATCTATAGCATTGCGGCCTGTTGCCTGGCAATTATCATTTTTTCCTGCGCCGAAGTGAAAAAGAAACGGGTATTGAATTTCCCGAAAACCGATTTGGCCTCCGAAAATATGATCCCAAAACCCTTAAAGGTAATTCCGACTGAAGATGGTTTTGCCTTGGATGAGTTTTCGGTCATTTATACGGCCAAGACCGAAGGCTTTCCTGAGATCGGGGAATTCCTTTCGAAAAAAATCAAAGGAAAAACGCAACTGGATATTCCTGTAAATGTAGCGGAAGTCCCCAATATGGAGGGAGTAATCTACATAAACCGATCGGATAGCTTGGACCTAAAAGCCGCTGAATCATACCAGTTATATATTACACCTGATTCCGTCATTTTAAACTCAAATAGCGCCGCCGGTGCCTTTCGTGGCGTACAGACCTTACGACAAATTATTGCAGAAACCAGCAATGATACCTTGGCGACGTATCCCATATGGACTATCCCGACCGGAAAAATAATAGACAACCCCCAATTTGAATATAGAGGCGCTATGTTAGATGTTGCTCGTCATTTTTTTAGTGTGGAAGATGTGAAAAAATACATTGATGTGCTCTCCTATTACAAATATAATGTGCTGCATTTGCACTTGTCAGATGATCAAGGTTGGCGTATAGAAATAAAATCCTGGCCAAAACTTACCGAAATCGGTGGAAGTACGGAAGTGGGTGGCGAAGCCGGTGGTTTCTACACCCAGGACGATTATAAAGAAATTGTAGCCTATGCTGTGGATCATCATATGATGATCGTTCCTGAAATAGATATGCCGGGCCATACGAATGCCGCATCGGTCTCCTACCCTATTTTGAACGGTAATGGCAAGACCCCAAAATTATATGAAGGTATGAAGGTAGGTTTTAGCACCTTCGATACCAGAAAAGATACCGTATACGCTTTTATTGATGATGTGGTCGGTGAAATTGCAGCAATGTCCCCTGGCCCGTACTTTCACATAGGCGGTGATGAAAGCCATGTAACCAAAAAGAAAGACTATATACATTTTGTAAATAAAGTAGAGAAAATCGTGCAAAAGCATGGTAAACGAATGATCGGCTGGGACGAAATTGCAACGGCCGATGTGAGCGACACTTCAATTTCTCAATTTTGGTCAAGTGCAGAAAATGCCAAGGCAGCGGTAGACAAAAACATGAAAATTATAATGTCTCCGGCCAAAAAAGCATACTTGGATATGCAATATGATACGCTTTCCAAACATGGGCTGCACTGGGCGGCCTACATCCCGACAGATACGGCCTATATATGGACCCCAGAGGCGTACGAAGGGGTGCCTTTAAAGAATATTTTGGGCATTGAAGCGCCACTCTGGTCAGAGACCATAAGTACGATTGATGAATTGGAATATTTGGCCTTCCCCCGGGCCATTGGCTATTCTGAATTAAGTTGGAGTACCCAAGAAAACCGCGACTGGGAGAACTATAAAGCGCGTTTGGCAAATCAAGCCCCCTACCTCGATCGTATGGATGTCAAGTATTACCCTTCCCCCTTAATCGATTGGAAAAAGAGTAAGTACAGCTATAAGGAAATTGAAAAGGATTAAAGACTATCATCGCAGCAAAGAAATTCCCCTTAACTTAAAAACATCCCGTAATGAATAAAAAGATAGGATTAAAAGAGGCCATCTCGATTGGAATAGGGGGAATGGTAGGGGGAGGAATTTTTGCCGTACTTGGGCTGGCTGTTGCTCTGGCAAAAGGAGGCACTCCCGTTTCCTTTTTAATCGCTGGGCTTATCGCATTGATAACTTCATATAGCTATGTTAAACTATCCCTTACCTATCCCGATAGGGGCGGAACGGTAAAATTTGTAAATCAAGGGTTTGGAATTGGGATTTTCAGTGGTGGAATCAATAACTTACTTTGGGTGAGTTACATTATTATGTTGGCATTGTATGCCTCCGCTTTTGGTTCATATGCCCCTAATTTGTTTCAGCTTACAAGCGATAAAATCGTTGATTCACACATATATGCCACCGCAATTGTTATATTGGCAACAGCAATCAACTATTACAGCATTTCCGTGGTTGGTAAGATAGAGTCCTATGCGGTAATTATTAAGTTAGTGATTTTACTGTCGTTCGTCGGTTTTGGTTTGTATGGACTTTTTGGAAACCCTCATTTAGAGCAATTGTCACCTGAACATTGGGAATCCCCTTTTAAACTCCTTACAGCCGGTATGGTAATTTTTGTTGCCTATGAAGGGTTTGAATTAATTGCCAACGCCGCCCCGGATATTGAAAACCCGAAAGTAAATATTCCAAGGGCCTATTATTGGTCCGTAATTTTTGTCATATTCCTTTATATCATTATCGCCGCAATCACGGTGGGCTCTTTGGAGTTCCGTCAAATTGCCACGGCACAAGATTATGTGCTGGCGGAGGCGGCCAAACCAATGTTGGGGAAAGTTGGGTTTACGGTTATAACGATTGCCGCGTTGATTTCAACCTTTTCCGCAATAAATGCCTCTCTTTATGGTGGAAGTAGAGTGAATTACGAAATCGCCGAAGATGATGAACTCCCAAAGGAATTTACCCGCAAACTATGGAATCAGCCTATTGGTTTATTTATTACCGCCGTTGCCACAATTGTATTGGTTAATACGTTAAAATTGGAAAGTATTTCAACAGCGGGAAGCGTTGGTTTTTTATTGATCTTTGCCGTAGTAAATTATACGGGCTACAAATTATCAAAAGAGATCAATGGAAGGAAAAGCATTCCACTTTTAGGTGCGATATTTTGTTTTGTAGCAATGATTGCCTTACTGATTCAGCATTTTTCAGTTAGTAGAACTGATGTATATATTGCTTTAGGGATTATCCTCTTTTGTTTTGCAGCTGAATACTTTTATAAAAAAACAGAACGAACAAAAGTATCATAGTCAATGGATAGCATTAAAAATATCGAAGAGCTCTTGGTAAAATGGCAACATTCAACCGTTGATTATTTACCAAAAATAGTTTTGGCCTTAGTGGTATTGGTCGTATTCTATTTTCTGGCCAAGCTATTTCGAGGCTTAAGTTTAAGATTTTATTCGAAGGCATTCAAAAAGAAATCCGATGTTGCCAAAATAATCTCGGTAATTGTTTACTTCTTCTTTTTATTGTCGGGGGTGTTTTTGGCCTTGGAAGTGTTAGGATTGGAAAGTGTCCTGACCAAATTACTGGCCGGAGCGGGAATAATCGGTATTGTTGCGGGTTTTGCTTTTAAGGATATCGCTTCCAATGCTTTTGCTGGGTTTTTGGTAAACGTGCAACGGCCATTTAAAGATGGGGATTGGGTAGAAATAGATGGAACTTTTGGAACAGTAAAAGATGTTAGTTGGATAACCACCTCTATTAAAACCATTTCTGGACAAGAAGTGTTTGTACCTAATCAACTTATATATAATAATACATTTACCAATTATTCAACTTTCGGCAAACGCCGGGTTATTTTTAAAAGCGGTGTGTCTTACGGGGATGACCTGAACCTCGTTAGGCAGGCTTCCTTAGAGGAGGCAAGTTTAGTAGAAGGCTTGCTAAAAAACGAAGACATCGATTTTTACTTTACGGAAATTGGAAGCTATTCCTATAATTTTGAACTGCGTTTTTGGATACAATTTACCAACCAAACAGATTATTTAAATGCGATGAACGAAATTGTCATGCGTATTAAAACCCGTTTTGAAAAAGAAAACATTTCATTGGCTTATGCTGTAACAACATTGGATTTTGGGGTAAAGGGAGGAGTCAATCTATATGATAACCCTATTAGTATTGACCCTTCAAAAACGAAAGCCTAATGATATCATTTCTAAAAGAGGTGTTCAATCATTTCTTTAATAGTAATACCTTTCAAAAAGGAGCATCATTGGCATATTATGCTGTGTTCTCCTTATTACCGATTATAGTTATTCTCATATCGCTTTTGGGTTTGTTTTTTGGTAAGCAGGCCGTTTCAGGAGAAATTTATGAACAGTTGAAAGACGTTCTGGGTACCGATGCATCGATGCAAATACAGAGTATCATAAAAAATCAACATGCAGATCATAACAGTGTCCTCACTTCGATTATTGGGTTTGCCACCTTGGCATTTAGTGCCTCAGGTATGTTTAGTCAAATTCATAATTCTTTCAATAGCATTTGGAATATTAAGGCGAAACCAAAAAGTAGTATTCTAAAATACTTATCTAAGCATCTAGTATCCTTTTTAATATTAATAGGATTGTTCTTTATTATTTTAATCAGCACAACTGTCAATAGCTTTTTGGTAAAACATGCCAATAGTCTGCATAGCGATTATACATTTTCATACCTATATGAACATCTTGTATCTTTTGTGGTACTTAGTATAGTTTTCGCAATAATGTTCAGATTTTTAGGCGATGCCAAAGTACATTGGAAAGCTACTATTCTTGGAGGAGTATTTACCGCCTTGCTTTTTATATTTGGAAAAATAGGTATAGGTATGTACCTAGGTCATAGTCATATTTCTTCAACCTTTGGTTCGGCAAGTGTTTTAGCCCTATTAATGCTTTGGGTATATTATACGTCGCAGATTATCTTTTTAGGTGCATCGTTCGTCAAAATAGTAAGTAATCGGTTGGGGTATGAAATCTCGCCTAATAGTAATGCTGTAAAAATTGAAAATGTGGAAGTTGATAATTGAGCACTCCACTTAACCTTGTGCGGCAGGATATTAAAATTTGCGATTATACTACAAATTAAAAGAGCGGACCAAAATAGTCCGCTCTTTTACGTTCTATGCTTATTTCTTTATTCCCGGTAAGCCATTGGGTTTTTTGGTCTGCCAATGAAAGGTTTCTGCCTTTTTTTCCATGGGCCAAACCTCATCCAAGTTATTTGCATCATATACCCTCCCATTTTTAATGACATGGGTAAGCGTGTTTGAATTTCGGATGTTCTCTATAGGGTTTTTATCCATGACAAGAATATCGGCCAATTTGCCGGCTTCCAGACTTCCTACATCCCCATCTAAGCCAAGGGCCTCCGCTCCCAATATTGTGGCTACCTTAAGTGCATCATGGTTTTTCATTCCGCCACTTCCTACCGACCACATTTCCCAATGAAAACCTAATCCTTGTAGTTGACCATGGCTTCCCACACCTGCCAATCCGCCTGCTTCGACCAGATCTTTCATGAATTCGGCGTGTTTTTTAAATACGTGCTCCTCATCCATAAACCAGCCCGGTCTTCTTCTTGATTTTTGCGCTAATTCTTTATAGGGTGTAAAATACTGCAGTTTTGCATCGCCCCACACATTTTCCCTCGAATAGTAGTAATTCTCTGCCCAAGGCCCCCCGTATGATACCAGCAAAGTGGGTGTTACTGCCATTTTGGAATCTGCAATGGCCGTTACCACATCATTATATATGGGATAAATGGGCAAAGAATGTTCATGACCCGGATAACCATCCAGCAGCTGAGTCATATTCAATTTAAAGTCAAGCCCTCCCTCAGTGGTAGGCATTAACTTTAATTCTTTTGCGGCCATTATTACCCATTGGCGTTGCTGACGATTGCCTACCAAATACATTTTAATGCTCTTGGTATTATAATACTCACTATACTGTTTTAAGACATCCTTCGCATGATCCAAGCTTTCTATCTGATACTGCCAAAAACCTACACCTGGCCCGGTACTGTATACACGAGGGCCATGCAGCATGCCTGCCTCGACCATGTCGGCATAGGTAAGCACATCGGTAGTTGCGGTTTGTGGATCTCTTGTGGTGGTGACCCCGTAAGCCAGATTGGCAGAGTACATCCAAATCTGATTTTTATGTACCCCCCAATTAGGCCACATATGGGCATGGGTATCTACAAAACCCGGCGTAATCGTCTTGCCGGAAACATCTATAATCTTGGTATTATTGGGCACCGCTAAACTTCCAGTTGTTCCTATTGCCTTAATTCGGTTATTGGTGATAAGAATATCGCCATTTTCAATGACCTCATCGCCTTTCATCGTAATAATCCGCCCGCCCTTCAATAAAACGGTTCCCTCAGGAACATCCCTGGTATACCCAACTTTTATTTTGAACTCCTCCGCCAGGAATTTGGGGTCTTTCTTGTCCTTTTCATCCTTGTCTTCTATTTCGGTGGAATCCGTTTCCTTTTCTTGTCCTTTCATTTCCGCCTCCTTCTTTTTTACGAGATCTAGACTATCCTTAAACTTCTTCCCTCCTATTAGATCATATCTAAAATGACTTGCACCGAGTGACCAGTGAACTTTCTTGCTGTCAGAAGACCAGCTGGGAAATTCACCTCCCATTACCGTAAGTTTCATTGCAGGGAAAGCAGCACCATCGGCTTTTGCCAATGAGATACTTGGGGTTTTTCCGTAACGTGGTATAGTAACGGTATAAATATCATTGTTTATCAGGGTCAAGGCAGTTTTGCCATCTGGCGAAATGCGCACTTCGGAAGGTTTTGAGGCCTTCTTGTTTTCACGCCATCCGTCTTCGGCGGTAGGTAATGCAGCAGGCAAATTACCGTAAACATCATCATGATCCTTACCAAAAACATCTTGTGAACCAAAGGTCTCGATTCCGGTCAGTTTTAAATGTTCCTTTTCATCGGTGCCATCCCAGCGAATAGACATCAGACCTTTATCACTATTGCTCAAATAAATACGGTCATCTACCTTGGTAAAGTGGGGCATATACCTTTTCTTCGATTTGTCAATAAATTGCGTTTCACCACCATCGGCAGAGACCCAAACCAAATCTACATAAGTCGCGCTGGAAAAAGGGCCTATGGCATCATCATAGGTTTGTGCCGCCCCGCGGTGAAAGGCAATACGATTACTTTTATAAGACCAGGAGGGATAGGTATAGATTCCCGGTTCCCTGGTCAACTGAACAAGTTTTGGTCTCCCATCTACATTAATTTTATAAAGATGTCCTCCTCCTTTTTTCCATGTGGTAAAAACTATATTTTGGCCGTTAGGAGACCATTCTGGCTGCGCCTCTGTAAAATCATTATCGGTTAATCGCCTTGGTGCTCCATTGGGTAGATCCATCACGTACAGACGATTCAAGGCGGTAAAAGCCAATTTAGTCCCATCTGGGGAGGGTTTTGCATCCCGTATCTGTGTAACGAAGGCGTCTCTTGTATCTTCAATGGGATACTTGAATTCTAATAAGGGACCGAGTTTTAAATTTACATCTACCTGAAAAGGTATTTCCGTCGCAAGGTTACTTGTTAGGGAAATGGAATAAATCTTTCCCCCGTAGGAAGCAATTAGATTTTGATTGTCCGGAGTGAAAGACATAGCCGGTAAAACCCCCAGAGGTGCTATGGATTCCTGTTCGTCCCGTTGTACAGGATAAGCAAGCCAACGTTCTTCCCCGGTCTTTAAATTACGAAGTACAAGACCTGTTTCTTCCTCGAATCGGGTTCCGTACACCATCCAATTACCATCACTTGACAAGGTTGGTGTGAATGCCGAACCGTAACGTGAAGTAACAACTGCCATATCACCGTCTTCCATATCATAGGTACCTATCTGATATTGGGGTAATCTCGCATTATAGTTCCAGGAATTTCGTCGTTGCGAAAAATAGAGCAGTTTTCCATTGGCGCTAAATGCCGGGTCGATCAATTTAATTTCTTTGGGTTTGTCTACCAATTGGCTGCCAGCGCCACCATCTTTGTGATAAATATGGGGTTTAATGTTCCTACGGCCTTTTACGCCAACAATATATTCTCCATCAGGTGTCCATTCTGCGGAAAAGAAATTATGCTTTTTCTCTTTGGTTATCTGCTTGTCCTCTTTTGTTGAGAGGTCCATTGTCCAGATATTATCCGAACCACTTTTATCCGATATAAAAACCAACGATTTCCCATCTGGGCTGTACCTTGGGTGTACATCATATTGAATACCCTCGGTCAGTGCGGTGGCCTTTCCACCAGTCATTGGGATCGTATAAATATTGCCCATAAGGTCAAAGACAATGGTCTTCCCATCTGGACTCACGTCTAAGGAGATCCAAGTGCCTTTATCTGTTGAAAATGCAATGGAACGTTCCGGTTCTAAGGGGAGTTCTTTGGTTGCAATTTTAGTGGAATCTTTAGCGGCTTCTTGTGCTGAGATAGAAAGGAAGGAAAAGAAGGCAAGGTATACCCCCAGCCCGAGCCTGAGTGAATGCTGTATCAAAATATTGGTCTTTAATTAGTCGTCTAAATATAGCCATATTCATTTGGTTTTGGAACAGCTTTACGCAGCACACTTTCATAAATATTTCACAATTTTAAGTAGTAAAAAATAACAAAAAAGCCCCGGTTTTTAATCCGGGGCCTTGAAATTTTTATAATGACACTTGCTATTCCTCAGAATCACTTTCTTCTGAAAAATTGGTAATGCCTTGATCATGTAGAATATTATACCATTGTATCACCTTTTTGATATCACTGGCATATACGCGATCCTCATCATAGTCCGGGAGCACGTTAAAGAAGTATTCTTCAAGTTTCAATTTCTCCTCTTTATGACCAATACTGGTTTTTCCGCCCTTCTCCTTTACCTGAATATTTAAAAATACCTGTTGCAGTGGAACTTCTTTTTCCAAGGTATAAATGGCGATTTCGGAAAGTACGCTGACATTGCTTCGAAGACCAACTGTTATTTTTTTACCATCTAACAATGACTCTGCAACAAAACCCGTTCGTGTTTGTGTTACTAATTTAAAAAGTCCGGGTTTGCCTCCTATTGCCAATATTTTTTCTAAACTCATATTTTTTTAAAATTGCGAACGCAAAGATTACATTTTTACTTTAATCTGAATACAATTAACGTGCTTTTTTCATATCGGGAAAACGCATGCGGTAATCCACTAAAATCTTGCCTTGGGATATGTTTTTTAGTTTACCCTTTAACAAGCGTCTTTTTAAGGTCGAGAGTTTATCGGTAAACAAGATACCCTCAATATGATCATATTCATGTTGTATAACCCTAGCGAGCAATCCGTCATATGTTTCGCGCTGCGGTTTAAAATTTTCATCAAGATAATCGATAGTAATCGTCCCTTTTCGTTTCACATCCTCACGAACATCGGGAATGCTTAGGCAGCCCTCATTAAAAACCCACTCATCACCAGTTTCTTTTGAAATTTTCGCGTTAATGAATGCCTTTTTAAAACCTTTCAGGGCCTTTCGTTCCGTTTCGGATAGCTCTTCATCGTCCGAAAATGGGGAAGTGTCTACCAAAAATAGCCGAATGGGTAAACCTATTTGCGGAGCCGCCAGTCCAACGCCATTCGCATTATACATGGTCTCCCACATATTGGTCAACAAATCGTTGAACTTTGGGTGGTTTTTATCAATATCTGTTGCCTTCTTTCGAAGCACGGGATCGCCATATGCAACTATGGGTAATATCATTACAATCTGTTTAAATAGGCCTGTAAAATCAAGGTAGCGCTTATCTCATCTACCAGTGCCTTGTTCTGTCTTTTGCTCTTTTTAACACCAGTCGCCACCATAGACTGTACGGCCATTTTTGAGGTGAAGCGTTCGTCCTGTCGTTCAACTTTTATTTGAGGAAAAAGCTTCTTCAATCTATTGATCAAAGGTTGAATCATAGCTTCCGATTCCGAAGGAGTATTGTCCATCTGCTTGGGCTCACCAACAACGATGCAGGAAACCCTTTCATTATTTATATAATCCGTAAGAAAACTGACGAGTTCCCCGGTGTTCACCGTAGTCAGTCCCGAAGCGATAAGTTGTAACTCATCCGTTACCGCAACCCCCGTGCGCTTCCTGCCAAAATCCAATGCTAAAATCCTGCCCAACTTTTTTTGGCAAAAATAATCTATAAATTGTTATAACTCTAAAATTGAATGCCTAATTAATTTCACGCGACTTATATTTGCTTAAATCATAAACGTAAGAATGACTGCACTACAACAAACCATAGAAAAAGCCTGGGAAAATAGGGAGCTACTAAAGGAACAAGCGACCCAAGACGCCATTCGGGAAGTAATCAACTTATTGGATAACGGAAAATTACGCTGTGCCGAACCTACCGCAAATGGGTGGCAGATTAATGAATGGGTTAAAAAGGGTGTTGTCCTGTATTTCCCGATCCAAAAAATGGAAACCCTTGAAGCTGGTATTTTTGAGTATCACGATAAAATTCCGTTAAAAAGAGGCTATGCCGAAAAAGGTATTCGTGTGGTTCCGCATGCTGTTGCGAGGCATGGGGCCTACATCTCCCCCGGAACCATTTTAATGCCCAGCTATGTTAATATTGGTGCTTATGTGGATGAAGGCACCATGGTAGATACTTGGGCCACGGTCGGAAGCTGTGCACAAATTGGTAAAAATGTTCACCTAAGCGGTGGTGTTGGTATTGGCGGGGTTTTAGAACCCTTACAGGCCGCGCCAGTCATTATTGAGGACAATGCTTTTGTTGGGTCCCGTTGTATTGTAGTTGAAGGGGTGCGTGTTGAAAAAGAAGCTGTATTAGGCGCCAATGTAGTTCTGACCGCCTCCACAAAAATTATAGATGTTACCGGTCCTGAACCTCTTGAACTGAAAGGTAGGGTACCTGCCCGTTCGGTTGTTATACCAGGGAGCTACACCAAGAAATTTCCCGCAGGGGATTTTCAAGTGCCTTGTGCATTGATTATCGGTACCCGAAAAGAAAGCACGAATAAGAAAACATCGTTAAATAATGCCTTGAGGGAACACGACGTAGCCGTATAATTTGTAAGAATTTTATAGCAGTGCATACTATTTTGTACTTTTTAAAGTTCTTATTAAAGACCACTCTGAAAATGTACAACCTACTTACATACTGCTATGGAGTTTCAACGCGAGAAAATATCTGCCTTAGTCATCACTTTCAACGAAATCGGGTATATTGAAAATTGCCTTAAATCGATTGAATTTGCCGATGAAATTATTGTTGTGGATTCCTACAGTACAGATGGCACGTATGAATATCTTGTGAATCACCCGAAGGTAAGGGTAATTCAACATCCCTTTAAAAATTACACGGCACAAAAGGCATTTACTTTGCAACAGGCTACCAATGATTGGGTAGTTTTTGTTGATGCCGATGAAATAATCACTCCTAGCCTTAGGCAAGAAATAATCAGCACCACGAGTGCGCCAAGCAAACATGTAGCGTACTGGTTTCGGCGAAAGTTTATGTACAAACAAGAGCAGCTGCGTTTTAGCGGCTGGCAAACTGATAAAAATTACCGCCTTTTCAGAAAGAGTAAGGTGAAATTTTCAGAAAAACGAATTGTTCACGAGACTCTTGAAGTAAATGGTACTTCTGGTATCTTAAAATCAAAATTGACGCACTATTGTTTTCGTGATTTTGCCAACTACAAACATAAAATGGTCCTGTACGGCCGGTTAAAAGCGAAGGAAGCCTTTAAAAGAAAAAAGCGCTTTAGTGTAGCCCTCTTATTGCTAAAACCCTCATTTACTTTTTTATACAATTATGTAATCAGGCTAGGTGTCTTAGATGGCTTTAAAGGCATTACAGTATGCTACCTTAATGCTCTAGGCGATTGGGAAAGATATTTGGAGCTTAGACGTCTTGAACAAGAGCAAAAGATACCAAACCTAAAGCCTGTACAGCAACGCGGTAACTAGGCGCTGGCATCAATTTCCCGTATCACATTTAACGTAAGCCAAGATATTGTTAGAAGAGCAGAAAATGATTGCTTTGATAACAGAAAACCCATTAATTTTGTATCCATTCGCATAGGGCTTTTCCGTCTTTATCTTGAGGTTCGCAAAGATATATTTTCCATCTATTTTGGCGGTACGATTTCCAGTTTGTACAAAAAAACCCAAACCAGCCCCACAGGGAATAAATTTTTGTAAGAATTTAAACTGTTTCATGTATTTTCTTGAAATCTTTGTTATAATTTTGTCAAGATTTTCAAATAAGTATTCAAAATTATATTGCGGGCATGTCTTCCCATCAAAAAATATCGGCACTTATCATCACCTATAATGAAATGGGCTACATCGAGCGCTGTTTAAATTCTGTCTCATTTGCTGATGAGATTATCGTGGTGGATTCCTATAGTAACGATGGCACCCATGAATATCTGTTAGAACATCCACAGGTAAAGGTAATACAGCATCCTTTTGAGAATTTTACGGCACAGAAGTCATTCACCCTAGGGCAAGCCACACACGATTGGATCTTATTCCTTGATGCCGATGAGGTTGTTCCGGAAAAGCTAAAACGGGAAATCGTAAGCAAGGTCAATACCACAACTGAAACGGCAGCTTTTTGGTTCTATAGGGAATTTATGTTTCAAAATGAAAGACTGCAATTTAGTGGATGGCAAACTGATAAGAATTATAGGCTTTTCAGAAAAAGTAAAGCTCGGTTTTCCGATAAAAAAATTGTGCATGAAACGCTTGAAGTTGATGGAATCTCTGGTGTTATGGACGAAAAGCTTTTACACTACTGCTATAAAAATTATGACGACTATAAAGCAAAAATGTTGCGTTATGGTAGGCTGAAGGCAAAGGAGTCTTTTTTTAAGGAACGTAAATTCAGTTATCTATCCATGCTGCTAAAACCTTCTTGGAAATTTTTTCATCATTACGTGCTCCGTCTAGGTATTTTCGATGGTAAGAAAGGGGTGATTATCAGCTACTTGAATGCCCTAAGCGATTTTGAAAAATACAAGGAACTCAGAAAAATGGAAAAAAGAAATGAATTGGTCCATTACTTGGAAATGCCATAATAGGACCAGACGTGCTTTTCTTTTTTTGTTTCTTTACGGATTGCCATATTCTTAGCTATCGACTCAGGAGTTTTATACCCTCTTTTATGATCTAGATGTACACAAACGGCACTATAGCGTAATTGTTTGGATTTAATCCCAAAATTAAACAACCGCTCTCCCAGTTCCCTGTCTTGACCTCCATATTGCATTCGCTCATCAAAACCATTCACATTTAAGATATCTTTTTTCCAGCCCGAAGAATTATGACCGTTCCAACTGGCATTGGTCGGTGTAAAGGCATTGAGCAGTTTTGAGGCAATCCCCCTAACAATAAGTTTGTTGTTCCTAAAGGTTTTCGGAATCCCCAACTTCTTCAACCATTTTATATTAAAACATAGCTGCTTTTCTATATCGGTTTTCGTGATTTTTTTAGAAATATTCATCGGAAGCATATAGTACCCTCCGGAAATAAAATACCCTTCTTCCTTATTCACATTATGAACCTCTACAAAATCGGCTCTTGGTATACAGTCCCCATCGGTCATAATAATGTATTCCGCACTACACGCCAAAACCGCCTTGTTCAGAATCCTTGACTTTTGAAAACCATCATCTTCCTGCCATACGTGTACAATATTATAATGCACCTCTTTTTGCATCTCTTGAAGCAGTGATTTGGTCTTTGGCCCTGAACCGTCGTCGGCCACTACCACTTCAAATTTTTTAAAGGTCTGAAAATGAAAACCCCAGAGTACTTTCTGCAACCATTCTTCAGAATTGTAGGTACTAACGATTACCGATATTTTTGGACGCTCCATATAGTTGTTTAGTGCAGTGGTAAAAATATAAAACTCTTATTGTTTATCTTTGAATTCAATCAATTTTAATGCAAAATGCTTAAAAATCCCGTTTATGGTATTCTAAAAAAATTCAAATTTTTACCTCCTCCCTTCTATGTGAAAATCTACTATGAATACTATGTCGGAAAAAAGCTTGACCTTAAAAACCCGATTGAATTCAATCAAAAATTGCAATGGCTAAAAGTATATTACAAACTGCCAATTTTAACACAATTGGTAGACAAATATTCGGTGCGGGAGTATGTATCCGAAACGGTAGGCGAAGCCTATCTAAATGAGCTTATAGCAGTATACGACAAGGTGAGCGATGTAGATTTTGATGCCTTACCCCAACAGTTCGTAATGAAGGCGGTTCACGGTTATCATTTTAATATCATTGTAACGGACAAGTCTAAATTAAACCGACTCAAATCTAAATTGTTGCTAACAAAATGGATGCACAAAAACCAATATTATCGCGGAGGTCTGGAATGGGCCTATAAAAATGTAAAACCGAGAATCATTGCTGAAAAATACCTTACTCAAATCGGAAAGGAGTCGATCAGCGATTATAAGTTCTTTTGTTTCAGCGGTGTGCCAAAATTCATTCAGGTAGATGTTGATCGCACCATTGGGCATGCACGTAGCTACTATGATATGGAATGGAAAAAAATGGATCTGGTGACCAAAGGAATCAATGCCTATCAAGGTGAAATGGACCGTCCGAAAAATTATGATGAAATGTTACAAGTGGCCATTAAACTGGCTCGTGATTTTCCTTTTGTTAGAGTAGACCTTTACAATTTAGATGGCAGAATCCTTTTTGGTGAGATGACCTTTTACCCTACCGACGGTCGTATGGATTTTGATCCTGACCACTATAATACCCTAATAGGAAATTATTTGACCTTACCCAATATTCCCAAAGGACAAAAATATATTACGGAAATCTGAAGATCATAATCGTAAAACAAATGGCACTATAAATGAAAGTAGTTAAAGAACTTCCTATTTCCATACTTCAGAGTTGTAAACTGATGCTCATTCCTTCGTTTATACTTAATCGTAAGGAAAAAGATGTCTTACCGGTCATCATTTCGCTTACCTCTATTCCCTCACGTCTATCCACGCTCCATTTGGTAATTAAAAGCTTGTTAAATCAGGATAGTAGGCCAAAAAAAATACTTCTGTGGTTGAATGACGATTTAAAGGGGAGACTCCCGAAAAAATTGTCCCGCTTGGAATCTGACATTTTTAGTATTTGTTACTCACCTTTGAACTGTTCCCATAGAAAATTAATCCATACACTTGAATCCTATCCTGAAGATATTATCATAACCTGTGATGACGATTTGATGTACCGAAAAAATTGGCTCTCAAAAATATACCAGGAACATCTAAAACAACCTAATGCGATAATTGGCAACCGCACTGTACATGTGAACCACGATGAAAAAAATAATCCGTTGCCCTTTAAGCAATGGCGTAAAAAATATGTTACTAAAGCCAATCCCAAAGCTTTGGTTCCCATTGGAGCATGGGGAATTCTTTACCCACCACAATCCCTTTCAAAAATTACTATAGACAGCGAACTATTTTTGAAGTTGGCCCCAAAGGCGGATGACCTTTGGTTCAAGGCCATGGCCTTATTGAATGGTACCTTGTCTTTACAGTCGACCGATCTTCCAAAAGAGCCCATTCCCATTATTGGGTCACAGAAAGTAGCCCTTAAAAAAGATAATCTGGGTAAGGACAAGAATACGGAGCAGTGGAACACCCTGAACAAAGAGTTTAACTTAAGTGATTTGATTTTGAACTGATGACGGAGGAAATCAACAAATGTTTGGAAGTGCTGGAAAAGGGCGGGCTTATCCTTTACCCAACCGATACCGTCTGGGGCATTGGGTGCGATGCCACCAACGATGCCGCCGTGCAAAAGATATACGACCTAAAAAGAAGGGAGGACAGTAAGGCACTGATTTGCCTGGTTGGCAACGACGCAATGCTAGAAAAGCATGTAGAAAAAGTTCCCGAAGTCGCTTACGACATTATGGATTTAAGCGAAAAACCAGTGACTATTATTTACGACAGTCCAAAAGGAATCTCCGCAAATTTAATTGCCGACGACAACACCTTGGCCATACGTGTGGCAACAGATAAATTCTGTCGATATCTCATTACCAAATTCAAAAAACCCATTGTCTCTACCTCGGCAAATATTTCTGGAGAACCCACGCCGCAGCGTTTCGAACAAATCAACAATACTATTTTAAAAGGAGTTGACTATGCAGTAACTTTGCATCGCGATAAAGCGAACAATGTACCATCATCTATTATAAAGCTAGGTAATGATGCGACTGTTAAAATAGTTAGAGCCTAATTAAAATGCCGATACAAAATCACAAGCGGGCCGTGCAGCATCCCATATTTGCAGTTATTACGCAAAGTGCAACCGAATTAGGGATAACTAGTTATGTCATTGGAGGTTTTGTGCGCGATTATCTCCTGCAAAGAGGGAACGCCAAAGATATTGATGTTGTTGCCATAGGAAGCGGAATCGAACTTGCCAAAAAGGTGGCCTCTAAACTGGAGGGTAACCCGCGAGTATCGGTTTTCAAAAACTTTGGTACGGCAATGATTAAATCCGGTGACCTGGAGATTGAATTTGTTGGTGCCCGTAAAGAAAGTTACAACCGCCATAGTAGAAAACCAGTTGTTGAAAATGGCAACTTGGAGGATGATCAAAAAAGAAGGGATTTTACAATCAACGCCCTGGCCATAGCGTTGAACGAACACAATTTTGGGGATTTACTCGACCCATTTGAAGGTATGGCCGATTTGGAGCGTAAACTTATCCGAACACCATTGGCACCGGGCATCACCTATTCTGATGACCCTCTACGCATGTTGCGGGCCGTAAGATTTGCTACACAACTTGATTTTACCATTCATTTGGAATCTTTACAGGCTATTGCAGAACATAAAGAGCGTATCAAGATTATTTCCAAGGAGCGTATTGTTGATGAATTGCATAAAATTTTAGCAAGTTCAAAACCATCAATCGGTTTTGCTTTGTTGCATAAAACAGAGGTATTGCCCTTCATCCTTCCCGAACTGGTCGCCTTACAGGGTATTGAAGAAATAGAAGGACAAAGGCATAAGGATAATTTTTGGCATACGTTAGAGGTAGTCGATAACATAGCCCTAACCACCGATAATCTTTGGCTGCGCTGGGCCGCCCTTCTTCATGACATCGGTAAAGCGCCAACCAAAAAATTCCATAAAAAAATCGGATGGACTTTTCATGGTCATGAATTTGTAGGGTCGAAAATGGTTTATAAGCTCTTCAAACGTCTACGTATGCCATTAAACGATAAGATGAAGTTCGTTCAAAAAATGGTGCGGATGAGCTCCAGACCTATTGTGTTGTCCGAAGATTTTATTACCGATTCGGCGGTGCGCCGTTTGGTATTTGATGCCGGGGACTACGTTGACGACCTAATGACCTTGTGTGAGGCCGATATCACCACAAAAAATCCTAGAAAGCAGAAAAAATACAAGAATAATTTTCAATTGGTACGGCAGAAAATTATTGAGGTAGAAGAGCGAGATCATATTCGTAATTTTCAACCACCCATTAGCGGTGAAGAAATAATGAGCGCTTTTCACCTAAAACCATCCAAAGAAATAGGTATTATCAAAGAGGCTATCAAAGAGGCTATTTTAGAAGGTGAAATCCCCAATGAATATGAAGCTGCCAAAGACTATATGATAAAAAAAGGTGAAGAGCTGGGCTTAAAAACACAGCAAGGCTGATTCCTCACAAAATTGAAAAGTATAATTGGTGATAAGTCTTTAAAGGAAGTTTGAACCTTCTAACTTGTCAATTAGACCAAATCATTCTACTTTCTTACATACTTGAACGCCAAGGTTAACGTTATCAATTAAATAAGAATACATTAAATTCGAATACACTTACAAAAAACGTAGTCCAAATAGGAAAAGTAAAAAATTAAATTTACCCTATAAAGATCAAATAACCATGTACAAAAAGCTAATATACCTCTCGTTAAGTGCTATTCTCATTTGCCTATCGGTAAATGGGCAAACCAAGAAAATTAAAAACGCGGAGCGTGAATTTGACGATTACGCCTATGCCAACGCCATAGAGAATTACGAAAGATTGGTAAAAGAAGGATTAACCGATGAGGAGATTTATAGAAATCTAGGAGATGCCAATTACTTTAATGCTAGATATAAAGATGCCTCAGGGTGGTACAGTCAACTTTTTGCCTTGGAAGGTGTTTCTCTAGACGCCGACTATATGTACCGATATGCCAATACATTAAAATCGACAAAGGAATATGAAGCATCGGATATATGGATGAACAAGTATATCGCCGCGAAATCAGACGAAATTAGGGCAAAACTATATGTTGACAACCCTGATTACAGAAAAAAAATAGAAGAGCAGTCTGGAAGATATGATATAAAGAACCTTCCCTTTAATTCCCCCCAGTCAGATTTTTCCCCCTCTTTTAATGGAGATCAATTGGTCTTTTCTTCGGCAAGGGATTCAGGAACAATTGCGCAACGAATACACCAATGGAACAACAGATCATTCCTAAATCTCTATGCTTCAAACGCCTCCAGCAGCGGTGATTTTACAACCAGTGAAAAATTCTCCAATGGACTAAACAGAAAAACCCATGAATCTTCCACTGCTTTTACCAAGGACGGTTCGATGGTTTATTTTACGAGGAACAATTCGGAGAACGGTAATTTTTCAAGAGACAACGAGGGTGTTAGCAGATTAAAAATATACCGGGCCCAACTTAAGGATGGTGTTTGGACCAATATTACTGAATTGCCTTTTAATGGGGACGACTACTCGTGCGCCCATCCTGCACTTAACCCAGAGGGCGACAAATTGTATTTTGCCTCTGACATGCCTGGAACGCTAGGCCAATCAGACATTTTTGTGGCTGATCTTAATGAAGATGGAAGCATAGGACCAGCCGTAAACCTCGGGGCAAAGATAAACACCGAAAGCCGCGAGACCTTTCCCTATATTACTGAAAATAACGTATTGTATTTCTCATCAGACGGAAGACCGGGTCTTGGCGGACTTGATGTTTATGCAACCAAACTACAAGATGTAGCAAATGCTTATGTCCTAAATATTGGAAAGCCAGTGAATAGCGAGGAAGATGATTTTTCATTTATCCTAAACGAAAGTACTGGTAAAGGTTTCTTTGCTTCTAACCGGGAAGGTGGAAAAGGAGATGATGACATCTATAGTTTTACTGAAAATGAAAAAATAGATCTGGAATGCCACACTATAGTTAGTGGTATCGTAAAAGGCAAGGAATCAGGTGAACCACTAGGTGATGCCATCGTAGCCTTATATAGCGGAAACGATTTAATATCCGAATCGGTGAGCACGGCAGATGGCTCATTCACCCTAGAGGGTAATTGCCAAGAAGGTCAATATAAGTTGCTTGTTTCTAAAACCGAGTATGATCCTGAAAATGAAATGTTCTCGGTTAGCAATGCAAATGATATCGAAGGAATTGAAATAGCGCTTGCAAAAGCTATTAAAAGAGCATCTCCCGGCACCGACCTTGTTAGGTTCTTGAATCTTGAACCGATTTATTTTGACTTGGACAAGGCCGAAATACGACCGGATGCCTCAAGAACAATGATCGCGGTAATTGAATATATGAAGGCATTTCCCAATCTAAGAATACAGGTTCAATCGCATACCGATGCCAAGGCGAGTGCAAATTACAATATTCGTTTATCGCAAAGAAGAGCTGAAAACACGGTGGCATACCTGCTCGCCAACGGTGCCAGCGAAGCTATGATTAGTGGAGAAGGTTTTGGGGAAACAAGATTGAGTAATGAATGTACCACCCGCCAAAGTTGTGAGGATGAAAAGCATCAAGAAAACCGTAGATCTGAATTCATTGTTATGGAATAGCATAAACGATTAAACTATTTTAAAAACGGACGGCAGAAGCTGTCCGTTTTTTGATTAAAGTGTGGTAATTTTGTCCGAAAGGAAATTGAAATGCACACAAACAAACCGGTTATATATTGGTTATTCACAGGTTGTTTATTAATCTTTATCATGGTGGTAGTTGGTGGTATTACAAGACTTACCCACTCAGGGCTTTCCATTTCAAATTACAAGCTAATTAGTGGTACTATTCCCCCAATGAACGAACAGGAGTGGGACGAGGCTTTTGAGCTATACCAACAATATCCGGAGTACCAAAAACTCAATACGCATTTTACACTTGAGGATTTTAAGGACATCTATTTTTGGGAGTGGCTTCATCGCGTTATCGGCAGGTTTATAGGACTGGTTTTTTTAGTACCCTTCTTATTCTTTATGTTTACCAAAAGGCTTGATAGCTCAACACTAAAGAAGTGTTTGATCTTATTATTCTTGGGAGGTTTTCAGGGTTTTTTGGGTTGGTACATGGTCAAAAGCGGCCTAGTTGATAGGCCGGATGTTTCCCACTATCGATTGGCCGCCCACCTTATTACGGCCTTTTTGACCTTCGCCTATAGTTTATGGGTCGCATTGGATTTAATCTACCTAAACAAAAAAGAAGTCCTCGTTGGCCTTCGAAATTTAATTCGCGTGACTTTCTTTTTTCTGATCCTCCAGATTATTTGGGGCGCCTTTGTAGCCGGCCTTGATGCAGGTCTTATCCATAATTTTTGGCCTTTGATGAGCGAAGGTCAACTAATTCACGAAACTGTATTCCTAGAGCAGAACCCTTTACTTAAAAATTTAATCGCTGGTAAAAGTGGGGTGCAATTCGTACATCGTTACCTAGCCTACCTCGTCGTTGGCCTTTGTATTGGAATTTGGGTAAAGGCAAAAAACAAAAATATATCGGCAGAACAACAAAATGGAATTCGTGCCATATTGATCATAGTAGGGTTGCAATTTATTCTCGGGGTGTTCACGCTCTTGTATGCCGTTCCCATTTGGCTTGGTATAGCCCACCAAATAGGGGCTTTTTTACTTTTGGCTGCGATGACCTTTACCCTACATCGGTTTTCTAAATAGTACCTTCTTATTAAGTTATTATTGTAACTTTGCCATCACCAAATTTGGTAGGATGATTTATAAAATCAGGATAATTTTAGACGCCGAGGAAGATATCTTTAGGGATATTGAAATCGCCGATAACAGCTCTTTAGAAGAACTGCACAATGCGGTTACCCAGGCTTTTGGCTTTCTTGGCAACGAAATGGCATCTTTCTATACTTGTGATGACGACTGGAATCAAGACGAGGAAATTGCCCTCTTTGATGTGAGTGAAGGTTCGGAAAGTACAAGATTGATGAACGAGACCTTTCTTGAAGATATCTTGAGCGAACAAACCCCCAAGTTGATCTATGTGTACGATTTTTTGAGCATGTGGACGTTCTTTGTGGAGCTGGCCGATATAGTGGAAAGGGAAGATGGTCGCGCCTACCCGAATGTGCTTTTCAGTTTTGGGGAAATACCGGAATCCCCGCCTGAAAAAAAGTTTGAATCCGATCCAACTTTTGATTTTGATGACACCTTCGAAAATTATGATGACCTGGATTTTGATGAAAATTGGAATTGAAAATGGGAAGAAACAATCATTGATTTCAGTAAAATCGAAAACCACCTAATTAAACAACTACAAAGATTCCCTCTTTCGAGGGAATAACAATAAAATTTATTCTCAATGATCAATCTATACCCCACCCAAATCGAAAGTATTTCATTGCACCGTGTTGGAAATAAGAATAAAAATGAAGGTGTTTTTCTATCGAATGAGCCTTTTACATTGAATGACGAGACCAACGGACTTTTAAAAGAATATTTCTTTAAACCCTTTAGAGAAAAGGAAGAAAACTATTTCAAGCTCGCCAATGATGTTGATGTATCCTTTAATGAAGTCTATAAAATTGTGACTGAAATTTTCGATGACCCATCAAACCTTCATTTTAATTCTAAAAAAATAGCTACACATTTATTCGAACAATCCAACCACCCGCATATTAAAAATGGTGAAGTGTATGTTGCGCATTTAACAAATGTAATGTTGGATAATAAAAAGGTAGATGCCGTTGGCATTTTCAAAAGCGAATTAAAGCATGATTTTCTTCAGTTGGAAGAAAAGGGAAACAATCTCGACATTGTAATACAACAGGGTATCAACGTAAATAAACTGGATAAGGGATGCCTTATTTTTAATGTAGAAAAAGAAGAGGGTTATAAGGTACTTTCGGTGGACAGTAACCGTTACGATGCCAAATATTGGCTAGAGGATTTTCTTGGGGTTGATGCCTTGGCCGATGAAAATTTTTACACCAAAAACTATTTAAAATTCTGTCAAAATTTTGCCAAGGATGTTGTGCTACCTGCAGAAGACAAACAACAGGAAGTGCTGTTTATGAATAGGGCAGTAAACCATTTTGCCAAGAACGATGCGTTTGAAGAAAGTACATTCCTCAATGAGGTCATTGAAAATCCGGAATTGATTCCCGAGTTTAAGCACTACAAGGTTGAAAAAGGACCTAAATACAGTATTGAGGATGTTTCCAACTTCGATATTGCGAACAAGGCCGTTTCGGTGGCACGTAAAAAAATAAAGAATGTCATTAACTTGGATACCAACATTCAAATAAAGATGGACTTCATTAATCCCGAGTCCGCTGAAAAGTTTGTAGAAAAGGGTTGGGACGAAGAGCGGCAAATGTATTACTATTTAGTTTATTTCAATAAGGAACAGAAAAGTTAACAATCAAAGAAAATCAATACGATAGAATCCCAAGTTCCGATTTATAAATTTTAGAACTTGGGATTTGAATTTTTGGGGTTTCCCCAATTGGTTTTTGGGTTTTGATTTCCGTACTTTTGCAGCTCTTTATTACATAGGTTAAAGTCAATATTAAAATTATAAAATTAAGCATATGGCCAATTTCGATGTTATTGTTGTAGGTAGTGGTCCAGGGGGTTATGTAACGGCTATTAGGGCCTCTCAATTAGGTTTGAAGACCGCTATAATCGAGAAAGAAAGCTTGGGCGGTGTTTGTCTTAACTGGGGTTGTATTCCGACAAAGGCCTTGCTGAAATCGGCCCAGGTTTTTGAATATCTAAAACACGCAAATGATTATGGCCTAAAGGCAGATGGGGTTGATAAGGATTTTGATGCCGTTGTAAAACGCAGTCGCAATGTGGCCGATGGTATGAGCAAAGGGGTTCAGTTTTTGATGAAAAAAAATAAAATAGAAGTCATCAATGGTTATGGAACTATAAAACCTGGGAAAAAAGTATCCGTAAAAAACGCTGAAGGTAAGGAGACCGAGTACGGTGCCGATCATATTATAATAGCAACAGGGGCGAGAAGTAGGGAGCTCCCCAGCCTTCCGCAGGATGGAAAAAAAATAATTGGGTATCGTGAAGCGATGTCTTTGAAAACACAACCAAAAAAGTTGGTGGTTGTCGGTAGTGGGGCCATTGGTGTTGAATTTGCTTATTTCTATAATGCCATAGGTACCGAGGTAACCGTAGTAGAATTTCTACCGAATATTGTTCCGGTTGAAGATGAGGATGTGTCTAAACAATTGGAACGTAGCTTTAAAAAATCTGGTATCAAGGTCATGACCTCCTCTGAGGTGACAAAGGTTGATACTAGTGGTGACGGAGTAACCGTTCATATAAAAACAGCCAAGGGCGAACAAACCGTTGATGCGGATATCGTTCTTTCGGCAGTAGGCATTAAATCGAATATTGAAAACATTGGTCTGGAGGAAACCGGGATAGCGACCGACCGGGATAAGATTATCGTCAATGATTATTGCCAAACAAACATTCCCGGGTATTATGCCATTGGAGACGTTACACCGGGACAGGCGTTGGCGCACGTAGCCTCTGCTGAAGGTATTCTCTGTGTTGAGAAAATTGCCGGTATGCATGTCGAACCAATAGATTATGGAAATGTTCCAGGATGTACATACTGTATGCCGGAAATTGCTTCAGTCGGACTTACCGAAAAACAGGCTAAGGAAAAAGGGTTGGATATCAAAGTAGGCAAGTTTCCCTTTTCCGCAAGTGGAAAGGCAAAGGCCTCTGGCGCATCTGATGGTTTTGTAAAGGTTATTTTTGATGCCAAATACGGCGAGTGGTTGGGATGCCACATGATCGGTGTTGGCGTAACCGATATGATTGCCGAAGCTGTGGTTGCCCGTAAACTGGAAACCACGGGACACGAGGTCCTGAAGGCCATTCACCCTCACCCTACAATGAGTGAAGCTGTTATGGAAGCGGTAGCAGATGCCTATGACGAAGTTATCCACTTATAAAGCTAGGAAGGAAAAAATGGAGCCTAGGAAATTAATAGAAAAATGGGTTGAAATATTCAACCGCGGAAATGCCGAAAAAATCTCCGAACTCTATCATATTGATGCAATCAATCACCAAGTGGCAAATGAACCGATCAAGGGCAGAATGGCCATTCGGGAAATGTTTGCAGCTGAATTTGGCACCGCCAATATGACCTGCATTCCCGAAAATATTTTCGAAGATGGGGATTGGGCAATTTTGGAATGGAAAGACCCGCTAGGATTAAGAGGGTGTGGATTTTTTCAAGTAATTGATGGGAAAATTAAGTTTCAACGAGGGTATTGGGATAAATTGTCATTTTTAAGAATGCACAAGCTTCCGATACCTACTGAATAAAAAATAGGTCGGCGACCTGTCTGTCACCAAACCAATTTATAAGGGTCTATTTAAATAAACAATTATGACACCTCTTTTTAGGATTACGGCCATTTTGGAAGGTATTTCTTATCTGGCACTTTTCGCCGTCACCATGCCCTTAAAATATATGGCAGATTTGCCCATGCCCAACAAATATGTAGGGTACGCTCACGGTTTTCTTTTTATTGCCTATGTGGTCTTGGCCATTTTGGTGTGTACCACAAAAAAATGGGGATTTAAGCGCCTTGCCATTTTTTTAATAGCCTCCCTCCTACCATTTGCCACTTTTTATATAGAACGTAAATACCTGAGTTCGGAAACTTCTTTAAAATCCGCGGTCTAAGGTCATTGAAAATCAGATAGGATTGTGCCCCATTTATTGTTGAGAGCTGTAAATAGTCTAAACCCCAAATTGCCCTAGATGATGATCCAAGTGTTTAGAGAACAAGGTATTCCATTCCTTTTCATTTAGCGCACCGAATGCATGCGATTCTTTACCGTTAAAATGAGAGGCTCCCAATTCTTGGGTCTTTTGTAAATGGTCGATCAATCTTTTCTTCTCAATCTCAAAATCCCTAGAATCTGTAATAAGGAACATGGGGGCCGTTCGTATATTTCTTTTATAAGGTTTTGGCCCTACTACTATATTTTTAGCAAGCAGTTTGAGCATAAACTTTTTAAAACCCCTCGGTTTTGGGTGTTTATCGGTATAGACCAATTCATAAGCCACATTACAATGGGCCAGCATTTCAGAGACGTTCATTTTTCCCCATTGGGGTTGGGTTTCGGGACTTAATGAGTTGATTCTCGCAATAGCCTCCTCTGACTCTTTTTTATCGAATAGATTTTTCCACTTCATGCTTATAGATTTTGATTATTCTAAGGTATCGATTTTTAAATTATCAAATAAAAAGGCGCAATATCTGCTAAGATGACAGGAGAGCGAACTATAAAAAACTTTGGATGGCCAAATCATAACTTTGTAGGCCAAAACCTAAAACAACCCCTTTGACCCCGTCAGAAATATAAGAAACATGCCTAAAATCTTCTCTTTTAAAAGTATTTGAGATATGCACCTCAACTACGGGAGTATTAATTGCTTTTATCGCATCCCCAATACCAACTGAAGTATGGGTGTAAGAAGCTGCATTCAAGATAATTCCATCATAAGAAAAACCAACTTCTTGTATCTTGTTGATCAGTTCTCCCTCAATGTTCGATTGATAGTACTCCAATTCTGCAGCTTTATACTTGCGTTGCAGTTCGGTAAAAAAATCCTCAAAAGTACTATCGCCATATATCTCAGGCTCTCTTTTTCCTAATAGGTTTAGGTTGGGTCCGTTTATAATAATCAATTTCATGTTATAAAAGTAGGTATTTTAAGTAGGAAGGTGAAAAGAAAACGGCCGCTTAAAGCGGCCGTTCCTATATCTGATTAATATCATTCTTTTAAAGGAAATAAATTGCCGATACCTGTAACACCCTATTTTTTGAGGTCACATCTTCTATGGCATTTATAAAACCTGCATTAAAACGTAACTGGAAATAAAAATTATCATCAAGCCGATATCCGGCTCCTACAACGGCGCCAATATCAATTGAATTGGAGTCTAAAAGAAAATCATCAAGATTATTCCCAAGCAAGACGCCTAATTGCGGTCCAGCCTCTACATATAGTTCATCCCAAACATTATACTTAACCGCCACCGGGATATTAAGATAGAACAAATTAATATCATTGCTAAATCCACTTAGACCGTCACCACTACCTTGAAAAGAAAGTAATACCTCCGGTTGAATAAGAATATCATCAGAAAAGGGTATTTCTGCCACGCCCCCCACATGAAAACCAGGTTTAGAACCAAAACCAGTGCTACCGCTACTACTTAAAGAAGAGATATTGAGGCCTGCCTTGGCACCGAATGAGATATCTTGCGCATTGCCATTGCTTGTGATAACCAAGCTAAATAAAGTTACGAATAAGGCTATTTTTTTCATGTCATTTAATGTTTCACGTTTAATCAACAAATATAAAAAACTTTCCTCCTTGTCACCAAGAAATGGGAAAGATGTCTTCTCACTAAGCCTATTGCGAACATACCTTAGTACAGATAGTAAATGACCCCCACTTGCACGGCTATGTTAGTAGCCTCAACCATGTCTATCACCTTTAAAAATCCACCATTCAAACGCAGCTGAAAATAGAAATTGTCATTTATGCGATACCCCCCTCCAATGCCAAGACCTAAATCGATAGTGTTGATACTAAAGTTAAAATCTTCTGCATTGTCCGAAATCAGTATCCCAAGTTGAGGGCCGAACTCTACTGCCAAGGCATCCGTAATATGGTATTTTCCCATTGCCGGAATAATCAAATAGCCCAAACGCAAATCATTACTATCACCGCGGGTACCCTGAAGGGAAAACAAGATTTCCGGCGCAAAATAAAACTCCTTCTTAATCGGGATTTCAATAGCGCCACCCACTTGATAACCCGGCAATAAACCGTTGCTATTCAACTCATCCCCATTTATTTGTGTGAAGGTAATACCGACCTTAGGGCCAAAAAGTATATCTCCATTCTTTATTGAGGATGTACCTTGAAGAACAGTTTGTGCATTAAAACATTGAATGCCCAACAAAATAAGTCCAACGAAAAGGAGGTTTTTTTTCATATCCCTTAATTTAAAGCAGTCTTTGCTTTTTGTATAAAGTGTCTTTCGGGGGATATCTCTCTTCCTATAAAGATACACTAAGAATCAGTTTTTTACGCCTACTGCTCTACATTATATATGTTAAATAATTGAAGCTTAAAATTGCGTCATTATAGTACCTTTATCCAATGAAATGGGAAAGCGCATTGCATGATTACCAACATTACCTTAAAATTGAGAGGGGACTATCTGCCAACTCGATTACCAATTACACCTTGGATGTTGAAAAATTTATTCGATTTCTTGAGGAAAATAAACTCACTCCTTCTCCATTAAATATCACAAAGGAAACGGTACAGCGGTTCATTTACGAAATCGCGAAAAAGGTAAATCCCAGGTCTCAGGCCCGTATTATTTCGGGCTTAAAAAGTTTTTTTAGTTATCTGGTTTTCGAAGATTATCGTGCTGACAACCCAATGGATCTGATTGAATCACCCAAAACAGGCCGTAAACTTCCGGACACCTTATCCGTTGCAGAAATCAATATGCTTATAAATGCGATAGACTTATCCAAGCCCGAAGGGGAGCGTAATCGGGCTATTTTAGAAACACTTTACGGCTGTGGCCTCCGAGTTTCCGAGCTCATAAATCTGCGCTTGTCCGATTTGTATTTTGATGAGCATTTTGTCAAGGTCACTGGTAAGGGTAATAAGCAACGTTTTGTACCAATAAGCAATATCAATAAGAAATATATTAATCTGTACCGTAACGAAGTTCGGGTGCATCTTACTATTCAAAAAGGTTTTGAAGACATTCTTTTTTTAAACCGACGTGGTAAGCAGCTTACCCGTGCAATGATTTTTACAATTATCAAACGATTGGCGGAGGCCATCAATTTGAATAAAAATATAAGCCCTCATACCTTTCGCCATTCCTTTGCGACACATCTGCTTACCAACGGCGCCGACCTACGTGCAATACAACAAATGCTTGGCCATGAGAGCATCACGACTACTGAGGTATATATGCACGTTGACCGTTCTCATCTCGCCGATGTGATGAGTAAATTTCATCCTCGAAAATAGATTAGATATATTTGAACGAATAGAATGAAGTTTATTTTACACACTGAATGAGAAAAACCAGACCCTTCCTTTGGTGTTTCGGAATTATACTGACGATAGAACTTATTGTGGTCTCCAATCCCAATTGGATACCCTTTAGGATCATTACCAAGCCCATGGTCGTAATTTCGCTTTTGATTTTTTTCTTAATGCACCAGGTAGATAGAAAAACTAAAATCTTGGTCACCACGGCCCTGATATTTTCATTTATTGGCGATGTACAATTAATTTACGCCGGGGAATTCGATTATTTATTTACTGGTGGCGTGCTCGCTTTTATGCTTGCCCACATTATGTACATTATTCAGTTTTCCCGAAACCGAAATAAAGAAACAGGCTTTCTTGTGCCATTAGTAATCCTGATACTTTATGCAGGATCGCTATTTTGGTACTTAATGGATTCACTTCACGGTTTTATGTTACCGGTAGCCATATACATGCTTTCTATTTTGATCATGATTCTATTCGCTTATTTAAGAAGAGATGAAATATCGGATAATAGCTATATCTATATACTATTAGGCGCATTATTGTTTATGCTATCCGACAGTATCATTGCGATCACCAGGTTTAAAAGTGATATCCCTTTCTCTGGAGTAATGGTGATGGCCATATATGGCGTCGCACAATTGAGTATGGTTCTGGGTATCTTAAAATCTGACCCCAAATACAAAATGCAAAATATAAACAACCGAGAATAAGGTTGGGATTAAGAAGTTAGACGGCAAAGACCTAGCGCAATCGAAATAGTTATTCTATACCCAATTAAATCATTTTCTTAGAAGGGGATTTGATATATTTATGTCCTAAACCTATACCTGAATGCAACAAATCAGTAATCGAAAATGGTGGAAAGAAGGCATCGTATATCAAATATATCCTAGAAGTTTTCAGGACACCACGGGTAATGGTATTGGTGACCTACGAGGCATTATTCAACGGCTGGATTACATTAAGAGCTTGGGGGTCGATATCATTTGGCTGAACCCGGTTTACGTTTCCCCAAATGACGATAATGGTTATGACATTGCAGACTACCGGAACATTATGCCAGAGTTTGGTACGATGCAGGATTTTGATGAGCTATTGCGGGGCATAAAAACGAGAGGATTAAAGTTGGTGATGGACCTTGTCGTGAACCATAGCAGTGATGAACACGATTGGTTTGTTGAATCCCGAAAATCCCGTGATAATCCATATCGGGATTATTATCATTGGTGGCCGGCAGAAAAAGGTACTCCCCCAAAACGATGGAGCTATTTTGATGTTGATGGAAATGCCTGGAAATATGACGAACCCACTGATTCTTATTACCTGCACTCGTTCTCTGTAAAACAGCCCGATCTAAAATGGGAGAACCCAAAGGTGCGAAAAGAGGTGCACGATATCATGAAATTTTGGTTTGATAAAGGGGTTGATGGCTTCCGTATGGACGTAATTTCGTTTATTTCAAAGGATACCAATTACCCAAACCTTCCCGAGAAATACAAAGGTGATTTTGTTGCGTATTATTCCGATGGGCCAAAACTACATGAGTACCTACATGAAATACATACCGAAGTCTTGAGTAAATATGATGTTATGACCGTTGGCGAGGCTCCAGGAATTGGAATTGATAAAGCTTTGGATTTTGTGGATGAAGATAGACAAGAGGTAAATATGTTCTTTCATTTTGATCTTATGGCCCTAGACAGGGAAGAAAATGAAGTCTTTTTAATGCGTAAAGAAAAATGGAAGCTTACGGAGTTCAAAAAAATCTTCAGTGATTGGGATGCTGTTTTTGCCAAAAAGGGATGGGGCAGCGTGTTCTTAAACAACCATGATTTCCCTCGCAGTGTAAGCCGTTGGGGCCGTGATTCCAGAACGCACTGGTATAAGTCGGCCACGATGCTGCACACTTTTTTGCTGACTATGCGCGGTACTCCCTATTTTTATTATGGGGAAGAAATCGGAATGACAAACATTAAGTTTAACAACATATCGGATTATAAAGACATTAATACCCTTAATCGTTACCAAATAGCCAAAAATGATGGCGAAGATACAACTGCCTTTTTAGAAAATGAGAAAGAAGCAAGCCGCGACAATGCCAGAACACCAATGCAGTGGGACAAGTCCGCCCATGCCGGTTTTTCAGCGAGTAAACCTTGGTTAAGGGTCAATGAAAATTATAAGGAAGGGGTGAATGTGTTTTCCCAAACCGAAGATGCTTATTCAGTACTGAATTATTTTAGACGAATGATACAGATTCGTAAAGAACATTTGACACTCGTTTACGGGAAGTATACCCTGTTACAGGAAAAAAATGAAGACATTTATGCTTATACACGTAGTGCCGGTGACATGAGGTATCTCGTGCTATTGAGCTTTTCTACCAAGCGTGCTACGATCGACCTTACAAAGTTATCCTTTAAAAAAGCCAAGCTTCTTATATCAAACGATGATGTTCGTTCCAGAAGCGGAAATAGCTTTGAATTATATGCCTATCAAGCCTGTGTCTATTTATTGGATTAGCTTGTTGGTTTTAACTATATTTAGTGGTTGTTTAATTATAACTACCTAAAAGTCAATCTTAACTGCTATACCCATGAAACTATACATATTCCTGCCAGTCCTTTTTTTTCTTTCTTTAATCTCTGTTAACGCCCAGAAAGACATAGATGATGTTATTAAAAATTTGGATGATCAAGCACTCGTCTATGGTGAAATCGCCCAAAGTATTTGGGAATTAGCCGAGATGGGGTACCAAGAAGAAAAGAGTTCAAAGCTTTTGCAAGAGACGCTTACCGATGCCGGTTTTAGCATCAATAAAGGGGTAGCGGGTATCCCAACCGCCTTTATAGCCGAATATGGTAGTGGTGCCCCTGTAATTGCGATTATGGGGGAATACGATGCACTTCCTGGGCTATCACAAGAAGCCGTGGCCGAAAAGAAATCTGCAGGAAAAGCTGCTGGCCATGCCTGTGGTCACCATTTGTTCGGCACGGCATCTACGGCGGCGGCCATAGCTGTTAAAGAATGGATGGCGGCCAATAAAACAAAAGGCACAATTCGTTTTTATGGTACCCCGGCCGAAGAAGGTGGTTCGGGAAAGGTATATATGGTGCGTGAAGGTCTTTTTAATGATGTGGATGTTGCCCTGCATTGGCATCCGAGTTCAAGAAATGCAGCAAGCGCAGGTGCAGCTTTGGCAAACAAGTCGGCCAAGTTTCGATTCTATGGTGTTTCGGCGCATGCAGCCGGTTCCCCTGAAAAAGGCCGTTCGGCATTAGATGGTGTGGAGGCGATGAACGTTATGGTAAATATGATGCGCGAACACATACCTGAAAAAGCAAGGATACATTATGTCATTACCAGTGGCGGCAAGGCACCAAATGTGGTCCCTGATTTTGCAGAAGTCTATTACTATGCGCGCCACGACAGACGCGACGAGGTAATACAAATTTTTGATCGCATTGTAAAAGCAGCGGAAGGCGCAGCGCTTGGAACGGGAACTACAATGGATTACGAAATGATCGGGGGCACACATGAGTTGTTGCCCAATCTTACCCTACAAAAATTAATGCACGACAAGCTTTCTAAAATCGGGGGTATTGAATATACTCTTGAAGAAAAAGCCTTTGCAGATAAAATTGCGATAAGCCTAGGTCAAGAAAAAGCCGATCTGGCTGCGGCAAAAAGAATAGAGCCCTATAAGACCAAGGCAAAGGCCTATGGCTCTACCGATGTAGGAGATGTTAGTTTTGCGGTTCCTACCGTGGGCATGGGCTCAGCTACTTGGGTACCTGGAACGCCGGCACACAGTTGGCAAGCAGTTGCCGCAGGGGGTACCAGTATTGGCAAGAAAGGCATGATGGTCGCGGCAAAAACATTGACATTAACGGCAATCGAACTCTTTCAGGACAACGACCTGGTTAAAAACGCAAAGACCGAATTTATAGAACGACGAGGCGACGATTTCAAATATATTCCACTTTTGGGGGATAGAGCCCCAGCCTTGGATTACAGAAATTAAGTTAACAACAAATTTACCCTTGATCCGGTTTAGGAGTGTGGCAGAATAATATAATACAAATGGTCCTTGAAAGGGGATACTCGGCAGCTACCGTTCTATAGAAAATTTAAACTTTCACCATTTTGTAACAAATACCCGGAAAGGACTACTAACCTTGTAACAACACCTACCAATTTATTACGTGAATAAAGAACTGGAGCATCAATTTGTGACCGATCTTGAGAACAATCAAAATATTGTTCATAAGATATGCTCATTGTACACCAATAATCGCGATGCCCATAATGACTTATTTCAGGAGATTACGATTCAACTCTGGAAAGCTTATCCCAAGTTTAGGGGAGACAGTAAATTCAGCACTTGGATGTACCGCGTGGCACTGAATACAGCGATTACCCTGTATCGTAAATCTAAAAGACGTGTACAAACGCAAGACTATGAGTCGGTCATTTTTAAAATAAAGGCTGATGAATATGATGAAACCGAAGAACAACAGCTAAAGCTCATGTACAAGGCCGTCAGGCAATTGAACGATATTGATAAGGCATTGGTTTTTCTTTACCTGGAAGATAAAAACTATGCAGAAATCTCTGAAACACTAGGTATTTCAGAGGTAAACGCGCGGGTGAAAATGAACCGTATTAAAACAAAATTAAGAACCATACTGAATCCCTAAGGATATGATGGACGAATTGGAATTATTAAAAAAAGACTGGCAGAAAAAGGAACAGCAGCTTCCCAAACTGTCGTACGGCGATATTCATAAAATGACATGGAAGAAGTCTTCCTCCATAGTAAAATGGATTTTGATTATTAGTATTTTGGAAGTCGTATTGTGGAATATGCTTTACTTCACCCCCCATTTTAGTGAGGGCATGAAATTTTATGAGAATACATTGGCAGAGCGTTTTTTTGTGCCCATTAATATCGTTTACTATGGGGGGGTACTATATTTCATATTTCTCTTTTATAGGCGGTATCGTGAAATATCGGTTTTGGATAATTCCAAAAATTTGATGCGAAAAATAATAAAGACCAGAAGAACCGTAAAACATTATGTTATATTCTCATTGGCAACGATTTTGATATTCGTAGGGTTATTGATTTTGGGGGTTTACTTAGACGACGGTTTAATTGAGAATTTCACCGAGCTTTCCGAAAAAACAAAAAATATCTCTCGTGAAAAATTGAAAACCAGCCTTATCATTTCCTTAATAACTATGGGCGTGGGTATGACGGCAGTGTTGGGCGGTATTTATTACTTGCTTTACGGTTTGCTTTTAAGAAAATTGAAGGCAAACTACAAAGAACTCCGTAGATTGGAAATCTAATTTGTATTCCTAAACTTTCTTGTCTTATTTTCTTCTTCGTAAGCCAGCAGTTCTTCTTGTGGAATCACCTTTAGGAAAGAGGGGTGTTGTTCAATGGCATATTCCAGTTTTTCGATTATGGCTTCGAATGACTCATTTTCATAGTCAATATCCAGGGGTTCCTTAATAACCATAGATTGTAGGATGCCCTTCTTCTTTACACGAAGCCCCTTCTTGTCAAAAGATCGCCTAAAACCGTCAATTACCACGGGAACCACTACAGGTTGGTATTTTTTAATGATATGGGCAGTACCCTTTCGTAAAGGTTTCCAAGGCGTGGTGGTGCCTTGCGGAAAAGTAATGACCCAACCGTCATTCAATGCCTTCCCAATACTTGAAATATCGCTCATCTTCACCTGCCGTTTCACATCCTTACCTTCTGAACGCCAGGTGCGTTCCACGCTTATTGAACCAGCATAGGCCATAATCTTTGTCAAAAGACTCTTGTTCATCGTTTCTGCGGCAGCGATGTAATATACATTTAGCTTCGGATTCCACAGATAACCTATCCCCTTAATACTATTGTCGCGCCCCTTTAACTTGCATTAAATACATGAAACATAGCGACGACATCTGCAAAATAAGTCTGATGGTTACTAACAAAAAGTACATTGGTATCGGGTAAATTGCGAATGATGTCTGAGCCTTCAATTTCCAATTTATTGAACCGTTTATAGCGTGCATGGGTAGCTACTCCCAAAAACCGGATTAGAAACTTTTTAAGAAATAAAATATGCCCAAAGGGGTTTCTCTTAAATATGCCCATAGTCTGCTAAAATACGAAATGAAAAAGAGAAAGGAAGTACGAAATACGAAATTTGAGCTAGGAATTAGAAGGCTAGGAAAGGGAGTATTGGAATCAAGAAAAATAATTTTGACTTCTAAATAAACGCAAAAACTATAGTAAACCTTCTAAAGCTTACAACACCTGTTTTAGCATTTCCCGTATTTCACTTAACATCATTGCGGTAGCTCCCCAAACTGTATATCCATTTAACCTGAATGCTGGCACCTCAATAGCTTTGGCATATGAAGTATTCATGGTTTGTGTAAAAATATTACGGTCGTTCATAAAATCCGTAATCGGAACCTTTACCAGCGCCTCGACCTCCTCTTCCTGAATTTTGAAAGAAGGGGTAACTCTGCATATTCCCAGAAAGGGTTGCACTTCAAAATTGCTTGGCGGAATGTATACAGGGCTTAACTCTTTTAATACTTCTATTTGTTTTGACGATACCCCTACCTCTTCCTCTGTTTCCCGCAAAGCCGTTACTTGAAGCCCTTTGTCCTCCAATTCCGCCTTACCTCCAGGAAAAGCAATTTGGTTGCTATGCACTCCTTTATATGTTTTTCTGAGGATAAGTAAAAAATGGGTAATATGCTTTTGGTCCGGGTAAAACAAGGCCATCACCCCAGCTTGTTTCGCATTTTTTCTAATTTTGTAAAACGCCCTTAATTCCTCCAAACGGAATTCGGGTGCCATTTTATAGTGCGATGCCTCTCCTAAAAGGGGCAAATCTATTATTTTTGGAATGTTTTGTGAAAAGAAATTGAAATCCATGAATTTGAAAAAAATAGCACTCATTACAATAATACCACTATTTTTTTTGGTGGGTTGCAAGGAAGAAAAGCAAGTAAAAAAAACAGCCCCGGAGAATAAAAAAACGCTTAAAGACTCCGTCCCTGCCGAAGTAACGGAAAAGGAAGAGGAGCCCTTTAAATTAACAGAGGAAAACGCTATTGATTTTTTCTTCAATTATCAAAAAGGACTTTCAGAGAATAGAATAGCAGTAACGACCAATCATGGCAATTTTGTTATTGAATTATACGACAATGTACCTTATCATAAGGCTAATTTTATTTATCTGACCCGACAGGGTTATTTTGACAATACGCAATTTCATCGTGTGGTAAAGGATTTTATTATTCAAGGGGGTAACTCCGATGACTTGGAAACTGCAAAAAAGAGAGGAAAAATAGGTCGTTATTTGCTGCCGCCCGACACCAGAAAAGGGTACAAACACCACCGAGGTACGGTTTCTATGCCTAGTAGCGAAAATGATAATCCACATAAATTGGCATCGCCTTACGAATTTTTTATTGTGGTCACCAAACCGGGATCCTACCATTTAGACAAGGATTATACCCCATTCGGGAAGGTTATCTCAGGTATGAACGTGGTGGACAAAATAAACCAACAACCTGTTGGAAAAGGAGATTGGCCCTATCAGAATATCAAGATTGAAAAAATGGAGGTTTTGGAGTAAGGGGAAGCCGGAAGCCGGAAGCCGGAAGCCGGAAGCCGGAAGCCGGAAGCCGGAAGCCGGAAGCCGGAAGCCGGAAGCCGGAAGCCGGAAGCCGGAAGTTATAAAAAATAAAAAATCTTAAACTTATAAACCCATAAACTCTTTTTATCTCAAACCCTATCTCCGATAAATGCTGGGTAGTGTAATATGAAATTTTACGGCCAGAATACGAATTGCAATAATCGTTAGGATTGCCGCCGCATAGGCATAAGCTGTATCTATAGGTAGTAATTTGAATAAAAAATAGCTAGAACCGCCTAAAATACAAGCTGTAGCGTAGATTTCTTTCCGAAAAATAACGGGAATCTCATTGCAGAGAATATCTCGAATAACGCCCCCAAAACTAGCAGTAATCGTTCCCAGGGCAATACACATGATCGATGCTAGATCTGCTGAAAGTCCTTTTTCGATTCCTACCATAGTGTAAAGACCAATTCCAATCGTATCGAATAAAAAGAGCGATTTCCGGAAATACTTTAATTGGTTAACAAAGATTACCGCAAAAGCGACCGACCCTAAAATAGTAAAAAGATAAACCGGTTGTTTTAACCAAATAACGGGAGTGCTTCCTATTAGGATATCCCTTAGGGTTCCTCCCCCAACGGCAGTAACAAAGGCAACAATAAAAACCCCGAAAATATCGAGTTTTTTTTCCATGGCAACTAAAACACCCGATATGGCAAACGCAATGGTACCCAAAATATCAATGGCAAAGTAGAACATATGCTAGGGGTTGTTTTAAAGTTGTTGGGTATAAAAATTATAGTCTTTGATGATATAAACAATGTCAACAGCTTTCAAGTCCGAAGTAATTTCAGTCACCTGCTTGAACTGGTCGTTCAGTTTTAGAATCTTATAATGGTCACCCTTTCGTTTGGTTCCTTTTATAAAACAAAATAACGACAAATGGCTCATTTTTGAAAGTGCGGTTTCGAACAGAACGAAGATAGTGTATGATGTATTGCGTAGTCCTTAGATTGAAATCGATTAATCCAAATAGGTCAAAATGTTCTTTTCTAGGAGCATTATGGAACTTTTTAAATCCCTTACTCGGCAAGAGTAAAAAATACATAAACCAAAAAAGAACCTAAAAACTCCAAATAAAAACCCCTGACATCATCTGACATTTCCTCGAATATCTTTGCGGTATGTTTAATCTTTAAAATTTAAGAAAATGTCACACGCGATCAGTTGGTTTGAAATTCCAGTAAAAAATTACGAAAGAGCGAAAAGTTTTTATAACACCATTTTGGACATTGAAATCACAGATGCCCCAATGCCGGAAGGTAAATATGGTATGTTCCCATATGACAATGACAACAATGGTGTTGGTGGGGGCCTTGTTGAAATGGACGGTCACGCACCATCCCAAACAGGGGTGACGGTCTATTTAAATGGAGGTGATGACCTGAGTAGCCCATTATCACGAATTGAAACTGCAGGTGGTAAGGTAGTCATGCCAAAAACCGATATCGGGGAAAACGGCTTTATGGCCCAATTTTTAGATACCGAAGGCAACAAAGTGGCCTTACACTCATGGAACTAGACTAACAAGCAAAAATAAAGGTGGTGAATCACTAAGGTTCATTACCTTTATTGTTGAAGTCGTTTAAACTTTTTCAATTGGCTAAAAAATGATGCCTTTTCACCCTTTCTTCGACTTTTTTCCTTCCGTAGCCCAGCTATGCAACTCAAAAATGGCTTCAAAAGGGCAAAAAATCATGAATTTTCGCCATAATCCAAAAAGTTAAATCACTTCATTATGTCACAACTCCCTAGACTCATATCGATTCTGACATTATTAAAATCCCGAAGGGTTTTAACAGCCACCGAATTGTCCCGAAAATTCGATGTTAGCATCCGAACTATTTATAGGGATGTTCAAAAGCTGATCGCCTCAGGTGTTCCGGTTATCACCTTGGAAGGCCGGGGTTATACCTTAATGGATGGCTACACCGTGGCACCCGTTCAATTTACCGAAAAGCAGGCCAATGCCTTAATCACTGCACAACATCTTGTGTCCAGGACCAACGATTCTTCTTTTGTGGCCGATTTTGAAGAGGCACTCACAAAAATAAAGTCCGTTTTTCGGTCTTCCATTCTAGAGAAGAGCGAATTGCTGCACAATAACATACATGTTTTTGACAAAAGATTGGAACAAATATCCAGTAATGCCCTTTCAGAAATTCAATTGGCGATTACCAATTTTAATTATGTTGAAATCAATTACCGCAAAGCAGATGACCCCAACATTTCATTCCGAAAAATAGAACCATGCGCCATTTATTCGACAGAAAATAAGTGGATTTTAATCGCATGGTGCCACCTTCGCACAGCATATAGGGCGTTTAGAATTGACCGCGTACAACATTTTAAAATCTTGCAAGATCGTTTTGAAGATAGAAAATTCAGCATACAGGATCACTTTAGAAATGACTGTTATGCGCAAGGTGGTGTTCATAAGAAAGATTAAAAAATGGGTAAAACCGACCCACCATTTTGACCAGAACTATAGAGGCTTTATTTTTGTTTAGAAAAAATGACGGTACGGCAATCTCGTGAAAACTCACAAATAAAATTAGGCTAATTTTAGTTTTGCCAAAATTCAAATTAAGGATATGAAAAACACCATTCCAATACTATTTCTTTTGTGTTTCTTAGTAGGATGTAACCATCAGGAACCAACTCGTCAAGAGACCATCACTAAATACTACAATGCCAGGGATGCGGCCAACTACGATGTGTTAAAAACAACTATAAATGATAGCATTACCATAATTGCAGGGGATTACATCATGCCATATAACCATGATAGTTTTTATGAGCAATTTAGATGGGATTCTGTATTTAGATCATCTTACAAAATAGTTGAATTAGAGGAAAACAATAATCAGATTATTGTCACTGTAGCCCAGAATAACCTTCGCAATGAGTTTTTGAAAAACAACCCTCTTATCTACAAGCAAAAAATCTCTTTTACTTCTGGGAAGATATCAAAACTAGAAGAATTGGAAAGCATAGGTACTGATTGGAATGTTTGGAATAAAGAGAGAGACTCTTTGGTTAGGTGGATAGAAAGAAATCACCCTGAATTAGATGGTTTTATAGATGATATGACAATGAATGGCTCAATGAATTATTTAAGCGCCATTAAACTTTATAAGAATAGAAAAAGCCTTGTAGCAAAGTTCAAGTAAGGGATGTTCAATTAGAACCGATTAACCACAACTTCCGCTACACTAGGCAAAAAGTTTTCTCCTATACGAACAGGACTACCTACTTCTAAATGATCTAAATGGTTTATATTGTTTGCGCCAATAAATCATGGCCATTTAAACACAAAAAATAAAACCTAGCTACTTTATTTTGATTCCTGTGGGGTCCGAAAACTTTCCGGTCACCAACCATCCCCCAAAGTTCTCGGAGACTGCCATTAAGAGGGTATTTTCACCTTTCTTCAAATTGAGATAAACGGCATCAAATAGTCCAACAGTACCCAAATAACGATAGTCCCTTGTGCGAAATCCATTGGTGCCCCGGTAAATGGGTTCTCCATTTAGGATAACGACTACCCTATCGCTATAGCCGAATTCAAAAAGGGCAGTTCTGTCGGTATTCGAGGAAAAGGTGACTTTGGCGAAAACCGTATTGCCAGGGGTATCATCCCTGAGCTGCACTTGTCTTGAAATGTTGGCCGCAGTACCTTCTTCAACACTAACTTTCTTGTCCCAGGTCCTTGCATCAATTAGTGCTTTGAGATTAATCGGATCGTCCAATAGTTTTTCCTCGAACTTATCGGAGAGTTCCCATTGGGAAATCAAACCTTCAATAGGCTTTCTTTCCACAGGCTTAAAATCACGGATACTTCCTTGATCTTTAAGAACCCTGATATTTGCAATATGCAAAGCTTGGCTGTTTCCCCCGTTAAGGACCACTTTCCCAGCTTTGGGCTCATGAAATAATTGCCATGACAGATTGGGATCTTCTGCATGGTCAAGGTAAACTTGCGCCCGGCCTCCTTCAACTACGATTTTTACATGGGTCCAGTCATCAAATATATAAGGGTATGGAAAGGAATATTTTGTACCAAAGTATAATTGCCAAGGGCTAATGCCTTTGGTCACTGGAATTGCCTGATTGGCATCGGGATTACCAGACTGGTGCGGGCGCAGGTAGAATTTTTCGCTATCGGAACCGTTTGATCTGAAATTTACACCTGGAAAAGCTGGTGCCTCCTTCAAAAAAATATCGTATTCAATCGTACCGTTCAGGAAATCGGAATCCTTTAAGGTCATTGATCCGCCCTGAAGATATATAGACTCCTCTCCTTTAAAGGTTTCCAACACATAAGATTTTGCATTGATATTCCAATGCACGGTATCAAGGGGAATAGGGTCTTGTGATAGGCCAAAATGAATGTTGCACAACAGGGCTCCGGAAAATAGAATGGACTTGATCATGTGTTCTGTTTTTTGATTGTTCTAAAGTATTATTTTTTGCGCAAAACATGGAAAACAAGTTCGTTCAAGTTGGTTCATCGTGGTTCAGCTGCATTTTTTTTATGACCTTTACTGTAATAGTTCAGTACATGTATCCGGAATATAAAGTAGTACAGCAGTGTTTGCGGCAAATTGAAGAAAATATGGGGTGGGGTGCTTCCAACTCTTGGCACAATGATGTGTTTGTTGAGTTGAGTGAGCGCATTCAAGAGTGCACTCAAGTACTGTTGAGTCCGACTACCCTTAAACGGGTTTGGGGCAGGATCGATTACCAAAGCTCACCGAGCATCACCACCCTCAATACGCTGGCCCAATTTGCCGGATTCCACAATTGGAGGGATTTTAAGGGTAAGGCCGCCACTAAAAAACCTTCTTGGATAGCTCGAAAAGTGAACCCCAATCTGGGAATCATAATGCTAGGGGCCTCAATTATGACCCTTGTCTTTATTTCCTTGTTCTCCCTTAAGGGATCAAAGGACCCTAATGCGCCCATTGCTATTTCTACAATAGGTTTTAGTAGCCAAGCCGTCGCCACAGGACTGCCCAACACGGTCATTTTTGACCTTGATCTTGGGATGATCAAATCGGACAGCATCCATATTCAACAATACTGGGATCCTACAAAAACTATTGCACTAAGGCCTGGGCAAAAACAAGCTACGGGCCAGTACTATTACCCCGGCTATTTCAGGGCTAAACTTTTGGTGGACGGAACGATCCTAAAAGAACACGACCTTTTTATCAAAACGGAAGGGTGGTTGGGAACCCTTGATTACGAGCCCGTCCCGAAGTATATTGAGGCCACTGAGATAGAAAACGGGAAGCTGTCCTTTTCCCCGGCGATACTAGCTGAAATCGCTTCAAGTCAAAAGCCCCTTCAGACCAGCTTTCATCTGGTAAACGATTTTAAGGCAGTCTCCGGGGATAACTTTGTATTGCAAACTTCTATCAAGAATACCTTCCAGGATAGGTGGGCCGTATGCCAAAAAGCGGCCATTGTTATTTTAGGGACAAAAAGTGCCATGATCGTTAATTTTTCCATTCCTGGTTGTGTATCCGAGATTGGGGTGATGATGAGCGACGTCTATATCAACGGAAAGGAGCGAGACCTGTCCGGTCTTGGGGTAGACCTATCGGCCACCAAAGATTTCAAAATTGAGGTCAGGAATAAACAGTTGCGTGTTTTTTTGGAAGACAAACAGCTTTTTACAGGAAGCTACAATCATACTTTGGGAACCCTAGTGGGCCTGCGGTACCGATTTTTAGGCGCTGGGGAGGTATCCAAACTCAAACTAACCGATTTAAGCGGACAAACGGTTGCCATTGAACGGGATTTCGGTGCAGTCATCCTTGATTGATGGGGAATTTCCTCGTCCGTGGTCCAGTTGCAACGAATTTAAATTGGCCAAGGTGGTCTCAACTATTTTATATAGCTATACATTAAGTCCGCGAAAACTAGATTTAAAAAGCTCTTTCATCTATTTTACTCTAATATGCACGTATAAAGATGTATTTTACGTCCTTATAAACAAGATGGCAAACATTTTGGCTCGTTCTATGTTTTAAATTCATATATAACTTATTAAAAAAATATGCGCCTTAAAAATTTACTTTTTTTCACATCTTTTATTTTTTTTATTGTTGGTTGCTCCAATGATTCCGTTGAACCCGTCGATGAAAACGAGTCAACGGAAAATGAAGAACCTATCGATGAAATTTCTGAAGAACCCTTTTCAGGTCCGTATTTCACATTGAATGTTGAAAATAATTTCAATACAAGCACATCTGATGAATGGGTTGTTATACAAGACAGTCATGGAAAATTGTTAGAGTTCAGGCCTTTTGAAGATGGAGATTCTCTTGTTTTTGAGAGTATGACACCTGAAGAAATTACAGCTGAAATTATTATAACTTTATTTGAGTTTAAAACGTTTGGTCAAGGAAATAAAAATTATTCTATTACTACTTATGCTGAAATACCTAGAGGAAGCATCTGGAATCTTAAATCTCTCCAGGGATTTAATTCAGACCGAGGAGAACTGCTAACAAATGCTACTACTATAATTGAAAACCTTCCAGGCACTGGTTTTAGAGGTTTTAGTGTCTCCACGAAGAATGGAGGTCTTGGTGGTGGAGCTGGTTTTTTGAATAATACTTTTCAAGCTGATTTTAACTTATGGGAAAATGATGAGAGACATTTATTCTCAATTGTTGATACAAATAATGATAAGCGATTCAATTTTGTTGATGATTTTCCAACTGACGGATTACTTACTCTCGATTACAACAATTTTAGTGACTTCGATGAAAAAATAGAAATTGGACCTCCAACATTAGATGTAGACTATTCTGTTCACGTTCAAGCTTTTGAGGAAAATCAAGAATTTGGCATCAATGAAGGGTATTCTATACTTTTAATTTCCAGACAGCGAACTCAAAATGCGCCACCTGAATTGGTTTATTTAGATGAGTTTAATGAATATATAACTTCATTTGACGCTTTTATGGAGAATTATGAATATAATTTTCGTCAAGTTGGGGGTAAAACAGCGAATATAGACATTCCGGAGAATGCCAGCTTAACTGTAGAAAATGAGACTGTTGCCAATTTTAGTTTTACTACAAACACTTCATTTATTAGAAGAGAAAGTTTTTGGCAATCTAGGATTGGTCAATTCAATAACAGTTTAGAGATTACCTCATGGAAAATTGAATCTTCAAAAAATATAAGTGTACCTGTTGCCTTGCCAGCTGAAATTCTTCAAGAGTATCCTGAACTCAATATAGAAGAACTAGAATATTCATATACTCGTTTATTTACTGATTTTGACAGCTATGAAGAGAGATTGGAGAAAAAATTCATCTCTACTTCTCCAATTTACGGGGTAGGTTTTTCTGAAGAAAGTCTAATTTTTAACAAAGAATAGAATTTATTAGTACTGTCAATCTAAGAAAACAAGGGTGTCAAAAAAAGTTTTACAACAATCTGTCTTATGTTAAGCCCTAGCCCTCCCAATAACTATCGGGACTAAGGTCCAAATAAACAATAATTTTAGGCCGCGTAGTTAAAATTGTAAAAACCAACTAGGTTACTGATTACCTGATGTCTTCAATATAACGGAACCCTCTTTACAAAAAACCTCCTTCATTAAAAACACCCCTACCTACCATACAGTTATTTAAATGATTTATATTGTACACACCAATCAACCATGACCATGCAGACCCAAAAATCAAAGCTTAAAAAATTTGGAACCTTTGGCGGAGTATTTACCCCCACACTCCTAACCATTTTGGGGGTTATCATGTACCTGAGAATGGGCTGGGTAGTCGGTAATGCTGGGCTCTTGGGGGCTTGGTTGATTATCATCATTTCTTTTTTGATCACCTTATGTACGGCCCTGTCTATGTCGGCCATTACGACCAACATTCGTATTGGCGCAGGAGGTGCCTACGCTATTATTTCGCAAGCACTTGGTTTGGAGGTGGGCGGAAGTCTTGGCATACCACGATATATTTCACAAGGATTGGCGGTTACCATGTATATTTTTGGTTTTAGGGAAGGTTGGCTGACCATATTCCCCGCTCATGACCCATTTTTGATAGACATCATTGCCTTTGCGGTATTATTTGCCATCGCCTATATCAGCGCCGATCTTGCGATTAAGACGCAATTTTTTATCATGGTGATCATTATTTTGTCACTTATTACCATTGTCATGGCCGCCTATCACGGATCTATGTCTTTGCCCACTGAAGAGGCCTTAAGATGGGGAACCTTTAAGGGGTCTCCGGAGAATGGGTTTAGTGGTAGTAGTTTCTGGATCGTGTTTGCTGTATTTTTCCCAGCCGCAACCGGAATTATGGCAGGGGCCAATATGTCGGGGGAGCTCAAAAACCCAAAAGAAAGCATCCCGCAGGGCACCTTATGGGCCATTGGGGTAAGTTTTGTAATCTATATGGTTTTGGCCTATTGGTTGGCACGTTCCGCCTCGGAAGAGGAATTGATATCCAACTACAACATCATTATTGAAAAGTCCTACTTTGGACCGCTCATCATAGCCGGTGTCCTTGGGGCCACCTTTTCATCGGCTTTGGCTTCCATAGTAGGGTCCTCCAGAATTCTTTTTGCCATGGGCGAACATAAGGTACTCCCATATTCGAACTTTCTTGCTGGGCAGAGCGCAAACGGCCAACCCAGAAACGCGATGATGGTTACTGGTATTATGATTTTCGCTACCATGTTACTCAGGGATTTGAATGCCGTGGCGCCCTTGGTAACCCTCTTCTTTTTAATCACCTATGCCATGATCAATGTGGTGGTAATCATAGAACAACGCTTGGGATTAATAAGTTATCGACCGGTTTTCAAGGTAAATAAATGGGTGCCGTGGGCCGGCCTGTTATCATCGGTAATAGCTATGTTTATCATAAACCCAACGATAAGTCTAGTTTCTATTACTATTGTTTTTGTGGTATACTGGTTCTTATCCCGGCAAAATTTAGAGACCCCGTTCGAAGATGTGAGGTCGGGGCTATTTGTTTCTTTTGCCGAATGGGCCGCTAAGCACACTTGGGGAATGAAAAAAATGCAGCAAAGGGCATGGAAACCCAATCTAATGGTACCAATTAGGGACATCAACGGGGCAAAGGGCATTTTTCCGTTTTTGAGGAATATAGCGGCACCCAAGGGATCAATCAAATTACTGGGTATAGCACCCTATTCTGAAAATGGTACACTGCTGAACGAGTTAACCGCGCTATCGGAATCATTTTATGACAAAGGGGTATTTTCATCTAGGACGGTCATCAATAGCGATAATTTTGCCAAAGGTGTAAATTATGGCAATCAGGCGCTACGCGGAGCTTTCTTTAGACCAAATATTGTTTTCCTAAACTTACAGGAACATGATAATTATGAAATAGAAATTAGACCTGTAATCAGTGAAAGCATCAGATTGGAGATAGGGGTACTACTGTTCTCCTCCCACCCGACGGCATTGCTGGGGCAAAGAAACCTCATTAACGTTTGGGTAAGTGACCGAAGGGGCAATTGGGAACTTGGCTGGAATATTGGAAGTCTTGACCTATCTACACTCATTGCCTACCAACTAAAAAAGAACTGGAATGCCCGTATTCGAATACTAATGGTTGTTAACGAAGAGGGCGAAAAAGAAAATGCCCATAAATTTTTAAAGTCTTTGATTAACCTGGCACGACTGCCCGAAACTTTGCTGGAAGTTTTCGTTGGTAACTTTAAGGAAATAGTAGAAAACGCACCCAGCGCCGACCTTAATATTTTCGGAATGGATGAAAACCTTAAGTCTGAGTTTGTAAAAGAAATGACCCGGAAGACAAAAAGTTCCTGCCTTTTTGTAAAAGATTCAGGCCATGAAAGTATTTTGGCGTAATCTATCATATTGGATTAGCCCTAACGTTGGATTTAAAAGCTGTGCCTTATAATCAAAATACAGGTGAATATTTAACCATTACCAATTACTACCCGTTATGAACAACTTTATGAATTTGGCCATCGCAGAGGCAAAAAAAGGACTTTCAGAAGGCGGTATCCCCATTGGTTGCGTAATTGTGCATAACAACAAAGTGTTGGGGCGAGGCCACAACAAAAGAATCCAGAAAGGGAGTGTTGTACTACACGGAGAAATGGATGCCTTTGAAAATGCCGGTCGGCAGGCAGCCTCTGTCTACAGGAAATGCACCTTATACACTACCCTATCACCCTGCCCCATGTGCACAGGAGCCATTTTACTTTACGGAATACCCAAGGTTGTTATCGGCGAAAACAAAACCTTTCTCGGTTCCGAAGCCCTTCTAAAAGAAAATGGGGTTGAAGTCGTTGTAATGAACAATCAAGAATGCAAAGACCTGATGAACGCATTTATTCAAGAAAAACCGGACTTGTGGAACGAGGATATTGGTGAATAAAATGTAATCGATTGCTTTTTGTTTGGGCCATTTTAGCGGGCAATGGAGGGTTAGGCCTATCCTAATTTATTTTGCCACATTTACTGCCCGGGTTTCCCGGATTACGGTAACCTTAACTTGCCCAGGATAGGTCATATCGGTCTGTATTTTTTGGGAAATTTCAAAAGATAGTTCTGCAGCTTTGTCATCGCTTACTTTTTCGCTTTCCACAATTACACGAAGTTCCCTGCCCGCTTGAATGGCATAGGCCTTTTGAACGCCATTAAAACCAAAGGCGATATCCTCCAAATCCTTTAAGCGTTGAATATAGGAATCCAATACCTGGCGCCTTGCCCCAGGCCTGGCTCCGCTAATGGCATCACAGACCTGAACGATCGGTGATATCAAGGTTTTCATCTCTATCTCATCATGGTGCGCCCCGATCGCATTACAGACATCCGGCTTCTCACCAAATTTCTCGGCCCATTTCATTCCCAGTATTGCGTGTGGGGTTTCTACCTCGGCCTCGGTATTCGGTACTTTTCCGATATCATGAAGTAATCCGGCCCGTTTGGCAAGCTTGGGGTTTAATCCCAGCTCCGCCGCCATAACCCCACAAAGTTTGGCGACCTCCCGAGAGTGTTGCAAGAGGTTCTGCCCGTATGAAGAGCGGTATTTCATTCTACCGACCGCACGTATCAATTCTGGATGCAATCCGTGTATTCCTAAATCGATTACCGTACGTTTTCCGACCTCCACGATTTCTTGTTCTATCTGCTTTTCAGTTTTCTTTACGATTTCTTCAATACGTGCTGGGTGAATCCTACCATCGGTCACCAACTTGTGCAAAGACAGTCGGGCTACTTCCCTACGAACCGAATCAAAACAAGAAAGTATAATGGCTTCAGGAGTATCATCAACAATAATCTCAACCCCAGTTGCAGCCTCTATCGCCCTAATATTTCTTCCTTCGCGACCTATGATCCTACCCTTCACATCATCCGATTCTAAATTAAAGACCGAAACACAATTTTCTACGGCCTCCTCGGTTCCAATACGTTGAATGGTATTGACCACAATTTTTCTTGCCTCCTGTTCGGCGGTAAGCTTGGCTTCTTCAACTGTTTTTTGAATAAAGCCCATGGCATCTGTACGCGCCGTTTCCTTTAACGATTCCATCAGTTGCTCTTTGGCTTCTTCCGCAGAAAGCGCCGATATGACCTCTAGTTGTTGCACCTGGTTCTTGTGCATCTTATCTACCTCGGCCTGTTTCTTTTCAAAGATATCTACCCGATACGCAGCATCCTTTAATTTGTTCTCCAAGGCTTGGTTAAGCTTTTTGCTTTTTGCCAATTCGTTGCTAACTTGTGACTCTTTATCCCGAGTACGTTTTTCCGACTCGTTCATTTTTTTGTTCTTACCAACAATAACTTTTTCGTGTTCGGCCTTCAATTCAAGAAACTTTTCCTTGGCCTGAAAAATCTTATCCTTCTTGATATTCTCTGCTTCCTTTCCAGCATTTTTGAGAATATTCTCCGCTTCTTTTTTTGCGTTGGTGGTGGTCTTGGATGCCTTTCCCTTTTCAAGGAATTTTGCAATTATAAATCCGATTGCCAATCCTACAATACCGGCTATTATCATTGATGTATTATCCATGGTTTGAATATTTGTTATAAAAAAAACCCATATTGGCGAAGTTTTGTACAAACTCCTATGAACAGGTTTAGGGCTAACAGACCGATCAAGGATCCTTGTACGAGCAAGGCTTGCTTTTACGACCTAAACTCACCCTTTTAAACTTAATTAATGTTGAGCTTGTCAAAAATTAGTACCAATATGGGCAGTAACTTTGATGGTATTTTAAAGAACTTATTTTATGCTTAGCTTAGAATCTACCAGCTGATCCAACGCTTTTAAACGTTTAAGGGCCTGCTGGGTACCTTCTGAATGGTCAATGCCTTTCTGCTCTATTTTAGAGGCAAACTGCAGGGCGCACATGGCCAATACATCTTGCTTGTCTCGAACGGCATAACTCTGTTCGAACTTTTTTGCCAGTTGTTCTATGTTCTTAGCGGCCTTTCGCAACCCTTCTTCTTGACTGGGTTCTATGGTAAGGGGGTAAACCCTATCTGCTATTGAAAGCTTTATTTTAAGCTTTTCAGACATATTCCTACTGGTAGATTTACTCAGAGAGCTGGGCGATACAATGGTCCAAATCTCTGATCAATGAGTTTATTTTTAGCTTAGCTTCGGTTTTATCGGTATTACTGCCAAGCATTGAATTCGCTAGTTTTAACGAACTGTATTTCTGTTCCCAATCCGATACTGAACTATTTACCGTTTCCTTTTCATTCCGGATGGCAATAAGTTCATCTTCTAACTTCTGATTGGTCTGGTGCAGCACCGTTATCTTGTGCAACAACTTACTAATCTTGTTTTCAAGGGAATCAACAATTTGAACTAATTCGCTCATAAACGAAACTCAATGCTATTATAACAAAGTTAAGATACATCTTACGACTTAGCAATTCTTTTTTCAAAAATTCTTAAAGTAATACTTTAATGCCCTAAAAATCGTTGTTTTAGGTAGTTGCAATAAAAATTCGGAAAGTTTTGTTGGTTCTGGGTGTATAATTATTTTCATCTTTTCACTTTTATTCCGTAATTGCAGCTGACCTAGGAATTTATCAAAAATGATTTCCTTTTTGCCCCATGAAAGGAAGTATGAACAATGGCTATGACATTTTTTAAACCCCGAAAATCCTACTTAAACGTACTTATATTGCTTGTTATGGGCTGTTTTGGCTCTCTGGCCTTGGCTCAGAAACAGGATAAATATCCTCAAGATGCGTTTCGCTCACCAATGGATATTCCTTTGATTCTCGCGGGAACTTTTGGCGAACTTCGCTCGAACCACTTTCATTCTGGAATCGACATTAAAACACAGCAACGGCAAGGGCTTCCGATTTATGCCATTGGCGATGGTAGCGTTACCCGCATCAAAATATCACTTTGGGGTTATGGTAAGGCAATTTATGTAGCCCACCCGAATGGATACACCTCTGTTTATGGACACCTTCAAAAGTTTTCCCCGGAAATCGAGGCCTATATCAAAAAAGTGCAATACGAGAAGAAATCCTATGAGGTAGAAGTATTCCCCGATCTTGGTGAAGTAAAGGTGAAAAAAGGCGAAGTTATTGCCTATGGCGGAAATACGGGAGGCTCATCGGGCCCTCATCTCCATTTTGAAATCAGAAGCAGCATAACCGAAAAACCTACAAACCCACTTCTTTATGGGCTTGAGGTTCGGGATGCCACGAATCCAATCCTGGAAAAAGTATTTGTGTACCCGCTTTCAAAGGGAGCAGTGGTAAACCAAAATCATGAAAAAGTCGAGGTGAATTTTTCGAAGCAATCAGACGGTACTTTTCTTGCCGATAAGGTATATGCTTCCGGCAGCATCGGCATTGGGTTCAAAGGTTTTGATCGTCAAGATCTTGCGGCAAACAAAAATGGGGTGTATGCAGTAAACCTTTCCGTTAACGGAAAAACTTATACGGAATATGATTTTGAGACATTTTCATTTGGAGAAACGCGGTACATAAACACGTTGATCGATTATGATCATTTTGGAACCTATCGGCAACGCGTACATCAATGTTTTAAAACCTCAGGCAATAAATTAAATATTTATAACACTCTATATAATGATGGTAAAATAGCTGTACAAGAGGGCTTATCGTACAGTATTGTTTTACTGCTTAGAGATGTTGCCGGTAATGAAACCAAGGTCATCATTCCCATAGAAGGAAAAAAAGAACCCCTTAAAAAAGAGAAGGTTCATAAAAAGACCGAAAACTATTTGATCGCTAAAAAAAATAATAACTACGATCTAGGGGGTGCCAAAGTGTACTTTCCTGCCAATACTTTTTACAAAGATTTTTACATCGATTTTAAAAAAGGACAGGATACTGTAACTATTCACAACAGCAAAGTACCTGCTCATCGCAATTTTACCATAACTTTTGATGTTTCAAAATATGACAAGCAAGACCGCCAGCAGCTATTTATTGCCAGACTGGATCGCAAAGGAAAACCGAAGCATGTATCTACCTTTAAACGCGGGGAAACCTTTACGACGAGAACGCGAAATTTAGGGACCTATACCCTACTAAGTGATACCATACCCCCTTCGATCAAAGCTAAAAACTTCAAGGAAAAAGAATGGTTGAACAACTATAGTTATCTTAGTATTAAAATCGCCGATGACCTCAGTGGTGTTAAAACCTATAACGCCACTTTGAACGGGGAGTGGATTTTAATGGAATACGAACCCAAGAAAAAAACCCTCACCTACAATTTCGATGATAAAATATTGAATAAAAAAGAGTGTAATCTTGAAGTCGTAGTTACCGATAATGTTGGGAACAAAACTACCTTTAACAGCACTTTTTACAGAAAGTAGCTAATGAAGACGATTTGAATTATTCCAAAATCTTATGTTCTGTTTTGTTCTTATGCCATCTTGGGTTTTTGTTTTCCCAAACGGCTACTATAACCGGTGTGGTACTGGACCAATCGGAACAACCCTTAGACGGTGTAAACATCTCTTCCGGGACGAGTGGCAGTTTTTCGGATGCCAATGGCTTTTACGTACTTCAACTAATCGCTGATCAGAAAACCAACATCACTTTTTCGCATCTAGGCCACAAGAACGTGGTGATTGAAAATTTAATCCTGACCACGAATGAAACCTACGAATTTAATCCGGTACTAAAAACCGATGTAACTCAGATAGACGGGGTTACCGTATCGCCAAGGGGTGAAAAAAAGATTGAAGGTGTTGTGACCCTAAACCCAGAAACCATTCGTAAAATACCCGGTGCCAATGCAGGAGTGGAAAATGTATTGAAGCTTTTACCCGGAGTAAATTCCAATAACGAATTAAGCACACAATATTCCGTTCGAGGCGGAAATTACGATGAGAACCTGGTGTATGTAAATGAAATAGAGGTTTATCGGCCGTTTTTGGTTCGTTCGGCGCAACAGGAAGGACTCAGTTTTGTGAATAGCGATTTGGTTCAGGATCTTAGATTTTCTTCTGGTGGGTTTCAAGCCAAATACGGCGATAAGCTATCTTCAATCCTAGACATTACCTACAAAAATCCGAATGCATTTGGGGCCAGTTTAGACCTAAGTTTTTTAGGGGCAAGTGCATCCGCAGAAACCATTTCAAAAAATAAAAATTTTAGTGCAATCACCGGTATTCGATATCGTAACAACAGCCTTTTGGTCAATACCCAGGATACCGAGAGTAATTTTAATCCCACTTTTGCCGACCTTCAAGGGTTTTTTACCTATCGCTTTTCAAAAAAATTCATTTTAAATTTTTTGGGGAATATCAGCATCAATGACTATCAAAACGAACCCATAACTAGAGAAACGAGATTTGGCACATTAGACGACCCGAGGGCGTTGGTCGTGGCTTACGAAGGAAATGAAAACAATAGATTTGATACATTTCTAGGTGCTTTAAAAGGGAGCTATCTCCTAAATGAGAATATAACGCTAAAACTGATTTCATCTGTTTACCATACTACCGAAGAAGAGTATTCAGACGTAATTGCACAATACCGGCTAGGAGAGGTTAATACTGACCTAGGTAGCGACCAATTGGGAGAGGTAACGGCATCAAGAGGTTTGGGAACAGAATTTAATAGAGCGCGTAACGAATTGGATGCATTGATTATCAACTTGGAGCAAAAAGGAACCTATGCCAAAAACGACAAAGAACTGCAATGGGGGCTTAAATACACTCATGAAGATATTCGGGATCAAATTCGTGAATCGGAATTTATAGACTCGGCTGGCTTCTATATTCGTCCGCCGTCCGGGCAATTTCCGAACAACCAACCCGAAGAACCATTTGATGCCCCGATAGTGGCCTTCGATGGAACAAGCGCCACCAATTTTGTTCAAACCAATAGATTTACGGGCTTCTTGCAGTATAGTGATCAGCTCAGTCTTAAGTCGGCAGATTTATACTATAATTTAGGCCTTCGTGCCCAATATTGGACAGTAAACGGAGAAGGATTTGAAAAAGTTTCACAAAGTATCCTAAGTCCCCGAGCACAGCTCGCCTTAAAACCAAATTGGAAAAAAGACATCCTCTTCCGTGTTTCGGGAGGTGTATATCAGCAACCTCCTTTTTATCGGGAATTACGGGATAGACAAGGCACTATCCAACCCGAAGTAAAAGCACAGAGGTCAGTGCATTTTGTCTTGGGTACTGAATATAGTTTTACAATGTGGGACAGACCTTTTACATTCGTTGGTGAGACCTATTATAAGGCCTTGACCAATGTTAACCCATATACACTGGAAGACGTTCGTATACGGTATCAAGCCAACAACAATGCCGAAGCCTATGTATATGGGGCAGAACTTCGTCTGAACGGGGCATTTGTACCCGGCACGGAATCATGGATAAGCCTCGGTTATTTAAAAACCGAAGAGAATATAGACCGAAGGGGATATATTTCGCGCCCCACAGATCAACGTTTAAAAGTGGGTATTTTGTTTCAAGACTATGTGCCAAACATTCCAAAATTAAAAATGTACCTGAACCTGGTATACAATACCGGAGTACCTGGAGGTTCACCCAATTATGCTGACCCCTATATATTTCAAAGCAGATTACGTGACTATAGACGTGCTGATTTGGGAATTTCCTATATTTTTGCCGATAATAACAATACTTATCCGAAAAACCATTGGTTATATAAATTTAAAGCGTTGAGTGGAGGGGTCGAAATTTTTAATCTGTTCAATACCCAAAACTCCATTACCAACACTTGGGTTCGCGACGCCGATAGCAAACAACAGTTCGCCGTTCCCAATTTTTTGACCAGTAGGGTTTTTAATTTACGACTAAGTATGCGATTTTAATTGTTTAGGGTCGCAACCACAATATTAATATCAAAAATGAAACAGTACATTTTGTTTTCGTTCTTACTCCTCATGGTTTTTTCCGTCCGCGGGCAAAAGAACATTTACGAAAGTGACAAGTTTGATGAACTAAGCGCGAATCATGAAGTATTGGCAATACTTCCGTTTCTTACCCGATTAGACCTAAAAAATGACCTAAGTAAAGAAGAACTCCTAAAAGCAGAAAAAAAAGAAGGTATAGCGGTGCAGAATGCCTTGGAAACTTATTTTTCCAAGAGAAAGAAAAAAAAGAAGTTTTACGTTAATTTCCAGAATACGCAAAGTACCAATGCCATTTTAGCAAAAAATAATATTACGTATGACAATATAGATATCTACACCGCAAAGGAATTAAGCCAAATTCTCGGTGTGGATGGTATCATAAGTGGTAATTTAGATTTGAACATTCTATTATCAAAAGGTGTTCCCACGGAGTTCAGTATCATAGATTATTTTTTGGGAGAAGCCAATTATGGGCGTATTGGCATAAAAATAAGTGATGGTGAAAAAGGAAAGCTCCTTTGGAAATATGAAAAAAAGATAACAAAAAAAACGGGCAGAAATACCGAAGACCTTATCGATAAAATGATGAAAATGGCGGCAAAAAAATTTCCTTATGATCGCCCCAAACGTAAAGAACGAAAGAAAAACAGAAAAGCTAATCGGCCATAAAATCTTTCAGCACACCAATAGTATAGTCAATTTCTTCTTCCGTGTTATATAGCGAGAATGAAAATCGCAGGGAGGGTTTTATCATCTCCTGCTCAGACAATATTTCCGAAAGCACATGAGATCCAGTTCCGCTGCCAGATTGACAAGCGCTGCCTTTAGAGCAAGCAATACCCTTTATATCTAGATGGAATAGAAGCATTAACGCTTTTTGCTTGTCTAACGGTAAACGCAAATTTACCAAGGTATAGGTGCTTTTTTCTAAATCCCCGGAATGACCATTAAATTGTACCTCTGGAATTTCAGCCTTGATCTTATCTATAAAATATGCTTTGAGCCCCTTAACATATTCTTTTTCTTCGATTAAATTATCGTAAGCAGAAATAAATGCCTGTTCCAGGCCGACAATGTTGTGATATGATTCTGTACCGGCACGACTGCCACGTTCTTGAGAGCCTCCAGAAATCATAGGTTTTAAATTCGACTTTTTTCTAATGAAGGCAAAACCAATTCCCTTAGGGCCATGAAACTTATGCGCCGCGGCGGCAAGAAAATCAATAGGGACATCTTGTAGGTCCCATTCATAATGCCCTATAGATTGAACGGTGTCTGAATGAAACAATGCGTCGTTCGCCTTGCATAAGACACTGATTGCCTTTACATCCGTAAAATTGCCCACTTCATTGTTTACATGCATTAAACTGACCAACTTCTTTGAATCATCTGCCTGAAGCAGTTCCTCTAAATGTGAAAGATCAGGGTTCCCAAATTCGTCAAGGTTTACAAATTTGAGGGCAATATTATATTCTTGTTCTAAATCCTCTGCCGTATGTACAACCGCGTGGTGTTCAATTTTAGAAGTGATAATGGTTTTTACGTGCAAATCGCGAACGCTACAGCGCATGATCATGTTATCTGCCTCAGTGCCCCCAGAAGTAAAAATAATCTCGGATGGGTGCGCATTCAAATATTTAGCAATCGTCTTTCTGGCCGTTTCAATTGCGGTTTTGGCCGAACGACCAAAACTATGTGTAGAAGAAGGGTTACCATAACATTCGGCCAAAGCCTTTTGCATTTTTGCTATGACTTCATCCCTAACCCTAGTGGTAGCAGCATTATCAAGGTACACTTTTGACATAATCTTACTTAGTTAAGCAGTTTTGACGACAATTGATTATCTTAATTTTTGATACTAGGCAAAAAACCGTAGTAGATAGCAAATGCCCCAAATTGATTCTTTGCTAAAATCGTCCCAAATTTAAGCTTAATACTTGAAAATTCTACTACATTTGAGGTATGAAAAAAATAGTGTTTCTAAGTATTTTATTTGCTTTTTTCTCTTGTGATGACGGTGACCTACAAATCGAGACTTTGGATTTCGATAGCGTAAACCCTCAAAACTGTGGAACGCTTGTTGCCGAAAATCCGGAAGGCTATGTGCTTTTTAAGATTAATGGGGATGAAACATTGATTTTAGAATTACCGTCTACCGCCTTAAAAAATGAGGTGGCCAGTAATATTGAAAGCACCGTAAGTACTACCGGCTCTACCAAAGTAACCTACCGTATTTTTGATGCCACCGTAACCAACGATTATTTTTGTAGTTCGGTACCGCTTACAACCCCGGTTATTACCGAGGAAATACCGGCAGAGGCAGGTATGGTAATCATCTCAACAAGTACTACGGACGATATTACTTTTTCCCATAGTATTCAGCTGAGTGAAATATCGCTGCTGACCAGTGCCAATACCCGTATCACCGATTTACGTATAAATGACTTTGGAACCATTACCACAATGGTTACACCGTAAACCCTGTTATCTATTTTGATAAATATAAATTTCGGTAGCCCCTAAGCCGTACTTTTGATAGTCGGCATCGTAGAAGGTAATATTATCATACCTCTTGAACAAATAATACAGCTCTTCTTTTAAGACCCCCTCACCCACTCCGTGAATAAATACAACTTTCTGAATACGTTTACTTATTGCAAATTGCAGTTGCCGTTTTGCGGTTGCCAACTGAAGGTTCAGCATGTCGTGGTTTGTCATGCCCTTAGCTGACTTAACCAATTGATTTATGTGTAGATCTACCTCCATTTTTGGAGCATTTCGCTCCTTCGCCTTTGGAGTTATATTTATTTTCTTTTTAGGGATTTCTTTTTCCGACTTTATTTGGGCCACCTCGTGGTTGGTTACCCTAATCGTTTCGGAGCAATCGATTTTTATCAATTCATCTGGGGCGAAATTCATCTGAAAACCATCTAAACTCTCAATGGTAATGCCAGTTGAAGAAACCCTAATGACAATACCTTTAATTGTATCGTCTATTGTCTCTACCTTGTCACCAATTGAAAAAACGGGCATCATTATATTTTTTGTTCCACAAAAATAATGGTAATTTTCTGCTATAAACCTAAGACCTACCGGAAAATGAAGCTAGCAATGTTCTTTTTGGTATTGGAAGACTATATGCTTCCTTGCTTTACGAAGAAATTTCTCGGTTTCGATTGTCCGGGTTGTGGCCTTCAGCGATCTATTTCTTTTTTATTACAAGGAAATTTTGAAGAAGCTTTTCACATGTACCCGGCTATTTTTACCATGATACCCTTGTTTCTATTTCTCTTGACCGACTCGATTTTTAAAGTAAAATATTCCAATAACATTACTATAAGCCTTGTCGTACTAACGGTATTACTGATATTGGGCAATTATATTCTTAAATTCATCTAACTAAACCTTTTTATTATGGAACAACAAAAATTACCAAATGTAACCACCGCTTTGGTTTTAGGGATAATTTCTTTTCTCTGTTGCTTTTGCAGTTCAGGAATTGGTGGGGTTCTCATGTCGGGAATTGCCCTTTTCCTTACCTCAAAAGATACCAAAACCTATCAACAGAATCCAGAAGAATATTCCAATTTTAGCCAGTTGAAGACAGCTAAGGTAGTTGCCATTATAGGACTGGTGGTTGGTTTACTTACAATCGCATTCGCCGCATATCAAGTTATTGGTGCTGGTGGTTGGGAAGCTTATATAGAGCAGCAAAAAGAAGTTTATGAGCAAATGGGAATAGAATTAGAATAACTTTATGAACAATCAATTACCAGGTGCTAGTAACGCTTTAACTTTCGGGATTTTATCCGTTGTTCTGGTTTTTGTTTGTTGTGGGCCGTTCGCGGCAATATTCAGTTTTATCGCCCTATCAAACGCAAAAAAAGCAGAACAGTTGCATTTGGCAAATCCCGGCAACTATTCAGGTATTGAAAATGTAAAAACGGGCCGCATTCTGGCTTATATTGGTCTTGTGCTTTCCGCGATAGCTTTGCTATTTGTCATCCTGTATTTTGGAGTGATTATTGCCTTGATTGCAAGCGGAGGGCTAGAGGGTTTTGAGTAGTAATATTAGCTGTTTTACAAAGTAAAAAACCTCCGAAATCCGGAGGTTTTTATTCTTCGTTTTTAGATCTTATTTATCAAACTGTTTTAAGGTTCGTATGATAATGGAAATGCAATCTAATAATTCATCTTTGGTCATCACCAGAGGTGGTGCGAAACGTATAATATTGCCATGTGTTGGTTTAGCAAGAAGGCCATTTTCTTTTAGCGCCATGCAAATATCCCAAGCAGTAGAGCTGTCTTCCGTATCATTAATCAAAATGGCATTCAACAAACCTTTACCTCTAACGGCATTAACGATATTGGAGTTTTGAACAAACCTACCCAACTCTTCGCGGAAGAGTTCACCAAGTTCTTGAGCATTTTGAGCCAATTCTTCATTTTTTACGACTTCCAAAGCAGCAATAGCAACTGCTGCGGCAATGGGATTGCCCCCAAAGGTACTTCCGTGGTTTCCTGGTCTGATTACCCCCATAATACTATCGTTCGCCAAAACCGCAGAAACTGGGTACGCTCCTCCTGAAAGGGCCTTGCCTAAAATCAAAATATCCGGTTCAACGTTTTCGTGGTCAACGGCCAACATCCTTCCCGTTCGGGCGATTCCTGTTTGTACTTCATCGGCAATGAACAAAACATTATGTTTTTCACAAAGTGCCTTTGCTCCTGCCAAATATCCCTCAGAAGGAACATAAACCCCAGCTTCCCCCTGAATGGGTTCCACCAAAAAGCCAGCTACATTTTTATTGTTCTCTATAGCCGTTTGTAATGCTTGAAGATTATCGTATTCGATTTTAATAAAACCATCGGTAAACGGACCAAAATTTTTCCTTGCGACCGGGTCGTTGGAAAATGAAATGATGGTCGTGGTCCTGCCATGAAAATTGTTTTCACAAACAATTATTTGCGCAGCATTTTCTGAAATTCCCTTTTTCTCATACGCCCATTTTCTACAGAGTTTTAAGGCGGTTTCCACCGCTTCCGCCCCAGTATTCATAGGCAGTAGCTTATCAAAACCGAAAGTTTCCGTGGCGTATTTCTCGTATTTGCCCAGAACATCATTGTAAAATGCTCTTGATGTAAGCGTCAAAGTCTGCGCTTGCCCTGTCATAGCACCAACTATTTTTGGATGGCAATGCCCTTGGTTTACAGCTGAATATGCCGAGAGGAAATCGTAATACCGCTTGCCTTCAACATCCCAAACGAAAACTCCCTTGCCCCTACTCAACACAACTGGTAGGGGATGATAATTGTGAGCACCGTGCTTATCTTCCAATGCAATAGCATCTTCAGAAGTGATTCTTTCTAAAACTGACATAATAAAAATTACTTTAAATAAAACTTTAGCAATTCCTTCTATACCTTTTTCCTTTCGCAATCCCGATAGTCATCGGAACGAAAATTCAGCGTAGGAGAGAAATCATCCTTTTGTAGAGCTGCTAAATTAGTAAATATTTTATCAATCATTAGACTTTATTAGCCATTTTTGGGAGCTAATGGCAAATTCAGGCCGTTTCTTATAAATGCTTATCTTGTCCCCACACTAACAATTAAATCATTAACTATTATGGACTATTTACAGAACATTTTTAACAATCTCTCCAACTCGGTGAGTGACTATTTACCTAATACCATCGCGGCCATTCTAATCCTTATCGTGGGTTGGTTTGTAGCGGGGTTTATTAGACGATTAATTACAAAATTAATCAAGCGCACGGAGGTAGACGAGAAGTTAGGTACCAGCAAAATAACCCTTTCCAGGTTAATAGCGAAACTCGTTTATTTTCTTATTATGATTTTCGTTTTCATGCTCGCTCTAGAAAAACTTGGTATGACCAGTGTTTTAGATCCCGTGAAAAATCTGCTTAACGGTTTCACTGATTATATACCGAACATTGTGGGCGCCGGTTTGGTTGGTTATATAGGGTATATGCTGGCGACCATAGTTTCAGAACTTGTTGGTCTTTCTGGGGATACCATTCAAAAATTCGTTCCCAAACTAAGGCTGCCCGAAAACATAAACCTGGTCACCATACTTAAAAAGTTGGTTTTTATTTTCATTTTTATACCGCTACTGATCACGGCGTTGAACATTTTAAATATGAGTGCCATCTCCGAACCGGCAACACATATGCTGCAGCAATTCTTTAACGCCATACCCAAAATTCTGGTAGCTGTAATCATACTTATTTTCTTTGTTGTCGGAGGAAGGTTTATTTCGCAGCTGCTAAAAGAACTACTTCAAAGTTTAAAACTGAACTCCTTATTAGATACCATGAACTTAAGTGGAATATCCTCGAAAACAGATGTTCCGAAAGTGGTCAGTAATATTGCCTATTTCTTTATTATTCTTTTTGGCCTTTTGACCGCTATAGAGAAATTAGAGTTTGCAAGGTTAACAGAGGTACTTAATACCATTGTAGGGGTTTCCGGAAATATACTGTTCGGGCTGGTCATTTTGATTATTGGAAATTGGATAGCCACCATTGCCCATAACAGCATGGCAAGAAATAAAGACAATACGTTTATTGCTTCGATCATCAGAATCTGTGTAATTGCCATATTTTTAGCCATGGGCCTTAAAATGATGGGAATCGGAGATGACATTATCAATATGGCCTTCGGAATCACTCTTGGTACCATCGCTATAACCATTGCCCTATCATTCGGCCTTGGAGGAAGGGAAGCGGCAGGAAAACAGATGGAGCGTATTCTAAATAAATTCAACCGAAAAGACTAAAACAAATAACTGGTTTTTACCAAATAAGGAGAGGGCTATTCAAAAGAATGGCCCTCTTTCTATTTAAGGCTAACGACCCATCAGTTTATTTGACAACACGGCAACCTGAAGTTCTAATCGCTTTAGCTCACGTAACATATCATTTTTGTCCATTTGCATCCAAATATACAATTTCAACATCCCCATAAAAATGATACATATAAATCCGGCAGCGCTCCATTTTATCAACTCATTTGTAATTTCTGTATTAAAAAATTGTACGGTACAGTACACAAAGACAATAAAAATCAAAATATGTACAACGGTCATTACACTTACCAGCCAACCTGTCTTTCCTTTATGGGCTTGCCCCAATTTTGCTAAAAGGCTTTGCTCGTCCAGTGCATCATAAAATTTGGCGTCTTCCACACCGAGTGTTTCCTTGATCAATTCATCTATCTTTTGTTTTTCTGAACTCATAATTCTGTTTTTAAAATTGTTTTTAATTTTTCCCTCGCGTGAAACAACCTCGATTTTACGGTTCCGGTTGAAATATCAAGAATGTTGCCTATTTCTTTTAAAGAGTACTCCTGCGTATAAAAAAGCCGCAATACGATTTGTTGGTTTTGAGATAAGGTGGCTATGGCCATTTTTACTTTCTGAACGATGTTTTCCCTATTACCATCTTCCATCTGATTTTCTACTTGGGTATAATTGCTCTGTCCCTTGTCAATGCTGTTCTTTTTTTTATTTAAATAATCTAACGATTTTCTGGTCGCAATGCGCATTGCCCAACTGCCAAAACTATTTGGATCCCGTAACCTATCCAGTTTGTTTATAATAATACCCCAGCTATCCTGAACAATGTCCTTAGAAGCCTCTATATCTCCTGTATACCAGTAAGAATGTGCACACAAACGTTTATGGTATCTTTTTACTAGTTGATCCAAAGCCTTCTTGTTCCCGGATTGGGCCTGTAAAACCAACAATGCGTCAAAAGTTTTTTGGATGCTCATTTTATCGGCTTCTATAGTATAGACCTACAATGTTTAAAAAAGTTCAATATTTTTTAACTTATTTTAATAGTATTACCACTAAAGATAGCCGTAATAAGTGCAAGGCGATTGTTATTTTTGTCATATGCGAAGAAAGAACAAGCGACTGGTTTTTGAAAATGTGGAAGTAATAGATGCTGGGGCAAAAGGCAAAACCGTTGGGAAGGCACCGGACGGTAGAGTAATCTTTTTAACGAATACTGTACCCGGCGATGTGGTCGACGTTCAAACTACTAAAAAAAGAAAGTCTTACTTTGAAGGGGTTGCTACACAATTCCATACCCTCTCCGAGAAAAGAGTAACCCCAGAATGCGAACATTTTGGCGTCTGTGGCGGTTGCAAATGGCAAGATATGGGATACGAACACCAACTCTTTTACAAACAAAAAGAAGTGGAAAACAACCTACGTCGTATCGGACATCTTGAATTGCCGGAAACATCCCCTATTCTTGGAGCAAAAGAACAATACTTTTATCGGAATAAAATGGAGTTTTCTTTTTCAAACAGTCGGTGGATGACGTTGGAAGAAATTCAGTTGGATAAGGAGATTACCGATAAGGATGCCCTCGGTTTTCACATTCCAGGAATGTGGGATAAGATATTGGACGTTAAAAAGTGCCACCTTCAGGCCGATCCTTCCAATGCCATTAGATTGGAGGTAAAGAAATTCGCGCTGGAAAATGAACTCAGCTTTTTCAATCCTCGGGAACAAGAAGGTTTATTAAGAACGCTGATGATTCGCACATCTACCACCGGCGAAGTTATGGCGCTCCTACAGTTTTATGAAGATGACCAAACAAATAGGACCTTATTGCTAGATCACCTAAAAGAAAACTTTCCTGAGATCACTTCCCTGTTGTATGTGGTAAACCAAAAGCGGAACGATACTATTTACGATCAGGAAGTTATTTGCTTTAATGGTCGGGACCATATTTTTGAAGAGATGGAAGGGTTACGATTTAAAATCAACGCAAAATCTTTCTACCAGACGAATTCAGAACAAGCCTACGAATTATATAAGGTTACACGTGATTTTGCCGGATTAACGGGTAATGAATTAGTATATGACCTATATACCGGAACAGGAACTATAGCCCAGTTCGTTGCTAAAAACGCTAAAAAAGTAGTCGGAATCGAATCTGTTCCGGACGCAATCCTGGCCGCCAAAGAAAATGCGGAACGAAACGAACTAAACAATGTTGATTTCTTTGTCGGGGATATGAAGAATGTGTTCAACAATGAATTCATTACTGTAAATGGTTCTCCCGATGTAATCATTACCGACCCTCCTAGAGATGGTATGCATAAAGACGTAGTGCAACAAATACTGAATATCGCGCCAAAAAAGATCGTTTACGTTAGTTGTAACAGTGCAACTCAAGCACGGGATCTGGAGCTAATGAAAGAAATCTACAAGGTTGTGAAAGTACAACCGGTAGATATGTTCCCACAGACCCATCATGTTGAAAATGTCGTACTTTTAGAAAAGTTATAACATATGAAAGTAATAAAGATAACTGCGTTGATACTGCTTTCCCTACTCATTTTTTTCTCTTGTGAAAAAGATGATATCTGTGTTGACGGAGACACTCCCCTTTTGGTCATTCGCTTTTATGACAAGGACAATCCCGAAGAGGTGAAACCGGTAACCACTTTGGTGGTAAGGGGGCTTAATGGTACAGATACTTTGGGAATCATTACAAACATATCATCTGATTCAATTGCGATTCCTTTGAGGCCAAATATGGACAGTACGGTGTTCACCTTATCTGAAAATTTGACTCCAACCGATGAAAGTTCCGTTAATGTAGACACCATTACTTTTTCCTACGAAACCCAAGAGGTATTTGTTTCACGCGCCTGTGGTTTTATTGCCAATTACGATACACTTTTAGGAGATAATACCGATGAAGTTGATCCATGGATTACGGATATACAAATAATAAACCCTTTGGTAGAAAATTCAAACTCGGCACATGTCAAGATTTTACATTAGTCTGTTATTCCTTTTTGTGATTGCCTCAGGATTTTCCCAAAGCAAAACCATAGACCTAAACCCTAAGGATACGACCTCTTACAAACAACCTTACGGGCTAAGGGCCGGTATAGACCTTAGTAGACTCGTAATCTCATTTTTTGATAACGATTATACCGGTTTAGAAATCGTAGGGGATTATCGTCTTTCTCAAAAATTATACCTCGCTGCCGAGCTGGGCAATGAGAAGAAAACCAAACAAGAGGACCTGTATAATTTTACAACTTCAGGAAGTTATATTAAGGCCGGTATAGATTATAACACCTATGGCAACTGGTATGGCGAACAGAACATGATAACCCTTGGTGGGCGCCTTGCGGTCAGTAATTTTAGTCAGACAGTTAATAATTATCAGTTATTCGACGCTAACAGGTATTGGAACCCTACAGATTTTGTTGATGGATCAGGCAACCTGCAACGTGAGTTCAATGGGCGAACAAAATCATGGTTAGAAGGGGTTGTTGGCATGAAAATGGAAATCGTAAAAAATTTGTATCTCGGTGCCAGTATCCGACTAGGGGTTCTTTTAAGTGACCCTAAGGATGCCATTTTTCCAAATTTATTCATACCAGGATTCAACAAGGTAACCGACGGGAGTCGTTTTGGAGTAGGTTACAACTATTCTATTTCCTATTTGATTCCTTTGTATAAAAAGGCCAAAAAACTAGAGGAACCTTCCCAAGAATAGACTATTCCTCCTTTTTTAAATATTTTCCTTTTTTGCTTCCCTCATACATCTCATATTTTACCAATCGCGATTCCAAATGACTATTATACACCTTTATTTTACGCGAAGTACGTAAACCAACGAATTTCAAAGCCTGCAGGTTTGACGTAATCAACCAAGCATTTGTACCCGGGTAACCCTGTTTTAAGGTATCGCCTATAGAAGTATAAAAATCCTCCATATCTAAGTTAAGACGTTCTCCATATGGCGGATTAAATACCATATGCAAGTGCCCTTCAACGGGCTTGTCAGTATCGAAAAAGTTCTTTCTTTCTATGGTTATATATTCCGATAAATTCGCATTTTGCACATTATCCTGTGCCTTGCGAACCGCAGACGGGGCTTTGTCATAACCAATGATCTTGTGTTGAAATTCCCGGGTCTTTTTAAGGCTGCTTTCCATAATCTTTTCAAAGAGATCCTGGTCAAAATCCTCCCATTTTTCGAAAGCAAATTCCTTTCTGTTAATATTTGCCGGAATATTACAGGCAATCATTGTAGCTTCGGTCAAAAAAGTACCGCTACCACACATGGGATCCATAAAATCGCATTGACCATCCCATCCACTCAACAATAAAAGCCCAGCAGCCAAAACTTCATTTATAGGTGCAATATTGGTTGCCGTGCGATACCCCCTATGGTGTAGGGAACGTCCAGAACTATCCAGCGAAACATTGCAATACTCGTTGTGAATATGGATGTTGATTCGAAGGTCCGGAAATTTTACATCTACATTCGGTCGCGAGCCATCCATATCCCTAAATTTGTCAACAATGGCATCTTTTACCTTTTGGGAAACATAGAGTGAATGTGTAAAATTGTCAGAGTTAATGGTGGTATCAATGGCGAAGGTCAAATCTATTGAAAGGTATTCGGCCCAATCCATGGCATAAATTTTCTTATAAAGCTCATTTTCATTACGAACGGAGAACGAATGAATGGGCTTAATAATCTTTATTGCGGTTCGCAAACATAGGTTGGCCTTATACATAAAACCTGTATCTCCCTCAAAGGAAACATTCCGGGTACCTTCCTTTACATTACCTGCTCCAAGATTGCGTAGTTCCTTTGCCAAGATTTCCTCAAAACCAAATAACGTTTTGGCTACCATTTTAAAATTATTGCCCATATCTTCTTTTAAGATTGCCGCAAAAATACAGTATTTTTGGCCCAGATTTAGTCTTATATTTTTAATCACACACGCCTAACCGTCCAATAAATGACCTATTTGCTGCCCATTTTAGCGGTTTTGCTCAGTTTTGGTTTTGTATTTGTCGTTAAACCACAACGAAAGGAGAATTTTAAACTTTTACTAGCCTTCAGTGGAGCATTTTTATTAGCGCTTTCCCTGTTCGAACTGTTTCCCGAAGTATACGCCCATAGCGATTCAAAAACGGTTGGGGTTTTTGTCATGCTAGGGATACTATTACAGATCTTTTTAGAATTTTTCTCAAAGGGGGCCGAACATGGCCATGTTCATCTAGATTTGGAAAAAAGCGATTTTCCGTGGTTACTCTTCATTAGCCTGTCTATTCATTCTTTGCTCGAAGGCTTCCCTATTGAAAGTAACTCCACCATCATTTACGGAATTCTTATTCATAAAATCCCGATTGCCATTATCCTGAGTATTTTTTTACTCAACTCTAAAATAGCGCTAACAAAGGCCATATTCTTTATTCTTCTTTTCTCTTTGATGACACCCATGGGAAGTTATATTGCTGCTAACTTTAATCTTTCCCCCACCTATATAGCCAATATCAATGCTCTGGTTATCGGGGTATTTTTGCATATTTCAACCGTAATTTTGTTCGAAAGCACTGAAGGGCATAAATTTAACCTGCGCAAATTATTGGTTATTATAACCGGTATTGTCATAGCCTATTTTGTATAATGTTCGGTAGAGAGGAATCTAAACGTTTGCGCCAAGAATTCTGGATAGCTTTTGGTAAGTCATTCCCACATAAATGGGTTTTGCACAATACCAAGAAAAAAGGTTTGTCGTTAAAATTTTATTTTGATGTTAAAAAGGCCTTGGTTTCGTTGGATGTAGAACATCATAATTTGGAATATAGGATGGCGCTCTGGGAAAAACTAGTATCTCTAAAGTCGATTCTCAGGGATGATTTTTTGAAAGATGTGAAATTCGAGGATTCCTATATCCTGGAAAATAAAAAAGAAATTTCAAGGGTATACGTCGAAAAAGTTGCGGTTTCGATTCACAACAAAGACACTTGGCAAGAAACAATGGTGTTTTTTAACGAATCAATGCTTCAATTAGAAGTCTTTTTCGAGGAATATAAAGACTTCATTATTGCCTAAAGACTCTTCCTCTGAATTCCTTAAGGTATTTACCCGATTTTTTTTGAACTAAACCACGCCGTAAAAAATAAAAAACCAATGGCTAACAGCACCGGCTAGAACGAACAAATGCCAAATAAAATGATTGTAGGGAATTTTTTCGATGGCATAAAAAATAATTCCTAACGTATAAAAAGCGCCTCCTAAAAAAAGAAGATTTATACCTACGGAGGAGATATGGTCCATTATATTTTGGTAGTCCAAAACGATAAGCCACCCCATCCCCAAGTAGAGTAAAAGGGAAACAAATTCATACTTACCGGTCAAGAATAATTTAAGTAAGGTACCTGCAGCGGCCATACTCCAAACGATATAGAAAATGGTCCAACCACTGGAATTTTCCAATGTTATAAGGGTCAAAGGTGTGTAAGTGCCCGCAATGAGCAGGTAAATACTAATATGATCGAGAATACGGAGTTTCTTTTTAAGTGCTGGGCTTTCAACATAATGGTACACCGCCGATACAGTAAATAATACCACAAATGATAAGCTATATACAAGGATACTGAACTCGGAAAAGTCCGTCTTGAATGTATTTTTCCGAAGCAAAAGGAACAATCCAATAATGCCGAAAATCATTCCAATAGCATGCGACCATGCATTCAGCTGTTCTTCATGTTTATAAATTACTTGCTGTTTCATTTTAAGGCTACAGAAGAATTATTTGTAGCGCCTGCCATGTTTTATCACCAGGTCAACATCTTGCAATAAGCTAATATATCGGAGTACATCCCCGTTAACCGCAATGATATCTGCATACTTACCTGGAGTTATGGTGCCTACTTCATCGGCTACTCCCATCCAAAGCGCAGGCCAATAGGTGGCCGCCCTTATGGCATACATAGGATCAATGTCAAACTCATTTACCCATACATCCAATTCATTCCAAGTGGATTGACTATGAAATTTCATAGGGATGCCACTATCTGTCCCAATCATAAGCACAACTCCAGCATCCAAGAGCTGGTTTATCTTGGTTTTTAAGGTAGGTCTACGTGATGGCGTTAATTGAAAATATGGTAAACGGTCTGGGTGCGCTATGCTATTTTTAATATCCGTAATGACACTATCGGGCAAACCCAAATGCCATGAATTGTTGTCGAGCTTTTCCGGGTTATCCCGTACATATTCATAATTATATAAACCCTCTACCGTCGGACACCAAAAAAGTGGGCCCTTACTCATGTTTGCCGTACGTTCGGTAATCATTTTCATGACATCATCCGGATACTTTGGCGCGGATGAAAGCCCTGTATGTTCAAAACAATCCACATCTGCTTCTAGTC